>JAXCHI010000001.1:0-87402 GCA_033977065.1 Candidatus Algichlamydia australiensis
CTAGCTCTTATTGGAACTGCGTGCTTCATCTTATGCAATGCTTTTGGTTTTATGAGCTTTATTTTATTTTTTTCGCGCAAAAACCATAGAGAAAACCACACTCCTATTTTGAAAGCTCATAAACTCATTAAACCATATGTTTTCTTATTTCTTTTCTTAGGGACAATTGCAATTTTTTCTTACTTGATGAATTTATTACATGTTAGATTCAGTAGTATTGGGGTATAGCTCCATCTAAAAGTATGCTCTTATTGAATTCTTCTCCTAAAAATAATCCACGCTAAAATAGGAAGGGAAACCCTCTCATCCTATTTTTCCTACTCTACTGATTTATATCTTCTACGGGTATCTAACTACAATAACGTTTTTTTCTTATTATCATCAGAAGATTATCCTATCTGCAGGCTTAATTCCTAGTGCATTGAAACTCAATGTTTTGCTCTAATTGAGTTACAGATATGAGTCCTGCTCCGACAGGCATAACTTTATTTTCATAGGGTTCGACAACATAAAATGCAGGAGAGGTGTCGCAGTAGATTTCTTTCGCTAGTCCATGATCTATGATTGGAGAAGGAAATATATCCAGTGACTCTCCATCTAGTGATAAGCCTTGAACTTTCCAGTTATTCGTTTCACCAAAATGATGAGCTACCAGCGCAGCCTGTTTCGAATAAAACTCCTCCCCTTTGAACACGAAGAGAAGGAAGTGGTCCTTTGATAGATGACTTAGAAGATTTTTTCTCTTATTGAGATCAAACTCGCGTTTAGCATTGATTCCATAACTGGTAGTGGGGTTAGTTAAGAAATCTCCAAGAGAGGGGTTGTAGAGTAATACTCTCCCCCATGTATTGGCAAACTTTGCATTTTGATCAATCCACTGTCTCTGTTTTTGCATGTATTTCTCTACATTTTCAGTAGTGGGATCTAAAATTGCTTTAGAGAGCAATTGTTCTAGCTGAATCTTTCCGGCTTCAATGATCTTTTGTGCTTTTTCTGGGGTTAGTTCGTCTTGCTTTTTCGCTTTTTGTTTTGCAGGGTTTTCATAGTAGTACCATCCCTCTAATTTCTGATCATACCAAGAGTCATTAGCTACTAAAATTCGAAAATACAAAAATACTAAAATGCTAATTTTCGTTTTCAACTGAGGCTCCTTTCATTTTGAGCTTTAAACTCTTGCATTTCATTCATTATTTTGTTCGGATCAAGAGTAAGTTTTTTCATGAGCTCTTTCTGGTCGATTTTCAAATCATCTAAGAGCTCTGTAAGGTCAAGCTTAGAAAAATTGATTTTCCTAAATTGTTCAGGTGAAAATCCGCGGCAATTTGGTCGTGCTGCGCTTCCCCATGTATATCTTAGCTGTTTCCTCCCTTCTTCATGTACAATTCGAGCTAGTTTAGTAGGAAAGCAGCAATAGACTTGTTTTGTTTCCAACTGGCTTCGTTTTGTTCCAATGAAATGGCACTTGCCATCGTACCTATGTTTAGACAGGCACTTTTCCTCTGGAGAGCAGTCTGCTAAATGAGCTGCAATGGCAATTCCGTCCATCTTCTTACAACAATCGTAGAGAATTCCATGGATGAGACTGCGAGTGCACTCAAAAGCTTCTCCCTTGAAAATTTCTGCATTTGCTTTTGAAGCATCTGTGTTCGTGTTTTGCAGGTCTTGCTCCAACTCGGAAAGAATGCTAAAACTTGCTGCTACCTCACCAAATTCTCTATTTTTTTCTACGGAAGGAAGCTCTTCATCGAAGCCATATAATTCTTGATCAACAAAGACTATGTCTGTTTTCTGCGAGGGGCGCATCTTATTCAGATCATAGGTCTTCTCCCATAGGACACACTCCCCAAAGGGATCTTCTTTTATGCATTTTTTCTCCACTAATACAACTCCTTGATCACGGTATGTTTGGCACTTTTGATTAGGGAGGCCGTGACACTTATAGTGGAGCTTCTCTTTCCACCTATCCCGGAAGATTGGCTCTCCGTTAATAAGCCTTTCTCCAGGCCCTTGAAGTTCTTGAGAGAAGAGAAGATGACAAGTTGGCTCTTGCTCAAGAAATGTTAAGAGTCTGGGATTATCAGAATTCCAATGGTCTTTTTCTTCTCGATCTGAGACAGTTTTTAAGACCTTTGTGCTTTTTTTGCAGTTTGTTCCATCCAGATGTCTCCACTTACTTTTGACTCTGTTGACTCCAAAAGTACTCGATGACGTGATCGTTACCTTATAGTCTGGAGAAATCTCTGGTTTTTTCTCCAACAACTTAATTTTTTTCTGTTGATACTCCACCGCAATTTCATCATTATGAAACTTTTTCTCCTCTTTATGGCCTTTACAACGATATATCCACTTTCGTTTTTCTGGCTCGACTTCCACATTCAACTCTCTTGTGATCACTGCCTCATACTCCCCTGCTTCACTGCATTTGACTATGTTGGGCTGAGATGAAATCTCCTGAGTCTCCTCTTTTATTATTCCTACTTCTTGTTTGGGCTTCTCTACTATATTCGCCCCGGAAGATATAAAAATTTCATCCTCAGAAAAGGTTTCTCTTTTTTGACCTGTAGAGCTCAATTGGGCCACTTCTTGATTCTTTGATGATTCTTCGTAAGAGAAGGTCTTTCCTTTGTCCCATGAAGGCAATAAGTCATCTCTTGAAACAAGTGATTCTTCTTCTGAAAGAAGTCCTTGCAATTGGGAAATAAGGTTGCTTTTTTCCCGTTTTGCAACTTTTGCGGCTTCTTTTTTCGATTTTTTCATTAGTTTTGATTGACTTGAGCTTGCCACTAAAGAACTCAACAATAATGTCGATAACAAGATTACTGCTCTCATGGTGTAGCCCCTGATGTGAGAGCTTTCATTGCTGGTTTAATAGCATCGAGACAACAGTGTCTCTTTCTCCAGATAAGATATGTAAAATCTTCTCCTCCGTAAGGGTAAGTTTTCCCTGTTCCCCAAAAAATATCGCTTTTGCCTAATGGGATACAGTCACCACTTGTTTGGGGAATGGGCTTGATTAACTGCATTTTATAAGCGGTTTTTTTAAGCAGCAGTGGGTGCTCAGGCTGGCAAAATTCATTCTCTTCAAATACACCAAGTACTCTAAGAGAGTGCAGCTTTGCTAGAGCTCTTTGTACGATAAGGGCACTGGCTTGTATGCCTCCTATGTGGTTTGAGATGTGACCCGTGAGTGGATATAAAGACCCATAACATCCCCCACACCAAAAGAGCTTGTCTTGTGGTTTGTTCATATTCGCTGCTAAGCAATCGGTTATACAAGCCGTTTGGGCTAGAGGATTAGCAAAAAGGAGATTCTGTGGAGCTAAAATATTTGCCCATTGATCATCATTCCAAAAGGGATCAAATTCAGACATGTACTTTAACTCTATGCTCCCTTTTTCCAAGCAAGAGAATTTAGAAAAGATATCTACCATTCCCATAATCGGAAATTTGTAAAAGTGGACATTGTAAAAGCTTGTTCTTCCTGTCTCCCCCACGTGGGAAATACCCCCATGTTTATTTGGACCCGGTTTTATTAGGTAAAAATCTCCAAATAGGGAAAGTTTGTAGGGGGTACGCGTAACCTCGATAATATATAGTGGCTCCCAAAACGTGATCGGTATTCCTCCTTTGGGAGGTGTTCCTTTGCAAAAGCAGAGAGGGTGTGTTGAAGAGGAATAATCTAGATGGCCTGGAGTAACATTTACTCCTGCTACTTGCATAGGGAAAATGCAGCTCCAGCATACGTCTGTAAATGGATTAAAGACCTTCGAATTACTCTGGCCTGAGAAGAGGTGGGCGACCCACCCCAATCCAATAATGATTAGAAAGAATGTCTTTTTCAAGGTACTTAAAAGCAGGCCTCAAAACGCTCTTTTTCAAATAGCGCAGAGGTCTAGTTAATTGGAGTCAGTGTAAAATGTCTTTTGTCGCGATTTTCTTATATATTCGCTCGTACTTCCTTGATGTTGACGATGTATCTCCTTCAAGAGCGAAGCATTCAACTACATAACGCATATTTGTGGCGCCTTTCATAACATCAAAGCGTCTCCCGTCATCTACCACAAAGGCGGGAGCCCTTTGTACATCGTATTTTTTGAAGGCTCTTGGATCAACAACGATAGGAGAGACCAACCCTGCTTCTTTTAACTCCCGAGTTTTTGCAACAAATTCCTCTACAGAGTTGCTTGGAAAGCCTCTGATAACAAACACTCCACCCATTCGTTGGAGGTCTGCATCGTATTTCAACCAATCACTAACGGGCACTGAAAATGAGTTCAGTATTAGAAACTTCGGTGCTGTATTGTAGGTCTCAAGCACTTGTTCTGTTGAGGTACACCGACTAAGCTCCCAGCTGATCTCTTCATGACTTGATTCCAAAATCTTTTCTGAGTTTTTGATGATCTCTTTTAAATCATCTTCACCTCTTAAAGACCCTAATCCCAAAAGAAAAAGCGCTACGTGTTTTTTCATTTTGATCCTCCATTAATTGGTACTTCCTCAACCCTCAGTACATTTCCTTCTTGTCTTACAATTGAAGGAACCTTCTTGATCTGGAATCGCTTACTGCAAATGCCATTTTGATCTGCAAAAAATCGTACTCTATTTTTCCTAATCAATGGCATTGGATCTCCCTTAATCAGGATCATTTTGGTGTTTTTACCTTGTGCTAAGGCCCACTCAACTTGCTTTGGATCTGTTCCATCCAAGAAAATAAGCTCTGTTGCCAGTAAAAGTGAGTTTAAGGGATTGATTTTGGTCCCTTTTTTAATGATTGTAGCGTTGTTTGCATCTTTGATGTCTTCGGTTATTGTATGATCCACTTCAACAGTAAAGCTTCTTTTTTCTTCTGCTGTTGAAATTCCAGCTACTCCTTCCATGTTTGCATGATAGAGGTCTTTACTCTCTAAACTAATAGAGTTTTCTTCCCCTAGTATTCCTTCTGGGTAGGAAAGTAGACCGACTTCTGCTAGAGGATAGTATTTTCCGCTTGAGCTGAAGTGTTCTCCTTGTAATTGAGTCATAGAAATCATCATCAGAACCCCTGTCACGTATTTTTTCATATTTCTCTCCCTGCTATCTTATAGACAATGTTCTCTAAGGTGTTTTTGTACAGGCGAATAAAAAGAAAGTGTTTATCTCGCTGATTATAAAAAGTTAAACTCAGCGAGATAAACTCGATTTTGTACTTTTTTCGCTTTCTTTTTAAAGCAAACGAATTGCTTTCTCATACATTTACCTCTTTGCTATCTTTTAATTCGCTCTGGATCTCTTCTATCGTAGGTAATGTCCCCTTAAGATTTTCTGGTAATGAGTCCACTATTTGAGCCTCGTAACCAGATACTCCTATTGGCTTATTCAAATCACGTAAAGCGTACTCTACGGTAAAGTTTTTCTTTGTCTTGCAAAGAATCATTCCAATGCTTGGTCTATCCTCTGGATGTCGAACAAGATCATCAATAGCCGATAGGTAAAAATTCATTTTTCCAGCATGCTCAGGTTTGAATTCTTGTGCTTTAAGATCGATGACACAGTAACATCTCAGCTTTAGATGATAAAAAAGAAGATCTATATAATAGTCTTTATCATCGACTCGAAGATGAAATTGTCTTCCAACAAACGCAAATCCAGTACCCAACTCCACTAAAAATTTTTGAATATGAGTTAATAATCCTTCTTCTAATTCCCTCTCCTCAAATTCTTTACGAAGAGTAAGAAAGTCGAAACAATAGGGGTCTTTTAGAGTTTGTTCAGCTAATCCCGACTGTGAAGATGGAAGTGTGTGTTTGAAGTTTGTTACAGCTCCTCCCTGCCTAAGATGGAGTTTAGAAGCCGTGTTGTTTAGTAACTCTTTTCTACTCCACCCGTTTTCAATTGTTTTATTTACATACCACAGTCTCTCTTCACTTGACTTTAACCTCTGTATTATCAATATGTTATGACCCCATGGAATTTGGCCAACAGCTTGTTGGCTAAATTCCATATCTGGATAAGCTTCAGCAAACTGAACCATATACTTGATATTTGTTAACGAAAATCCTTTCATGCTTGGAAAAGCATTTTTTAAATCCTTCGCTAACTTTTCTGTTACTTTTGCACCCCATTTCTCTTTGGCTTGCTTTTCTGATAAGCTTTTTCCTATGTCCCAATAAAGCTTAATTAATTCAGAATTGACAGCTATAGCAGCTTTGAGCTGCGCACTGCTTACTTTTGCCTTAACTTCTTTTAGTAAGCCTATATATCCTTCTGGCAAATCTCTTACACTGCTGCTTTCTATCTCTAATGCCATTACTTTTTTGACTCCTCTCTACTAGAAACCACTTTTTCCTAAGCAGAAATTATTTCACCTACTTGTAATTAGCCAACAGCTTGTTGGCCAATTACATCAGATTGATTACCAAATATTTGCGCCATTAATTTCAAAAATAAACTCTTCAAATATGAGCTCCCAAAACTCCAAAATATTTGGCAAGATTTAACTTAACAATCTCTTTACCGATTCTTTTATGCCATATCCTTTCTTTTCCATCTCTTTGAGGTTCTTTTTTTGTTGTAAAATCCAATCAATTGCCTCTTCTGTTCTCATTCCTTTTTCTTGGAGTTCCAAAACCGCTTGAAACTCTTGAGCCTTTGTTGAGTAAAGCATTCCAGAAAAAGGATCCAGCTTTAGCTGGCAAACTGTTTGAAATCCCGATCCTTTATGGTAAATAAAGACTTCTGAATACTTGCTATCTTCTTTTTTAAGAGAACGAAGTACCCTTTCTTTGTATTCATCCATAGGAATGAGGTTTTCTTTTTTTAAGGCGTTAATTGACTCATCATCTTTACCCAGCATTAGAAGCCAGTTTGAGTTTTGGAATGCTGCTCGAGCTCCTGGCGACCGATGAAAGTCTTTGATGCCTTGTGTTCCGATTACGAGCGCTCCGTTATATTTACGAAGCCTTCTAGCTAAGGATTCGATGAACCCTTCCATTTGAGGGCTTTTTAGGAGATCCCATGCTTCGTCTATACAGATGAGGCTTCTTTTCTCGCGATCCCCCATGAAAATCTGATTCGATATGTGTAGTGTGAAGATCTGCAACACTACAGCTTGTAGGTCGGGCATTGTTTTGAGCTCTTCGGTCTCAATAACAACTAAATCTTTTGCAAAGTCTGCTGGCTTTGTTCCATAGAAGTAGTGACTATAAGTTCCTTTACGGGTGTATTTTTTGAGCCCTTCAATTAGGCTCTCTTTTACGCCGAGCATCAGCTCTGAATCAAATGAGACTTGATTCAGAAGATCAATGAGATCATCAACACAAGCTTTTGAGCCTTTGCTCTCCCATACTTTTCTTACTAGGGAAGAAAGGAGGTCGGATCTCTCTTTATCAATTTTCTGAGAGGGCATTGCCATTGTTGCTACAATTGAAGAGACCATCTCAATTGCTATGTTTGTACTCTCAATGTTCCCATTGCTTTTGATGAGGTGAAACGGATTTAGATTTAGGCCGCTTCCTCCGGAGAAGTTCAGGTGCTGTCCATCCACAAGGTGGCAAAGCTTTTCAAAGCTTCGTCCTAAATCCAAAACAAAGACTCTGCCTCCAGTACCTAGGTGGCTCATGATCATCTCTTGCATGAAGACTGATTTTCCCGATCCTGAGGGACCGATAACTATGGAATTGAGGTTCCCTTCTACTTCAAAAGGATCCCATGTGCATATCTGCCCTCTGCGTCCAAAAAGAAACATCCCTTCTGTTGTGTTTCCCCACCACTCCCCTATTATGGGAATAAATCGGCTCGCTTCCATTGTAAGAGTTGTGCGAACACATCGAGTTCTCTTGATTTCATTTAGGTTATGGGATGTCTCTCCCCAGGTCATGGGAAGGGAGGAGAGAAGATCAGGAAGATGGAGGTAGTGATTTTGCTCTAATCGAATTCCATACTTGCGAAAGAGTGATAGGAGTGTAGATTCTGAGCGAATTAGCTGGTTTTGTGTCGCAAAGAGGCCTACGTTAAGTCTTGTCTCTATAAACTTTTCTCCTTCCATCAACTCTTTTCTTACAAACTGATTTTCGGAAACCTCTTTACTTAGGCTTGGTATCATTCGATAGAGGGCACCAAACTTAGACTGGTGGTCTGTCAGCTTGGACTTGGCGGCAAATCGGGCTTCCTTTTTTTCTTGATTGGGGAAGTAGATGCCATAGTGAATGTAAAAAGGGGATTCTATTTGGTAGGATCTGTTGAAAAAATCCCCTATTAGTTCTCGCATTCCATTGAGGGACCATCCATCGGGATAATCTACTACCTCATAGCTGCGAAAGAGGGCGTTTTCATCAAAGCAGAGGCTGTGATTCTTTACTTCTAAAGCTCCTCCAGGAAGAGGGATTTGCTGGGATAGCAAGCGACTCTTCTGCCATTTTTTACGGCTTGTTTCTTGTGTGCTCGATGAAAAGTTCACGATCCCCGACACAATTCGTATTAGATCTGTTGGGGCGAGATCATGAGGATCAGAAAAGCGAGAGAATGTTGCTAGAGCTTTTTTCTTTCTCTCGAGAAGTTCTTCGTAGGGCTGGGTACCTTTTTTCTTTTTGGGTAGCGCATAGGAGAAGAAAAAACGAAAGATTCTGGGAGGGACATCTCCAGCAGCTTGATCTCTTTTTAAAAACGTTTCTCGTTTCTCTGCTATTTTTTGAAAAATCCCTCCTTGTAACTCACGAGGATTTTTCCATGAGGTGACAAAGGGATCGATACGGTTATCTGCCCAAAGTAAGCATTGGATTGAGGCTCCCTCAAGGCCTATCTCCCTTATAAGAGAGGAAAGTTCCTGCTCTACGTCGGTAGTAGCTCCCACAAGGGGTGGAATTTCTAATACAAATCCAAGGCTGCTTTTGTTTTCAAAAAGCTGTTTTTCTTCGTCATAGAATTGATAGGACAAAAGATCGCTGAAAAAGTGCAGGTCTAAAGAAGCGGTTTTTTCACTTCCCATGTTGTGAAACTCCTCTTCACCCAGAATTCCACTCATCTTTGACCCTAGTCGATCAAGAATTCCCAATCTCTTCTCCTTCCTCTTTTACTACAACAAGTTCCCCTTTTTCATCGCGAACAAGACTCAGTGTCCTTTGAGGGTAATTGGGGGTTTTCCGAGAGGGCTCTTTTGCTGCCATTTTTCTAAGATAGAGGGCTTTTTCCCTGTTTCCGGTAAATGCATCCTCTCCTTTCTCGAGTTCCACTATCATTTCAAGGATATCTCCTACTGGTGCGCAGCCGACTCCCTTTCCAGGAGGACAATCAAACCGAGATTGGTAGATATCGCACGACATAAGGAAGAGTGGAATCAGGTATAGATAGAATTTTTTCATCTTTTCTCCTGTAGTTTTTTCTCAATCTGTTCATGTATAAATGCCAAAGTTGGCATCTCTTCAAAAATCTCTCCCTCTATCTCAATGGTGGGAACGGCATGAATTGGGGGATTTTGTTTTAAAAACTCAAAAGCTGCTTGGAATGCTAGTGTTGTTTCGAGGTATTTCAACTCTTCAAGTTTTGAAATGGGTTTTTTAAAATACTCCATTGCCTTTTTCATAAGTTTGGGCGCTTTATGGAGCGTGCTAGGGCGCATCGCTTCAAATAGAGATTCAAAAAAGAGCCGTTTTTGTTTGCTATCTAATCTGCTCAAGCAGTCCATTGCTTTGAGTGTAGAGAGGTCTACTGGATCTGGGTGGAAAATCCAGTAAACTTTTCCTGTATCGATGTACTCGGACTTGATTTTTGTAAATTCTTTTTGATAGAGGTCTAAGCACTTCGGACAGCTAAAACTATAGTACTCTCGGATTTTCAGTGGAGCGGTGGGGTTTCCATAGGGAATGCAGTAGGTCTCTTCGATTCTCTCAAACCCATAACAAGAGAGCACTACCATAAGAGAACATGGGAGCAAGTAGAGGAATTTAACCACCATACTGCTCCTTTCTCTCTCTTTCGTATGAAAGTTTCTTTCTTAAGTCGCTCTCCCCTATTTTCACGCTTTTGGTGAAGATGATATCGACGACTCTCCCTGCTGCGATTTGGATAGCCGGCTGTAGCTGCTCTGCTCTTTTTATGTAGTATTCAGCTAGTTTCTCCATTGAGGTGCTTAAGCCCTGGAATGCGCTGTCTTGGATCATGTCAATATCCAGGATAGTCTTGTCAGCATTCACTTGAGAGAGCTTTTCAATTGTTTGGTTGTTTAGGGTAGCTTGTATGCTCTGGCTTATCCCTTGGAAAAAGGCTGCAAATCCCGCTCTTCTGATGATTTGTCCTGAACGGTCTACGACGACTCCGCGAAGTCCTTCCCTTCCATCTTCACCTGAAACGTAGGCGGTTGTTTCGGTTTCAACAAAGTTTCCGTTTTTCTCCACGAGCGTCAGACGCTCACAGCGAATATAGACTCGCTCGCTTGCAATGTCTCCAATTGCATTTCCAATGACGACGCTTCCTTTAAGGGGCACTTTCACGTTGCGAGGGAGCTTTCCGTTATCTAAAGGGCGCAATAGGACCATATTGGGCCCTGTAGGCTTTACTCCCACGCCGCAGTCAGCACCTGATACGAGTAGAGCTTTCACTACGGTTCCTGCGGGTATTTCAAAGAGTACGTTTCTCTCTTCTTCATCACGTTCAAGATCCCAAACGGTAAAGTTTGGCTCCAAAGGGGAGTCGCATAACGGTAAAAGAGTTGGCTTTTCCTCATGCTCCAATCTTTGCTGTTGCAGCTCTTGGACGGTTTGGATTTGGTTTTGTAGATCTTCTGTTTCTTGAAGAAGATAATTTTTCTCATTCTGAAGAGTGAGATTCTCTTTTTTGACCTCAAGAAGGCTCTTTTCAAGTTCTTGTATTCTTTCACTAAAGATGTCTCCTAAGTTTTCTAGTTGCGCTAATCGCAAATTCTCCGAATCCACTTCTTCAGAAACGGTCGTGAATGTATTTGTAATAGGAGATTTTTGGGACTGATCCTCTGTGTTTGTTGTGAAAAAGATCAATACTCCTAAGAGCATAAGTGTTCCCAAGATGAGAATCAGGTAGGTCTTCTTCTGCTTCTTTAGCCTTTTATCTGACGGGTTTGACTCACTCATGGAAGCTCTCCTTCGGTGTGCAAATCAGGCAGAGGGTTTTTCCTCCTCTACCATTGAGGTCGGGATTGGTTAGAAACACCCATGAATCTCTTGCAGATTTTAATGTTGTAGTCTCTAGATGGAATTTCTGTTTGCTAACGTTATGAATTTCATAAGCGATGATTTGTTCATAGGCTCCTTCTAGGGCATAGAGTGTTTTTGCATGTAAAGGTTTGGGCAGGTTGAGGGTATCTTGGGATGTGGCTTCTCTTCTTCCGTAGCCTGTAGGGGTCTCTCCTAAGATGATGGCGCTCAGCAGGTCTACTGTTATAGTTTGAAAGTCGATCGTATTTGGGATAAATGCCTCTTCTTCATCTGCAGGATTTTCTCTGATTTTTATATGCTCCCCTCCCCCGTCTCGAGAGATGATCAAAAAATCTTGTACATAGCCTGAGCTTGTTACGATTGTGATCGTTTTAGGGGTTTTTTCAATTCTACTTTCGAGATTGATAAAAGCTTGGCCCGTTGTTCCATCTAGGCTTATGGAGAATGTTGTGCTATCCCCAAAGACTTTGGCGACACTCCCCTCTTCTACTCCGATTCGATTGTGAGAATCGTGAGAAAAAAGTACTTCCATTGGCTCTTTTTCGTTTATATTGCACTCTACATACCCATGTAAGCTTGTAGAAAAGCTGTATAAGAATAGTAAAAGGGTGTACTTTTTCATCTAGATTTTCTCCTTTGTTAGCGAAGCAAGGTAGACTCTCCCGTCCTTACAGGAAAACTGTAGGGTGTATTTTCTTTTCTCTTGCTGAATACAGACAGGCTCGTCTCCCTCTTTTCCTATGAAAACAAGGACCTCTCCTTCTGTAACATAGGTGTTGTTGACTGCATTAGCTGTGCTGTTTGCAGGCCTAAAGTAGAAGGATTGGTTCTGTGCTGTAATGCTTTTTTTCTCGTTTTGTAGTTGTCTACGGATTTCGTGGTAGCTCTCGGGGCGTGTATGCTCTAAAATCGCACTGTTTTTTTGCTCTATGTCTACTGGAGAGCGATTGAATAGTAGATCTGAAATATAGGTTCCCATTTTGTAGAGATAAGCTTCTGATGCTTGGTTGGCTTCAAGCCACATAGAAGTTCCTGTTGTTGGCACAATGACAAGCCTCTCCTTTTTCGAAAATAGGAGAAGGCTTAGTGAAAGCACGCAAAGGCCCAATACCAGAGAAAAGAAGAGGAGAATATTCCTCTGGCAAATGAGCCTTTTTATGCTTGAGTGGTAGTATTCTTTTTCCATTTTCTACTTAATCCATGTGCGAATATGAGATCCCGGAAATTGAACTTTTCCTAGCTTGTTATATTGAGCTGTGGGAAAAACCCAATATAGATAGCGAATGAGAAATCGTCTGGGCATCCTTTTTGTCACTCTTTTGCTTAGGACCAAAACGACTATCCCAATGGATGGAATAATAAAGAGGCTATCAAAGAGTGCTCCCACAAAAAAGGGTGCTAAATAGGTCACAAGCTCTTGAATAGAAAAATTCAAGATCCTCATAGGACTATCTAGGTGTTTAATCACACGATTTTGCACTACGATCCTACTTTAGTGATGACTTCAATCAGAGAAGGAACAAAGTTCACGACAAGGCCCAATCCCCCATATGAGAGGAGAGGCATAACAGATCCTCCTGTGTAGGATTTAAATAATCCTAAGCCTGTTCCAAAGGCAAGGGCAGTTTTTCTTACCCAGGGAGCGAAGATCATCTCAATTGTGGACTTTGTCAGAGTATCCATTTGAGACAAGTCTGTTGTAGAGTCTGCGTAAATCGTGCTTTCTGTCAGGCAGAAAAATACAAAAGCTAAAGCAGGAAAAAAATAGGGTGAACTTGTACAATTTTTTGCCCCTCTTGCTGTCTTTCTTAAAAATGATTTCATGGCTTGCTTTTCTCCTATATAACGTGCATATATATACATTTTTTTGGTGTTTTTATTTACACATATTATATGTATATATCTGCATCTGATATTAGTCAAACACTCTTTGGCTTTTTCCCGTTTTTCTCTTGCAATCAAATTGATCGACGTCTTACAATTTAGGGCAAAATTCACTTATAAAGGAGGAATTATGGGAAATGTTTTGGGCATCCGTTCAAGTGCCTCTACTGAGACAACTACTAGTGAGCCCCCTTCTGGGGAAGTTCGCACTACTCCCTCAACACTACAAAATATGGGAACTGTTGCATCCGCTTTTTTTAGAAGGGTAACCATTGTCCCTGGTGCTGGTCCTGGCACAGTAACCCACGAATTTAGGGTAGGTCCTGATGGAAGATCAACTCTTGTACAAATTCGTAGGCCTTCAACTCTTTACAACTACAACGATACTCCGCTCACAGAAGAAGAAAAGCAAGCTTATGAAAATTTAGGCCTCACAGATGAAAATCTTCGAAAAATAGATACTGTGCTGTTTTATACATTAATGGGTACCTCTGGTCCCGCTGCTGTATATGGGATATATAAAGTCGTAACCGACCAAAACATAGATAACGAATTGGAAAGACCACTTGTTGCTTTTATGGCACTTGGATTCAGTGCTGGTATGACAAGAATTGTTGACGTAGCCCAAGAAAAAGGTCTAACGAATAAAAAAGTCACACCAATATTGGCTAACTCTTTACTGATTGCAGCGGGTACAATTGCGGTATTTTCAAGTTATAAATCCTTAACCGATCCAAGCTCTGTAAAAACAGATATTCCCCTAGAAGGCAGAATACTAATAAATACAGTCCCTTCTCTGCCTGGTGCTTTAGGATTAGCAGCTTCGTGCTACGGAGTAAAAAAGATGGTTGAATATTTTCGTAAAGAATGAAGCTCGCAATTCTCTTTTCTTGATCAGAACTCTTTTTTGATGATATGATCACAAGCCCGATGGCATGAAAATACGTTTTCTTGTTAACATTCGGAAAAAATTTACTTTATTGCTAATGCCACGAGACAAAAAAGATGATTTACAAGACCTGAAAAAAATCAAAATGAGTAGCGTTTCTATTCGTGTAAATTATTCAACAGCTTCAAAGCTTGAAGCTCTTATTTCTCACATTAAAGCCCACAAAAACCATAGCTTTTCAAAACAGCAATGGATCATTGATGCTATAAGAGAAAAAATCGAGAATGATAAGCGCCTTCTAAAAAAGACCAAATTCCCTAAAAAAGGAAATGTTGACAAGCGACTTAACTGCAAAATTGATGAAAAACTTCTGAGTCTCTTAAACGAGCACCTGGATACGATCGAAAATAGCTACTCAATCAAAACTTCCAAAAATAGCTGGATATCTCAGGCCATCAACGAAAAGATGGAAAGAGATAACTAATCTTATGAAATTCTATACCTCTATTCTTTACAAAAATTGATGTATTGATAAAATCTTTACTTTTTCTAAACATATCTTTATGAACTCTAACAGGAGAGCATTATGTCAGGTAAAGCATCATTAGAATCTCGTCCAAGTCAATGGGAAATCGTAGACTTTAGTTTACAATTTCAAGACCCGGTAACAAGAGAAGTTTTCGTCGATCCGGTGGTCACTCGTTGTGGACACCTGTTTTCAGAAAAAGTTTTAGTGAACTGGTTCAAAAGCCATCACCCTTTGGCAAGAGCGGTTCCTTGTCCCTTATGTAGAGAAAGAGTTGTAAAAGATGAATGGACTTCTGTTCCTGTTTTTAACGAACTTCTTGATCAAATTCAGAAGCATGGATATGAATTTGTCTCACGTAGAGATGTAGAAGCAGAAATTAGTACGAGTGAGAACGCTCCATCCGACAGAAACCAAGTCATTGAACGCGCATGCTCTAAAAAACCTACTCCTTTAGCTAGTGATCATTCTTCAACCGATGCTGCTCCACCTACAGAAACCTCTCCTTCTTCTCCAGCTTCTTACGAGTCTAAATTAGTAAAGATAGACGCGCATACCTATGAAATTCATACCCAAGGAAAAAAAATACCCTTTGGCAGCAAGCTCCTTCCCTCTTCCGTAGTACGCATGCGAGCAGAGGCTTTTAAAAAACACCTTGAATCATCTCCTGAAATTATGAGAGCTTATGAAAAAATAATGGAAGATGGCGGCCACTTTTGTTATTCACCGGGTGAAGGAATTTCTATTCCTACCATAGATTACGGAATAGGAGGAAAAGCACATTATAGACAAGTTACGTTCGAAAAACCTGTTCCATCAGCTATTTATCCTTCTTCAAGCGATGCTGCTCCACCTACAGAAACCTCTCCTTCTTCTCCAACTTCTTACGAGTCTAAATTAGTAAAGATAGACGCGCATACCTATGAAATTCATACCCAGGGAAAAAAGATACCCTTTGGCAACAAGCGCCTCCCCTCTTCCGTAGTACGCATGCGAGCAGAGGCTTTTAAAAAACACCTTGAATCATCTCCTGAAGTTATGAGAATTTTTGAAGAAATAATGGAAGATGACGGCCATTTTTGTTATTCACCGGGTGAAGGAATCTCCGTTCCCACCATAGATTACGGAATAGGAGGAAAAGCACATTATAGACAAGTTACGTTCGAAAAACCTCCTGAACAACCTAAGCCGGTTATTCAGAGAGCGCCTGCAAGAACAACAACCCGTCATAGGAGAGACAATAGTGACTCTTGCATACTCATTTGAGCAAGCATTGACTCCCCTCTACTTTTTTAGGTGGAGGGTTATTTCTTCACCTGTGCCTTTTCTTTTTGCAATGATCTTGATTTGTTTTTTCCGGCTCTCGTTTCCTTTCGGATAGATTCGACTAAAGATCCTGCCATTTTTATTTGCTTGGGTTTCTTCTTTAACTGCAGGAGACGTGTTGTCGCCGTAGAAACATAGAATTTCAACCTCTTCACTGGGTAAGAATTGTTCACCAATAATTAAAAAGGCTTTAGAAGTTGGTACTGTCAAAGAATAGTAAATACAAGCATTATCCTTTATGCTTTCACTCATTTTGCAAAAAGGGATAAATGCTTTTTTGGTGGGAGCTGAAAGGAGTTTATTGTAGAACTCAAACACAACAACTCTTCCCGGTATGTCGTAATCCATAACCGATAAAGAATCGGACAGCTTTTGCCCATCTTTTATTTTACAGACGGATCCATTTATCATTTTCATTTTTTCATTAAACAGTGTTTTTTCATTTTCGGTAACTCGATAGCGATATTTTTCTCCTTCAGGAATGTTGAGTTGGAAATCAAAGCACCTATATTTTGATTTTTGATTTGCTATCTCATATAACATCTCAACGTTAAAGCTAAGCGCTGAATCTTGCTTGCTTAGGCCTTTAATATAAGGGCAGTCGTCTGGGATTATTTTGTGTGTTAATTGATCTGCAAAACAGATCATTGGTGTAAAAAATAGAAATGTAAAAAACTTTCTCATGTCAATTTAAGTGTTTGATGTAAATTAATTGTAATATGTTAGGACGTTGATATTGGTTTCTGAACGTCTTCTTCTGAAAGAGCGACTTCTTTAAAGACCACCCCCTCCCCTTCTGGCTTTGTTAGAGTGAATTCTTCAACTTCTTCAAGTCGAACACCATCTGACCTAAATGAGGTCAAGTTAAGCTTTTTGTTGTTAATTTCAACTGCGCCACTCACAACCAAAAGAAGCTCTCCTTTAAGCCAATCGTCTTCATCACCTGTGACAAATTCTGCATTTTCATAATTGAAGCGAAGAGATTCACTCAATGGGGTTATGCAAAATAGAACTTTTCCATCTCTTCTTCTCTTTTGTGCTGCTATTTTATATCGATAGCCACTTACAGAAAGAATTGAGTACCCTTTATACAGCTCATAACCGTATGCTTTTGCAAACAATGGATTTGGTAGCTCTGTAGTCTCTTCAAAAAATGTATTCCATAGCTTTTTTGCTTTCTCATCCGAATAGATCCCTTTCTCGGGTCGAATAAGCTGTAAGAATAACACAGCCCTAGACTCATCATTTAAGCAAACCCAGCCTAAGTCAAGCTTCCTTCCTTCCATTACCGTAGATATCAATGAATACTGATAGTTTCCCCAATTCCCAAGCTTGTGTAGTGTTCCTTTGGGATAATCTGTTTTAACTTCTTTTTTTAATTTTTCTTCATCAAATCCAGCAGGATTGTCTTGCGCGACATTTAGAGAGAGTCTTGCTCTGATGATAGGTTCAGAAAGAGTATTTGGGTCTTTAAAATATTCATTTATCGCTTTCTCGCTCCCCCAATACACTCCCATAAGATAGTCTTTTTCATCTGTGTTAGGAGATCTCGCTATAAAATTTTCTGGTAGAGCTGGGTCAACTGCAAGAGTAGCTGCTAAAGCATCATCTGGAATAAAATCTTTTATCCTAAGAGGTTGTGATAGATCTATTTTCTTGGGTTCACCTGAAAAAGTAAAAGAACAAGAGAAAGCTAATAATGAAACTATTATACTTTTTTTCATTTATAACACGTTTTATTTTTCTAGATAATTAACAATAGCAAAAAACTAACACACAGTAAAGAAATAAGAGCGAGCTATGCAGTAAAAGATAGGCATTTCAAGTTTAAAAAAAACAGACAAAGTATCAAACACTCTCTTGATTTAATAGAATCTTTATACGAAATTCTTTTACCTAGTAGGAGAACTTTTTCTACTAGGAGCAGCTTTCAACTCTCTCAAATAAGAGCCTAAAGCCTTCTAATAGCTGTCTCATTTTGAATTGGCACTCTTTTCTTCAGTTTATTGAATACCGCTATCTACATTCTTCCTTTTCATCTCGCTCAACACCACACTTTAGTCCATGCAACGAACTCAGAAGGACGTATACGGTAGCGCGCGATATTTCCCTCGTGAAGGCTTTGCAGCTCTCTTTCGACTATTTCAATAAATCGATCGGCTTCATCTTTTTTCTCAAACTTAGCTGCATTTTTTCTGATTAGAGCGATTGCCTCAACTTTATTCATTTTATTTTGTACAACATCTCCTACAGTGCGGATAATTTTTGTTCGGTGTTGCAAGCGAAACTTATCGGGTTCACCTACAAGATTTCTTGTGTCAGCATAGAGAAAACAGGAGCGTTGATATGCCCAAACAAATAGTTCTTCAAGAAGTGTTAAGTTGTTTAACTCATAGATGGATAGAAGAGAATCGATATAGACTTTATTGGGGACATCGATGAAAGAGAGGGGCACGAGATTGTTTCTAATCAAAGGGATGTTTGCCGCTAAGCGAGAAGTGCGCTTGTTTACATCTTCAAAAGGCTGCAGATATGGCAAGTGAACCATAAGGAAAAAGGCTTGTTCAAATGGATCTTCAATTTCCACAGCAGTATCAATGATCTGGCAGAAAATTTCTTCTATAAGCTGCGGAACACCAAGAGGCTGGTAGACTGATTGTTGAATACCAACTGGGATTTTACGCAAAGCACCACATGCAGAGTCAGCAAGCAAGTTGTCTGCGAGCAAAGCGTGAATATTTTTTATCACAAAACGAGAAATGTCTGGCTCAGACTCTAGTTCGATTAAAAATTCTATTGCAGCTTTGTGATTGATGATCATCTGAGATTCAATAGTGGTTTTTCCTTCTGCAAGAATCCCCGAATCAATCAAACGCTCTGTTTCTAAAAGAGAATAAGTATTTCCTTCTAGTCGACTTGAATTCCATGCTAAGTCAACAAGTAAACGATGAAAAATTTGCCGAGCGTATGTTCCCGAGGGATAACTAGCTCCATTAGTTGCACCTAAATTCCAAAGCTTCTTTCTAGTTGGTTCTGAAAGATAAAACGTTGAATTAGGCTTATACGAATCGAGAAAACTTCTGCGGTATGCGACATGTTTTCGGGACTTAACTGGCAATGAAATCTTCGATCTTATTGCTAATGCTTTTTTAGAAAGATGAAAAGAGGCTCCTTTTTCTGGACGCAATCGCAAATTAGGGTTAGATAACTTATAAGTGCGTCTACGCGCATTCCCTTCCGTTGTAATTTTTCCTGTCTCTGTCAGTGTCTTAAGTCGTCTCTGGAGAGTGCGAGTTCCAAGGTTTGGCAGCCCCTTAGCAATTTCCTGCAGAGAAGCGCCATTCGGAAAGTTAGATAAAATGTGTAAAATCCTATCTAATTCATTATTTTTGACGTTATTCAAGGGTTTCTCCTAATTGCGACACATATTAACTATATTTTGTCACTATTTGCTATTAATTTCAATTTATGTGTCGCGATATGCGGTATATTGCGACAATCCAACCTGTTCAATATTGATTAAATATCTAATTTTAAGTCATTTGGATTCGTGTCGTAATAAATTTATTTAACAGGTACAAAATTATCTTTTAGGCTCCGTTTATCGGGCCTGTTAAGAATATTACAAAAGAAACAAGGTGTACATTGTTTACAAATTACACCTTGTTTACTCTTAGTACTAAGAAGGCAAATTTAGTTACACTTGCTCTGGAGTGGCTTTTAGCATTTCAACAATTGCTTCTCGTGAGTTGGCACGAGCCTCTTCTAGAAAAGACTCCTTTTTACCAAATGGTATTTCTGCACCGTTTTGAAGAAGATACTCTACAACAGTCTTTTGGTTATTCTTTGCTGCTGCTAGGAGAAATCTCTCGGAACCATTCCACGTATAATTTACATCTAGTCCCCCTTCAATCAATAATCTCACAGTCTCCATATCACCCTTTTCACATGAGTCTTTCAAAAGCCTGTAAGAGGGTCCATATAGCTGTCGAGGGTCAGCTCCAGACCTCAATAGAAATCTTGCGACTTCAATATGATCGTTTCCAATGGCTAAAGACAAAGGGGTGTTGTAATGTACATTAACATTGATATCTGCTCCACATGTAACGAGACTTTTTACTGCCTCGAGCTTTCCGTGCTCGCTCGCATACATAAGTGGGGTTTGCTCGTTAGCTGTGCGTCCATCTATGTGGAATCCTGACGCTGCAAGACTTTCTATCTCTTTAGTTTGATTATTTCGAATGAATCCATAAATGAGAACTGTATCCGAGTATTCGCAACCTTGCTCTTGTAAAAGTTGCACAATCTTCCACATGTTGTTTTGGGCAGCAAAGTCAATAGCTGCTTTACCAAACCCTCTTCTTTTTGAAAAATCAAGTCCCAAAGAGAGAAGGTACTCAGCTATCGCCTCTTGTTTTTCTTTTGTTGCAACTTGAATAAGTGAGTAGTGATTTCGACCTACAGAATTAGGGTCTACCCCATGCTCTATGAACTCTTTTACAATGTCTAGAAAACCTTTCTTGATGGCTGTTTCTAAAGCACTTATGTTCTCTTGACTTGCTTGGGGATTTGAATCCAAGATTGATCGGACTTGAGAAAGGTCGTGTTGTCTTACCGCTTTTCCTAAAGAATAAGACCCTCCTCCGTAGAGCCCTTCTCCATTGTTCATGAGCATCATTAATTCTTCTGCTATTGCCAGCTTGTGGTTGCGGTAGGCATAGTCAGCAAGTTTATCTAGAACTTCTTCATCAGCGATGATTCTTATCGCCTCTAGGGTAAAACATTCATCACAATTTTTAATTGCGTTTACGCAATAGGCTATTTGTCGAGATTTTGGTAATCTCCTTCCTTTGCAGGCCTCAAGAATAATTCTTAATGCCTTTATGTCTTGGTTTGCTATCGCCTTTTCTACGAGCAACGGGAATGCTTCTTGTGATAGTTTTGGTTTTTTCCAAAACTCCTGCAAAAATTCTTGAGATTTTGATGTGTCAAGAGTTGTGTATAGCGAATCAACATGTGATCCAAACTGCGTAATCATTGCCTCCCTTTCACCTGACAAAAGCCTGAAAATATAATCCCATTTTTCTATTTTTTCCATTTCATCAGGAAATGGTAGTCCAAAAATTCGATTTTTATTTACTTCTGCCTTTGAAGAGAGATATTCTTCCAAAAATTCCTCGCTCCCCTCCCCTACTTGTGCGTAAAATTCTTTGATATGCTCGTATGCTTCGTACTTAGCCTCTGATTTTTCCGTTTTTGTTAACCCAAAAAGAGCGGCGCCTAAAGAAAGCGCGGCTGCAAATACTTGTCTGTTCATAGTGTTTCCTTTTTAAACGATTATTAGTATGTGCTTTGGAGACAACCTCATGGTTTAAGGGTACCCCCCAGTTTAGTAGACTTTCCCATTGATAGGTAAATTCTATTTCAGATCGTCTTCCCAGATATCTTTTTATAAGCACACTCCCCTCTTCTTCTTTTTCTCTATCTTTCTCATCTATGAAAAAAACTACTTCACCCTTCTCCGACGAAGATAGAGACATCTTCGCATTGGACCCTATTTTGATCAAAACATTCTCATAAGGGGCTAATCCCGATAGCATGCACTGAAACTCCAGATTCTCATCATCTAAAGGGTTCATTGAAAGAGTGACACCTTTTTTCTTTTGGAGGAAAGAGTTGGGGTGTTTTGAGTATAAAAATGTGTCACCAGTAGTTAAATCGATCAATTTTAAATAATGGATATTTTCAGCGTGTGCTTGTATCAGAATATTTCCAGAAGAGTCTTTGTAAAATGGAAATCCAGAAGATCTTCTGATTTTCTTTTTTTCCACTTCATAAGAGGCATGCTCCACCATTCTCTTTGTATGAAGTGAGACACAATACTTTTCATTTAGAAGGTTTTTTATTCTTATCTGACAGCAACCAAAACCTTCACTTTCCTTAACAAATGCCAATTTCTTCCATTCTATTATGGGTCCTTTTTTATCAAGGTTTGTTAGCTTGTATAGTCTCTCCCAGTTAAAGAATTCTGACGACTTAGTGAGAGAGGTCAAAGCTAGAGGGCTTAAAGGGAAGTGTCTGCTTATTGCTTTCATAAATACTCGATGTTAAATGACATTTAGGTAAGTGATTCTGCAGAAGTTGCAAGAAATTCCAGAGCCTTGATAAGCTGTAGATCCGTGCATAAATCGGTTTCCAAAAATTGTAAGAGCGATTAGAAAATAGTTTCCCTAAATAACAATTCATTAATTTAGTTTCGGGTTTAATTAACTTTTACATTTGCCTACTTAATCAGTTGTTATTTTTATACGCAATACGAATCGATTTTTTATTTTTGTAGTAATTTAGTGGTTTGTTTAGTAAAATGTTCTACCTGTGCACTCTCAAGGCAATTTCTCTATCCTTCTGCTTAGAGAAAGTTTTTTTGCCCATTTCTTGCTTGCCATTTTTCTCTTCTTTCAATAAGCTTCTTTGCTAAATCAACGTTCTAAAAGGCGAAATACCTAGTAAGATTAGCATCTTTTCTCCCCTATCTGTGCTTGATTATTTTCTTCGGCTGATAGATTGGAGATCCATCAAGTAGTTACATGAAAAAGAAAGTCCTGTTACGTTTTGCAAAAATCTAATCTGCCTCTAAATTGCAACTTTCGAAGCAGTTCCTAAGCTAAAAAAATTACTTAAGTATGTCTTGCATTGGAATGAAGCGTGAAAACTTACGTTATTTAAAATTTATTGACAGCTTATTTTGCTCATTACCAACACTTTGCTTCTGCAACAAAAATACTAACATGCGTTTTTTTGTTTATGCAAACATTCGCTTTTTCGATTGTTCTATTTTTTTAATCAACAATTTTATATTTGTTTGTGTTTACGCGTGTTTAAATTTTTTATTTTTAGATTTGTTGTATGTTCGAATAATTGAAAATTTGTGTTTACGGCTTTACGTTTAGTGGTGTTCTTAATTTTACGAATAGACGACTTATAAAAAAATCGAACATATGTACAACCAGACAAACAAAGGTTAGAATTTTATAAAGTACAGTTTTTTGATATCACAATTGATTGTGTTTTTGCATATACACACATGCGAATATGTGTTTTTTGTGATTTTCGCTTAGTTGAGAATTTCGTTTTTCGTGTATGCTAATATTTGTTTTATCTGATATTCATTTGTGCGTAAGTTTTCAATTTTGACTATACGAATGTACGCTTATTCGTTTGTTTGTATTTTTTAATGATACAAAGCTCCAATAATTGATGATTTGTTTTTTTGATTAGCCGTATGATCGCATTTTTGTTTTATCTAAATGTAGAGTAGTTGTTTATGTAAATGTTTGCAGAGTCGATTAGTCAAATTTTCGTTTTTACAAAAATTGCTATTGACAGACATGCGCGTTTATGTATAATGCGGTTAGAAGAATCAGTTTTAAAGAGGATTGAGTGTATGAGGGTGATAGCTGTAGCAAACAATAAAGGTGGGGTTGGAAAAACCACTACGGCCATCAATTTAACTGCATTTCTCGCAAAGCAAAAGAAAAAAGTTCTTCTTATTGATGCAGATTCACAAGGACATAGCAAAAGATCTTTTAAGGTTTCTACAGAAGACACTCCGACTTTAGCAGAGCTACTTGTATATGACGATGTCTCTTTTAAAGATGTCATACAACCAACTTGCATAAGGGGAGTAGATATCATTCCCTGTGACACAACGCTTTCATTAGCAGAAATGCAACTCCATCAAAAAAAAGAAAAAGAATACCAACTTCGTACAAAGCTTTCTGGCCTTGAAGGTTATGATTATGTGATTGTAGACACCACCCCAACTTACACTCTCTTGACAACCAATGTTTTAGTGTATTGCAAAGAGCTTCTTATTCCAACAAAGTTAGAAGGCTTCGGTATCGAGGGTTTAAATAGTTTTCTAGACATTATTGAAGAAACAAATAAAAATGTAGGATCCAAAGTGAACCACAAGATTGAACTACTGGGGCTAGTCATTAATCTTTTCGATCTACACACTAAAGCTTCACGAACTGTCTACAAACAAATTAAATATGCGTTTGAAGATAAAGTCTTCAAAACTAAAATTCCAAGAAATGTGAAAATTGATGAAGCTCAGATTGCAGGAAGACTTATCACAGATTATTGTCCAGACTGCGCTGGCGCCAAGGCTTACAAAAATCTTGCTAAAGAAGTGATCAAACGAGAGGTCGTAATTGTATGAAAGAGAAAGGGTTTGATGATATAGGGAAAGAATTAAAAAAGAAGAGAGAAAAGATATCTTTTTCAAACTATAATAACTCAGATTCAAAAGAAAAAGGGAAGGATATCAAACCTAAGATTAGGAAAAATCCTAAGGAAGAAGGGGAGGGGGGTGATAAATCTTCCTCAAAAAAAGAACTCTTACGAGTTGGTGTAGTGTTACCACCAGAAGAACACAAAATGTTAATGGAGATGTATACAACTGGTATCATGAATGGTGAGAAAATAGACAGGACATCTCTAATCCGTAAAGCAATTCGAATTTTGTATGAGCAAGAAAAGAGCTATAATTAAATTTCTTCTGTCTTAAAATACAAATTTTTACACGATTATAAAATATGGGTAAGCAACTAGTTTTTGCATCTGAAGAATCCGAACGAATCATCTTGGGTCGCATGCTAAATGATGAACGAGATCGAGATTTTTCTTTCGAACACCTGAGTGTCGAAAAATTTTTTTATACACAACATAAGCAGCTTTTTGAGCTTATCTCACAGTTAAAAAAGAAAAATATAAGTGTTACAACCGTTACGCTTATTGAGGAATTAAAAGACCCTGAATTGGCTAAAAAGGTCGGTCACATGTCTTTCATTACTGGTTTAATGAATCTTGCCCCATCTCCAGTGCTATTGGAAGACTATATTCAAATTGTAAAGGATAACTGGGCGAAGCGTGAAGTCGCTAGCACGATTAATCACCTCAATACTTCATTAAAAAACGATGCTTCATTCAATATCGAGAGCGTATTGAGCTCCCTTCCCAAGAAGCTAGAATCTATTTCCAGATCTTTGGTGAGTAGGCACTCTGTCAGTTTTACTGAAATCAGCAGGGGAGGGGAGAAGTCCTTTATTGACGAGTATGCGTTTAGGAGGAAGTACTTTCAAGAGAATAACAAGCCTTTTGTGGATGGAGTTTCTACTGGATACCTCGATGTTGACAGCATGCTTGGGGGGTTTCTCAACTCGAATCTCATCATTTTAGCTTCAAGACCAGGTATGGGAAAAACAGCATTAGCTCTCAATTTCTCAAAGAAGGTCGCCGAAAAGCATCCTGTTGGTTTTATCTCGTTAGAAATGACGGCTAACCAGTTATATGAAAGAATTCTCTCTATGGAAACTGGCATTTCTGGCTCTAGAATTAGAGAAGGAAAAACGTCAGATTTGGAGTGGGGGAAACTAAAGGAGGCTGAAAAAGAGGTATCTAAGCTTCCGATTTTTGTTGCTGAAGGATGTCATGAACTCAAAGAAATTTGCTCGAAGGCGCGTTTTCTAAAAAAAGAGATGGGCATTCAGTTCTTGATCATCGATTATGTACAACTCATGTCAGCTAAAGGGGAGAATCGATTAGCAGAAGTATCGGCTATTACAAGAAGTCTTAAAAATCTCTCTATTGAGCTTCATATTCCTATCTTAGGGTTGGCTCAGCTATCTAGAAAAGTCGAAGAGAGGGCGGATCATCGTCCATTCTTAAGTGACTTAAGAGAAAGTGCTAGCTTAGAGCACGATGCCGATTCGGTGCTCTTCCTATTAAGACAGGATTACTATGACAAGGATGCTGGTCCCGGAAAAGCTGAGCTGATTATCGCGAAAAATAGACATGGTCAAACAGGCGATGTTGCGCTATCCTTTATTCATGAATCAGGAAACTTCTTAGACTATACAGGAGAAGATACGTTTTATGACCAAGGTTTCTAAGAAAAAAGAGGGGTCAAAAACTCACGAGGAGTTTTTCAATCTTTTCCCGGAGGGGAAGGGAAAAAATAAAAGCTTCCCCCTCCTTCTTGAAAGACTGCAGAAGCTGGCTAAAGAAAAGAATCTTTCCCCTGAGCAGGTAAGTGCCCTTTTGAAGTCTCATCCAGATATTGAAAGTGACGATGAAATCAAGACGTTCGTCGGTATTCTGGAAAAAAATTGGTCAGACTTTAGAAAAATGTTTGAGCCTGCGAAAAAGCAAAAGTTTCGCCAATCAGGTCATTTCGTAGATCAGAAATTGAAGCACTCTTATCCAGCAAGCAACCAGCCCTCTCTTTTTGACTTAATTCAGTCTCCCAAAGTCAAGGACCGTATCGCAACTGGGCAAATTGAGGTACAAGCAGTAGGTGTTAGACTTTCGTCCCCTGAGGATCGCCTGTTGAATGCACTCCAGGGGCTTCTCCATAGATATAGTTCTAATACAGACCCAGAGACACAAGAGTATTATAAGGGAAATGAGAGGAACGAACTTGTTATTTTTGGAAAAGATAAAAAAGAGAGCCCTACTCTAAGAATAAAGCCTGCTGATCTTTACAAAGCATATCTCGAAAGAGATGATTACTCAGGTGCGGAGATCAAGTACATCAAAAATTTGCTTATTAACTTGGCTAACAAGAAATTCTTGATGATTTTTGATAGAAAAAGAAAGGCGAAAGTGAAGGGAAAAAATTGAGACCCTTACAGATAGAATTGAAGAGTACCAAGGCCTCATCAGGGTTATTAGCTATACCGAAGGCTTAAGTGAAAAAGAGATTAAAAATCTGAAAAAGGGAGATAACTCTGCTTTTGAAAAAAAGGGGGAGTTGATCATTGGCTTTAATCCGATTTTGGTAGATCAAATCAGCTCTAAGTATGTTGAATACCCTTCTGATATTAATAAGAGAATGGTAATTGCTGCTGGAGGGGGAAGGCTAGTAACTGAAGCCATGAATCTTTTGCGCGACTATCTATTGCGCTCTCTTTCTTGTAAAAGTTACAAACCTGAAATCAATGAAGACAAGCTTCCCTACATCCTGAAGTTAGATTCGTGTGTGAAGTTTCACCGAAAAAAGAGACTAAAAGAGCGCATTGAAGGCGCAATCCAAACGTGCAAAAACCTAGGCCTCATCCTTAACGTCGACATAGTCACAGGCTCTTTAGGGCAAAACAAATACGTTTTTGAGTTAAATCCCAATTTTATCACAGATACCCCTTCAACTGACTCTTAATCCAAATTACCGTCATACTTGGCAGAAATGAACCCTTGATACGACAGTTTTTTTCCATTCATCTCTTAATTTTGCGCCTTATCTAACCGTCATACTTGGCAGAAAAAATCTTTTAGATTGATTATCAGTGACTTAGTTTTATGAGTTTAATTCTTGATTTCATTAATACCGTCATACTTGGCAATTTTCTGACTTGCTAATACCGTCATACTTGGCAGGCGCCTCAGTAATTAAATATTGTCTTTACAAGGGTTTATATAAGATCAGCAGCTTCACTTCAGTACCGTCATACTTGGCAGAAACAGTTTCTTCTTCTTTACTTTTAGTGGCTTGTCTAACATTTTTCACCTTTGTTTGCGAATTCAATTACCGTCATACTTGGCAGCTGACATATTTGAAGTACCGTCATACTTGGCAAAACAGGTGATCACAACGTCCTGTTGTTTATGTTCTTAAGGAACTTTTTTTTCTCCCCCTCACTACCGTCATACTTGGCAGAAGCCTTCAAAAAGAAGGCCGTCATACTTGGCAATTTTACTCTTAATCGCTTATATAAAAGGGGTTAAGTGTTTGTGTATAATTCTGAATACCTATTTTTACCGTCATACTTGGCAGAAGGCCTTAAAAAGAATACCGTCATACTTGGCAGAAATCTTTGTAGTAAAGCCTTGTTCTTTATTGTATTGGGTCTTTTCACCAGTTTTGCTTAATTACCGTCATACTTGGCAGAAGACCTGAAAAGAATACCGTCATACTTGGCAATTTCTTTTTATCTTCTTGTATTTCAGGTGATTAAGCTCTTGCATGCACACTGTTAGTTTAGAGTTCTCAGGTGGTTTTTGATCATTTACCGTCATACTTGGCAGAAATATACTAGCGACCTGTGGAGCTGTATTTTATTCCCGATTTACCGTCATACTTGGCAGTGTCCACCAAGTTTTAATTTGCTCACTAATCACAGACTATTTCTTGCCTCTTGTGGATTTACACGAATTGGTTGTCCTGAAAGGTTTAGAACAATACTCTCTTTAGGAACTATTGTAGGGCTATTGTTTTCGTCATACTTGGCAGAGAACACCGTCATACTTGGCAGAAAATAGTGCTTTTTGCCGTCATACTTGGTTGACTTTGCCGTCATACTTGGTTGATTTTACCGTCATACTTGGCAGTTTTTCTATAGATAAAAAGTGAGTGGTAGATCTTTTAAGATATACTTTAGAATATAGGTAGATCTTAAAAGAGGCTACCACGCTGTAATAGCCCCTCTTTGAGAGGGCTATACAGCTGTAGCTAAATGCTTGAAATTCTTTGGTCTCATGGTACTGTGTTCTTTAGGCCTAGCTTATCAATTCTTATAGCATAGAATACACTCATTCACAATCTGTTGCACCTATTCACATTTTGTTGCATTCCTCATAGGAGAAAGTCAGTCTCTAGAGTCTTTAAAGCTAAATTAAGAATATTAAAAAAAGCTCGCTTTTTCGTTGGTTTATTTTTTGTGAATAGCTTCTCTTTAGACCCAAATACCAAAATTCTCTGAAGCTTTCTACCATTGAGAATTTTTTCTGAAGGCAAATCAGTATGAGGCAAATTTTTTTAGAGATCAAAGGGTTAGGCTAGTTAGATTTAAACTTTTTAACCTTGCAGCCGAGCAACATAAAAATCATCGATGAAGCTGCTAAAAAACTGAAAATTTGCGCTGGAACGCCAAAAACATCCAAAGAGCTAGTTGAACATCCTTGATTCGCATTGAGAGCTTTTAAAAAATCGCTATGAGTTTCTATTGATAGACTTGCTCTAAAACAAGGATCTGGGATTAAAGAGTATCGGACGAATATGTGGTAAGCAGCTACCAGGCATAAGACAGCAGAAGATCCTAAAAGCGCAAATAAAACTCTTTTTTTCGAAAAGGAAAAGAGTCCAACTGCAGAAATCACCAAAATATTAAAAAACAAGATTTGCTGAACGATGCAAAGCAAGCAAGGAATATGTCCGGCACACATAGCAATTAGCGAACCTGTTAGGCAAGCAAGGGCGATTGAGCCACAAAAAAGAAAGGGTCGGTTTTCTAGAGAGATTAAAAAGTTACCCATTAACGACTTCAATTTTGACATCAAAGCCATTTAAACGCTCTGTAACGGCTTTTTTATCCGCAACTCCATACCATTCATCCCTGAACGTATTTAACTTAAACCCTAAGCTTTTTAAAGCTTCTTTTAGTTCTAATGGGGGAGGTGAGGGGAAAGACAGAATGATTCTTGAAGAGGAAGCGCTTTTATTTTGAGAGTTGATAGCCAACTGATTCCAATTAGAGACCTTGCTATTATCCTTCATGTCTAGAGCGATTTGGAGAAAAGCACCGAGCAATGTCTTTTCTGAAAAGTCTGAAATACCAGCAGTTCGCGCAAGCTCCCCAATCTTGATTAACTTTCTAGTTTTCTGTTTTCTTTCTCGTTCCCTTAGGCGTCGTTCCTTCTCCTCTAATTTAGCTTTTTGCAGCGCTATCTTTTCTTTTTGTCTCTCAATTACTGCCGTCATTTTCAATTCCAAATTCGTTAACTAACGACTCCCATCTTACATGATTACAATCCCTAAATCAAGTACTCCAATGGTTCTAAATAGAACCTAAAAATTAATGAACTCTAGAAAAATCACATAAAATACGAAGCCTCTCTGAAATGCTGCAGTAAATTATACGCAATATGCAAACTACGTTTGCGCTTGCGTCTTTTTGCTCATTAAGATAAAAAAGAAAAAGCGATTTTGGAGAGAATTTGTGGCAATAGGTTTCGCAAGGTTAGAGTTTGTAAAAAGATCTGAAATGAAAAATGCATGTTACAAAGCTGCGTACGTATCGAGATCAAGAGTTGTATTTGAAGGGAATACAGTAATGCCAGGAAAAGTCTACGATTTTTCAAGGCAAGAACCACCAGTTTATCACGAAGTGCTATTGCCAGAAGGGGCGAGTGAAAGCTTTAAGAGTGTAGAAAAACTCTGGAACCTGGCGGAGAGGACAGAATCAAGAAAAAATTCTCAAACAGCTCTTGAGATAGTCCTAGCGCTTCCAGATGATGCAGTCGTAACACTTGAAGATCGCAAAGAATTAGTGAAAACCCTAATCCAAAAAGAGCTAGTGGATAAAGGATTAGCAGCACAAATAGACATCCACCAACCTAAAAGAGAAATCGAATTTACAAAAAGCTGGAAGGACCAAGGGATAACAGCAGGAGAGCGAGGAGAAATCATCCACGAGCTCAATGGCAAATACACAATAAAGCTTAATACAGGGAAAAGCAAAGGGCGACAACTGCTTTTAAACCCAAAAGAGTTTAGCGGCTTCATAGAAAAAGAGCACAACTGGCACGCTCACGTCCTCGTAACAACAAGAAGATTTGATCCCACAGGGAAGCAACTAGGAAACAAAGCAAGAGATCTCATGCCAGGAGTTAGAAAAGGGAGAGTGATCTCAGGATCTGATTGGGGCAAGCTGTGGAGCAATCATCAGAATGAATACTTCAAACAAAAAGGATACGCACTCCAAGTGGACCACAATGGAATCGTACCACAAGAGCACCTTGGACCAGTACGGATGAGAGGTCGAGCCTTTTCCCTGATGGAAGAGCACGATCGAATCGCATTAATGAACCAAAAAAAATCAAAAGAGCCAGACTCTGTATTAAAAGCACTTACCAAACACAAAAGCTTCTTCACTAAAGAAGACCTTGACCGTTACCTCGACAAACATACAAGCGTAAACGAACTGAAAGGATTTAAAGAGAAATTTTGGTCTCAAGACAACCTCATCCATTTGGTTGATCGCGTTAAAGGAGAAGAGACCGATAAATGGACATCAAAGGAAGTGTTTGCTGAAGAGAGAAAAATTCTTAGAATTGCAGAAAAAATGTCTGAAAAGAGAATTTTGTCCACAAGCTGGGAAAAAGAGATTACGAGCAATAGCCAAAGCTTGAATGAAGAACAAAGCAAAGCATTTAAGGGGATCTTAGGAGAGAAAAACTTGAGTTGTATACAAGGCTATGCAGGAACAGGAAAGAGCTATCTTTTGAATGCTTTGAAAAATGCATACACCTCAAAAAAAATTAAAGTAAGAGGATTTGGCCCAGACTCAGCTACAGCAAACGTACTAATTGAAAAAGGTTTGGAAAACTCTGAAAATATCCACCGATTTCTATTTGGACTAAAGCATGGAAAGAGAGAGATTACTAAAGGCAAAGAGGTGTGGATTGTAGACGAAGCGGGAAAGCTAGGAAACCAACTGCTCTCAGAGCTTTTAATTGCGGCTGAAAAGAAGCGAGTTAAAGTGATTTTATCAGGAGATGCCGCTCAGCTTCCTTCTGTAGATAGGGGAGGGATGTTTGCAATCTTTTGTCAGAAATTTGGATCCCATGAGCTTGAAAATATCCAAAGGCAAAAAGAGACCTACCAGAGAGAAATTTCTAAGAAACTTGCAAAAGGAAAAATGGGGGCAGCTCTCGATCAGCTCTCATGCAGAGAGGGACTGAAGTGGACAGAAACAAAAAAAGAATCAATAGAAGCTCTTGTATCACAGTGGGCAAAAGATAAGGATAATTACCCTGGAGAAGAGCTCCTCATGGTGGCTCATAAAAATAGTGAAGTACGAGTACTTAACGAGCTAGCTAGACTTGTAAGAAAATCGAGAGGAGAGATTCAAGATAAGGAGTACTTTTGTGAAACAGCAAAAGGAGATTTTTACGCGAGCGTAAATGACAAAATTGAATTTCGCGCTAATAATAAAGAGCTTGGAGTTACTAACGGGCAGACAGGAGTACTTATTTATGCAAGTGAACGGAAATTCACAGTAGCGATTAATCAGCGTGGAAAAGCCTCAAAGAGAGTCTCCTTTAATCCAAAGAGATTTACCTCTTACCAGCTTGGTTACGCAAGCACTTATTACCGTTGTCAGGGAAGAACAGTAGATAGAGCATATGTGCTTCATAGCTCCTCAATGAATAAAGAGATGTTTTATGTAGGTCTTACACGGCATGAAAAAGATACAGCACTTTACCTCTCAAAAGATGAAACTTTTTCACTCGCAGATTTAAAAAGACAAGCATATAGAAAGGGAGAAAAATCCACGACCCTGCAGTTTACTTCTCAAGATGAGATTGTTGACGAAGAAAAAAGAGAGAGCAAAAGGGAGAGAGTGCAGGAACTAAAAGGATCGGAACATATACGAGACAGAGTAAAAGGACATACCCTGTCCTTATGGGGTGAATTCGTAGGTCGAGGAGCCAACGCGCTTCTTAATCATCGAGATAGGAAATTAGACAAAGAATTTTATGGTGCACCTAAAATCCCTGCCATAAGAGGTAAAGCCACTGCAGTTTCTAAAGAGTTACAATTAAAAGACTTTACCAAACTCACCTCAAATATAAGCTATAAACTACAAAACATTCCTGAGAAAACCCCTTTGGAAGAGAAATGGGATGTCTATCAAAGTGCAAGTGCTGCGATGAAAGAGACAAGAAAAAGTAGCCCTCATAAGGATCTGATAGAAAAATACGTAAAAGCATCTAAAGAAGCCCAACAAATGAAAGAGGTGTCTGAACTAGAAGCAGCTTCAAGGAATATTCCGCTAGCGGGAGTTTCTCGATACAGAACATGGCAAAAGACATGCGGATTGAGAAATGCTTTGGCAGATGAAGTTTTGCAAAAATGTGAGAAAAAAGATCTAGAAACACTTTTTTCTCCCAAAGCCGTAGGAATTTTAACAGACCAAAGCAGTAAACACAGATCTTTGCAAGAGAGATTAAATAGAGGGAGAAGTCCCAATTACAACATTGCCCTAAAGGAAAACCTAGATAAGCTTCTCTATAGACTTTATCCTGATGGTCCAACTCAAAAAAGCCAGACTAACTATCGATTTGGCGCAAAGGGAGCCTTATCGGTCGTGCATAGTGGTGAAAAAGCAGGGCAGTTCTATGATTTTGAAACTCAAGAAGGAGGGGGACCTCTATCTCTTATTCAGCACGCTCTATTCATCGACAAGGATGAAGCTAAAGAGTGGGCCAGAGCTTTTTTGGGAGTTGCTGAAACAATCCAAACTCCTGTGAATTTTCAAAGAGCGACTCAAAAAGAGAGGGAGAAAAATAAAAATTGGGTGAGCCTTGTACCAGAGGAGGGAGTAGCGGCTCCAAAATTAAACGAGATACAAAACTCAAAACTCCACTACTACTACGAAGAAACTGCAAGATACCCTTATAAAGATGAGAATGGTCGCCTCCTCTATTATGTTCTTCGCTTACAAGACAAAGAGGATCGGTCAAAAAAAATCACACCACCATTAAGCTTTGGTTATGAAAAAGAGTTTTCTGGAAAGGGGCGGTGGGCCTTAAAGGGATACCAACCAGAAGGGAAGTTAAGAACGCTCTATCACCTAGAAAAGCTAAACGAATTCCCAAAAGCCACCATACTAATTGTTGAAGGAGAAAAGACAGCTGATCGAGCGCATGCTAAATTTCCTAACCATAATTTCTTAACCGTTACCTGGTCTGGAGGAGCGGGAAGTGTAGAAAAAACAGATTGGTCTCCCTTGTCGGGCCGGAAAGTTTTGATCTGGCCCGACAACGATGAGGCTGGATTTAAAGCTTCTGCGCAAATATGTTCAGAACTAAAAAATGTCGGTGTACAATCTCTTCATGTCATAGATAGAAAGCTTCTTCAAGAAAAATTCCCGAAAAAGTGGGACCTTGCAGACGAGTTACCGGAAGGAATGGAGCAAAAAGATTTACAGAGAATTTTAATTTCAAAAAAGCAGAAAGCTTTGAATCCAGAACAACTTCTAAATGAACTAAAGCTCTCAGGGATACAGATAGAAGCAAATTCGCAACTAGAAAGAAGAAGAATTAATGAGATTTTGGCAAAAACAGATGAACGTCTCAGGGATAAACTTGAAAAAGACTTTAATGGGGATGAAAGAAGAGTCAATGAAGCAATATTAGCAGAAGCAAAACAAATTATAGGATCGAAAGATGTCATTAAAGGAGAGTTACTAGCACAGCAGGGGAGGGGCGAATCCTTTGTCTCGAGATTATTGCATCAATGCTTAGTATTTCAAGCTGAGTCTGGACGAAAACCTTCTCAATATGAGCTAACATTAATGAAAAGGGTAATACGCCAACAAAAATCAATGGAAAACACCTTCTCTGAATATAAATACTCCGCTGAAGAAAAAGGCCTTTATAAAGATCACATTGTGCAACAAAATGTGAATAAAGAGCTAAGTATTTCAAGTGGAGAACAAAGTTTAGACGCAGGTCTCAAAAATGAAAAAATAAGGAGAGTACATCATGAAAAAGAAGTTACACAAAAGGGAGTTGAGCAAACAACTCCTCAACCAGAGTTGTGATTATCATTATGAAATAACAAGTGAGGACATACTCTTAACAGAACTCGTCCTGTATTCATGTCACAACGGGGAAAGAGTGCTATTAGAGTTGTCAGAAGGAACTGCCGCTGTAATTGTACCTATAGAAGACGTGAATCTTCTCAATGCTGTCGAAGGATAGTAGTTCCTATGCGTTAAGAGCTCATTCTTAGTAGGTTCCTGTATGAGCGTATTGACTTTTTGTTTTAGGAATTATATATTTCAAATCCAAATACAAGAAACATCATAAACTGCTATTTTTCTAATCTAAGAATTAAAAAACTTAGAATTGTAAAAATAATATAAAGAAGAGGAACAATGAATAATCTTGCTACTATGGAAAGCCCAAATTTAGAGGAAGTAATACAAAAGTCTATGCGAAAAGTAGGAGTATCAAAAGAGTTTGATCTTTGCTCTTATTTACCCGAAGGAGGGAGAAGAACGCATCATTTTACCTACGAAAAACTTAAGATAAAGAACCCCAAAGATCTCATTTGCTTACTAGAAAAGCATATTTTAGAAAATAGTGCACCTCAGCAATACCCATCCAAACCAAGATCTAAAAAAGGAAGCTCAGGATCCCTACAACTCAACCTCAAAAAAAATCAAGCTCAAGAGCTTCTACAGCTTGCAAAAGAATCTGGAAATGCAGAGCTTATTGAGTTATTAAAGCCAGCTTATCCCCTGAAGGAAATTCAAAAAGAGCTGATTCTTTCTATTAAGGAGAAGAGAGCAGACCGATCCCTTTGGAAGGCTTATGAAGAAGCAATTAAAGAGCTTGAAAACGAAAAATAAAGTTCAATTTATTAGTGATAGGGCGCTTTCAGCCAAGGATTTAGAGCGCCCTCTCTTTTGTGCAGTAATTTTTTAAGAGAAGTTTATCGTTGAATAACCATCATATAGCAGAATAAACATGCTTGATTCTGGCAACATCCATTACTGTCTGTGGTCTAGCAATAAAAAACCGATTGAATGGACAGAAAAAAATGCATTTACTATTTCTAACTTTCCAATTCCTGCTTTCGCTTCTTACTTTGAGAATGATCCTGTTGTTAGAAAATATGAAAAAGAACGTAAGCAAATTCAAAGACTTTATCGAGGCAAGGATTTTGTAGATATGACCTTAGAGTTTCTCACAAAAAAAGATGAAGCTGTTTATGAAATCGTTAAGGTTGATCAATAAAACTGTTAATAGTGCTGGTAGTAGGTTAAAAAAGAGGGGAGCTTAGCAACTTTAGATTTAATAGGTAGGAACACTTCATCTACATATTATATTTCATCTCGATTAGTGATAGACAAAATAGAAAATATGAGATGGAAACCATGCTTACAAAAAGTAATAATACACACGGCATGATAAGACTTCTAACTTTGTTGTGGATACTGAGAAATTTTTTGCCATTTCCTTTTTCAAAAAACATAGAGATACTGATGATAAGGAAAGGAAAATGTAACATTAAGCATGCGCTTCCTATTAGAGCGGTTACAAATCCCAAAATCTTAAGCAAAAGAAAAAAAAAGTACCCGGGGATACTGAGGAGCGATAAAAGCAAAAGTTCTATACGCCCAAAATCTCTCAAATTACCTTTCAACCTACTCATTAGGTACGATACAACAGCGAGCGTAGCAATCAAGCCCAAGTAATAAAAGTCCAAGATAGAGGGACCTTGAACTAGGGGGGTAAATGCGGTTAGAAGACCCGGGGTTGTAATCGAAAAAGTCATTTTAATACGTTCATTAATCTATTGTCTTCCATATACCAAATTATGTTTTTTATAAAAAAGAAGATGAAGAAGCTTATGAAATCGTAATGGATGACCAATAAAAACCGAAAACACTTGTCAAAAAACACACTCTTTAGCATCTTTCGTAAAGAAATTACAGAGAGGATGTAAAGATGGTTTTTTCAGAGTTTTTTAGAAAGGTTTGCCTCTTTTTGCTTATTCCTTCGGTTTTTCTTCATGCAGTTCCTCAATCTGCTAGTCCAGGAAGCTGTATCTCTTCATTAGAAGACCCGATTAGGAAAAGTTATTCTTTTACTACCCTTGATAAGTTGTTAGTTGACGATGTTTTAAATTTTATTGATGCCATCGAGAAGGGAGCAATTGTTCCGAGTAATTTGCGAGAACTCGAATTGCTGCAAAACATGGTAGTAAACTTTGCAAGGAACGGAGTTCTTTCAAGTGACTTTTCTACTGCAGGTTGGGTTGAGCAGGACATTTATGAGTTGTTTAATGAATCGTCAGATAACGATTGGTATTTTGATTATTCGGAATACGGTTTTGAAAATTACGGGTCTTTTAGTGGGAATTTTGAGCAAGATCGTGAATTTTTGCTTTGTAGTAGTGGAATTAGTAAAAAATGGAAAAAAGCAAAAAGTTTTGTTCGTAAGCACAAAGCTGCAATTATCGCTGGGGCCGTTATAGTCGTTGCTATTGTGGTAGTCGTTGTAGTCACAGGAGAATCAAGCAGTGTTGGAACTGTGGCAACAGGGGTGGGGTCTGTATTGGCAGCAAGTCAATCGGATGATGTTGATCCAGAAACAAGTCAACATGAATCAAGTTATGAGAAATATGATGTTGAACTAGCTGAATCTTCCCATCTTGAAGAAAGCGACGAATTCATTAAAAAGCTTGCAGAAGAAAAAATCGAACTTTTTAAGGAAGAGGTTAGGAATGAGATCGAATCTAAAAATGATCAAGAAATTAGAGAAAATCCTGAGAGGTCTTTTAAGGAGAGCTTAAAGAATTTAGGTTCTGTGCTATCTCATGAAATTCTTGACGGTGCTGCTAAAGTTGCTTCTACTGGACCTGAACTTGCTGAAGAAATTGATGATATTGGCAGAAGACTTTTTCACGATGAAGAAGAGGTAGATATTCCTCTGCTATTTAATTCTCCTAAAGAAAAATTTAAAGATTGGTTGGCTGCAGCACATGAAAAAATTGATGAAGTCTTTTCAACTGAAGCAGCAAGCAGCTATACTGAAGAGGCTAAAAGAGCTAGAGCTGACAGTGGGTTAGTTATTAGTGAGTTACCTCCTCCGGGGTCTTGTAAGGTAGGTCGCATTGCACCAACCCAGGCCTCCTCAATAAGAGGATGGAAGGTCGGAGATCCAATTAATAATTTGACAAGGGCAGGAAAGGTTCCAAAATGGAGCACAGTTAGAAAGAGATATTGGAAAAATGAAGCTTTTGCAAAAGGTGCGGAATATGAGCTTGAAAATGTTAAAAGAATGAAAAAAGGACTAGCCCCTAGAAGATTTAATGACGACTTGGGAAAGGCTGAAAGTATGGAATTGCATCACATACCCCCACAAAAAGAAGGAGGATTATTTGACGTTATTCCATTGTGGCCTGAAGAACATGCTAAAGTTGACCCTAATAGATACACAGGAAAGTAATTATGCCAAATTTTAATAAATTATTTGAGAACTCTAAGGGAAAGCCTATAAATTACAATGGCAAGATTCTTACGAGGTTCGATAATTTTGCTATTGAAAATGGAGAATCTTTGGTTATTTGCATAGAATCTACAAATAGTAAAAATACACAGGGTGTTGCGGTTGATATTACGGGGAGTTGTATGTTCAACGGAAGAGAATGGAATCAAGGGAAAGGTGTTTTTATGGTTTTCTGGGAAAAATCTGAAGTTTATGATCCTAAAAACATTGAATTAAAAATATGTTCTACGAAAGGGAGTGTGAAGATTAGAAATATTTGGGAAAGCACAGACCATCGAGGAAGCAGTTTTGTCGATTATGGAAGGTACGGTTCTGCAATGATTTTAGAAGAGATACCAGGTGGAAAGAAATATTCATGCAATGACTGGACCCCAGATGAAAATTTTGATGATATTATTTTTACTGTGAAAAAGATGGGTGTATAGAAAGAAGTAAGAAGCTTTTGTAGTTTCGTTCAGGAAATTACAAAAAATGATTCATTTTTTTATCACCGAAAAACTCGGAATGAATTCTTCGATTTCGCATTCCAAAACGTTTGCTATTGTTGCAAGCATCTCGATTGTTACGTTAGATTCACCCCTTTCTATAATACCGATGTAAGTTCTATGGATATCTGTTTCCATGCCGAGAGCTTCTTGGGAGTACCCCATTTTTTTTCTCTTTTCGCGAATTAGACTTCCAATAGTCTTGCAAAGCGTTTCTTTTTGCTTTTCAGTAAGTTTTTTGCTCTTCTTCATATGATATAAGATATGAAGATGATGAACATACCTCTACAGAATATACCTAGCATTTTTGTTTTCGCCTGTTTATTATGATGAGTATATTCATCATTTATGAGCAAGAGGTGTGGTTATGAATGGAATTTTTAACTTGGGATTAATTTTGGGATTTTCAATCGTTTTGTACATTTATCAAGAAATAAAGATCCGGAGATAAACAAGAGCTATAAAAGAGAGAGAGAACGAGGATCCCTAGCACTAATAGGAAAATGCACACTCAATTTTGGCATTTCTTGTAAACCAAATTGAGTGGACTGTAACCGTTTAGGTTTTTGGTTGATTCCGTTTCAAATCATTAAAAAATATTCATCCTTAGGTAGTAATTGAAATTTTTCAGGGGAAATCATACCTTAATGAGATGAACCTTTAAAAAGGGATTTATGGAATCAAGTAGACCATCTTTTGGGATTATGAGTGGGGTAGCCACTTTTTTAGGGCTTTCTCCGCATCTTCTGGTATTATCAGCGCTTTTGGTTTTTAGACCCCCATCTGCGACAACAGGATCAATTGTGATGTTTACAGTTGGGGCAAAGCTTCTTGTTGAATGCGTCTTTTATCAATTTTTCTCTAATCAAATGAAGAGTCAAAAAATAATGAAAGGTTGGGAGGAAGTCGTTTCAGTACCTTTACTATCTCACCCAAATGTCTCACTCTCTATCTTTTTTTATTTTATCGATCATGTATGCGACATACTAATCCTATACAAAGCATTACAAACGCCATTTTATCCTCCACTTATTTTCTTTGTATTCCTTGGTTGCCAAGCAGCAGCTTCATATGTTCAGGGTCGGATCTCCGATCTAGTTAGTTTAAAAAAATCACTTTTATTTGCTCTTAGCGCAGCGTTTCTTGCTCTACTGGGGATAGAATTTGTCGGGATGATTTCGCCGAACTCAAATTCTTTTAGTATATCGACATTACCAAGCAATTTTGCTGGCCTAAATCTATTAGAACCATCTACTCAAATTTTGATTCTGATGGTAGGGAAAGGTCTTTTTGGAAATATCTCAACATTGTCTAGATCAGCAATTGCTTCAGTAGTTTTTGCAGAAGCCATGAGAAAATTCAGTAAAAAAGGCGTTTAAGAATTTATGAGCTTAAAAAAAGTAATCATTCACATCTACGCTATTTTCTCTCAGTGGCTGAGTAGGGGAATATTAGGCTTCATCTGTTTCCAAGATGACTCAACAAGGGTTTTAGCATTGTTATTCGCTCTTACTTGGGGGATCGGAAGCATAGTTCAAGGAAAGCTTTCAGATGAGAAAAGTTCTAGGAAGAAGATTATTTTGATCACGCAATGTTCTCTTGTAGCTTCATGCATCCTTGCGTATTTTGGAATAGTGAGGGGAAGCAATGAGATTCCAATAGTAATCTTAGCTACGAGCCTTGTTCTAAACGGGGCTTTTGGAAACAGCTCTCCAGCTCTAACAGCTCATATAATGGATTGTGGAGTTGATCAGAAAAAAGCAATTTCTTGGTTACTGGTCACCAGGCAGTTTGGGTTAGTTGTTGGGATTTTGGTTGGACTACTATCTGCAAAATTAGCATTAGGTATGACTGTTTTAGCGAACTGTTCATCTCTATTCCTTATGCATAAGTTGTTTGCTACAGAAGCGCTTACTTCAAACCAAAATATAGAGAGCTAAAAATAGGGAAATCGGGATTATCTCCGAGCATGTCTACTTCAATTTTTTTTATGGATAGATTCTTTGAAACTCCTATATCTAATCGCACCTAAAACTGATAGGAAAAATGTGAGAAAGGCAGCAAGGGCAATTGCAGAGCCATGCCCAAGAGAAACTACACAAAAATAGCTACCAAGAACAAAAGAAATAGAGCTTGCAATGTAGGTCATGAATAGAGCTATAAGGAAAGGCTTAATATAAACGTTCAAGGGCACAATTCTTTCATTTTCTTGAAAAAAAGGCTCTAACTCAGAAAAAGCTTTTTCAAGGAAAATTCCTCTTTGAGAGATAATATTCGCTTTGTTTAAGAGAATTTTTCCTGTTCGATATTGGTATCCGGTAGCAGCGAAAAATACAAATGAGATAAATACACTAAACTTGGGTACAGAAACTATATATTTTTCTCCGGTAAGAATAGCGATCGTCATAACCGCAAGAAATACAAGAAAAGTTTTTACCGTAAACAGTTGATTTTGAGAGAATTGTTTTTGGAAGTAAAAGAAGCAATCTGCATTATAAGCTTGTTCAAAGTGCGCGCTTACTAGATCTGGGGGAAGCTTGTTTTCGTAGAGCTCTTCTATGCTAATGATTTTCTTGTCAGTCATTACTATCTATCCTGCCCCTAGATTTAACATGAATTTTAAGGGTGATTCAATGCTATTTTTTGGGCAAGTTTCTTATTTTACAAAAAACGGCCTCTGTTTGGTAATAGCCACCTTGGGTAAGACGGAGAAAAAATGAGACGGGGGAGCATTGGGCACAATGCCTCAAGTAATACTTCTTGCTGAAGCGATCAACCGTGTAAACTCTGAGAAGAGTTTGTCACAATATGGATTCCTTATCAAAAAAGCTTGTAAGTGCCAGAAAAGAACACGTTCCTGAGGACCTAAAGTTTTTTAGTAGAAAGAAATGATTGTAAAAAAAACACCTAAAAGAAAAAATGGGTACTCTGCTATAGAGAAAAGATTGTAGATAAGAGCTGAAAGCCTTTGCTAATCGGAGAAGGTAAAGCTCTTGGATATCGTAAGTTGATTTATATTTTAACAAATAGAGAACCACGTATTGAAATACTTTGGAAAAATCAAAATAGGGAACTTGATTGAATACCTGAAAATTCATCGAATTTCTGTAAGCTCAAGTTTAAGAGTAGAAGGAATAAAAGATACTCTGTTTGCGTGGTTTCTCAATGCTGTTTCTATAGTATATTTTCAAAGCTCAAGTGAGTCAATTCCATACTCTGTAAATTTTGCAACACAATTTTTTTTCGCAACTGTGGTTATTTTGCTTATTTCTTTTTTCAGAAGCATATTCAAGTTCGGAAATCTGAGTGAAGTTTTGAAATTTTTGAAAATCAATCAAAAAAGCGAATTTATCAATGAAAAAGGGCACTTGCCACCTGAATCAAGAAAAAAATTAATAGTAACAAGAGCATTATTTGCCACTGTTGGCTACATTGCATACAGTCTTGCTAGAGTTCTCATTGGAGAAGTTGATAATTCCTCAATATACAGCGCCGATGCATTAGTTTATGCTGTCATGGCTACATGGATATTGAAAGAAAAATACTCGAAGCAAGAATGGCTTGGAATAGTAGTTGCCTCTATGGGTGTGCTGTCAGTAATATTCTATGATTTTATTTTTAACAATTGGAGTTTGGCTCTTTCCGGTTCTGTATTTGGGGTTTTCTCCTCATTATCTTTCGTTATTATATTTTTCTTGACCTCTATTATTATTCAGCATGATCCGCCATTGAGGATTTCATTTTATCAGTGTCTTATAGGTTTTTTTGTTTCGTTGCCTCTATTGCTCTACTCTTTAGTATTTGGGGATTTTTCAGGAATATCGAATTTGTGGGCAACTGGCCTTTTTCAGGCTGTTATCAATGGTGCCCTATATGGTATTTCATTGATTTTCTTTTTTCGTGCATTTCTCTTCACGGAGCCGATCATAATTGCTGTTCTAGGACTATCCCTTTTTCCTTTTGTAAGTTTTCTTAGCTGGTTCTCTCAGAATCAAATTCCATCTAGTTTAGATTTTTTAAGCGCAGGATTAATCACTATTGGAGGAGTGATTTTAATTAGAGGAGAGTATAAAAGAGATAAGCAGTCACAGAATCTATATTCTGCTCCATCTTATCGGGGAAATATAAAAGATCACTTCAAACAATTAAAAATAGAATATAACGAAGGGAAGATTGACAAATGGGATTACATGTCAGAAAGACACGAGTTTAATAAGTTATTATTTGAATTTTCTGAAGAGTTAATTAAAACAGACATCAATGAAATTACAATAGATAGAAAAGGCGTTTTCTTTAGGTTTGATCCATTGAATATTGTACTCCAAAGTGATGGAGGATGTGGTACTCCTCCTTTGACGGTCTTAAATTTTGGGGAGTACGAAAGAGAAGAATCGTACTGGATATATGAGTTAGTAACAGATGGAGATGTTATATTAGATTTAGGTGCCAACGTGGGGTGGTATAGTATTAACCTTTCTAAAAGATTTCCTAATTCAAAAATACTAGCTTTTGAGCCAATAGATGAAACATATGATTATTTATTAAAGAATATTTCACTCAATAAAATTGCTAACGTAAAGACTTTTAATTTTGGCCTATCAGATCAGGAAAAAATAGAATCGTTCTTTTATTTTAGGGGTGGTTCAGCAATTTCTTCGATAAAGAATTTAATAGATCATGCTGGATCAAGAAAGAAGAATTGTATAGTAAAAAAACTTGATGATGTCATTCAAAATGAAGAGCTAGATGAGGTTTCGTTCGTTAAGATGGATATAGAAGGAGCTGAACTATTGGCCTTAAAAGGTTCATTGTCAACTATAAATAAATATTATCCAATTATTTTCGCTGAATTGTATCAAGTGTGGTGTAGAAAATTTTTATATGACGCTAATGATGTGCTTAAAATTTTAAAAAGTTATGGCTATCAATGCTTCAATATAGTAGAAAAGAAGCTAGTTAAGACAAACAAAATTCCGTTTGAAAATGAGAATTATTATAATTATATTTTTCTACATGAAAAGAACCACTTAGATAAAATTAAAAAATATATTGGAGAATCATAGTGGACGATATCGAAAGAATATATGAGTTTATAAAAACTTCAGAAAAACTCAAAAGCGAAATGCGACATAGTTGGGTCTCATGTGGTAGAAATGAGAGTGTTGCTGAACATAGTTGGCGTACAAGCCTCATGGTAATGTTAATCTCTCCTTTTTTAAAAAACAAAATAAATACTGAAAGAGCTCTAAGATTGGCAATTATTCATGATATTGTTGAAATGATAACAGGTGATACGCCATATCACCAATTCGATTCATCAAATTATGGTAGACAACAAATAAAACAATCAGAATTGGAAGGTGCTAAAAAAATAAAAAGTGTATTGCCAAATTTGGTTGGCAAAGAAATATTTGACCTTTGGTTTGAATTCGAAAATTTATCTAGTGAAGAAGCAAAATTTGTTAATGCTTTAGATAAACTTGAAGTCTGCATACAGCATGCACAGTCGGACTGCAGCACCTGGCTTGAGTCTGAAAGAGAAAGCATTTCACCTTTTATAAATTATTTGAAGGGTAATTGTGATTCTGAATTGATCCTGAAAACATTAGAAAAATTAGTAATCAGTGATTTGAAAACAAAGCACGCTTCGGAAATAAAATTTAAATAGTTCCAAGGTTATTTTTAAGCAGATACAATCTGTTATCAAATTCTGACTCGTTATTTATTATTTTCCACAGTTTCCAATTATAAAGGTATGAATCGAATAGATGTTCAAGTAATTCGTAATTCCCTTTATTCGAAAACGCAATAATTATCTCAGTTTCTTTATGAGAATAATACTTTGCCTGGGCAAGAAATTTACGCACACTTTTAAAAGAGGGGTCGTAAAAGGCATAGGCTAGAGGGACTTCAATTTCAACCATATCATCGTGGAATGGAATATTAAAAACAATGACATCAAACAATTGCTTCGGAACACTGTCAAAACAATTACTGCGTAGCACTTCCCCATCAAGGCCATGAGTTTGTAAATTAGCCTCGGCATTTTTCACTGCAATTCTATTTATATCTACGAACGTTGCTGACAGAGCCTTATTGAGCAAACTATGAATTCCAACAACTCCAATCCCACAACCCATATCACAAACCGCCTTACCCTTTAAGGGCGGAAGAGAAGTAAGTAGAAAGTCAGTGGTTCGAAACCTTTCGCTTGGATAAACACCGGGGAACACTTGAAATTCTAACTCTAAAATTTTTACTTTTCGTATGTTTTCGCATTTTAAAATATCATCTACTATCCCGTGTGGATCCAACTTGAAATACGGAATTGCCATTTTTCACCCCCAAAATTATGCCTTACTGCATTAAATTACCACGATTTTACCAGCATCTAACATTAAAGAAAACATTAAAAATGACATGAAAAATTAGCATTTTAATAGTATTTTAAAAAATACTCATACGAATATTTAATCTTCTTATTTCTATTTTGTTACAACCGTTATTGTTTTATTTTGAAATATGTTCTTTTCTAAATAAATAGTTTATGATATCATGGACCCATAAAATATGGGAAGCGAACAAATGAGTGGTGAAAATAGGTCTTTATTAACAACTGCAGAGACAGATTCAAATATTTTAAACTATTTCGTAAATAGTACGATAAATAACTCTAATCCAATTGAATCAAGACAAAAAAAAATTACAAGAGTTGCAGCTCAAATTGGGGCTTCAACATTTTTGGCTCTTTCTAGCATACCGTTTATTAGGCCATCCTTAGAATTTGCAGGAGACGCAACACCGCTAAATATAGCTTTAGGGTGGTACTTAGTGGGTTGTAATCTGACTTCTTTTGGAATTTTAGATGCGTATAGCATATCCAATATGATTGGTGAATATATCCGTCCTTTATCTTCTGATGAAGTAGAAATGTTTTCTGTATCAACAAACAGACGCGTTGATCTTCTATTGAGAATAGGCTCTGTTAGTACAGCATGCATTCTTAGCATACCCAGAGCATATGTTGGTTATGAATATAATAATGATAGCGCTCTTTTTGCTATTTTAGCAGCATCAGGTTCTATACCAATCCCTTCATATTCTACTTACCTCACTCTAAACCATATTAAAAGCAATGCTTTTTTAACTGGTGTTGAATCTAGATTACAGGAATCTAAAGCTGAAGTTATTAATCAGATAAACTCGTTTTGTGCTTCTTTGCCTTTGCAAACGGAAGAGGAATTAAAAGAAGTACTTAGTGAGTTCAATGCTTTGCAACAGGTGGAAAGTACTAGTCAAAAAGTATCAAGGCTTTTTCAAATATTACAAAACAATACTCAATCTTCTAAAGATTATTCAAATGAAAAATTAATAAAACTAGGTAAATATAGTGTTAAGGTAGTGTCATGTGGATTATCTCTTTCAGTAATTGGTTATTTAGGGGTTGTTAGTTACAATTTTGTTGAATCAATATCAGATAGTACAATTTGTGGTGTTGCCAGTGGAACCATAGTTTCTGCTTGCAGTAGTTATTTAACAACTAAGTTATTATTGAACGCATCTACATCTTATTATTCTTCAGCCGTAAATTTGTTTCGTTGTAGTACAAAAAAAACATGGGGTCTAAGGAACAATAAAAAAATTACTATTGCTAGTAAACTGATTGCGAGTATTATAAATGCTTTTGCTTTTGCTCCAACTCTTCAAGTAATTAGTGATAATTTTTCGGGTTTTTCTCGAACTTACATGTACTCTACAGTACCTTTATCTTTTTATATAATTTGTTCGCACCTAAGTTTGATGTTAGTTGATGAAGCTATGGAGCAATACTCATACCACATGAATACAGATGCTATAAGTGAAATTATAAATTTTAAGAAAAGACTTGTCAAATTTGCTAATGTGGTAGACAAATCTCCTCTTATTGAATATGCTAAATTTATCAAAATTTTATCAGAAAATGAGATGTCTGAACTAGGTAATAGAATATTATTAACTCAAGGTGCTTTGGATTACTACTTGTCTAAAAAAACTGAGACCTTTGCTTTAGCAGATAGCGATGTCTGAATTTTTGAAAAATATATAGATCAATTAAAGTCATAAAATTTTCCTTAGTAATATTTTTTCAACCAATCTGATCAGTTTTTTAGTTTCTGATGAATCCATATTTTACCATATCTTTTCTAACTCCTTTTAACTGTACCGGCTAGAAAATGCATCAAGTACAGACTCAACCTGAAGACCAAACTCATTTGGTTCGTCATGTGCATCAATGCCTTTGCTAGTAAATAAATTCATCAATTCGTCAATAATTAGGTCAGCTTGTTGCTCCGTAAGGGTTACATTGTAAATAGATTTGCTTCCATTATAAACATGATTAGAAAATAAGTTGTTGATTTTTTTTCTAACCGCTTCGTTTTCAACATTCTCTATGAGAAAAATTAGCTCTGTTCTAGTTAGCTTATATTTTTTTTCGTCCATAGCAAGCACCTTCACTTGTTTATAAGAGTTTCTCTAGTTTGAACAACTCCACTTCGATTCCAAACCTGTACACCTCTGGCTTTTCCAAAAGCTGTAATAATTTTTCCTTCAGAGTTGAGTACTACAGTAGCTTCTTTTCCGACGTATCTTACTGCTTTATCACTTTGGAATACAATTTTTTTTGGAAATTGTACAGCATCTAAAATTGCTTTTGCATTAACTCCTCTTCCCCCATCTCTACCTATAGCTTGATTTAATCCATGTTTTTTATAACCTGTAATTTTGTTAGAAATACAACTCTTTTCATGAATATAGATCGAAGGTGTTTGTCCAATAGGTGATCTTGCGTATGTTGCGGCCATGACCGGAACTGATCGAGATCCAGCTAGGAGAACTTGAGTCCCTCCTGCAGTAAAGGCTACTGTAGTCAGGTCGTCTATGAATGCTGCTGCGTTGGGGTCAATTCCTGACATCTCCATGAGCTGACAACTTCCAGTTCTCATTCTCTGATTATATGCTATTGTCGAGATGCCAGAAAATGCTTGATCTAGTCCATGCATTAATATGGGCCATCCTACAACTGATCCAGCACCCAAAGTTTTTAGGATAATTGATCCACCTATCCAAGCTTCGAAACAACCACTTGCAAATTTCATGCTCCCTTGAACAAAAGGGCTTCCTATAGCGTTACCTACTTTCTGAGCAAAAGTGAGGTTGGAATTTGCATGAAACCAGTCTTCTTTTTTTCCAATTGGAGGCAAGGGGGAGAAGTAATTGAAATGTGGAGAATAGGTGTTGAGATATACGAGTGCTTCTGAAGTTTGTGCAGTGCTGCGAATTTTGTCTTCGAGGCCATAGAAGTCAAAGTGAGTCAAAGGATTATTGTTAAGGTAGGCGTAGAGATTGGGGCCTTCGGTGTAGCTTTTGGGATCGGGTGTAAGAAAGCGACCGAGGGTGGGTGAGTAGTAACGACGGCCAAAGTAGACGAGGTTGTGGTCGGTGCGTTTCGATTGGTAGCGCCAGGGGTTGTGGGTCGTTGTGGTTTGTTCTTCACCAAAGGCAGTGAAATAATAGCTTTCTAAAGGTTGCTTAGTGTGGATGTCAATAAGGGTTGTAATGTCACCTGTGAGGCTGTGGAGGGGGAGGTAGGTTTGGTGATTAAGTTCGATGAGGATGGAGGCGCCGATTTCGGCGCCGTGACCTAGGCCTAGGATGCGGAGCTGGGTTATGGTGCCGTTTTCTACAAGGCCAATTTCATTATCTCCATCGTAGATGTAGTATTGTGGGGGGTGTTCTATCCATTCGTTGTTTTGTTTGTGGGAGGTTTGTTGGGAGGTGCGACGGTGCCACGGGTCGTAGGTATAGGTTGTTTTTGTTATTGGGGTTTTGATTTGGATGAGACGATCTAAGGCATCGTATTTATACTTAATATTAGTTGAATTGGTTTCTGCACTTGTGGGGTTTCCGTTTGGATCGTATTCAAAGTTAAAGTCATCGGTAGTTGAGATTTGGTTTAAAGATGTAATTTCATACGAGTCGTCATTTTTTGAGAGGCGGTTGTGGAGGGAGTCATAGGTGTATTGGTCTTTGTTTTCTTGTGTGAGTTGATTGAGGTCGTTGTAGGTGTAGGTAGTGGTTTGGTTGTCTAGGATGCGGCTAGTGAGGTTACCGGCTTTATCAAAGCTTTTATGGGCTTCTTTTTGGTAGGGGCTTTTGCGCTTTATTTCACAATTTAAGAGGTCATAGGTATGGGTTTGGGTTCCAAGGTTTGCAATGAGGGTTTCGGTTTGGGGTGTGTGGTGTTCATTGTATTGGGTGTAGGTGTGGGTGTAGCTATTGAAGGTGATGGAGGTGAGGTGGTAGGGATCATAGGTGTAGGTAGCAGTCCGGTTATCAGGGAAAGTTAAGGTTTTACGGCGATTATCAGCCGAATAAGATGAGGTTAAGGTAAGCCCGTTATTAAGTGTTTCTGTCAGGAGGTTGTCATAGGAGTCGTAGGTACGGGTTGTTGTTGTGTTGTGGGTGTGGTCGTTAGCTTTGATGCAACGATCAAGGTTGTCATAGGTAAAGGTATAGTGAAGGTTTGGAGCAGTAGTATCTATGTGGCGACCTTTTTCATCGTAGGTTTTTTCGATGAGGGTACCGTCAGGTTTTGTTATGGTTTGTTCTTGTCCATCGGGTGTGTAGGTGTAAATGGTTGTTTTTTCTCCAGACTCTGTTTGGGATGTGAGTCTGTTCATTTTGTCATAGGTATAAGCGAGGGTAGTTGTGCGGGCGGGACCGTTGGGATCGAAGATGGTGATGGTGTGTGTGAGGAGGTTGCCTGAGGAATCTCTTTCGTAGTGTTCTTTGTGGAGGGGGGTGCCTGTTTTGGAAAGGTGTGTTGTTGCAAGGAGCTGGCCGTGGCTGTTGTAGGTCTGTTCTAGTTGGCGGTTTTCTGGGTCTAGGGTGGTTTTAGTGAGTTGGTTGTAGGTGATGGTTGTGGTGTGGCCAAGAGGATTAGTGTGTGAGGTTAGGCGGTTTAAAGGGTCGTATTCGTAGATGTCTGTAGAGTCGCCTTTTGTGATGGTGTTGGCGTTGCCATGAGCATCGTAGGTGTAGGTAGTTTCGCTGTAAATGGTGGGGTTTTCAGCTAAATCTATCTCGCTCTCTGCAAGGATTTGGTTTTGGGAGTCGTAGGTGTAGAGGGTGCGCTGTTCGTTTTGGGTTTTTGTTTCGATTCGAGAGAGGGTGTCATAGGTGTAGGTGGTGGTTTGATCAAGAAAGGTCTCTTGGGTGAGGCGGCCGGCTGGGTCGTAGGTGTAGGTAGTGAGGCGGTTTCCTTGGTCGAGGTGGCTGAGTTTATGAAAGCTGTTGTAAGTGGTGCTCTCTTCTGAAAGGAGTTTATTTGTGGACGAAAGGAGTTTTTTGGTTAGGGGGCGGTTTGCGTAATCGTAGGTGGTGTAGATTTGACGTGAACATTTATCTACCTGTTTGATCAAGTTTCCGGCGGGATCGTAGGTAAAGGTTTCAGTTGTTTGATCGGGATAGGTTGTTTGGATGATTTGGTTGCGAACGTTGTAGTGATGGGTTGTGCGGTTTCCTCTTGGATCGATGATTTCAATTGGGTTATTTAAGCTATCGTAGGTGGTTTTTGTGGTGGCGATTTCGTTGCTTTCTAGTGTGAGGTTGCTGCGTGTGTCGTATTGGTATTGAGTCGTGAGGCCGTAGGGGTCTGTTGTTGTGATTCGTTGGCCTAATGGATTGTAGGTATGCTGGGTTGTATGGGAGATGTTTGGGGCCCCGGTTTGTGTTTCAGTGAGAAGGTTGCTTTCTTGATCGTAGGTGTATTGGGTGGTGAGGTTTTTGGCGGGCTCGCTTTTGGTTATGCACTGATCAAGGGTGCTGTAGGTGTAGCTGGTCATTTCGCCAAGTGGATTGGTTTCTTGGATGAGGTTGCCGTGGAGGTCGTAGGTATAGGTTAGGGTATAGCAGAGGGTGTTATTCGCGTCGAATATCTCTTTGGTTTCAACTTTGCATTGCTGGTTATAGGTGAGTTGGGTTGTTTTTAGGGTCTTCTCTTTAGAGGATTTGGGGTCCCAGTAGCTCTCTCGGATTTTGATGGGCAGGTGTGTGGCGGGGCCTTCTTGGGCGAGTTCGTAGCGTGTGATGGTGCGTTCTGTAACGCTTTCTAAGTCCGTGGGATCTTCGCTGTTGCCATCATCGAGAATTTTTTCATTTAGGTTGTTGTATTCATCGTATGAAAAGAATTCACGAGTAACGATTTGTCCTTCGTTTGAGGTAAGTTTTGATGTGGGAAGGTTTGTCTTTTTATAATAAGTAATTTTTGTGGTTTTTCCAGAGGGTTCTTGGATGAGGATGGGGAAATTTTCGTAGTTGTATTCGTAGGTTGTGGTAGTAGAGGGACCGCTAATTGGGAGTTCGTTTTTATCTAATTCGATAGGCGATGGGTCGTTTCCAGATAGGTTGCCCCAGAGGGTTTCTGTGGAGATGTTGTGGTGGTGGTCGTAGGTGTATGTGATGGCTTTGATACAGTTGCCATTAGGATCGAATGTGAGGATAGCAAGGAGGTTACCGAGTACTGTGTTGCGCGTTCCGTAAATGTAGCGCGTTTCGCTAGCATCGGGATGGACAATTTTGTAGGGGCGGTTATTACCTCTTGGCTGGTAGGAGGTTGTGTTACCCAAACAGTCAGTTACAAGGGTTTGCTTGGGATTTTTCCCTGCTTTTTGCTTGTATTTGAATGTGTAGATGGGGGCGCTTGATGCTGATGTGTAGAGCTCTTGCACTTTGTCAAATGCAAGTTTTGCGTGTGTAAGCGGTCCCTGATTGGTCAGCTGTCTTGTAATGCTGTGTGGGGTTGTGATGGCGATCTCTTCAGGAGTGTGTTCTGAGACAGCTCTGGTGAGTGTTCCGTTATTAAAGTAGTAGGTAATGCTCTGCCCATTGCTCGTTTCTATGGTTTTGATACCTGGTCTGTTACTGATCGTAATCCAGCCATATTCGATTTTTTTATTTTCTTTATCGTTAGTGCCTGTAATTAAAATTTTTCGTAAATGACTCTTGCTATCATATTCGTAGAAGATTTTATTCCCATTAGGAAGTATTTCTTCCTTTAACAAAAAGAGTTTACCAGCAGCGATGCGTTTATTTGGCAGGTCTACTCTTGAAGATCTCTTTTTGCTGATTTTAGTGCAGTTGTAGATTCTCTTTGTCCCATCTCCAAAGGAAATTTCATAAGATTTTTTCTTTTTGTTGTATTGACCTTTGATGTTTCTAGTATTTGTTTGGCCGCTAATCACTCCTCTGTGGGTGTTGACTAGGTGGGCGGTGTGGGTTTTGTAGTCGAGCATATAGGATGACCTATCACTCTCTATGGGTCTGAGTTTGATCGGAAGTCCTAGCTCATCTTTAAAGTGCAGCTTTTTTTGTCTCACTTTTTTCTTTTGCCTGCCGTCTTTGTTGATGACTCCCACTTTTTGTATCTCTTCAAGTCTTACATGGGGGAAAAACTTCCAATCTGTTTGGGATGTGTAGATTCGTGTGATGGGATAAGGTTGAGCGCAATTGAGAATCAGATCAGTTTCAACAGCAAAGTATTCGCCTGTGATCGCGTTAACGCAGCCAGCTACGGTGAAATTGGGATCGTTGTCGAGAGGAGTGTCGACTGTTGAGAAAAGGGTCGTTAGAATTAGGGCAAAAATAGAGAGTATTTTCATACTTCCTCAGGAGTTTTGAGGAAGTGTATCAACCTTGGAAAATTTGGTCCAGCTGATAGTTATTTCATTGGGAATGATTCTGAGTGAACACTCTCTCAGCTTAGGCAAAAGAGGCTTTAACCCGAGGAGGATTTCTGCTTTGGAGAAGGGAGTATTCACTTAATAGCTAATGGGCTTAAATACTCATCGTAGAAATTCTTATTTTTTGAGAAATTCAAGGAGTGGAGTGCTTTTAAGTGGGTGTTTTTCTAGATAGTAATCAATGAAATTTATGTGGTGTTCCTCGCTTTTTTCAAAGGGAGATATTCCAATTTTTTAGGCTGTCTAAAAATGAAGGGTCTTTTCAAGAAAAAATCTAATATATTATGATGACGCTCCAGGGGGAAATGATAGGCCACTCAAAATGATGATCGAACTTTATGACCACAAATCATCTTATGAAACACACCTACAGAATCTTATCAGTGTACAGGGTGAGATGATTCTGACTACGCTAGCGGTATTGATCCTCTCTTTTGTTGTCTCGAGGGCTCTCTTCCACGTTTTTGGAAGCTTAACTTTTTTCCACTACTCAGCTTTATTGATCTTAATCACAGGTCTGCTTCTTCTTGGGTATCAGCTCAAAAAAGCTAGAAAACTAGAGCAAGAAACTGTAAACGCCCTTGTTCAAGGGATGAAATTAGAGAAAGAGAGTGAGCAAAAGAAGTATTTCAGAGACGCAACAAAATCGTATCGTAAGGAGCGTAAATTTATCGTAAGAATAGCCTGTTTTTTGGGTTTAAGTTGGTTAATACTTTCTTGGGTTAAGACTATATTAGCTGCCTCTGGGGCTTCTGAAGAGCAATGTTTTTTGTATGTAGTTGTCTCAAGTGCTCTCTTAGGATTTTTTGCTTCGCTTTTAATTTCATATGTAACCACTCCTTTTAGAACTCTAACTCGTGAGCTCAAGAATATGCCTTCACTTTAGTGTTAGAATTAAAGTCTGTGACAGGTGAAAAACAGTTCCGGAACGAATGCGTGATTAACATACATGGCACGCCTTTTCATTTTAGTCAACTTAATGGCATTGCAACAGCAAACCTCATTAATTGCATGCGTAACAATGAGAACTACAAAAATTTATATTCCATATCAAAATTTTTCAGTCTAGTTTGTTTAATTTATATTTTTCTGACTATTGAGCGCTCATTGACTCCTTGCCGCTTGCTTTTTTGAATTCTTTTCCAAGGTTCTTGACAGCCCAAATCCACCCGCATACTACAATTGCTACCATTGGGGTAAGGAGCATAGTCGCGTTTAAGATATTGCCACCTGCAAAAGTATCAAGCAAGCCTGTTTGGAGCCAAGATGAACCAGATTTTCCAAGGCGAGACCCAACCACATCAATAGCTGCTTTTCCTTTGACTTTGGATTCGGAGTCTAGTGGAATAAAGGCCATCTCCTTAGTAGGGTCAAATAGGGAATACTTCATTGTTTTGCTTGCAATACTTTGGAGTGCTCCGACAGTAACAATAAGGCCTAGGGGGGAAATACCGAGCAAAACAGGTGTCCAACCGAGGTGATCCTTTGCGGTTGCAAGAAGGAGGAACAGAACTCCTGTTCCTCCAACCACCAGAGGTGTAACCATTGCAGTGATTGTCCAACCAAACTTACGAAGAATGTTTCCACCAGCAAAGACAGCCATAATTAGCGGAAAAAATCCGCAGAAGAAGCTGATCTTTCCCATAAATTGCTGGTATTGATTTGAGTCGGGATAGAGCATTTTAGAGCTTGCTTTCCAGGCAATTTCTGCTAAGCTGATCGCTAAACCATAGCTGATTACCATAATGGCTAAGCACATTAAGTATTTAGAGGATAAGATGAATTTAAAACTCTCTTTGATAGAGAGGCTAGGCTTTTCCTTTTTTAACTTTTGGCGGCTCTCACTTGAGAGGCATTTTTCGTCTGTTAGGACGTACCGATTCATCCACCAGTAAATTCCGGCTATTGCTAATCCTACCAAGATAGCTAGGAAGCAAACTTGTTGGACGGTGTTTACGTAGTCTCCTCCTATGTTTTTTGTGGCAATTTTTGCAACAAACAAACCACCTAACATGGGTCCAAAGTCTCCCGCTGCTGTAAATAGAGTGTAAAACCTTTTGGCTTGATTCAACGGGGTGATGTAGTTCGCATAGGTCCAAAAAAGGAGCATGATTACCACCTGGCCCCATAGCTCGGCAACCACAAAAAAGATAGAATTCATCCAGCTATAAATAGGGGCTACCCAGTGAGAATGGCCTTCACCTAATAGCGCAAAAAGTTTTGCGCATAGCTCGTGAGGAGTGAAAAATTCTTGATTTGGGTAGAGGACGTAGCCAAATAGAAAAAAGAATATTAAAAATGGTGCAAGGGATGTATATACTAGTTTTTGCAAAGAGAGCTTGTTGCTTAATTTCGTATAAATCAGCAGAACAAGTAGAGCCGATGGAAGGACAACCCACCCTTTTAAGATGGCAACAACTTCCGCTCCAGAGTGTTTTCCTGTAATGATCAGAGTGTCTTTCGTTGTTGCTAGGATAACAAAATTTATAGAGACCAAGAATTTTAAAAGAAATAAGGGAAGGAATTTCTTGAGTTCAGAGCGATGGATAGGCCAAAGGCGAGATCTCCATTTACTAAAAATGAGTTCCTTTTCCATTAGAATTTATTAAAGTCTTCTGTTCATCCTAGCATCTTATGCTTAAAAACTACAAGAAAAACAAAAATATATAAAATATTAAGAGTAATAAAATTCTCTAAAACCAAACTATTAATTCGCATTTATCTTGATAAATGCAAGAGGTAGGACTTAGCTGCATTTTCTAAAAATTCTCTTTTTGTTACCTGCCGAACTCTCTTGTCATCGATGCAAAAACACTTATCTCCCAAATTCAGGTAATAGATATAGTGTCCATAATCAACAGTATGACCCAGATGCTGTACATAGCCCAGTATAGAAAATTTGTTGCCACTTATATCAATAGAGTTTTCTTTTCCAATGTCCAAATATCCAATTTTCTTAGCTGAACTTTCACCTTCTGCCCAGTCCAGTCGAAAATAGAGGTCTTTTGCACTTTCAAGTAAAATCCTTTTCTGAGACATCGCTTGATTTTCATGGTCATCTGAATCAGAAAAGTAGCGATCAATAGCGCTTTTTAAAGAGCCATCTTCTGCATCAAAACCCAAAGTGTGCAGCCACTCTTGATCCTCTACAGAGTAAGAAAAACTATCATCGTGTTTGGAAAAATGCTTTATTTCTGTTGTAGGTTCTATAGAAAAGGAGTCAGCAAGCTTTCGGAGAAAATCAGCACTGTCATTTTGAACGTCCTTATCATATTTAAACAATTCACGAATTCTTTCTGAATCTAGAGCAACTTCTCCTTCTCTATAATTTTCAAAAAAATCGTTAAATTCAGCAACCCTTATACAGTTGTTTTTAGGTCTCTCTTCTGTAAAAATTTTACCTAAAGGGGAATGAATAACAAACTGTAGTGCTGCATTAAGAAAGCAGTTGCTCCCGACGTTTCGAATTCCTTGTGGTGGGATTATGCTTTTTCTTCTCGTTTCAATATCTGCAATAGCAATATCTTTATTGATGAGTAATACCTGCGAAAGCTTGGAATCTACTACAGAAGTCGTCCTTGCTCCTGTCTCTTGAGGCGTCCAGTCTGCAATTTTTTTGTAGGGAGTGGGCTTTCCGCTAGCACATGAGTTGTTTTCAGTGTAGAATCCCTTTCCTATAGCACAAAAGAGAGTCTCATTATTAATAATTTTTTCTTTAAATAAGGAGTAAGTTTTAGAATTTCTTTCTAAGTAAGCTTTCAGGACTTCTCCCTGCTCTTTTGCAGCAGCAGGCGATTCGAGTGAACCAAGAGAGTAATTTTCCCCTTGAATTTGTATCGATATTTTATAAATCATTATATTGCCATTTTTTACTAATTGTTTAATTATAACACTAATTTAAATAACGATAAATATATAAAAATTAATAGATAAATACAATTTTTTAAAATAAATAGAAAAATATGAGATGATTATGGAAGTGATCAATCTCTATCCTAAAACGATGGCAAATGCATTAGAGCATATCACTAATCGTGCATAGGTGAAGATTTTTCTCCTCAGGATAGTTTTACTTACCCCAAACGCAATATCGCTATCTATCTGATCTTCTGAAGGGACACAAAAATTAAACTATGTGTTTTGAGGAAATCAAGTAAGTCGTCTCGTTTGTGATAAAAATATTTTGCGAAGTCCTTCTGGTTTATCAACTAATATTTTTTGTATAGAAAACTGATGGGAGGTAAGTTATAATAGGGGCACAGATAAGGCTGGAAGATGATAAAAAAACTACCTATAGGGATTCAAAGTATTCGAGAAATCTTAGAAGAGGGTTGCATTTACGTTGATAAAACAGGGTTTGCAAAAGACTTAATAGATAATGGTAAACATTACTTTATGTCCCGTCCAAGAAGGTTTGGAAAATCTCTGTTTCTTAATACAATTGAAGAGATTTTCAAAGGAAATAAAGAACTCTTTAAAGGGCTTAAAATTTACGAAAGTAAATACAATTGGCAGAAGCATCCAGTTCTATATTTTGACTTTGCGCAGATTCTAAACACGCATCCAGAGCAACTAGAGCTTGGATTAAAAGCTGAATTGCAAAGAATGGGGAAATCACATGGCATTGCCGTAGAAGGACCATCCGTGCAATTTCAGCTGAAGGTACTGATAGAAGATTTATCTCAAAAAAGCCGAGTGGTTGTTTTAGTGGATGAGTATGACAGTGCAATTATAAATAACCTGAAGCAGCCTGAAATTGCTGAGAAGAATCGAAATATTATGAAAGGTTTTTTTGCGACTCTGAAAGGCTTGGATCGTTACCTTAAATTTACCTTTGTTACTGGAGTAAGCAAATTTTCACAAGTATCACTTTTCTCAGGTCCGAATAATTTAACAGATATAACAATGGATTCAAGATATGCTGCCATGATGGGATATACAGAAGACGAGCTGAAAAGAAACTTTACTGGTTATATCCAAAAAATTGCTAAAGAAAGAGGCGAACACGAGAATATTGCAAAAGAAGAACTGATTGTAAAAGAAGTTCGTGATTGGTACAACGGATATCGGTTCTCAGAAGAAGATCTCTCTGTTTACAACCCATACTCAACCCTTCTATTTTTTAATACAGCAAAGCCTAAGAGTTATTGGTACAGGAGTGGAACACCCTCATTCCTAATTGATCAAATTAATAACCGCCCGCAATCAATTATCCCGCTTAGAGGAATGTCTGCAATAGAGAGCACACTTTCAGATATAAGCAGAGTGGATAGAATCAATCTCGCTGCACTGATGTTTCAGACTGGGTATCTAACCATTAAGGGGTATAAACCTGAAGAGAGATCATACCAGTTAGACTTCCCAAATAGGGAAGTGAAAGATGCTTTTTTTAGCTCTCTTTTGCAAGAGTTTACAGAAATTGATCCAGTCGAAATTAGCCGCAGTGCTTTAGGGATAAAGCAGAGTTTAGAAGCTTTGGATATCCCTAAATTTGTAGATATCATCAATACGCATTTTGCTAAGATGCCTTACCATGTTTTTGGGCACGCAAAAGAAAGCTTTTACCAAGCGGTCTTTTTTACATTTCTGGAAACTGCAGGGATCAGAACGAGCTCTGAAATTGCAACGAATATTGGTCGTATAGACCTTATGACTGAAACTCCAGAAGTAGTCTGTATTTTCGAGCTTAAGCTTGATAAAACAGCAGATATTGCCCTAACTCAGGCAGAGACAAAAAAATACAGAGAGCGATTTGCTTATAGCACTAAAAACACAGCAGTATTTGGAATCAATTTTTCTTCCAAGACGCGCAATATTAGTGATTGGAAAGGAAAAATTTACTCTAATAATGGTAATTTTGTAAAAGATTTGTCTACTTGAGCATTGTCATATGCTTATGCCTGTTCAGAAGAACCTGCGGATAGTTTAATGGTCTTGGCTTTTGAGAAGGCCTTGGCATTGCTATCGTCTAAGGTTCTGTAGATCTTTTATTGAGATATCAGGAGTGGCTAACTGTATAATTAGACTTGGGTTATGAAGCTATAATGTTTCTAAAGGGGATGGCTATAGCATGGGCCTAAAATCCAATGCCATAGCGAAAAACTACGCATGGAAATACTGCGACATCTCCTTTTGGTGTAATAATTACAGGTGAGCCTTGGACTTCTATAAAACGTCTCTTCCCTGAGCTACTGATGCGCTGATGACCAAATACAAATTCTGGTGAGAATGCCTGTGCCTTTATTCGCCCTTTTGAAGGAATTTCTGCTTGCCCCTCTTCTAATCCTATGCCCGCTCCAATATAAACCTGGCCTTGTAGCTTTGGCTTGGGATAGTAGAGATAGGTGAGGTTAGATTTTAAAAAGAAGCTGCGTGGTAAACCCATTCCTTGAACTCCTACATCGAGTCCGTTATGCCCAAACTGGAGGCGGCATCCTAGACCTACAACTGGAAGAGTGAATGGTCGCGTAAAGCACCCTATAACAAAATAGGCGTAACTGTCTTTTGGCTTTTCAAACATGAGGTCCTCGTCAGCCTGTAAAACATAGGTTGAGAAGATAGTCAAAAAGAAAATAAGTAATTTTTTCATTAAAACGAACCTTAACGCTTTGTTAATACAATGATAATAAATCGACTTATTTAATAATGAAAGTAAAATAAAATATCTGTTTTATAAATATTTAAATTACAAATTAGAATAGAGTTGTTTTTAATGATGTGTATAAAAATTTAAAGAAGCGCTTTAGTGAGTTGGTTGAGGGGATTGAAAGCTTATAGGAAGAAGGCTAGAGTTGTCTCCAGGAATTTCTTCCCATCGTAGTAGGCGAGTATTTTTTCCCGGTCTTCCTGGTACATTTCTCTAAGATGTTGGGATTCATCTGTGTTTTTATCTGCCATAAACATGGGAAGAGTAAGTAGATTGGAATAGGATTTTGGATTGGGACTTTTAAGGGCTAGTCTACTTTTACATAGGTTGGCTTTGCTCTCTTCAGGACTCCAAATTGGAGAGAGGCTCGTTTTTTTTCCTTGGTCTTGTTCATAGAAAAGCCACGAGTTTCTCTCACCATATCCTAAAACAATCCCTAACAACCCCTCATGTCTTTGGAGCTCTTCTGAAAGCAAATTTCCTTTTGATCCGGTAGTAAACAGATCTTTTGAAGAGAGATGTTCCTTAGATAAGGTATTTCGAAAAAGATCGAGATGTTGGTCTAGGGTCTTAATGAAATTCCTTTTATTGGCTACTAGGATTAAAACTGCACCCTCAAACCAGGGGTTTGGTTCTGACCAGATCATAAAATTTGTATTTTGAAAACAGGATTCATATTTTTTCCAGGTTTTCCAAGCAAAGTATATTCTGAGATTGCGCGGTGTGAGTGATTGAAAAAAGGGCTTAGAGAAAGGGGTAAGGTAGACGCCAAGAGAAAGGGGTTTGTTCCCTAAAAGGGTGTATCCTCCAGAATCTACAAGAATCAATTTGCGGAAGAGGTATTCTAGCCTCTGTTTATCTCTTTTTGTGACTTCCAATGAGAGGGGAGGGTCTTTTGGACGAGCAATTTCGAGATGCACTTTTCTGCTGCCATCAAAATAGACTCCGCAGAGTAGAGAAACTATAATAAGAGTAAGTAGTTTTACTTTTCCTTTGAAAAGCATTTTTTCTAAAACCTTAGAATGAGAGTGTTATTGAGTTAACCCACACCGCCCGCATACTGAGCTATAAAGGGGGATAGGATATTTACAGTACCAGCATTCATAGGTGAAGATTTTGGAGCCTTTTTTAGATTTTAAAATGAAAAATCCTTTGTCATCAGAAAACAGCGAATGAGTTGGTGTCCACTCGTTGTTGGCATATACCATTATCTTGTTGCTTTCGAAAGATATATCTTGTGTGTCAATGTACAATTTTGATAATCCTAGGTCCTCTTTCTCATGAGAGATTAAACCAACAAACGGCAACAAGAATAAACCGAACTGTAGAATTCTCATATTAACCTCCAAAGTGTGTTCGTACAAAAATGTACGGACCCATAGTCTTAAGAAATTAGTTTTTTTTCAAGTGTATATTTATAAATAAGTTTCGAAGATTCTAACAAGAAAAAGCCTTTTCCTAATCGAGAAACATTAGCCACTATTTTGATATCAACGCCAGTTATTTCCATTTGTGAGCAGATTCGTAAATTTTCGGTTTCTTGCAAAGATTAGAGGTCGGTCTGACAACAGTCTTTGTCTGTAGTATATAAACAATCCCATGAGAATTCTACACGAGGTGGTCGCTCTCCTTTAAGAAGCCGCCTACCGTCGATTCGGAAGACATAATCGTGAGTGTAGTTCATGCGCGGCTTCATTTGATCAATGTTAATTAGTATGGGACTCTTTCTATTTGGAATCTCTAATCGCAGTGTTCCGTAAGCTGTGCGGTAGCCTCTGTTTCTACACCTTACTAATAGGTAAAGTTGTTCTTTATCAAGGTCTATGATTGGCTGCTGGGCAAAACTATTGCCTCTCGTACTAAACACTTCGCTTAATCTCTTTTTGTTCACAAAGTAGCATGAGACGCGTATGCAGTTGTAAGAAGGATTTAAGATCATACTGGAGGATTTTCCTTTGTAGTTTTTTGCTTCTCCAATACTGGGTAGAGTGAAGATCAAAGCGTGCACAAAAATTAGAAACCGTCTCATTCTTTCTCCCTCAATCTAAACAATATTCAATTTAAACCCTGGTGCTATTTAAGGTCATGTTTTTTTTGCAAATTTTTTATTTAAAACCATCAATTTATTCGGATTAAAATATATTATATGTTTATTGTATATAATATTATTTATTTAATCTAATTTATTATTCTGTTATAATTTTTAAAAGTAAAAAGCTTTATTAATTATGGCAGAGGCAATTAGTAATAATTACTATCACAGGCAGTACTCTAATGACTTCCCCGATAAAGAGAGGAATTATTATTTTAAACAAGCTGCTCGCTGCACACAGATAGCTTTACCCTTTATTAGTCTTTATTCTCCTGCGGGGAAAGCAATTTCTCTATTTTCAGGGTCAACTCGGTTGGGTACCCACCTCTATGAGGTCAAGAAAGCTAAAGACAAAAAAGCGTGTGCATACGAGTTGTTTCAAGTCGCTGTTTCGGTTTCAGCTCTTTTAAATTCTGTCACAAACTTCACCATCGGACTTTATATTACTACAGGTCTTGACCTTGCTACAAACGCTTGCCATATTGGGCAAGATCTTTGGGAACAAGACTATGAAAAAGCCAGGGACGAGATGTTTCAAATGGTGGGTAGTGCCATTTATGCTGCGATGCTTGTCACAAACTCGACTAACGTTATTCTGGCTTTTTTCGTTTATCACGCGCTTCTAAACTTATGGGAAGCGAGAAAAGAGTATGAGAAAGGTCATTGTCCGGAAGCTATAGCCAAATTGGCAATGGCTATGATTCGAGCAAGCCAGGCAAACACCCTTTATAGAGAGACTTATGTAACCCACCCTTTAGAAAATCTGATCGAAAAAGTCGATCAGCAGAGATGTATTCTAATAGACCATGAGGGAAAAGAACATGACTTTGGAAGTAATTTTCATGGTTTTGGTAAGGGTATTGTCAAAGGAATGAATTTACGGTTTAAGAAGAGAGAAGATTATTTAGAGTTAGATTTTAAAGTAAATCACGTATTTCGTAAAAAACTAGATAAAAAAATGAATTCATTAGCTCTTCTCTCAAAAAATAAGCAGAGAAAATACTTAGCTAGGCATAAATTTTCTAATGAAAGCTTTGCCATATATGGTGCAAAAAAACCTGTATTTATGTTGGATCTGGATGGGGTTGGATCGATTCAGGTTGGGTTACCGAAGGGTCACAGAAAGTATATTACAGATAATATTGTGAAGGTCCGACTAGAAAAGGGGAAAAAATTTCAAGATCTAAAGCAACTCCTTTCCTTGCTTGATATCCAAGATGTGCTTGCGAAGTCCTCATATGAAGACATTAAGAGAATGAAAATTGGAAAAATTTTTCGGCATTACTGTCCTAAAAAAGCAACTCTTTTAGAGAGGAAAAAAAGGTTTTTCTCTTTACCATTGCCAAAACTCCAAGAAGAGATTAAGAAGATTGCCCCCAATATGGAAGGAAAGCTAACAGATAAGGAGCTTGCTAAGCTAACTCCTAGAGAGATTCTTCCAGGAAGGATCCAATATGGATTTAACGATCTAGGAGATTTTTGTCAGACGCAAGGTATACTCAATCTCTCTTCAATTCAAACCAAAGCAAATAACCCAGAAGAAGCTTTTAGTGGGGTTGCATCAGTGCTTAAAATGGGCTTGTTTTCTTCAGAGATGCGCTCTTACGGCGAAATAGCAAAAAAAGGGCTGGAAGCCAATCATGACTCTGTATTTTTTCAAGCGAACCGACGCGGTGGTAAGAACCTTACCTTAGATGGGGGCTATTCAAGTTTTGGAAATATTAACATTCTTGTTTCACACAAGGCGTTGGATATGGCTGCATACCAATTCTACGAAGATGAATTCGGGACTAGGTATGTTGCGCCAAGATCAAATTCAGGAATTTATCTTGACAGACCTTCAATTTATAGCTGGGTATATTCACTTGTAAGCCGTCCTCTCGGATATGAAGAGCACGAAGTAATGATAAAAGATAGAGTGGGACCAGAGTTTATTATTGGTATTGAGACAAAGACTAAAAAAATAAAAGATGGCTTAGTTGACTACTTACGCAATTGCGAAATGATCCAAAGAGATGAGTTGGGAAGAGAGACTATTCACGGAAAGTTTGTGGATGAGTTTATTAAAATAGCAAAAAATAATTTTAAACAGTCTTTTAATTAAACACACGTTTTGTTAAAACCCTAGTATTTAATGATTTAAATAAATATTATTGTTTTTTGTTTAATGTTAATATTTTTTTTGTTACAATAACTATAGCAAAAAAATCATAAACAGGAAAAGTTATGGAGTCTGTTAGCTCAACTAATTCATATTCAAATTTTTATTTTGGTCCTAATAAAGTTCTCGTAAAACAGGAGCCTGAAGGAAAAATCGTTAACTATAGAAACTTTATTCCTTCGTTATATCTCAGTGCTAAGTATGATTCGAGAAATGACACAGAAATTTTTTGGGGTTATGATTTATTTGGTGGTTCGAATAAGCTTATTGGTGTAGCGTTTGTCTTAAAAGATTTGAAAACTTTTGAAAACGAGAGATATACCGTAATACATCTTAACCCAGGTTCAATTGGTAGAGCAAAGACAACTGAAATAGCTCGGTGTGTTGTTGCGCAAGTATCGCTACGAGTTTACGAACCATTTTTATACTGGTCTAACAAACCAACTGCAATGATCTGCTTGGCCGCTGCGCATCTGTGGAATGCTGTTTGGAACGGATCGACGGGAAGTGATGAAGAAGCCGTTGAAAGAATTGATGAAGATGCTGAAAGCGTTAGAGCAACAAATGAGAATGCTGGTCATTCAGTAGAAAACTTAGAAGCGACAAATGAAAAACTAAGTCAATTAATAGGCTCTTTAAAAGAACGATTAGACGTGTTGACGACCAAACTAGGTATACATAGTGATGCACTAGAGAATAACGGCGATCAGACACTAGCAGAGCAACTAGAAATGTGTCGGTCTGCTGCAGAACGCATTTTATCGAGTACTTCTGATACTTTAGAGCAGCAGTCTAGATTGCAGCAAGAGACAAGAGATGCTCGTGATCAAATTAGGGTGGCACAGGAAATAGCTAAAGAATCGCATGAATTAGGTAATATAGCGAATAATTTCGCAGCTTATTTAAATGATCTGGATGAAACATGCCCCGGTATAGGGGAAAAGGAATATGATCACTTGTTAGGTGAGTGGGAAAAATTAGACGAATCTATTTTTTCTATTACAGATAAAGTTAAACTAATAGCAAAAAGAGGAAAAAGTTAGTATTTATGTACGCAGTAAATGGAATAAATCAAGCTTGTAAAGTTTATGAAACATTCACAAGTGAAGACTTTTTAATTAAAAGCGCATCTTTAATTTCTCGAGCAACAGCTATCATGGGAGGAATCATTGTAATAAATAGTGTCCTTTTTTCTGGAACTAGTCTTGGTTTGGGTCTATACTTTCTTCTTAACGCCGCGAGTCTCCACCTCTGTATTAGGGCGCTAGGAAGATATGCAAATGATGAAAAAATGCGGGAAGCAATCGGTGAGAGCGAGGAAAAACGCAGAGAGGCTATTGAAGAGCTTTCAAAAACTGCTTCAGAAATAGGCAGAAATGTAGAAGAAATGGGGGAGTTATCCTCTTCGGTCATGCAAAAGGTGGAGGATATAGAAAGTCTAGCTGAGCAAGTAGCTGATAGATCGGAAGTAGTAGAAGATACTCGTGAAGCGTTAGAGGGAATAGATGCTACTTTACAATCTTTCAACGCCAGAAGTGAAAGGCTCCTTCGAGAGCATGAAAAGAACTTCCAAATTTCACAAGAAGATAGCGGCTCAAAAAGCGAAGATAAGTCTATTATCAGCGATACAAAAGATGTTACAAAAAAGCTTTCTGAGGAAACGAGCAGAAAAGCAAAAAAAGAGCTAAGAAAGAAAAGGATCGAACTTAGAAATAAATTATATGGACCTCCTACTTCTTAGGCAGCATTTTTAAGTGGATGTTTCTTATTGATTTGATGCGTTTTCCTGAAATCAAAACTTTCTTCTGTGCCAGACGCTCCTTGGATTAGGAGAGGATGTAATGGCAGAATTTGTCCATGCATCTAAGCCTTTGCTTTTGGGAGATCTTCCTTTACTATTCGATTTCGGCAGTGTGGCCAAACTCCAAAATATGAAGGGTTTCTTTTGTAAGGTTTTTGCCTTCCAAGTATTGTTGAATGGACTTTCTTTTTTTATAGTAACTTTCGACAATTTTATCTTCTCCCTGTTTTGAATACGAAACAAAGGAAGGAATTCGGAGATCCTGGAGGTTTAACGTGTTTTCAAAGGATTTCCTAGCTTCTGCTATTGGAGTATGAGATCTTCTTCGTTTGGCTACTTCTTTGTCTCCTTCCGATTCTAACTGGAAAGCTTTTGAGTTCTCTTCTCCAAACCCAAAAAGTAGACCCATTAGGTAGTGGTCTTTGTCCTTAAAAATTTTATCCCAAAAGCGGAACTCGCCATTTTTTAGCTCCTGAACTTTCTCAATAGTATCAAATTTTTCTCCTAGTCTTTGTTCGAAAAGAGGGTAGTGATGATTCAATAATTCGATAAGGGAGGGCTCATGAACAAATAAGAGAGCGTTGTAAATTTGATACTTATCATTAAAGCAGTACTCAACGAAAAAATGCTCTTTTAAGGAGAAAGTATCTATCTTTTTTTTGAAAGCTTCCCATTGTTCTCTTCTAGATGTTTCCCAAGGTTTGTAATCAGAGTCCTTATGGTGAATTTTCCAGGAAGGCACTTCTATATCTTTTCTGCTTTTGTCTTTTTCTATCTCGCTTATAAGCTCATACTCAATGCAAAACTCTGTCACTGGTTTTACACCAAATAAAGTGTATAAACCAGTATAGCAAGACATTGTGCAGGTAACAAAATGGTCGACAAGTACTAGGTCCTGATTCTGATCGTTTTTAGAAAGGTGGATTTTTTCTTCTGAGTAAATGGTTCCCTGAGGAACTAGAAGTAGCACTGACAGTAAAACAATTTTAAAAAATTTATTTTTGACCATAGATTGAGTTGTTGTGTTTTTGACTCGATTGTATCAATTATGCTGCCTATAAAATAAGTCGTAATTTGAGTTTTAAGGCTTGTAATTAGGGCGCTTCCTTCTTTTACTTGCAACAATAAGAGCTATTGCTCCCCAAAAGAACAAGCTTATAAATGGCTCTAAATCACTGCTCTCTTTTACTAGTTCTGTTGGCTTAAGGTTTAGCTTCCAAATTTGATGGCGCATTAGCTTGTTTGAGGCGTCCCAGTATGCTTTGATAGTATTGGGAGTCACATGGTCTTTTAGGTATTTAAGCTCATATTCAAAAAAGACTTTTTTCCCATCTGCTTCTCTACAGTGGTTAAAGAGGAATGAATCATGGTCAAAGTGATCTGTTACTTTTGGCAAGTTATTGTCATAGGGGGTTACTACTTCAATATTCTCTTTAACCCAGAAGGGATACACTGCCAAAGGAGATTTTCTTGAAGGGTTTATGCCGTACAGGAAGTAGTTATTACTGGTAAAAGTGAACACTTTTAAGGAGTGCTTTTCATCTGTTTTTTTAACCGGGATCAAAAATTCAAGGTTTGCGCGGAAACAATTTGATAAGCGGTCGTCTTCAAACGAAGGGGAAGTACCGAGTTCAGCACTTCCATATACTTTTTGTAAATCCTCAAGGTAGTCTTTCGCATAATCCTCAGGACTAGACCATTGGGCATATCTTCTCATTCCATCTGCTCTTTTCTCAAAGAACTCTTTTTTCACTGTAAATTTTGCAGTCTCGTCATTTACTAAGCTTATTTTACTTGAGATTGTAGTAGGCTTTTTGGCTTGATACGTGGGAAGCTTGATTAATCCTGGCGAATTTTTTTGTAAGGGGAGCCCCCAGCCATAATCGGGAAAGTAGTTATCATCTAGTGATCCTCCTTGAAGGTTAATCGTAGGATCAACAAATAGACTTTTTTCCTCTGTAAGGATTTGTAAAATGACATGATCGAACGAATTTGAAAGGGGAAGTGAATCGTTTAGTCTTGTGCCTTTCTCAGAATGGACAAGTACAGGATACGATGGCACATTCGCTATTTTCAAAAGGCTGCGTAACAATAATGTCTTATCTTTGCAGTCTCCATATCTTCTTTTTAAGGTCTCCCAGGGAGGTGATGGTTTATGAGCATGGATCCCATCTTCAAATCCCATATATCTAATTTCATCTTGAACAAATCTAACGGCAAGTGTGATTAAATCTTTTGTTGAATGCGTTCTTACTTGCCATTTTTGTACAAGCTGCTGCATTTGAAGACTATTTTCTTGCCAGTTGTTGGGGAGCTGAAATAGTGGAGTAAAGATGTTTGCTACTTCTCTCCAGCTATTAAATTCACTCACTTCAAGAACGCCGTACGGGTCATACCAATCAGGTTGGTAATTTTCTAGTACTGGGACTAAAGTCTTTTGTTTTTCCCATGTCCACTCTTGTAACTGGTTAGGTAGCTTTTTAGTTTTACAAGGAGGGATCTCTATCATATGACACTTAGCAGAAAAATCATGACCTTCATATGATAAGATGCGATAAGTTTGCTTTTCTACGGATACGCCGTATTGAAAACGTATCGTTTTGGAAAGCTTGTTAGCAAATAGGGGATTTTGACCCTCTATTGTAAATGAGTATTCCAGGATGTCGCCTTTTCTAATATCTTCAAGAAAATAGGCGACTTGAGATCTCCCTTGAAAGATTCCTTGATTTAGGGCTTCTTCAGGCTGATAAATCTCTTTTCTTGAAGATCTAAGTCGGTCCTCCCATTTTCCTTCTCTAAAGATTTGAATTTTGTGAAAAACTACTTTTTGGTGGTTAGGATCGATTCCTATCTCAATTTTTGCTAAATCTCGAGCACCATGTTGAGAGGTTGCTTTTGCAATGATTTTTTTATAGAAGGCTTTTTCTACCCAGTTCTCTTGATTTTCTACTAACAGATAGTGTACGGTTTCATGGTTTTCTGTGCGGCTGTTAGCATCAAGATCAAAAGGGGTGTTTTCTACCCAGCTGGGTGTAGGGCCGCGTAGAAAAATCCCGTCTGGAGCAATAGAGTTTGAAAGAAGCTTAACGGAAAAAATTGTAAAAAGTAAAAAATAGCGCATTTTTATATTCAATGTTTACATAATCATACTTCATTTATTAAGAAATTGTAAATGCATTGGGTGCCTGTATTTTTCCAAAGGTGTTGTTGCGTAAATTGTGATTAAATTGGCTGTCTAAATTTTCCGGGAAGTCATTTTTAAACTCATTGTTTTTTAAAGTTTAATTAGACAAATTCTTTTCTAAAAAAAGCTTCTGATGAAGGAAAAGTGGTCTTAGTTTCTTCAATCAAGGCCCTCAAAGTTGATTTTGATCAAGTAGAAGCCTCTGTTAACAGTTGGACGAAATTTAACTTTTTGTTGGTTTAGCTTTTTCGGGGAAAATCCAGCGATAGTAAAGCTGGTGAGCTATGTAAGCACCCAACAGAACTCCTGCTATACTAAAATACTTCAATTCAGTATCCATTTCTTCACCTAAGCAACTTTTCCCGATAAAAGTGAAAGTTCTAAATACAACGTACATGGCAATGATGCTAAATGATCTTGCAAAGAAATTATTCTCTTTCAAGAATTCTTTTAGGCTATTCATGTTTGTTCCTTGCATGCAGTTGAGTAAAGTATTTAAAAGTGCTTTTCAATTCTTTAAAAATGAAAGCTTTTCCCATACCATAAGCGAAATACAATAATTGGGAGAGAAAGAGCCACTGTGCCCAATCCTTGGTGGAGAAATAAGCGTAAGCTGTAGTAGTTAGAACACTTAGCAAAATACAAAATTCTAGTAGTTGCCTTTTTGGATAGTGAAGTAAGGTAAAATACGAAAATGCGATGAAGGTACAGGACGCGGACATATAAAGCCCTTGCTCAGGAAAAAGGAAAAAGCAAGCAACCCCTAATAAAGCAATTAAAAGCATGATACTTGCCCTACTTAATCTTAGGAGAGTCTCTTGTTTTTCATACATATGCTTGGTAAGAGGAGTGATCAAATTTTAACTCATGCTATCAGAAATATGTTTTATTGCCTACTTGAGGGCAATCACATGCTAAAAACCATTTTCTTGTTTCCCATTGTTATCTTAATTATTCTAGATGAGAGCCTTATCTAAGAGGTTACATAACAAAAAGAATTCTTTTTCTCTTCTCCGCTATTATGCGAGCAGTGACACTTTTGAGGAGATGTGGAACCACATTGTTTTTTCCAAAAGCACAGAAATTGCAAGAGGGGAGGGGAGCATTCTTATATTCATATAGAGTCTGTGCTAGGAAATGCTCCTTTCGCCGATGTGATAGCGCCTAATAGAGTTTTAAACGTAATAGAAGCTATTCAAAAGGCTTCATCTGGGATCTCCTCATGGGATGAGTGACTATAGATTAGACTGGATGCAAGATGTTGAGTCATTTATGTTTCATACGGGACTATTAGCTCAAGACTCGCTTCTTGATTCTTCTGACAGGATGACTCTTCTTGGAAATTTTCGAGCTAAACAGGAGATGGATTCATTAAGACTAGAGACCCTTGTTCAAAATATAATGGTATTAGACCCTGAAGATTCCGTTTATGGGAGATCAAGAAAGTTGTCGAAGCTTGGCTGCCAGATAGCACCTATTGCAATTGCAGGTTATAAAATTGGAAAAAATGCGATTAATACCTCTAGAGCAGCAAAAAGTGTAGCTAAATATAGTTATCCTAATAATGTTACTGAATTTGAAAGGCATAAGGCTTTTTTTTCGAGCATCTCTTTTGTTCCGCTCATAAAGCCTGAGGCTAAGAGGGCAAAAACTAAAAGAAAAACTGTAATAAATGGGAGTACGTTCATCTGTCTCTACTGATTGCAGGGTGTTTTAATTAAATCTTAACACAGGACAAAGCGTTAAGCAACAAAACAAGTTATCTTTGTAAGTCATGCTTTACCAATATACTATTTATTTTTGCCTCATAAAACTGACAAATACTAATTTCATGAGGTAAGGCAAGGTTTTCGCCTTGCTAAGCTGCTCTCTAATTCCCAATTGAAGTATTCAAAAATTATTGATCTAATATATTGCTATTTGCAATATCATATAGATATGAAGAAACAACTAAAGAAAAAGAAATTTTGGGATGAGTTAGAACTTAAAAAATGTTTTTTGGTTGGGATGCAAGCCTTTAAGACGACACCAATTTGGGTTTTCTTAGTTCCAACCATTGCCCTAATAATTTTTGTGATTTTTCTATTTATAATAGCTAATGGACAATAATTATATGTCTTGTTTATTGCAAAACTTCATATTATTTAGCTTTTACAATGTCAGATTCATGGATATGCAGTGTCAGGCCTCCTTTTTTAGGAAAGACAACTTCGTAAATAATATCCCCATATTCGGACTCTTCTGAAACCATCGTGAATTTAGAGCCTAAGATCTCACCAACTCCAAACCGGCGATTCAATATATGCTCAACTTTTTCTCCAACTTCAAGCGGTTCAATCTGCTCGGCTATAGGAGCAGGAACAGGTTTGTAGATAAGATGTTCTAAATATTGAAAGTATATTGTTTTCTGGTTAGTATGTGCATTGGGCTGACTACATTTTAAAATACAATACTCAATTGGCATCTTACCAGTATCGTCCCTCTGCTTTTTTGCTTTTTCATTCATATATCTCAATAGGACACTAATAAGCCTATGGTGTTGAGTTTGTAGGATATAGTGAAGGTAGTTCTGTCTTTTTTCGTAGACTTTATTGAGATCTTTTTCTAGCATTTTTTGGCAAATGCGATCTGCAATTTCATCAACATTGTGAGAACCATTTATTGCGTGATGAAGGGGGGTTTGGTTGTTTTTGTCAGTAGCTCCGAGTATTTCAGGTGTTGCTTTTTCAAGGAACTGCAGAAAAGTTTTTAGATCATGTACAAACTGACAAACATAGTGCATGTAGTTTTTGCCGTGTACATCTCTAACAAGAAGATAATCTAAAGAGATTTCATTTAAAATAGTTAGGTAATTGCTGCTGTTTAATATGTTTTGGTTTGCTAATCCGCCTAGAAGTGGGGTTTGACCGGCATCATTTCTGATTCCAAGGTTTTCAAGGCCAGTTTTTCCAAAGATGCTTTCAATTGTCTGTTTATCTGAAAATTTGGTTGCCAAATGGAGGGGCGTATTGCCTAGACCATCTTTTTGCAAAAGTTCATTACTACTCATTAATTCTATTAGTATTTTTGCGTTCAGGTCTTTACTCCTTAATAATTTATGTAGAACTAAGTGTCTGTGCTCTAAAAAATCTTCCGTAAATACTTTTCTTTTTGATTCTTCAATACGTTTGTAAAGTTTCCAGAAGTCTATTACAATTCTATACTCTTTTTTTATAACTTTACTCTCTACCTTAAGAGCTTTTGATATTTGTTTTTTTACATATTCCTGCATTGATTCGATTGCATCTCGTAAAGCGTAATTAGGTTTAATATCTGAACGATCTACTTCAATTTGACAATTAGGGCATGTTTTATTTCCTTTTTGAACTATCCATACAGTAATAGTTTTTTCAGAAAAAGAGTGTCCGCATGGCAACACGACTGCTTTTTTCATCTCTTCATGCGAGATAGGGTCTTGGAAAGGTTCAAAATCTATCTGGGAGTCGCGATTAACGTCTTTTACACTCATGGGATCCTCACTTTTGAAACGAGACTATACTAACATAAGCTTAATAAAGTCAAACTTTTATTAAACGGGCCCACTTGGTAACAAAGGTTATTTCATCATCTTGGTTTGGAAATTGCAAGCTCTTGTATTGGCGGCGCTCTTATTCTAGGGTTTTTAGTTCGTTTTTTAGGTTAATGCGGGCGGAAGAGATCTTCTTCCATGCCCAACGTACAAACGACAGGAAACTCTGGGCCTTTACTATTTTGAATTATCAATAGGCGAAGAGCATAACCATGCATTTTCACTTCATTATTGGTTTTTAAGGCGAGCTCTTCTAAGAAAAGGATAAGGGATCGTTATAGCAACGTCGGATAATATAGATTATGTATGTTTAAATTGCTGATTATCATTTACTTACAGAAATATCATTGTAGCAATAAAGCATAGTTTTTTCACGAAAGTACTGAAAACTTTAGAAATACTGTAAGCGTCTATTTTTATTTTTTGGGCATACATATCGAATAATTTTTTTTATTCGATTCTGGTAAGAACAAAATATGATTTTTTACGTAATCGAGAAATGGACTTCTTTGGGTTTCACATTTTTAAAATAAGTCAGCATGCGTGCCTGTTTTTGTGAAGTAAATTCGCTCGCTATCTCTTTTGTATATCAAAAGCCAATCTGGTGTTATATGACACTCCCAGTACCCTGAAAAATTCCCTTTTAGCCTATGATTACGGTGTTTTTCTGGAAGTGGCTTTTCGCGTATTAACATGCTCATAACAGACTTGATTTTGGACAAGTCATATCCTCGTTTTTGTACCCTCTTTAAATCTTTATCAAATGATCTTTCATACACGGGAATAAGCATCAAAGACCCAATTTATCGAAAAAATCTTTTTCGTTTTCACATTCAACTAAGTTTGTTTCATTTTCAACATTTTCTATGGCTTTCATAGTTGTCGCATTTGGGGAATTTTCTGTGTATAAGTTGCCGTGAATCCATTCTGCAACCAATTCTCTCATGGTTTTTCCTAGGATGGCTGCAAGTGTTTTTAAACGCTTATGATCTTCAGCTGGCAAGTCTATAGTCATTCTAGAAAGACTACTTTTTGTACTCATCCTTACCTCCTTTTCTTAACTTTACCAGATTTGAGGATTTAAAGAAATAAAGAAATATTTTCTTCAACTTCTGATAATATAGGTTATGTATACTTAAGTTGTTGGTTGTTAGCTACTTGCAGAAAAGCCATTGTAATAAATACGCATGATTTTTATCAAAATATTAAAACCCTTAGAAACGCTATAATCGCCTATTTTGGTTTTTTGGACATATATGTCGAATAACTTTTTTTATTCGATTCTAAGATATACAAAACTCGTGCTTTATTCAGACTTTTTAAGAATACGCTTCTCTCTCAAGGATGTGGGACTATTGCAATAATTGTGATTTCTTTTGCGTTTGGCCCATAACACCAAAAAATCCTGTAGGCAGAGGCTGTGTTATTTTGAGCATATGCCTCGAATACTTTTCCTTGCTTATCCCAGGGATGATCTATAGAGCTATATTTGTGGGTTTTAAGACCAGGATGGCGTGGATCCGCGCTCAGCAGATTGATAGCCTTTTTTATTTGTTTAAAAAGACCTGCTTGCTTCGAAGATTTTTTATTTTTAGTATTTGTTTTTAGGCCTGCAGCTTTCTTTAACTTTTGGAATTGGTTTTGGGCTTTTTCTGTTAAAATGATTTCAAACATTATTCTTTATATTCGCTATGGTCAAGTTTGAATAATTTACCTTCGCGCGCGTCCTTCAAGCCTTTCTCAACCTCTTTTAAAGCTTCCGGATTTTTTAAAAGCCAAAGATCTTTTTCTGGAATAATGGCTGCCTTCCTTAAAAGAAACTCCCCATCCTTTTCTTCAATGATAAAAGTATTTAAGGCATATTTCTTTCCTAGATTAAGCCTGCCTTTTGCATCAGTTTGAACGGTGTGCATATGCTACCTCCTCTTGCTACTTTGATAATAGCAAAGAGTGGGATTTTTATACAAGTGGGAATCGAGTTTTTTTGATATTTCCCACTTTTAAGTAGTTTTTATAACTTTTATAATACAAATCACGTATGTTTAAATCATTAAATATCAGCTACTTGCAAAAACCATTGTTTTTAAATTAAGAATACATAATTATCTCTGTCAGAATCTTTACCTGGGAGGATATTTATGGTTTACCATATTGAAGGAAGTGTATCACAGGCTCGCGAGTTGCCGCTTTCACCGTGTGATCAGAAGTCTACTTCTGTTAGCAGAGAAATTGAACAGGTTGCAAGTTGTCAAATTAAGTCTTCACATCCAAGCAAGATGCTCCAATCTGCCTGGAACTCTAAAGTGTTACAACCTCTTGTGATTAGTTCATTTTTAGTTCCGTTTTCTCCACCAAGTGCCTTCCCTATTCTAGTCCTAGTATCTACAGTTTGGGTGGCCTATTTATTAGTACCTGAAATATTAAGACGACAAAAAAATGAGTCTATAATTACCTCAACCTCAACCAATCTTTCTAAGACATTTCCTTCTAAATTAGATAAAAATATCTTTGTTTCTAGAAAGAGATGGGCTGTCACTTTAATTGCTGATAAAAATACCCGACATGCAAGATTAATTTTTGAAGGAGTTGATAAATCTAATGAGCAATGGACTATTTTCGTACATTTGAAAGGAAATAGCTCAGGTTGTAAACGAATCTTGCATGAATGTGGTGGTTTGGTGGAAATGAAAGATATCACAGATAGAGATATTATTTATAGAGATAGAAGCTCTACATGGAGCATCAGTGCATCTTCAGGAAGAAGGGTAATAAATTACGTCCAAGATTTTTGTGACGAATACTTTGATCCTGAAGATATTGCTAGTGTTAGAAATCAAAAAACTATAAATAATGATCCTAAAAAGGTTCCTTTTTTTATTGCAGGAAACCAATCAAAAATAACAAGTTTCTTCAATCGATTCGTTGCTAGAGAATTCCACAGCTGCATTACTTTTTCTCTCTTATTGCTAAGAATAACTGGTGTTAGCTTTAGAAACCCTAATGGAAAACTTTATACAGATACATTGAACTTTTTAGGAGAAGAGAATGCAGTTTACAAAAGATCAAAGCTTCAAATTATGGATTTATGTTGGTTTATAATTTATGGCGATATTGAAAGCATTATAGAGCACTTTCCTCCAAACAGCATAAATATCGATGAAATTGTTTACTTCTGTACTGATTCACAAAAAGAAAGAACAAAGAACATTTCTCCTCTAATGCTAGCAATTTTAACTAAAAATCATAAACTAGTAAAAATTTTAATTGAAAAACACAATGCTGATGTAGAGTTTGCTAGGGATGACGGTATTACGCCTCTTTTTATTGCACGTGTTGTTGCAAAATTAAGTAAAGAGCATCCAATTGTTAAGTGTTTGATAACTAATGGTGCCCACAAATATTTAAAAGATCCAGATGGAAAATCAAATAATTTAAATAAAAAATCTTTAATAAATGATGGTATTTTTGGAGATGATGTGTGGCCCGTTCTTAGAGAAGATGACCAAGAGATTCAGAGTTTGGATAAAGAGATAAAAAAAGTCTACGATGATGAAAGCGTTGATGATCAAACATTATTAAATCTTTTCAAACGCAGAGAATATCTTTGGCAGAAACAGAGTCAATTAGGAAAGATATGGAGTATTGTATACACGGAAAAAACAGAAATAGATTTCTCTGGAAATGGATTTGGTTTATAACAAGCCTTAAAATTTTGAAAGAGTAATTTTTTCAAGGCAATAGCATAACGTTAGAGCTTTTCTATGAAATAGGCAATTTAGTTTTTGCTATAGGAAACTTTCCAGCTAACTTGATAAAAGCTTGGTTTTTCTTAAGGGACTGTATCTTTTCAACAGGCACAGTAGCGTTTTTTCTTTTTTGAGTAGAAAGGTTAACTCCATCTCGCATCTCGTGTGCTCCATAAGAAATTCCTTCGTTTCTTTCCTCAACCTCTTTATATCCAAATATTTTTGAAATTCGGTTTGCGACTTCGGGATCCTGTTCCGAAAATGTTATTCTTGTTGAACAGTTTCCTAAAATGACACTTGTTGCGTTTCTTCCATATATTTGATCTAGTTGAGAGGGGCTTTGTATCGCTAGCAAAGCGCAGCCTCCAAACTTTCGGCTTTCAGTAAGGCAGGTCTCTAAGTCCCTAAGTCGATTTAAGCTTGCTAGCTCGTCAGCAATGAACCACAATCTCCTATTTAGACTTTGAGGCATTTGGATTAGGCTTCTCATGGCTAGAGAAAACCAAGCCGAAAGAAGAGGGTTTAACGTTGCTCTTTGTGCTACTGTGCACTGTAAAAAGAGCCTTCCCTCCCCTTCACTTTGTACCCACTTTTTTATAGAAAAAGGATTTTCAGTCTGTTTTAAAACATCTATGCAATCTAGGAATGAGGTCGCTACTGAGCGAATGGATGCGGCTGTCTTGTCAGAGTTGCTATTTAAATGGGCTGCTGCTTTTGTGTCTTGGAGAATGGATGACAGTTCATCAAGTGGCTCATAAAGGAGATATTGGACCAATCTAGAAATATTTGCGTCATCTCGTGTTATTTGAAGAAGAGAGCTAAAGAGAGATCTTGCAGCATTTCTCCAATAGTCTTCTTTGTCACTATAGCTTGTGGGAATAAAGCTTTCTGCTAAAGCGTCATAATCATATTGATTTGTGCATTCTACCCAAGGTAACCATGGTGCACTACGATCATCAAATGGGTTAAGAAGGATATCTGTCTCTGAATTGTAGTAACGCTCTACAAACTCCCCTGTTGTGTCCACGATTACGGCTCTATGGCCCTCTTTTGCGATTTGGGGCATGATTGTATGGAAACAATTTGTTTTTCCACTCCCTGTTCCTCCTGTGACCAAAATATGTTGCGTCTCGCTGTTCTTTACCAAAGGAACTTTTCCTATTTTTATGTTGGATTTTTTCCTTTTCAGAGTAAGAAGCATGTTTAATAAAAATGGATGGACTACCCTCTTACCGCTTAAATGTTTTTTCTTTTTGGAGATAAGGCCTCTGATAAAGAAAAAAAGCAGGGATGCAAAAAGTACCAAGAGACTTCGTTGAACAGCTCTACCTAACTCATACATTGCATTTATTAATAGGCTATGGGCAATTGGAGTAGATACCCTTAATACTCTACCTGGATTTACATTGATGGTTTTTCGTTCGCCTCGGAAAGAGATATTATTAGCATAACCCCAATAATCAGAGGTTACAGATATTCTTTTATTAGAATTTCTAAGGAATTTAGATTTTACACAGTACCATATAGACTTGTACTTTTGATTGGGCTGCTTGCACATAGCTGTAATAAATGATCCGGTGCCTGCTGTTATCGAGATCATTATTGCAAGGCGAAGTACTTGCTTGACCATTCTTATTCTGTGAGCCCATGTTTGCCCACCTTCTGTCAAAATCTTTATTAATCCCATGAGATCATGTATATTTCTACGATTACAATATAGTTATTCAATAGAATTTACAATAAAAATGAGCTATATGAAGAAAGTGCTTGCGAATATATTTTGACTATTACTAACATAAAATATTGAAAACATCTAAAACAATAAAAAATTATGAGCGGTATTGAATTCTTAGGGAAATCCCACATTAATTTAAAAAAGAATTGGTTGATTATTACTATATTATACATGTTTACAAATAGTGCTTTTCAGTTCATTCATCTAATTACAAATCCAACATCTAATTTTGCTTTAAAGACTCCCACTATATCCATATTCTTCACAATGTTATTAAATGGTTTGGCTTTTGCAATTTTATATTATTGTGTCTATATTAAGAACGGCTATAAGCTACTAAAATTTAACTACATAGCTGGTCCTATTTCAGTTATTTTTTCCGTAATTGTTTTTTGTGTGCAAGAAGATTTATCAATTTTTGGAATTACTCAAGTTGCATCACATGCTATTTTTTATATTTCATGGGCTATTTTTGCTAGAAAATTAATCTCTATTAATAAAATGTACTATAAAGATCCGTCTGATGATGTGTTATTTTCTAGAAAGGCAATTTCTACTAGAAAAAGATGGCTATTATCGCTTGTTGCAGTATTGTCGTCATTTACAATATGCTCAGCAAGTTCTTTATGTTTTTTAGATTCTCAGCTTTTCCAAGATAGGTATCATTATTTTTTCTATTTTTCTTGCTATCTCATGTTTTCTACCTTCGTATATCTTATGTTGCATCATCACTGCTATAAGCAACTAGGGAATAAGCTGTTAATTGGATTTGGATCTTTGCTATTTATTAGCTCATCTCTAATGCATTTAGCTTTTTCTTTTCATTTTAAGTCTACACCCCTATTTGTCATCTTGCCATTAATTAGCTTATGGTTTCTTTGGATGAGCGTGAAAATGTTCAGGCTAAATCGTAGGCACAGAAACAATAAAGTATTAGCTTAGAGCTCCATCAAGGTTCTCTAGGAAGAAATACCTATTCGGGGTGGGCTCTAGCTATTTCTATAATTTGAGGCAAATAGGAAGAAAATTCGTGATTTTTAAAAGCATTGGCTCCAAAAGCAGCAATCCCTCGGAAAATGTTTATTCCAACTGTTTGATAGAATTCAAAAATGTTAGAGGAATGCTTTTTCAAAGGCTTGTATGCTGGTGTTTGAAATTCTTCACCGTCTAAGAACGTAACATCATATTTGTCAAAATAACCCTTATATCTAGATAGTTCTTCCCAATATTTTGGATGGGCAACTATTGCCTCAGGATTTCCTTCTCTTACAATGGTATTATATTTAGGTGATCCAATTGGAATTTTATTGCAAAGACTGCGATATGCCCATTTATTTATGGCGTCATCAAGAGACATCTTACCCAGTTCCCCGTTAACTAAATTCATCGAATATAAAACACTTGGTCTTTGCGAATTAATATTGCCCACTCTTGCGATTAAGTCATCTTTAAACACAAAATTCTTTGCTACTCCAGCCAATCTCTTTGGAATTACTGAAGCACCTCCAAAAGTATAAACACGAATCTTCCTTCTTACTGGACGACTAAGCTGTTGCAAAGCTCGGTCAGAGATTACTACTCCATGGCTGTGGGCAAACAAGACAAGATGGTCTTTATCTTCAACGAGTTGATTGATCAAAATTGCAAGCTCACGTGATAGTCGAGCCTCCTCGTCTTCTCTTACCCTAAAATCAAGATAGCTAGGAAAGTCTGTTGGGTTATGTTTTACAATAACCCTTTTACCACCGAAGATATTGGAAATGCTTTCTGCACTAGCATTTGCCTCATCGGGCTTATTCATGATCCCGTTGCAAAATACAATGGGATTTGCCGAAGGAACCCTTCCAACTATGTGATATCCTAAAGTTGCCATCTTTTTACCTCCCGCTAACAACTTAACAAGATTTTAACAAATGCTTTTTTATTTTAAAAGATTACGTTTAGCTGCTTTGCAAAATATATCTCGCATCGAAGAGAATGCACCGAGGAGAGCGAGAGGTTAGATTTGATTCATAAAAGGCTTTTTTCTATAGGAATCCAATTCCTTGGATTTTTTTACTTGGACTAATTGCCAAAGGATTACAAAGTGATTCTACTAGTTTCCAGTATCCATCAGCACTGCCAATTCTTTTTAATAAGGGATATACGGTGGCCTATGATGGTCGTACTAAGCTCCCCTATTGGACGTATCTCTTCCAAACTAATAAATAAAAACGTTAGCAGGGAAAAATGTTTCTTTTCTGAAGATAGTCGCATATATCCTCTTCATCAAAGCCGTTTAAGCGACTACAAAGGCTCAGGGTTTGATAGAGGACACATGGTCCCAGCAGCAGATCAAAAGCATTCTGAGCAATCTATTCAAGAAACTTTTTTCTCTCAAGTATTTGTCTTCAAGCCCCATTGCTAAATCGTAAATTTTGGGCAAAATTGGAAAAGCATATTCGGAATTTGTGTCATCCGTATGACTTTATTGATGTAATCACCGGTCCGCTTTTTTACCAAATATCGAAACTGGGGGGGGGGGGGGATATGTAGTCGACCCTGAAAAATTCACATACTCTCTATGAAAAAGCCTTGAAACGGAGGTTTTTTTTGAGTTAAAATATGCAAGAAAGAAGAACCAAACCCTCAATTTTCTTGTAGATTTATGAAGCCAAAAACACTAAATTTTGAAGAAGGAAGGCTTTTTGAGCATCGACTTTCAGATCAACTCAACCCTAAAAATCCATTGTTCAAAATGAGCAAGGCAGTTCCTTGGGAAGATCTAGAAAAAGCTCTTAGCCCGTACTTTCCATCTAAAGTAGGAGCGCCCGCAAAGCCTATTCGTTTAATCAGTGGGTTATTTATGTTACAGCACTGCTTTGATGTGTCAGATGAAGATACCCTTCAAAACTGGCTAGAAAACCCCTATTGGCAGTTTTTTTGTGGATATGACTATCTGCAGTGGGAGCTACCTATCAACCCATCATCGATGTCTAGGTGGAGAAAGAGAATAGGAGTAGAAGGAGCGGAAGCGATATTAAGAGCAACGGTGAGAGCAGCAGAAATCACAGGAATAGTAAAACCTGTGAGCTTTAAACGCGTCATTGCAGACACTACAGTAATGGAAAAAAATGTAACCTACCCAAGAGATGTAAACCTCTACTTAAAAAGCTTGCAGGTGATGGTTAGGATCGCAAAAAAAAGAGGGATCCGTTTGAGGCAAACCTACACAAGAACAGGAAGAAAACACGCTCAACTCTACAGTCGATACGCGCATGCAAGGCAAATGAAAAGAGCGCACAGAGAACTTAAAAAACTCAGAACGATAACAGGAAGAGTCCTAAGAGAAATGCAAAAATGGACCGAAGATAAAAACGAGCCGCATCTCTGCAATCTTTTGAACCGAATAGAGAAAATTCTTTTGCAAAAACGAAAAGACAAAAATAAGATTTATAGCCTACATGAAGAAGTAGAGTGCATAGCAAAAGGAAAAGCGCATAAAAAATACGAATTTGGCTGCAAAGTCTCGATTGTAGTCACACACAAAGAGGGAGTAGTCGTGAGTAGCCAAGCCTGCCATGGGAATCCGTACGACGGACACACCCTGAAAAAAGCCCTAGAAAATACAGAATCCATAACCGGGCATGAAGTAGAAATGGCATTTTTAGACAGAGGATACAAAGGGCATAAAGTAGAAGGAATCAAGGTGTGGATCTCTGGCATGAGAAGAGGATTAACAGCCTGGTACAAAAAACAACTAGCTCGGCGTCAAGCAATAGAACCACGCATAGGCCACATGAAAAGCGATGGAAAACTTAAACGCAATTACCTCAAAGGAATCTTGGGAGACGAACTAAACGCAATACTTTGCGGTGCTGGAGAGAACTGCAGAATCATCTTGAGAGGAATAACGTAAATTACCCCCCCCCAAAAAAAATATTAGGGAGAAGCAAAAAACCAACGCTACCTCCATTCCAAAAACAGACAAAAAAGAGTTGTTTGGTTAGAAAAAGCAAAAAAAATAGAATAAAAGAAAGAGGACCAGGGTAAATAAAAATTTAAACCAGATTTAGTCGGGACAAAAACCGGTAAAAATCATCTTTTTTCAGGGTCGACTATGTAATGTACGAAGTTTTAGGTGAGAATTCTGTTGCTGTTCCAACTCATTTTTTCAAAGTTGCTATTGCTGATGAGCAACATTGGATTTATGTAGTTCCTAACCATGAAATTAATCAAAAAGGGTCATTTGAAGATTTTTTGATTTCTGTAGATGAATTTGAAAGTATTTCCGGATGACGCAAACCTTTACAAGAATCCAACTATATGAATTTATTTTGAAAACATCTTATTGTATATCTTCTTTCCTCCATTAATAAAAGAAGTTTTAGATTCAAAATGTTCATATAAATCCCTGTCTATCTCTTCTTCTATATAGGATTTTTTATGAGTCATTCCCTCTTGAAGTACTGATTTATGATGCGAGAGCATTTCTTGTTGTTCATCCTTAGCATTTCTTGTTGAAGAATCAATATTCGATTCAGAATCCATATTCCTAATCTCTGTTTTTCCTCGTTCAGATAGTAAAACGCTTTCTTTTTCAAAATGTGACTCACTTTTTGGCATCTCTCCGAGGTTTTCCTGGTGAGAGCGGTGTATTGACACTTGATCACCTTCAAAATTTCCTTCAGGACGGTATGTTTGAATAAATCCATCAATTAAAGTCCTTTTTTCAGAACTATTGCTAGGTAAATTCATAACTTCAGCAACTTTCCCCGAGTCTCTCCCATATTGATCTCTCGTATATTCTACAAATCTCTGGTTGAGATTTTGTTGGAGTGATAGGTTTTCACTCTCTGTTATACTGCTTAATTCTGAAAGGGCTTGCTGCCTTGTATAGGCGGATCTCCACTGCTCTGATGTTGAATCTGCTTGGTTCCATGAATGAGAGAGGTCCTCATGCAGTCTTGTATCCTCAGATCCCATAAGGCTTTTCACGTCTGAGGTTGATAAATTTCTTATGGTTTGAAGGTGTTCTTGGAATTGGTCTGTGCTTGCATATCTTGCTGCTTCATTATCAGAGTATGAGAGAGAGGCTCCTCCCTGCTTTGAATATTGTGTTCCTCCATCGATACCTCCAAATATAGGCGCTTTAAGACCTACAGATACACCGGCAGATATCAATTCCCGCATTCCTTCATCACGGCTGATTCCTTTCGAGGAAGCGTATTCATTAGAAATAGAATTTAAGAAGTGAACAGCTTCTTGTTGGCTTGTCATCTCTTGCGAGTTAGAACTATGACCCGTTTGTATCTGTTTGCTCAATGCATTTACAAGGCCGACTGCTTTATTGGAGGTATCTGTGATGGTATCAGATGTTGCTCTACTTGAATCTGTTAATGCCGTTTCCGATGAATTCAATGACTCCTGTAGAGAGGAGCTAAAGGTATCAGATTTTGTAATCCCCTCTCTAAGGTAGGAATCGTTTTGTCTGAGGTATAGATTGTCACTGCTATCTACGTGACTTAAAGTTTCTGATCCTTGGTCAATACTTGTTTTTCCTAGGGATAGAGATCCTGAGTAATTTTGTTGCAAATGCTGAGCGTTGTTTGCATTTGTGTTGTCTAGGCTAACATTTCCGTAGCTGTAATTACCTGTTGTCATTTCTGCGGCTGAGGTTGCTGCGGCTGTTTGTGAAGGGCCTGTAAGGGATGAAGAGAGATGGACCATCTGAGAGACTCCCCCTTTCAAAATCACCCACGAGAGAAAGGGAATAAAAGCCATAGAAATCGCTGCAATGGCCTCCATTGAGGAGTAAAGGTCTGATAACCCTTCTGATGTAGTTAAGGTTAATTCACTACATGATCCAAAGTTGCGCATTTTACCCATATTCCATAATGAGGAGAGGAGAAAATTCACAATGACGTAGAAAGGAGGCCAAATATTTACCCAAAGGCAAAATTGGACCCAATTTAATAAGGGCTTTATTCCAAAGGAAAGGAGGGAAAAGATGATAACCAGAGGAAACATCGTGTAGATAATCGCTTCGAAATAATTCTGCGTTGCTACTATAGAGCGGGCACCAAGAGCCCCAAGAATTTTTTGTTGGTTTTGTTGTTGAAGGTCTGCTCGTTTAACAGCAAAGCTATCTATGTCTCCGGGGAGCTCTTCTTTGAGTACGTCTATAGCGAGCTGTTGCTTCATGAGGTCTTTTAAGCCGCTTTTTCCATTTTTATTATGGTTTAGCAAGAATCCAAGATCACTAGCAATTTCTTCTATTGCTATCTTCTTTGCTTCACTCTTTGGATGACCAAGTTGTTCACGAATGGCCTTTATTGCATCTTTGCAAGAGTAAAAACTTCCAGCTACTGATTGTTCTCCAACATCGTCTTCAGTGGCAAATTCTTTAATGAATACTGTTCTTATGTTTGAAGTATTTGATTCTAAAAACGCTAAAATATCGGGAGTTTTAACAAGATCATCTTTGGAGTATAAGCCAACTCCAATATCTCGAAACACGCATTCACGGCAAAACTCTCTAAAACTATCTTCTAACTGAGGATTTCCTATTTTGTTTTTCTTTGCATTAAAGAACTGATCTCCTGCGTAGATATGCCCTGTCCAGTTATATTGAGAGTCATTTACCCCATGTGTAACAGCCTCGAACGCTTTTGTAAGAATATGGCTTGCTGTACTTAATAGAGTAGCAAACTTTCCCATAAAGAAAGGAATATCTTCTACTTTCTTTAGTGAAGATACGTTCGCTGATGGAGTAGATTGGACCAAATGATCGTAGATATATACGTTTGTCCTGGGAACCAATAGAAAGGTCACTATCCCTATTGCAGGGAGAAAAAAACTCTTAATTAAAGCATCTAACTTTCCTTGTGAAAGGATCATGCAAATAGAGCTAAATCCCCCAATAATTAAGGCTAATCGTATGAGTGCTTTAAAGGTTTTTCCTGTTCCGGTTTTACTATTTCCATAAACAAGCATGGAAATCCCTCGAAAAACTTTTTCTAGTAGCTCCCCTCCCCCATAGGTATGGATAGCAAGTTCACTGTTCTTTTTAGATGAGATTTTATGTTTTGATGATTTCGCCAATAAACTTGCCTGGGGAAGAAATACTAAGCTTATGAAGAGCAAGAGTTGTAGTCTTTTCATCAAACCCCTCTCTCTTTTCTTCTTAGCGTTTTGTCTATTTTCATCAGGTAGTTAATCATTTGATGTTCTGTAGAAATCTTTTGGAGATTTTCCATATTGAGAGCATGGAGTTCTTGAATAACCTCGTTTACTTGCTTGATATATTTATCAAGGTTCATAGAATCGACCTGAATGACTCGCATTGTTTCAGCTTTATGTAGCGTTTCTTTAGCAACCTCTTCTGCAAACTTTAAGACCCGTTCAAAGGCTATTAGATCACTATAGCGGTCTACTGCTATTAGCCCTCCTTTACCATTATATTGAGCCATTAGGGACAGAAGGGTTCCTATTGGAAATCGAGTTGTGGCAATCAAATCTCTTTCCTTATCACTTAAGGAGTTTGTAACCCCTTTATTTTCTAGTAAAATCTTATCTTGAATTGATTGCAGGGTCCTTTTTATAAGGAATTTCCAAGAGGATTCGGTTTGTATAATTAAAGGCTTAATCTCTACAGAAAGATTATCCTTTCCAATTTGATACGCCTTTTTAAGTGATCCTCCATACCGCAGAATTTCCATGGCTTGTTTCCACTGTGGGGGATAAACTTTTATTTCTTGATCCTTTTTCGCAACGATTGTACCTGTGATGTTCATAAATAGATTTTTCATCTCAGGTTCAATGTTCATGTCTTTCAATGCTTTCCAGGCTACATTGTAGTCCTCAATTAAAAAGTCCTCATTTTCTTTTTCGATTTTCTGAAATGCTTTTTGCCTCTTATCTTTGTCGTCCCTACAACCATGCTTAGCTGTAATATGATCCGTAAAGAGTGAATGAGTCGTTGCCGCATGTTCACAAATGTAACTAGAAGCTCTCTGGCTCTTTGGCCAAGCTCCTTGCACAAGAGATGTAGCAAGTTCACAAGAGTTAATATTGATGCTGTTTAATTGGTTTGCCCAAGTTTGAATGGTCTTCATGTTACTAGCAATTACTGGAGAAGTAGTCTCTATTCCGAGTAGAAAAGCGTAGCCTACCCCATTCGTAGCGATGCTCTTTAGGGCCTGCTTAACCTCTTCTTTGCTTGCAATATTAATTCCACCTAAAGCGTAGTCGATCCCCCCACACCCAGCAGAAAATTTTGGTAAACTTATGTGTACAGGGTTTACATCGTAAACATTGGTTCGCGCCTCTCCTCCTCCCCCTAAAAAATGTGTTCCTAGTTGTGAATTTACGACTTCAGGAGAGGATATGCTTTTTACCGTATTATATTTATCGAAGAACTTCTCCATTTGATCATCCAAACCTGCTGAACATGTTGCACATAGGCTTAAAATAGAAGAGAAGATTATTTTATATTTCATAGATAGACGATCTATTCTTTTATCGGCGATTTTTATTAGTAATAACTCGACACCTTATCACTATCTTCTATGCTGATGCAACCTTAAAATTTGCTTTAAATTTCTATCTTTATTTTTTGAAGTTTCACTGTGATCAACAGTAGATTTAGTTCGCAAATTCCGAACATGCTTTTTTTTAAAGGATTAAACATAGTTTCTGTCTAAAAACAAGTCTTCAAGTGTAGCTTCAACAGAAATCAGTTCCTCAGAATAAATTGTTGGTTTCAACCCATGGGTAGTAACCATCGAAAAAAAGAGCTGTTTTTTTGTTCTTGTTTGCTTACGAAAGACATCCATTTTTCTTAAAAGACTTTTTGCATAGAGCTTATCTATTGCATAGAGTTTATCGGAGGATTTAATTTCGCAAAGCGTTATTACACCGTCTAACCTATCGAAGAGGAGATCAATCTGAGCACCCTCACTTTTTTCTTTTACTCTAGGCGCGTATCTCCAAGTTCCAACAGTAGCTCCAGGGTCAATTAAGAAAGCTTTTCTAATATGATCGATATGCTTATAACATACAGATTCAAACGCATAACCCGACCAAGATTTCCAAGAACTTAGTTTAGATTGTGACTTCCAATAACCTGCAGTTTGTATTTTTTTATATATTGTTTTTATATTCGGTTCAATCCAGCTTAAATAAAAAAGACTGTACTCATCGTCTATAACATAATATTTTCCCTTGTCTTTGTGACCATAAGGAACAAGTCCCATAATAAACCCTGCTTCTTCTAGCTGCATTAATCTTCTAACTGTATTTCCTCCATCCGGCAATTTTGAAACTTTTATCAGCTCATTTTGACCAATTCCGTATCTTTTTTTTGCAATAATACGAATCAAGTCAACGTACGGCTTAGGATCTTCAAAAAGAGATTCAAACAAGCGATCAAACTCTTTTATAAGCGGGCCATCATCTCTAAAGCAAAGTTCATCTATGCACTGACTTGAAGACAATCCTTTACGAACAAATGACCAATATAAAGGTATCCCACCTAAAACCATGTAAAGGTCTAGAATTTGACAATTGTTTAAATGAATCTTCTTCTCTTTTAGGTACTTTTTTGCCTCATTTAGAGAGAATGGCTTTAACTGGATCGAACGTGTAACTCTATTATGTAAACCACCCTCGTTATTGATAATATTTTCAATAATCCAAGACGTTGCGGATCCACAAATAATGAGTTTTATTCTTTTGTCAAAAACCCAGTAACGATTCCAATATAATTCTAAAGCTGTTAAAAGCCTCGACCTAGGCGTTGCCATCCAGGGTAATTCATCAAAAAATAGGATAATTGTTTTATTTTTTGGCATTTCGTCAATGGCTTCCGTGAGTTTTTCAAATGCATCTATCCATCTCTTGCTTGGGATTATCGAAGGCCCATTGTAAAACGTTTTGCCAATTTGTTTTGCGAATTCTTCTAGTTGGTCCTTAGAGGTTCCCTTTTGGATTCCCGTAACGTGAAAAAACGTTCCTGAAACCGAACTCATAAAGTTTTTAATTAAATAGGTTTTTCCAATTCTTCTACGACCGTAGATTGCTATAAATTCTGACTTTTTTGACCTTATTAAGTCGTTTAAGAGCTCTTGCTCTCTTTCACGGCCAATAATTTTTTCTGGTATTTCTCTTACTTTAGGGCTTCTTTTTTTCATACTTCAACAAGTTTATTATAAGTCACTTACTAGTTAGGTAGCGTTGATTTTGTTTAACCCGCCGGATTAAAAAAATTAAACTCGGCGGATTAAACGCTTATATTAATCTAAGCCGCCGGATTAAAAAAATTAAATCCGGCGGCTTAGACGGTGATTTT
>JAXCHI010000002.1:0-422865 GCA_033977065.1 Candidatus Algichlamydia australiensis
AGAGAAGGCAAACTCAGGTCACCCTGGTATGCCTCTTGGCTGCGCAGAACTCGGTGCCTATCTCTACGGTCACCTATTGCGACACAATCCAAAAAACCCCGATTGGGTTGGGCGCGACCGTCTTATTCTCTCTGCTGGTCACGGTTCAATGTGGCTCTACTCCTGCCTCCATCTCTCTGGTTTTGATTTGCCGATGGAGGAGTTAAAAAATTTCCGCCAACTTCACTCTAAAACACCTGGACACCCAGAATTTCACATGACACCCGGTGTTGAAGCGACCACTGGACCGCTAGGACAAGGGATCGGCAATGCCGTGGGACAAGCTTTGGGATTAAAAATTTTAGGTGAAAAATTCAATACCCAAAAACAGCAACTTTTCAACAGTAAAGTTTACTGTCTTTGTGGAGATGGCTGCTTAATGGAAGGAATTTCTCACGAAGCGTGTAGCCTAGCTGGTCACCTCAACCTCAACAATCTCGTTCTCATTTTTGACTCTAACAAAATTACCTTGGATGGCCCTCTTGCGCAATCGGGTTCAGAAGATACAGCTGAGCGTTTTAAGGCGTACGGTTTTGATGTCTTTGAAATGGAAGCAAACGACATTGAGCAAGTTGATCGTACCCTTAGCCAAGTACAAGCAGGGCAGCAGCGTCCCACGATCGTCATTGCGCACACAACGATTGGATTTGGTTCCCCTAACAAAGCGGGTACACATAAAGTACATGGATCTCCTCTTGGTCCTGAAGAGATGAAGCTCACAAAAGAAGCACTTGGTATTCCCGATGAAGATTTTTATGTGCCAGGCAGTGTCATTACATTTTTTGAGCAGAAACAGAAACGCGATCTGCAGCTAGAGGGGGCGTGGAACCAACTCTTCTCCGAATGGAAATCGGAAAATCCCGACTTGGCAAAAGAGTTTGACGCCATGATGAACCGCACCATCCCTGATACCTTAGAAAAAGAACTAGCAGATCTTGAAATGGGCAAAGAGTCGATTGCAGGCCGCAGCGCATCTAACAAAGTCTTGCAAAAGTTGGGTGAAGCCCTCCCATTTCTCTACGGCGGCTCAGCTGACCTTTCTGGTTCAGACAAAACGATGATGGAGACCTATCCTCTCATCGCACCCAATGACTTTAAAGGTCGTAACATTAAATATGGAGTGCGCGAATTTGGTATGGCAGCCATTGCAGCTGGCCTCTTCCAAACGCACATGATTCTGCCCTTTGTTGGCACCTTTCTTACCTTCTCTGACTACATGCGTAACGCGGTGCGACTTGCCGCTCTCTCCGGTTATCACACCTTTTACCAATTTACCCATGACTCAATCTTTTTAGGTGAAGATGGTCCTACACACCAATCTGTCGAACACTTTGCTGCCCTGCGTGCCATCCCAAAACTGCATGTCTTTCGTCCAGCAGATAGCTGGGAGGTGAAAGCGAGTTGGTGGGCAATGCTCAAATATGAAGGTCCCTCTGCCATTATTCTTTCGCGACAAAACCTTCCTGAACTTGCCGAATCTCGCGCTGTCTCATTTGAAAACGGCGTAGGTCGTGGTGCTTACATTCTAAAAAAAGAGAAAGACAAGGCGGACTACTGCTTTATTGCAACAGGATCGGAAGTCTCCCTTGCTCTTGACACTGCAGCAGCGCTTGAACGCCAAGGAAAACAAGTGCGCGTTGTCTCTATGCCTTGTATGGAGCTTTTTGAAAAACAACCGAAAGAGTACATCGAGAGCATACTTGGCGGTGATGTTGGCAAGCGCGTCTCGATCGAAGCAGGCATCGCTCAAGGCTGGCACCGCTGGCTTGGCCCAGATGGCATCGCCATCTGCATGGAAGGCTTTGGCGAGTCAGCCCCCGCCAGCGATCTTGCCCAAGAATTTGGCTTCACCGTCGACGCCATCTTAAACCGCTTGCATTAAAAACACTCGCTTTTTGTTGTTTAGTGTCTCGTCTGCATGCTGACCATTATGACACCAATTCCGTTTTAGACATGTCCAAAACGGAATTGGTGTCATAATGGTCTCGTTTTTTAGGAAGCTCCGAACAATTTCTAAGAGAAAATCATATAATAGCCTTAGTGAGATAAGTTCTTCTTTCTCCTTTTGAAAAAAAAATGTTTTCATGAAATAAAAAAAGATTTATATATTTTTTTTATACTAGTAAATAGGTGTTTATGAAATTTTCAGTTTTAATTTTTTCGTTTTTTTGTTTTTCAGCTTACTCCTTAGCGGGTGATGATGAGTTGGTTATTCAAGACGTGGCACAAAAAAATATCTATGATAATTGGCAAGGAGTGGTCGGAAGTGCCTCTGTAGAGTCTGGACTTTTCTTTGACGCCTCTTTTCTTTACCTCAAACCTGAAGTTGGTGGGCTTGCATTTGCAGATACAATCAATGTCTCTGAGATCACCGCCCCTGATGATGTTGCTCAGGTAAAGTTTCGGCCAAAAAACCTGAATTTTGAATGGGATCCTGGCCTCTCTGTTGGTTTAGGGTATATTTTTTCTTCAAAGGAGCAGTCGCAAATCTCTGCATATTGGACTTATTTACACTCAAACGCTGATGAGCAGGTAACTGTATCGGGAAGGATCGATAACAATTTTATTTCACCAATTTGGTTTCCATTCATTTTGGGAGCAAATGCAGATCGAGCGAAAGCGAACTGGACATTGAATTTTAATGTTGCTGATGTCGCAGCAAGTCGAAATTTATTTTTAGGTGAGTGGCTAGCATTCAAGCCAAAATTAGGGCTACGCGCTGCATGGATTCACCAAGATTACGAAGCAAGATATCGTGGTGGATATACATTTAACGATGCAGGAGTATCAACTACTCTTTTCAAAAACACAAGTTTTACTGCATCAAATGATTACAAAGGAGTTGGAGTTCACTTTGGAACAGACTTAGAGTGGTTTATTACAAAAAGCTTCTCCTTTATCGGTGGTGGCTTTCTTTCGCTCCTCTATGGTGATTTTGAAATTCGTGAGAAATTTGATGGTGGATTGCTCGTGAGCTTTGGAGGTGATCCCCAAATTTTAAATGAGGAGATCAATGTAAGAGAAGACTTTACGGCGGTAAGACCCTCTTTAGAAGCAAAAATCGGCCTTAAGTGGCAAAAGCTGTTTAATGAAAACCATCACCGTTTTATGATCGGGGTGTTTTATCAAGTAGAGACCTGGTTTGACCAAAACGAGTTGATCGCTATTTCGAATGCAAGAGATTCTACCCCACTGACTGCAACGGCAATAACTGCTAATAATTACGTTATGAATGAGACTCCCGGAGGCAATTTAGAAATTCAAGGCTTGAGAGTTGAGTTAAGGCTCGATTTTTAAGCATCCAAATTGGTTGGCTCTAGTGCTCTGTAACAAAAATTTTAGTGTTTAATTTAAAAAAAACAGCCAATAGAGACAGTCGGGCAAATCCCCGCTGCCCTTTGAGCTTCATCTTGGCATGCCAAATTGCGTTTCGTCGGAAAATCGTGCAAAGCACTGCTTCTTCCTCCTGCACCGCAATTTTTCAAAGCCAATCTGAAGCCATCGCGCGCATCGCGCGTTCATTCCCCACCCTCCACTTCGTTTCGGGAGGGGCCCCTTTCACGTCCGCTTGCGCGGCTGTTTTTTTTGTTTTGTAGAAAACTTTGCATGGTTTAGACAGTTTCTCCAATCCCATACAATCGCTTTACTTTTCACGTTTGCGCTCCATTTTCATGCGAGAGCTTTCACGTTAAAAAGAGCAGTTGCGACTTTCTGCTTACTGGACTTATCTCCACTGAAAAGCAGATGAGAAGGTACATGTAGCTGGAAGAGTCGATAGCAACTTCATCGTACCGATTTGGTTTCCGTTTATTTTAGGAGCAAGAACTGTTAGTACAATTGGTATGATTTTTTGCAAAAGTAGCGATCAAATCTGCCTCTATCACCTACTTTTCACAATTTTTACGGATGAGTCTTTTATTGCGCACGCGTCTAGTTTTCTCTAAGGAGGCTTTGATGTTTTTGGGTAGCACTGCTTGTTTGTATAAGCGAGATCAATTCCTGCGAGGTGAGTTCTCATCTCTAATGCGGATGTTTTTTCAATAGCCTCATGCCTGAAAAGTATGGCCTAAAAAAACTTCTCTATAACCCCTTGCTTCAGGATGATTCTTTACATGCTTTAAGACATGTGTCCCTTGCTGTTTCTGTTCTTTTAATCATTTCCTTTAAATTTGCTGCAAGTGGAGCTGGAAGATTAGCTATTTTTCTTTCATTGTCTGCAATTGATCGGTTGCAACGCGTTCTAATCTCTTCAGCGGTTGTTTCATCTGTTATTCCACCGATATGTCTCCTAGCATTTTCCAGAATTGTTAAGTCGCCTCGGCGTTCAAATGCTTTTTTTAAATCTGGAATGAGGTGCTTACTCTCACTGTGAATATTTGAGAATAAATTGGCTATTTCAGCAACTCCCATAAAAAAATAAACCGGTGCCTTTCTCTCTCTTCCACTACAAGCCATGCTACTTAAAGCAAGCAATGACACTCCATATTCTTTTTTGTAGACAGAGTATCCCACGGCTGTCACAGCAGTAGCTAACAATCCACTCGTTAGTACTGAATTTGTCATTGAATAGTTGGTTGAAGCAAGAACTTTCCCAAGTACTCCTAATGAAAGACCTGCCAAGTTGGCAGCTGTTGCTGTATTAGGCCAGTTCCCTCTTGAATACCTCGTATCACCTATTGTTACACTTAGTTCTTTTGTTCTCATAAGTCATTCTCCTGGTTTATAAAGCTCTAAAATTCAGGGAAAAAAAATTGAAATTCTTCTACTTCCCAATATTCTCTCATTTCTTCTATAAAAAGTGAGACGTTTATTAATGGCTTATCTTCTTTAACGCTAATAGTTAATCTCACTTTATCTAAACTTCCCCATTTATCCTTATTTTTGTTCGCTCTACCTTTTACTTTATCGAAATATTCATCTGCTGCACGTATGTTTGTTCCATCTACATACAATTGGTCTTCCAAAAGCTCTAGTATTTTGACGCTCTCTTTTAATCGGACCTCATTCACAAATAAGTCCTTTTTTAAAATCTTAATAAACGTATCTAATTTGAATCCAAGGATTTTTTGAAAATTTTCTCCTCTTGAAACTGGACGAAAGGGAATAAGTTCCATCCTCCCCAATAACTCAGGAGGAAAACCATCTCCTTGAGGCAATTGCTTATTCAAGTCCACAAAAAGAGTTGTTATTTCTTTTATGGATTTGCCAAGAGTGAATGCCTTTAATATTTCGCCTTGAAGTAGATTTGAAGTCGCAATAAGTACACAATTTTTAAATTTATACTTTAGTGTGACTTGCGAGCTAGCTCTTGTAAACCCAACGGAAAAAACTTTCTCATCAAAAACTGTTAATAGGGAGGTGCGCACCTTATGGTGAGCCTTCTCAAATTCATCAAATAATATTACAGCATCCGTTACTTCATAAAGCTCATGACAGTCATCGCTTTGCGTACATGTAATTTTTTTTGGGTTAGTTAAGTCTAGTTTTTTGGCGAATTTAGGTTTGTCAGTTGATCCCACATATCCCGTTGGAGAACCAAACAAATTACTATATGTGTGTTCTGCAATGTATTCTTGCATGTCAAGCCGAACTAACACACCTGATTTTAACCCAGAAATCGCTTTAGCAAGTTCAGTCTTCCCGACTCCAGATGGACCGCAAAAAATAAAAACTTTCGTTGCATCGCCTGTTTTTTGTGTCGTTAACACTTCAGAAACTCTTTCGGTAGCATGAGCTTGCCCAATTACTCTATCGTTTAATGCACACAGATATTCTTGATAGTGATTCCTAATTCCAGCGTCTATTTCCTGCATTCGTTTTTTAGCATTCTCAATAAGCAAATTTTGCCAAACGCTTGGGTAGCAATCACGTAATTTGTTGAGTAGTTCTCCTGAATTAGAAGCTTCTGGTAAACTATTTATTCTCCTTAAAACTTCTCTAAAATATGTAAGAGCTTGTCCGTTATCACCCCGGTCTATTTGTTGAGGAGCTAGTCCTAAATTCATTAAATTCTCGACACCAGCGTTTTCTCTCAAAAAAATGAGTATATATTGAGCACAGTCTCCACCACGAGATTCGAATTCTTCTCTTTGGAAAATTTCCCAGTTTATCAGAGGGAGCTGAACAGTAAAAATTGTACTATCTATTTCTGAAGTTATTGTTGGTATGCCAATTTCAAGACGATCGCAAACTCCTCTTAAATGTGTTAAGACCTCAATGAACTCTTTTTTAGCCACTGCATTTTCAATAGAGAGTGGGGGTAAGGAATTGGCTAATTGAAATCTTATCTGCACTGAATTACTCGCCCTCAAAGCAAGCTCCTCAACCTTGCTATCAGGAAAAATAGCCTTTACAGTTTCAACAAGCTTAGGTAGGGATTTGATAATACTGGATGTTGCCATGATGAAATGCCTTAAAGATCTTTTTTTGTTTCGTTTTCAACAAACTTTACGTCTCGAGGTTTACTCGCTGCCTTCTGCTCATCTAATTCTTCCAAAAGCAAGTCTCGGCACGCGTTTAAATATTTCTGAATTACGTTCGTATGCTCTTCTTTGTCATCTACAATATCATTTAAAGTTTTATCAGGGTGTAGCAACCTGCTTACTTTTCTATGGGCAGCACATATGTTTTCTCTAGTTAACTCAGTATTTTCCAAACCAAGGTACTCCTTTGCATCATCCACACTGATTTCAGCTGACAAATCCTCTGGCATCGCATCATATATGTCGCTTCCTAGTAATGCTGTATCTATTGCAAAGGAAGCCACCGCTCCCCAGGCAGGGATTAACGTAGCTGCAGCAGACAGCAACTCTACTCCAACTTTCCAATCTTCTTCTACTATCCATTTACCATCACGATTAGGAATAGTCTGGTACCTATGGATGGCAAACCCTACCCCTAAAATAGTGGAAATAACTGGTACACCTTTTGTTGCCACCGTTTTTCCAAACGCTTTTGAGCTCTCTTTTGTGGCGCTCTTGCTGAATGTTCGTAATGCGATCTTGCTTACCTTCGGAAGAGCTAGCTTAATGATTACCTTCGAAGGGTAGCTCGCCAGCAAAATGGGATCAGTTTGCTGAAATCCTGCAACGATCTTCTGGTTCAATGCTAATTGTGATTTTACATCTTTTAATTCAGTTTTTATTTTGGACAGTTCATCTCTGATAGCACGTAATTCCTTATCATCGCTTTTGCCCCTTTTTAATTCTTCACGCCACGCGCTAACTGACCCTTTTATACCGTCATCAATTAAAAGTTCATCAAAAATTACAGGTAGTGCGTGACCTGCGGGACAAACATTGCCCTTTGTTTGTGTCCAGTAAAAAAGTCGATTTTTTTCAAGGTAATGATCATTTCCACAGTTAACGGGTTCTTTTAAAAGACACTTCGAAAAATACTTATCTGTACATTCAGAAGGAACGCGAAGAGGTGCGGAGCAATTTTTTGATAAACAAAGGGCCTCTCCATTTATTGTTAAGTTCGGTTTTTTTTCAATTAATTTCTTTAGTTCGTCTTCAGGTTCTTGTGGAAAAGTGGCACATAAAAAAGGATTGGCTTGCAAGAGCTTCTTAACCGCTTGTATAACTGAAGATAGATCGCTTGAATTTTCAAAACATATTACATACTTATAGACAGTTTTACTACAGCTATTCTTTGGATAACCAGATCTCAATCCAAAAAAACATGTATCTTCTAACGGTCTTAAATCTAAATTTTTGCTTGAAATACTCATATTAATCTCCTAATAAAGGAAGAATTTTATCACAATCTTTATAAATAAGCAAGCTTTTATAAAATATTATTTCTTAATGAGATCATCAGTGTAGAGAAACTCTAATGTAGGTGATCTTATCGCATTGTCTGCAAAGATCGTTTCGGATGCTTAAGTGTCTGAAGAAGAATCTCAATCTGCTCATCACGGAGATCTTTTGTGATGTGAAGGTTGATGCGGGATTTACCAGGGGGTACGGCTGGGGGTTTAATTGCGGTTGCCACGATTCCCGCCTCTGTGAGGCGTCCCATCAGCTCTTGAGTCTCGCGATCAGCTCCGCAGATAACGGGAATAATGTGGCTCTGGCTTTTGCCCACTTTTAATCCCAAATCTTGGATTTGTTCGCGTATGCGTTTGCATTTTTCTTCAAGTGCCTCTCTTTCAATTTGCATATCAGGAATAAGGTCGAGTAATGCTTCAATCACGCCAAGTAGTGCAGGAGGTAGAGGGCGCGCGCTTTGAAAGGTGTGAGAAGTAAGAAAGAATTCTTTTAGTAAGTTGGAGCAGCCGATGTAAGAGTTGAAGTTCCCGCATTTTTTTGGAAAAGTGCCGGTGATGAGATCAACTTTTGGGTGTTTAGCGCAAAGTCCCATACCGAAAGGGCCGTATAGGCTAAGAGCGTTTTGTTCGTCGATCAAAAGAAGGGTGTCACTCTCATCGGCAATTTCAATCATCGATCTTAAGGGGGCAAAGTCTCCTTCGTAGGTTGAGAGAGATTCTGCTATGAGAATTTTGGTGGCTCCTTTCTCAGCACGGCAGATTTCGCGGTTGATGCTAATCGGGTCGTTATGTTCAAAGCGAAGCATCTCCGCTCCTGTGCGATAAGCGGCTTGATAGAGAGGGTTTTTGGCTAATCGGTCGATAAGAAGGGTGGCGCTTTGTGGAGCAATGAGTTTAAAAATTTCATCATGCACAGCAAATGAAGAGGGAAGAAGCAGGGCGCTCTCGGTACCGAGGAGTTTAGCGAGTTTCTCTTCAAGTTCTTCATGTTTGATCAAGTGCTCAGGGATCAATCTTGTTGGTGTCGAGCCACTAGCCCACTTAAGAAGATATTCAAGTGTACGCTCTTTTACAAATGGATGGTTGGAGAGTCCAAGGGGATCGGAAGAGTTTAGGACAATTTGATTTTTTTGCGCGGTAGCTGTTGGGAGAATAGCACGCAGTTGTTGGTAGTGACGCTGCTCCTGGCGTTTTTTTAAGGTCTTAGCAAAGGGAAGAAATTTCTGTTTCATTCGTTGTAAAGAATCGGGTGGGTTTCACTTTTTAATCGGTCACCGGAGGCGTAACCGAGATTTTTTAACTCTCCTGTAAAGGGATCGTTAGGATGGTACTTAACGACCGCTTTGCGGGTTGTATAGCCAATAATTTTGGCGTTTTTGATTTCATGAAAAGGGTAGCGGTGGTTGGGAGCGAGGACAAGAACTCTCTCTTCGGTGTAAATGATTGCACAGATGATGGGGCTAATGGAGACAAAGTTTCTTAGGGATTGCTCTAGTACAGGAAAGGCGTTTTTCGTTCCAATTTTCCATTCAAAAGCAAGGCGCAAGCAGGGCTCTTTGAAGAGCTCTGCTACGATTTGAGGAAGGCTTTTCTCAGCGACTTCTTCAAATTCAATATAGCCGTTTTCTTCAAAAAAATGTCTTTGATCGCGATCTATTTCGTAGCGCATGAAACTCTCTCCAATCGTTTGCACACTTCTTTCATATCTTCCTCTTTTGCGAATGTGGAAAAGCGAACAAAGCCCTCTCCACTCTCTCCAAATCCGCAACCTGGAATTGTGACAATGCCATACTCTGCTGCAAGGTGTTCAAAAAATTCCCATGAAGTCTTCCCGGGGGGATTTTGTACAAAAAGGTAGGGGGAATCGACTCCACCAAAGATTTGAAGCCCCATTTTTTGTAAGGATGCACGCAATCGTTTGGCATTTTCTAAATAAATGGTTACGGCATCTGTTGGTTCGTTTAGCGCTGCAAGTGCTGCTTTTTGAATTGGATAGGAGACGCCGTTAGATTTAGTCTCTTCGCGCATCTGCCAGAGGTCCCGATAAGGACCGAGCGCTTTAGGAATGACGGTGTAGCTGCAGCGCAGTCCAGTAAAGCCGTGCGATTTAGAAAAACTTTTTAATTCGATGGCAACTTTTTCGGCTCCCGGAAGTTCATAAATACTTTTCGGCACATTTTCACTATGAGCGAAGGCGGCGTAAGCGGCATCAAAGATGATATAACTCTTTTTTGCAACGGCGTAATCGACAAAGGCTTGTAGTTGATCGCGGTTCATTGCAATTCCGGTCGGGTTGGCCGGAGAGCAGAGGTAGAGTAGATCAAAGCGCTCTTGAGGCGGAGTTAAGTTTTGCCAGTTCTGACGGTAGACTTTTTTTCCTGCCATAAGATGTGTATCTGCATGGACCGGATAGGTAGGGTCAAAAACAAACACGCTCGCGTTTTCTGCAAAAAGATCGGGTAGGCAGCAGAGATCGCGATTGATGCCGTCAGAAATAAAAATTTCAGAAGGTGTGAATTGCGGGTACTCTTTTTTTTGAATCGCTTCTCTTAGGAAATCATAACCGCAAGAGGGGCCGTAGCCAATTGCCTTGCTTCCCATCTCGCTTGCGGCCTCTTGGAGGGCTTTAACAACTTTTTTTGATAGGGGGTATTTAATATCGCCTACACTTAAGTCAATTAGCGGATAAGGAGAGCGCAGAGAGTCAATCTTCTCCTCAATTAGAGGAAAGATATAGCGTTTTTTAGAGTTTGCTAAGAATTGATTTATGCATCCCATCTCGACAAAAAAATTAACTTATTGGAATATAAATAGCAAGTTATATGGATCCTTTGAAAGTGTTAGATGAGCAATTGCCTGAAATTGAGGCGCGGCTCAAAATTTCTCTTCACGATAAAGCCTTACTAAGGCTCGCTTTTGTGCATCGCTCCTTTGCGAACGAATATCGTCGAGAAGGAATGGAGCACAATGAGCGACTAGAATTTTTGGGCGATGCTGTTTTAGAACTCATTGTCTCTTCCCTGCTTTATCAACTTTTTCCTGATGTTCGTGAAGGGGAACTCTCGCAATTGCGCGCAAAACTTGTGGATGCGACAGCGTGTCAAGGTTATCTTCGGGCGCTTGGTATCGATGAGTTTTTGCTTCTTGGAAAGGGGGAGCAACTCAATATTGGTAGGGGACGTACGACTCTTTATTCCGATCTCTTTGAAGCCATTATTGGGGCGATCTATCTCGATAGTGGATTGGAAGGAGCAAGAAATTTCTTTACCACTCACTTTCTCGCTGATGTCGAACTTATTCGTGAAAAGCCGGAGGAGAATTTCAAAGCAATTTTACAAGATCATACGCAGCGTTTGCATCAAATCCAACCCGACTATGAGTTGCTCAGTGAAAAGGGGCCTGAGCATGAGAAAGAGTTTGAAATTGAGGTGAAGGTCGAAGGAGAAGTTCTCGGAAGAGGAGTAGGAAACTCCAAAAAAATCGCCCAACAGATGGCAGCAAAGGAGGCGTGCGAGAAACTTGGCATCAACTAAAGCAAAGACGAAAAAAGAGTGGGGCTGTATTGAGTGTGGCCACACCCAGCCAAAGTGGACGGGTAGCTGTCCTATGTGTCAGGCGTGGAATACGCTAAAAGAGATGGTGCTGCATCAAGAGGCAGAGGGGCGTTTTGAAGGGAAGAGCACAAGTAAGCCCGTACGTGTTGGTGAGGTGAGCACAGAAGGCTTCTCTCGTATCCAGACAAAAATTGGGGAGCTCGACCGTCTTTTTGGAGGAGGAGTTGTCATTGGCTCACTCGCTCTTTTGGGAGGACAACCAGGAATTGGAAAGTCGACTCTTCTTCTGCAGCTAGCTCAAAAATATGCGGAGCAGGGAAAGAGGGTTCTCTATGTTTGTGGTGAGGAGTCTGCAGAGCAGACTTCGATGCGAGCCAAACGACTTGGCGTTACATCTGAAAATCTCTTTCTTTTTAGTGAAACACTTTTTTCAAGAATCAAGGTTGAGGTAGAAAACTTAGAGCCAGATCTTTTAATCGTAGATTCGATTCAGATTGTTTACAAAGCGGAACTGGCCTCACTGCCAGGATCGATATCCCAGGTGCGCGAGATCGCGATGGAGTGCATGCACCTGGCAAAACGAAAAAATATTACCACTTTTTTAATTGGTCACGTGACCAAATCGGGCGAAATTGCGGGACCGCGTGTTTTAGAGCATTTGGTCGATACGGTATTAGAATTCGAAGGAGATCGTCAGCATGGCTATCGGATTTTGCGTTCGATAAAAAATCGTTTTGGTCCCACAGATGACATCGCGCTTTTTCAAATGGAAAATAATGGTTTGAAAGAGGTGCCCAATCCATCAGAACTCTTTCTACAAGAACGCATGACAAAGCTTCCAGGGTCTACTATCTCGGCGACAATTGAAGGGTCACGTGCGATTCTAATCGAGGCGCAAGCGCTTGTTGCTCCTTCAAGTTTTTCCACCTCTACTCGTCGTCAGACCGGAATGGATCAGAATCGCCTTTCGCTACTTCTTGCTGTTTTAGAAAAACGCCTTAGCTACCAGCTTTATAACTTAGATGTCTTTGTCTCCATTGCAGGAGGTCTACGGATCAACGAACCTGCGATTGATCTTGCTATTTTACTCGCTCTAGCCTCCTCTTTTCGCAACCTAACTCTCCCAAGCGATCTCATTATTATTGGGGAGGTGGGGCTTGGAGGCGAAGTGCGTAGCGTTCCCCGAATTGAAGCGCGCATAAAAGAAGCAATTCAGATGGGCTTTACAAGGGCCATCATTCCAAAGAAAAATTTAAAGAGCCTAAAATCCTATGCGGAAAAAATTCGCCTTGTTGGAGTCGAACGCGTAGAAGAGGCCGTTGAAGAAGGAGAAAAACATGGCTAAATATACACTACCTGACCTTCCTTATGATTATAGCGCCTTAGAGCCTGTAATTGCTGGAGAAATTATGGAGCTGCACCACTCTAAGCATCACAATGGTTATGTGACAAAGTTAAATGAGGCGACAGAAAAGTACGCGGAAGCGGAAGCAAAAGGTGATGTTGCGGTAATGTGCGCAACATTGCAAGCGATCAAGTTTAACGGTGGTGGACACATCAATCACTCGATCTTTTGGACAAACTTGGCACCACAAAGTGCTGGCGGTGGAGAGCCACCAAAAGGAGCTCTTGCAGAAGCAATTAACAAAGAGTTTGGTTCACTGGAGCAATTTATTGAAAAATTCAATGCTAAAACAGGCCCTATTCAAGGATCAGGTTGGGGCTGGCTAGGTTTTTGCCCAGAGAAAAAATCTCTTTGTATCGCCGCATGTGCAAATCAAGATCCCCTTGTAACAGCAGGACTTGTCCCCCTACTTGGGATAGATGTATGGGAGCACGCTTATTACCTGCAGTATAAGAATGCACGTCCTGAGTACTTAAAAAATATTTGGAAAGTGGTCAATTGGCAGAATGTAGCGGAGCGCTATGAAAAAGTCATTCAATGACAATTATCTACTATTTTGCTATAATAAATAGATAACTTTTTTTGAAGGGATTGCATGGGGCTATTTTCCAGACAGAAACCGAAAATTAAGGTGCAAACCACTAAGAAAGATGGATTTAGTGGGTGGGTGAAGTGTACACACTGCTCCGAGATGGTCCATGCGAGTGAGTTGCATGAGCAGCATAACTGCTGTCCTAAGTGTAATTATCACTATAGATTGTCGGCGACACAGCGTGTCTCTTTACTGGCAGATGCGGGAACTTTTCAAGAAATGTTTACTGATTTAAAGCCTGCCGATCCCTTGCAATTCGTTGATCAAGAGCCCTACCCTGACCGCATCAGGCGCGCCCAAGAAAAAACAGGACGTGATGAAGCAGCAATGGTAGGGATCTGCGAAATGAAAGGGGAAAAATGCGCTCTAGGTGTGATGGATTTTACCTACATGGGGGGATCGATGGGTTCTGTTGTTGGCGAGCGCCTTACCTCTTTGATTGAGTACGCAACGGCAAACACTCTTCCCCTTGTTATCGTTTCTGCTTCTGGCGGTGCACGCATGCAGGAGTCGATTCTTTCACTAATGCAGATGGCAAAGACATCAAGCGCTCTAGCTCGACATGCAGATGAGGGGCTTCTCTATATCTCTGTTCTAACAAACCCCACAACAGGGGGAGTGACCGCTTCATTTGCTTCACTTGGAGATTTGATTATTGCAGAACCAAAAGCTTTGATTGGTTTTGCAGGACCGCGTGTAGTTGAACAGACAACACGTCAAAAACTGCCTGAAGGGGCGCAAACCTCCGAATTTCTTTTGGAGAAAGGGATGATTGACGGCATCGTTTCTAGATGTGATCTTAAAGAAAAAATTGCATATTTTATGAATTTTTTTACAAAAATCAAAAGATCATCTTCACAAAAAAATATGTTTCCGAATAAACTGAGGGAGCTACTAGCCCCGCCCTTAAAAGAAGCTGCGGAAAATGTAACAGACGCATAATCACAACTTACGTTCATGACAGATAGAATTAAGATATTTGTCCTCACGGAGGATGAAGAACTCATGCCACTTTATGGAAGTGAAGAAGCTGCGGGTGCGGATGTTCGCGCAGCAATTAAGGAAGAGATGGTAATTGCCCCTGGTGAGTCGCGACTCATTCCTACTGGAATTAGTGTAGAGATCCCACGAGGTTTTGAAGTACAGGTCCGTCCGCGTAGTGGATTGGCTCTTAAATTCGGAATTACTGTTCTCAACACACCTGGGACCATTGATTCTGATTATCGTGGGGAAATTGGTGTGATTCTCATTAATCATGGGAAAAAACCATTTACTATTTTGCCAAAGATGCGCATCGCGCAACTTGTCGTGCAAAGAGTTGAGCAGGCAGATTTTTTGCCAAAAAAAGAGTTAGAAACAAGTGCAAGAGGGGAGGGCGGTTTTGGCCACACGGGTACGCACTAGAAGAAAGGCACCGAAGATTGAATTATCTTCGCTATTTGATGCACGCGCAGTTTTCTTTCTAGAAGGAGGCTCACGCGATGAAGTTTTAACAACAATGGTAGAAGGGATCAAACAGACTGGTAAAATCAGTAATGAAAAAACTTTTTTTCAGGCTCTTTTAAAAAGAGAGGAGCTAGTTTCAACGGCTATTGGTTATGGCATTGCAATTCCCCACGCCAAAACAGAAGAGTTGAACCATTTTTTTCTCGGGATAGGAATCGTTCAAGATGAAGGAATTGAGTGGGACTCAGACGACCAAATTCCTGTTCGGTTGATTATGTTACTTGGAGGTCCTAAAAGGGCAGAGAGTCAATATCTTGGGCTTTTATCCCAAACTACAGCTCTTCTTCGCGATCACCGTTTGGACCTCCTTAATGCAAAGACCCCTGAAGAAGTGGCCCAAGTTGTTGCCGCACAGGAGATTTATGGATCTTGAAATCACAGATGTAGCAGCCCTACTAAAAGTTTCAGAAAAAACTATTGAGGATTGGCTTGTCGCGGGAAAGATTCCCTCCTACCGTCTCGATGGAAAACATCGCTTTTCTCGCATAGAAATCCAAGACTGGATGATGCGCCGGCAACAGGAGGAAAATATACCTTCAGGGTCGGATTTTTCTCTCTATAGAGCCCTTTATAGAGGAGAAGTACTTCACGGAGACTTTGGAACTACAAAGGAAAAAATCATTGAAAATGCGATGTCAAAGCTTAGCGAGAAGCTTCCGGATCATGTCGGTAATCCTGCACAACTTTTTTTAGAGCGGGAGCGTATGATGTCAACAGCGCTTGGCCGAGGTATTGCTGTTCCGCATACCCGTGAATTTTTACTTGAAGGTCCGCATGACATCGTCTCTACAGTTTTTTTGGAGAGACCAGTTGATTGGGGCAGTTTAGATGAAAAGCCTGTGTCTACACTCTTTTTTTTAATGGCAACATCAGACAAAAGCCACTTGCAACTGCTTGCCCGTATTGCACACCTAGCAAGCAGTCCCAAAACTCTTACATACCTTGAGAATAAGCCTACTAAATCAGAACTCCTTGCCATTATCAAATAGAGCATTGATCTGAGATAAGTTCTCCTCAAGCTGTCTAAGAGCGAAGGGGCTTTTCCAAAATGAATCACTCTTGGTTAGAGCCAGCGAGATCTTCTTTTTCTTCTTCTTCTTTTTCCTCACACTCTTCAAAATCGAGTTCGTTCTCTTTAACTGTGATTTTGTAAGTGCGAAGTTTTTCAGGATCAAGAAGAAGGCGCTCAGCAAGGGAGTCTTCCAGTTGCTGTTCGATGATGCGGCGCAATGGTCGCGCTCCCATCTCGGGCTGATAGCCTTTTGTCAGCAGAAGCTCTTTTGCTGGATCGTCAATTTCAATTGTGATCGGAGTGCGCTCCAAGCGTTTTTGTAGCTTGCCAATCTCAATATCAATAACAGATTTGAGAGTCTCTTTTGAGAGCGCACGGAAAATGACAGTGCTGTCAAGTCGATTGAGAAATTCCGGTTTGAAATGTTTCTTCATCGCTTTATTGATGCGCTCCTGCATCACTTTGTAGTCGGGAATGCCCTCTTGTTGCACACCAAAACCGACCTCAGTTGTTCGACGAATCATATCAGATCCGAGGTTGGAGGTCATGATGATGATCGTGTTGCGGAAGTCAATTTTTCGCCCGAAAGAATCGGAGAGACGCCCCTCTTCTAGAATTTGAAGGAGAAGGTTCATCACATCGGGATGCGCTTTTTCAACTTCATCAAAAAGAACAACAGAGTAAGGGCGCTGGCGCACTTGCTCGGTGAGCTGGCCACCCTCTTCATGCCCAACATAGCCGGGAGGAGAGCCTGTAATACGGCTAACTGCAAACTTCTCCATATATTCTGACATGTCGACCTGAATGAGCGCGTCTTCACCGCCAAACATATTGATCGCAAGTTGGCGTGCAAGTAGAGTTTTTCCTACACCTGTTGGTCCGAGGAAGAGAAAAGCTCCAATAGGGCGATTCGGATCCTTAATATCTGCACGCGAGCGTCGAAGGGCTCTGCATACGGCAGTAAGAGCATCGTCTTGCCCGACGATAGTATTTCTAAGATGCTCTTCCATGTGCAGCACTTTTTGCGATTCTCCTTCAGTGATGCGATTTAGAGGAATCTTTGTCTGTTTTGAAATAATAGCTGCAATGTCTTCTTCATCGACCACTACGCGCTGCTTTGCCTTGTTTTTCTCCCACTCTGTTTTGACGTTTTGGAGTTTTTCTCGCAGAGTCTTTTCTGAATCGCGCAGTTTCGCTGCACGCTCATACTCCTGATGGCCAATTGCGTCCTCTTTCTCCTTTTGGAGACGATCCACTTCCCCCTCCATATCAAGAATATCTTGAGGTTGCTTGCTAGAGATACGCGCTTTTGCTCCTGCCTCGTCAATGAGATCGATCGCCTTATCTGGGAGAAATCTACCAGTAATATAGCGGTCAGAGAGATAGACCGCAGCATGGATCGCTTGGTCGGTATAGCTGCAGTTGTGGTGCTCTTCGTATTTTGTTTTTAACCCGCCGAGAATCTCTGTTGCTTCTCCAAGCTGAGGAGGAGGAACAGGAACTCTTTGAAAACGACGCTCAAGAGCGGCATCTTTTTCAATCTGTTTGCGGAACTCATCGGCAGTTGTCGCGCCAATACATTGGATTTCACCGCGCGAAAGAGCGGGCTTTAAAATATTTGAAGCATCAATTGCTCCTTCCGCCGCGCCGGCACCCACAATTGTGTGGAGCTCATCAATAAAAAGAAGGATATTTCCCGCTTTTTTGATCTCATCCATCACAGCTTTAATGCGCTCTTCAAACTGGCCGCGATACTTTGTTCCAGCAATCATTAGAGTAAGATCTAAGGAGATAAGGCGCTTGTTTGCTAGAATATCTGGCACTTCACCGCGTACAATTGCGTGCGCGAGTCCTTCAACAATCGCTGTTTTCCCAACCCCCGCTTCTCCAATTAGGACGGGATTATTTTTGCGACGACGGCAAAGAATAAGAATAAGACGTTCTACTTCGCCTGCTCTGCCAATAACGGGGTCGAGTTTTGCCTCACGAGCAAGCTCGGTAAGATCGTGACCATAAGCGCGAAGAGCGGGCGTCTTATCATTAATGCCCATTGAAGGACCGGCGCGCTCTTGAGGGCGAGGACTTTGCGGACCATTGGAGAGCCCCATTGGAGGGAGCTGAAGATTAAATGTTTCTAACTCTTTGAGGACCTCTTTGCGAACGTCCTTTAAATTAATATTAAGATTTTCTAGAATTTGCGCTGCAACTCCATCAACTTGGCGAAGAAGAGCAAGAAGGAGGTGTTCGGTGCCAACATAGTTATGGTTAAGAGAGGCTGCTTCTTCATTTGCAAATTCAAAAACTTTTTTTACTTTTCCTGTGAGCGCGGGATCTCCATATACCTGAATTTCAGGGCCAAAGCCCACAAGGCGCTCTACTTCAGCGAGAACAGTGTCATAATCAAGATTGAGATTTCGGAGAACATTAACAGCAATGCCTTGTCCGAGCTTCAGAAGGCCGAGCAGGATGTGTTCGGTACCTAGGTAGTTGTGGTTGAGCTTCTGCGCCTCTTTTTTGGCCAACTTAATGACTTGCTTCGCTCTATTCGTAAATTTATCAAACATATTAAACCTTTATTAAAAAACGACACTTCTGCCGGCTTACCCGCCACCAAGTTTATAGTAAGTTTTTTTAGATTTTTCTACAAATCTTCCCTTATGATAGACTAAGGTCTTCATTATGTGGAACGTACTCGACACAGGAATTCAGACAGCACGAGAGAACATGGCATTCGACAAAAAATTACTCGAATCCATGTTGCCCGATGATGCCCCTATTCTCCATCTCTACGACTGGCAGCGAGATAGCGCCACCTACGGCTATTTTACCAAACCCAAGCACTTTCTCGATATAGCAAAGGCGGAAAGTAGAGGGCTTGATCTTGCTCGTCGCCCAACGGGAGGAGGGATTGTCTTCCACACCTTTGACCTCGCTTTTTCCGTCCTTGTCCCGGCAAATCATCCCGGCTATAGTGAAAATACTTTAGAGAATTACGCCTTTGTAAACTCTTTAGTTCAAGAGGCCATTTTGCCACTGATCCCTGAAGAGAGCGACCTGCTACCGCAAGATCCCGAGCCCCTTGATGAGAGCTCTCGCAACTTTTGCATGGCCAAACCGACAATTTTTGACGTGATGATCAAAAGTCGTAAAATTGGTGGAGCTGCCCAGCGCAAAAAAAAGCAGGGCTTCCTTCATCAAGGAACCATTAGCATTATCCCTCCAAATCAAGAGTTACTAGAAGAGATCTTGCTGCCCGAGACACGTGTTTTAGAGGCGATGAAAAAAAATAGTTTTGCGCTTTTACCTGAAAATCATACTCCAGGTGAGTTTTTAGAGATGCGTGAAACCCTTAAACAAGAACTGACAAAAATAGTAAAAAGTTTATGAGTTTTTTCCGCTATTCATGTTTTCAATTTTTCCATGCTTTTGGCCTCTGTACCGGACAAAAATTTTGCCAAGAGGAGCAAAGCGAGCCAAAATCAAATCGAAGCAGCAGCGTTTCGAGCGACGAGTCCATAGCCCATAGTGCTATGGACGAGGAGGAGAATCGATTTGATAAAGGCGCAGCTCTCCCATTGGTGAAATTTTTGTCCAGTACAGAGGCTTTTGGCCCATTTCTTCCTCAATTTTTTCGGCCAACTTTTCAAAGTTTACCTCAAAAATTGAGAAAAAACGAACTGAAAATCAAGAAAAAACTTACAAACAGCAACAGCGGGAGAACCTCGTGATGAAACATGCAATCAACCCAACAAGAGATCAAGACTTTCCTGAGTGGTACCAACAGGTGGTAAAAGCAGCTGACTTGGCAGAAAGCTCTTCAGTACGCGGCTGTATGGTGATCAAGCCGTGGGGCTATGGCATTTGGGAAAAGATGCAGCGTGATCTCGATCAAAAATTTAAGCAGACTGGTGTCTCTAATGCCTATTTCCCGCTCTTTATTCCTCTTAGCTATCTTGAAAAAGAGGCGGAACACGTCGAAGGATTTGCCAAAGAGTGCGCGGTTGTCACACACCATCGCCTTAAAAAAGATCCAGATGGAGGGCTCATCCCTGATGGAGAGCTAGAAGAGCCGCTGATTGTGCGCCCAACCTCCGAAACCATCATCGGTGCCTCCTTTGCCAAGTGGATCGAGTCGTATCGCGACATGCCGCTTCTGATCAACCAGTGGGCCAACGTTGTACGCTGGGAGATGCGCCCACGCATTTTGCTTCGCACAGCCGAATTTCTCTGGCAAGAGGGCCACACAGCGCATGCTACAAAAGAGGAAGCGGTTGCCAAGGCAAAAGAGATGCATGCGATCTATCAACAATTTTCTGAAGAGAGCCTTGCGATCCCTGTAATTGTAGGTAAGAAAAGCGAAGGCGAGCGTTTTCCAGGAGCGCTAACGACTTACACGCTAGAGGCAATGATGCAGGATCGCAAAGCGCTCCAAGGGTGCACCTCACACTTTCTCGGGCAAAACTTTTCCAAAGCCTCCGGCATCAAGTTTCGCAACGAAAAAGGGGAAGAGGATTTGGCCTGGACGACCTCTTGGGGCTCAACAACACGCTTTATAGGCGCGCTTGTGATGGTGCATAGCGACGATGATGGGCTGCGTTTGCCGCCTCGCATGGCTCCCTCACAAGTTGTCATCATTCCTGTTATTCACAAGGAAGAGGCGCGCACAAAAGTCATGAACTGCGTCCAAAAAGTGAAAGAGCAACTCTCTACTATTGACTATCATGGAGAAAAAATTTCCGTTATCATTGACGATCGCGAGATGCGTGGAGGAGAAAAGAGCTGGTCTTGGATTAAAAAAGGCATTCCGATGCGCATTGAGATCGGTCCACGCGATATTGATGAGGGAAAACTTTGTATCCGCAAGCGCACCTCTGGCCATAAAGATATGGAAAAACAGAGTCCAGATGAGCTTGCTTCAACGATTATTTCACAACTCGATGAAATGCAAAAAACTCTTTACGCCGAAGCGCAAAAATTCATGCAAGAAAATATGCATGAGATCGATACAAAAGAAGAATTTGACGCCTTTTTTACAAAAGGAAAAGGGGGCTTTGCACTGACACCGTTTGCAGGCGATGTGGCGATGGAAAAAGAGATTCAAAAAAGATTGAGCGTTACCGTTCGCTGCATACCGGAAAATTTAGGCGAAGGCGTCTGTCCATTTACCGGAAAAAATGCAAAACGTGTAGTATTTGCGAAGTCGTATTGACGAGCGATCACTTATGAGAGATATACACGAAGAAGATCCAAAAAAATTCAGGATTGTGAGTTTTAAATTCTTAGAGGATTTTGTCATAGAAGTTGTTCACGTGGACGGAACAAAAAAAGTCATTGATTTTAGAAAGTTGAAGCTCAAAAAATGGATGAAAAATTTAGAGAATCTCGACTATTTTAACCAAGTGGGAATCAATGAAATTGGGAATTTGGAATGGCCCAATGGAGAGGATTTTCACCCTGGATATTTTTACTACTGGGAAGAGTACGAAAAATATTATCAATGACAGAAAGAAAGCTTTATTTAGAAGATCCGAGAAAGTTTACCATAACGAGTTTTAGAATCTTAGGGGATTTTGTCTTGGAAATCGTATACGAAGATGGAACAAAAAGAGTTGTTAATTTTGGGAAGCTAAAGCGCGAAGGTTTTTGGGAAAAGTTGCAGGATCTCAACTATTTTAACCAGGTGAAATTATCGGATATCTATAATTTAGAGTGGCCCAATGGGGAAGATTTTCATCCAGGGCATTTCTATTACTGGGAAGAATACGAAAAATATTACTTGAGATAGGAATTGGACTTTGTAGTTAAATTTTGCTAATACAGGATGAGCTTTAACCGTATAAAAATAAATCAAAATCTAAGATACATGGTGGTTTTATTTTAACTCCATTTAGCAGTGATATCGCAATGGGAAAAGAGCAAAACGTGTGGTCTTTGCTAAATCGTATTGAGGATTCATTACTTTTGTAAAGGATATACTGAATAAGTGATTTGTCGATAGGCTGAGCCGAAAATAACCTTTTCTAGAATTTCTCAGCTGGGATGTCGGTAGATGACTTGTTCAGCGTCTCCTAATGGTTCTAATCCAAGAAGATTGATGAGTTCAATGCGCAGTGTATTTGTCATTCTGCTTTGAAAGAATTCGGATTTGAAACTAGGAGAAACTTTAGAACCAAATTTTGCAAGTAACCTGGCGCGCTTTTCAACGAGATCCCTGCTATCCTCAATCTCCTCATGAAGACCTGGTGTGATGGATAACATATTTCCTCTTACCTCTTTTTGATTGATCTCAGTGCTGTCGAGCAGAGCTAGAAGTAGGTCGATATTAACTCCATTCATTTCGCAGTGAATCAATCCGTAAATATAAGGTTTTCTTTTCTGGTAATCTTCACCAACTAGGGAGTCTCCGTACTTAATAATTTTTTTTACTGCATCTATGTTCCCAGTAAGAGCTGCGATATGTAAAGCGGAAACTTCTTCGGGGTCATGGGCTAAGTAGTCCCATTTATCAAAAGTTTCGCTATGAAGGATTTTTTGCGTGAGGGATCCCTCTTCAATATTTTCTAATTTATTAGGTAGCAACCGATCTTTTGATAGGGATCTCAAGTTTTCAAGCATTGCATTTACGATACTCTTGTCCCAAAAGTTATTTTTAAACAGTTCGTAAATAGCATTTGCCGAGCTATTCGCAGCAAAATAGACATAACGAGCTTGATTTTGGCTCTTTAATGTCGCTTTTACTGCGTATCGTAACATGTCAGGATCTCTTCCAATTTGTGTAAGGATCCTTCCGACGTCTGTGTTTTCATTGCGCGGTTTTGTAGAAGGAACTCTTTCACACTCTGACTGCCATCTTGAAAGAATTTTGTTCATGGAATCAAGAAAACTCCATTTTTTTCTTTTAGCCTTTTCTTTGGCTTCCTCCTTCGCATTTTCTATTTCAGTCAGTTCTTTGGCTTTCTCCATTGGATCGTAGAGTTTAAACACCCTGGATAAAAGGCCAGCCGCTAACCGCTGTATTTCACCTTTTCCTTGTAACTCGACTCCAAATAACGCAACCCTCTCTCTCAGTTCCAATGCTGGTATGAGGTTTTTCGCCCAGTGCAAGGGGTGATAATGTGTTTGCGTGATGTTTCTCATTTTTTGTATATCACTCCACTTAATTAGCTTCAGTTGTCCATTAGAGTTGGCTGTGCATGTAAAACTCCCTCGCTTTGCCATTCTGGGAGGAGTGGTGGTGATAATAGATCCAAGTGCGTCAAATTTCATTGCCCAGCGAGGATTCAAATTTCTTTGTATCTTAACTTCTAGAATTAAGCGGGGCATTTCCTGAGGAGATGCGTACCTAGAAGTGCCATCACTAAAGTTTTCTGTAACTGTGTTTTCGCTTTCTAAGATTTTGATTGCTGTACAGGGCTCAGGATAGTAAACACCATTTGGGAAAATTCTTGCAGTAGCCTCTCTAACGACAAGATCTGCCAAAACGCCTAATTCAAGCGGAATATTTTCTCTTTCTCTAACTGTATAACCTGTTGAGATGATGCTAGCTTCTTGCGAATATTTGTCTATGATAGAAAAAGGGCCGCAAGAGTCTTGAGAACGAAGTGAGAGAAGGTCTCCATCAAGAAAAAGTAAAAAAACCTCCCCACACCTTTCTTTTTGACGTAATATTCTAGTTGCATTTGAAGTTGTTGGATGATTTTTGATTAAATCGCGGATCTCTCGGATGGGAACGAGATGGGCTCTCTTCTCTTCTATTTTTTCGCGAAAAGCTTTTGCCTCTTTTTTGCTTTTATTTTTTAATTGTTTGTAAAATTGACGAGCATCATCGTAAGAGCATTTTGTCCATCTCCCATTCTTTTTTCTTTGCCACTCACCCTCCCAAAAAAACGCAATTTTTTCGAAGGGGATTGAGGTGTTGGAAGCATCTAGATAGGTTTGCAGAGAGCGATTTCTTGAGGTGCTCAATGAGCGCATCTTATTGAGTCCTAAAACAATTTTTATTCTAGGCAAAAGAGAGCCATTTAGATTCTGATTCTCCTCTTTGAATATCTTAGATATTTCTTCGATTTTCTCTACTGAAACAGGGGGATCAGCGGGGGTGCTTCTTTCTAGAACTTCTCCTAAGAACCCTCTTAAGGTCTTCTGTTGACGGAGCTGAAAGTGGTTACTTGGGTTTGTAAAACACTCATCTTGAAAAGTTCCATCAATTTCTTCATCCGATGAGTCTGATTCTTCTGAATCGCTATCTACCCTAAAAGGAATGTTCACAACATAGGAACAGTTGCGAACTCTGTCACTTGAGCTTGTCATATAAACCTCCTAAGCGAAATTTTTACATAGAGTTCAAGCTTTTTTCAAGAAATAAAAAGAATGGGAAGTTGGACTTTGCTAGATCAGTTTGCTAGAATGGAGAAAAATTTATTTCTAAGGTGTTTATGCTTTCGTTCTTTCGCAGATATCAAAAAATTATTTATTCTGTAGTTGCTGTTTTTATCATTTGTTCATTCTCTTTTTTTGGAACATTTTCCTCTTTTCTAGGTGAAAGCTCACAGCCAAAAGATCGTGTAGTAGGAAGGCTTTTAGGAGGGAAAAAGCTCAAGGAGAGCGACCTAAGAAAAGCAGAGCGATTCCTCTCAAGCGATATGTACGATGTCGAATTGATGCAAAAGGGGAGTTTTCCCAATGCGTTTAATGATGGCGTACTAAGAAGGGACTTTTTTGAGACACCGCTCGCACAGAAAGTGGCTGTGCGCTACTTTGATGAGATTCAAGGTGAGCTTGCTGAATGTTTGGAGAAGGGGAAGCGTTTTACTCCTTATACTCATCCAAGTTTCGGGTTCTTATCTGCTGAAGCGATTTGGAATATGTGGCGACCTGAAATTTCAGAGCATTTGCAAAGTTTAAAAACGCAAAAGCTGGCTGCTAGCGCTGTGAAAACTTTGGGGCAACTCTATCTTGACCAAGGGCATTTTCCTTCCCACTTTCTACGCCAATTTTTGCTTTCACAGGAGAAACAGCATGAGTGGATTCCACACGATCCTCAACTAGAGAGAGCAGATTTGGCGCTTTGCCACAACCACTCTCTTGAAGATTGGGTGGGACCTCGTTTTGTTCAGATTTGTGCGCAGCTTGTCCTCAATGGGGCAGCTCTTGCAGAGGAGCGCGGCTTTAAAGTCTCTTTGCCAGAAGCGCATGCGAGCATGGTACGCAATGCAGTTGAATTTTTACAGTTCGAGTTAAAAAAACAAGAGATTTCTCAGGAAGAAATTACAAATTTTATTCAGAGAAATTTGCATGTTTTGGGAATGAACGAGCAAGAAGCTGCAACTGTTTGGCAAAAAGTTTTACTCTTTCGTTCGCTGTTAGAAAATGTGGGGAGTGTGGCATTTCTTGATTCGATGCCTTACAAGCAGTTTCACGAGTATGCAGATAGTCAAGTTTTGGTGAATCACTATACACTTCCAGAGGCTTTTCAACTCAAAGACGTCTCTTCAAAGCTCTGTTTCCAAAAGTATATTGACTTAGTCGGGGAGCGTGTTTCGGGGAAAGCACTTCCTAGAAATATGCGTCCGACTTCAGCAATTTGTCCAGAGCTGCGCGAGGAAGCATTTAAACTTTGCTACTCTTCTGTCAATGAAGATGAGATTGCCCTTTCAATTGGGACAAAAGATCTTTGGGATTATAAACTTGCAAATTTTTCAAAAATTTTAAAAAGATGTCCCGCCTCCTCAGTTGTTGCGCCAGAGAGCTTAGAGGAAAAATTGCAACTTTTGGAAAATCTAAAGCGCCATGTACGGGCAAAAGTTGATAGCTATGCAGCGGAACTTATGATTCAAGAGCATCCTGAATGGATTGAAGAGGCTCTTGCTAAAGGAAAATTAGAAGAGAAGCAGCTCTATATTCCCCTTAAAGGTGAGATAGCGGAGCTTGCTGGTATACCTGATGCAAATGCTCTATTGAAAGCGTTGCGAAAAGGGGAGAGCCGCTTTTGTGGAGATGGCAAAACCCACTACAAATTTGAAAAAGTAGAGAGTATTTTTGATGATCGTGTCTTGACTTTTGCTGAGGCGCAGCAGCGCGGTATTTTAAAGCAGTTAGTGCGTGCAGATCTTGAAAAGGCGTATCAAAAAATTCGCGAGAGTGATGCCAAGACTTTTCAAGATGAAAAGGGCGTATGGAAGCAGTTAGACGATGTTTACAATATTGTTGCAGAGCAGCACTACGCTAGGATTGGAAACGCAGATAAGCGTTTAGAGACGTTTGTGAAGAGAATGCGTGAGAGGGTAAAAACGCACAAAGATATTGCACTAAAAGGTGATTTAGAGACGCAGTGGGAGTTGATCAATTCACAAGTAAAAGTAGCGCGTAAAGCGATTCCTGAATGGATGCAAAAAGAGGATTTCACTCAAGCAGGTCTCTCTGATGTGCAAACAAAAAACGTAGTTTGCTTTTACGAAGTTTTAGAAAAGACAGATGAGCCTAGCTCTTTACTCGAGCCAATGCGTCAAGGACGAGAGTTGCTTTCTCACGAGATCAAAGGGCACTTTATGGAAGAGTTGTTGGAAAAAGCACCGATCTACAACAAGGCGATCTAGATGGAGCTTGATGAGATTTCTCCTATCTCTCCGCTGCAGTTTTTCTCGTTTAGCTACCCTGTTCCCTTTGCAAAAAAGTTTCCTGAGAAGGGAATCTTTACAGAGCCTTATCTGCTTCCTTGCATGGCAGAGTTTTTGGGTGAAGAGGCATTTGCTGATGTTGCCTTTTTCTGGAATGAGAAGGGGATAGAAGTTGTGATCAAGGTAGATAAGAAGAGAAAAGAGGGAGATCAGATCGAGCTCTTTTTTGATACGCGTGATCGCAAGGACCTTGGCTTTTTGAATCGTTACTGTCACCACTTTCTTTTTACAACCATTGGAGAAGAGGTGACAAGATTGCGTGCGGACCAGTTGCGAGAACTTGCTAAACCCGATCAGCTACAAATCGCAATTGAAGAGAGCACAAAATCGCATAAAGTAAAAATAAGAATAGATGCAGAGGCACTTTTTGGGTTTGCACCAAAAGAGTTTGCACGCCTAGGTTTTACCTACATCATTAAAAATGGGGAGGAGCTGCAACACTTTTCAGTCTCATCAAAAGATCACGCTGTTGCCTCTCATCCTAGCCTTTGGGCTAGTATACTAATGCGAAAATTGGAGAATAAGAGATGAAATTTTCAGAATCACACGAATGGATCAAGGCAACAGATGGCATTGGAACTGTTGGCATCACAAACTTTGCACAAAAAGAGCTGGGGGAGATCGTTCACGTCGAACTGCCAAAAGTAGGTGATCATGTAGAAGTGGGACAAGAGGTTGCTGTTGTGGAGTCGACAAAAGCAGCAGTAGATATCTGCTCACCTGCATCAGGCGTTATTGAAGAGATCAACCCTGCTATCGTTGAAAACCCTTCACTCATTAATAAAGATCCGCAAATTGAGGGGTGGCTCTTTAAGATCAAACTTTCAAAAGTAAATGAGCTTGAAGATCTCCTCGATCATGTCCAGTATCTCGCCCTAATGAGGTAGGGTATTTGGGTATATGGGAAAGTTTTATGTCCGGTTCCCTCCCCCTGGTAGATATGAGGGTTATTCTATCCCTACTTTTAGAGAGTTTAGCGAGCTGGACTGTTTTAAAAAAATTGAAGTTCTCTCTATCGCCTTTTTTGCCCAATTCGGTCTAATTGAAGAAAGAAAAATTACTATTTGCTCAGAGCAATACAAGATTGATTTTGTATTACCTTCGGTGGAGAAGATTTTACTGAGGGCGTTTAAAAAACAAAATGCAAGTTTAATAAAAACCCTATTTGCAATTCAAAATTACCTACCCACTTCTCATTTTTTAGATAAGATTGCAACTCTTAGAAGCTTAGACGAAAAACGTTTTGGTGAAAAAAGAGTAAAAGACTTTTGGTTAGAAATTGATAAAACTGTCGAAAATAAATGGAATGAGAGAGTCGAATGTGTTTTTTCTACTTGTAACATTGAAGAGATAAAAGAGCTCTTCTATTTCGCTCATAAAACTAACAACAAAAATATATTAAGTTTGTTTAAATTAAAAGTGTGCTATTTATTACAATCTCTATATAAAAAAGTCTTAGAATTGCGTTATGATCTAGAGTATTCTTCCGGTATTCCTTTAAACGCTTCAATTTATTTAAAGGGAGTAGATTGGAATCTTTCTGGCTTGATGGAAAAATTTTTGTCTGGAAAATGGATCTCTATTTTGATCAAATGTACTTTACTTAAAGCGCAGTTTTTAACTCTGCTTGGGAAGTCTGAAGAACTTAAGGATTTATTAGAAAAGCAGACATCAATCCTCATTTTTTCAAGTGAAATCTGGTTAGTATTTTCAAACTGTATAAATGAAGACGGACACACAGAGGAAATCTCGAAAGAATTTTCAATTGGATTGGCTACACTTTATGAAAATCGAGCTGAAGCGGTTCATCGCGCTCTTTTTTCGGGAGAGAATCACTCTCCTTATTTTCTCAGTGTAGCAAAAACTTTGATTCCTCATTTTGGTAAGCAATTTTGGTCTAATTTTGGTGCTTTTTTGGTAGGGAAAAAAGAGAGCAACCCTGAGAGGGTTGCTCAAATGGAATGCTTAAGAGACTGTCTGTGAATTAAAATTCGACAAAAGTTAACTCACAGACAGCCTCTAGAAAGCGCTTAAGCTTAGCCGCGTCTTCCTCTACGGCCCTGTCCGCGACGCCCCTTTGCGGGAACCTGCTTGGCGTCACTCTGTGCTACAGCAGTACGGCCTTGTCTTCCCCTGCGGCCACGTGCACGACGATTTTTTGCAGAACTCTCTTGAGTATCATTTGGTGCAACAGAAGCGCGGCTTTGTTTTCCTCTGCGACCACGTACACGACGTCCTTTTGCAGGACTCTCTTGGGCATCATTTTGCGCAACAGAAGCGCGACCTCGTCTTCCTCTGCGACCACGTACGCGACGACCTTTTGCGGGAACTTCTTGCTCGTTGCCCGTTGCTGCGCCTGCGCGAATATTCCCTCTGCGTCGTCCTCTTCTTCCGCGTTGCTCTTTTATATCGCGGTTTGTTTCAACAGCAACAGGCTCTTTTTCTGGAGGGACCTCTGCTGGTAGAGCAACGGGGGCAGGAGCGGGCCTTGGTACAGGTCGTGGTTGGACTACCGGAACAGTTTTTGGTGGTGGTGCAGGCTTTCTTGTAGTAGGTTTTGCATTTTTTTCGATTGTTTTTTGATGCACTAATTGTTCTGTAGAGAGGAATTTTCGGCGTATGGCTTCTTGGATACAGTTTGCCGCCTCGTTAACTTCGCCCTTTAGCAGCGCTTCACGCGCTCTTTCAAAAAATCGTAGGCACTCTTTCTCAATTTCTTTAATGCATTGTGAGATTTTTGGTGGGATTTCATGAAAGCTTGCTAAGCTATCTCCATCATAGAGAAAGTCCCATGCTCCTCCCACCTCTCCTTTAGAGGGGTGTTTTAATGAATTGTTGCGGTGCTCTATAGCAGCAGCAAAGATGAGAGGTTTCATAGAGGGCAGTGAGTTCTGCATCCCATCGGAGATGGAGGCTTCTACAACATGATTAAGGCTAGAAGTGTCCATCAAATCGGTAAAAATATTAAACTCTGAGGAGTGAAACGATCTTGAAAAATCTGCAATGGCAAGAGACTCTTCACCAAGTTCTGCATAGAGAAGGCCTCTGCGGAGAGTTGCTGCTTCAAGCAAATTCGGGCAGTCTGTCTCATTAATCACTTTTGTGTAGCAGCGTTCCGCTTCACGTTCATTAGACCAGCGCCACCAGTTATCTCCCTGATGGATTAGGCTTTGTGCTTTCTCGTAGCTACTGTTTGCTTTTGCAAACAAGCTGCAGGCGAGAAGAGCAAGGGGCACAATCATCTTTCTCATACGTTTCTCCTTGTTATAAACATTTCAGGTAATATTAATTTTATATTTAGAGATTTTAAAGACAAGAAAAATTTTTCAATTGCTCTCATCATCTGTGATGATAAGAGGGTAGGTATCGTCCTCTGCTACTTTATCCAGGGAGATCCCTGCAAATCCCATAAAACTTAAAGAGATTAATCCTGTCATTATAAATGTGATTCCCATCCCTTTGAGTCCAGGAACAACATTTGAATAGGTAAGTTTTTCGCGAATAGATGCAATAAGGAGAATCGCAATCCACCAGCCGATTCCAGTTGAAAAGACGTAGACGATGTGTGGCACGATTGGGTACTCGCGTACTGTCGCAAAGAGAGAAGCTCCTAAAATTGCGCAGTTAACTGTAATTAAAGGGAGGTACATTCCAAGAGCGCGGTAGAGTGGTGGAGAGAATTTTTCAATAAAGATTTCCAAAACTTGTACAAGGGCAGCAATGACGGAGATGTAGATGATGAGTTGCAGAAAGTTTAAATTGATTTTCCCGGGATCGATACCAAACACAGAGAGCCATGAGAGAGCTCCGTCACCTGTAAGGTAGTGGTTGATGAACCAGTTGGCTGTCCCTGAAATGGTGGTGACAAAAATAACGGCTAAGCCGAGCCCATTTGCCGTTTTAATTTTTGCAGAACAGGCGAGGTAAGAACACATCCCCAGAAAGTAAAAGAGAAGAATATTTTGAATGAAGATCGATTGAATTGCCAGCCCAATGAGATTGACCCAAGAGTAATTGCCCATTTACAGCTCTCCCTTGTGTTTGATCAAATTCGCGATCCAGATCAGAAAGCCTAAAATGAAAAATGCCGAGGGAGCTAAGGCCATTAAATTATTATTAAAGTAGGCGTCTGGATGCGCCTCTGAGGCGTAAAACATGGTAGGGATAAGTTGAAAGCCAAAAAGGGTGCCAAAGCCAAAAAATTCGCGAATGACACCCACGGTAAGGAGTACAATCGCATAGCCTGCAGCGGCACCAGCACCATCGAAAAAAGCAGGAAGAGGAGCTACGTTGCGTGCCATGCTCTCAGCTCTTCCCATTACAAGGCAGTTAGTAATGATCAAGCCGACAAAAACAGAGAGGCTAAGTGACATCTGGTAGAGGTAAGCTTTTAAAAACTCATCTACGGTAATCACAAAGAGGGAGATGATTGCAAGTTGTGCGATCATGCGCACACTATCAGGTGTCTTATTGCGGATGAGCGAAACAAAGAAGCAGCTAAAGGAGGTCACAAAAATTACGGCAAGGCCCATTGTAATTGCGACATTCACTTTAATTGTCACAGCCAAAGCAGAGCAGATACCTAGTACTGCTACAAGAATCTGGTTTTCTTGCCAGAGTTGCTCAACAAAATAAGTTTTAATTGGCTTTTTGCTCATTTGCTTTAATCAAAAATGGTCTATATTGTGCTAAACAGTTACGATACGCTTCTGAAACACCGCGCATCGTCTCTGTTGCTCCTGTCACACCATCTACAGAACTATCTGCAAGTGGACTATCTCCTAATTCCTTTACACTTTTTATAATATTGATTCCCAAAGGGGCTGTCTTGTAATCAGTGTTTCCATCCGCATTCTTCTGGAAAACTACTTTATTGTAAAATTGTGCTTGCCACGCTTGTGTAGAAATTTCTGCACCAAGTCCTGGTGTCTCTTTCTGTTCGTACCAGGTGGTTCCTAAAATGGTATCGGCATCGCTTTCAATTGCGATGTAGCCATAAATTGCGTCCCACAGGCCATACCCATTGATTGGAATAATATACGCATCAGGTGTTGTAGCCTCTTTTTTTTGTACGAGGTAGAGAAGCTTATATTTGAGTTTGGAAAACCCATACTTTGTGTTTTCTCGTCTGTACACTTCTTCATCGATACCCGCCTCTTCAAATGTGTAGAGGTTTCCCTGAGTGTCTGTTAATCGCGGTTGAATGTTTTCTTTTACAAAGGTGGTAATCTCACTATTTGTCGCTTTTTTTACCGGAACTCCATCCTCTAAGAAAAATCCTCGATGATTGAGAATGCGTGCAGCAATAAGCATCTGTTTGCTTTGGTAGAGTTCTTGTGCCTCTTTCTGTTTTGAAGAGAGTGTCGAGGCGAGAAAAGAGAGGAGTCCTGCACAAATAAGGCAGAGAGTGGTCACAAAAAGAAGGGTGTAGCGATTAGACGATTTTGGCATGAACCGATCTCATTAAAGCTGTTATTTGAATTTTTTTTGTTATTTTGAGGCAATTTCCCTCTGTACTGGACAAAAATTTCACCAATGGGAGAGCTGCGCCTTTATGAAATAGATTCATATCGTCTCCTTCTCATGCGTTTGAGAGCAAAGTGGTCAAAGAGGGGGGCAAAAACGTTACCAAGCAAGATGGCGAGCATCACACCTTCAGGGTATGCGGGATTGATCGTTCGAATCAAAATCGCCATGGCACCTACAAAAATTCCGTAAATCCACTTGGCGCGGTTAAGACTTGGAGAGGAGACGGGATCTGTCAACATAAAGACAAGACCAAAAGCAAAGCTCCCAATCAATAGATGTTTATATGCAGGGAAATCAAATTTCGCGGGATTCCACGCGCCGTGGTTAGGGCCAATCCAAGAAGAAGCAAACTCAAATAGATAGGCAATGCCTAAGGCGCCAATTAACATAGCCAACATGGAACGCCAAGAGCCGATGCGTGTTACAAGGAGGACTAGTGCACCGAATAGAACAAAGAGAGTGGAGGTCTCACCCATAGAGCCCAGCATGTTTCCGAAGAAAAAATTACCATTTGTAAAGAGGCCACTACCCCATTTGAGTTTGGCGAATTGAAAGGCACTCTCAAAATTTTCTGGGGAGAGACCAAGACCGCCACTCTCTATCTTTGCGGTGATAAAATTTTTCAATTGTGTGGGATTGAGCATACCCAGTTTTGCTCCTGGGGCAAAAAGCGCGCTCCATTTTGCGAACTGTAGGGAAATCAGATCCCATGTACCTACTTTTTCGGTAAACTGTGTCGCAATCGCATCTACATGAATGCGTTTTATTTCAAAAGGAATATTAAAAATTCCAAGAGGGGTGTCTTGTGAAATGCCATCAAGTGTGCCGAGATCAAGAGAGTGATTCATTGCCTGAATACTCTCTTTAATTTTGACCGGGTTTGTCCCTACCCAAATTTGCCCCGCCATCTTTGTTGGGTAGGCAAAAAAGAGAAAGCAGCGACATGTGAGGGCAGGATTTAAAATATTCATTCCCGAGCCGCCAAACAGCTCTTTGCTTAAAATAATTCCAGCACTCACACCCACAGCGACCATCCAGTAGGGAATGGTTGGAGGCAGAATAAGAGCAAACAAGATCCCTGAAACTAAAAATCCTTCGGAAATTTCGTGGCGTCTGACAATAGCAAAAAGGGCTTCCCAAAATCCCCCAACAGCATAGGAGATGATGAGAACAGGTAAAAAAGCGCCGCAACCGTAAAGCAAAATTTTCCCTATATGCGAAAAACCAAATTGAAAATATTTAGGAAAACTTTTTGAGGCTTCAAGATAAGACTCTAAAAAAGCAAGATCACCGCTACTGTAGACCAACTTTTGTAGACCCGTATTCCAAATGGCCATAAGGGTACAGGGCAGCAGAGCAAAGACAACAATCACCATCCAGCGCTTGAGATCGATCGCGTCACGAATGTGAGGGCCAGATCGCGTTTGATCGGGAACCTCGTAGAAAAAACTATCAAGGGCAGTTACAAGAGGGCGAAACCGGTTGAGTGGTCCACCTTCTTCACTTATTTTTAGTCCGTAATCGAAGAGTTTGCGTAGCATCTATAGAGAATGTTATAATCAACAGACGGTAGCAAAAAAAGATTATGTGGAAAAGAAAAAAACTTTTATTTCTGATCATTCCTGTTTTGGCAGTTGGTTTGCTCTTCTCTTTCCGTCGTCAAGTAGCTACTTTTGCCTTTAAATCCTACCTAGGTCGATATGTAGAGGGGGCTGGCAAATGTGATCTCACATTTGGTGAAGTGACATGGGAAGGAAAGGGATTTACGATTGAGCGTTTTCATCTCGAGAAAGAGGGGGAGTATGAGCTTAAAATTCGCAAACTTCACTTTAATTTCCCAAGGGACCTCTATCTCCATAGACCAAAATTTAAAGTTTGCAAAACAGATGGTCCTGCGATCCGTTTAAAAAATCGACGTCATAAGGGATCATCAGGAAATCTGATAGTAGAAAAAGGGGAAATTGAAACGCCCCTCTCTAAAGCCTATTTTGCTTATGAAGACGACATTTTGCGCTGCTATTTCGATGATTCAGAAGTTCTTGCTAACTTTTCCACGCCGCAGAAAAAAGAGTTTTTAACCCACATCTCTACACGTGGGGCAGATGCTGCCTGGCTCTTTGGGCTTCTCTATCCCTTCGTTCCAACACATGACCTTGAGTTAGAAAAAGGCAAAGTAAAAGGGGAGTTGGATTGGCTTGTTTCAAAAAAAGAGTCCACAGCAAAAGGAGCTTTTCATTTTGAAAATCTCTCCGCTAAACGAGGTGATATGGAATTTTTTGCAGAGAACCTCCACCTCTTAGGAACCTGGCCGGAAGCAAAAGTGGAGCTTACGGGAGGGGAACTAGAACTTTTGTCAGGAAACTACCACTTTTCAGGACTGCAGGGCCGCTATGAGCAGGGGGATGCCCTTTACTTCTCTTTTGAAGGGGAGTGCGCACATAAAAATCTCTCAGCACCCTTTTTTGTTCAAGGACAGGATTTTGGTGATCGTCTATTTGCAAACCTTCTTTTTGACCGCAGCTCTCTTGCAAACATCGAAGTGAAAGGATCTGATTTTTGCAACTGTTCCATAAAAGTGGAGTCTCCTCAAATTTTAACTTCACATGTGGAGTGGCTTAGTCCGATCTCTCCGCTCTTTCACGAAATTACAGAAGGGCGTTTTTCGGGAACTGTTTTTACTCAGATTGAGCAAGGAGCTTGTAAAGAGATCAACGCTTGTAGCATAAAAGGGGAGAACTTCCTCTTTCGAGACATTGAAGTGGAAGAACTTCTTTTAACGGGATGGATTTCTATAGAAAAACTGGCCCGCTCGCGTGTGAAGGGAGAGTTTCTCTTGAAAGAGAGGGGAGAGGGAAACTTTTTCTATGAGATGGGGGAGTATGATCTTTCAATTACAGCTCCCCCAGACTTGCTTGTGGGAAAAGAGAAATGGACGATCCCTTCCCTCTTTCTAGAAGCAAAAGGGAGAATTGCAGGGGAGTTGATTACCGCAAAGGGAAGGGCGCATGCAGGGGATGAAAGTGTTGACTTCTCCCTGCTCTACGAAGGAGATTCTTTGCGCAAACTTTCACTCCGCTCAGACCGAATCTCCGACCCTTTTTACAGCTACCCTCTCTCGTTGACAGGTCACGAGATCGATGTAAAAGGAGAGCTGGCTCTGCGAGCGAGTTTTGATAAAGAGAAAGGGACAGAATTTGAACTTCTTCCAATAGATTTGACCTATGAAAATGAAGAGCTCATTTTACAGGTGAAAGGAGCAACGATTCCTTCCCATTTTATTTTTGAGCCAGGCAAATGGAAGAGCGAAATCATTCTTTATGGGTCTGAACTAACAGAAAAATCGCGTGATATTCACTTCACGGGATTGAATGGGCGTCTTTTTCTTGAAAATGGTGTGGGGTACTCCTCTTGGATCGAGGGGGAAGTAGAGGCGTGTCACATTGGAGGAGAGCTAAAATTCAAAGAGGAGCAGTTTGTCTTTCGGGGCAAAGAGTTTAGAGGGGAGCTTTCAGGGCTGCTCACCTTTTTGCGCCATTTTGAAATGTTTGAAGATTTAGAGACTCCTCTTACGGGAAAGTTTCAATCTTCAGGTGATGGACTGACAATTATACAAGAAGATGAAAAGAGAGAGATCCAAGTGGCAATGTGTGTTGAAGGGGGAGAGTTGCCACTTACTTATGACACCTCGGCAAAAGATTTGAGTTGCAAAATCCTCTTTGACTCCCAAAAAAAAGAGTTTGAAGTCCAAGATCTTACAGGGAAGTTGCACCTTTTTGATACACCTGTTTATGGAATTGATGGGCGTCACCTAGCCATTAATGATGGTAAGCTGAGTTTTGACTTGCGCGTAAGCAACCATGTGCGAGAAATCGTGAAACTAGTGGGAAGCGGCATCGCTCCTTTTTCCTACTTGATCGACCTCGATTTAGAGCAGAGTCACCTCTTCGGAGAGCGTTTTGCAAAGGGATCTTTAGAACTCAAGCCCAATGGAAAAATTGTTGCACTCCACACCACTTTCCCGCTTCACTTGGAGAGTTTAGAAAGACAGGTGCTTGCCCATCTGCCCGACCTTAAGGAGCATCGTCTTGAAGGGCGCGTAGATCTCTCCTTGACCGTTGAAGAGAGTGGGCAAAAAGCAGCACTTACACTCTTTGGAGAAAAAGTTAGTATTTTAGAGAGAGCTTACGCTCCTTTTTCTACGCTCTTGATCAAAGAGGGCAAAGAGATCCATCTCGATCATATTCGACTGGGAATGCACGAGTTGCAAGGCGAAGGAGAGTGGCGTGCCGATCAGCTTGATATTACAAAAATTGTGGGTTTTTCTCCGCAGGGAGAGATCACAGCCTTGAGTGGCAATTACAATTTTGCAAAAAACCGAGGAGAACTGACTTTTGCTTCGAAAAATTGCAATTTGCAAAAAGTTTTTCCTGTCCTACCATGCTCTGTTGACGCGCAAGCAAAGCTGCATTTTGATCTGCCCGCCAAATCAATCGAAGGAGAAATGGAACTCCAGAGCGCAAAATCCCCGATCTGCTTTGCAACAGAGGAACCGATACAGTTTGATTATAAATGGAGAGAAGGAACAGCAGTAAAAAATATCTCACTCAATGTTGATCAAGCAAAAATTCGCGTAGAAAAATTGCTCCACCGCAAAGGAGAGTGGCACTGCAGAGGAGTCAATCTCTTTCTGCCTCCCGACACCTTTCGTAAAGTTGCCCATCTCTCACCCTATCTGGATCCGATTCCTTGGGAGAATCAGATCGACCTCTCAGGTGATTTTAGTTTTGGCAGCGAAGGGATTTCTGCTTTGGGAACGATAAAAGAGGGCTACTACTGGATAGGCGGACAGTCACTCTTTCTTGAGAAGGGAGCCTTCTCCATGCAACGCAGCAAACTTTTTCTGGATCTTACGACTTCGCTTCGGGAATTGCCCATTCAGTTAATAGGGGAAATTGATTGCGCTCACCACTTTCGCACGCAACTCAATCTCAAAACGGATCGCGATTTAGAAGGGCTGAAAATTGTAGGGGATTGGAAAAATGGTCCTATGATTGAGCGGGTAGAAGGAGAATTTTCCGGGCAGAAAGCCCACTTTATCGGGGCAAATATACCAGAAGAACTTGATGCCATTGCGCTCTCTGGAAACATCCATTTGGACATCCCTCAACTTTTGCCTCTCTTGCCCCTCAATGTACAAAAGAACCTGCAAAAGATGGAGTTAACGGGAGGTTATGAACTCTCAGGAGATTTGATTCTAGATCGTACAAAGCCTCTTGATGCTATCTTCCAAGGTTTTTTGAAAGGGCGCTACTTTGGTTTAAGTGGCAATCAATTTAAAACTCTACTGAGTGAAATTGAAATTACGCAAGACCGCATTTTTCTGCGCGATTTTAACCTCTCAGATGAAGCGATTCTGATGAAAGTTAACCATGCACTCTTCTCAAGGAAAGAGAAAGATTGGCACTTTTTTATCCCAAAAATTGCTGTTCAAGACTTTCGTCCCTCGCTCATGCGCAAAAACCATCGACATGAAAAACGCATGAAACCCTTTACTATCCGTAAAATGGCCATTGAAAAATTAGAAGGCTCTCTAGGTGACCCGCACACGATCACGGGTCGCGGTTCACTCCACTTTATCAATACCTTCAAACGAAGCAATAATCTTCTTGATATACCTATTGAGATTATCTCCCGTCTCGGACTTGACCAATCGATCCTCATCCCCGTTATGGGCGATATAGATTTTGTTTTTGAAGATGGAGAGATGCAGCTTGTCAAACTCGACAACTGTTTCAGTGAAGGGCGCCACTCACGCTTTTCCCTCTCTAAAAATCGCCACTCTTACATCGGCCTTGATGGCTCTATTCATGTTGATATCCGAATGAAACAGCATGTGCTTCTACGCTTTACCCAACCCTTTATGCTTTCTCTGAGAGGAACCCTTGCTAAACCACGCTACTCTCTTAAAGGATGAGAGACTTCTTCTTTCCTAGAAGCTGTTTGCACTGCAAAGAGCCGCTCACAGGCAAAGAAAACTTTTTTTGTCCTGTATGTAGAGAGCTTCTGCAACTCCTCTCTCCTAAAAACCGCTGCCCGCGCTGCTTCCGCCCACACCTGCCCTGCACCTCCTGTCGCAAAAAACCGACAATTTGGACGCGCCGTGCCGCGCTCTTTGATGCAGCAGGTCCAGGCAAAAGTTTGCAGCTGGCGCTTCATGAACCCGCTGTCCAGAAACTTGTCGTTTCGTTCATGATTCTCCAAATAGAAAAGCTACAGTGGCCCCAGCCAAATGAAATTCTTTGCCAGCCCTACACTTTTTTGCAGCGTGTAGCAAAAGGAGCCGATCCCGATCCTGAAATTGTGAAACAACTGAGAAAAAAATTGCGCCTGAAAAAATCGTTGGACACAACTATTCTTGTGGTGACTTCAGACGGAAGGGAGGTAGATGAAGACAAACTCTTGAGGCGCTTTCCAAAAGAACTCTTACGTCTCGATATCACTCGCTGAAAGAGGGTGTTTCTTTAGAATGTAGGAGATAGCCCAATCGGTGAGGGGGTCTCTTTCACTGTTGCAAGCAAATATTGGGTTTAAAGCTCGAGGCAACCGATAAAATAGAGGGGGGACCCTATATATTTCTTGTGATTTCGATAGCAGTTTTTTAATAATCAGATCTTCCGTATAACCTGTCATTGAATCGGTAAAATACTCTTTCCAAGCTTCATTCATTTTTTTAATGGAGTCGACAGAGTATTTATCTAGAGAGATATCTTTTTTTTGAAAGACAGTAATTGGATCCCAATTTTGAATTGCACTTTCTAGAGGACCGTATAGGTGTGCATAAGGATCTGGTAGATCATCATGAAATTCACCTAAATGACCTGCCATTTCACTATTTTCTATTGAACAAATATTTTTTAGAATCGATAAAATTTTATCGTTTTCAAAATTTAGATCCTCTTCGTAGGTGATTCTTCTTAACTCCTGAATTCGATCATTTTGAGGATTTATGTCCCTCATTAAAAATCGGGCGCATTGTTCAGCTGCGCCATTATGATCCTCTATGTCTTCTTTGCAAGAGGTTAAAAAATCACAGGCAATTTTGTTTTTTTCGGCGATTTTCTCTTCTAAGAGATTTTTCTCTTCTAGTTGTATTGATTCATTTAAGAGAGATTTTTCTTCGGAAAAAGTTGAAATCGAATGGGGGATATCCCAGATTTCTAGCTCTTCTTCACAATTCAAAAGATTTTTCAATTCCCTCTTTAAGTGTTCAATAGATTCGTCATGTCCAATCAGACTCTTTGATAAAAGATGTCGGCAACATTGCATTGCAGTGGTAGCTACTTCTCGATAAGCTAAAATCGAATTTCTAGCAGAGCCAATAAAAGTTCCTGATGAAACAAGAAAAACAGACTTTGGAACTTTGCTGTTTCTTTTGTATTTAACCTTTGCAGATGTATCAAGAGGGTGATTGCTGACATGCAAAAGAAATTGTTTTCCAGCAATAGCTCCTTGCGGAACCAGGGGCATTTTATCTATTGCCTCTTTAAAAGACCAAATACCTAATTCTACGCTAAGAAGCATGATATAATTCGCTGCGATTGAGGCGGTGTCATAAGCAGGTTCTTTACCTAAAATAAGAATGACCAAAAAGGGTAGGAGTGGCTTATAATCTTCTCCGCAATCTTCTCCTTGATAGAGCTTAAGAAGAGACTTGGCAAGAAAGGCATCTGTCGTTTTGCGTAATTTTTTAAGTTCGTCCCATTTGGATAAAATAGATATATCATTATTCTTACCCTTGCGGTAGGGCAAATCTTCTCTCTTTTGTGATGTTTCTGATGGACAATATACACGTCGACTGATATCCCCACTTTTTCCAATCTTTAATACTTCTTTAATTTGTGTTCCTTGAATGTTCCAATTGATTTCTTTTTCGTAGAGCTCTTTTATCAAGGAAGAAGAATTGGCATTGATTTTAGTTTTAGAGTAAGTACATATGAAATTGAAGATATCTATTTTAAATTCATCGAATAGATTCTTTAAATGATCTATGTTATCCATAGCTCGAAAGAATCGGGATTGGGCATCAATTTTTTTTGTTTCTTCTTCAAATTGTTTTTCGGTTTTAAGGCCTTCCTCTAATTTTTCGATTTCCTTAAGATCTAGATCATATTTTGTTTTGATATCAGTTACGCTATAATTGGCATCTTTTTCAAAATTTTCTAAGATCGGAATGATATACTTATAGTTTATTGCGCCAGCAATAAGATTTTCTCTAAGATCATTAGGGATTTCAGCATTTGGTGATGTATTTCTTAACTCTTTTAAAATACTACAAACAATTTCTTTTGTCTTTTCGTATATTTTTTTACTAATTTCTATTTCTTTTTCGAAGTTTAGCAATTCATTGTCTGCGATAGGATTTGACGGCTCTAGAAATATGAGATTATTTAGTTTGAGTTTCTTAGATTTAAGTCCAGGAAGGTACTCGCCTGTTTTTAGATTCAACAAAGGGCGAAGCTTTTTGCTATTATTATTTTCTTTAAAGGCAAGGCAGGTGATAAGAAGTTCCGCATCATCTACGGATATTTTATTTTCAGTCATTTTTGACAAAAGTAACGGGTCGAGAAACTTTGTATTCGTCAAAAATAGTCGCAAGTGGTTCATATTATCAGGATCTTCTGGGCATATTTTTTTTGATAAGTAATGCTCGGCATGGCTCATAATATAGGAATTGAAGTTTGCAAGATCACGTGCAGAGTTGACATCGAACGATAATTTGCCTTCAATTTTGTTTGTGTCTGTTTTGTTTGTGTCTGCGGACTCGATCAGTAGCTTTTGTCCATACGAAAAAAGTTGAGAGAAGTGAACAATAGATCTATTTAATTTTTCTATGTATGGTAATTTTTTTTGTAATTCAAAGAGTGATTCCACATAAGGAGAGCGAGCCCATCTCACAAAGGTTTGGATAAAATGATCACCATATTCTGGGAAAGGTAGGTTATTAAACTCGGCTAATTCAGCCCCTTCTTCAAGAGAGGAAGTGCTTCTCGAAGCATGGATCGTTTGAGCTTCTTCAGAGGATTTGCGAAGAGTTTCAGAGCACAAAGAATTTATTTTGCTAACAGTCTCATTTTTTGGAGTAGAAAAAGAAGTTGAGCTGGCTGCTTGTGAACTTCTAGAACCTGTTAATTGTACATCCATCCTAATCCTATAAAAGGTTTATGAGGAAGACTATAAATAATTCAACTTTAATATTCAATTGAATTAAAAATTTGTTTTTAGGCCTCAATATTACGGCGCGCCATCTGAATCTGGCGAGCTAACTTCTCATCTTTTTCGAGTAACCCGCGGACCTTTTTCCATGCATGCAGAAGGGTAGAGTGGGTTTTTCCACCAAAGGCGCTGGCTATTTTGATGAGAGGATCGCTTAAAAGTTCTTTAGCTAAGTACATCGCAATTTGACGCGGAAGGGCGATCTCTTTCGCACGAGATTTTCCGCGAAGTTCGCTCTCGCGTACATTGAAAAGGGTGGCAACAGCACGCAAGATGGTATCCGCATTGATATGTTTTTGCGGTGCGTACTGAAACATTTCGCCCAAACTTTTCTCTGCGACCTCTTCTGTGATATCAAGATCCATTACGCGGCAGTAAGCGGTAAGGCGATTGAGCGCACCTTCGAGCTGGCGCACATTGGTAAAGATATGTTCAGCAATGAAGAAGGCGACACCTTGTGGGAGGCGCAAACCGCGTGATTCGGCTTTATGTTGCAAGATGGCTACGCGTGTCTCGAGATCGGGCATACCGATATTAGCAACAAGGCCCCACTCCATGCGGCCGACCATGCGCTCGGAGAGTTTTAATTGGCCAGGGGGTTTATCTGATGTAATGACAATCTGCTTGCCCTGATTGATCAGCGCTTCAAAAGTGTTGCAGAGCTCCTCTTCAAAATTCATGCGCGATTGCAAAAATTGGATATCATCGACGAGCAGAACATCTAAAGAGCGGTAGAAGCGCTTCATCTTCTCAATCGACTTGTTTCTTAGTGCATCAACCAAAGCGTTAATAAAGCCTTCAGTCGTAATGCACTGCACTTTTAAATTCTTGTTGTGCTTCAAAACTTCATGGCCAATGCCGTGCAAAAGGTGGGTCTTTCCAAGACCAACACCGCCATGTATGAACAATGGATTGTAAGAGCGACCAGGACGCTTAGCAACCCCCATTGCAGCCGATTTAACAAACTGATTGGCAGGGCCTTCAATGAAGTTTTCAAACAGATAATTGCGGTTGAGATTGGGAGAATGGGTGTTCTTTTTTTCCTCTTTTTTTGCTGTCTCTTTCTTCTTTTTTGTAGTCTTGATCACAAACTCAATAGCAGGTTCTCCCTCAGATTTTAACGGAAGAAAAGTAGCAAGATCTTGCTTGTAATTGTCTAGTAAATACTGCTGCACAAAGATGTTGGGAACTTCCAGTGAGACGACTTCATCTGAGATCGAAAGTAGCTTGACCGGTTTGATCCAGTTTGTGAATTCTGCACTTGAAGAGCGCTCCTTCATAAAGAGGAGAAACTGCTGCCAAGCATTTTCTTGATTTGATTTACTTGGTTCTAAAACAGAAACGGGGTTTTCTTTTGCGAGCATAGTCATGATATCTACAGAAATTGGGTTTTTTGAACAATCCTTCCACAAAGATTGTTTCGTCCCTATTCGGCTGAGAATTTACCAACAAAAAGCCAAACTCGCAAGCTTTTTCTGCCAAATTTTTGTTGCGCTTAAGGGGGAGTTAAGAGGGGATAAATTTTCCAAAAAAAACACGAAATGATAACGTTTCTCTGATGGATGTAAGTATCAATGAATTGCTCACACGTTTGCAGTCATGCGATGAATCTTGTCATATTGAAGCAAAGGAATCTCGCAGCGCATTAGGCAAAAGCGCAAGAGAAACAATTTCTGCGTTTTGCAACGAACCTGATTTAGGTGGGGGGTATTTAATTTTGGGATCAAAACGCATTGATCAACGCTATGTCATAACAGGCATACAAAATCCTGACAAAGTGCAATGTGAACTTGCAAATGCTTGTAGGCAAGAGTTTAGTGTTAGGCTTTCTCCTAAAATTCGAGTTGAACAGGTAAATGGGAAAACTCTTATTGTTGCCTACATCCCTGAAGCCTGTTCTCGTGAAAAGCCGGTCTATATTAAAAGTTTTGGATTAGAAAAAGGTTCTTTTAGGCGGATTGGTTCAGCAGATCATCGCTGCACTTCTCACGATTTAGACTTACTATTCCAACTGCGAAGCAATATACCTTATGAAAAAGAGCTATTGCCGGATGGAACTTGGGAAGATATTGATTCCGATGCCATCTCAACCTATCGTAGGAAGCGAAAAGAGGTGGATCCAGAGGCAGCAGAGCTTGCTCTTGATGATCAAGAATTGCTCGCCTCTCTACGCTGTCTTGTTCGTGATGGGAGAGCTTATATACCGAACATTGCGGGCCTTTTGCTATTTGGGACCAAAAGGGCTCTGCGTCGCATGATGCCTTCCGAAGCGCGGGTAGATTATGTCATTACTGGAGGACCTGAATGGGTAGGAAATCCTTCAGCACGTCACTTTTCCATTGACTATCGGGAATCGCTTATAACACTATTGCCCAAGTTACATGCAGAGATTATGGGAGATCTCCCAAAACTTTTTGGTTTAAAAACAGGTGAACTACAACGAACAGACACACCAATCATTCCAGGGAATGTCATTCGAGAAGCACTGTCAAATGCTATGATGCATCGAGATTACCGAGTCGCACAACCTACCCTTGTCATTCGCTATTCGAATCGACTTGAATTGAAAAATGCGGGGTATTCTCTCAAACCTTTTGAAGAGCTAGGACAATCAGGTTCTAGGCAAAGAAATCCGATAATTGCTTCCGTTTTTCATGAGTTGAAATATGCTGAAAATAAAGGAACAGGCATTGCTTCCATAAAAACTTGGATGAAAGAGGCGGGATTAACAACCCCACCAATTATTGAAACAAATCGTGAAAGTAACGAATTTGACCTTGTGCTTCTTCCCCACCATCTTGTTGATAAACAAGATCTTGAATGGTTAACACAATTTGCCAAAGTGAAATTATCAGATGCTGAAAGACGCGCACTGGTGTTAACGCGAGAGATGGGAGCGATTACAAATCAAGATTATCGCCAGATTAATGGGATGGATACACTTGGGGCGAGCAAAGCTCTTGTTCACCTGCGCGATTTAGAGCTTCTTACAATGAAAGGTTCGGGCAATCGTACCTACTATATACTCTCTAATTTAGGTCGAACCCCTCATATAAGCGCTATAAATGAGGGGTTAACCCCTCATATAAGCGCTATAAATGAGGGGTTCAAAGCATTACCTGAGGGGTTCCCTCCACTAAGTAAAGAGTTGATAAATGAACTTAAGTCTTTAAAAACTCGTACATCTCCTGAAAAGGTTAGAAGGTTAATTAAAGCGCTCTGCTCAATACAAGCTCTACAGCTTGCTCACTTATCTAAAATTTTTGATCGAGCTCCTCGTTATTTAAGAGATAAATTTTTAACTAAGATGATCAAGGCAGGTGAATTATCCTATAAATATCCCGATCAACCCGCTCATCCCAAACAAGCATATATCACACAAAATGAAGGTGAATGAATGAACTTTGTTCTTCCGGGTTCAGAATTACTTAAGGCAGCTCTTATAGAGGAGATAGAAAAACCGCTCACCACTGAAGAGATCAAGGCTGTTGAAGTATTTAAGGAAACATCGCAAGCTTGTTCTCAAGCGTTGCATCAACAAGTGGGTGGAAAACCAATTACGCAAGCCGAAGTTATTGAAAAACTTGCATCTCACTTTGCCTCTAGAGGTTTTTCCGAAACACCCAATAATCAGTATTTAAGAGCTTGCTTGAGGATAAAGCAACACTTTGTCTGTAAAATTTGAAATCTGTTTCTCTTAAGGTGTTTTTTTACACCCTATTTTTGCCCGTTCAGCCATCTGCCTGCTCCCAGCTATCTAGGGGCTTCTCGCAGGCAGCTGACTTCTCTTGAGGCTTATTTTAGCCTAGATATTTCCTCCCACTTACCCATCCTTCATGGATTTCCACTACTACTGCTGTTGTCAATCTCAGTAGTGATTCTGTGTTCGGAAATACTCCTATTACTCTTGCTCTCCTTCGGAGTTCCCTATTTAATCTCTCCGACAAATTGTTTGTTCTCAGCTTTTTTCTCTCTCTTTTTGGATGCTCATAGTGCGTCAGCCCTTCTTCAAAATTCTCCTCTAGCCAAACGCTAAATTCTGACGCTCTCATTTCGTACTTCTTTACTACTCTTTGCAGGCGCTCTCTTGCTTCTTCTTTGCTTGCCGCTAGGTAGATATCTCTTACATCATCTGCTATTTCTCCTCTCATTTGATTCGATTTCGCGTAATGTTGCGCGTTTTGCGTTAAGTGAAATAGGCATCTTTGCCATTTCACGGATGGCAATACTGCCTCTCTTGCTTTTGAGAGTCCTGTGTGGGCGTCACTGATGATCAGTTCTACTCCGCATAAACCTCTCTTTAAGAGCTTTTCTAAAAAACTCCTCCAGTGTACTTCTGCTTCTGATAGGCTACAGGATATTCCCACTACCTCTCTGTAGCCCTCTTCATTCACTCCTATTGCTGTTAGTATTGCTACACTGCGGACGCATCCATCTACTCGTGCTTTTTCATATGTAGCATCCAGATAAAGGTACTTGATTTTACCAAGTGGTCGATCTCTAAATTTTTTTAGCTCTTCGTCTAGCAGAGCAGTTAGCCTCGAAACCTGGCTTGAGCTCACCTCATGATCGCATAGCTTATCTGTGATCTTTTTTACTTTTCTTGTTGATACTCCTTTGATATACATCTCTGCTATTGCCAATTGGAGCGCTCTTTCTGAGCGCATTCCTTTCTCTAAACAACTTGGATAAAAAGGCTCATCTCGTGTCTTTGGGACTTGCAAATGCAGTTTTCCACACCGCATTTGCAGCGTTTTATTCTTAAATCCGTTAGCATAGCCTTTACGTTGCTCACTCCTTTCATACGGAGCTGCTTGCAGAACTTGATTTCGCTCTATGAGCATAAGCTCATTGAGTAGCTTTTCTAAAGTGGGTGTGAGACACTCTAGCCCGCTCATAGCAAGTTCGTGTAATATCTCTGCTACCAGAGGTGAAAGTGTTTGGTTTGAGATCATTTGATTTTCCTTTTGTTTGTTCAACTTAAGAGAATCTGATCTCAAACCTTTTTTTTCAACCCCGAGTTTCCTCGGAATTTGAATTTACAGACCTAATGTTACACTACCTGCTTGAGGCTGTTTCTATATCAAATTAAAGTAAAAATAGGACCAGAACAACGATTTATTCTGATTTCAAGAGTTATTTCTGCATTCAGTCAGGTGTCTCAAAAGAGCTGTTGCTAGTGATTGCATTGCCAACATTTTTTTTGTCGGGAATAAAAGAAGAGATAGCAAGCCCTGTAGTGTAAGCAAAAAAGAGACTTACAAGGATTCGATCGATGTGCGGTATTTTGCTGCAGTTGAAAACAAAAAAATTAAAGAGGAAATGTGAAAGGATCGGGCAAGCTAAGCTATCATAAGTTTCATACTGGATAGACATTGCATTTGCAAAAAGGATGATGATAAGGCATTGCGGTAAGGCGGTTGTTCTCTTATCCGCTTTATGATTAAGAATATGAGCAAATCCAAAAACTAGAGAAGTGGTTAAGCAACGAAATGAAGGCGAGAGTAAATAAGAATCTTTTCCATAGCCTTCAGGGATTTTTTCTTTGAGGCTTTCTTGGAGATAGTGCAGGCCCCTTTGGAAAGTAAAACGGAAAATAACTTCTTCTGCAATTGCTATCATAACATAAGTGCTTATGCTTTTTGGTAATAGGTTACAGATGGGGTAAATTAGCTCTTTCAATCCATCATTAATTCGTATAAAAGAGGTGGTAGAATAAATGAGTGGTTGAAAATTATTAATCCGTTTATCAAGGCTCGATCCAATAATGAATTTTTTCACTGGAAGCGAAAAAATTGAGCACATTGTTAGATATTTTATTGATGACAGAAAAGAATAGCCCCCTTTTGCGTAAAAGGAGGTCGATTTTGCTTCTACTCGTTCTTTTTCAAGTTGTTTATTGCTTAAGGTATGGAAGATCGAGTTCCCAAAAACCACGCTCTTTAGACGCTCTATAGATTTTTCTTGAGAAGAGGGAAAAAGTGCTTCTGAACAGTTTTTTGCAATCTTTTGTAATTTTATTGAGGGGATTTCTAACATCTTGCAAAAATTATATCAGAAGAAATCTTTAATTAAAATTGGTATTAAAAAATTTATGAATACGCTTCAATCAGAGCGGAAGCTTGGTTGGCAACGCTTGTATCTTCGTTTTGGGAGAGGGCGCTAGCAGCTTGTAGAGCTTGGTCGCGGTAGCCGAGAGAGAAGAGCGTTTTGACGCGGTTGAGCTGGGTGGGTACGTGATTGGGATCAAGCTCTAAGGCGCGTTCCAAAGTTTTGAGGGCGGCCATGTTGTCTCCCATTTGGAGGTAAAGGGCGCCGAGAGTCTGATGATCATAGGCGCTATCGGGATGGAGGACGATGAGCGCTTCAAAAAAGGTAAGGGCAATTTTGTACTGTCCCTCCTTTATATAAGAGTAGCCGACGTAGCGTATGTCTTCTAAATTCTCCTCGTTCCAGCCGAGTAGTTCCATCCAATTGCGCGTCACAAAAATTTTATCCTTTTTTAAATTGGTTCATACTACCTGTGATATCACCTAAGACGGCTGTAAGGTTGCTTAAGGTGGAGAGGAAAGAGATGAGTTTCCCACTCTGCCTGTTCTCTGGCTCAGTTAGGTTTTGGAGCGATTCCAATTTTTCTTTATGAGAAGTCAACCGGTCACTATTTCCAAGCGAGGGAATAATGAAGTAACTGGTGAAGATTCCTCTCTGCCTAGTATAGCCTTTTGGGGGATAAAAATCAGGAAAGGGTTTATTGCGATTCGCAGATCCGGTCAAGACGCTCGATTGGGTCGGATAAGCGGGGGCGGTGACGTCAACTCTCGCTCGCCCTGCAATTTGAGGAGCTTCGCGTAGATTTACGCCTTCGCTCTCCATATCTTGTGCGCGTCGGGTGGAGGTTTCAACGGGCAGGTTATCAATTGTATTGTAATTGGTGAAATCTTCTGGAATCATGTGTTTATACTTTTTTCTTTAGATATAAAGTATTTTCTTTAGATTCGGCAGAAAAAGTTTTCCCACTTTTTCCCACATATCTATCTTCTTTTAAATGAAGGGTTTGTAAAGTTTATAAACGGGTTTATGAACGCTTTTGTCGACAGTTTGTGGGAAAATCATTTGCAAAATTGGGGTTTGATCGCTACCATGTGGAATTAAGTGGGAATGAAATGAATAATCAGCACTTTTTTAGTGGATCACATGAGTCTAAGCTCGACGAGAAGGGTCGCTTTGTTTTGCCGCAGGCAATGCGTTACGGCTTGGTGGAAGAGGGCAAGCTAGAGTTTGTCATCGGTCTTGGCTTGGGCGGTTGTTTAGCGATCTATCGCAAAAGCGAAATCGCTTCTCTTGTTGAAAAGTTCCGTGCAAAGATGCACATTGCCAAGTTTCAGAAGTTTTTTACGATTTTCTTTTCTACGCTGCACCACACGACTTGCGATAAGGTTGGCCGTGTAGGTATTCCCCCGATTTTGAAAAAAGCGATCGGCTTTGATAAGGAGATCGTTGTCGCTGGAGTTCTCGATAAGATTGAGCTCTGGCCGAAAGAGAAATATATGAGCGAGCTAGAAGATTTCCTAGGTGGTGAGAATCCACAGGAGCTCTTAAAAGATCTCTTGGATGAGTCGTTTGCTCAATTAAATGAGAAAGAAGATGCCCCGAAAGAAGAAGAACTCCTGCCCCTCTGAACCTCATGTCTCAGTGTTAAGGCAAGAGTTTATTGATCTTTTTGCAGATCAAAAGATTGGGGTCTTCTTTGATGGGACACTAGGTGCAGGCGGTCATGCTGAGGCGCTTTTAGAAAATCATCCCGAGATCAAAACCTACATTGGCTGCGATCAGGACGATGAAGCGCTAAAAATTGCGATGGAGCGTTTAAAGCCGTTTGGAAAAAAAGTTGTGTTTATGAAGAGCAACTTTGCTGATATCGATGAGGTGCTAGGTGAGCTAAACATCGATCAGGTCGACGGTTTTTTTTTGACCTAGGAGTCTCATCGATGCAGTTAGATGAAGGGGGGCGGGGGTTTAGCTTCCAAAAGGAAGGACCCCTCGATATGCGTATGGATCAAACACTCAAGACAACAGCCGAGGAAGTAGTCAACCGCTACAACGAGAAAAAGCTTGGCGAAATTTTGCGAGATTATGGTGAAGAGCCTAAATGGCGTCTCTATGCCAAAGCAATTGTTGAGAGTCGTAAAAAGAAAAAGATCGCCTCGACTAAAGATCTTGCGGACATCATCTGCAATGCTGTGAATGGTGTGCGCAGACGTTTGCATCCTGCAACTTTAGTCTTTCAAGGGTTGCGTCTCTTCGTCAATAAAGAGCTTGAGTCTGCAGAAGAGGGTTTGAAAAAAGCGATGGAATTTATGGCACCAGGTGGGACGATGGGGGTAATTAGCTTCCACAGCTTAGAAGATCGCATTGTAAAAAATCTTTTTCGAGATGCGGCAAAACCGCTTGATAAAATGAAAGGAGCGGTGGCGCCTTTTGAAAATTTAACTAAGAAACCGATTGTACCGACGCGATCAGAGATTCTTGCGAATCCGCGCTCGCGCAGCGCAAAACTCCGCGCACTGATGAAAAATGCTTTATAAGAAACTCTCTTTAATTCTGCTAGGTCTTTTCCTCCTCTCTGGGATGGTCGCCTCCTATTTGATTAAGCAGAATGAAGTGACAGCAGCACGTGTAGAAATTCCTAAAATTTCTAAAGAGATCAAGCAGTTAAAAGAAGAGTTGCGTAGCATGCAGTATGAGGTAGACGTCTTAGAAAACCCAGAGCGTCTTCTTGAACTTGCCAGACAGAGTGAATATAGCCATTTGAAATTCCCGCAAGATTGTCATATCGTAAAAGCTAATGAAACGCCGTTGGAACCTGAAACAGCCACAGTCCCTGTCAAAAACCCACTCGTTGTCGGGTCAATACAGTAGAGCTCGCCGCCTCATCATTGTTGCGCTCTGCTTAGCTTTTTTTTTCTCTCTTCTCATCATCCGTTTTTTTCAAATCCAAATTATTGAGGGAGAGAAGTGGTGCCGGATTGCCAAATCGCAGCATCAGCTCAAAGTCACTATCCCTGCTAAACGCGGACGCTTCTTTGCGATGTCACGACAAAAAGGACATCCCAATGAGTGGATTCCTCTTGTTGTTGATGTGGAAAAGTTCCATTTTTATGTGGATCCTCTTGCCATTCCTCGAGGTTATTGTGAAGAGATTGCACGGCATGTGGCAGAGATGATGGAGTATGATCGCAAAGGAGAGGAGAGAATTATACGCGAGCTTACAAAACTCTCCCGCTCTCGAAAAATCGAAGGGTTTATTCCAATTGAGAAGAAGGAGCGAATTGCTAGCTGGTGGAAGGGGTTTGCAAAAGAGAATCGGTTGCCGCGTAATGCACTCTATTTTATCGAAGATCGTGAACGCTCCTATCCTTACGGCAAGTTAATGGGGCAAATCTTGCATACGGTCACGCGCGGCATTGATGAAAAACTCCCGACAGGAGGTTTAGAACTCTTTTTTGATCGGGATCTTAAAGGGAAAGATGGTTCAAGGCTTTTGCTGCGCTCTCCCCGCCATCCGATGGAGACAGGTGTTGTGTTCGAGGAGGCGCAAGATGGGAAAGATTTTTATCTCACGATCGATCCGACTATCCAAGCCATAGCAGAAGATGAAGTGGAGAGGGCAGTCAAAAAGACGCGTGCAAAAGGTGGGTGGGCATTAATGATGGATCCGCATACTGGTGAGATCATGGCATATGCACAATACCCTTTCTTTTACCCTGCAAAATATAACGAATATTTTAATGATCAGGAGCAAATGGATGCGACCCGTATTCATGCTATTTCTGATTGCTATGAGCCAGGGTCCACTGTGAAAATGATCACTTCGGCTATCATTCTTTTTGCTAATGAGGAGATGAAGGCAAGAGGAAAAAAGCCGATTTTTGATCCTGATGAGATGATCCCTTGCGATCGACGCTATTTTAAAGGAAGAAGTAAGCCTCTTAAAGATGTGCGTACGCACCGGTTTTTAAACTTCGACCTCGCAATTCAAAAATCTTCTAATGTCTATTTGGGGCAAATAGTAGAGAAAATTATTGATCATTTGGGAGAAGAGTGGTTGCGCGAAAAAATGATCACCTGCTTTGGTTTAGGTCAAAAAAGTGGAATTGAACTGCCTTCAGAGTCACCAGGGTTTATTCCGAAACCGGGACGACTCTATCCCTCAGGACATCCTGAGTGGTCAGGTCCTACGCCCTACTCTCTCATGATGGGATATAATTTGATGACAAGTGGAGTCCAAATGGTGCGGGCGTTTGCGATGATTGCAAATGGAGGAAGGCTTGTGAATCCTACGCTCCTTAAAAAAGAGAAAACAGAGGAGCTTACCCCTAAAATCCCCCCTCATATTTTTGAAAAACTCCGCTATTCATTAAAATTCGTGACAAAACCTGGTGGTTCAAGTTCGCGCGCAGATATTCAAGGATACACCGAGTTAGGAAAGTCAAGTACAAGGGAAAAATTAAAAGGAGGCAAATATTCAAAGCGAATGCATATGGCTTCTTTTTTGGGATGTGCACCTGCAAACAATCCACGTTTTGTATTAATGGTTTGCATTGATGAGCCAGAGTATCGCCACATACCGGGCTATGGTTTTGTCCATTACGGAGGAAAGAGCGCAGCACCAGTATTTAAAAAAATTGGTCAGCGTACTCTGCAATATTTAGGTGTTGCACCTGACGATCCAACAGGATATCCTAAGGGCGATCCGCGCTCTGATTTTAATCGAGCAGACTGGATGAAAGAGACAAGAGAATTAAAAAAACTCTACGACAGCTACAACTAATGAAGTTAAAAAAACTGTTTAAAGGGATCCCAAAGGTTAGCATTAAAGGGGCTAAAGAGGTAGAGATCAGTGGCATCTCTGTTCACTCAAAGCTTGTGAAGCCAGGCAACCTTTTCATTGCAAAGCGAGGCGTTTCAGATGATGGCGCGCGCTACATTGATGAAGCCGTTGTTGCAGGAGCAAAAGCTGTTCTTACAGACATTTACGATCCCTTTTTATCCGGAGTAACGCAAGTCATTCATCCTGATCCAGCCTCTATTGAGGCGCAGGTAGCTACAATCTATTACGATGATCCCTCCCTACATCTGTTTACGGTTGGAATTACAGGAACCAATGGAAAAACAACGACAAGCTACTTAGTTAAACACCTACTTGATGCGGAAGGGGAGTTTTGCGGTTTGCTTGGGACAATTGAATATATCATAGGCAAAAAGCACCTGCCTGCTCCCTTAACTACTCCCGATAATATTACTCTGCAAAGTCTTTTATCGGAGATTCGCTCACGTCGCTACGCTTCTGCTGTTATGGAGGTCTCTTCGCACGGGTTAAAGCAGGGGCGTGTTGACGGGATCGATTTTGATGTCGCGATTTTTACAAACATCTCTCGTGATCATCTCGACTATCATCAAAATTTTGAGGATTATTTTCATGCTAAGAGCAAACTGTTCCGAGATCTTTCTCCCCAAAAAACAGCAATTATCAATATTGATGACTCTGCAGCGCAAAAAATTCGAGTACTTACCAAAGCAAAAATTTTGACGTATGGAATTGAAAATTGCGCAGACCTGCAGGCCTCAGAAATCACATTTAGAGAAAAATATATGAGCTTTTGTGTGACCTTTGAAGGCGAGAAGGCTCATGTGAAAACTTTATTGATGGGGCGATTTAATATTTATAATATCTTGGCAGCTATTGCTGTTGGGCTTACTCGAAATATTCCTCTTATTGAGTGTGCTGCTGCGGTCTCAACATTTAAATTTGTTCGAGGTCGGTTAGAACCAGTAAAAAATAGCAGAGGAATTTCGATTTATATCGACTTTGCCCATTCTGATGATGCCCTGAAAAATGTTTTAAAAACCCTTCGGGAGTGTAAAAAAGGAAAAATCATCACAGTTTTTGGTTGTGGAGGAATGCGCGATAGGACAAAGAGGCCTAAAATGGCACAAGTAGCAGAAAAAGAGTCTGATTATACCATTGTAACGTCAGATAATCCTCGTGGGGAGGACCCTCTTGCCATTTGTTTAGAGATCGCAAAAGGGTTTGCATCAAAAAAGAGTTACTGTGTAGAAGTAGATCGCAAAACGGCAATTGAGAGAGCGATTCAGATGGCTCAGAAGGTGGATGTAGTTCTTATAGCAGGGAAAGGGCATGAGAATACACAGATTTTGGATCATAAAACTATCGAATTTGATGACAAAGAGGTTGCGCGATCAGCCCTAAAAAATTTACACTAGCGAATATGCTTGCAAAGCGATTTTTTCTCTGTGCCCTGTTGATTCTCTCTGCCTCGTGTGCGAATGCACGTCGTACCAACTCAAATCCCAAAGTAAAAAGTTCTGTTTCAAAGGCAGCTCCGAGACCCCCAATTTCAAAAAAACCAGCTCCGCTCATTATAATTGATGCGGGTCATGGTGGTTTTGATAATGGCGCGAGTTGCGGAGGACTCCTGGAAAAAATCTCTGCCCTTCGGACAGCAAAACTTGTGCAGACTCATCTGATAAAAAAAGGGTATCGTGTCAAGATGACGCGAACGAAAGATGAATTTATTCCCTTAGCAAAGCGAGCGCAAATTGCCAATCAAGCTAAGGCGCGTCTCTTTGTCAGCATCCACTACAACGCAGCAAAAAGTGCTGAAGCCAAAGGGATCGAAGTTTACTATTACAACTCCAAAGAGCCGTGGCGTCTCAACGGTTCAAAAAAGCTAGCTACCTGTGTTTTGCACCGCCTCATAGCCCGCACGGGCGCTCGCTCGCGCGGCGTGAAAACGGGCAATTTCCATGTGATACGCGAAACGGACATGCCATCGATCCTTGTCGAAGGCGGATTTGTCACCAACAAAAACGAGAGATCGCTCCTCAAAGAATACCGCTATCTTGACCGTATTGCTCTATCCGTCGCGGAAGGCGTAGATCGTTACTTCAAAAGCTAATAGAAATTGCAGTCGGGGCTAAAGCCCCTGCTGCCCCTTCGGCTTCATCTTGCTGTGCCAAATAAAATTTCTGCTATTGCGCCGTACGCAGTACTGTCACAACAGCAGAAATTTCATTTTGCTTTGCGATATGAACCCGCGGTTCCGCTTCGCGCTTTAATCGTTAGTTTTGTTAGAATGCTCATGCGAGGAGTGATCTATGAGAAAAATTTTATTGATTTTGCCAGTCGTGAGTGCGCTTTGTGTTGCAGAAGCAAAAGTAATCTCACATAAAGAACAACTTGCTTTTGAAGCTCCTTGCACAGTTATCTGTCCTGCAAATGTTCCGCATGAATTTTTTAATACAGGAGATGTGCCAACAGATGCCATTGCCATCTTAGGAATTGACTCGAAGATCATCGATCAAAACGAAATTGTGATGGAGCTCCCTTGGCGCCATTAAGTTTTTGGTTGTTTTAATCTATATCGTACCGATCTTGTTTTACCGACTTTTTCTAAAACTCCGTTATCAATCATCTCTTCAATTCTTCTTAAGGTAGTCGCGCGTGAGATTTTCAATCGTTTTTGGATGTCTTTTGATGTGACTTCTGCTGAAGAGGAGAGTAAATCAAGGACTTTTTCTTCATCAGTTTGGGGTGGCGTTTTCATTTCTTCCCGAGGAAGAATACATTTTACATAATTTTTCCCTTCTATTAATTGCGGTGTAGCAAGACCTCTTTCTTCGTAGCTATCAAGAATCTCAATGATGCCACTTCCTAATTTTTCAACGTAACCAACTTCGCGAAAAATTTTGCAAATCGCTGGATTGCGGAGGTAGGTGATTCCTGCGCGCAGATTATCCAGATCGATCGGACCCGGAAATTGCCCAGGACTGAAAACCTCGATGCGATTATCATATATGGCAATTTTGATTGGTGCTTTTATCATGTAATTTCGATGGGCAATAGCATTGAGAAAAGCCTCTCGCAACGCAATCTGCGGGATTTCAAGTGTGTCTTTTCGAATGGGACCTTCAAAAGAATATGATTTTGCTAATCGAGAAGTAACAAATTCTAAGGCTTGGTGATATTGATCAAAAAGTGTTCCTTCGCAATCAATCGTTGCAATGATTTCGCGACCTGAGTTTCCAGAAAAATGACTACAGATAATCATTGCTTCGGATAGAAAAAATTGTGGTTTTTTTCCAAACAATAAAATTCCAGTAACAGTAGGAAATTTTTGTGTATGTTCACTGGCTACTAAGTGGTAAGAGCGCCAAGTTTCTTCGTTAATATGGGGATTTCCGTGATTTTTTCTTGCTTTTAGGAATTGAAGGAATTTCTCATCACTTAAGTCCTGAAGTTTGGCACTAAAAATTGGTCTTCGGTCATAATCAATCCCTCTTGATTGAAAGTGGAGTTCTTCGATCATTTCTTCATTAGCACGAGTAGTAATTCTACCTACTCGAATATAGGTTCCTTTAGTAGGACCTTCTGAACGTCGAAAATAGGGTTTTTGTGAACCAGAGCTTACTTCAATAATGACAATTATTAGTTCGTCAAATCTTTGGCAAAAAATATTAGGAATGATTGGGGGCTCAATACTTGCAAAAACTGCTTGGTTTAGGGATTCAAGAAGTTCACTAGCCCTCTCCTCTGGTACACCAACAACAGTTCCATTATCTTCGACTCCAAGTACAAGTTTTCCTCCATGTCCATTGCAAAAAGCAGTAATAGTTTTGATGATCTGATCGTACTTTGGGATTTCTCTCTTAAATTCTAAATTAACTGACTCACTATCAGAGTACTTCATTTTGGTTGCCTCATTTGGCTTGGATTTTAACTCAAATTGTATTTATGAATCAAATGAAGAGATTTAACACATCAATAATCTCCTCATTCGTCTCATTTTCTCCTCAAAAATGTATATTTTGAGTCAAATGAGGAGATTTAACTTAGCTGCAATCTCCTTATTTGACTCAATATTTTGTAAAATAAAAACATAACATTCTAATGATGAATGAGGTATGGTTTAAACACTAAGAAAACAACAAATATTTTTACTTATAAAAAATGAGGAGAAAAGCTGTCTTCGGCGCGATTCGAACGCGCGACCTGTCGCTTAGGAGGCGACTACTCTATCCAGCTGAGCTAAGAGTCTCAATGACTTCTTCAAGGTCTATTTGAAATGTAGGAAGGCTTTCTCGAATTGTTTTCCAAACAATTTCGTGATCTACATCAAAATAGGCATGAATAAGCCGATTTCTCATGCCTACAAGCGCTTTCCAAGGAATATGAGGAAATTTTTTCTTGGTTTTATCTGAAATTTGACCCGCAGCTTCACCAATAATTTCAAGCTCTCGTAGTACAGCAGATTGGTAGAGACGGTTGTTCCTAAGTGAAGCTTTTCGTTTGCCTTTCGAAAAATCGAGAATGGCGTTTGTGGAATCGAGCATATGCATCAGTCGGAGCAAATCTTTATTTTCCATAGATAGTCTTTGCAGTTGCTAATACATCGTCACGAAAATAGGGGCTCAAGTCGTTTGGAGTTCTAAGATCAACCGGATATCCGAAGATCTCGCTCAGCTCCGATTCCATTTCTACAATCCCAAAGAGATTAGGGATATGTGCTTTTTCAAATTTCACTAAGACATCAACATCACTTTTTTTCGTAAAATATGGGGTGATAACTGATCCAAATAGAGCAAGATAAGCAATATGATGTTTTTTGCAAAAATTGGAAATTTTTCTTTTTTCTATTTTTACAGGGGTTTTACTCATTTGACTACCTCCTTTCCCTCATATTGTATCATTTTTTCAAAATAATGTTGTCTTCGGCGCGATTCGAACGCGCGACCTGTCGCTTAGGAGGCGACTGCTCTATCCAGCTGAGCTACGAAGACATTGCGACAAGTATACCTGTGTAATGACTTTTGTGGTATAAAAAGGAGTTTAAACTCAAGTTGCTACCTCCTTCCCCCTCTGGAGAGGCCCTTTTTGCGATCTGTTTAGTTTAAAATTTCAGAAATGTTTAACAAACATTCCTTCAATTTGAAACAAAACATCTCATCAAAAATCCCTCTCTCCATAGGAGAAACTGGGTAGCAACTTGAGTGTTCAAATATTAGGAGTTTTGTGATGGCAGAGGCAGATATTGGTTTAATTGGTTTGGCGGTGATGGGACAAAATCTTGTCCTCAATATGAATGATCACGGTCATAAGGTCGTTGTCTACAATCGCACATCTTCTAAGGTTGATGATTTTCTTGCCGGTCCTGCCAAAGGCACTGATGTAGTCGGTAGCCATTCGTTGGAAGAATTTTTTGGAAAGTTAAAGCGGCCGCGTAAAGTAATGTTTATGGTTAAGGCGGGCGCACCTGTTGATGCTCTGATTGAGGAGTGTATGCCATTTTTAGAAAAAGGCGATTTGATTATTGATGGCGGCAATAGCCACTTTCCCGATTCAGAAAGACGCTACAAAATGCTGCAAGAAAAAGGCATTCACTACATTGGTGCAGGGGTTTCTGGTGGCGAAGAGGGCGCTAGACATGGTCCTTCGATTATGCCTGGTGGAAGTCCCGATGCGTGGCCGTTAATTAAGGAGATTTTTCAGGGAATTGCGGCCAAGTCAGAAGAGGGTGAACCGTGCTGTGACTGGGTTGGCGATGGTGGTGCAGGTCACTATGTCAAAATGGTTCACAATGGGATTGAGTATGGCGATATGCAGTTAATTTGTGAGGCGTACCAGCTGTTAAAGGATGTGGTTGGTGTGACAACAGAGGAGTTGCATGAGATCTTCGCTTCTTGGAACAAGACAGAACTGGATAGTTATCTAATTGAAATTTCAGCCGATATTTTTACGAAAAAAGATGAGGATGGAAAACCACTTGTCGATAAGATTTTAGATGTAGCAGGACAGAAGGGTACGGGAAAATGGACGGGCATCAATGCGTTGGAGCTTGGTATGCCGGTGACGCTGATTGGGGAAGCGGTTTTTGCCCGTTGTCTCTCTGCTTTAAAAGAGGAGCGTGTGGAGGTAGAATCTCTCTATCCAAAAAAACGCCCGAGCTTTTCTGGTGATAAAGCGGCGTTTATTGAAGATGTACGTCTAACACTATATGCTGCAAAAATTATTAGTTATACGCAGGGCTTTGTGCTCATGCGCGCGGCTGCTGAAGAGTATGGCTGGAACCTAAACTACGGAAACATTGCGCTCATGTGGCGCGGTGGCTGCATTATTCGAAGCAAGTTTTTAGGCGATATTAAAAAAGCGTATGATGAGAATCCAAAGCTGAAGAGTCTGCTTTTTAATGACTTTTTCAAAAAAGAGATCACTAAGTGTGAGGCGAGTTGGCGTCGCATTGTAGCGTGTGCAGCAGAATTTGCGATTCCCACACCAACGCTCTCAACGGCTTTGGACTTCTTTGATGGGTATACAACAGGTCGTCTGCCAACAAATTTATTGCAAGCACAGCGCGACTACTTTGGTGCGCATACGTATGAGCGTGTTGATCAACCGCGTGGCAAATTTTTCCATACAAACTGGACCGGTCGCGGTGGTGATGTGAGCTCTTCTACGTATAACGTTTAAATTTACTCTTCCGCTTTTAAGACGGCCATAAAGGCAGATTGGGGAATGGAGACTTTGCCAATCTCCTTCATGCGCTTCTTTCCCTTCTTCTGTTTTTCCCAAAGTTTGCGCTTACGTGTGATATCTCCACCGTAGCATTTGGCAGTGACATTTTTAGAGAGAGCAGAGAGGGTTTCACGGGCGATGACCTTCCCGCCGATAGCTGCTTGGATCGGTACTTTGAATTGTTGACGGGGGATGACCTCGCGCAACTTCTTACAAATCGCGCGACCCTTTCCTTCCGCTTTTGTGCGGTGCACAAGGCACGAGAAGGCGTCAACGACTTCATCGTTCACACGGAGTTCAAGTTTAACAATGTCACCGCGCTGATAGCGGTCGACTTCGTAGTCAAAAGAGCCGTAACCGCGGGTAATTGATTTGAGTTTATCACTAAAGTCCGTGATCACTTCGTTCATGGGGAAGCGGTAGGTCAGAAGAAGGCGCTTTGCGTCCATTGTTTCTGTATTTTCTAATTCACCGCGCTTCTCTTTACCAAGTGCCATGATCGCTCCGAGATATTCGGATGGAGACATAATGTGGCATTTAACCCAGGGCTCTTGAATATGGTCAATGTGGGTGGGATCGGGATAGTGCGCGGGGTTATCTATATCTTTAGTTGTCCCATCACCAAAAGTAATTTTATAGACAACGCTAGGCGCTGTGGTGATGATGGCAAGGTCAAATTCCCGCTGCAATCTTTCAAAAGTAATTTCGAGGTGAAGCAAGCCGAGGAAGCCGCAACGGAATCCGAAACCAAGGGCTAGAGAGCTCTCTTGTTCTACATGGAGGGCGGAGTCGTTGAGCTGCAGTTTGACTAAAGCGTCGCGTAGAGATTCAAAGTCGGAGGAATCGACAGGGTAGATGCCGGCAAAGACAGTAGGATGAATGAGGCGAAAGCCGGGGAGGGGCTCTTTTGTGCCCTCTTTGTACGTTGTGAGAGTATCGCCGATTTTGACATCGGAAGTTTTTTTAATATTGGCAAGAAGGTAGCCGACTTCTCCAGGACGTAACTCTTGACACGCGGTTTCATCAGGGGCAAAGATTCCAACTTCTTGCACATCAAAACTTTTATCTGTAGCAAGGAGATGAATGAGATCACCCTTTTTGACCCTGCCGCTAATGATGCGAATATAGATCATCACTCCACGATAAGGGTCGTAGTGGGAGTCAAAGACAAGAGCGCGTAGGGTTGTGTCCTCGGGCTCTTTCGGAGCGGGAATAACTTCAATAATTTTTTCTAAAATATCGTCTACCCCTTTTCCCGTTTTGGCAGAGCAAGTCACAGATTCGCTTGTATCAATACCAACTACATCTTCAATTTGTTGCTTGACCCCCTCAGGATCGGACGCGGGAAGATCAATTTTATTCAGGATAGGAAGAATTTCTAAGTCGCGCTCAATAGCGAGAAGAACATTGGCAAGCGTTTGTGCCTGGACGCCTTGTGTAGCGTCGACAATGAGCAGGGCGCCCTCGCATGCGGAGAGAGATCGGGAGACTTCGTAAGAGAAGTCGACGTGGCCAGGAGTGTCAATAAAATTAAATTGATAGCGTTTCCCATCTTTTGCGTTGTAATACATGGTGACAGGATGCGCTTTGATTGTGATACCACGTTCACGTTCTAGCTCCATGTCATCCAAGAGTTGTTCTTGCATAAGCCGCTTTTCAACGGTACCGGTTATCTCTAGCATGCGATCTGCTAGAGTTGATTTACCATGGTCAATATGCGCTATAATAGAAAAATTGCGAATCAGCTCGCGTTTGTATTCAGACATGCTCTTCATTGTATCTCTTTTTTTTGCTGAAATCATCTCTTTTTTTTCTTGTTATTTTTTATTTCTTGATTTAGTGTTAATCAAAAATTAACAAGGAGTGGGATTATGTCGTCTGTTACAAATCAACAATCTATAGGAGAAAGCCTATGGGCAGGAATTGCTGGAAAAACGGAAGCGGAGCGGGATGAAAGAATTAAAAATATTTTTGATTTAGCAAAAATTCTGATTGCTGCTTATTGTGCCAAGAAATGCGCTGATGAGTTTAGTGTGATGAGTTTACGCAACCCTATACAGCTTTTAAGTTCGTGGGTAATGGTTCTTCCTTGGGGAGTTTGCACATTTTTGCTGCTTAAATGGTCTTATGAGTTTTTTCTTCGCAACGATCCAACAGAGATTGTTCCTGTAGCTAAAAAGAAGTGGGATGCTTGGGTTTCTCCAGTTTGGAGTGCTGCTATGCGCGCGCTAAAAGCAAATGAAATGGTCAATAAAAAGTCTGATATTGACGATAGCGCAAATAATGGTTAGGTTTTCAGATCTTCCTTAAACTAAAAAAAAGCCATCGCTGGGATTTCCGGTGATGGCTTTTTCGGTATTTGACGAAAGAAAAATTTTTGTTGTAGCTAAAATCCTTTTCAAATAGTCTAGAATTTCTTAAGATTTAGCAAAGATGCAAACAAAAAAACATAAACAAACTTGGAGGTAGATTATGGGATCAGAAAGTGTACCAGGAACAGGTTCAGAAGTGAAAACACCGCTAGCTAATAGCTGGGGTGAAGGATCAAAGGCCATAAATGGATTACCAACTATTCAAACTAGAGAGGGCGCTCCCCTAGTTGAAAATGGTGGAGATAATGAAGTAAAGCGTACTGGAGAAATTGGACTTACTACAATCGGTGATGTTGCAAGAGGAATATGGCATTATTCCCGTCCTTTTGCTCTAATTGCGTTGGCTATTGGTGCGCCAATAGCGGGAAATAGATTTGAAAGCGTTGTTACTAAATACTCCGGTCAAGAAAGTTTAAGGGTCTCTATGGCAATTACTTTAGTATCTGGTCTGATTTCACTAAGTGCTGGTACTCTTGGAGTAACCGATTTGGTGCTAGGCGGCTCCGGAGTAAATCCGGTTCGACGTTGGATAGGAATTGCTCCTGAAAGTCGTGTGTAAAGCATTAAGCTTTGAAATAAAAAAAACCTCTTCCATTTGGAAGAGGTTTTTTTATGCACAATTTAAGTTGTGGCTTAAGCTTTCTCGGGAGAGAGTTCCTGAGGAGCTTTCTGTGCAGGTGCTGCTTCTGCTTTGCTGCCGGTAAGAGCAGTGAAACGCTTGTTGAGCGCTCGGGCTGCTGCCATCCAGGCAAAGATGATAAAGAAGAGTATTCCTGCAACGTACGGTGTGATTACAGCAACGGAGCCGAGGGCGATGATCAATCCTCGCTGGATCAATGCGCCTCCAGATTTCCCTAGTCGCGCACCAACAACGTCAATTGCCGCTTTTCCTTTAACCTTTTGCTCTTGGTCAAGAGGAATATAAGCCATCTCTTTCGTTGGATCGAAGAGGGTATACTTCGATGCTTTACTAATAATGGTTTGCGCAGATCCGAAGATCACAGCCATCATCAGAGGAGTCGATCCCATCATCGCAATTGCGGGCCCAAGTTGTCCTTGGAAAATCACGAATGAGAAGAAGAGAGCTCCTGTGATCATCAACGCTACAGGAGTGAAGAGAGCTCCAGCTCCCCAGCCAAAACGGCGGATCACGTTTTACCCGACAAATAGAGACATGAAGATGGTAAGAGCTCCTGTCATCATAGAGTAGCGACCCATGAATGTGCTGTAGTCGTTGTAGTTAGTATAGAGCGCTTTGATCTGGCTCTTAAATGTAATCTCGCAGAGGTTAATTGCGATACCGTAGGCGATCACGATAATGGCGATGCAACCGATGTACTTTGATTTGCAAAGGTAGCCAAAAGATTCTTTCATTGACATCTTTGGCTTCTCTTTTTTCTGCTTCACAGCGCTCTGATCGTAGAATCGTGGGTCGGTAAGAACTTTTTTATTGATCCACCGTAGACTCCCATAGCAAGGACGCCTGCTACAACAACAAAGCTCATCATGTAGTTGAGTGAGACTTGCCACGCATCAACACCTTCTGGAAGCTTGTTGCGGATGTTTGAACAGCAAATGATGACATAGCCCGATAGAATCGGAGCGATGTTTCCACCTGATCCAAAGAGTGAGTAGAAACGCTTTGATTCAGAGACTTTTGTGATATCGTTTGCAAATCCCCAGAAAAGTAGGGAGAGTGCCATCGATCCCCACATTTCCGACATGACGTAGAAAAGTGAGAAAGTCCAGTTGCGGATGATGGCAACAAGTCCAGCAAATCCTTGCGGAAGCATCGCTTGAAGCTTATCGCAGAACTCCGTTGGGTGTAGTAAATCTCTATTTGGATAGAGTACTGTAGCAAACAAGCCGAAGAAGACTAAGAATGGTACGATTGTAGCGTAGAAAAGCGCGGGCTTGCTCAAAATGTTACTCATCTTAGAATACATGAGAACAAAGAAGACAGCCATTGGTAGCACACCCCAAAACTTGAGGAACGTGATGGTTTCCGCACCAGATGAAGTCACAATCAATGTATCTTTTGTGTCTCGTAAAATGGTGTAGTTAAAGAGGATTAAGAAGAGGAGAAGAAACATGGGGACCAGCTTCTTAAGCTCAAAGGCGTGAATCGGCCAGAGCATCGAGCGCCACTTTCCAAACTCCTTGTTTGTTGCAGTTGACATAGCAATAATTTCCTTTAATTTAAATTCGCTCACAAATGTGAGCACATGTTTATTTAGAACACTTCATTATAAAAAAAATGAAGTTGTAATTCAAGAAAAAAAGCACGCAGAGGAGTCTCTGCGTGTAATAATAAAATATTTATTCTGTAGAAGAGAGGCCTGAGTACTCCATCGCCGTTGCTTGCGCGACCATTTCATGGGCATTTACGGACTCTACATAGTTATCCCAGTACTCCTGCTTGACGACTCCATGGCGCACAGCTTGAATAAGTTCGCGTTTTGCAGCTGCTAAAGATTTTTTTGGACTTAGGATTGAAATCATTTCTTTATCACCAGAAAGACGAGCAAGGTTAAGGAGGCGTTCTAGCTGCCCCTTAGTAAAAGTAATTTGATCACGGCGTTTACGGGAGCCTCTAGGTGCTCTTTGTTTAGGTGCTACGATACGAGGACGGTCAGCTTTAATAATATGATTTTTAATTAAATCTAGAAGTTCTGAAGGATCTTTACTCTTCATTTTACGCAGAGTAAAGTGATGGATGTACCCTCCGCTATCCATGGGAATATACTTACAGAGGTCGTTTTCTTTATTACCTCCAACTTTTTTAATTGCTTTTGCAATTACATCTTCTAATTCGGCGAGCGTTTTCGCTTTTTGATTTTGGCTCATCTGTACCTTCCTTATAAAAAATAGTTTTGCGAACCGTGCGGTTGTTAATAATAACTTGTTTTGCCTATATCGCGAATTAAAGTCAAAAAAATTCCATTTTTTGCTATTAAGTTGCTAGTTTATTCGTTCTTATTTTAGAAATATCGATGTAATAATAATTCTTGTACAGAGTGGCCCTGTTCGTTTTATGATAAATCAAGTAAATAGATTGTCACAATAGTAAAATAGAATAAAATTTCTGAAGAACTTACAAAAAAGTCTTTTTATGAGATAATGGTTCTCTGTATGCAAACCCAAATAAAAAACATAATTGCGGTTGCGGCTTGTAAAGGTGGGGTGGGAAAGTCGATGCTGACGGTCAATCTTGCCTTGGCTTGTCGCGAACTTGGTCTCAAAGTGGGTATAGTTGATGCCGACCTTCACGGCCCTTCCATTCCTCGAATGATAACGGAAGAGAGCCCCCCGAAAAAGCAGGGAGAATTTATCGTTCCTGCCAAGGGTTTTGGGATCTCTTATATCTCTTTAAGCCACCTGCATCAGGGGGCTGCTTTGATGCGTGCGCCCATTGCGCGAAACTGGCTAGAAATATTTTCAAAGAGTGTTCTTTGGGGAGATCTTGATCTGCTGCTTATTGATTTCCCTCCCGGTACAGGAGATATCCCTCTTACTTTAGCTCAAGAGATGAAACTAACAGGCGCCCTTCTCATTACAACGCCGCAGTTAATTGCTGTTCAAGATGTTTCAAAATGCGCGCAAATGTTTCGTGCAATGAATACTCCTTTGCTTGGGGTTGTAGAAAATATGAGTTACTTAGCGGATGCGCCTTCTCAAAAACCTTTTGGTGAAGGGGGAGGAGAGCAGCTTGCAAGCGCGTATAAGATCGATCTGCTAGCGAAAATACCTCTGGATTCGAAGATTGCCCAAAGCGCAGATCGAGGAATCTCCCTCTTTTCACAGGGAGCAGGGCAAAACTTTTTTGCATTAGCCGAGCTCTTTTTGCAAAAAGTAGAGGGGAGTAGCCCGCTTGTTTTAAAGGAGTATGCGCAAAATGAGAAAGGCGTCTTTGTGCATTTTTCCGATGGGAAAAGTGGGGTGATTGCGTTAAAGAAATTGCAAAAGAGCTGTCCCTGTGTTCGCTGTCGAGAAGCACGGGTTACTGCCTCACCTCTTCGAGTGGATGCAAGTGTGCGTTTACGCGAATTACAGCCTGTTGGCTCCTACGCTTTTCGCTGCTATTTTACTTCAGGATGCTCTCAAGGTATCTATCCTCACCGTTTACTCCGGGAGCTAATATGAAAAGAGTTTTTTCTATTTTTTTCTTGCTTCTCTTCGCTTGTTCCTCTCCAAATCAGATGCAGTGGGATGAAGGAAGTGGAAAAATCAAGGTGCTCTGCACTACTGCAATGATCGGGGACTTGGTACAGCAAGTGGGAGGTGATCGGGTTGAAACTCTTGTTTTAATTCAGGGAGAAATTGATCCGCATAGTTATGAGCTTGTAAAAGGGGATGGTGAAAAACTGCAAAGAGCTGACCTTATTTTTTATAACGGGCTGGGTTTGGAGCATGGTGCCTCGCTTGCTTCACTGCTTCAAGAAAGCGCTCACGCATACAATTTAGGAGCGACGCTACCTCAAGAAAAGCTTTTGCGTGTAGAGGGGGCTGTCGATCCGCACATCTGGATGGATGTTGCGCTCTTTTCTCTTCTTATCGATCCCATTGCCGAAACTCTAGCAGAGGAAAATAGGGAGTATAGCCAGGAATTCTCTACCCGCGCTAAAGAAGTTAAGAAAAAACTCACAGCTTTGGATCAAAATCTTTGCGCTATGATTCATACGATTCCTGAAGAGCAGCGCTACCTTGTGACAAGTCACGACGCATTTAACTATTTTGCAAGGCGCTATCTTGCAACTGAAAAAGAGCAACTTGAAGGAGGGTGGCAGAAACGTTTTGCTGCACCTGAAGGTTTAGCTCCTGATGGGCAGCTCTCCTCACGGCATATCGAGGAGATTGTAGAGCACTTAAAAAAAGTTCGTGTGCGTACGCTTTTCCCCGAGTCCAATGTTTCCCGCGACTCAATTCAAAAAATTGTCAGTGTTTGCAAAAGTGCAGGCCTTGATGTAAAAATTGCTTCCCAAGTACTTTACGGCGACTCGATGGGTGAAGGAAGCTATGAAAAGATGATGGAGCATAATGCACAAGCCATTGAGCAAATTTCCCATTGATGTAGAGGGACTCTCAGTAAGTTTTGATGGACGCCCCATCTTATGGGAGCTCGATTTCTCTATTGAAGCGGGGAGTATTACAGCTATTGTGGGTCCCAACGGAGCTGGGAAGAGTACGCTATTACGCGCGCTACTCGGCCTTGTCCGGATTGATAAAGGAAAAATTGCAATACAGAAAAATGTGGCTTTTGTTCCGCAGCGCTGCGAAATTGATTGGGACTTTCCTATTACTGCATTTGATGTCGTTTTGATGGGGCGCTATGGCAAGTTGGGACCACTACGCTGGCCTCGCAGAGCTGACAAGGAAGCGGCACTTAGCATGATGCGTCGCCTTGGGATTGAAAACTTAGCTTCCCGCCAAATTCGCAAGCTCTCAGGGGGACAGCAGCAGCGTCTTTTCATTGCACGGGCGCTTTTGCAGAGTAGCGATCTGATCATCTTAGATGAGCCTTTTGCAGGAATTGATATGGCAACAGAAAAGAGTTTGATTGCGCTTTTTAATGAATTAAAAAGTGAAGGCAAGACTCTGCTTCTTGTTCATCACGATCTCTCTACAGCCAAGGAGTATTTTGACCAAATTCTTCTCCTCAACCGGCGTATCATTGCTAAAGGCCCTCCTAATCAGGTATTGACAGCAGAAAATCTGCAGCGCTGTTACCAAATTCACGGCTCTCTGCTTGAAGAGGTTGCAAAACTCTCTAAAGAGACGGCACGAGGCCTTTCCAAATGATTTTTTTCGATCCCATCACTCGCGGACCACTTATTGGTTCGATGTTGATGACGCTATCTAGTGCGTTGATTGGAGTCTTTTTGCTCATTCGCAAACGCTCGCTTGTGGGCGAAGCTCTTTCGCACGCAGCCTATCCCGGTGTTGTGATTGCTGCCTTTTTCTTTTCAACAAATGACCTAGGAAAAACGTTTTTGATTTTAGGTGGTGCGCTTCTTTTTACGCTTCTTGCTATGAGCTTTATGGATATGTTAAAGCGCTTTCGCTTTCATGAAGATGCAGTGTTAACTCTCACCCTCTCCACGTTTTTGGGTGTCGGAATTCTTATTGCTTCTCGCCTGCAATTTATCAACCCTCTTGCCTATTCACAGATTGGGCAATTTCTTTATGGTCAAGTCGCAACGATGCGCGACTTCCATATTTTGCTCTACGGAGCTCTCACAGCTCTTGTCGCTCTCTTTGTAACTCTTTTTTACCACCCTTTGCGGCTGCTTCACTTTAACCCTTCTTATGCTCAAGTTTTGGGTGTTAAGCAGAAATTTTTAGAGAGAGTGCTGAAATTGCTAACGGCTCTCTCTATTGTAATTGGAATACGGACTGTTGGCGTCGTGCTGATGTCAGGGATGCTCATTGCTCCTGCCATTGCGGCTAGAAGTCTTTCGCATCGACTCTCAAAGATGCTTTTCATTGCCGCTGGAGTTGGTCTTACTAGTGGATTTTTAGGGAATTACCTCTCCACAAAAGTGGTTGCAGTCTATCTCCCCATCGGCCCTATGATTCTGCTTGTGGCCGCGGCAATTGCTCTGCTTGCGCTTTTCTTTTCACCTGAGAGAGGTTTATTCGTGCGTGCAATTCGTATTTTTCTTTTTCATAAGCGCCGAACAGAAGAAAATATTTTAAAGTTTATTTGGAAAAGTGAAGGGGAGGTAACGCTTTCAAAATTGCGTGAGTTTCTGCCCTTACCGCGGATTCTATTGATTTTGGAACTGCGCGCGCTGATCTACCAAGGTTTTTTAGAAAAGAGAGACCAATATCGCTTTACGGCTGATGGAAAAAAGAGAGCTGCCCGCATTGTGCGATTGCACAGACTTTGGGAGCTCTACCTCTTCCATCAGCATCGTGTAAGCCCTGAAAAAGTGCATACAAGTGCCAATGAGATGGAGCATATCATTACACCTGAGGTAGAAAAACGACTGGATGATCTTCTTGGATCACCTGAAAAGGATCCGCACAATAAACCGATTCCAAAGGGGGAGGGCTAGTTGTACCAGCACTGCAATTTTTTTACTTTTATCACGCTCTTTTTTCAGCGCTTCTGGCTTTTCTGTTTAGGTCGTCTGCCGCTCTCTGAACTGGCTAGTGATGAAATACAAATTGGAATTTTGGCTCTTCTTGGCATTACTGCTTCTCTACTTGGAACTTTTTTGATTTTGCGACGCATGACAATGCTGGCAAACTCTCTCTCGCACACGATCCTGCTTGGGGTAGTGATTGCCTACTTGCTCTTTGGATTTACTATGGACTTGAAAGTGATGGGGGCAGCTGCTCTGATTAGCGCCCTCTTAACAGCTCTTTTTACGGAAGGGCTTACCAAACTCTTTCGTTTACATGAGGATGCGAGCATCGGTCTTGTGTTTTCTACTCTCTTTGCACTTGGGATTGTTTTGATCACCACCATGACCCGCAACGCCCACATCAGCAGCGAGATTATCATGGGAAATCTTGACGCAGTTAAACTTTCTGATTTAAAGTTAACAGCAATGATCTTTGCAATGAACACGGGTGCGCTCCTTCTCTGTTTTCGCGGCTATGCGATCAGCTCCTTTGATGGTGTCTTTGCTAAGCAGATTGGTCTCTCACCGAGGCTCTTCCATTATCTGTTGATGGTACAAACGGCCCTGACTTCGATTGCAGCCTTTCGTGCGGTGGGAGTGGTGCTTGTTCTTGCGCTATTTGTGGGGCCGCCACTCATCGCCAGACTATTTGCCAAACGTTTGAAGTCGATGTTACTACTGAGTTCCCTGCTCTCTCTTATTTTTGCTATTTTCTCAGTTGCACTTTCACGCCACTTTTTGCGCTCGCATGCAATCGCTCTTTCCACAGCAGGACTTACCGCAACTCTAATCTTAGTCGGGTTTGTTATCTCTTTGGTTCCTAAGTGGAGACAGGCATGAGAAAAATTGCTATTTTGGGTTCTACGGGGTCGATTGGTTGCCGCACGCTTGATGTAATCGATCACTTAGGAGGATTTGAGGTGCAAGCGCTCACGTGTCACTCCAATTATCAGCTGTTAGCAGAACAGGCGGCAAAATATAAGCCGAAATTGCAGACGCAAGACTTAATTGAAATTGTAACCTCTGATCAAGTCGATGAAGTGGTGATTGCCATTATGGGCGCAGCTGCGATCGCGCCTACACTTGCAGCAATTCGTGCGCGAAAGCGCGTGATGATTGCTACAAAAGAAGTTCTTGTTATGGCAGGGGATCTTGTAATGCGTGAGGCTAAGGAGCATGGCGTAGAGCTAATCCCAATTGATAGCGAGCACAGTTCGCTTTTTTCTATGTTGCGAGATCTTCCCGCTAATGAGATTGAAAAATTGATTCTCACTGCCTCTGGCGGCCCTTTTTTTAAGCATTCACAAGAGGATTTGGCAAATATCACAATTGCTGATGCGCTCAACCACCCGCGCTGGAAGATGGGATCTAAAATTACCATTGATAGCTCAACAATGATGAATAAAGGGCTAGAGATAATTGAGGCGCATCACCTCTTTTCGATCCCAAAAGAGAAGATTGAGGTTGTTATCCATCCGCAGAGCTATATTCACGCTATCGTGCAACTCACAGATGGAACGATGCTTGCCCATATTGGTCCTACCGATATGGCTCTCCCTATTCAATACGCATTGACCCACCCTAAACGGCAAAAGAGCTTTCTCTCTCCACTTAATCTTGCAGAGGTAGGAAAATTTGAGTTTTATTCCCCCGATATGCGAAAATTTCCCTGTCTTGCCCTAGCAATAGAGGCGCTCAAAAAGGGGGGTAGTCTGCCTTGCTTTATGAATGCAGCCAATGAGAAGCTTGTAAGCCGATTTTTAAAAGGCGAAATTAGTTGGCAGGAGATTGGAGTGCGTTTGAAAAACTTAATGTCACAAAATTCTTTAATCATAGATCCTGATTTAGATCAGCTGATCAAAACAGACCGCAAAGCAAGAGAGCTCGCAGCGTTATGACCATTATTACCATCTTACTCGCCGCACTTGGCCTTACTTTTTTAATCTTTATCCACGAACTTGGTCACTACATTGTGGCAAAGCGCGAGGGAATGAAGGTAGAAGTATTTAGTATCGGGTTTGGGCCCGCGTTTTATCACTTTGAACGCAAAGGCGTGCGCTGGCAATTTTGCTACATCTTGATTGGGGGATACGTCAAAGTTAGCGGTATGGAGAGAGAGGGCAAGAAAGAGCCCTATGAAATCAAAGATGGATTTTATAGCAAATCTCCCTGGGCTCGTATCAAGATGGCGGCGATGGGGCCAATTGTCAATATTGTTTTTGCACTTCTTGCCTTCACTTTTATCTGGGCAGCAGGTGGACGTTCCAAATCTTTTTCAGAGTTCACGCATCTACTTGGCTGGGTAAAGAGAGAGAGCCCTGCAGATCAAGCGGGTGTGCGAGCAGGCGATCGCATTATCTCTTTAAATGATAAACCCTACATTGGCAGGCAAGATCTTCTCTATGCTTCCGTGATAGAGGAGCCTGATGTCACTGTAAAGGCCGATCATATCGACTATTTTCAGGGAGCTACAGAAACTCCTTACACCACAACTTTTGCAAAAGGTGAAGAGGAGCTAAGTGTTGCCTTTATGATGGGCGCAGCTGACCTCATTCGTTTTGAAGAGGCCAAAACGCCATCTCTTATGGGAAGTGGGATTGAAAAAGGAGATCGTATTCTCTGGATTGACAATCAGCTCGTCTTTTCTGTTGCGGAGCTTTTAAAAAATATTTCAGAAAACAAAGCACTTTTGACCATTGAAAGGCGGGGCAGCTACCTTTTAAAACGCGTTCCACGCATGCCTCTTCGCGAAGTGAAGCTTTCTAGAGGTCAACAGGGAGAGCTTGATGATTGGCAACACTCTTTAGGATTGCGCGCTGCTGTTGGTGATCTGCGATTTATTCCTTACGCCTTGTCGAGCAGTGGCGTGGTGGAGAGCAACCTCACATTTTTAGATGATGATTTTCAAGAGGTACAAGATGAGAGCTTGCAGCCAAATGATCGCATCATTGCAGTTGATGGAGAGATGGTCTCTTCAGGGGCCCAAATTTTAAAGCGGTTGCAGAAACGTTACGTACAGCTCATTGTTCAGCATGGACAGAGCGATGATCCAATTCCTGTTACAAAAGCAGATGATTACTTTATTAACAGCGTAAACTGGGGGGCCATTCCTCAGATTGTCTCCACAATTGGGTTGCCATATCCGAAAAAAGAGGTAGGAGATATTGCACTTTTAAAGCCGATCGAGCTAACGACGGTTGAAGAGAGCACACGACCTGTAATGGGAGCGCTCTTTGCTGAGCAGAGAGTTCTCTATAATCCAACCCCAATTAAAATGTTTAGTGACGTATGTTCTGATACCTACCGTACGTTGGGGGCTCTTGTAACAGGCTATCTTAAACCCAAATATCTCTCGGGACCTGTCGGGATAGTGCGTGTCATTCAGCATAGTATTCACGTCGGTTGGAAGGAGGCACTCTATTTCTTAGGTTTTATTAGCCTTAACTTGGGAATATTCAATTTGCTCCCTATCCCTGTTCTTGATGGAGGGCACATCGTTTTTTCTATCATCGAATCGATACGTAAAAAACCGATGAAAGCCAAGACTATGGAGAGGCTCATTATTCCTTTTATTGTGCTAGTGCTTCTCTTTTTCATCTTTGTAACTTACCAAGATATTACTAGGATCTTCCAATGAAAAAATTGCTGCTGCTCCTCTTTCCTCTCATCCTGTCAGCAAGTTTACAGATAGACCGAGAAATTATTGCCGGGCAGCTTGAGAATGGGTTGACCTACTACATCAAAAGAAACGAGCTTCCCCAAGAACGCGCCTACCTAAAGCTCTACGTTGATGTCGGCTATTTTGACGGAACAGAGGATGAAGTTGGTATAGCGCATCTGCTTGAGCACCTCGCTTTGATTCAGACAGAGGACTACGCAGACTATGAAATTGTGAAATTTTTAAATTCTATTGGAGCCCCGCTTGGACCCGATTCGAATGCGCATACAAGTTTCTATGAAACGCAGTATAAACTTGATATTCCTCTCAAGAAGAAGGGGATTCTTGTTGAGGCGATCTCCCTGCTTAGCGGTATTGCTGGGAGAGCAAAATTTACAGAAGCTGTTTTAGAAAAAGAGAAAGAGGTTGTTCAAGTCGAACTCGGCCAAAGAAACTCGCATGAGTGGCGCTCCTTTGTGAAATTTCTGCGCTGGCAGAGCGATGATCAGCTCTGCTATGATGAATCGTCAAGATGTGTTGCTGCAGCAACAGTCGACTCTGTTCGCGATTTTTACAAGCGCTACTACAGGCCCGACAGAATGGCACTTTTTATTGTGGGGTCGGTGGAACCAGAGGAAGTAGAAGAGATTGTAAAAGAAAAATTTTCATCTCTTGAAAACAGCAAACTTCAGATTGAAAAACGAGAACCGATCGAGATAGATTCGGGTAAAAGCGAGACCTCTTATGTACATAAAGATGTTGGGAAAAATCGTTTTTCAATTGGAGGATGGGTTCCTAGTAGCCAAATGCAAGCAGAGGAAGATGTCAAACAAGATCTTTGTCTAGATCTTTTTTTAAGCCTCCTAAATGAGCGCTTCTCTCATCTAATTGCAGAAGAGGGAGCACCAATATTAAATGCGGGAGCCGATTTTGAGTTGCTGCCTCGCCAAAAAAAACACATCTTTTCTCTCGACTTTACTCCTTTTGAAAAAAGAGAAGAGGAGGCGTTTACCCAACTTGTTCCCACTTTACAAGCAGCCCTCCAGGGAGAGTTTGGTAAAGAGTCTTTTTTACGACACTGCGCTACAAAAAAAGATTATGTTGAGAGCGTTTATAAAAACCTTCACAGAAGAAAAAATCGGAGAATTGCTGACCATCTCAGTAGTTCTTTTGCGAAAGGCGAAGCGCCGATTGACTCTGCTAGCTTCCTTCAACTAAAAAGAGAGATTTTAGAGGGACTCTCCTATGAGGAATTTCAAAAAACGATAAGAGAAGAGTTTTCCAACTTTTCTCCATGGATCTCATACTTTGGAGCAACTGAAATAGATCTTAATCCTTTAAGTGCCGTTTTGACTAAACCTTGGTCAGGTGAGAGTCTTGCAGAAATTAAACAGAAAGAACTTTATGTCTCTCCACAAGCTGAAGGTGAGATAGCTGTTCAAAGTCTTTATTTAAGTAATGGTATGGAAGTTATCTTAAGAAAAACAGACTTTGAAAAAGATCAGCTGCATCTTTTGGGATACGCAAAAGGGGGACAACTATCGCTGCCATCTGAATACTACAATGCATCAAAAATTGCTTTGGATTATCAAGTCGAAGCGGGGTTTGGAGGGTTGAAAAAACTTGAGTTTCGAAACTTTCTTGATCAGAAAAAAGTAGGCTGCGAGCTCTCTTTAGATAAAAATTTACGTACTTTCCAGGCAGTCTCTTTTTGCGGTCAGCATGAGGCTCTTTTTCAACTTGTGCACGCACTCTTTACAAACCACAATTCAAGCAAAAGTGCTTTTGAAAACAGGGTAGCTGCGTGGCGTGAAGTTCAAGAGCATGAGCGTAATAAACCCAACCTAATCGTGACCCAGGCGCTCCATGAGCAACTTTTTAACAAGCATCCACTCTTTGAAGAGATTGATCTGGGGCGAGTCACAAAAGAGGATTGTGAAAAAGTTTTTACACATGCATTTAGCAACCCATCAGAGTTCACCCTTATCATTACGGGGGATTTTGATATGGAACAAATGAAGAGACATGTCAGAAACTATCTTGCAACGATCCCACTAAGAAAGCTCTTTTTCTCCTTTTCTCAAGTAGAAGAGTTATCGCACTCTTCAGCAGTAGAGAAAAAAACGCTATACGTTGGGGAAGAGGAGACCGCAACGACCTTTTTTCATATTCCTCTACCTGCTTTTACAAAGGAAGAGAGGATCCCTCCCCATTTCTTTCAGCGATTGATCTCAGACGGGCTGTTTGAAATACTGCGCCACCAATTGGGCGTGAGCTACACCCCTGTCGCAAGAATCGTAGAACCGCTTTATCCCTCGCGTAGTTGCCGCCGGCTCCTTCTTATTGTGACCACAACGCCTGAGCTTGCTAGCCAACACCTTCCTTTGATAGAAGAAGTTTTTGAGCATATGCGAGCAACACCCCCTACAGAAGAGATAGTTGAGGGGGTAAAGGAGGAGATCCGCCATAGTATAAAACGATCCCTTGAGACATCCAATGGCTGGATTAATAGCCTTCTTCAAACGCACTTTGAAAATCGCAGTTACCAAGAAATTGGTGACATGACCTATCTAGATGAAGTGACAGCAGAGAGGGTTCATCAAGCAATTACAAAAATTTTAGACTATCAAGATGCAGCTTCACTTACATGGATGCCGGCATCCTATCAAGGTGAAGAGGAGGCAATTTAATGGCTGAGCGACCTTTATGTTACTACGGCAATCCTGTGCTAAGAGAGAGGTGTAAACCGGTTGAAGAGTTTAATGAAGAAATCCGCCAAGTAATCGACGATTTACTTGATACAATTGCCCATCTTGATACACAGCCTCGTGTGAATGCTGTTGGTTTGGCAGCACCCCAAATCGGTTACACATGGCGAATCTTCCTCACACATGTCCCGGTAGAAGATAAGAGTGGGAAATGGCATCGAGGTGAGGTAAAAGTCTATGTAAATCCTAAAATTCTTTCTTACTCAGAAGAGGAGAAATCGTGGGATGAGGGCTGTTTTTCCATTCCAAGACTCTACGCAGAAGTGTTTCGTCCACAAGAAATAAAAATTGAAGCGATGGATCGAGATGGTAACATTTTCCAAGAGACCCTAACAGAATTTGCCGCATGCAACTTTTGTCATGAGCACGACCATATTAACGGAGTTCTCTTCATCGACCGCATCTCCAACTCAGACAAAAAACGTCTCAAACCCCTTCTTAAAAAACTTAAGAAGAAGTACTCGTCAAATCCTTAATTTTCTTCTCCGTAATAGAATCTAATTCTTTTTCTCTATTTGGATTTGTTGCTAAATAGCAATAAGAGAGGAAGCCTGTGATGAAGAGAGCTATGACGGCTGAGACTTTGATGAGGTTAGATGAGAAATGGGAAGAATTCTCAAAAATAATTTTGCTTCCTACAAGGTGAATGAGTCCTTGAGTAAGCAATCCTGTATGATTTTTTCTTCTACAATCAATTTTTTGATTTATAAGCGGAGTGAGTTGTTTGCAAATTTTGCAGGTGCTCTCTTCTTTGCTAGGATAGTGCTTAGGATAGAAAAATTTAGAAGCAACTAAGGCAACAACTCCAAAACTGGCGCCTGTTATTTGTGTAGTTTGTAAGATCTTTTTTGTTTTGATTCCTGAATAAGAAGTGCATAAAAAAAGTTGCAGTCCTATGGCGCTAATACCAGCTAACGTAGTAAGAGCTGTAAACCCAGTATTCCATAATTCGTTATCTTGAGAATACTCACTAATAAGGCTATTTTCTGCCGCACCTTGATGTTCGCAACATTTCGTAGTCATTATAAGAATTTTTCATTTACAATCTTTTGGATCGCCTTATCAAGAGGAGGTTCATCGTCGTTGTTTTGGGACATAGCTGCAATAGCAATACTAGAAATGAATGTAAGCACAGGAATTAGGTTGAATTTATCTTTGAAAAAATAGGGTGATAGTGCCATGCCCGCATAAAAAACTGAGCAGAACGTAAGTGCGTCAAAGGAAAGTTCACGCGATTTTGTGATTTCGTTATTTTTTAGCGGAACAAGCTTTTTGCAAATCTCGCAAGGTACATCGTCTTTGGAAAGAAGTTTTGGTCGTGGGATTTGACGAGCGATAAGTGCTAAACCAAACGTTACACTACCTGCGAGTAAAGTATACTTATGTGCTGTTTGTGTTTTACTTCCAGCATAGGAAGTTATTTGCGGAAGTGTACCCAGAATAAAAGCTGTAATCGAAGTCATTAGAGCGAGCATACTAGTTGCATTCCACATAAACTCAGGATAGTCACTTTTATGAATTTCTATTTCTAGCTGAGAAAAAAGTTCATTGCTATCTGTAAAATTATTGTGTTTGCATGAAACTGATGCCATAGATCGTGCCCTTAATAATTTTCATTTGGCTGAATTATAAATGAAATCTTAATAAAAGAAAAGCCCCGCGAATAGCGAGGCTTTAGAAGAAGGGTTAAATTAAAATTTAACTTTTGTCTTCCTCGTCAAGGACTTCAACTTCTGCATCCTCAATATCGGGTTTTTCTTGTGCAGCGCCTGCTTGTGGGCCGGGTTGAGGACCGGGTTGTGGTCCAGGCTGGCCGCCTGCTTGCTGCATCGCTTCCCCAATTTTTTGAATCGCAGTATTGAGCGCTTCGATCTCCGTACGGATGATGGCAACATCTCCACCCTCTTTTGCCTTTTTCAGGGCATCAATGCGGGTTTGGATTTCGCCCTGCACGTTTTCAGGAAGTTTATCCTTGTAATCCGTAAGCGCTTTTTCTGATCGGAAGATCAGGGCATCTGCTTCGTTGAGGGTGTCTACGCTCTCTTTGCGTTTTTTGTCCTCTTCCGCGTTCTCCTCTGCTTCTTTGATCTTCGCATTAATCTCATCTTCTGTGAGTCCTGACTTGGCTTGGATTTTAATTTTCTGTTCTTTACCAGAGCCGAGATCTTTTGCGGAGACGTTTAGGATCCCGTCAGAGTCGACGTCAAAGGCGACTTCAATCTGAGGCGTACCGCGTGGAGCGGGAGGGATCTCAGTGAGGTCAAAGCGGCCGATCTCTTTGTTATCTTTGGCCATGGAGCGCTCTCCTTGGAGAACGACGATGGTCACAGCAGGCTGGTTATCAGCTGCTGTTGAGAAGATCTGCTTTTTCTGTGTTGGGATAGTGGTGTTGCGCTCGACAAGCGGGGTCATCACACCACCCATTGTTTCAATTCCGAGAGTTAGCGGAATCACATCAAGAAGAAGAACGTCTTTTACATCCCCTGCAAGAACTCCACCTTGAATTGCAGCACCAAGAGCTACAACCTCATCAGGGTTTACTCCTTTGTGAGGTTCACGACCGAAAGCTTCTTGTACTTTTTGCTGTACAAGTGGCATGCGGCTCATTCCACCAACAAGAATCACTTCTTGTATTTGGTCTTTAGATAGGCCAGCATCTTTTAGCGCTTGTAAACATGGTGTAATTGTGCGTTCAACAAGATTTGCTGTTAAGCTTTCAAATTTTGCTCTTGAAAGGGTCAGTGCCAAGTGTTTTGGTCCACTTGCATCCATAGTAATAAAGGGTTGGTTGATCTCTGTAGAGTTTGTTCCTGAGAGTTCAATTTTCGCCTTTTCAGCAGCATCTTTAAGGCGCTGCAGAGCCATTTTATCTTGAGCGAGGTCGATACCTGTTTCTGATTTGAATTCGCTAAGCATCCACTCGATCACAGCATTATCAAAGTCGTCTCCACCAAGGTGTGTATCACCGTTTGTGGCAAGTACTTCAAAAACACCTTCGCCAACTTCTAAGATAGAGATATCAAATGTTCCTCCACCAAGATCGTATACAGCGATTTTTTTATCGCCGCCCTTCTTATCAAGGCCGTAAGCAAGCGCAGCTGCTGTCGGTTCAGGGATAATGCGTTTGACATCAAGACCTGCAATGCGGCCGGCGTCTTTTGTTGATTGGCGTTGTGAGTCGTTAAAGTAGGCGGGCACAGTAATCACAGCTTCTGTTACCTCTTCACCGAGATAGCTCTCCGCAGTCTCTTTCATCTTTGTAAGAACTTGCGCAGCAACTTCTTCAGGGGATAGAGTTTTGCCATCCACTTCAAAAGCGGCCTTACCGCCAGTGCCTTCCACAACTTTGTAAGGAACTTTTTCACTTTTCACTTCTGAAAAGTTACAGCCAATAAAGCGTTTTGTTGAATAGAGTGTCTTGTCTGGGTTTGTAACAGCTTGACGTTTTGCAGGAACACCTACTAGACGCTCATCGCCTTTGTAACCAACGATCGAAGGGGTTGTGCGTGTACCTTCAGCATTGGCAATCACTTTTGCCTCAGAGCCCTCCATAATTGCTACGCAGGAGTTGGTGGTTCCAAGATCAATTCCGATGATTCTTTTTTTCTTACTCATCTTCTTTTTCTCCAATTTTAATTTTTGTAACTTTTACTTTCGCGGGGCGTAAGATACGCTCTTTACTTTTGTAGCCGCGAATGAACTCTTCTACGATCATGTTCTCTTCACCCTCTTCAATCTCTTCAATCTCCACAGCTTCGTGCAGTGTGGGGTCAAAGCGCTCTCCAACGGAGTTAAAGGGAACAATCCCGTTATTTGCTAGGCCTTCCTGGAGCTGGGAGAGAATCATCTCAAATCCCATCGACCAGTTGCGGACTTCTTCACTCATCTGCTCTTTAAAGCCGAGAGCCTTTTCAAAATTATCGAGAGGAAGAAGAAGATCGCCTAAAATATTGTCGATCGCGTATTGCATGGAGTCGACTTTCTCTTTCTGCATCCGCTTCTTCGCATTCTCTGTCTCAGCTAAAGCACCTAAATATTTGTTTTGGTATTCTTTGATCTGCGCTTCAAGATCCTCCATCGTCGGCTCTTTCAGCTCTTCAACTGTCGGTTCTTCAATTTTTTCTTCTTCTGGTACTTCTTTGTCACTCATCGTTTGGCTCATCTATTTCAGTTAATTTGGTTTCTGGGAGCAGCGGACTCTCCTTAAAAGGAAGATCAAGACGCGGCTCGCGGTACGTAATTTGGTATTTATTCATGCTTTTCATCAGAGATTGTCCCATCTCCTTTGCAATCTCTTTTAAGAGCGCAAACACTTTGCTGTACTCCATGCGCGCGGGACCAAGTAAGCAAATCACGCCCAAGGAGCGCTGCCCAATAGAGTAGGGGATTGTGATAACGGAGCAGTGCTCAGTAGCAAGGTCTTTCTTGAGCTCATCACCAATCCAGTAGCATAGCGAATGGTCTTCTACAGCCCGATGTAAGAAGCGATTTAAGAGGTGGGGATTTTCAAAAAGTGAGAGTGAGCCAGCTAGAGCAGTCGCTTCTAATAACTCGGGATGGTAGAGCATTTTAGAAAAACCGCACTTGTAAATTTCGGAATGTGTGAAGTTAGCGTAGTTGACAATGTGGCGCAGAATGAGCTCGCTGTACAATTTTTCCGCTAGCTCCTCTTCGCCCTCTTCAAGATCCGGTTTTGGTAGATTTTTGATGCGGTGGGTAAAATAGGTTTCAAGTCGTCTTAAAGAGAAGCTATTGATCTTTCCGGGAGTGTGGAGAACTTCGGTGCGAATCAAGCCAAATGTGGTAATTAGGACCGCTAAGAGGCGGTTTTCGCCCACAGAGACAAGTTTTACCTCGCCAATTGCGTCTTGATCAAATCGTGGCCCAGTGACAAGAGTCGCACACCCTGTCATCTCCGTGATTGTTTCAGCTGCCTTCTGTAAATAGTGGGCTACCTCTTTGGTCTCTTGGCCAAGCTGGCTCTTAATAAGGAGGCGCTCCTCCTTCTTCAAATGGCTGCTGTTTTCTACCTCTTTGGCATAGAGTTTAAGGGCTTTGGATGTGGGAATACGGCCACCAGAGGTGTGAAGCTGCTTGAGTAGCTCCGCTTGCTCTAATTTAGAGTAGTAGTTGCGAATCGTAGCGGAACTCATATTTTTCAAACCGCTCTCTTTAAGTGTGTTAGAGCCAACTGGTTCCCCAGTTTTAAGGTAGAGTTCAATCAGACTCATAAGCACCGCGTGCTCTTTTTGCTCAGATTTTCTACTTTTCATTTAGCAATCACAACCCTCTTCTGCTAGAATTTTATCACAGCTTGTTTCCTTTGGCAAGGTTTTTTAGCACTCAAAGATTTAGATCGCCAAAAACGCAACTTAAACTCTTGTTTATCAATAAATTAATTAAAAATGCTTTTTAAATCCTCAAATTTGCTACATTGCTTAATTGTGCAAAAAAATTGAGGAGAGAAAAAATGAGCATGATTAAAAAAACAGTTTTTAGCTTGATGCTTTTGTCTAGTATGAGGGTTTTTCCAACGGATGTAGAAAAAGTCTCTAAGATCAGTGACTCTTTAACGCTACTTTTGGGAAAAGAGGAAATTAACGAGGCAATTGAGAAGTTTGCAGCGGAGTTTAATCAAGATCAAACCCCACTCACAGTGATCTGTATCTTAAAGGGTGGTTTTGTATTTACAGCGGATGTGGTGCGGGCATTTACAATGCCAACAAACGTACAATTTATTCGCTGCTCAAGCTATGGCACACGCGGAACAACCCCTGGCGCTTTAACGATTAACGGGCTTGAGAAACTGTCACTTGAGGGAGCAAATGTTCTTCTTATTGATGAAATTTTGGATTCAGGGCAGACTTTGCATGATGTCTATCACAAAATTTTAGAAATGAACCCAGCAAAATTGCAAACACTTGTTTTGCTTACAAAGAAGGTAGAGAATCAAAAATTTTCTGCTGACTATTCACTCTTTGATGTGGAAGACAACTTTGTTGTGGGCTATGGCATTGATTACAAAGAGTGGTTCCGCAACCTGCCTGACATCTACATCAGTCGTGATCCAAAGCTGCTTGATTAGATAGCGTCGTCAAAAGGCTATAATCAGATTATTTTTCATGTTTGCAGCTTATTTTTGTGCGGAAATTGAAGCTGAATTTGTAAATTCCGCTTCATTTGAGCACAAAAATGGAGCCCAAACATGAAAAATAAGATGGTTGTATGCTTTTGACGACGCTATCTAGTCCAATTTTTTGACTTTGTGACCCGAAAGTTTTGGCTCCATAATAAGCGGGTCGACGGTGAGAAGTGGTAGGACGTCGACGATCGAAGGCGACCAGGAGAGGCCTTTGCGGTAGACCGCTTTTGCTGCAATGTAGGCAGCGATCATTGCTTTTTTGTGCACATCAGGGATCTCTTTGAGAATGCGGTCAGGGAAATCTTTACGCAGGAAAGGTGGGCAGGAGTGGAAGAGGCATTGGATGAGGGGATCCTCTGGGTTTTCAGGTAGATGAACGCTCTCTAAGTAGTCTAAAATTTGGTAGGTGTAGGCGTTGATGCGTTCAGAGACTTCTTCTGAGAGATCTGTAAAGTATTTACCTGTCTCAGCATTTGCGCGGATGAGAAGCTGCGCTTCGCTGCGCGCTTTGTCTGCAATGAGAGTGAGGATTTCCGGCATAAAGCTCTCTTTCAGTTTTAGAAATTCTTCATCGGAAAGGGTCAGGCCGAGCAGGACTTCAAATGAGGAGCAGATCACGCCTCCTTTGTTTGCAGAGCTATCTTTGACAATCATCACACCTTTGTCTTCAAGTTTGCGGCGCGCTTCTTGTGTGATATAGAGGTTAGCGCCTTCAACGATCGCTCGTGAGGTGGGATTGCCCGATTCATCGAGAAAGTCGGTCCAATTTTGATTATTTAGTGTGCGGGGGCGGCCACCAGCAGGAATGAAGATATCCGCTTTGACTTGGTGCACATTGTGCCGCAAAAGGTGATTCATATCGTTACCAGAGAGCCAGTCTTCTTCCAGTTTTTTCCCTTTCATGCGATAGCAGAGCGTCTGCTGGGTATAGGCAGTCTGTTCGCGTTTTGTGAAGGCGTCAAGAAGAAATCCGCCGTCGTGAAGGAGCTTAGCAGGGTAGTGGCGAATCGATTTTCCTTCGTGAAAGAGCTTACTCATCTCATCTAAGTTGAGTCCTTCTGGGTCAAAGATGGTGCCGGAGACATCGATGAGAGCGACAAGCTTTGCGGTTTTCGGAAAATCTCTATAGAGATTCAAAATCTGATTTCCTGCAACGTCTCCATCGGGCCCGCCAGAAATTTTTACAGTGAAAGAGTCTTTTGTTGGATCGATATCGAGATGTTTGAGGGTCTCAATCATGTAGACGTTTACCCCGAGCGAGGTGACTCCAAACTCTTTGTGGTTGATTCCCACATCGGGTTTTGAGGAGATGAAGGCTTTTCCTGGCTTGTATTCAGCTGATACAGCATAGTCAGCGATCCACTCAATCATCTCATTGTGCATATTTTCATCAGGACCAAGATAGATGTATTCGGGACGCTTGTAGTAGTCGACAATATGCTTCGCTTTGAGAAGACCGTTCTCTTCGCAGTTGACTAAGGTTACAAAGCTGTGCACGTAGGAGCGCTGCGACTGGTAAAGATATTGAATCTTTTGTTCCTCTTCATACGTGGCAACTTTTTTTTCGATCTCTTCGCTTGGGACGCCTCCAAATCGAAGCTCTTTTTCGTAAATTTTTCCTTCTGCCTGTAAAACATCATAGGGCTCTAAGAAAATGACCCCTTTAGAGCCCCCTTCAGGAATATCTTTGTTTTTTTTCTGCTGTGTATAGGCGAGGTTGTAACACTCAGAAAAGACAGTATTTCTTTCTGCTTCCATCTGTTCCATTTTGCGTGGAAAGACGGTGCGCAGCCCTCCGCGAGAGAGGTCTTTGAATCGAATATGGAAGCCGATAAAATGCATGCCTTTAAAGAAAAAAATGGCAAAAGGAAGTTCAGGAAATCGTTCTTGGCGGTCGTAGGGGAGCGCATCAAGATAGTGAGGGTCAAGACGGAAAGAGAGGCTGCTCTTATTATTTCGGTAAAAGTTGTTTTTTAACGTGTACTCTATGAAGGTATGGCCAAGAGTTAAAATATTCTTTCGGCGAGTGTCATTGATCTCATTTCCTGTATCAAGATCTTCAACAAGTTGCAAAAACTCTTTGGATTTTTTCTTATACTCCTCCGGACTGTTTTTATCCGGATGAAACTTGAGTTTAAAGAGTTCGGCGAGCATTGCAGTTAACTCAGGGTGACGACAGAGTCCCTCTTCTATATTTTCCCGGTCGTAGAGATTGGGATCGGCATAGGTGAGTGCTTGGTGAATAAAATCGAGCATTGCGCGAATTAAATTGGCATAGTTTCCCGATGCAAGCTTGGTATCAACTAGGACATTTTCAATCGTATCTTGTGTGTCGAAATACTTGAGCGTAACAAGTTCACGTAAAAAGACATTGAGATCAGTCGCTTCCCAGGCGGCTTTGCCATCAATACCATCAAAACCAATTGACATGATTAGAATATTTTTTTTGCTCCACGGGTCGATGTAGGTCGCATTAACGCGTTTCATCACAAGATTGTGGCGATAGACCATCTTCGCAAGACGGTACAAAAATCTATGTTTGGGCGCGTTGCGCCACGCAAGAACAATCTGAAGAGAGGGAGCGCCGGTCTCCTTCCAATCTTCGTTTTTCTTTATCTCATACTGGCAGTGATCGCGCGATTTAGCGCGCAGAAACATCTCGAGGGCGGTGATGAGACGATCTTCGTTCATCGAGCGTACAAAGCGCGCATTCATATTTTCTAGCAAATGCTCAAAGAGGTCGCGCTGCATCTCTGGATTTTTTTTCTGAATCTTGCCAAAGAGCTCATCACAGCTTTCTTTTGATAAAATCTCATGGACTTGTTCACCACTCTCTTGATACTCAGTGAAGTAGATCACGCCAACGCGTAACTTTTGTGTGATTCCCTCAAATGGTGGAGGCACATCAGAAATAAAAGCTTGATAATTCTTTATGCCATACATGTTGTAGTGGCGCAGAATCTTGATATCTGCATCTGGGGCATCAAGGCACATGACAATCGCGCAATGCTGTAGGCGAAACTGAGAAAAGTGGTCTTGCAGGGGGAAGCCCATCATGTTGTGGGCGACCATCATGGCGTGTAGAGGCTCGATTTCCTCAAAAAAAGCGGGAGGCATGTGCTTTTCCAGCCAGTGGAAGTAGTCTTCGAAGAGCTCGCTCTCCTTCTTGACCGCTCCTTCGACCTCTTGTTCGGTTAGTTTTTTATGCTTTCTTTTCTTCCAAATCATAATTAAATCTAATTAGACGTGTCTCTAACTATTATAATATTATTAAACGTGATTAGATATGATCGGAATAATTTTCCTAGTGATTAGTTTAGTTCGTCTCGATCTCGCTTTGCCAAATCGCTCTTCAGCCGTCGTGCCGTATTACCTATGCTGTCACACCGGCTGAATTGCGATTTTGCTTTGCGACATGAACCCGTGACGACGCTATCTAGCTTTTTTATGAAAAAGGTTTTAAACTTCTGTTTTTTAGGAGAAAGTTTATGTTCGAGAGAGTTGTTGTTTTTTCTGTTTTTGCGTTCAGTGCTCTGTTTTCTAATAGAACTGCTACAGTTGAGGAGGTATTTGAAAGTGATCCTTTCATTGGGTCGTATGAGGAGGCGGAAGCGGCAAGAGAATGGGAGAACCGCGCTTTTTTAGCAACCTATCCACGTTCTGGCAATCACTGGATGCGCTATCTCGTTGAAGAAGCAACAGGAATTGCAACGAGTTCAGTTTATTGTGATCCTGACCCGCAGCATATGGAAAAAGTATTTCCTTGGGGAGGGTACTGTCTCGATCATGGTTATGAGGGAAATCCAAGATATCCGATGGAAGGCGAAATGGTTTTTTTAAAAACGCATTTTCCGGTCTCTCATATCTCTTTTTTTGATGCTCTTCCTTATAAAAAAACGGTTCGCATTACTCGCCACCCAGTAGATAGTTTTTACTCTCTTTATCTTTGGATTCAGGATTTTAACAAAGAGTCGGCGGAGTTTATGATACCGAGGGAAGCGTTAGAAAAATATGTAGGTCAGTGGCGACGTTTTCAGGAGTATTGGGATGAAGCAGAAAACGTGCTGACTATTCGGTATGAAGATCTTCTTGAAAATCCCAAAGCGAATTTAGAAAATATTCTTAACTATCTTGGCTACCAAGTGAGTAAAGAAGATATTCAACGAGCAGTAAAGAAATATCCTCCAACTGGAAAACCACTTAAACATCTTGTGCATTTTACTGAAGATGATCTAGAATTCATCTACGAAAACTTAGATGACTTGATGGAAAAGCATCAATACAAAAATTGATCCCAGAAACAAGGTTCAACGAAAAGAGAATGGAGGGAGGTTTCTTCGAGAAAAAATGCTAGACGATTCTCTTTCTCGTAAATAGCAGTTGTGCCAAGTAGGGTTTTACAGGAAGGGCAGAGTAGTGTTTTGGGGTAGTCTTTTTTTTTCTGAAGATTCATGAAGCTTTTAGGCGCATGAATTCGATCAAAGTAACAGCGTAGAAGAGGGCCTGGTCCATCTTTTTGGTAGAGAAGAACAATCTCATTGCAACGTGTGCATGAGAGGGCAAGCATGGCAGGTTCACCTCGTTTTTTTGTAAATTCGTTAATTATAAATTTCATCAACTCCTTTTGAGTAGACGGAGGCTGTTGAGGCCGACGATGATGGTACCGCCTTCATGAAGGAGCACGGCCATCCAGAGGGGAACAAGGCCGAGTAGAGCGGGTGTTGTGGCAAGGGCAATAACGCCAAGAGCGAGGACGAGATTTTGGCGGACGATGCTCATGGTTTTTTTTGCTTTTTTGGTGAGCCAGGAGAGGGAAGAGAGGTCATCGTTTAAGATGACGATGTCAGAGGCTTCGATGGCAGTGTCTGAACCGATAGTACCAAGTGAGATGCCGACGTGGGCACGAGCAAGGGCTGGCGCGTCGTTAATGCCATCGCCGACCATTGCAAGCGGTGATTGATCGGAGATTTCTGCGATAAGACGCAGTTTATCATCGGGGCGCAGGTTCGCTTTGTAGTTTTGGATGCCGGTGAGGTGGGCGATATTTTTCGCGCTCTCTTCATGATCGCCGGTAAACATGTAGAGCTCATATTTAGAGAGATTTTGGAGGGCTGTTGCGGTCGATTCGCGCAGCTCATCTTCAAAGTGGAAGGTGTAGATTTGGTTGCCAAGAAGGAGAAGGGTGACCATTTTTCCCTGGCTTTCAAACTCTGGGCTCTTGCCAAGGAGCGATTCGATAAAAGCAGCGTGACCGATCGCAACGCGCTTGCCCTCAACTTCTCCCATAAGACCGTAGCCCGCTTTTGATTCAAATTGGGTCAATTTGGGAAGGGCGAGGTTTTCCTCTTTGGCTTTTGTGATGATGGCGTCGGCGATTGGGTGGTGCGCGTGGCTCTCGAGTGCGGCGGCAATGCTAAGTGCGTCTGGGGAGTGAGGAGTAATTTGAATCAGTTTGAGTTTTCCGGTGGTAAGTGTGCCGGTTTTATCAAAAGCGATACGCTTGCATTCGGAGAGGGCATCAAGTGTGACGCCGCCTTTGAGAAGGATACCGCGGCGCGCGCAGGCACTCATGCTAGCCAGATAAGCGGTGGGGGTTGCGATGATGAGGGCGCAGGGTGAGGCGGCGATGAGGAAAGCGAGGGCGCGATAGAGGGCGCCTTCAGGGCCTAAGAAGGCAAGGCCAAAGAGAGGAAGGATAAAAGCAAAAAAGGCGGAGATACCAATGATCGAGGTGGCGTAGACGCGGCCAAAGCGATCGAAGAAGCGCTGCAGGCGCGGTTTGCTCTCTTGCGCCTCTTCCATGAGTTTTACGATGCGTGAGAGCGTAGATTCGCTTGAACTTTTTGCTACTTCAACAGTGAGGCTCCCATCTAAATTTTTACTTCCCGCTTGCACCATATCTTCGCTTTTTTTTGGGATGGGAAGGCTCTCTCCTGTGAGGTGGACGAGATTAAGGAAGGAGGAACCAGAGAGGACTTTGCCGTCAAGGGGGACTGTTTCGCCTGCTTTGATCAGGATTTTTTCGCCAGGTGAGATTTCACGAACGGCTTTTTCAAAATGGGTGCCATCATCAGAGATGACGGTGGCAAAGTGGGGGGTGAGTTCATTAAGTTTGTGCAGGGCTCCTTTTGCTTTTGCGGAGACAGCGTGTTCCATAGAGTGTGAAAGGGAAAAGAGAACAAGAAGCAGAGCGCCTTCCATTTGCGAGCCAATAAAAAAGGAGAGAAGGGCAGCTAGGGTCATCAGAACGTCAATATTAATTTCAAGCGAGCGTAAATCTTTGATTGTGTGAATGAGAGCTGGAGTACCAGCTAAAAAGTAGACGATACAGAGGCTAATTGCTGAGAGGTCTCTTTGGAAGAAGGAGAGGATAAAAGAGAGGGCTAAAAAAAAGGCAGATGCTAAAGAGCTTTTTAAATCGAGATTTTTAGCGACCTTGCGCGAGCGCGGTTTTAAAAAAGGACTAATGCTTTCTGCTTTTCCTGAGGCGAAGTACTCATCAAAGAGAAAGGGGGAAGTTTTGCTCATGCTCCTCCTGCAAATAGGTGGGTGACAAAGTAAGCAACGCCATATGTGAGAGCAATTAAACTTAGATTCCAGACGGTTGAGGGAATCACTTCGTTTTTACGGCGGCGTGCCATGAGCGCTGAGCTTGCTGCAACAATCAAAAAAGAGGCGATGGGAAGTCCATAGGGGAGAAAGAGCGCACCAAGGGCGATACCGCCTGCAAGTAAGATTCCCAGCCCAGCACCAAGCGCTTGTATCAATGGATGATCAAACGATTCAAAAGTAAGGCCGAGCTCTTCTTCGAGCATAATCGCAAGAAGACGGTTGTCATCTGCCATCAAAACGTCGATCACTTTTTTTAACAGATCTCCTTTTAATCCTTTGGCAGCGTACATCTCAGTGAGCTCTTCACGCTCCTGTTCGCGGTGGTGCTCAATTTCAAAGCGCTCCTCCTCAATCAAGCGGTGCAGGCGGTCAAGGCGTGAGTAAGCGAGTAGCCCGCTTCGGCCTATTTTCCACACAAGGAGTGCAAGGATAAAAAGAGGAAAAAAATAGGGAGGAATTCCTCCGAGCTGCGGGAGTATAGCAGAAAATAGTAGGAGGTAGACTGCGGTCTCTTTTGCGCTATCACAAAAAGCAACAAAGCTGCCTGGCGCTTCTGTACCGTGAATTTCAGCAGAGGCGTGAGCGCCTTTAAGGCGGGCTGCTTTTAAATGCTCTGCTGCACTTTTCCCTTCAAAGTGGTTACACATGAATTTCTGAGATGCCTCCAAGGTAGGGTTGCAGAGCTTTTGGTATGGCAATGGAACCATCTTCACGCTGGTTATTTTCAAGTAGAGCTACAAACAATCGCGCAGTCGCAACTCCTGAGCCGTTGAGCGTGTGCACAAGTTGCGGTTTTTCTCCTTTTTCACGGAAACGCGTTTTAGAGCGTCGCGCTTGGAAATCACGGCAGTTAGAAACAGAGGAGACTTCGTAGTAGCGATCTTGACCGGGGAGGAAGACTTCGACATCGACCGTACGTGAGGCAGGAAAGGACATGTCACCTGTGACGAGCAGCATGCTGCGATAATGGAGCTCTAACCCTTCTAAAATTTCTTCCGCGCTGCGTACCATCTTTTCAAACATCGCATCGCTCTCTTCTGGTTTTGTAAAGCAGTACATCTCTACTTTATTGAATTGGTGGACGCGGATTAAGCCGCGCTCGGTGCTGCCAGCAGCACCTGCTTCGCGACGAAAACAGGGAGTATAGGTAGTGTAACGTTTAGGGAGTTCTTCTGCATCTAAAATTTCATCGAGGTGAAGGCCGTTGAGGGGGACCTCACCAGTAGGGATAAGCATTAAGGGGTAGTCTGGATCTTCTAGCTTAAAAAGCTGCTCTTCGAATTTGGGAAGTTGTCCGGCGCCCATCATTGCATCGCGTTTGACAAGGTAGGGAGTGAGGATAAATTCAAATCCATTTTTAATATGTGTCTCAATCATGTAATTGAGCAGTGCAAGCTCAAGACGCGCTCCGAGGTCGCGATAGACGGGCCAGCCGCTGCCACTGATTTTGGCACCTCTTTTGAAATCGAGTAGATGATGCTTTTCAGCGAGTTCCAGATGATTTTTTGGCATAAAGGAAAAATTTTTCTTTTCGCCGTGAGTCTTGATACAGACGTTATCAGCCGGATCTAAAGAAATTTTTACATCAGGATCGGGCAAATTAGGCAAACGAGCGAGAGAGTCTTGCAGCTGCTCTTCAACACTTCGCATCTCGTGCTCAAGTTTTTGAATTTCATCTCCAAGACCACCTACTTCCTTCATAATCGCGCTCGTATCTTCTCCAGCGCGCTTTTTTTCGCCAATCATCTTGGAGGTTTTTTTTAGCTGTGAGCGCATCTCTTCGACTTGCAAAAGAAGATTGCGGTGCTGCTCATCTAGCTTTAAGATAGGAGTTAAAGAAATTTCTTTTTCTTTCGTTCTCAGTCGCTTTTCGATCTCTTCAGGGTGTTCACGAATTTCTTTAATGTTGAGCATATTTGCCAGCCTTTTCGTCTAATCATAGTACAGGAAGAGGAAAATTGGGAGTCAAAAATTTTTTACCTTGTAAAAAGGGGAAAAATATGGTATAAGTAGAGTACTTAACTGACAAAATTTTCATGAATAAAGCAAAATCTTTACCTCAGGCAAAATCTCCTTTAATTCTTCGATTTCATCGATTTATGGATGCATTTTCAAAATCCGATGATGAGCGCGATTTCTATCTCGATCGACTAGAGGGTTTTTTGCTCTATATCGACCTCGACAAATCGGAAGAGGAGCTTGCTGCTTGCGATAAAGAGCTAAAAGAGCAGGGCGATCGCTTTGTTATGCTTCCTAAGATGACGTTTTTCGAAACAAAAAAGTTTATGGAAGGATTTGTTCAGGAAAAAGTGTACGATATCGATGTTAAGGAAAAGCTTCTCGATATTATTTCCGGGAAAGAGGCGCGAGAAAATTTTCTAGAATTTATTTACGATCATGTCACGGAGATCGAACGTTGGCAGCAGTACTATCATGAACGCTCACGCATTCGCATTATTGAGTGGTTGCGTACCATCGACTTTCAATTTGTTTTTGAAGAGGATTTAGAGCTACCTAAATTAGTTGTACGCCAACTTAAAGAGCAGCTTTTCCAAGGGAAAGTCTCTAAAGAGCTAGATTCAGCCCGCCAAACCATTGAGACAAAATCAAAAGTCTACTACTCCAACGAAGCTCTCAATCCAAGACCCAAGAGAGGTCGCCCTCCAAAACAGCAGCAGAAAGTTGAACTTGAACCGCAACTCTCAGAAGATCTCTACATGCAGGTCCCATCAACAATGCGACCTTTCCTCTTTATGCCAGACTTTAGCAGTTCAACAGTGACTTTCTCAGCGAAATTTGATACTGAAGCGCAGTTTCTTGCCTCACTTAAAGGAACGACAACAAAAGTTGATACGCGTCTTGAGGCCCTCTCTCAACGTTTGGAATCTCTACGCCACCTCTCTGCAAAAATTAAAGGAGTACCAGAACTTGGAGGAGAAGAAGATAAAATCATCCAAGCTATTGCTCCTGAAGGAGGAGGAGATGCTCTTTCTGGCATTGCCAAAGGATTATTTCCTAAAAAGCGTAGCGCACCACCAAAAGAAGCAAAAGAGATTGGTGAATACCTTGCTAAAAAACGCCAAGCAAAAATTAAAAAGGTCTCCCAGATTACGAAGAAAAAGAAACAATGAGCGCCACATTAACCCAACCTACTCTTGATATTGTTGCTGCTTACCGCCGTTCCCTGCTGTGCCGTCTGGTTGATGATAAAATGTCAAAGATGGTGCGCCAGAATAAGGGTGGAACGTTCCATCTCTGCATCAATGGTCATGAGTTGATTGGAGTTTTTGGCGGAATGACTCTGGTTCCTGGGAAAGATTGGGGACTGCCTTACTATCGCGATCGCGGCTTTGCTCTCGGACTTGGTGTTGACACAACAGAGCTCTTTGCCGCTTTTTTGGCGCGCGATGTCAAAAACCACTCTGGTGGCAAACAGATGCCAGAGCACTATTCAGACGTAGATCTGCGTATTCCCTGCCAGTCAAGTGTGGTTGGCTCACAGTTTTTGCAAGCAACAGGTGTAGCGCTAAGTGCTAAGCTTTCTGGCAAAGATGAGATTGTCTATGTCTCTGCTGGTGATGGCGCCACTTCTCAGGGTGACTTCCACGAAGCACTCAATTTTGCAGCTCTTCATAAACTTGGTGTGCTTTTTGTTATTCAAGATAATGATTGGGCGATCTCGGTTCCTCGCAGTGAACAGATGTGCAATCCCTCCATTGCTGAGCGCGCAAAGAATTACACGGGGCTTGCCACTTTTGAAATTGATGGTACAGATCCGCAAGAACTTTTAGATGCCTACTCTCAAGCAGCAACAAGAGCACGTGCAGGAGAGGGACCAGCTCTTATTGTAGCAAAAGTGCCGCGCATTGGTGCGCATAGCATTAGCGACGATCCCAAAAAATACAAATCGATCGAACACGTCGAAGAAGATGAGAAGCGTGATCCACTACCGCGCTTTGAAAAGTGGCTTATTGAAAATGGTCACTTGACCCAGGAGCAAATTACTGCCCTTCATGCTGAGGTCAAAGAGGAAGTTGAAACCGCTGCCAAAGAAGCGGAAGAGTTTCCAAAACCTGATAGCGAAAATCACGAAGTCTTTGCTCCACACGGGCTTATTGAGAAGAGAAGCTGCCCCATTTCAAAAACAGATATTGTAATTGTCGATGCGATTAACCACGCTCTTCATGAAGAGCTAGAATCAGATAGAAGAGTTGTCGCATTTGGACAAGATGTAGCCCATGGAAAGGGAGGCGTCTTTGGTGTAACGGCGAAACTAACCGAAACTTTTGGTACTAAACGCTGTTTTAATACACCACTTGCTGAATCCACTATCTCAGGAATCGCCATGGGTCTCTCTATGGCAGGTTACCGCCCTGTTGCAGAAATGCAATTTTCTGATTACATGTGGACAGGTATTAACCAAATTTTTAACGAGATCTCCTCTCTCTACTACCGCTCTAACGGACTTTGGAATTGTCCGCTTGTCATCCGTATGCCGTGTGGCGGTTATATTCAAGGGGGACCTTACCACTCGCAGTCAGTTGAAGCCTTTCTTGCTCACTGCCCAGGGCTCAAAATTGCGATTCCAAGTAATGCGGCTGATGCGAAACGTTTGATGAAAGCAGCGATCCGCGATCCAAATCCCGTGATCTTCCTTGAGCATAAAGCTCTCTATCGCCAACGTCTCTATTCAGCAAAGCCAGAACCAGCAAAAGAGGATCTTCTTCCCCTTGGCAAAGCCCACATTGTGCATGAAGGCGAAGATCTAACACTCATTACTTACGGCATGCTTGTGCCAATGGCTTTTGAGATCGCTAACCAGCTAGCTAAAGAGGGTATTTCGCTTGAAGTGATTGACCTGCGCACCATCGTGCCACTCGATCGCGAAACGATCTTAACCTCGGTTAAGAAAACAGGAAAAGTGCTCATTGCGCATGAAGCTGTCAAACATGGCGGTTTTGGAGCAGAAATTGCAGCGCAAATCTCTGAAGAGCTCTTTCCTTATCTCGATGCACCCATCAAACGTATTGGCGCACGCAACTGTCCTGTGCCCTACAACAAAGAGATGGAAGCTTCCGTTCTTCCCCAAAAATCTGATATAGAGAAAGCAGTTAAAGAGTTGGCGAGTTACTAAAAAAGTATTTATGCAGGCAAGGGGGCACTGCCCCTCTCTGACCGAGCGAGGCAATGCAAGATATTTCTAACGACTAAAGAACGTCTAAAGCGGTATCGATAACTGATTTTGCTGACTTATACGCATACCAAGTCAATTTCTTGTATGAGGCTACATCATCTGATTGAACCTCTGCAAACGCTTCATTTATCGCTTCCTTAAACTTGTCTTTGTCATTGATTCTATTTAGTGAAGTAAAGCAATCCTGAATCTCACTAAAAACTGTCTCTTTTACTTGATCAACTGTTTTCTTAGGAAGCGAGTCATATAAAGAACTAAAAATCTCATTAACACCTTTTTTAGCAAGAGAGAGAACTTCCGTTCTTTTCTTTGCCTTACGAATCTTTAGGCAATACTTGACCTCTATTGCTTTGTAAGTGGTGTGTTTGTATAAAACGTAGGGCTTGTATTGGGCAGGGATTGAAAAAGTAGCCGCATCCAGAGTGTTTGGTGAAGCAATGGACAAAATCGTAAACGCCGAAATTGAAAGTAGAGCTCTCGCTGTTTTGTTAGCAAACAACATAATTTAACCTCCGTTTTGTTTTTTGTTTTAATTTACGTTTGAAAATGTACCTGAAAGTTTTTAATACGTCAAATTTATGAAATAGAAGTCTTTCTCTGTTAATTAGGACATTTTGGTGCACGTAACTGTCCTGTGCCCTATACCAAAGAGATGAAAGCTTCTGTTTTTCCCAAAAAACCTGATATATAGAGCAGGTAAGGTACTTGCTTGTTATTAAGGAGATTCTTTATGCTCGCTTTTGCCATGATGCATAAGTATTTAGATCCCAAGAACGACATTGCGTTTAAGAAGATCTTTGGTGAAGAAAAGAATAAAGAGATTCCCATCGATTTTTTAAACTCTGCACTCAGCCTTGAAGGGAAGGATCGCATCATCGATCTTGAATTTCTAAATCCTGTTCAGCCACCAGAAATCGCAGCAAAGAAAGAGAGCATAGTTGATGTATTGGTTCGTGATGATAATGGCTTTCGCTATATTATTGAAATGCAAGTCGCAAAGATTCCCGGCTTTGAAAAGCGAGCGCAGTACTATGCTGCAAAGACGTATTGCACCCACTTCAATTCAGGAGGCGAATACAAAGAACTTAAGAAAGTTGTGTTTCTTGCTATCACAGACTATGTGCTTTTTCCTGAAAAAGATGACTACAAGTCGATGCATCTCACAATTGATACAAAAACAGGAGAAAATGATCTACAAGATTTCTCTTTTACGTTTGTAGAGTTGCCTAAATTTACAAAGAAAGAGCATGAGTTAAAAACCGTTGAAGAGAAGTGGTACTATTTTTTAAAGACCGCGCCGGAATTTAATGATGTTTCAGAGGTTTTAGTCGCGCATTCAGAAATTGCACAGGCATACAAAATTTTGGATCGCTTCAACTGGACTGATCAAGAGCTTATGATTTACGACCGCGTCATCATGGCAAATATTGATGCCAAGGCAAAATTACGTGGAGCACGTGAAGAAGGACTAGCAGAAGGTATAGAAAAAGGCGAAAAGAAAAAAGCAATGGAAATTGCAAAAAGTCTTCTTAAGGAAGGTCTCGCAATTTCTATGGTGATCAAATCTACAGGATTGCAAAAGGAAGAAGTAGAAAAATTAGCCTCTGCATTTGCGACGGCGGGCGATTGAACGCTTGATCACGCGCGCTCTGCGCTTTTGAACTGTAGGTGCAATGGCACCTAAATCGGCAATCTGCAAGATTTTTGTGCGCACAGCTGCAATCCGTTTTTCAAGTGTTGTGGTAGGACGCTCTTTAGCAATAAGCGCATCCATATGATCAAGATGTGAAAGGAGACCCACCTGCATTTTGTGTAGTGCATGATACTCTTCTGTAAACAGAGCATTTCCTTCAATGCTTTTAAGTGCCGCCTCATTTTTTGAAATGCGCTCTGCCGTACTCTCTAGGTCTTCGACCATCTCTGCTACAGATGTTAACATTTTTACAACTCCACTTGACCCACCTTTTATTGATAACACAATAAAAAGGCAACATGATAAAAAGGATGAGATGGCGCGATTTTGTCCACTTGCTTCAGGCTCAAAAGGTAATCTTCTTTTTTTTGAAAGTGATGATGCAAAAATATTAATAGACTGTGGTCTGAGCGGGAGGCAAACCGTCAAACTGCTTGCCGAAATTGGTGTCGATTTAAGCGAGATAGATGCGATTCTAATCACGCATGAGCATATCGATCATATTCGAGGGATTGAACGCATTTGCAAAGAGTGGAATACTCCTCTTTTTGCCAACTCAGAGACCGCACGCGCGATTTGCTCAAATCTCTCATTTCGCCCCGCTTTTCAAATTTTTTCAACAGGCGAAACCTTCCACTTTAAAGACCTTGCGATCCACCCCTTTACGATTCATCACGACACCTTAGACCCTGTTGCCTTTACAATTCAAATGAGGGATCAGAAAATTGGCATCTGTGCCGATCTTGGCTTTGCCACTACACTTGTTCGCGCGCAATTGCAAAATTGCAATCTGCTCTATATCGAATCGAATCACGATCCCGACATGGTACACGCCTCGCCACGCCCAATGAACTATAAGCAGCGTGTCTTAGGAAGACAGGGCCACCTCTCTAATCAGTCCTGCCAAGAGCTTTTAGCAGAAGTGCGTCACCCTAATCTCAAGCGTGTCTATCTCGCGCATCTATCGGAAGAGTGCAATCATCCAGAAAAAGCGCTGCAAAGTGCATGCGCATCATACGATGGCGACTTGCTAATCGCCCACCAACGTCAAATCTCTGATCAATACGTTTTTTAGATTAAAGTAACTCAAGTTGCTACCCCCTTCCCCCTCTGGAGAGTGCCTTTTCGCGATCTACTTAAATATTAGGGTGATGAACTTTGTACTCTGTAGCAGAAAATTTTAGATAGTGTCGTCAAAAGCATACAACCATCTTATTTTTCATGTTTGGGCTCCATTTTTGTGCTCAAATGAAGCGGAATTTACAAATTCAGCTTCAATTTCCGCACAAAAATAAGCTGCAAACATGAAAAATAATCTGATTATAGCCTTTTGACGACACTATCTAGTATTATTTTTACATAAAAGCCTCGAGATTAAAGAAATTGTCTGATTATGCAAGGTTTTCTACAAAACAAAAAAACAGCCGCGCGAGCGACGTGAAAGGAGCCTCTCCTGAAACGAAGTGGAGGGAGGGGAATGAACGCGCGGTGCGCTCGATGGCTTCAGATTGGCTTTGAAAAATTGCGGTGCAGGAGGAAGAAGTAGTGCTTTGCACGGTTTTCCGACGAAACGCAATTTGGCATGCCAAGATGAAGCTCAAAGGGCAGCGGGGATTTGCCCGACTGTCTCTATTGGCTGTTTTTTTTAAATTAAACACTAAGATTTTCTGTTACAGAGCACTAACTTTTAGAAGGGGAGCATGAGGCCATCGAAGGCCATGCGGACCTGTACGTCTAAGTGGCACTCATCTAAGATATCGCGCAGAAGTTGAATTTTTACTTGTAGGTCGCGATCCGAGTGCTGCGGATCGTGATGGGTGATGATCCAATTTTTGCAACCTGTAGCAGCGATAAGAGCTACAGCGTTGGAGATGGAAGAGTGTCCCCAACCGACGCGGCGGCGGTACTCTTCTGGAAAGTATTGCGCTTCATGAACGATGATATCACAATCGCGCAAGAAGGTGATAAGACGCTTGTGCGGCTCAAGCATTGGATGATTTTTACCAATATCTTTGGGGTGACCATGAAAACCCATGAGGACTTCGTTATCAGTGACATAGCCAATGGTGTGATGCGGGGATTTGATCTTAAAGCAGAGGGTGTCACCAGGATGATAGGCGTAGTGCGTTTCTAGGGTAAGTTGCCCAATTTGAATCTGTTGGTTATCACGAATTTCTTTAAATGTAAGGTCGGCCATCACATCATCAAGACGAACAGGAAAGAAGGCGTGAGCGAGCATTTCTGTAAAAATCGCTTTTGGACTGCGATCAAATCCTACAGGTGCATGCACATTGATTTTTGTCGTATTGCGGTAGATCGGCTGAAAGAAGGGAAAGCCAGTGATGTGATCCCAGTGCGTGTGCCCAATAAAAAGATTGAGCTCTCCGTTAAGTTGAATCTCTTCACCAAGAGGGCGGATACCGGTGCCTGCATCAATGATGAAGAGATCATCATTATAGCGCACCTCGAGACAACAAGTATTGCCGCCGTAGCGGATGTATTTGGGGCCAGAGACGGGATTGGAGCCGCGTGTGCCCCAAAATTTTAAGTAGGTGGTACTGACTGTAGGAGTCGGGTGGTAGATCGCCTCCTCTTTGGTAATCTCAGGACCGACGTAGCTGCTGCTCTTTAAAGTTCCCTGGAAAAAAGCTTCTACTCTTCCAAAAAAATCTTCCGCAGAGAAAGGCTTTTGCAGATAGTCATCAGCGCCTCGCTCAAGAGCTGCGCGATGGTTTTGAATCATTGTCTGTGCCGAAGTAACAAAAACACCAAGCATTTTATTGCGACCACCAAGCCGATCTAGTATTTCAATGGCGTGCATCTCTGGAAGCATGAGTTCAACAAGCAGAAGGTCGGGCTTAAATCTCTCTAAACGATCCAGGCATTCCGGACCACTTCGTGCCGTCTCAATTTCGTAATTTGCCGCCTTAGGATCGCGCAAGATCAGCTCAAGTGTCTTGGTGCAGGGGTCCGCGATGAGGATATGGCGCTTTTTATTTTCCACACCCTCAAATTAAATATTTGTCATTGAGAAGTCAATTAGCTTTTATCAGCTTTATAGTCTACAAGCTTTCCATGTTTATAAAGGTAGGTCTCTACTATCTCTTTAAGATAGCATATAGGATAAGAGCTGGTGCTTTTCTGTAGGCCAAGAAAAAGTGTGGTTGTCACTTTTACTTCAAAGCTATTAGAATCTTCCTTTTCAACAACATCCATTTGAAATTTAGGAGCAACATTAAAATAATAGCCTTTGCTACTCATATCTTTATTACCCTCTTCTGTAGATAAGGTATCAAGTCCCATTACCATGGCACTTCCTATAATATTTTCATTACAGCCTCTATATCCATGCTGATTTAGAATTGTTTCTAGAAATTCAGTTTTCTTTTTAGAAAAGAGTTGAGAAATTGTATCGTGCTCGATAAATAGTTTGCTACCGAAGCGGCCTAAATTTAGAAAATTTTTCTCTCTTAAGGCAATAAAGCAAGGATTTCGCATGTTATCAACAGCAAAACTTTGCACGATTTCGGGATCAGTTCTTTTAGCTTTGTAGCGATCTTCTATATTCTTATTTTTTGTTTCTATTGATACTTTTTTCGTCTTATCTTGGTTCGCAGTAGATATTTGTTTATTTATTGCGTGATCTAATTTTTTACAAAATGTTTCCCCTTTTTCAGCAAGAGTTTCTCTTTCCTTCCAATCAAAGGGAAGAGACTCGGGAATGCTTCTAGAAATAATCTCCTTCCTGTTTTTTGAAATCTGGAAGTTTTTTTGAAACACAAAAGCCTTCTGTATTTCTGCTTGTCGGTATTCATCATGAATTGCATCAATCTGCTTTTGTGTAACTCTAGCTCCTGCAGAGACAAGTTGTGCTGCGATTGTATAACAATTTTTGCTTAGTGCTAGCTCTAATGGGGAGAGTTGCACGGCAGTCTCGTGGGCAGAGTCATCTGCTAAAAGTTCATCAGGCTCTCTCTCTTCTGGAGTTTCTGTTTTTTCAGGTTGATAGGCGCCGTGTTGTAGGAGAAGATAGACGATATTGATATCGCCGGTTGCTATGGCAAAGTGAAGAGGTGTCCAACCGAAAGGGGGCAATTTTTTATAAAGGTCAGCACGTTGGTAGATCGCTTCACGAACTTTTATAAAATTGCTTGTGAAAATCCCTTCGCGCAATTTGGCGTCGGGGTTTTCACCAATTGCTCTTGGGGAGATAGTAGGAAAATCTTTCATCGAAAGAGGTTGCTCAAGTTCAGGGCTTACTGCAGTTAGGGTCTCATAGATATCAGCAAGAGGAAAAGTTTGTCCTGTGATTCGCTCATAAACCGAAGCGGCAAGAAGTTTTTTATCAGCACTCCAACTGGCATTTATAATTTTTGTTAAGTTTGTATCTTTATTTTCTTTAAATCCGCTGATGAGCTTCTGGTAATTTTTCATCAAAGGGTGCGTGTATTCGCTTTCATGCTGTTTAAAAAAGAGTAGATGATCAAGTAGCTCGAAGTAGGAAAAGGTATCTTTTGTCCTTTGAAATTTTTCTATGACTCGGTTAGTTGCTTTAACTCTTCTTGGGCCTTCAGGACTCTTTTTTTCAACTGCCTCTTTGGGAGTCTCTTCTTGCTTGTTAAATATGCTGCGAAAATGGGGATGAGTCTCCAGGACTTTTTGGGCTTTTTCTATTGTTTTTGTATCAGCAGGCTCTTCACTCACATGGGTTTCTGCAAATTGCTCCGCTTTTTTGATAAGGAACTCTTTCTTTTTTGCGAACTGCGCTTTGCTCAAGCTTGTTCGCGCTTTTTCATAAATAGCTTGTGTGGTCTTCTCATATTGAAGAAATTCTCCTGAATCAGTAATTTCACCGGAGAGAAAAGGGATCGCATCAGGTGTGAGTTGTGCTACTAATTGAGCAAAGGTATTCTTATCAATAACCATATAATTAATTTTAGCATAAAATTAATTATAATTTAAATTTGATAAATAACTGTTATTAAAGGAGTTCGGTAGAATCTACTAAGACTTTTCGAGGTCTTGAGCCCTCTTGGGGACCAATAATGCCACGACTCTCTAGCTCATCCATAAGAGAGGCGGCTCTTGCATAGCCAATTTTAAGCTTACGCTGGAGGAAGGTGGTCGAGGCAGTTTTGCTCTGCAGAACGATGGTTAGAGCAGAATCAAAGAGTTCGTCACGAGGCTCTTCGGACTCTCCTCCCATGCTGGAGAGATCCTCACGGCTCATATTATCAAAGGATTTAATGAGATAGTTAGGACCTGCTTGGTCTGCGATGTAGGAGATCACGCGATTGATATCTTCATCGCGGATGTAGGCGCCCTGAGCGCGGATCAGTTGGGATGTACCGGGAGGAAGAAAGAGGGCATCTCCATTTCCAAGTAGGCTCTCTGCTCCGTTCTCATCCAAAATAATTTGGCTATTCACGCGGCTGGCTACTTTAAATGCGATGCGCGTAGGGAAGTTTGCTTTGATGATTCCTGTGATCACTTCACGAGAGGGGCGCTGGGTGGCAAGAATCAGGTGGATACCCACAGCGCGGGCCATCTGGGCAATGCGAGCAATGGGGGTCTCTAAGTCAGAACTTGATGTCATCATCAGGTCTGCAAATTCATCGATAATGCAGACGATCATCGCCATTTTCTTGGGGACTTCAAAGGTAAGAGACTCTTCTAATTCGCGATTGGGTTTGCGATTGTTAAATGCGGTGATATTGCGTAGTCCCAACTGTTTTAAAATTTCGTAGCGATGCTGCATCTCTTTGACAAGCCAGCTCAAAGAAGCGTAAGCTCCGTGTGCTTCTGTGATGACAGGGGCAATCATATGAGGAAGCTTGGAGTAGGGAGTGAGCTCGACTTTTTTAGGATCAATTAAAATCAATTTGATTTCATCGGGGCGTGCATTCATGAGAATGGACATGATGAGCGTATTGATACAAACTGATTTTCCAGATCCTGTCGCACCAGCAATAATCGCATGGGGCCATTTTGCCAACTCACAGGTAACATCTTCTCCACTAACAGTTTTTCCAAGAAGGATGGGAATATGAAACTTGCGTGAATTTTTCTTATAGGTGGCGAGCATCTCTTTGAATCCGACTTCTTGTGGATGCAGAGAGGGAATTTCAACCCCAACAGCTGCTTTTCCAGGAATCGGGGCAATAATGCGAATGGAGGGAGCCTCCATATTCAGCGCTAAATCATTCTCTAAAGCCTTGATTTTTTGAACCTTTACGCCAACAGCGGGATGAACCTCAAAAGAGGTAATTGTTGGACCACAGTTGACCTCTCCCACCTTTGCTTCGATCCCAAAGCTCTCTAAAGTCTCTTCTAAAACTTGTGCTTGGCGTTGTAGATCTTTTTTTAGGGTAGGCTGGTCGATTTTTTTTGCGTTGGTTAGCAGGGTAAGGGGCGGGAGTCTGTAGGAGTTGTATTCACCCTTATACCGTTTTTTTTCAACGGTCGGTTTCTCCATTTTGGGCTTCGGTTTGGTCGATTCAATGAGCTCAGGAAGAGGATCTTTTGTAACGAATTCCTCTTGAACTGGGGGCTCCTCTTGTACTTGTGGAAGAGTTTTAGGGGGTTCAAATTGGGGTTTGAATTTTTTTGAAGAGGGCTCGCGCTTCGGTCGCTTCACTCTATCTGGCTCTAAATCGGGAAGACGGAAAGATTGAGCGAGTTTGCGGAAAAAATAGAAGGAAGCGAGTGCGGCGCGTTTAGCAATATCTCCAATATCGCGCAGTTGTAGATTGAACAGCAGAAGTGTGGAGAGGGCAGCGCTCATTGAGAAGAGGAAGAAGATGCCAATATTACTTAGAATCGCCTGCAAATTATAGCGAGGAAGGTCGGTGTAAAGATAGTAGAAGGGAATGCCACCGAGGTAGTAACGTGTCTGCTTGTGAAAAAGGTTTAGTGTAAACTCTCTTGTCACAACGCGATCGCGGAAAAAAGAGTATTCCAGCCCCTGTGTTTCAGCAAAGAGGTTGGCAAGCAGGCAGATCGAAAGAAGAATAAGAGAGCTGTAAAGAATTTTAAAAAGAGGTCTTTCGATTTTTTGACGCAAAAGAATTTTGACTCCCCAATAGAAGCCGAAGCTAAGGATAAGATAGGAGCCGATGCCAAAGAGAAATGTTTGCAGGTAGCCGAGGTAGTAGCCAAAAAGGCCTAGCCAGTTCACTTCGGGGTGCTGGTAGAAAAAACTCATTTGCGAGAGCAGAAGAGTTGTAAATCCTCCTAAGACGAGGAGGCCCTTAATTTCTGGGTTTTTTGGCTTACTCATAGCCTTACAGATAGCAGAATAGACATTTCAAAAAAAGGTGGGCGACCGACGGGACTTGAACCCGCGACCCCTGGAATCACAATCCAGTGCTCTAACCAGCTGAGCTACGGTCGCCAGAGGCCCCATTTTCGCCTAAAACTCCCTATAAAGTCAACTCTTACTAGTGTGAAGAGAGTGAGAAGGAGAATAACGACTTCAAGAGTCAAAAAAGGAGTATGAAGAGTAAAGTCTAATTTCTTTGGGGGATGCTGGGTAAAGACAAGAAGGTTTTTAGCTACGAATTCGACAAGAGGAAAGAGAAAGGGGCAGAGAAATGAAGAGAGCAGAAGGAAGAGAAGTAGAGCTACACCAAGAGGAAAAAAGAAATTATAAAAAAGACTTAATAGGGGAAATTTTCCAAAAACCAGAAGGGTCAAGGGAAGTGTTATGAGAGTTGCTGAAAGAGTGAGGGTGATAGCAAGGCGGAAAAAAGTAACAAGGAGGTAGCCATGTTTATCGGCTAGACTTAGTGCAAGGGCCTCCTCTTTGGTACGGATATGGAGTACATGTCCTACGAGTTTGCAGAGCGGTTCATACAGAGCTAAGATCCCATAAGTTGCAAGGTAGCTAAGCTGAAAACCCAAATTTGTTAGGGCAAGAGGATGGAGCAAAAGAGCGATAATAGCGGCAAGGGCAAGAGCGTTTAGTGGTGGCATTTTTAAATCAAAAAATTGCCCGATCATAGGAAGCAAAATTGTAATTCCTGCACGCATTACAGAAGCGGTCGGCCCCATGTAGAGGTAAAATAGGCAGAGGAGCATTAGTAGAAAAGAGCCAGCTATTTTTTTGGGTAGTAATCGTATAAATATTTTTCCGATGAAAAGCGCGAGCAGAGAGAAATGAAAACCAGAAATCGCAAGAAGATGCATAAGTCCCAAGCGCCCAAAGTCGTAAGCAAGAGATTTTTCCATTAGCTCACCTGTTGCAAGTGCTGCTACTAATTGAAATGCTTGCTTGTCGCGAATTTTTTTTCTTAAATAAGCACGGACCCATTTTTTTGCTAAAAAGCGCTTTTCAGCCATTCGAAAAGTTCCTGGTACAGCCCTCCATTTTTTCACTTTGAAATTTGATTGAAAGCGATCCCGAATCTTTTGCTCTCCTTCCACTATGTAGTCCTGATTCATCAAAATTTTCCTCCCGTTATAAGGGAGATAAATTGAGCAAGGAAAAGACCCTTCTTCTGTAGTGAGAGATCCTGCAGCAAGAGCGTACATGCCAAAAGGGGAACGACCCGCTTTCATAAGCTTTGGGCGAAAGTAGCCAGTTTTTGCTTCTACAGTTGGAGGGAGATGAAAAACAGCAAAAAAGTAACTTGCCACTGAAACAATTAGAAGTAGAAGCGCACGCGGCCGCTCTTGCCAAAAGAGGAGGATAAAAGCGGGAAGCAAGATCCAAGGCCGCTCTAAAAAAGCGGTTCCCATTCCTAAAACAAGTGCAAAAGCGTAAGGGAGTGCGGGTGCCACGCACAATGATAAATCTATTTTTGTTTTTAATTCAAAGTCGTTATCTACCGCGATGTTTTTTCTTTTCCAACTCTTCGCGCATATAATCTTGAGATAACGTAGAAGCTTTGCTTATTTCTTTGAGTTTTTCACTTCACGGTGCACTTCTTTTTGAACTTTTTTGGAATTCATTCCTTTGATCTGAAGAGTGAATTTCTTTGGTGCCTCAAAATTCAATTCTTGATAGTGTTTGAGCACAAATTCATAAATTTCTGGATCAGTGGGCTCAGCTCCAAAAATATGTCTTGCAACAGCGTAACCCTCTTTATCTGTGCGCTCAAAGGTTCCTACCCAAAAAGATTTCTCATAAGATAGCATTTTTGCTATTTCGTGAGAAATAATTGTATAAGTTGTTGGCAATTAGTTGGTTATTTTTGTGCCTCGACCTTTTGGAAGGTCTTCTTCAATGGAACGGTTGATGAGGCGTGCGCCGCGGATACCTGTAAGATAGTGAAAGAACCATTCGAGCATTACGCTAAAGCGATTGCGGAAGCCGATAAGATAGCCAACATGAAGACCGGCCCAAAAGATCCAGGCAAATATACCTTTAAATTTGATTTTGCCAAGGAATCCAACAGCTTTGAACTTTCCAATTGTGGCCATGCTTCCCTTGTCAAAGTAGCGAAAAGGCTTGCGCTTCTCTTTTGAGATTTTTTTCTTGATGATTTTGGCTACATAGCGACCTTGTTGGATGGCCGCAGGTGCGATACCGGGAAGAGGATTCCCCTTTTTATCCTTAGCAAAGGCGGCGTCTCCGATAACAAATACTTCTGGGTAGTCGGGAATAGAGAGATCAGATTCAACAATAACGCGACCTTGGCGATCTAACTCAGTATCAAGTTTACGGAGAAGCGGAGAAGCTTGGTTTCCAGCTGCCCAAATAATATTTTTCGCTTCGATTGTTTGATTACCAAACTTGACTCCCTCCGGTGTAATTTCAGAGACAATGGTTCCCGTGAGAACACTTACACCTAATTTTTCAAGATCTTGGCGCGCTTTATCTGAAAGAGTTTCAGGATAGGGGGGAAGAACACGGGGAGCTCCTTCTATAAGGAAAATTTTTGATTTTTCCGGTTTAATTCTCCGGAAATTTTTAAACATAGTTTTATGGGCAATTTCAGCAATCGCTCCTGCCATTTCTACGCCTGTAGGTCCCGCACCGATAATCACAAAATTGAGGTATTTTGCAGCTTCTTGCAGACTGTCAGAACGCTCTGCTTTTTCAAACGAGAGAAGTACTTTTTCTCGAATTTGAAGCGCATCTTTAACAGTTTTGAGACCAGGTGCTACATCTTCCCACTCATCGTGGCCGAAATAGGAGTGACGCGCCCCAACAGCAAGCACGAGATAGTCATAGCCAACAAGATCTCCATTTCCAAGTGTAACCAGACGTTTTTCTTTGTCGATATCAACGACATCGCCCATAATTACAGTCGTATTCGTTTGACCACGGAGGATTTCTCGCAGTGGTATGGCAACATCAGCAGGGGAGAGAGCAGCACTTGCTACTTGATACAGAAGAGGTTGAAAGAGGTGATGGTTGGTTTTATCAACAAGATAAATGTCTAAAGGCGCCCGCTTTAGCTTTTTTGCTACTTGCAAGCCGCCAAAACCGCCTCCAACTATAACCACTTTTGTATATACCATATTACTATTAATATATAATTCTTCGAAAAAAAAGTAAATCAGGATAAAGTAGGTTAATTGTGAAGCTTAGTGAATTTATACAAGAATTTGGACAGGAAATTGGACTCATGGGACAGGTGAGTTGCGAAGCTCCTCTCACTTCTCCTGACGTACACCGACCTGGACTTGCGATTACGGGCTATCTAAAGGGATTCTCACCCAAGCGTATACTTGTTATTGGAAAAAATGAGATTGAGTATTTAAAGGGGGTTTCAGATTCGAGAGAGAGACTCAAGAGTTTTCTTACAAGCGAAATTCCTGCGATTATTGTCGCTCGACGTCTTCGTCCTCCTGAAGAGCTTGCGCAAATTTGTGCAGAACTTAAAATCCCACTTTTGCGCTCCTCTCTAACCACAACTGTTTTAGTGCGCAAATTGACTCTAGCTCTTTCAGAAGCATTTGCTCCAAAGAAAAGTTGTCACGGAACACTAGTTCAGATCCATGGACTTGGGGTGTTGATTCAAGGGGAGTCTTCAGTGGGTAAGAGCGAAACGGCGCTGGGCCTGATTGAGCGCGGGCACCGCTTGATTTCTGATGATATCGTCCAAATTCGAAAAAAAGAGGAAGCTTATCTGGAAGGGGTTGCTCCAGAATTAACGAAACACTTGTTGGAAATAAGAGGAATTGGCATCATTAATGTGGCTCATCTGTTTGGAGCTGTGTGTGTAAACGAAAGCGCACGAATTGATCTCATTGTTAGGCTAGAGATTTGGAATGAGAAGCATTTTTATGATCGTGTTGGATTGGAAGAACATTATGAAAACTTGCTCGGTGTTAAAGTCCCGCTTCATGTGGTCCCCGTTAAACCGGGGCGAGATATGGTTCTTCTTCTTGAAACGATTGCTCTCAACTATCGCCTTAAAAAAATGGGATACCATTCGGCTAAAGAATTTAATGCAAAGTTATTAGATGCCATCGCAAGAAGGAGTAAAACAGACTAGTCAAGAGATTATTCTCAAGGGCGTTTCTATCAGCCCAGGTATTGCTTGGGGTACTTTGCACCGCCTCCTTCCCCTTGCCCCTGAGCCTGGTACTACGATTACTGGTGCACAAGTAGAGACGGAGATCGCCCGCTTTCGAAAAGCAGTTGCCTCCTCTCGTAGAGATTTAAAAAATCTCCAAGGAAATATGCGAGAAAAAGAAGAGATCTTCACTATTCTTGATACGCATATCAAAATGCTTGATGATCCTAAAATTACAAGAAAAGTAGAGGAGCGCATTCGTGGATCGCTTCTTGGGAAAGAGACGGTTTTTCGCCAAGTAGTTGGGGAGATTGAAAAGCGTTTTTCAGCTATGTCAAGCAGCATTTTTCGTGAACGCTTTCTTGATGTGAAAGATCTCTCCCGTCGTATTTTAGGCCACTTGAGAGAAAAACGGATAAACTTCACCAAAACTCCTAAGAAAAATAAGATTATTTGGTCAGAAGAGTTAATGCCCTCGGACATTGTTGAAGAAGAAATTCTAGGGTATGTCAGCCATCTTGGAGGTAGAACCTCTCATGCGGCTCTACTTGCAAGAGCTCGTGGTGTTCCCTTTATTTCGGGGATAGAACTGGAAAAAGAGCATGATGGAAAAGAAATTTTTCTTGATGGTGAGGAAGGAGTTGTTGTGATCAATCCAACTGAAGAGAGAAAGCAGAGTAAAAAGGGAAGAAAAAAAACCGACTATTTTCCACCTAATGAAGAGATTAAAATTTTTGCCAATATCGATAGCCTAGAAAACCTACATCTTCTTGCAAAAGCACCAATTCATGGTATTGGACTTGTGCGAACAGAATTTCTTTTTCCTCCCAGTGAACTTTTTTCTGTGAGTGTACAGGAGCAAGCTGATGTGTATGAGAAGATCATTGAAGCAGCAAATGGTATGCCAGTAAACTTTCGCATATTTGATGTAGGAGCAGATAAGAGAAATGGGATTTTCGAACCCAATCCAGCACTTGGTATGCGCGGTATTCGCTATCATCTGCATTTTTCTCAATTTTTCCGTCGCCAACTTTCAGCACTCTTTTCTGCTGCAAAAGAAGAGCTGCGAATCATGTTGCCCATGATTGCTGATTTAGAAGAACTGCGCCTTGCAAAAAAGATTATTTTTGAAGTGCAAAAAGAACTGCAATACAAAGGCTTGCTCCAAATTGGGGTTATGATCGAACTACCCTCAAGTGCCATTTTAGCAGATTTAATTGCCCAAGAGTGTGACTTTCTCTCTATTGGAAGCAACGATCTTACTCAGTACACACTTGCATGCGATCGTTTGAGCCCCTATGTTGCCTACTCACCAATTCACGAATCTCTGCTACGCTTGTTCAAAATGATAATAGAAAAGGCAGGAGATGTTCCTGTTTGTTTATGCGGCGAAATTGCATCTGATCTTGAGCATCGCAAAACGCTTATTGAAGTAGGAATTAAAAGCTTTTCTTGTTCTATAGCCCGAATGGAAGGCCTGGAATAGAGAGTGAAGAGCCCTCCTCTTCAATTTTTTTGTATGCATCTTTAAAAGCACCAAAAATAAGGTCTTCTAATCCTTCAGCGTCTTCGAGGCATTCAGGGGAGATTTGAATCTTTTTCAGCTCTTTTTCACCGTTAAGAGTGATCTGAACGAGATTGCCGCCTGCAGTCCCAACAACTTCTTTTTTCTTTAATTCATCAGATAGCTGGCGCATTTGATCTTCCATCATGCGCGCCTGCTTTTTCATTTTTGAAAATCCACTTCCCATAGAGCCATTCTACCACAGCTTTGATTAAAATAATAATCTTTATTTTTTAAACTCAAGTTACTACCCCCTTCCCCCTCTGGAGAGACCCTTTTTGCGATCTGTTTAGTTTAAAATTTCAGAAATGTTTAACAAACATTCCTTCAATTTGAAATTAAACATCTCATCAAAAATCCCTCTCTCCATAGGAGAAACTGGGTAGCAACTTGAGTTTTTTAAATCATTTGTTTACAGATCCATTGAGCTCGACACCCGCAAAGCGCAAAAGCGTATCGTAATTCGCAGCCTCTTTTTGAGGTGTTTCTACTTTTGGAGCAGTAGGGATTTCGGCTACAGGTTTAGGAGTTTCAATTTTTACGGTAGGGGAGGCTGCAGCTTTTGGGGCAGGCGAAGCTTCAACTTTTTGTGTAGAAGCAGTTTCAACTATAGGCTTTGGAGGGTCAGCCTTAGGAGCAGCGGTGGGTTCAGCTATAGGTTTAGGAGTTTCAGTTTTTGTAGTAGGGGGAGCTTCAACTATAGGCTTTGGAGGTTCAATCTTAGGAGCAGCAGGGGTTTCGGTTACAGGTTTAAGGGGTTCTATTTTTGGGCTAGGGGGGGCTGCAACTTTTGGGGTAGAAATAGTTTCAACTATAGGCTTTGGAGTTGCGACACCTGATGCGGGTTGAGAGAGCTCTTTTTCCAATTTTTCTAGTCTTTCTACCAACAACTCTGGGTGCAGGCGTTTTTGCATGCGCAAAAGCTTTAAAAGGATCACTTCTAGGTGAATAAAAGAGATTGTTTGAGAAGAGAGAGCATTGACCAATAGATCGAGACCTTGGATCAAAAAATCCTTGCTTAGAGCGACTTGTTTGCCTGTCAATGAGGCGCGTAAATGCAAGCGCAGATGTTCGGAGAGACCAACAAGAAAGGCTTTTGGTTCTTTTCCTTCCTCTTTTAGCTTTTCAACTAAGGTAAAGGCAAAGTTTAAGTTGTGCTCTTTTGCAGCGGCGTCAAACGAAATGAAGTCTTCATCTGTTGGAAGACCAAGTACTTCCTCGATATTTTGTTTTGTTAGTTGCGTGTCTGTAAAGAGGAGCATCTTTTCAAGTAGTGATTCTGCATCGCGTACACTACCTTGAGCAAGCTTTGCTAAAGACTCCAATGCATCTTTTTCTGCTGGCACGCCATATGCATCACAAATCCCACTTAATTTTTTTCCGATCTCCTCTCCACTTAGGCTTTTAAGAGGGAAGCGCTGGCAGCGACTTAGAATTGTAGTGGGAACTTTTTGGGGCTCAGTTGTGGCAAAGAAGAATTTTACTGTTGCAGGAGGCTCCTCTAATGTTTTCAAAAGCGCATTGAAAGCCTCTTTTGTTAGCATATGAACTTCGTCAATAATATAAATCTTGAATTTACCTTGAGAGGGGGCATACGCAGCACTCTCCGTAATTTGGCGCACATCATCAATCCCGCGATTTGAAGCACCATCAATCTCAATTACATCAAGCGAACTGCCCGACATGATCTCTTTACACGAGGCGCACTCATTGCACGGCTCTCCATCAACGCCTCTATTTTGACAATTCAAGGCTTTGGCAAAAATTCGAGCTAATGTCGTCTTTCCTGTACCGCGAATTCCTGAAAAGAGGTAGGCATACCCGACACGGCCTTTTATTAAAGAGTTTTTAAGAACTTCAACAACGCTGTTCTGACCCAGTACTTCTGAAAAAGTTTTGGGTCGATATTTTCTTGTGATGGGGATGTAGTGTTCCATATCCACTCAATATACCCCACTTTCGAATAAAAAAATCAGTATGAAAATAAGTCGGGGGTCAGCCCCCCGCGCCCCCTTCGTCTCCATCTCGCTTCATAGAATCGCGTCCTCGGCTTAGGGGTGTACGCAGTACTACCCCGTGCGCCTGCGGTACGATTCTATTTTGCGATAATATGCCAGCCGAGATATTGCTCTCTTCCCCTTTTGGAAAAATTCTTTTTGCGATCTGTGCAATTCCGATTTTCAGAAATGTTTTTTTAAACATTCCTTTCAAATTGCAATCACACATCTCATCAAAAATTATTTCCTCCAAAAGAGGAAGAGAGCAATATCTTGGCTGGCCCCGTGGTTCCACTTCGCGCCCAAGCAGCTTTTTTCGAAAAAACAAAAAAATTAGTCGCACATGTTGACGCGAGAAGGGGCCTGCGAAGTGAAAGCGCAATTATTCACTGTTTTCTCCAATGGTAAACGCGAAACAACAACCTATAATTGTTATGTGATATACCTGATTGCGCCTACCGGTAATTCCAACAAACGTTTTTCTTTCTGGACCTAGAGGATAAACGTTTATTTTTTCGCTCGTTTTCCCTTGGGATGTCCATGTTGTTTTAACAGTAACAGAAATCGACCTAGTACTCTGTAACAGAAATTTTTAGCATTATTTTTACGTCAAAGCCTCGGGATTGAACTATCGAAAATCACCTCGTATTTGATTAATACTAGGTGACTTGCGATAGCCCAATCGCGAGAGCTTTCACGTTAAAAAGAATAGCAAAAATTTTTGTTACAGAGTACTAGTACTCTGTAACAGAAAATTTTAGTATTATTTTTAACGTGAAAGCCTTCGCATAAAAATGGATCCCAAACGTGAAAAGTAAAGCGATTGTATGTGATTGAAAAAGCTGTCTAGACCTTGCAAAGTTTTCTGCAAAACAAAAAAAAACAGCCGCGCAAGCGACGTGAAAGGGGCCCCTCCCGAAACAAAGTGGAGGGTGGGGAATGAACGCGCGATGCGCTCGATGGCTTCAGATTGGCTTTGAAAAATTGCGGTGCAGGAGGAAGAAGTAGTGCTTTGCACGGTTTTCCGACGAAACGCAATTTGGCATGCCAAGGTGAAGCTCAAAGGGCAGCGGGGATTTGCCCGACTGTCTCTATTGGCTGTTTTTTTAAATTAAACACTAAGATTTTCTGTTACAGAGTACTAGTACTCTGTAACAGAAAATTTTAGCATTATTTTTACGTCAAAGCCTCGGGATTGAACTATCGAAAATCACCTCGTATTTGGTTAATACTAGGTGACTTGCGATAGCCCAATCGCGAGAGCTTTCACGCTAAAAAGAATAGCAAAATTTTCTGTTACAGAGTACTAGTAGGATGCTGATTTACTACATAAACTCTAGATCCATAATTTCCACCAACATGTATGTGCTCTAAGCGCGCATAGCCTCCGCAATTATTGACTTGTCCATCGTCTGCAACCTTGATACTTTCGTCGTGAAGGTCTGTCCATGAATCATCTTCTTCGTAGAATGGTAGCGGGTTCTCGGTTTCATTTATTCCGTAAGCAGGATTGAAAAGTCCAGCAGCACATGAGACCAACAAAACAAAAAAAGGCATTTTTTTTACGTTCATTTTAAACTCCTATCTATTGGGTGGCTTCTAAAAAACTCAAGTTCTAAAAAAAGTTCCTTTAAGCCCTGGAACAGGTTAATGAATTCTTTTTGCCTTGGCAAGAAATTTTTAATCTATTGCTTTCCCTAGAATGTGCCCTTAAACTTATCTAGATAGTGTCGTCAAAAGGCTATAATCAGATTATTTTTCATGTTTGCAGCTTATTTTTGTGCGGAAATTGAAGCTGAATTTGTAAATTCCGCTTCATTTGAGCACAAAAATGGAGCCCAAACATGAAAAATAAGATGGTTGTATGCTTTTGACGACGCTATCTAGACATCGTCTAAAAATTCACCCAAAGAAAATTAGCCCCGTCCCAGTATAGCAGCTACTTTTATTTTTTTTTAAATGAATTCTTAAAAGGAGGTTTGCGGGGAAATAGTGGGGGGAGTAGAATGTAAACTGTATGGCAGACGAAGCCAAAGAGAGGAAATCTCTCAAATTTTTTCGTTACCTCAAGGAACGTGACCGAGGAAAGCGCTTCGCGATTGGTTTTGCGCTTTTAATTACTCTTACTCTTTTCTTGCACTTTCGCGAAGTGCGCGTGGAAATGCTTGACCCTGGATCAATGGCGCAGCGCTATGTTGTCGCCCAGGTCGACTTTGATTATGCAGATAAACAGGCGACCAATATTTTGCGCCAGCAAGCAATGGCCGAAATTGGACCGATCTACAAGCTTTTTACAAAAGAGATCAACCAGAAACGTTTAGAGTTTGAAGAGTCTATTGGTGAGGGCAAAATTTCTACAAAAGGGGCAAGTGCTCAAGACCTTTTTAATGCAAGCGATGAGGTCGATAATGCACTTACTCTCCTTCTCTTCACGACACCGGCTACAAAGAAAAAAATGGAAGAGGTGGGCATCGATGTCTCTAGAGTAGAAAATCTACCTTCGATACAAAGCAATGAGACAGTTAGCCTTCCTCCAGTTGTTTGGCAGCAGGTACGTATCAAGGGAAAGAATCTTAATCCCAGAGCGCTCGATATTGTTATCCAATACTACAGTCAATTTGGGTGGTCACTAAAAGAGGATGTCGCAGAAGAGCAGAGTGTTCGTGATTTGATTGCTTCTCAGGTTCCAGAAAAACGCCTGCGAGTCAAAGCGGGTAGTTCAATTGTCGAGCAGGGCGAAAGGGTGACTTCGCGCCATGTTAATATGATGCAGGGAATGAAGGAAGCTCTATCTGAAAAGCAGAGTCTCCTCCACCCCATGACGATTTTAGGAAGCTTTGTCTTTGCGCTAATCATTGTTGTTCTAGGTGCCTTTTATTTTGAAATTTATAAAAGAAAGTTCTTTGAATCGACAAGACAGATGGGGCTCTATTGCACAATTGTCATCGTCACTTTGATTTTGGCAAAAGTCACAGAGTATACACTGCTGCATAGTAGCAATCATCTGATTGACTTGGCGCGCTACCCCCTCTTCACACCATTTCTTGCTATTTTGCTCTGTATTTTGCTCGACCAAGAGATTGCTCTTTTTTCCGCTCTTTTCTACTCAGCAATCATTGCAATCTCTCTCTCTTTCGACAGCAATCGCGTGCTTATTTTAAATTTTATTGCGGCAATTGTCGCAATTTTAGCTACGCGTAATTTGCGCCGTCGTAAAGAGGTTTTTGTAGTATGTGCAAAAGTATGGCTTGCTACTCTGCCTATCTTAATTGGGTTTAATCTTGTTTTTAATGCCGTTTGGAGTCTTTCCACATTAACAGACTTAATTTCCACTCTTGTCTTTCTTGTTGCAACAGCCATCATTGTTGCTGGAATTCTTCCCATTTTTGAATCTATTTTTCATACAACAACAGACATCACGTTGATGGAATATACAGATCCCAATAATGAACTCCTCAGAAGGTTGAGCATTGAAGCCCCAGGGACTTATCAGCACTGCCTTGTTGTTGGATCGTTAGCAGAGGCGGCCGCGCAAGCAATCGGTGCCAATGGTCTTTTCTGTCGCGTTGCTACTCTCTATCACGATATTGGAAAACTCAATAATCCCCACTACTTTACGGAAAATCAGATGGGTGGTTTTAACATCCATCAACTGCTAACCCCACTTGAATCGACTCAAGTTATTATTTCTCATGTGCCTGATGGAGCAGCTTTAGGACGTAAACATGGTCTTCCAGAAAGCTTTATTGATGTGATTGAGCAGCATCATGGAACAACGCTTGTCTACTACTTTTATTGCAAACAGATCGAGCAGATGGGGGGGGATGCAGATAGTGTTAATGAGTCACAATTCCGTTATCCAGGACCCAAACCGGGTTCAAAAGAGACTGCAATCATCATGATTGCAGATACAGTTGAGGCAGCTTCCCGCTCACTTGAAGATGTGAACGAAGAGAAACTCATGGAGATGGTTAACCGTCTCATTTCAGACAAGGCCGAAGAGGGGCAATTTGATGAGTGTGACCTCACCTTCCAAGAGCTGGGAAAAATCAAAAAGGCTCTTGTCAAAACGCTCTCTCTCGCCTTCCACACCAGGATTGTTTACCCTAAACGGAAGTAGTAGGATAGCGCTTTCTTATCACTCTCTGTAAGAACTTTTCTACAAGTGCTGACGGAAACAGATAGTGTGCTAGAAAGAGCCCAAGACGGTAGTGCCAATTAAAAACGTAAAGAGCTTTCTCTTTTTCTATCTGTTTTAACAAGAGTCTTGCAGCTTTAGAAGAAGAAATAGCCCCACGGGCAGGGCGCTGTGGGTAGTTTTTTGCTGCTTTTACACGAAATGCGGTTTCAATCTGGCCTGGGCAAGCGCAGAGAATACGGATACCAGAATTTTTTAGCTCCTGATCAAGACCTCTAGAAAAGTTTGTCACAAACGCTTTTGAAGCGCTGTAAACGCAAAAAGTGGGATAGCTAAAGAATGATGCTGCAGATGAGATATTTAGGATAATTCCGCGTTTACCCGCTCTCTTCAACATTTTGGCACCAGCAAGTGTAATCTCTAAAAGAGCGTTGGCGTTGATATCCACAATTTCAATTTGCTCTTCGATTGTGTGCATAAGTGCTGGTCCATAGAGTCCCTTTCCCGCATTGTTGATAATAAGCTCCGGTTTATGCTCATTTATCAGAGTAGCAATCTCTTTGCGCGTTTCATCTTTTAAAAGGTTTCCTATATGTGTTGTTACGGCTGTTTTCTTTTGTAAGACCTGTTTGAGCTCAAGAAGGGATTCTTTTGATTTTGCCGTTAAGATAAGCTCTACTCCTCTTGATGCAAGCTGTTCTGCAACGCGAATACCAAGATCGGAGGTCGCTCCTGTAATGAGAGCTTTTTTTATTTCATTAAGTTGCATAGAAGCTGACCTCGTTTCTCAAGTTCTTGCTCTAGAGAGTTGATTTCATCTCCATGAAGAGAGAGATAGACTTTGATTTTAGGCTCTGTTCCTGAAGGTCTTAAGATAATGCGACTTTTATCTTCTAAGTAGAAAAGAAGCACATTGGATTTAGGAAGTGGAGTCTCACCCAAATAATCAATACTTTTCACAACTTTTTTTCCAAAAAATTCTTTTGGTAATTCTCTTCGTATCTTTTCGACAGTTCCACTTTTTAATGGGAAAGAAAATACTTTTTCACGATAGACTCCAAACTGCTTGTAAATCGCAAGTAAAGCATCATAGAGTGTTTTCCCTTCGCGCTTTAATTTAAGAGCGATTTCACTCACAAGACAAGCCATCACAGTTGCATCTTTATCGCGACAGTGTGTGCCGATAAGATAGCCCATCGACTCTTCAGCTCCAAATAGAAAAGTATGAGAGCCATCTTCCCACTCTCGAATTTTTTCGCCAATGTATTTAAATCCTGTTAGAACTTCAAAAGAGGCTACACCAAAAGATTTTGCTAATTCGCTAAAAAGTTTTGTTGTCACGATTGTTGTGACGCATGCGCCATTTTTAGGAGGAGGTCTTGAAGAGAGGATGTGGTGCAGGCAGATCACAGCCAATTCATTCCCATTTAATCGAATGACCTTATCATGATGCAAAATAGCTACACCGATGCGGTCTGCATCGGGATCATTTGCAATAAGAAGGTCAAGGCCAAGCTTTTTTAATTGTGTTGTCCCAAGTTTAAGCCCCTCTTCTGATTCTGGATTAGGGGATTGTGTCGTGGGAAAATTTCCATCAGGAACACACTGCTCTTTGACAAGTGTAACATTTGTAAATCCCCAATTTTCTAATGCCTTTGGTGTGAGCGTAATCCCAGATCCATGCAAAGATGTGTAAAGAATATTTAACTCACTCCCATATTTTTGGTTTTCTTTAGGATAAAATGCTAGGGGAGAAATCGCCTGGTAATACTTTTCATACAGATCCTCAGGTGAAGAGAGAATTTTCCCTTCTCCTTCAAGCTGAACTTGGGAAATATCTACTATCTCTTTTACGGCTTCCACAATAGCAGTATCGTGCGGAGCTACCACTTGTGCACCATCTTGCCAATAGACTTTATAACCGTTGTACGGAGGTGGATTGTGCGAGGCAGTGATCATCACAGCAGTATGACACTGAAGTTCTCTACAAGCAAAAGAGGTGAAGGGTGTAGAACAGAGCTTATCTGGTAAGAAGACTTCAAAGCCATTTGCGGCTAGAACTTTCGCAGCTTCTCTTGCAAATTCTTTGGAGTGGTGTCGGCTGTCATACCCTACAAAGGCTCGTAAAGACGCATTTGGGAAAGCTTTTTGTGCTGCTTTCGCCAAGCCTTGTGTGGCCATTTGAATGGTATAGCGATTCATGCGTGCAGTACCAACGCCCATGACTTCTCGCATTCCCCCCGTGCCAAATTTCAGAGTTGAGCCAAAGGCTTTTTCTAATTCTTCCGGGTCTTCTTTTTGGCGTCTACGAATCTCATCCTTTGTCTCATCATCGTAGGGACCCTCAAGCCACTTTTTGATTTCACTACTTGCATCCATTCTCCAAAACGTAACAATTTTTCTCTAACCGTGCAAGCTGCTTAGTTCAAAAGGCGCCCTGCTTTTTTGTTTCATTAATGTAAGAGCCAAGTACCACTTTGATTCCGCCAAAAATAATGAGTGCTGACCCAATTAAAGTAGAGAGAGGGGCGATCTCTCTTGTCATAATCCAACTCAGTACCTCGGTAAAGAAAATCAGTGAATACCCAGCTACGCCGATTACATAGGGCTCTGTGTAAAAAGCTGATTGGATAAAACAGTAGAGCGCATAGGCAAATGCAATGCCTAAGAAAATAGAAATGACAATCTCTCTTGGATGGGGAAATTGAATCGTATCAATAAAATAAAAAATCGATAAAAGGGTTAAGGAGAAGAGACATCCAATTACTCCATGGTAAAAACCGATTCGAGATGTATGGTCTGTTTTGACAATGGAGTAAGTAATTAAAATAATTACTGCAAGAGAGGCTCCTGAAGTGAGTCCAAAAGCAAAACCTGGAAGATCATTCCAGCCATGATAGTTATTTGTATAGATGATACCGACTCCAAAAATAGAGACCGCGATTCCAACCCAGGAGAGTTTGCTAAGCTTGTGCTTGGCAATTAAAAGAAGCAGAACAGCCCAGAGGGGATCAATGCTATAGAGAACGCTATGATCGAGAACCTCCGACCAATTTTTTGCAAAGGTGTAGGCATAAAAACTCCCTACTCCTAAAACCCCTCGCAAAATAATCAATTTTTTGTTGTTACAGGTAAAAAACTGCAAGCCGTATGGGATACTAAAGAAAAAAAAGACAATGAGGATACCTAGGTGAAAAAAGAAGAAGTTGACAACGCCCGGAGATTCATAGAGGGTAACCTGTTCGCTAAGTAGAATCGTGATAAAGGCAACAATGAACCAGCCCATTGTGGCAAGAACAAGTCCGAGATGTCTCTGCCCTGAATAAGTTGGCGGCATCAGGTGATGACGCCTGATAGCGTGAAAAATCTTTTGAGAATTCAATTTTCAATTCGGTTGTAAAAAATGAACCTTAACACAGTCTTGAATTTTTGCTAATAAATTTTCAATTAATCGTAAAAATTTCCCCATCGGGGTGGTCAATCCCTTCGCAATAAGAGCGAGCACTCTCCCAATCTTTTTTAGAGCGCAAGAGAGAGGGCCAGAAAGGAAAAGTGCGGCACTGCTTAGGTCTTGCAGCGTAAACGGTGCATCGATTCTCTTTTAAAAAGACACAGTCAAAAGTTGTAGAATCTTCTAGTAACGAGATGCGCTTACCAACTTGTCTTGTATAACGGCGCAGAAAAGCGCTGCGTGAAATTTTTAAATAGGAGATAAGAGCTTCAATATCTTTTTCCTCGAGCCAGACATAGCCAGGGCTTCCTGTGCAGCAACCTCCACACTCTGTGCATTTGAAGCGCAGTCCACCTGAATACCAAGGTTTACTCATAAAGAGAACTTCTCCTCTTGAACACAATTCCAATTTGTTCCGTGGCGGCAAGTAGATTCGAAGACCTCTATTTTTGCACTCTTTTCATCCAGCTCAAGGAGGTTCCAAGAACCGTGTGTAGCGTGAGAAGTGCTTCCACTATCTAAGACGATAGGGAGCTGATCGCCGCGTAGATCGGCAATAACACGCCTATGAGTATGCCCGTGGAGATAAAAAAGAATATTGGGTGTTTCGCGTAGCAATCCTTCTAAGCGCTTTCCACCTATCAAGCGGCGCTTATAAGAGTCATTACAGAAGAAGGGAAAGTGATTCAACATAAGAATCTTTGCATCATTAGGAATTTTTTTGAGAATTCCGCGCAAATTTGCCTCAATTGATTCAGAAAAATCTCCTGTTGCATCGATAAAAGGGGTGTACATAGTGGTATCAAGCGTTACTACCCAGTAATAACTTGTAAGGGGAAAAGCGCTAACGCGATCCATTTTGATTGCATTTTCTGGAACGGGTTGAGGAATTTCTTCATAAAAAGCGCGGCGCTTTACGGCACCTTTTGTATAGTGGTCGTGATTACCTGGAATCATCACAACACGGAAATTTTTCTTTCTAAACTCATCAATGAGTTTACGGGCAAGATGGTACTCGCTCTTTTGCGATGTAGTGGTAAAGTCGCCGGTAATAAAAATGTCTGTAATTTTCTTTTTTTCAAAGAAGTCAGGGAGAGAAAAGGGCTTGTCGTTGAGATAGATACGTCCTCGTTTCAAGAGAAGGTTCGCATTTCCCAAAAGGCGTTTTGAAAAAATCTGCAGGGGATTTAAGCAAATTTTTGAAAAGTGCAAATCAGAGATATGTGCAATGCGAATCGGGCCCTTCATAGAAGAGCCATTCTATCACATTACTTCTTTTTGAGAGCTATGTAATAATTGAACTGTAACAAACGAATCATAGAGCAATTTTGTTGTTAATTGTGATATGGGATTCGATCAAGTTTCTAGTTCTTTTGATTCAAAGTAATTATAGACTTTCTGTGAGTTAGCTTTCGCATAAAAGCAAACTATAAGCCTGCAAAATAATTTCTTCATAGCGATTTAACGATACTATCTAGCATTTTGTTTGAGTATTGGGCGACCGGGGAGGGAGTTGGCTCATCTGGAGAACATATTCGTCTACCCTTTTTAAAAGATTCTCTCTGAATTCTACTGCCTCATCTAAGAGTTTTATATTATTATTAGCCGTTTCTTTGGATTCAGAAAATTCTTCAATGGCTTCTAGGGCTTTTTTGAACCTATTAAATATTTCTTCTGATCTGTTTAGTACTTCTTCTTTAGTAATGTTTCTCACAAAAATTTTTTCTTGCATCTGAGAAAAGAACTCACTTAGTGTCACGGACGTAGTTGTATGCATTTTATCCCCTTTTCATTTTTATCGCTCCGCTGTGAGAGCATCTTATCCAATTTTCTTCTAAATGTAAATGAAAAACTGGTATTTCAATTACTTGTGGGGGATTTGTGAGTTCTTTTGATCTTTGTAATTCAAAATTTATTTTTTCTGTAGCATTCTCTTCCTCAAATAAATTATTAATTTTATCTCGAATCATTTCGATCGAAGGATTATCTTTTTCATCTAATTCTAAAATTTTATTTTTAATTAAAAAATTTGAAAACAATAGAATGTGATAATCATAAACATTATCTGGTGTATTTAATCGAAAGTTGCCAACTTTAGTAATTGGATTAAACATTTTCCACGCTCTCCATTCATCTTCATCAAGTAAAATTAGATTTTGATATTTATCCGTTCCACAAAAAATTAGTCTTGTTGGTATAGATTTTAACTCTTTAATGAACTTATTGGCCAGAGAATCAACAATATCTTTTTTTTGTTTTTCAATTTTTTTTTCTACTCCTTCCATTAAAGAATTCAAATTTTTAGAGGATTTTGTGCAAAAAATTTCTGCGTCGATAAAATAAAGATACCCTTTCTCATCAATTAGAAAATTATCTTGATGCGTGTCTTCAAATCCAAATCTTGCCAAGGTATAAATCAAATTAATATTTTCTTTTTTTGCGTTTTCTTCACTCAGAAGCTCAACTAATTGCACTTCTAAATTCTCCCCTCTTTGGCAAAGATGCTCTCCCACAATAAAACCGTCGTAACCATATTGTTCACAGTTTAGTATTGGTCTGGGTTCTTTTTTGTTTAAATCTTTCAGAAAATTTTCTAAATGTATTTCAGGTGCTAAACTTCGTGGTTTGTAGACGACTTTGGAGAAATTGCCATTACTATCATAGAAAGTAATATAAAGTGCTACCTTGCCGCCGTAGTGGCGTTCTTTGCCAGCAATTGAGATTTCAAGGTTTTCTATAGATCCGAGATCTTTTTTTATAAAAAACGTATCTACAATTTTTTCGTAATCATTTTTGAGGTTTTCTTGAACTTCTTGGAAAAATGCTTCGGATAGAGTTTCAGGATTTAGGGCATTCTCAATTGCTGTGAAAAAATCAGTTTTTCTGTTTTCGAGAATAAGGTATTCATTAAGTCTATTTGGCCTGATTGGTGATGTCATTAATTAAATATTTTATTTTATTTTTAAAATAAAATATTTAATCTGTCAACAAGTGTAAGACCTATAAGCTATTCTTTAAATAACTAAAGCTGTTCCCCTAAAAATATGTAAAAAAACGCAGTAATGAGTACCGCCAATTTTATTATAACTCTTTTTAACGTTTTTTCATGACTTTGTTTACAAGACGTTTACCGTGATCGATGGTTTGTTTTCGCACGACCTCCATCCAACGGGTTCCCTCAAAGTGGATGTGTTCTGGCTCTGTTTCGTATTCGACTTCATTGCTATTTTGTCTCTTTGAGCGCTTCTTTTTAAATAGCTTTGCCTTTTTACGGCGCATGCCTTTTTTCATGGAGTCAATCTCTTGGGAGAGATGTTTTTCAAGAGCTGCTTTTTTTGGATCGAGGCTAGGTTTTTGGTAGTGTTTCTCAATATTTTCCAAGTTATGTGGTTCAGAGTCAGGAGTGTAGGGGGGCTTCATGTTCTGACGAACAAGTTTATTACGTTTATGATTATATTTATGTGGAGAATTTTTCATAATAACACCTATTTCTATTCTATTATTTAATTAATTAGTAAATAATTTCAAGAAGTTAGTTAAAACTTTCTGAACAGAAATAAGTTTTTTCCACTGCTCTTCTCGATAGCGCTTGGGGTAGAGTTTTGAGGGAAGTACTACATGATTTGTGTAAAAGCTTGGGCGCCAAAGAGAAATGTGCTGATGACGATTGGAGAGAGTGAGAGTAGGAATTCTAAGTGCAGAGGCTAAATGTCCTAAACCTGAGTCATTTCCAATAAAACTCCCTGATTCATAGAGAAATGCCGCTGTTTCGGAAAGGTTCGCTAAGTGAGGAGTCTCATAGCCCCAATTCTCCCACTCCTCTTGCGACATCACAAACTGCGGATCAAATCCGCGCTTTTTGAGTTCCTCGGCAAGTTTTAGAAATTTTTCTTTAGGCCAGTTGCGAAAATTTTCACGGCTCGTGGGGTGAATCGCTACTCGCGTAGTATATTTTTTATGTACGAGATTTGACGGAGGAATAAGGCCGCTTTTGCATGGCATGGAAAGGGTCTTGGATAGACTCGTGGCAATAGGAGCATTCGTTCCGAGGTAAAAATCCTGCGAGCGAATTGCGGGGTGTTTTTTCTCTTCGTGGTTGTGATAGAGAATATGGACATGTTCAAGACTTCGGAATTTTTCTGCGCGTGGGGCGTTTTCATTTTGGTAAAAAATGCATTCGTAGTCTGTTTGGATTGCATTTCCAGGTTTAAGAATAAATTCAGGTAACCAGGGAGAAAGGGAGGGGAGAATGTTGTGATAAATCGTTGTCTGAAAACCCTGTTTTTTTAGATAGTTTGCAGCGATCAACATGATAATGCCATCGCCTAAACCTTTACAGGGAATGAGCGCAGCACGTTTCATAAAACTTAAGGAATTTTTTTGTTACAACTCTCACGGGCAAGAACGCTTGCCAGCAGTTTTCGCGCATGCGAAAACCCATGCCCTTGAAATTGGGTAGAGGAAAGGGGAGTGTGGCGATTTCATTAATGGTGAAATCGGGCCGCCAGAGCAGAACTCTTTTTTTATTCCCTGAAATCGTAAAGGTAGGGATACCAAGATTGGATGCGAGGTGACCAATGCCAGAATCATTGCCGATAAGAGCGCCTGATTCGTAGATGTGGGCGGCCGTCTCATGTAGGTTTGCAAAATAGGGGAGAGAAATTCCTTCTTCTTCGACAAATTCCCAATAAGGGCGCTCATCTGGACTTGTGGCAAAGCTGATTGTAAATCCTTTTTTTTGTAGACGCCTTGCGAGTTCTACAAACTGTTTTGGTAACCAGTTGCGTTTTATATCTGCTGAGGTGGGGTGAATCACAATCTGTTTTTTGTTTTTGCGAAAGGTTCCTTGAGGCAGCGCAATCCCGTTTTCTCGGCCCACTTTTTTCTGTAAAATATGGCTTAAAGCATTTTGTAGGTTTGTTGCAACAGGGGTTTTAGAATCGAAAAGATAATCTTGGGGCTGCATCGCTTTGCATGGTGTGGGAAAAAGAAAGCGGAGTGCCGGATATTTTCTTCTATTGCGTAAAAGTTCCCAAGCGCGTTTTGAGTTGTCATTCAAAACAAGAATCAGGTCAGCATCAAGACTCTCTTCTGGGAAGCAAATTTTTCTATTGGGGAAAAGGGGAATGAGCAGATCCGCTTTTTCATGGTAGAGCGTGGTCTCATATCTCGCTTGTTGCAATTGATGATGGGCAATCATCATCAATAATCCATCGCCGATTCCGTTTGGGGAGAGAAGAAGCGCTTTCACAACTCCTCTTCTTCTGCCTCTCCAATCAACGCTTCAGAGCGCCAAATAACACTTGCTGCTGAGGCGCTACTTTTTAGAGATTCCATCACAACTTTTGCAGGATCTAAAACTCCGGCATGAATCAAATCTTCCATCTGACCATTTTTGGCGTTGAACCCAAAGGCCCCTTCATGCGATTTAGCTTCGTGAAGAAGAGGAGCTGCCTCATATCCTGAGTTCTCTACAATTTGGCGGAAGGGGGCTTCACACGCTTTTGCTAAAATCGTAGCACCTATCTGCTCATCAGCAGAAAGACCCAATTCACCTATGCTATCTGCGGCGCGCAGAAGTGCAATCCCTCCACCCACAACAATGCCTTCTTCGATAGCTGCACGAGTAGCGTTTAAACTATCTTGAAAACGCTGTTTAATCGCTTTCATTTCAGGTTCTGTTGGTGCTCCTACCTCAATTACAACAACTCCACCCAAAAGTTTTGCCTTGCGTTTCTCTAATTTCTCTTTTTCAAAAGAAACTTCGGTACTTTGCAGTGCGTGATCAATCTCTGCTGCTCTATCGACAGGATTGCCCGCTCCGCCTAAAATTAGGGTGCGATCTTTTGTGATTTCAATGCGGCTTGCTGATCCTAAAACATCGACGTCTGCTGTTTTAAGTTGCATGCCCTTCTCTTCAGAAACAGAAGTAGCCCCAGTAAGAGCAGCTAGGTCTTCAAGCTGCGCTTTGCGCTCCTCTCCAAATCCTGGTGCCTTGATTGCGGCAATACGAAGAGAGCCTCGCAGACGATTGATGACAAGAGTAGAAAGAGCATCACCCTCAATATCCTCTGCAATAATCAGTAATGGCTGTCCCGATCCAGAAATCGCTTGCAAGATGGGTAAAATCTCTTGCACAGAAGAGATCTTTTTATCGGTGATTAAGATTTTGGGATTTTCTAAAACTGCTTTAAGATCTTCGGTGCAAAAGTGGCGAGAGAGGTAGCCGCGGTCAATCTCTAAGCCTTCAACAGTTTTGATTTCACTTGAAGTGCCGCGTCCCTCTTCAATAGTAATGACTCCCTCTTTGCCCGCTTTTTCAAAGGCTTTTGCAATCATCTCACCAATTTCTTGATTTCCCGATGCTGAAACGGTGGCAATCGATGCAATCTGTTTTTCAATTTGAGTAGCGTTTGCGTGCACATTTTCTACAATGGCATCTAAAGCTTTTTCCATACCACGCAGCAAAAGAGTAGGACTGTGACCAGCAGCAATTTGTTTAACTCCTTCAGAGGCCAAACTATCTAGAAGAATAAGGCCTGTCGTGGTTCCATCACCGCAGCGATCTTTAATTTTTTGCGCAACTTCTTTTCCAAGGGAGATTCCCATATTGTAGTACTGATCGCGATCTTCGATCTCATCGACAATACTGCCGCCATCATCTGTAATTTTAGGGGCTCCCCATGAGACATCAAGTCCTACAGATCGACCTTTTGGCCCAAGAGTGGGAGCGACAACGTCGCGTAACTTTTTTACACCTTTTTTCAGTTTTTCTCTCGCTTCTTCTTCAAACAGAATTTCTTTGGCCATTCAATCTCCTCCTGAATGAAGAAGATACTAAAATTGGAGGAAATAGGCAAATTTTTCCTATTTTCCTCATTTCTTTAGTAAAGTATATTAAAAATAGAGGGAGTTCTATGCGTATTTTTGTTTTTTGTTTGTTTTTTTTAGTTTCTGTTTTTGCAACAGAGGTAAAAAACTTCGAATCATATAAAAGTGAATATATAACGATTAAAAAAGAGCTTTCCTCCCTTTGTGGTGAAGCAGAACTTTTGGAGAAGCGCTACAAAGAGTATGCGCAAGAATTTGCAAGTGAGTTAGAGGCCGCAGAGGTGAAATTCACACAAATCCAAGAAGAGATGGTTCGCCTTCGAAAGAGCCCTGCCCTCGGGTTTGAAGGTCGCAGAAATGAGAATCAGTACATCGAGAATAAAAAAGCAATTGTCACAGTAAGAAAACAACTTATCTATCTGCAAAACAAAGGAAAGAAAAAACTAGAATCTTACAAAACAGCCTTGCAGGAGACGCAAAAGCGCATGCAGTATCTTGAGAAGCGCCAAGCAGAAATTAAAACCCATCTTTACGAGAGTGTTGACTTAGCGCAAAAAGAGATGATTGCTTCAAAAAAAGCACTGCTTTCAGCTCTTAAGTCACGAAAAACAGGACTCGAGACCTACCAAGAGGCGTATCAGAATGCGTTGCAAAATTATAGGTCAATAAAAGAAAAAATCGACTCTTATTTGTAACTTAAGTTTTATAGAGGTTTTTTTTGGAGATGCCTTTGAGTTCAGCAGCTACTTTTATTGCCTCTTTGCGCATGAGGGTAAATTCTTGCTCAAGTTTTTCCATTAGTTCTTCGGCAGAGAGGTCTTCAAAAGCTTTGGTCTGGCCTTCACCTTTGAGAATCAGAACCATTTCACCTTTGGGTTCTCTGTTTTGAAAATGTGCCACCAGATCTTTTGCCCTATCAAATAGAAATTCCTCAAACTTTTTTGTGAGCTCGCGGCAGACCGCAACCTCCATTTCAGGAGGGAGTGCTTCTAAGGCTTTTTTTAAGTGGTGAGGAGTTTCATAAAAAAGCGAAAGACCGGGGTAGCAGTAGGCTTTGGCAAAGAGCTTTTTCATTTCGCCTGTTTTTTTGGGGACAAACCCAAGAAACTGGAATGGAGTTGCCTCTAAGCCAGAGAGGGAGAGAGCAGTGGGAATGGCGCAAGGACCGGGAAGAGCAGTAATAGAAATGTTTTCTTGATGGCAGCGTGCAACTAGTCGCGTACCGGGATCCTGAATAAGTGGCGTTCCCGCATCACTAATTAAGGCAATTTGCTCGCCATTTTGCAGTTTTTGTACAATTTCTTCTTCGCGTTTGGCCTCAGAAAAACTATGAAAAGAGAGGGTCTTTGTTGCAATTTCATATTTTTTTAAAAGTGTTGAGGCGTGACGTGTATCTTCGCACAGAATGAGATCGCACTCTTTCAAAACACGGATTGCGCGCAGAGTCATATCTTCTAAGTTGCCGATAGGTGTAGGGACAATGTAGAGCATAAGATAAGGTGGCACCCAGATTCGAACTGGGGATAGAGGCTTTGCAGGCCCCGGCCTTACCACTTGGCTATGCCACCACTACGGAAATACTGAACAACTCGGACTTTCCAATAAGGTCTTGAAAATTGGCCAAATTCAATTTTTCGAACTCGCTAACTCTTGTGGAGTTAGTTCCGCTCTGTAAAATTGATTTTGTCACAATTTTGAAGCCCTTCTTGAAAAGAGCACTTGCTTCAGTATCTCCTCATCAAGACATTATACATTTGGAAGAATTATCTCGCAAACAAGTGGAAAGGTTTCTCGCAATTCCAGTATGGTTGGAGACATGAGAGTTGCAATTGATAGCCGGCAAGTTCGTCCTGGAATGACCTTTTTTGCCTTGAAGGGGGAGAAAGTGGATGGACACTCTTTTTTAGAAGAGGCGGCGAAAAGAGGTGCTGTAAAGGCAATAGTTGAAGAAGGATATCAAGGTCCGGACTTTGGAATGGAGCTTGCTTCTGTCTCTGATGTAGAAGAGGAGTTGCAGAGACAGGCAAAGGAGTTTCGCAAAAAAATTCAGGCAAAAGTAGTTGGGGTTACGGGATCAGTTGGTAAAACAACAGCTAAAGAATTTATTGCTACTCTTCTAGAATCTTCTTTTCGTGTGGATAAGAGTGTTGGGAGTTTCAACTCCCAATTGACACTCCCTCTTTCTATTTTAAATGCCGATCTTGACGCAGAGGTGCTAGTTCTCGAAATGGGGATGAGCAAACCAGGAGAGTTGGCAAAGCTTACGGAAATTGCACAGCCGGAAATTGCAGTTATAACAAAGATCGCTTACTCGCATAGCGAGAACTTTGCAGATCTAAATGGAATAGCGCAAGCAAAGGCAGAAATTTTGCAAAGTCCTCGCTTAAAAAAAACGTTTGTAGGAAAGCAGGCGAAGAGCTTTTCTCCATTTTCGTCCGGAGAGGTCCCAGAAGAGTCCAGCATTGTGCTGCCATTTGAAGCTTACCATTTGCAAGAAAATTTTATTCTTGCAAAAGCTGTTGCAGAGTATCTCGGAGTCCCTTTTTTAGAAATTTGCAAGCAGGCAAAAAAGCTCTCCCCTTTTTCTCATAGATTTGAGAGAATAACCTTAGGTGGCATCACTTTTATTGACGATTCTTACAATGCAAATCCTGCATCTATGAAGGCAGCGTTGCAAAATTTACCTGAAGGTAAACGGAGGATTGCTGTACTGGGTGAGATGCGTGAATTGGGAAAATTTTCTCAAATATCACATGAACAGATAGGAAGCATTGCGGCAGAAGAGGTGGACCTCCTCTTTACTTTGGGTGAAGAGGCAAAGGTGCTCTTTGACCGTTTTGCTCTTTCAAAAAAGATGGCCTGCCACTTTACAGATAAAGAGAAGCTACTGCAAGCTCTTCGCTCCGAGGTTTGTGCAGGTGATGTAGTGCTTCTAAAAGGCTCAAACTCTTTACAAATGTGGACGTTACTTGATCACTTCTCTTCTACAATGGTTTGAACAAGCGGGATGGCATGTGCCGGCTGTTTTCTTTTATCTCTCCACGCGCATGATTCTTGCTGCGCTCTTTTCCCTCATGTTTACGATTTGTTTCGGTCCTTTTTTTATTCGCAAGCTTACAGAATTGAAAATGGGGCAGCCGATTCGCAAAACAGAAGCACCTCGCTTAGGAGAGTTGCATGCAAAAAAAGATAATACTCCAACGATGGGAGGGATTCTTATTGTTGCTTCCGGTCTATCATCTCTGCTTCTCTTTTCGCGGTTAACCACTCCTTACACTTGGATTCTTTTTATCTCAACAATCTGGCTCGGGGTCATTGGTGGGTATGATGATTACTTGAAACTGAAGCATAAAAATCCCAAAGGACTTTCGGGAAGAAAAAAATTTTTGGGACAGCTCTTGCTCGCTATTGGGATTGGAGTCTATCTTTTTTGGCCCGCAAAAGAGTCCATTCCTTACTTCTTTCCTTTTTTCAAAAATCCTATTTTTATCCTCTCTGGAGTTGGTCTGATCGTCGCATTTTTGATTACGCTTTTTGTTATTGTAGGAGGCTCAAACAGCGTCAATTTAACAGACGGCTTAGATGGTTTAGCTTCAGGGCTTTTGGTTTTTGTCTTTCTTGTCTTTGCGCTTATAGCTTTTTTAAGTAATAATCTTAAGATCGCAAATTACCTCAATCTTCTCTATATCGAAGGGAGCGGTGAGATTGCTGTTTACTTAAGTGCTCTTTTTGGGGCATCTCTCGGATTTTTGTGGTTTAACGGCCATCCTGCACAAGTTTTTATGGGAGATGTGGGATCGCTCACTTTGGGGGGAATCATGGGAGTTTCGGCTGTTTTACTCAGACGCGAATTTCTTCTCGCAATTGTAGGTGGGATTTTTGTTGCAGAGGCGCTTTCGGTCATTTTGCAGGTGGGGTTCTATAAATGGAAAAAGCGGCGCATTTTTCTTTGCGCGCCTCTGCACCACCATTTTGAGTACAAAGGCTGGCCCGAAACAAAAGTTGTCTTGCGTTTTTGGATCATTGGACTTATTCTAGCTATGCTGGGCTTAGCGTCCATTAAGTTTCAATGAAAAAAGCACTGATCATAGGGATGGGAAAAAGTGGCAAAGCTGCAAAAGCTTTGCTAGAAAAGAAGGGGTACTACCCTGTCTGTTTTGATGGGAAGGGGGGAGAGTTACCAAAAAATTTGGATCTTGTCATTCTCTCTCCAGGAGTGCCTCCTTCACATACACTTGTGCAGCAAGCTCAAGCTGCGAGTGTTGAGGTGATTGGAGAGATGGAGCTCGGTTTGCGTTATTTGCAGCAGCGAGCAATTGGAATTACAGGGACAAATGGCAAGACGACAACAACTCTTTTGATCACACACGCTTTGCAGTCTAGCAGGATAAAGGCGCGGGCAGTCGGCAATGTTGGATTGCCGCTCTGCGAATATTTGCTTGCCCCCAACCTTAAAGAGACTCTTGTGTTGGAATTTAGCTCGTTTCAGTTAGAGACGTGCACGACTAAAGCTTTAGAAAGTGCCATTTTGCTCAATATAACGCCTGATCATCTTGATCGTTATGAGAATTTTGAAGCGTATGCAAAAACGAAATTTCGTATAGGAGAGTTGTGCGAGACCCTTTGGCTGGGAGAGGATGTAAAAAAAATATTTGAAACATATTCCCCAACGCGTGACACTCGGGAGTATAACGAAGTCTCTTTTTTGCAAAGCATTGGTGCGGATGCTGCCCAAGCAAGAGAGAGTTTTGTTTACCCTCAGCATCGCTTTGAGCGCTTAAAAACCCTGCACGGGGTGGAGTTTGTGAACGATAGCAAAGCGACAAATGTAGAGGCTGTTCTGCATGCACTGAAGCAGGTGGATCGCTCCGTACTCCTTTTAGTTGGAGGGCGCGATAAGGGAGCAAATTTTATGGATTTACTCCCTTCCTTAAAAAAAGTTCGTAAAATCTTTGCATTTGGTGAAGCAGGGGGTAAAATAGAGATGGCGCTTAAAGGGTCGTGTGAGATTTCACGCTTTGGTACCCTCGAAGAGAGTTTTGCTCAGGCTGCAAAAGAGGCAAAAGAGGGAGAGATGGTTCTCCTTTCGCCAGCTTGCAGTAGTTTGGATGCCTTCGCCAATTTTGAAAAGAGGGGAGAGAAGTTTAAACAGATGGTAGAGGAATTATCATGAATCGAAGAGATATCATTATCACAGCAGTTTTAATCAATGCAGGTCTACTTATTGTCCTCTTCATTAGTTCACTCAAGAGTCACGATCCAAAAGAGCTTGTGATGACAAAAAAAGAGGTTGTAGAGAAGAAACCAAAAGTTGCAGCAGCAAAAAAAGAGGTGGCACCTGCCCCTCCAAAGACGCCTCTTGATAAAGCGCTGGCCGCTCATAAAGCTGCAGAGCCAAAAAAAGAGGTGGCAAAAAAGCCTGAAGCAAAAGTTGCTGCAAAGCCTGAAGCACTCGCAGTTGTAGAGGTGAGTAGTGGGGATGCTTTAGAAAAGATTGCACGTCGCCATAATGTTGATGTTGATGAGCTGATGCGCATCAACAATCTGACCTCCGCAAGATTGCAGATTGGCCAAAAACTCAAAGTTCCTTCTGCAAAAAAAGTAGCGCAGAAAACAGAAGCAAAGCGCGATGAAAAAGGAGAATACTATATCATTCGTCATGGAGACAACCTCTGGAATATAGCGCGTGAACATAAGATTAAATTTGAAGAGCTTCTAGATCTGAATAATCTCGACGAAGAAAAATCGCGAAGACTTAAGCCAGGTGAACGCATTCGTATCAAATGAATCGTAGCTGGCTATTTGGAATAACTCTTGCCCTCTTTTTTATTGGGCTAGTGTTGATCTACAACACCACTTCAGCTGAGGTCATTGACCGAGAGCTAGCGCTCTCTCCCTTTAACGCAACAATCAAGCAGTTTCTCTACGCAATTTTTGCTCTTTTTGTCTGTGGGGGTATCTGGTTTGTCGGTTATGAAAGGCTGATTGATTTGAGTCCGAAGCTCATGACCTACACAGTGATCTTTTTGCTGCTCGTTTTTTTTCCTGGAATTGGAATGAAAATTAATGGGGCGCGTCGCTGGATAGGGTTTGGAGGATTCTCTTTCCAACCTTCGGAGCTCGCAAAAGGAGTGATCCCGCTCTACTTTATTTTTTTAACTACAAGTGAAGAGAAGTTTGGTTTAAACGCTTTCGTCCACTTTCTTTTTCGCATTTCTCTACCGCTTTTTCTTATTTTAATCGAGCCCGATAACGGCACAACAGCTTTGATTTTGGCGACACTCTGCGTTCTCTTTTTTTTGAGCGAGGTGAAGATGAGTTGGTGGGCAACCCCCCTCTGCTTCTTGACTCTTTTCGGAGCTTTGATTGCCTCACAAATGAGCCATGTTGCGGCCCGGATTAAAATTTACCTTCATCCTGAATTAGACCTTCTTGGCCGTGGGCATCAACCCTATCAAGCAAAAATTGCCTCTGGTTCGGGGGGATTTTTTGGACGAGGCCTTGGAGAGAGCTTGCAAAAACTGAACTATCTTCCCGAAGCGCGTAGCGACTATATTGCAGCGATCTATGCTGAAGAATTTGGTTTTGTGGGAGTGGTTATTTTAATCCTCCTCTATGTTGCCATTGGCTACTTTGGCTTTCGCATCGCCATGAAAGCACCAACGAAACGCGGCTTCTTAGTGGCAGCTATAGTTACTTTTCTGATTACATTCCAGGCCTTTATCAATTTAGGTGTAGTCTCGGCTCTTTTGCCAAGCAAAGGGATGAGCCTACCTTTTCTTAGCCAAGGAGGAACATCCTTGCTCTTCAATATGATCCTGATGACTCTACTTTTTCAAGTAGGAACGGAGGAGAGGTGCGCCCAAAAATCTTACTAGCTGCAGGTGGTACAGGAGGGCATATTTTACCCGCCCTTAAAATTCAGCAGGAGCTTTCTGATTTTTGTGATGTAAAAATTGCTGGAGTTGGTTTAAAAGAGGGGATTGCTATTCCTGGTGGACCGCTCTCACCCCGCTCTTTGCCACAAATTGCTTGGGGCATTCTAGCCTCTGAAAAACTCCTCCGCAACTTTTCACCTGATCTTGTTATTGGGTTTGGAAGCTATCATAGTTTTCCTCTTGTTGCTGCAGCGCGTCGACGTAAAATTCCTCTCTGGCTTTTTGAAGCAAATCGTGTGATGGGACGTGTAAATGGACTTTTTGCTAAAAAAGCCAAAGTTTTTTCTCTTTTCCCGAGTAGTTTTGCTACAGCTATTTCCATGCCTCAGCCACCTCTCATTAAAAGTTGTCAATCCTCTCCTACGATTCTTGTTATTGGCGGTTCACAAGGTGCCAAGGCATTAAATGAAAGAGTTCCCCCCATCTTAGATTCTATGGAGGGGATTCAAGTCGTGCACTTAACGGGAAGAGGCAAAAGAGCTACCTATCAAAAAACTCCTGCAAAAGTCATTGAGTACGAGAGCCAAATGGAGAGAGTGTATGGGGCAGCTGATTTTGTCATTGCGCGAGGAGGAGCTAGCACTGTTGCCGAAATTTTGCACTATAAAATTCCCTCTCTTCTCATTCCTCTACCAGGTGCAATACGTGATCATCAGGCAGAAAATGCCATCTATTTGCAAGACTTAGGAGTTGCAACGATGGTACGGGAGGAGGACCTAAATTCGCAAATTGTAAAAAGTGCATTTGCCAATCGCAAAAAAAATTCTTTTCCTCAGCAAGATTTTCCCAATTTCATCAACCTTATCCGTAAGGAAGTTCTATGACACACTTCATTGGAATTGGAGGAATAGGAATGAGCGCCTTGGCTCACCTTCTGCTTGATCAAGGAAAAACTGTAACAGGCAGTGATCGTAAAGCTTCATCTATCACTAAAGAGTTAGAAAAGCGCGGAGCAAAAATTGATCTTACAGGGAGGGGAAAATATGTAGAGCAAGCGGATGAGATCGTTGTAAGTACTGCCATTTCAAAAGATCATCCGGAGATACTTTTAGCAAAAGCGCCTATTTTACATCGCTCCGAACTTTTAGAAAAAGAGACAGAAAAACAGAAACTTCTTGCCGTGACGGGAAGTCACGGTAAAACAAGTACATCAGCACTCCTTGCTCATACTCTGCAAAATCTTGATTCAAGCTATGTTGTGGGAGGGATTGTACCAACACTACCAGCTCATGGACACTTTGGGAAAGGGGAGTATTTTGTTGCGGAGGCAGATGAGAGCGATGGCTCTTTTTTACGAGGAACTCCATACGGTGCCATTATTACTTCAACAGAACCGGACCACCTCGATTTCTGGAAAACACCTAAAAGACTTGAAGAGGCTTACGCAACCTTTAGTAAGAATGTTTCTGGCCCGCTCTTTCACTATAATAAAAATTATGGCTATGGGAGTGATTGGCAATTAGAGAGCTGTAAACAGCTGGGGCCAAAAATTCACTTTACCATCTCCTACAAAGGAAAGACTTTTTTACCCCTTACACTTAACGCAATTGGTGAGCACCAAGCGCTCAATGCCTTAGCTGTCTTTGCACTCTGCATTGAACTGGGGCTTTCAGAAAGGGATCTGCAAAAGTCTTTTGCCTCATTTCGTGGAGTGAAAAGACGCGCAGAGTATTTAGGAGAGCACCTTGGGGCTTATTTTTACGATGATTATGCGCATCATCCTACTGAAGTAAAAGCCATTTTGAAATCCCTCCGTGCTGCATACCCGACAAGACGCATTGTGGCCCTTTTCCAACCGCACCGTTACTCCCGCTTTGCCCATGAATGGGAAGCCTTTTCTAAGAGTTTTACCGATGCTGATAAGCTCATCATTACAGATGTGTGGGAGGCTGGAGAGGCGCCTATAGAGAGGATTTGTCCCAAGAGATTCGCACAAGAAATCGGAAGTTGCTATCTTAGGCGGGATCAGCTACCGGGAAAGATTCAGAAAAACGATCTGGTTGTTACCCTAGGTGCCGGAGATATCACATGCGTGTTAAGAAAAAAGTTCCTCTGCCAAAAGCGCTAGCCATCATCGTCTTTTCTACACTACTCATTTCAGGCTCAGGCTATTTCTGCTTACGCTCCTGGCAAAAACACCAAGTAAAACGGGCTCTTGATCCCGCTTATAATCTGCGCTATATCCAGGCAAAGGGCGATCTTCCTAGCCACTATATAGAAGAACTTTTGGGGTTATCTAAAGAGATTCAAGTCTCCTATTATCAATTTGATGAAAAAGAGGCAGAAGAGCATCTCTTGCGCTATCCAACAATTGCAAAAGCGGAGGTAAAAAAACTCTTTCCTCAAACCTTAAAAGTTCACATAAAAGTGCGCAAACCAATTGCGAAGCTCCATGACTTTGAAAATACCCTTGTGGATGAAGAAGGACACTTGATTCCGCAACACCCGCTCTTCTCGGCTCAGAAGCTTCCGCAAATCTATCTTGGGCTACAAGATTTTGATCAGACGATCTACCAGAATGAAGAGTTTTGGCAAGAGCAGCTCTCTGGAGAAGATTTTGACCTCTCTTTGCGTTTTATTAAACTGCTTTTGAACCGTGATTTTTCCTTGTCGCGCGTTGATCTTTCCAATCGGCAGAACTTAAGCCTTGGAAAAAGAGAGATTGTCTTAATGCTTAGGAATCAGGATGGTACAACCCACGCGCTGCGGCTTCCAACAAAGGATTGGGAAAAGCAGTTATCCAACTATCTCTCTATGCGCGAAGAGTGTGATTTTTTTGGCAAAGACCGCGTGATCGACATGCGCCTGCCGTCTCTTGCCTATATCAGCGAATAGACATCTCAAAATATGATTCTATTGCTGCAGTAAGGAGAGCTTGTGCATTTATTCTTTAATCTGGTTCTGCCACAACTTCTGTGATAAATGGTACGCGAGATCGACAAATGCAGATTTCGCGTACCAAAATCATTTTAAATATTTAGAAATTAACATGTTGTGAATACAGAAAAAAGAGCCCCTCTCTATTTGGAGGGAAACAGAAATCCAAAGGACATCAACCTCCAAAGCAGACTGATCTAAAAGCGACCAATAATTAGAAAGGGGCAAGTGTTTATTATTAAATGTTATTATCAGTTAACCAAATAGTATCAAATTAGAATTAAACTGTAATAAATATTATTTAGTGTTGTAGGTAAAGAGGTTAGTGCTGATGGATTCGATTTTTCTTTTGTCTTTTTGTTCCGATTTCTGCTATGCTTGGGCGTGAGAGTCAAACAAGGGCTCTAATATTTTGAACTTTTACGGAGCGTCTGAGCCATGAACCTATCCAACTAAACATGCTTTTGCCTTTTTCCACATTTTTGGCTGGATTTTGAGCTATTTTTTCAAACAACTTAATTAAGTTGTTTTCAAAAAGATCCCAAAATCCTTCTCAAAACTGAGAAAAAATTTCAAAAGCAGCTTTAGTTGGATAGGTTCATTCAGTCCCTCCCTTACAACTTGAGAATTATGAAAGATTTTATTGCTTATATTATTAAAAACATTGTGTCTAAACCCGATGATGTGAACATTGAAGTAAACGAGGGAGAGCAAAGTACTGTTGTCGATATTCATGTTGACAAAGAGGACATCTCCAAAGTAATTGGTAAACAGGGCCGTACCATTAAAGCGATCCGCACAATTGCGCTTGCTGTAGGTGCCCGCTACGGACGTAAAGTCCGCATTGAGGTAATTCAATAGTATGACAACAATTAAAATTCGCGAAGAGAAGATCAAGGGGTGTCCTGTTCTTAAAGTGGAAGGACGTCTTGACGCGGCTTCAACAGCAACACTTGAAGCGCGCTTAAGCTCTCATCTTGAAAAGGGAGTTGATAAGATTTTAATCGACTTTTCAAAGATCGAATACTTGAGTAGTGCTGGCATGCGTCTTCTTCTCTCTGTGAATAAGCGTCTTCAGGAGGCAGGAGGCTTTTTAGGTCTCTACTCCTTGCGTGAGAGCGTAAGAGAGATTGTCAAACTTGCTGGATTTGAAAAGATTTTGACAATCTATGCAGACGAGAAAGAAGTAATTCAGACGATCTAATGTCACAAGATTTTGGTACTTCGCCTCTTATCTCTCCTAAACGCTCACATATACAGCCTTCCCCTAAAAAGGGGAAGGTTTTGGTTTTAGCAGGCCCGACAGCAACGGGTAAAACCAAAATAGGCATTGAAGTTGCTAAAAAACTTTCTGGTGAAATTATTTCTGCCGATTCTATGCAAGTCTATCTCGGCATGGACATCGGTACAGCCAAAGCCTCCCTCGAAGAACGCCTGGAAATCCCACATCACCTCATCGATATTTGCGAAATAGCAGACCCATTCAATGTAGCTAAATTTCACACAGAAGCCACTCGTCTCATAGAGGGGATTATTGCACGCGATCAGGTCCCGATTGTTGTAGGAGGAACTGGGTTTTACATTCACGCTCTTCTCTATGGACCACCGCAAGGACCGCCCTCAGATGAAAAAACGCGTATGGAGCTTGAAGAAGAGCTTGGTGAAAAGGGGGTAGAAGAGCTCTACGAAAGATTAAAAAGTTTAGATCCTGAGTATGCGAAGACGATTACACCACAAGATCGTGTAAAAATTGTACGCGCTTTAGAAATCATCAAGCTCTCTGATGAAAAAGTTTCAAAATTTAAAATTACCCTTCCTTCCCAGGCGATATCTCCATTTGATTTTCACTGCTGGTTTTTACACTATCCACGAGAAATATTATATCCACGAATAGAGATGCGCTGTGATGAGATGATTGCTAAAGGCTTTGTTAAAGAGGTAGAAGCTCTTTTGCGAAGAGGGTTGAGGGAGAATCGAAGTGCAGCTCTCTCCATCGGATACCGGCAATGTATAGAATTTTTGGAGTCCGATCGTACGTCTCAGGAATTTGAAAAATTTATTTGGAGCTTCAAACAGGCCTCGCGGCGCTATGCAAAACGGCAATTTACCTGGTTTCGCAAAGAGCCCCTCTTTCATTGGCTTGATCTTTCCGAGCAGGGTGAAGAAGCTGCGATCGATCTTATCGTAGAAGAGTTCATTTCCTCGATATGAACCTAAATTTTTGCCCAGTTTTGCTCGATTTTTCGGCTTCTTTTCAAAAAGAGCAATTATTCAGTGGTTCCTAATTTACAAAATTGTTAACATATTCTTCTATGGCTGAAAGTGCATTTACTGCTTTGCAAGAAGCGATTAAAAACAAGGAAAACGTCGAAGATAAGATCCGTGCGGTGATCGACTTTATGAAGGGAGCGATCTCCTCTTCCGAAAGTCCTCGATTTAAAGATTTTTGGAATGCGAAAGAGCTTGCCTTAACCCTATTTAAAGAAAAGCTCAATCCAGGACTTCGCTCCGAATTTTGGAAAGAGTACACTTCTCTTATCGAAGAGGCGCGTCGTTTAAAAGAAGTATTTGATGAGCAAGCAACATTTGCTCTTGAGCAGATCGACCTTGCGATTAATGCTTTTACAGAGAGTTTGGAAGAAAAAGAGGAAAAAGTAGCGGCAATCAAATCTCTCTCTTTTCCCAAAAGTGCTTACCATTTAAATCAAAATCATAAACTCTACGATCCCCATTATCGCGAGTTAAAGTTTTTAACCAGCTTAGGAGAGAGGCTAAAAGCGCTTCGTAAGGAAGTTTTAGGAACGGAGATGCGTATTCGTTTCAAAAATAAAATCTTGCAAAAGCTCTCCGCACTAGGAGATCAAATTTTTCCTCGTCGTCGTGTTCTTATCGATGAGATCTCTGCACAATTTATTGAAGATGTAAAGAGATTCTCTGATAAGCATTTTGGCAATGGCGCATCTGCTAAAGGATTTCAGCTTCGCGATGAGATCAAGGCTTTTCAAGAGTATGCAAAAGTTTTGACAATCTCAAGTACGATCTTTCAACAAGCGCGTAAAATATTGAGCGCTTGCTGGGATAAAATCAAAGAGGGTGATAAAGAGCGCAAAAAAGAGTACGAAGAGAAAAAAGATCTCTTTGATGCCAATGCTGCCAAAATTCAAGAACTTATAGCACCTCTTGAAGAAGAGAAAGAGAAGTTGACGCTTGACGAGACAAGCAAGAGAGTCGACGCCATCCTTAAGGAGATGCGTGAAACAGAGCTCTCTTTTGAAGCGATCAAAAAATTTAAAGATCTTCTTCACGGAATCCGTCGGGAAAAAATGGCAAAAGTAGAAGAAGAGGCTAAGAAGCGCCGCAGTATAGAAAAAGAGAAGATGGAGCAGCGCAAAAAAGAGCTCGATGATCTCTATGCTGATTGGAGTCAATTCTTAGAGAGTTCTCCGGAAAAAACCCTTCTTTCAGAGGCCCCAAGTGTCTGGGAAGAGAAGTTGCAAACTCTGCAGGTTGTTGAGCATGAACGCGAGCCATTCTCTGTTCTTTTTGACCAACTTGAAGATCTAAATTTAGTCCATAAAGAGGGCGAACTTTTAGAAGTTACTGACATCAATGAAGACTATTTAGAAGCTCTAGAGAGTGCGCTAGCTCAGCGTATCGAATTTCGTGACCGTATAAAAATGCGATTAGAACTCTTGCGAAAAGAGGCGGGAGGATCTAGTCTAGACTTTGAAAGGGCAATCAAGGCGCAAGAGCACGTTAACAGAGAAAAGACGCGGCTTACGCATGCAAATGACGCGATTGCTCAACTTGAGAGTCGCATTGATGAGATCACAGAGTAAAATTGCATTTTTCGGTGGGTCTTTTGACCCTGTCCATCTTGGCCATTTAAATCTTATTGTCTCAATGAGAGAGAGGTGGGAATTAGATGAAATCATCATCAGTCCTGTTTTTTGTTCTCCGTTCAAAGAGAATGACCCTCCGATCGCATCTCCTGAACATCGCCTAAAAATGTGTGAAATTGCTTTCTCAGATATTCCAGGTGTGCACGTTTCCGATAGAGAAGTAAAGAGAGGGGGGCCTTCATTTACTATTGAAAGCATTGAAACTCTCTATGAAGATCATAAAGAAAAAATTTTTCTTATACTAAGTGAAGATGTAGCAGAACATCTTCTGAATTGGAAAAACGCAAAAAAATTACTTGAAATCTCAACTCCTTTGATTTGCGATCGGAAATTAGGACGATTAGACAGCCTACCTCTCGAGATCAAAAAAAATATTACCACACTTCCGCTCTTCGAAGTCTCTAGCACTGAAGTGCGTGCGCGCCTCAAAAAAAAGCTTTATTGTAGGCATCTTCTTCCAAGTAAAGTCCTGGACTACATATATCAAAATGATTTATACTAGTACCCATCATGAGTACAGACAAAGAACAAAACATTCAACTTGCAGCTAAAATTATTTCTGACAAAAAGGGGGACAATATTGTCGGCCTTGATGTCAGCGAAGTCTCTTCAATGACCAACCATATTCTCATTGCAGAGGGGATGATCGATCGCCATGTTGTTGCGATGGCTAAAACTCTGCAAGCAGAAATGAAGGAGGCCGGAAACCCTCCGACACGTGTAGAGGGAGTAGAAAGTGGTGATTGGGTTGTGCTTGACTTTGTTGACTTAATCGTTCATATTTTCACTCCACAGATGAGGGAGCTTTTTCAGCTCGAAAAGCTCTTCCAATCTGCAAAACCTCTCAACTTAAATTTACAAAACGCATGAAGAAAAAAAGAGTAGTTGTTACGGGAATGGGGCTAGTTTCCTGTTTCGGAAGTGACATTGATACATTTTACGAAAAGCTATTGAAAGGGGAGAGTGGTATCTCTTCTATCGAATCTTTTGATGTTTCTGATTACCCTACGCGCTTCGCTGGAGAGATCAAAGAAGTTGACTCTGAAGGCTACATCGATAAGAAGCAGGCAAGACGGGTCGATCCCTACATTCGCTACACTATGGTCGCGGGAAATCGCGCAATCGAAAATGCAAACCTTGATGATAGCAGAATCAATAAGGAGCGTGTTGGTGTTATTATCGGTTCTGGCATGGGAGGCATGCATACTTTTGAAAATGGTGTACACACTCTTACAAATCGCGGTTTTAATCGGTTAACCCCATTTTTTATTCCCTATGTGATCACAAATATGGGAGGATCGCTTCTCGCCACAGATCACGGTTACATGGGTCCCAATTACTCGATTTCAACCGCTTGTGCAACAGCAAACTACTCAATTGTGGCAGCAGCGAACCATATCCGAAATGGCGATGCAGATGTGATGCTCTGTGGAGGGGCAGAAGCACCTCTTACGCCAGTTGGAGTGGCAGGCTTTGTCGTGATCAAAGCGCTTTCTACACGTAATGAAGAGCCTGAAAAAGCGGGACGTCCTTGGGACAAATCGCGTGATGGATTTGTGATGGGAGAGGGTTGCGGAGTCCTAGTACTTGAAAGTCTAGAACACGCTCAAGCTCGTGGAGCGACGATTCTTGCCGAATATCTCGGTGGTGCTTACTCCTGCGATGCCTATCATATGACAAGCCCGCGTGAAGATGGTTCAGGTGTTGCGATCTGTATTGAAAATGCAATTAAAGATGCGGAAATTTCTCCTGAGCAAATCAATTATGTCAATGCCCACGCTACATGTACTCCAGTTGGAGATCTGTGTGAAATCCGTGCAATGAAAAAAGTCTTTGGTGGTCATATCAACAATATCGCGATCAATGCAACAAAGCCGATGACAGGGCACTGTCTCGGTGCCGCTGCCGCGATTGAGGGAGTTGCAACAATCAAAGCAATTCAAACAGGAAGGGTCCATCCGACGATCAATTGCGAAGATCCTGAAGATGAAGTAGCTGGTATCGACCTTGTGCGTGATGGCGCAAAAGAGATGAAAATTACAGCAGCCGCTTCAAATTCCTTTGGGTTTGGTGGGCATAACTCCACAGTCATTTTTGCACCCTACAATGGATAAGGAGATTTCCTTCGGCATTCTACCTCTTCGCAAGAGAGAAAAGGGATGGGAACTCTTTCTTGTACAGCATAAAAATGGCAATTTTTGGGGTTTCCCCAAAGGGCATGCGGATAAAGGAGAGTCTCCCTTTCAAACAGCTGCTCGAGAGTTAAAAGAGGAGACAGATCTTGATATAGAAAAATTTCTTACACTAAAGCCCTACTCAGAAAATTACTCCTTTATGCGAGATGGACGCAGAATTAAAAAAGAGGTACACTACTACTCAGCCCTAGTAGAAGGGGAAGGCAAGCGGTGTCAGGAAGAACTTCTAGATGCTGGCTGGTTCCCCATTGATGAAGTAGAAAAAAAACTTACCTACCTAGAGGCAAAAAAAATATTTACTCGATTAAAAGAGGACTTAAAATGATCAAAACTTTAGCACAGATTAAAAACAAAACTTTTGCAAAAGATGCTATACTCGTAGTTGGTGCTTCTCTTCTTATTGGGCTCTCTGCAAAAGTCCATATTCCTTTAGGGTTTACCCCCATTCCTCTTGCAATTCGCTCTCAACTCATTCTGTTTTTGGCACTTTTTTTAGGCCCAAAGCGTGCTGCTCTAGCAACAGCAGGCTTCCTTCTTCAAGGGATTGCGGGTCTCCCAGTGTTTATGGGAGCTGGTCTAACGGGGCCGATGGCGGGCTATCTACTTGGGTATGTGGGCGCTGCCTATATAACAGGAAAACTTGCAGAAAGCTCTACAACTTATAAGCAAAATTTTATTGCAATGGGCGTAGGAGCGCTCGTGATCTATCTCTTTGGTGTGATTGGATTAACTCCTTACGTTGGAAGCGTGCAAAAAGCTGTGTTACTTGGAGTGCTACCGTTTCTTCCAGGAGATCTACTAAAACTCGTACTTGCAACTAAGATTTCACAGCTTCGATTGAAGTTTTGATCTAGTTTCAGTTACTCTCTGATCCGTTTTTCTAGTCGCTTCGGCGGTGCCTTTTGTAAACTTATGTGCACCAATGATAACTTTACTGCGCTCGGTATTAACAGAAGGTTGAGCGCTTTTCCAAACACTCTTTGTTTTTTCTGACCCTCTACTCATCGCTTCGCTCTCATCAGGTTTTTTGGGTGCAGGTGTTCCGCCAGGGCCATTAACAGGTGTTGTCATAACTATCTCCTTCGTTTGTATCTATACTAGTTAATATAGTAAATTTTAGAAGTCAATCGATTTTATTTGGAAATCGTAAGAAATGTATCTAATTTTCATTACAAAATCATCCTTTTGTCTTCAACCTAAACACTTTGCCCTTTTTAAATTTTTCAGATTTTTCTGAATGTGGTATGCTAGGAGCTATGCAGCTACTATTTAAAATTCTCTCCAAGTTTCTCCTTACTATTTTAAAATTGCGCTACCGCTTCAAAGTTAAGGGTTTTAAGGAACTCAACCGCAAAGGAAGAGGCTATCTCTTTCTACCCAATCACCCCGCAGAAATTGACCCCATTATCATGATGGCTTTTTTAGGTGGTGATTTCCGTCCACGCCCTCTGGCAGTTGATCACTTCTATTACATGAAAGGTGCCAAACCTTTTATGGATTTTGTCAAAGCTCTTCCTATTCCTAATTTTGAGACCTCTGCTAACAGCTGGAAAATTAAGAGAGGGGAGAAGTGCCTCAAAGAGGTAGAAGAGGGACTGCGTCGTGGAGAAAACTTTTTAATTTATCCTTCAGGAAATTTGCGCCGTTCTCCTCGTGAACGCATTGGGGGAAGCTCTTTTGTACATACGATTACAAAAGAAGTTCCTGAAGCGAATATAGTTTTAATTCGCACGACTGGGCTTTGGGGATCGATGTTTTCACGAGCCATCACAGGGAAGTCTCCCGACTTTTGGAAGACCCTTTCCACTGGATTCAAGTCGATTTTAAAAAATGGAATCTTCTTTGTTCCTAAGCGTGAAGTGGAGATTGAATTTTTCCAGCCTAAAGAGCAACTGCCTCGGAACGAAGATCGCATGGTTTTTAACCGCTACTTAGAAAATTGGTACAATCAATATGGCGCCCCAGAGATCACTGGTGAACCGTTAAAACTTATCTCGTTGAGTCGCTTTAAAGAAGAGCTCCCGGAAGTGATTCCAATTGAAAAACAGCGTTTAACACGTGAGCAAGAAGTACCCGAGAATATTCGCCAAGATATCTATGCAAAGTTAGCGGAAACAGCAGAAATTGATATCGCTAAAATTTCTGATGAGAAAGATCTCTCTTCCGACCTGGGTCTTGACTCTCTAGATGTTGCCGACATGCTTGCCTATCTTGATCACAAATATGAGGTGCAGAGCAATCGTCCAGGTGATCTGCTTACAGTACGCGATCTTTTGGACGTGGCAATGGGAGAGAAAATTTCAGAAGAAGAGGCCTCGCCTCTACCACCTGATCTTACTTGGGAAGAAGAAGCGAGTCGTCCTAATCCCGGTTTTGCACAAGGAGAGACAATACCTGAAGCCTTTTTAACAACATGCAAAAAAATGGGAGATCATGCTGCTGGAGCTGATGCCAATTCAGGGATCTTGTCTTACAAACGGATGCGAAAGGGTGCTTTTGTTTTGGCAGAGTATTTCAAAACTCTACCAGGTGAGAACATCGGTGTGATGATTCCTGCTTCAGCCGCAACCTACATCGTTGTGCTTGCGTGCTATTTTGCGAAAAAAACGCCTGTGATGCTCAACTGGACGGTAGGACCGCGCAATCTCAGTCATGCAGTTAACGTGGCTGAAGTTGAGGTTATTTTGACCTCACGGCGCTTTTTGGAGCGTGCCGAAACTCTTGAAATTGGGGACCTTGATGAGAAGCTTAAAATGTTGGAAGATATAAAAGCAGAGCTCTCTTTAAAACAGAAATTGACAGGTGTTTTCAAAACATTTACCAAACCTAAGTTTCCAAATCCTAAAGATACTGCAGTACTGCTCTTCACAAGCGGTACAGAAAACCTTCCAAAAGCAGTTCCTCTTACTCATAAAAATATTTTAGAAAATCAGCGCGCCGCTCTAAGTTGCATCGATCCGTGCACAACCGATGTCATGCTCGGCTGTCTGCCTCCTTTTCACTCTTTTGGCTTCTCTGTCACAGGACTCCTGCCTCTTCTCTCGGGCTTCCGTGTCTTCTATTCACCTGACCCAACAGATAGCAAACTTTTAGCAGAAATGTGTGGACAGTGGCGCATTACAATGACCTGCTTAGCGCCAAGTTTTTATCGCAATTTAATCAAGCTTGCAACAGCTGAGCAGCTTGCTTATGTGCGCTATTTTGTCACTGGAGCAGAAAAGGCACCGGAAGAGCTCTATCGGGAAGTTGAACGTCGCTTCCCTAATGGGCAAGTGATTGAAGGGTACGGTATTACAGAGTGTGCCCCAATCGTAACAATGACCCGTCCTGAGCTCTCTCCACGCGGTGTTGGGCAGCCACTTCCTGGAATTGATCTCTGCGTCATCCACCAGGAAACAGAAAAAGTTCTGTCACAAGGCGAATCGGGAGAAGTCTGCATCAAAGGTCCCAACGTCTTTCCCGGCTACCTCGGTAAAGATGCGCCCAACCCTTTTATTGAAATCGAAGGAGAGCGCTGGTACCGTAGTGGCGACATTGGTCGCTTAGATGAAGAGAACTTTTTGCTTTTTGAAGGACGACTGAAGCGCTTTGTGAAAATTGGCGGAGAGATGCTGAGCCTGAACGCAATGGAAAATGTTCTGCTTGAAGAGGGGGCAAAGCGTAACTGGTTTGATGCAGAACACGACAAATACCCTCTAGCTGTCTGCGCCTTGGAAGAGGGCGAAACAGCACAACTCATCCTGGTTACAACCTTTGACTTGGAAAAAGAGGAGGCGAACCGCGCTTTGCGAGAAGGAGGCCTTGGCCGTATTGCCAAAGTTTCTACTGTCAAGCGTGTGGAAGAAATTCCTTTAACTGGAACGGGAAAAGTGCACTTAAAAGGATTAATTGATTTAGTTGAGAAGCTTGTTCATGGTTAAATTTTTTAATACTCACACGCGCAAAAAAGAGAGTCTCAAACCGCAATCAGGGAAAACTTTTCGCATCTACACCTGCGGTCCTACAGTTTACGACTATGCACACATCGGCAATTTTAGGACCTATGTTTTTGAGGACCTGCTGCGCCGCACCCTCCAATACTTTGGCTATAAAGTGCACCAAGTGATGAATATCACAGACGTGGATGATAAAACTATCCGAGGAGCATTGGCAAAGAAGCAGAGTCTCTCTGATTACACCAAACCCTACACAAAAGCCTTTTTTGAGGATTTGAAAACCCTCTTCATCGAACCAGTGGAAAGCTATCCAAAAGCGACCGACCACTTTCCAGAAATGATCGCCATGATCGAAACTCTTCTCAAAAAAGAGATCGCCTACAAAGGCTCTGACAATTCAATCTACTTTCGCATTGCAAGTTTTTCAAGCTACGGGAATCTCTCCCATCTTAAGCTTGATGAACTTGAACAGGGTGCCTCTGAGCGCGTAGCAAGTGATGAATATGAGAAAGAGACAGCAGCAGATTTTGTTCTCTGGAAAGCGTATGATGAGAAGCGAGACGGCAATATCTTTTGGGAGAGTCCATTTGGCAAGGGTAGACCAGGCTGGCACCTTGAGTGCTCTGCTATGGCACGAAAACATTTAGGTGACACACTCGATATTCACTGCGGAGGAGTCGACAACATCTTTCCCCACCATGAAAATGAAATCGCCCAGTCAGAATGCTGCACAGGAAAAACCTTTGCGCGTCACTGGATGCACTCCGAGCATCTACTCGTCGACAATAAAAAAATGAGCAAAAGCCTCGGAAATTTTTACACTCTGCGCAATCTTCTTGATAAAGGTTACAGTGGTAGAGAGGTGCGCTACCTGCTGCTTTCCACCCACTACCGCACTCAGCTCAATTTTACTCTTGATGGCCTCACCGCCGCACGAAATTCGCTTAAACGCCTCGATGACTTTGTTCAGCGCCTAAAGCAAGCCCACGGAGCCGGCAACGCCACTGCCCTTATCACGGAAACTGAAAAACGCTTCTCTGATGGCTTAGCTGACGACCTCAATATTTCCGTCTCCTTAGCTGCCCTCTTTGATCTTGTGCGTGATGTAAACAGACTTATCGACAAACAAGAGTTGAGTGAGGAAGGGGCTCAAGAAGTTTTTTCCCTATTACAAAAATTCAATACCGTTCTAGCTGCCCTAAATTTTGAAAAAAAAGAGTTATCCGTCCCAGCTGAGGTAGAAGAGCTTTTAACAAAACGCAATGCTGCGCGTAGCGCCAAAAATTGGGCAGAAGCAGACCGTTTCCGCGATCAGATATTAGAGAAAGGCTTTACAATTGTTGATGAGCCTGGTGGGTCGCATCTTAAGGCGCTTTAAGATTTCTTCTAAACTCAAGTTGCTACCCAGTCTCTCCAGAGGGGGAACGGGGTAGCAACTTGAGTTTCTAATCCTTTGTATTATAAAAAATAAATATTATTTAATTTTTTAATTACTGTTGAGTCAAAAATAGTCTGCGTTTACATGTTTTTTAATTGGTAATGTGGTAAGATATTCTTTTTATAATTCATTAAGGGAGTAGCATGAAAAAGCTTGGGACGTCATTTTTTATCTTTTTTAGCCTATTTGGATCGATTGATCTTGGAAAGACCCCTCAACGAGCTAAATTTGTACAACAAGAGGTGTTTACAGTCTCTTTAAAAGAGCGTTATCGACTGAACAATCGTACTTTTCACGTTGTCTTAGAGGCTCCAGAAATTTCTTATACTCCTGGCTCTGTAATTGCTATTTATCCTGAAAGCTCTTCGGAGACATTTCGGCCTCGCCATCGCTACTATTCAATTGCATCTTCATTAAAAGCAACTCCAGGAGAAATTCATTTAACAGTTGTCACATTTACAAAAGAGAAAGATGGTCATAAAACTCCTGGTCTTTGTAGCAACTTTCTTTGCAAAGAGGCAAAAATTGGACAGAAAATTAACTGCTTTATTCCAAGTAAAAAAAAGTTTTCCCCGCCAAAAAGTCCCGATTCGCCTGTTATCATGATTAGTTCAGGCGCAGGCATTGCTCCATTTCGTGGCTTTATGCAAGAGCGCAGTCAGACCCCCTCAAAGAATTGGCTTATCCATGGGGGACGCACTTACAAAGATGATTTTTACTACCAAGAGGAGTGGGAAAGACTCATAGCTTCAGATCATCTAAAAGTGACAACAGCATTTTCGCGAGATCAGGATGAAAAAATTTATGTTCAACACCGCATGCATGAGCACGCAGAAGAGATTCGCAAGTGGATTGATGAAGGCGCTGTAGTGTACATCTGTGGAAACTCAAAACAGATGGTGAAAGATGTGACAAAAACACTAGAAGAGATCTTAGGTAGCAAAGAACAGGTAGATAGCTTGCGAAAAGCGGGCCGCCTCTTTCCTTAACCTATTCAGTGATTCTTTAATTGGCTTTTTTAGCTAAAGGAGAAAACCCTGAAGGAGCGCCTTTTTCAACAAGAAAATCATGTAGGCCATGGAGCTTATTCTTGTCTGCTTCTAAAACTTCGTCAGAATTAAGGTTATTTGTGATGATTCTAGTTATTGCTAGTCCCTTATCATCACGCTTATTTAGCAATTCTGAAAGTTGTTCAGGGTTTTTTTGGAACATGATATCGATAAATTGACGAAAGTTATCCAAATCTACCAATCCATCGATTAAAACATAAATTAGAGATTGGTAAATATTGTATACACGAAAATCATAACCTAGATCAAAAAAGTTATGCAGTATGTCAGGAGGGGTTGAAACAGAAATATCTGTTATTTTAGGGAGGAGAGGTTCGATTTTATTTGGATACTCTTCAAGCAAAAGCCTCATTATTTTGAAAGTTACCTCATTAATTTTCTCTTCAAATTGATCTCGTCGGAATGAATAACAATCGGCTGGAACCCAACAGCCGTTAAACAAGAGTTCAATAAAGGTGGTTTTTTCTGAGCTCTTTGCATCAAGAGTATGAGAATTGATCTCTAATAAAAACAAAAAGGAATCGTAGTTTAATATTGTCCATTTATATAAAAAGTTGTCGAATAACTTAGGTGTACTTAACTCATTTTTGACCTTTTCTCCCGAAGAAGGCTCATTAAATTTATACAGTGTTTTCGCTTCTTCGAGATTATTAGATTCTATGAAAGCCCAGAAGAAAGAAGATGCATTTTTACGGATAAGATCGGGATGATTTTTTTTAAGAAACTGGTAGCAACTAGTTTGATTGGCACTAGTAATATTCGAAACTACCTGAGATATGAGGGTTTCTTCAAATTTACTAGACATATTTATGTATCCAAACCCATTTCCAATTTTTAAATACCATTCGATATAGGTTGGGTCATCATTTTTAAAGCTATCTAACGCTTTAAAAATTTTGTTTCTAGCATTGAATATTGAGAAGAAAATATTTCCAACTGTTAACACGGTTAAAAAGGAAATGAATACTTGTGATGATTTTCCAGAAAATTCTAAATTTGTAGAGTTGCATTTTTTAAAAATAGGTCTAAAAATATTAAATAGGGCAAAATTAAAATAAATAGAGAACTTTATTCCCGCAATTATATAAGGAATAGAAAGCTTTTGCACCCTCTCTCTTTTCTCAATTGGACCTACAAGATGATCTTCATTAAGTGCTCTTCCAACTGAATCAATGAGCACATTTATTGCCACAGCGGTTACTGTAGCTCTGTTTAAATACAGAGGTGCTAATCTCTGAATACCAGATAAGGAGAAAGCAGCGCATTTAGAAAGCGCACACGTAATATTACTCATTTTATCATCTCTCGGGGTTTGTATTTTGTTTCATAGAACTAAATATTAATTTTATTTTAATTCATAGCAGCACTCTTAGTCGGATTTGGGAATCCTGAAGGAGCACCTTTTTCTACTAAAAACACGTGTAGATCACTAATTAAGCCTTTTTGCTCTTCTGAAATTTGGATATGCTCATTAGTAGTAATCATTTTTACAAGAGAGAGTGTAAAATATTTGCCTTTTATTAATTCAGAAAAGCCCGAAGGATCGATTTCTTCTACTAATTCAATAAATTCTTTGAATTTTGTGATCTTTTCTTTATCGAAGTTAGCAGTTCTAAGTATGGGACCATAAAACCCTTGGGTGTGTAAATCTATTGCTGAATTAGAGAACGTTCTATAAAGAGTTGTTTTTTGAACTCTATATCCAATATCATATAGTTTGGGAAGAATTTCTGGAGCTTCAAAAAAAGAAAAAGAATTAATCTTTGGAAAATATTCTTTTACTGATTCTGGGTAGTGTTCTATTATATGGCTTTTAGTCCTTAATCTCTCATTTTCTATTTCTTCATCTGCAATATTGGGATTCCATGTATTTACAAAAATAGATTTATTGAGAGTATGACCATGACTGTTTTTTATTTTGAATAAGTTGGGGTTAATTTTAAGTAAAAAGACGAGGGATTCATAAGTTAAATAGTCCCAAGACAAAAACTCTCCCTTGAAAATATTATTTGTTGTGAGAATATTTATTATTCCATTTTTATCGCAATACGATTTATGAAACTCAAATAACTCCCTTGCTTTTTCCAAATTTTTCGAAATTATAAAACGTTTGAAAAAGGCAGAAACATGTTCGTGGATAAATTTGGGATGGGTATCCTTTACATACTGATAAACTTCTACTTGGCCGTTTTCAATATTCAAGCAAAGATTTCTGCTTAGCAAACTATTGAAATAATCTATTTTTTTAAAAATATTAAGAGCATAGTTAGCTGTAAAAAAGGTGCCAATATAGGTTGTATTATTATTTTCAAAACTTTTTTGAAGTTTATTTTCAATATAAGACTTGATTTTTTCTCTGCCATTTATAATAGATAAACCAATATTTCCAATAGTTATTGCCAACAACACTACACCAAACTGTTTTGTTAAACTCTTATGAATTGGATTCTCAAAACCCTCAGGTAAGTTTTCTGGAATATTTAAAAAAACAAGGCCAACTACCGATAAATCATATAGTACAAACCTAGTAAGAAGTTGTGTTTCATTAAAAATTTTATTAAATCGACTAGGATACCCATTTGCTCCAATGATGTGTGCTTCACCAAAAATTTTATAACCTGCACATTCAATTAAGATATTCACAGCAAGTGTTGTGATAACAGCTGCGTTACGAGAAACCGGAGTTAAAGCTCGGTACCCAGAGCTTATAAGAGAACTACATTGAGAAAGCTGCATTTTAATTCCTATCTTTCAAGGTTCTATATCTCTCTCCACAAAAAAACCAAGAGTCTTCTAACTTCCAGCTAAATGGATTATACTTGTAGACGTGCTTATCCACCTCTTGGAAAAAACTTAGGTCAGCATCATGCTTTGCATAGTGATGCACTTTCGCCGCAGCAATTGTTAAGACATTTAGAATGGCAAATGAATAAAAGAGTTGTGCTGGAAAAGATTTCCGCGGTGTATCGAATAAGTTCTTTATTCCTGCATAAACTACTACAGCGGATGTAAAGACTCCAAATTTATTAACCTGAGTTGCCTCTTTTGCTGTCCACACATTTGCTGCTACAAGAGCAATGGTTGCTACGGCGTCTGTGCCTTGAACAAATTTGGGATCTATTTTAGGGATAAAATTTTGTACTGTTTTAATATTCATTTTTTTAATTCATCCTCGGGATAGTAAATTGGAGAGGTATTCTCTTTATTTTCAAAAAAACTATTTATGAAAGAGGCTGTTTCCCTTCCAAGATTTTGTGAGGTTTCTATGAGTTCGTTTGATTTATTGTAAGCGTATATTAAGACGTTCATAGCAGTTAAAAGATAGAAGAGGGGATTGAGTTTGGTAAAGTGGCAAGAAGCTAGCCCCAATGCTATATTTGGTCCTGTAAGCGATCTTTGAATCAAATAGGGATTTTCGTTTCTATACTGGTTGTCAAAGTAAATATTTGAAATAAGCGCTGCAACTTTAGTTGTAACTTTTAATGTATGTGTTATTTGCTCTACTGTAGGAAGGGGGAGATATCTCCCTAAGACTGCAGCTGACATAGATCGGTCTCCTGATTTATAGAGAAAATTTTACCACAGATAGAGATATACTAAAATAGTATTAAAATTTTTATTCCTCGGGGCGCATAACAGGAAAGAAGACCACGTCGCGAATACTGGTTTCTCCTGTAAAGAGCATGGTAAGACGATCGATGCCGATACCAAAGCCGCCAGTAGGAGGCATTCCCTGGCAGATCGCTTCAAGGAACTCTTCATCGAGGGGACTCGCCTCTTCATCACCTGCTTCGCGCTTTTCATTTTGCTGGACGAGCAGTTGGCGTTGGATTTCTGGGTCGTTGAGTTCGGTGTAGGCGTTGCAAAATTCAAAGCCAAGGATGAATGTTTCAAAACGCTCAACGATCTGCTCTTCGCGCTCTTTCGGATTGCGATGCAGCTTGCAGAGAGGAGTCGTTTCAATCGGGTGATCGATGATGTGTGTAGGCTGAATAAGATGATGTTCAACGAGTTCTTCAAAGAGCATAGCGATCAGTTTGCCGCGTGGAGCGTTGTCGATCGCTTCTTGTTCAAGATCGGATTTGTCGGAGAGAGTCTTGCGTATCTGCTCATCTGAGAGTTTTTCAACATTGATATTGGCATACTCTTGGATGCTATCTTTCATTGTGATGCGCTTCCAAGGGCGTTGCAGGTTGATTGCGTGCTCTTTTCCCTCTTTATCTTTGCGCATGCCGATCTGTGTGGTGCCGAAAAGGGCGAGAGCGACATCTTCAAAGATTTTTTCTACAAAGTCCATCACATCATTGTAATCCCAGTATGCCGCGTAGGCTTCGAGCATAGTGAATTCGGGATTGTGTGTGCGGTCGATACCCTCATTGCGAAAAACTTTTGCGAGTTCATAGACGCGCTCAAAGCCTCCTACAATGAGTTTTTTGAGAGGAAGCTCAAGAGAGATGCGCAAAAACATCTCTAGGTTGAGGGCGTTGAGGTGCGAGACGAAGGGACGCGCTTCGGCACCGCCATACATGTTTTGCAGAACGGGATTTTCGACTTCCAGAAACTTTGTCTCCTCCATTGTTTTGCGAATGGTGGAGAGGATTTTTGAGCGAACTTTAAATGTCTCGATCGACTGTTTGTTGGTGATCAGGTCGAGCCAGCGCTTGCGGTAGCGTGTGCCTTTATCGGTTAGGCCGTGATGCTTGTCGGGAAGCGGAAGAAGAGATTTTGTAAGAAGAGTGACCTCTTTAGCATAGAGAGTAAGCTCGCCTTTTTGCGTGCGAAAGAGGTGGCCTGAGACGCCAATAATATCGCCAAGGTCGATCTTCTTTTCAATAAATTTTATTGCTGATTCCCCATCGGGCAGCCCGCAAACAGTTGTATGATCGCGGTTGAACATCACTTGAACGCGCTCTCCCTCTTCTTGCAGATGGGCAAAAGCGTTTTTTCCCATAGCGCGAAAGAGCATGAGACGGCCAGCGACACAGCTCTCAGGTGTGGTCCCACTTGCTGCTGCTTCGCTATCTGCTAACTCCTCTTTTTCATATTTACTATTGAGGTCGCGAATCGCGTGAGTGGGAGAGTACTTGTGCGGATAGGGATTCATTCCTGATGCGCGAATCTCAGCTAGTTTTTCTGAGCGCTTTTTAAAGTCGTCCCACCGAAAGTAATCGGGAAGGGGGTTGGCAATGATGATTTTTTCTTCAACAAAGCCGCCGCAATATTTTTCGATCAGGGTTTTAAGCTCAAGAGTAGCCTGGCGCAGCTCTTCTTTAGTCGTGCTTTCTAAACCCTCAATAACAAAGTTTGCGTTAGTTGTATTCTCAGTGACTTTACTCTTCTCACATTCACGATAGTTCCAAGAGCGACAGAGTACTTCCTCATCGTCGCGGTAGATAACCTCACCGGGATTCACATTTACCGTTTTGTCACCACCCAAAATAGTGAAGGGCTCATTACCTTCTGCAACCGTTAGTTCAATTTTTCCCTTCACGTGATCAAGGTCATCAGAACCAGCTGCTAGGGTATGCTTTAAAGAGATAAGGTTGTAGAGATTGACAAGGGGATTGATGTCGGGAAGCTCTTTACCCTGCAAAGCGCGACGCGTGAGCGCTTCAACAGAGCTGCGATCTTTAGAACCAAAAGCGCGGTAGGCTTCACGCCAATCTTTAATCTTAGGCACCTGAGAAATTTTTTCAATTTCATAGCGCTCGCGAATCTCTTTTTCAGCAACGCGTAGCTGCTCCAAGATTTCTGCATGCGCTTTGCGATTATTGGCACCGCGAACGGTAACAACCCCAAGCTTGGCATGGGGGAATTTCTTTTTAATTTCTGGGGCTATTTGTACGATCATTTCTCAGTTCCTTCCCTCCCATTCTAGAGAGTTGCCTCTCTTTTGGCAAGGGTTCACAATTTTTCTTTACCTGTATGTAAATTTTTGATAAACTCAGGGAGTTTTTGGATTTGGAGAAAGATGCAATTACAAGATTTGCAAAAGCTCGTAGTTAAGGGAGAGTCTGAAACCCTTGAATTTAAAAAAACAACTGGACAAAGATGTGAGGCAGCGAAAACAATTTGTGCATTTTTGAATGGAGTTGGTGGGTATGTGCTTTTTGGTATTTCCGACGATGGAAAACTTATTGGACAGCAAATAACAACAAAAACTTTAGAAGATATTACGCATGAAATACGCAAATTGGAGCCTCCTGCATTTCCAGAAATAGAAATTGTTGGGGTTCGGTCAAATAGGTCAGTGATTGTTGTGCGAGTCCCAGGAAAATTTGGGACGTTTTCCTATTGTGGACGGCCTTATATTCGACTTGGCTCTACAACACAGATCATGCCGCGTGAAGAGTATGAAAAACGTATATTGGATAAATTTCATGCTCATCGAAGATGGGAAAATGAGCTTGCTCCTGATTGGGTGACAATCGCGGATTTGGATGAGGAAGAGATAGAGACTACATTGCAAAATGCGATTCAGCTTGGGAGGATGAGGCAACCTTCTAAAACAGATTCTGAGTCAATTTTAAGGGGGTTAGGTCTCATAGATCAGAATCGGTTGATCAATGCAGCTATTGCTTTATATGGGAAAAGTGAAAAATTATTTTCGTGCTTTCCTCAGCTTATGATGAAACTGGCTAGATTTCGAGGAGCTGATCGGTTGCAAGGATTTATTGATAATCGCGAATACTGGGGGAGTGCTTTTTCTTTGTTAAAAAGAAGTGAGCAGTTTTTACTTGATCATGTTCCTATTGCAGGTAGGGTAGTTCCTGGGAAAATGATTCGTGAAGATTATCCACTATTTCCCCCACTTGCTATTCGTGAGGCGATGGCAAATGCAATTTGCCATCGGGATTATACCACTTCTGGGGGAGCGGTTGGTATTGCCATGTATGATGATCATCTTGAAGTAATCAATCCGGGAACATTTCATTTTGATATTACACCTGAAAAACTCTCTTTACCACACGAATCCAAACCTTGGAATCCCATTATTGCAAGTGTGTTATATCGGGCGGGTGTGATAGAAAAGTGGGGAACAGGAACTTTAAATATCATTGAATGGTGTGTTAAAAACAAAAATCCAGCTCCAGAATGGAAAGTACGGTCCCAATCTGTTGTAACGACTTTTTACCCTTCATCAGTGTTTAGTGGATACAAAAAACCCGAGTTGAGGCCCGAGTCATTAGAGGCAGAGGTGGTAAAATTGCTTCAAAAAGGAGCTCTCTCAAAGTCTGAAATAGCCCAATCTTTAGGGCATAAAAAGATATCTGGTGCATTGAAGAAAACACTCGATCAGCTGCTTAAGAAAAAAGAGATTTTTTATACAATCCCCGAAAAACCAAATAGTAAATTTCAGAAATATAAAAGTCCTGAATCGGGGCCCGAGTTGAGGCCCGAGTTGAGGCCCGAGTTGAGGCCCGAGTTGAGGCCCGAGTCATTAGAGACTGAGGTGGTAAAGTTGCTTCAAAAAGGAGCTCTCTCAAAGTCTGAAATAGCCCAATCTTTAGGGCATAAAAAGATATCTGGTGCATTGAAGAAAACACTCGATCAGCTGCTTAAGAAAAAAGAGATTTTTTACACAATTCCTGAGAAACCAAATAGTAGACTTCAAAAATACAAAAGGCCCGAGTCGAGGCCCGAGTTGAGGCCCGAGTCGAGGCCCGAGTCGAGGCCTGAGTCGAGGCCTGAGTCGAGGCCTGAGTCAAGGCCTGAGTCACTCGAAATGGCTATATTAAAATTACTAGGAGAGAAGCCTCGATCAAAATCTGAAATTGCTGCTGCTTTAGGTCACAAGCACGTTTCTGGGGGGCTGAAAAAATTGCTTCTTCTTCTGTTGCAACAAGGCAAAATTGCTTACACGATTCCTGAAAAGCCAAATAGTAGGTTGCAAAAATACCGATTAGAAAATTAATCGTTCAAAAGTGGGTCGACTGTGGGTCGATGTCAATTGTGTAGCGCGTCTCTTTTGGCGTTTTCAGTTTTGTTTGCAGGTTGATCAGGGCGTTGGAAAGAGTAAATCCTTTTTTAGGTCCTTTGATTAGGAATTGAAAGCGGTAGCGGTCGCGGATTTTGGCGTAGCCACAGGGGACGACAGGCAATATTTCGTAAGTAGGCGGTAGGAGTTTAAGGAGGATGTCGCGCGCATCTTTGGCAAAGCTCATTGTTGCACCATCTTTTAGTCCGGAGAAGATCAGCCGGGCGATTTGTGTGAACGGGGGATAGTGAAAGAGTTTGCGCTCTTCGATTTCTTGTGTATAAAAATTTTCATAATCATCTTTGGCAGCGAGTTGAATGAGCGGATGTGTGGGCATGCGACTTTGGATGATCACTTCTCCTTCAAGTAGGCTGCGCCCGGAGCGGCCAGCGACTTGGGTGACAAGTTGAAAAAGGTTTTCACTAGAGCGAAAGTCGGGAATGTTCATGGCACCATCGGAGTTGAGGACACCGACAAGGGTAACAGCGGGAAAATGGAGGCCTTTGGCGATCATTTGGGTGCCGATGAGCACGTCGGCTTTTCCAGAACGAAACTGTTTGAAGAGTTCATCGTGGCTTCCTTTATGGCGGGTTGTATCCGCATCCATGCGCAGAGTGCGTATTTCAGGAAAGATGGCCTTGAGGGTGCGTTCCACTTGTTCTGTTCCGGCGCCGCGGTAGTTGAGGGTTTCAGCTGCGCATTTGGGGCATTTGCGTGGGGGAGGATTGAGGGTGTAATCGCAGAGGTGGCAGGTAAGCAAGTTTTCTTTTTTGTGAAAAGTAAGGGAGAGTTCGCAGTGGGGGCATTTGATGCTCTCATTGCACTCGGAGCAGAGCAAAAAAGAGTTATAGCCGCGGCGGTTAAGAAAAAGCAAACTCTGCTCGCCAAGTGCAGTGCGTTTTTCAATTGCTGCAAGAAGAGGGGCAGAGAGCAGAGGGATGCGTTTCTCTTTTTCTGCTTCGCGCATCAAATCTACGAGCGTGATTTTGGGGCGGCGCGCGTTTTTAGGGCGGTTTTTCAAAATACTTAATTTGTATTTGCCGTTTTTCGCATTGGTGTAACTCTCTAAGCTTGGTGTAGCAGAGCCAAGGAGGCAGACGGCGTTTTCGAGTTTTGCACGCATGATTGCGACATCACGACCGTTGTAGCAGGGCATTTCATCTGTCTGTTTGTAGGAGTTGTCGTGCTCTTCATCGACGATAATGAGGCCAAGATTGGGTAGGGGGGGAGAAGAGTGCCGAGCGGGCACCGACGACAATGGGAATTTCACCGCGCGCAATGCGTACCCAACTATCATAGCGCTCTCCAAAGGAGAGACGGTGGTGGAGTATTGCAATTTTTTCTTGAAAACGACTTTTGAGGCGCTCTGCTGTTTGGGTAGTGAGGGCAATTTCAGGAACAAGCATGAGTACAGAGCGTCCCAGTTGCATCGTTTCGGCCATTGCTTGAAGGTAGACTTCAGTTTTTCCTGAACCGGTAATACCGTGCAGGAGATGGGTGGAAAAGTTTTTTGATTTGATGTCTGCAAGTAGGCAGTCAAGTGCGCTTTGTTGCTGGCTTGAGAGGGTTTTTGGCTTCGTGGGAAAGTAGGGGAATTCATCAAAGGGCGTGCGGTCGACTTCAACCTCGCGAATCTCAATCACTCCCTGCTTTTCAAGGGTCTCTACAGGACTTATTGAGCCTTTTGTCTGCTGCAAAAGCTCTGAAAGAAAGAGTCCTTTTGGTTTTTTTAACAGGGTTTCTAAAACTTTTGCTTGTGCGGGCTTTTTTCTTTGTAGTTCTTTGCAGAGAGCCGTGAGCTCAGCGAGGGGTTTTTTGCGGCTAATGCGTTTTTGCATTTTTGCTTTTGCTTTGCCGCGCATGGCGGAGGGCAAAAATAGTTTGAGTACGCGCCGCATCGGTGTAGCGTAGTAGTGGCTGATCCATTCAGCGAGCTGAAAGAGTTCATCTGTGAGTTTGCCCTCTTCATCTAAAATTTCAAGAGCGGTCTGCAACTTGGCAAAAGCGCTCTTTTTTTTAATTTCGATGATCGTGCCTTTGACTTTTCGCCCGCGAATCGTGACAAGTACGCGCAGGCCGGGGCGCAAATTTTCCCACTCGTTTGGAGCAAGGTAGTCGAGTGGCCTGTCGAGGGCTTCGTCGAGTTGAACGTTTAGGATTGTCGTAGTCTTTCCCAAAATTTCTCAATACCCCTTGACCTATTTTTTTTCACTTGGCTTTGTGCTCGAACTCGTAAACTTATTTAAGTTTACTTCGTTCTCCGCACTTTGCCAATTAAAAAAATCTAGGCGCAATTGGCATTAAGAAATTTTAGGAACCACTACTGAGGGTTTTGCATAACACCGTCCAGAGGGAGCGTTTAAGGAGGGGATCTTTAATATATAGAGAGGGATCGGGGAGGAGTAAGAGCGACTTGTCGCCAAGTGTACGCGCCTTTTTTTGTGGGATTTCTTGGTAGTGAGAGAGCATTTTTGGGTGGGAAAAGAGAAGTTGGTCGGGGCAGATGATCAGGCGCAAGGTTGGGGAGGCGAGCAGCGCTTCCCATTTTTCTTGCTTGTCAAGTCTAACTACATCAACGAGTTTGCAGCTGCCAAGGCGTGTGTCGATGGCGCGCGCGATGCTAGAGAGTAGGGGATGAAATTTAGCGTAGTGGGGGGAGCTTATGAGCAAAATTTCTGGCGCACCCGCTTTTACACGCGAAGCGATTTTCGCTTTTTTGGCTGATTCATCAGAGGGGGGGGCTTTGTGCAGATGGACGGTTGGGGCGATTTTTCCCAAGATGTTGCCCCACTTGCTGTCGACTTTTGCCTCTTCAAGTTTTGGCTTTTCAAGAGTGAGCTCTGGCTCTGACTCCGGTTTAGGTGGGGGTGGGGGAACTTCTTGCTTTTTGGGCTTAGGCGGAGGCGGGAGTTTAATAGCAGGAACAGGTTTTTTTTTAGCAGGAAGATCTTGCAATAGCCAAGCTTTGGCGTCGCGTGTGAGTTCAAGAAGCTCATCTCTCATTTTTGGAAGAGTGCCTCAGCAAAGATTTTTTCATCAAATGGAAGAAGATCTTCTGCTTTTTCGCCTACTCCAAGGTAGCAAATTGGCACGCCAAGTTTGCGATAGATTGAGAGGACGATTCCACCTTTGGCGCTGCCATCGATTTTGGTCAGAGCGATGCCGGTTAGCGGGGTGAACTGATTAAAGGTGATCGCTTGATCAAGGGCATTTTGTCCTGTTGTTGCATCAAGCACAAGTAGCGCTTCGTGTGGAGCGCTATCTAGTTGTTTTTTACAGACTTGCTCTACTTTTCCTAGCTCATGCATCAGCTCTGTTTTCGCCTGCAGTCGACCTGCAGTGTCGGCAATGAGCACATCATAGCCCGATTTTGCTTTGGCAATTGCGTCATAGAGAACAGCCGCGCTATCTCCTCCAGCTCTTCCTTTGACAATGTCAATTTTGAGGCGCTTTGCCCAAATTTCTAGCTGCTCAACTGCAGCTGCACGAAAGGTGTCACCTGCAGCAACTAGAACTTTTTTGCCCTCATCACGATAGCGCTTTGCGAGTTTTGCAACAGTTGTTGTCTTACCTGAGCCGTTTACGCCTACAACTAAGATGACTTTGGGTTCTCCCTCTTTTGGCTCCTTTGGCCCAATGTCTGTAGGAGTTTGAAGGATTTTTTCTGCATGTGTAGCAAAGCCTTCTAAAATCTCCTCTTTGGGCAGATGGCGGGCGAGGTTTGTAAACTCCTCTGCAAGTTCTGGACCAAGATCGGACTCATAAAGGATCTCCTCTAGAGCGATAAAGGTCTCATCATTAAGGGGATTTTTAAATAGGGAACGAATTTGATCGCCTAATAAAGATCTTGTTTTATTTAGTGCTTTTTTTAATTTTTGCGCGCTAGTTTTTATTAAGTTAAACATTTAATAGTATTAGAAAAAACCTCTTTATATTAATAAGAAAATTATGAATACCCACGAGTACCAAGCCAAGAAAGTTCTAGCCCAATATAACATACCTGTTCCGGAAAGCAAACTGATCCGTGATCCGGATGAGATTGAGGGCGCGATCACCGCTTTAGGAAAGGATCAGGCAATTGTTAAAATCCAGGTGCATGCTGGAGGCCGCGGCAAAGCAGGCGGTGTGAAGTTTGCCAAATCGAAGGACGAAATTCGCAAATATGCAAATGAGATGCTTGGCATGAAAATTGTCAATAATCAGACAGGTCCCGATGGCATTGTCGCACATGAGGTGCTTCTCTCCGATCCTGTGGACATTGCAAAAGAGTATTATATTGGTGCCATTATCGATCGCGCAAATGCACAGGCCATTTTGATCGCTTCTCCTGAAGGGGGAATGGAGATTGAAGAAGTAGCGGAAAAAACTCCAGAAAAAATTTTGAAGCTTCCCATCAGTTTGGAGGGAGATCTAAGTGATGATCAGCTGTTAAAGCTTGTTGAATTTATGGGATGGGAGGGTGAAACAGCCCAGCAGGGGCGCCAGATAGCGGCAGGACTTGCAAAAGCATTTATTGAAAGCGATGGCGATCTTTTGGAGATCAACCCTCTTGTTGAAACACCAGATGGAAAGATCTGGGCCGTTGATGCAAAGCTCTCGATCGATGATAACGCGCTCTATCGCCAAAAAGAGATTGCGGCTTTCTACGATCCAACACAAATCAGTGAGAATGAGGTACGTGCGAAAGAGCACGACCTTGCCTACATTGGTTTGCATGGGGAGATTGGTTGTATGGTCAACGGTGCTGGTCTTGCGATGGCAACGATGGATATTATCCACTTTTATGGTGGGGCGCCTGCCAATTTCCTCGATGTGGGAGGCAGTGCGACCAAAGAAAAGGTAGCCTACGGTTTCAAAATTATTCTTTCCGATCCGGAAGTCAAAGCGATCTTTGTCAATATCTTTGGTGGCATCATGAGCTGCGCTACCATTGCTGAGGGAGTGATCCATGCGGCAAAAGAGCTGGCACTCAAAGTGCCACTGATTGTCCGTCTTGAGGGAACAAATGTTGATGAAGGAAAAAGATTGCTGCGCGAGTCGGGACTTAAAATCATTGCGGCAGAAGATCTGGCTGATGGAGCCAAAAAAGCAGTAGATAGTGTGAAAAATGGGGATGCGTAATGGCAATATTAGTGAATAAAGAGACAAAGATCATCACACAAGGTCTGACGGGAAAAGCGGGCAGCTTCCACACGGAGCAGGGCCTTAAGTATGGTTCAAAATTTGTGGGAGGGGTGACGCCCAAAAAAGGAGGAACAACCCACCTCGGTCTTCCTGTTTTTAATAGTGTTGCAGAATCGGTTAGGGCTGTGCAGCCCGATGCTACACTCATTTTTGTGCCGCCTCCCTTTGCAGCAAGTGCGATTTTAGAAGCAGAAAGCGCAAATATTCCCTTGATTATCTGCATTACAGAAGGAATTCCGATTCGAGATATGTTGAAAGTTACCCAAGTGATGCGCGCCTCCAAAAGTTCGCGCCTCATTGGTCCCAACTGTCCTGGCATTATCACTCCTGGTGAGTGCAAAATTGGGATTATGCCGGGCTACATTCACAAAAAAGGAAGAATTGGCATTGTTTCGCGCTCTGGAACGCTCACTTATGAAGCGGTTTGGCAAACATCAGAGCTCGGCCTTGGTCAAAGCACCTGTGTGGGAATTGGAGGAGATCCTCTTAATGGCACAAACTTTATCGACGTACTCAAACTCTTTGAAGAAGATCCACAGACAGAAGGCATTCTGATGATTGGTGAAATTGGCGGAGATGCGGAAGAGCAAGCTGCTGCTTGGATTAAAGAAAACTGCACCAAACCCGTTGCGGGATTTATAGCAGGGGTAACAGCGCCTCCAGGGCGCCGTATGGGCCATGCCGGTGCGATTGTCTCTGGTGGACAGGGAACCGCAGAAGCCAAAATCAGAGCGTTGCAAGATGCGGGCGCAGTTGTGACAGAATCGCCTGCAGAGATGGGTAAAGCGATGCAAGAGGCGCTTAGAAAATGAATTTTAAGTTACCCGGAAATATTCCTGTACGCGTCAGCTTTGGCTTCTGGGTAACCGCTGCCATCATTGGCGTTCTCTATAGTTTTAATGTAGTAGGTACCCTGATTTGGATGGCGATCATCTTCATCTCTATCCTCGTCCATGAGTTTGGTCACGCGATTGCTTCGCTTATCTTTGGCCAGCACCCGCGCATTGAGCTCATTCCCTTTGGTGGGCTGACCTATCCCGAAGGAAAAAAAATCTCCAAATTCAAAGAGTTTCTTGTGATCTTCAACGGCCCCTTCTTCGGCATCCTCCTCTTTGCTATCAGCTACGCCATCTTAAAAATCCCCGCCGTAGAAAATAGTTTTTGGAAAGGACCTCTGCTTGTGATGCGCAATGTTAACCTCTTCTGGACTTTGGTGAACTTGCTTCCTGTTTTGCCGCTTGATGGAGGACAACTGATGCGAGTGATTTTTGAAAGCATTTTTAAAAATAAAGGGATTAAAATCGCCCTTATTGCATCAATCTGCATCTCGATTAGCTTCATTCTGACCTCCTTTCTTATTGGTTACTTTTTGATTGGTGCGATCTTTGCGCTCTTCGCCTTTCAAAATTTTGAGACTTACCGCCACATGCGCTCTTTTGATGAGAGCGACCGCGATGAAGAGAATCAAGAGCTCATACGCAAGGCAGAAGAGGCTCTCGCAAATGATCACAAGCCTGTTGCCAAGCCTCTTCTAGAAAAGATTATTAAAAAAACCAGCCGCGGCATGATCTTTAATGCTGCAAGCCAATATCTTGCGAAAATTCTCTACGATGAGGGAGATGAAAAACGCTCTTACGAGCTGCTTATTCGTGTGCATCGTGACCTGCCCTTTGAAGGAAAACTCCTGCTGCATGAGCTTGCATTTAAAAATGGTAACGATCAGATGACCCTGCAACTTGCAGGCGAATGTTTTCAAGAGACACAAAACGCGGAAGTGGCACTGCGCTCTGCAAAAGCGGCGGCACGTCTCAAGCAAGTCGAGCCTGCCATCGGCTGGCTGCAAGCAGCCGAGCGAGCTGGACTCAAAAATATCGAAACACATCTTAAGGAAAAAGATTTTGATTCTATCCGTAACCACCCAAATTTGAACCTATCTTAAATAAACAGGTGTTCCATTTTTTTCACATTTTCGGCTCGATCTATTGGTAAATGAATAGATTAGTCCTATTTTGTCTTAAGTGAGTAAAAGCGCACTTGGCCTTTGTAGTTGATTACAAGGAGGATAGCACTCTTTTTCCCGTCAGACTTTTTGAGAGCCTCGTTGAGGTCATTGAGGCTACCCACTTTTTGGCGGTTAGCCTGGATGATGATCGATCCTGCAGGGATGCGGGCACTACTACTGATAGAACCGGGTTTTACAGCTGTGATGAGCACGCCTTCTGTGTCTGTAGGATAGCCGAGTTGTTGGGCTTGTGAGGCAGTAAGTTCCTCAACTTCAAGGCCGATGTTTTGCGCAAGGGCAGAGACGTTGGCAGTTGTCGTCATTTGCGAGCCGATTGTGATCGGAACTTGCATGATTTTGCCTTCGCGGTTCACTGTAAGTGTGACTTTGGTTCCAGGCTTTGCGAGGCCGATTTCATTGCGGATGGAAGTGGGGGAGCGAACAGGTTTTCCATTAATTTCTAAAATGATATCGCCCTGCTTTAGTCCTGCTTTATCTGCAGGTGAGTCGCCCATGACACGAGTCACAAGAACGCCTTCTGTTTTTTGTAGATTAAGGCCTTCAGCAAGTCCTTTATCAATCGGTTGCAGTTCTACACCGAGATAGCCGCGGGTTACTTTTCCATCGGAGAGGATTTGTGACTGGATCGTATTGGCAATGTTGCTGGGAACGGCAAATCCAATGCCCATGCTGCCGCCAGAACGTGAGACGATTGCAGTGTTAATGCCAATGACTTCTCCGTCTAAGTTTAGAAGAGGACCACCCGAATTACCGGGATTGATTGCCGCATCTGTTTGAATAAAGTCTTCACGGTCTGTGATTTGCAAGTTTTGTCTGCCTTTGGCACTTATGTTTCCAATTGTTACTGTCGCCTCTAATCCGAAGGGGTTGCCAATCGCCATGCAAAATTCTGCAATTTCAACGGCTTCAGAGTCGCCAAAAGGAAGATAATCATAATTTTTCCCGTCAATTTTGATGATGGCAAGGTCTGTTTGTGGATCACCACCAACAAAGGTCGCTTCGACCTCTTCGCTATGACCATTTTGAATGACAACAGTCAACTTTTTTGCATCGCGCACGACGTGGAAGTTGGTCATGATGTAGCCATCTTGTGTGAAAATAAAACCAGAGCCCTGGCTGCGCTGCGGCTGTGGCTGACGATGGAATCTAGGGGTGCCTTCAAAAAAACGGCGAAAAAATTCGTCTTGTTGACTGAAAGGATTGCTAGGGCCGTAACCTTCGTAGAGATCTTCGCTCGTATAGCCTTCTGTTTTGATGAAGACAACGGCTGGTGTAGCTTTTTTTGCGACGGCGGAAAAGGCGCGCGATAAGTCTTTTGCGGTGCAGATACACTTCTCATCACTTGTTTTCGATTTAGCTGCTTCGATGTTTGTGCTAATAAGAAGAATTGAACTTAATGCAATTGCAGTAAATTTCATAACGGTTTTCCTTTTTCAATATTTCTTTAGTTTATCTTCATCTATGCAATTTGGCAAGAGATGGTTTCTTGCAATGAATGGGTAGGGATTTTTTCTTTTTCTAAAAGTTCTTTAGCAGCAAAGGTAGCATAAAGAGCACTCTCTTTTTTAGAGAGTAGATGCTCTTTGGCCACACGCGCAACCTCTTCCGGCTTTGCCGATAGGATGCGATCGCGCCACTCTTGGCGTCGTTTTACTGTTTTTCCTTCACGGAGTGCAAAGTATTCTGCAGAGGCACGCGCGCTTGGGGAAATCGGCATATCCAAATTTTGCAATAAAAGTAGCTGCGCCTCTTCTAAATCAGCTGCGGTGAAGTTGCCACTGGCAACTTCTTCGATACCTTTATCAAATGCTTTGAGTGTGGATTGAATGTGCGGATCGCGTGAGCCGAGGCAGATAAAATGACCGGTTAAGGGATTGTAACCGGCACCAGAGCCGTAAGCACCACCCTGTTCGCGGATTGTTTTATGTAAGACTTTATTTTCCATCAGTTTTGGTACGAGTAGAAGAAGCGGTGCATCGGGATTTGTCGAGGTAATTGTGCGGAAACCCCAGCCGGTAAAGGCAACAGGGGATGCGATTGCTCTTCCTTGTGAGGTAATAGAGAGCAGCTCTTCGTTTGTTTTCCAGGGAGTAAAGGGTTTGGCTGAAATTTTGCTAAGATTAAAGAAATTTTCTTTTTTAAGTCTTTGGTAGTCTTCTTCATCGCAGCTAATGATGAGATTCGGTTGATGAAAATGGAGAATTTTTTCCTTTAACTCTACAAGTTTTGCTAGCAATTCATCCGCAAGTCGATCAAAGTTTGTGGCGAGATGTTCAATAAATTGGTAGTAGTGCAAGCCAAAGCTCTGCTCTTTAATACTTCCAGAAGGCGAGCAACCAGCAGTAGCAAGAGAGAGGGCATAACTCATTGGACTGCTTTGTACTTTGCTCTGGAGTCCGGTGTACATTTGTAGCACTAGCTCGCGAATACGCTCTTTTTCATCAAAGCGCACCTCTCTTGCTGTCTCAATCAGGGTTTGTAGCATCGCTCCTGCATTGCGAGAGAGGGCTTTAGAAGAGAGGGAGAATGAGGGGCGCATCTGATTAGGATCATCAAATTGTGTATTGAGGGAACTGGAGGCCCAAATGCCGCCTGTAATACTTTCAAGGTGCTGCAAGTTTTGCGCGAAATCGCGCTCTGCGCAGCCAAGTTCTGGAAGCAACTTGGTAAAAAGAGTGAAGTAGGGAAGCTCTTCTGCTTCAAGTGCAGGTGTGTCAAAAACAAGTTGAGCATAGACAAGGCCGTTAGTGAAGCAGTTGTGTGAAAAGACGGTTAGATGATCAAATTTTTCTTCGCGCAGTGGGAAGCTACGCGCTTTGGTATCCACATCTTCAAGACTCACTTTTGGCAAACAACTTAAGTCTTGACCCTCTTGTTTCTCTTGCAGCTCTTTTAAATCTTTTGCTTGGGCAATAATCTGTTTTTTTTGTTCATCTGTTAGCTGTTTTTCTATTTCCGTAAGCCGCTCTTTTTCTTCTTGGTCTTCACGCTCTCCACGTTTAGGATCGGGCTCCATTGTCAGGTTGACAAAATGCGGGTTATCAAGGAAATACTTTCTCAGCAGGTCTGTGAGGTAGTTTTGATCTTTTAGCTTCTCTTCGATCTGGTCAAAGAGCGCATGCAGTTGCAGTCCGCGCGCAGGATCGATGTTGTGCTGTTTTAGCAATCCAGAACGGAAGAAGAGTGTGAGACCAAATGGTGTAGACCCACTTGTTGTTTCTAGTCGGTCGAGCTCGAGCTGGTGGAGGGAATTTTGAATAAGCTTTGGATCAATTCCCTCATTCGCAATCTCCTCTAAGCTCTCGCGTACAAGCTTTTCAATCGCCTCAGCACTCTCTTTTTTTGCTCCGCGACAAAAGATCAGATAGGGAATCTCATGCATATCTGTGTCCATAAATCCATCAGCGTGTGTGCAGAGCCCTGATGCGAGCAGACGACGTTTGAGCGGCGATGCGTCCGTATCCATTAGTGTTGATTCTAGTAAACTTAAGCCCAGCAAATCCTCCTGATTTTGGATTGGTACTGTGAGCCAGCCAAGCGCCACAAACGATTTTCCCTCTAGTTCTGTGTCGCTTGTCGGGTAGGTATCACAAACGCGTTTGGGTGCCGTGAATCTTCTTTGAGAAGCGATTGGTGGGAGTGGTTGTTTGAGCTCCGCCTCATGTAAAACATTTTTCTCAATAAAATCGAGATGCCCCTCTAAAGGCAAGTTGCCATAAAAATAGAAGAGACAGCGGCTAGGATGGTAAAACGTTTTATGAAAGCCGAGGAATTCCTCATAACTTAAGTTGGGAATATCGCGCGGATCGCCTCCCGAATTAAAGGCGTAAGGGGTGTCAGGTAATAGGAGTTCATTGATCTTATGCCAGGTGCGCATTTCAGGGGAAGCGACTGAACCTTTCATCTCATTAAAAACAATTCCTTTGTAAATCAAATTCTCTGCTTCATCAAAGTCAAAGCGGTGTCCCTCCTGACGAAAGCTCAACTCGTTCAATTCAGGGTAGAAAACAGCATCCAAGTAGACGCCTAGCAAATTATAAAAGTCTTTCTTTACCTGCGTAGCACATGGATAGCAGGTCATATCTTGACCTGTTAACGCATTCATGTACGTATTGAGGCTGCGGCGATTCATAGAGAAGAAGGGATCCTTTACAGGATATTTTTTGGAGCCGCATAAAACTGTATGCTCAAGAATATGAGGCGCGCCATTGGAGCTCTCTGGCAATGTCTGAAACGAGAGACAAAAAACATTTTCCTTGTCGTCACAGGCAATGTGCATGACCTTGGCTCCGCTCGGCCTGTGGGTCAGTTCGATTAATGTCGCTTTTAGCTCTTCAATTGGCTCACTTCGCATGCAAACAAAATTGCCGTATTCTTGGTCTTTCTTCATAGAGCCCCAGTATACGACAACTCTCTTTTTTTAATTAACTCAAGATCACTAATCGCATCTTCGTCAAGGTTTTTCTGTTACAGAGTACTAGATAGTGTCGTCAAAAGGCTATAATCAGATTATTTTTCATGTTTGCAGCTTATTTTTGTGCGGAAAATGAAGCTGAATTTGTAAATTCCGCTTCATTTGAGCACAAAAATGGAGCCCAAACATGAAAAATAAGATGGTTGTATGCTTTTGACGACGCTATCTAGACAACTCGGTCAAAATAATCCAAAAGCTAGATGAAAGGCACCCCGAAAGGGGCGCCCATTGAAGAGACTACCAAGTGAGGCTGGCAGAAGATTGGTACTCGTTGACGCGGGTTTCAAAGAAGTTCTTCTCTTTGCCCAGATCAATTGTTTCGCTCATCCAGGGGAAGGGGTTGCTCGATCCATAGAGCGCTTTGAGGCCGATACGCTCGAGGCGACGGTCAGCGATGTGCTGCACGTACTCGCGGAACATCGGAGCCGTGAGGCCGAGGATGCCTTTAGGAAGGCAGTCAACAGCGTACTGATACTCCAGTTCAACAGCCTCTTTGATCAGACCGATGATGTGCTGCTGGAACTCGGGGGTCCAGAGGTGGGGATTTTCCTCCTTGATTCCGTTAATCAAGTCGATGCCAAAGTTCAAATGGATGGTCTCATCGCGCAGAATGTATTGGAACTGCTCGCCGATTCCGGTCATTTTATTTTGGCGGTGTAGAGAGAGAATCATTGCAAAGCCGCTGTAGAAGAAGAGACCTTCCATAATGATATAATAGCCGATCAGGTTTTCTAAGAATTTTTGCGCACCTTCAGTTGTTTCAGTTGTGAAATTTTCGTTCAGCATATCTTCGGTAAGCTGCATCTCAAATTTATCTTTAGCTTGTATAGCAGGGATTTCGTTGTACATGTTGAAGATTTCACCTTGGTCAAGGTTAAGAGACTCAACTATGTAGTGGAAGGTGTGAGTGTGGATCGCTTCTTCAAACCCTTGGCGTAGGAGATATTGGCGCGCTTCGGGGTTAGTCAGATGTTTATAGATACCGAGAACAATGTTGTTGCCAACTAAGCTCTCTGCTGTGCTAAAGAAGCCGAGGTTGCGCATGATCAGCCGGCGCTCTGCTTCTGTAAGCTCATTAGACTTCCAAAGTTCGATGTCTTTTGCCATCGGTACTTCTGTTGGCATCCAGTGGTTAGCACAACCATTGAGATAGTGCTCCCATGCCCAACCATATTTGAGGGGCATCAGTTGGTTGACATCAACTTTGGTGCAGTTAATCAGTTTTTTTTCATTTGCTTGGACGCGCTTATTTTCGCCGTCTTTAATATGTTCTTCCATTATTAACCTCTTTTTTAGGAGACACTGAACGACTCATGCACCGTTATCTGGGCCGATAAATTCTAGAAGAGATTATTTTCGATCTCCATCAACTTGCAAAAGTTGATTGCGATTTCCAAATAATCTTTTCTAGATTTTTCAGCTCGGTCTAACGGCACAGCAGCTATTCAGCGGCTCCTTTTTTTTATTGACAGCTCTCGCATCCCTCTTCGAGATTGCATACTGGTACATCTACTTTTTCAGCGCGATCAACTTTGACGCGGGCAGAGGGGGATTCGCTCTTCATCCAGCGCGGTTGCAGTCCGCGTTTATTGATGTCTGTTGTAGATTTTTCTACTTGCGTGGCTCCAAGTGTACGCAGATAGTAGGTTGTTTTCAAGCCGCGTTTCCACGCTAACATGTACATCTGGTGCAGTTTTTTTCCACTCGGTTCACCCATGAAGAGATTGAGGGATTGGCCCATATCAATCCATTTTTGACGACGCGAGCCACACTCGATAATCCATTCGGGATCAATCTCAAAACAAGTCGCAAAGAGTTGTTTAACATCATCTGGAATGCGCTCAATTTCACTGATGACGCCATCAAAATATTTTAGATCATCCAGCATCTCTTCATCCCAGAGGTTCATTGACTTCAACTTTTCAATGAGGTGGGTGTTAGGTACTGTAAACTCACCAGAGAGGTTGGATTTAGCAAAAAGATGCTTGTAGGTCGGCTCAATGGTAGGAGTGACTCCAGCAATATTGGAAATCGTTGCTGTTGGAGCGATAGCCATTGTATTGGAGTTGCGCATACCAAATTGCTTGATATGGTTGCGTACGGGTTGCCAATCCATGCGAGTCGTGCGATCTACTTCAAAGTTGCCGCCACGCTCTTTTTCAACTAAGTCAAGGGTGTCGATTGGAAGAAGACCACGATCCCATTTTGACCCCTTGAAACTTTCGTAGGCTCCACGCTCTTTTGCTAGCTCACTGGAGGAGAGGATAGCGTAGTAGGAGATCATCTCTTGACTCTTATCAGCAAACTCAACGGCTTCATGTGAGGCAAAAGAGATCTCTTGCATGTAGAGCGCATCTTGGAAGCCCATTACGCCAAGACCGATAGGACGGTGGCGTGCATTGGCATTTTTGGTTTCTGGAATGGGGTAGAAATTGATGTCGATCACATTATCAAGCATGCGAATTGCGGTGCGCACAGTTTTGGCAAGACGCTCTTCATTGATACCTTGGGGTGTGGTGTGTTTAGCAAGGTTGACAGAGCCAAGGTTGCAGACAGCTGTCTCTTTATCAGAGGTATTTAAAAGAATCTCTGTACAGAGGTTGGAGCAGTGCACGACGCCTTCGTGATCTTGTGGAGAGCGGATGTTTGAGGGATCTTTGAACGTGATCCAGGGGTGGCCTGTTTCAAAGAGCATGCTGAGCATTTTTCGCCAGAGGGTCATCGCTTCCATTGTTTTGAAGCTGCGAATTTTTCCTTCTGCTGCCATCTTCTCGTACTCCTCATAGCGTTTTTCAAACGCTGCACCATAAAGATCGTGTAGATCGGAGACTTCATCAGGACTAAAGAGCGTCCAGTTACCATTTTCTGCCAAGCGTTTCATGAAAAGATCGGGAATCCAGTTGGCAGTATTCATGTCGTGGCAGCGGCGACGCTCATCACCCGTATTTTTGCGTAGTTCTAGGAAATCTTCGATGTCAAGGTGCCACGTTTCCAGGTAACAACAGCTCGTACCTTTGCGTTTCCCGCCCTGGTTTACAGCTACAGTGGTGTCATTCACAATTTTTAAGAAGGGGACAACGCCCTGGCTCTGACCATTGGTGCCTTTGATACGGGCTCCGGTGGCGCGTACATTGGTCCAGTCGTTGCCGATACCGCCGGCCCATTTTGCTAGCTGCGCATTATCGGAAATCACTTTAAAGATGTGCACGAGATCATCGTAGACAGTGCCGAGGAAGCAAGAGGAGAGCTGCGAGTGGTTGGTACCGGAGTTAAAGAGAGTAGGTGTTGAAGAGACAAAGTAAAACTGTGAAAGCAGATTGTAAAACTCAATTGCACGCTCGGTTTTTTTCTCTTCGCGAATGGCAAGACCCATTGCTACACGCATCCAGAAGACTTGTGGCGTTTCAATGCGGCGTCCCTCATCGTGAATGAAGTAGCGATCGTAGAGCGTTTGAATCCCCAAGTAAGTGAAAAGAAGATCATTTTTTAGGTCCATCGCTTCAGCTAAGCGATCGAGATCAAAATCTAAAAGTTCTTCTGAAACACGATGGATGCTAATGCCGTGCTTGATATACTTTTTCAAGTAATCTTTGTGCTCTTTAATCAGTCGTGGGTCGCTGGCAGAGACGCCGATTGTTTCGCGATAAATCTGGTCAAGAAGAAGTCTGGCGGAGGCAAATGAGTAGTTAGGATCGACTTCAATTTTGGCTCGTGTTGCCATAATAAGAGCTGTATCGATCTCCTCCTCTTTAATCCCTTCGTAGAAGTTGAGAGTGGTATTGTGCACAAGAAGGTCGACATCAACATCTTTCAAGTCACGACAAGCAAACTGTAAGCGTCTTCTAATTTCTGATTCGGTAAGCTGCTTCTCTTTGCCCTCACGATCCGTGTAAGTGAAATATTTCTCTTCTTTGATCTCTCTTTCTGCTGCAATTTCGGAGGGAGCTTTCTGTTGGCCCACCAATGATCTATAGAGAATGTACTCCTTAGCAACATCAAAATAGCCCTCATGCATCAAGGCATCTTCAATACTATCTTGGAGTTTGTGCAGTGTGAGCGTACCTCCCTCTTTCACAAGAAGCATCGCTTTTTCTACAACAATTTCTGTAAGGAGGTTGACAGCTGAGATTACCTCTTCTGGTGAGGTTCCTTGGATATGGAATGTACGGTGAAAAGCTTTTTCAATTGAGGAGGCAATTTTAATCGGCTTAAAGCGCACAGGAGCGGTGCTGCCTTCGCGGAAAATTTTAAGGTTTTCGGGAGAGTCTTCACGGATCTGTTTGTGGTGATCGCGGTAGATGATATAATCGCGAGCAACATCGTGATGGCCTTTCTTCATCAAAGTGACCTCAACTAAATCCTGAATCCCTTCTACAGTAATGGAGATGCCCTTTTGAGCGAGCTCTGTGATCTGTTCCACAACAAGGTTTGTGAGATTTTCAATCGATTTTGCCACATCTTCTGGAAGAGGATTGGGGGTTGCGACTTTTTTCGTATCGCGAAACGCAAGCTCAATCGCTTTTAAGATCAGTTCTTTATGAAAGGGAACAATCGTACCATTACGTTTGACCACCGTAAATGTGGTGATCGTACCTTTTTTCATGCTGCCCGCAATTTTACTAATCAGTTTTTCTTTGGGCTCTCTTCCTGCTCTTTTTGTCTCTCTCATATTTCTCCTCGAATTACCATATATTGTGGTTATAACCTTTCCATTACACTATATATTGTAGAACGATAGATTAAGTCTAGGAAAAAAATTCCTTCCTATGAACGCGTGTTTTGGCGTGACAAGAGTCTGTTTTTCTGTTATAAATGAAGTATGAGGAAACATTGAACAATTCATGTACCGCTATCTCGGCCGAGAAATTCTAAGAAACTGCATTTTCAATCTTCATCAACTTAATACAGTTGATTGCGATCTCCAAATGAAGTTTTTTAGAATTTTCGGCTCGACCTACCGGCACAGCAACTGTTCAGTGTTTCCCTAAGGAGATACTGAATAACTGCTCTTTTCGAGAAGAGATCAAAAAATGAGGACAAATTGGTTTTGGAGAACGGAGCTAACTCCAATATGAGTTAGTGAGTTTGAAAAACCGATTTGGACCAATTTTTGATCCCTTATCGAGAAGTCTGAGTTATTCAATGTTTCCCTAAGAGAAGGATTAAAGTCATGCGACAAGTCTATCTTGTTCCGAATATCATCACAGCATTTGGGCTCTCATGCGGTCTTTACGTAATCTTTAAGGCTAACCTTATTGGAGAAGACATGGGCATATATGGTGTACTTTTATCCTCCTCTCTTCTTTTGATTCTCGCTTCGTTTGCAGACTTTCTTGATGGAGCAGTTGCGCGTGTACTGCATGCAGAAAGCGAATTTGGATTGATGTTTGACTCCCTTTCCGATGCGATCACTTTTGGAGTAGCACCTTCAGTCCTCCTTGTGAAAAGTCTTTCACCAGAACTTGGCACGCCCCTTTCTTTCTTTGTTGTGTTAGGGGCGATGCTCTTTTCTCTCTGCGGCGTTTTGCGTCTTGTTCGCTACAATGTAAAAGCGGCAGAGAAAAAGGAAAAACCTAAAGAAGAAAAACCGAGTTTTACTGGCTTGCCTATTCCCTCTGCAGCTCTCGCTGCTCTCTCAATCAATCTCTTTCTTAACTCTCCAAAAGGAGAGCTCTGGTTTCCGATGAGCATGATGACAAAATCGATCGTTCTCACTCTTTGCACACTCTTTGTCGGCTGTCTGATGGTTTCCAAAATCAAATTTCCTAGCCTCAAAGCACTGCACATCCGTGTCCCATCCGTACACCTCCTCTTTGCAACTGTGATCTTTGCCATATTTTTGCTCTACGGCATTCTCTACCAATTTACTCTTGTCTTTACGATCCTTACTTGGGGTTATATCTTCACAGCCCTCGCTCTTCTCGTTACGCATTATATCGTCGGTAAGCGCACAAATGCCCTCAAAGCTTTCGATCCCGACGACGAAGAGGAATAAAAATTTTACTCTTATTTTGTAAAAAGAGAATTTTTGGTACAATATTCCCATGAGTATTAAAGAATTTCCTTTAAATTTAGCGCTTCCTTCATTTGGACAAACGGCTTTCCTCTCCTGGGGGTTGTGTCAGCTTGGATTGAGTCATCTTCAATCTAGAAGTCCTTATATTCAAAATAAAATTGTAGACAGGCGTCACACACTTCATACTGTAAATTCTTTTATTAGCTATTCAACGCTCGCATTTTTTTCCTATCGAGTAGTGAATGTGATACAGTACGGCGAATCTTGGGGCGTCCTAGAACCAGTAAGAAAGCTATTCTGTGAATTCAGGAGCTCTCCATTTATTCAATCTTCTTATAAATCGACAGTAACACTCTCAGAAATGACTGAAAAAATCTGCAGGAATTATATTGGAAATGATTTAACTTTCTTTGCTGCTCTTATGCTAGGATCGTTTTTCTTTATGGCTGTTTCAGGAGTTATAATAACGGTTTCAATATTGGCAGTAACTCGTTTTCACACTGCATTGCAGGATATCTCTAAAAAAACGAATTCACGTTGCTTGCCTTCAGAGGGTTTTGAGGATGTAGAAGATAAGATAAGTGTGGAATGGATAAATTCCCCTTATCAAAATACGCTGCAGTTTGATCACTTGCTTTCTCTTGTTGCAACAGTTGCGTTTGCTGCTTTAGCCGAGCAAAAATGGGCATTTCTTGTATTAGTGGTAGCGCAGATTAGCGCGGTAGTTACTGTGGCAAAATGGAAAACATTAAAATTCTCTTCAAAAGAAATAGAGTTGGAGAAAGTGAATGAGGGGCCTCAAAAATGCAAATTTCACTATATTTTTCCGGTAATTGAGTCTGCATCAGCAGGTACATATTTTTGCACGAATCACGAATTTCCTTTAATTAAAATTGTAGAGTCAATTTGTCAACAGCTAAATAGAGCTAAAATTAAGATTAAAAATCGACATACAGACCATCATTGGGAATACAACAAATTTTTGTATGATCGTATTTCGTACAAAGTGACCGTCGAAAACAAAAACCTTCCTAGATGTAAACATGAGTGCAAAGCGCCACCTCGAAATGTATTTAGTGTGCAATTTTTCGATCGCCATATAGATCAAAAAAGAAAAGTGTCAGAGGAGTGGATTCCGGCCCAAATCACAGTTGTATAGGGGATACTGAATAAAGAACCCATCCTGGTAAACAAGTTTTTGTCACTTTCTCTTATTTTGTCCAGTACTGAGATTTAAAACTATTCTCACTTGGGGCTACATCTTCACAGCACTCTGCCTCCTCATCACACATTACATTGTGGGCAAACGCACCGATGCCCTCAAAGCTTTTGATCCTGACGACGAAGAGGAATAGTATTTACAGAGACTTAAGGGAAGTTTTGTAGAAGAATTGCGCTTGCTCATTTAGGGCTTTTTCGTCGCTTTCAAACGTATGGAATGAGTGCACCATATCGGCGTAAAAGAAAAAGTCATAGAACTCGCGCGTAGATGTTGGAATCTCTACAGTGTAGTTTGTATCAAAAATTTCCATTAATTCTGCAATTTGCGCTTTTGTAAGTCCGCAGTATTCTGCTTCCAATTTAATGTAGTTCCGGGCGTAGATCGCATCGCGCGCTAGCGGTCCACCGCGATCGCGCTGTAGCGAGGGGGCCATGCTCACAAGATCGATCATGATCAGCTGATCATTTTGATCATCATAAAAGAGATTTCCAGGGTGGGGATCCCCATGAATCACAGCTGGAGCTAAGGTTTCTTTTTCCATTGCTGCTTTAAGGCGGTCGAATTTCTTTCGGACTCTGCGTGAGGTAAGGAGCTTAACTCCCTCTTCAATCCTCTCCTGCTGCTTGAGATAGGAGTTGGGAACTTTTTTCTTATATGTGTTTGTTTTGCTATGCAGTTCTGAAAAGCTTAAAGCCGTTTTGCGTACGGCACGCTTGAGGAGTTCAAAGTCAGAGTTGTGGATCAGTTCGCTTAATTGCCTGCCATGTGCTGGAGTCATAGTAAGAAGGTTTCTTTCCGTAGAAATATTAAGAATTTGGGGGGCTGAAAAGTTTTCATAGGAAGTGTGAGCAAGATATTCGAGCGCTTTTTTCTCTTTGAGTAGCGTTTTAGTGGCGTCATATTTTTTGGTAACCGCAATGCACTGACCGTTAGCGCCTGTCTGAAAGAAAACCTCCGAATTAAATCCTACACTGGTAAGATCAAGATGCGTCGGGGCTCCGCATAGGAGGGAGGCAAATAGAGTGAGAATTATAGTTACATTTTTAAACATTTTTAACTATTATAAACCTTTTTATTATTAAATTCTATATGGTAATTTTAATTTTATCTTTGTTATTAGGAATTTTTGGAATTCTTCTTTTATTAAAAGAGAAAAAAGTCATTGAGCTTAAAGCGGAGCTTAAGGGGAGTCAGGAGCGCGAGCGCTTTTTGCAGGAGACGAAGGAGGAAATGCAGCATACGTTTAAGTCTTTATCTTCTGATGCGCTTGAGAAAAACAATCGCTCATTTATGCAGCTTGCGGGGCAGATGGTTGAGCCGATGAAGGAGTCGCTCGGCAAGTTGGATAAAGGCATGCGCGAGATAGAAAAAGAGCGCAAAGGAGAGCACGCCTCGCTAAAGACGCAGATGGAACATCTGGCCCAGTCAGAAAAAGAATTAAAACGCGAAACAGAGCGGTTGGTACGAGCTCTTAAGCGTCCAGGTCAGCTAGGAAAGTGGGGTGAATTACAGCTCCGGCGTGTTGTCGAACTTGCAGGCTTAAAAAAACATTGCGATTTTGTGGAGCAGAAGACAATTGATGTTGGGGGGAATAAGATTCGTCCTGATCTGATTGTACAGCTACCGGGAGAAAAGCAGATCATCGTCGATTCCAAAGCGCCCTTTGACGCCTATCTGGAAGCGATGGAGACAGAAGAAGAGGGAGTGCGCGCTCTTAAGCTCAAAGAACATGCCAAAGCGATTCGTCACCATGTTATGGACCTAAGCAAGAGAAAATATTTTGAGTCAGTCACACTCTCGCCGGAGTTTGTTGTTCTTTTTCTTCCTTCGGAAGGATTTTTTAGCGCTGCATTGGAAGTTGACCCTGGTTTGATGGAGATGGGGCTTGATCAAGGAGTGATTCTTTCAACACCCACAACACTGATCGCGCTGCTGCGCTCAGTTGCATATGGTTGGAAACAGGAAGCCATTGCAAATAGTGTGCAAGAAGTTTCTAAGTTGGGGCATGAGCTTTATAAGAGAATTTCTGACATGAACACGCACTTTGCCAAGCTAGGTCGCCAGTTACAAAGCTCTGTCGACGCGTATAACAGTGCGATGGGGTCCTATGAGTCGCGCGTATTGGTCAGTGCAAGACGTTTTCAAGAGCTTGGTGCCGCGTCAAAAGAGCGCGAGTTAACAGAATTAATGCAGATTGATAAAAGTACACGCCAATTAGATCAGCGCTAAGTTTTCAATCCAATCGTCGGGCACGCGCGCTTTTTTACGATTATTGATCTGGTACACATGTCCTTTTGCGCGCTTGGGAATAAGGTGCTCAGGAAGAGCTTTCCTCCAGGCATCCCACTCAGAAAGCTCTTTGGATTTAAATCGCTTTAGCCACTGCATACCAAAGGAGACATGACCAATCTCGTCGCGTAAAATTTGTGCCATGAGTTCGGCTGATTCATGATCACCAAACCGTTCAAAATTTTTGCCGTAGTTGGGAGCAAAGTCTAGGTTGGCCATTTCAAAAGTCAAGCTCATCACACTCACATATTTAATTGGCGAGGTGAGGTGGCGCACCTGACGCCAAAAGTGTTCATAAAGGGGCATTGAGCCAAACTCTACACCCATCTGTTTTAATCTATCACAGTAGATACGCACATGTTCTTGCTCCTCTTTTAAAGTATTTGCCAGTCCCTTACGAAATGCTTTGGGAGCATCTGGAAAAGCAAGAAGAGCTTGGGCCATAATCTCTACAGCAAGTAATTCATGACCACAAAAGCGGTGAAGGCAGATGGCGCGATTATCAGCACTTTTATGTTCGTGAAGGGGAGGAAGTTTATCCTCCTTAGTGCGGGTAGAAAATTCCATCCCTACGGGGCGAGACGGTTTGTCAAAAAGAAGAGAGGGGCCGGGAGTCTCATCTGTTAAAACCTCTGGAGTAAGAAGTTTCTCCTCCAGAGTTTTTGCAGATAAGATGCGCTCGGCCCATATGCGAAGTTCCACACCTATTCGCTGTCGAGAACGTAGTAGGCAGGAAAGGCAAAATTATTGTTTGGTCTTTCCGAGACTTGGAGATTCACCCTTTTTCCAATCAAATTCTCTAAATTGATGTGAGTGCTATAAACGCACCCAACTGGTATGCCATTCTCTTTCAAAATATGGCTCCCTGGTTTATTTCCAACAGGATCAGAAAAGAGCTCAAGTACACCTGAAATAAATTTTGCGTTGAGCTTCTGATCAGTGTAGTAGTCATCCATGGTTTTGGCATGGTGCATAGCAGACCAGGAAATAAAGATTGCTTCCTCTACTTTCTCCCAAACTTTTGTTCTTTCAGGACAGGCATTTTGCATAGATACATCGTTTTGCTTAGCAGAAGCGATTGCGTCATGAGAGAACTTATTGGAGAGGTTATCGTTCTTTGCTTTGAGATAAGCAATTTGACGATTTTGGTAGTCCTTTTCTAATTCATTTAAAAGGTTTTTTGCTTTTTCAACAGCTCCGGGAAAGTCGACGTAGTCATTGATGACAGTAAGGTAAGTATTTTTGATGCGGGCGATATTAATCTCTTCAAAAGACTTGTGCATCTCAGACTGTGTGAGAAGAGCGGCTGAATCCATCAGCTGCTTCATCGTCGCGTAACGCTTATCTTGAACAGCCTTATACTCAGGACCGCCGGCATACTCTACAAATTCTTTTGCAATGTAGAAAACTGTATTTTCTGGGGGAGCAATTTCCAGCCACTTTCCATTGCGCTCGCAAATTTTTCCATCAACACGAGTGCCTGAATTGACATGCCCTACAACAGGAGCTTCTAAAGAAGGCTCGAGGCGTACATTGACACGATTTCCTTCTACAATGTTATCGAGAACAAAGCTGCGAAAAATATAGGCTTTGCTGTTTGTTGGAGGAGCAACTTTGTAAAAGTCATTTTTTTCTCCTACAACAACAAAGAGATCGCCTTTGTTATATTCACCAACAATGGAGCTTTCAAGCTCGGGAGCTGTGCGCAAACGTACGTGGCTTCCTACAACTTTTCCTGAAAAACTTTTAAATTCTTTCTGCTGACGAGCAGGAAGGGTTTTGCTGGCGTTATTCTCTTCTGCTTTGGCAGCTGTTAGAGAGAAAAGCGCGCACCCAACAAAGACATACTTAAACATAGCCGCGACTCCTAAATGATCATTTACTCCAGAGTTTAGTTTTTTTCGCTTTTTGTTTCCATATGAAAATAATTCCTTTGTCGCTGTATCTTTAACACAGGATTTTTAAATTTAAAAAACCCGAGTTGCTACCCCCTTCCCCCTTTGGAGAGTGCCTTTTCGCGACCTACTTAACTTCAACTCTCAGAAATGTTTATTAAACATTCCCTTCGAGTTGAAATTAAGTATCCCATCAAAAATCCTTCTCTCCATAGGAGAAATTGGGTAGCAATTCGAGTTTTAAAAAAAGAGAGGAGTATGGCTGGTCAAACTACTCTTATTCGGCATGAAGGCGGGACTCAAAATGGAGCTAAAGATGGCTCGCATGTTAGAAGCTAGAGTATTGATTGCATAGCCCCAAAAACACCTTACAGTGTAAAACTCAAGTTGTTAACCAATTTCTTCTAAGGCGAGATTCTTCTCATGAAAATGCATTGCGTGTGAACTCTCTTTACTCAGGCCCATTTCTTTATACGAGAATGAAGCTTCCAAATTAGGAAGTCTTTTATATCCTAAACTTTCCCAAAAAGTAGTTAGACTTTTGTATTCAGTAGGCATCCTTTTGTCAGATTTATCACGGAAAATTTCACATAAAACAACTTTTTCAAATTTCTTTAGTTCTTTCAAGAATTTTTCAAAAGCCAAATACATTTTCTTTCCTGTGCCTTTATTTCTAAACTCCTTCAAAAGCATGATTTCACCTAAATAGTAAACTTTATTCATTGGAAGGTTTTTTTTAAGGAACACCTCTTGGACTTCCTCCATCGATTCGCTTACCGGAATTCCGGTAACAGCACCAATAACAGTCCCACCTTCAATTGCTAAAATAAATAAAGCATTTTGAGTTTCGGCGTAGATTTGAAGATACTTTTCTTCCCCATCATAACTTCCATCGTATAGGTATGGCCACTCTTTAAAAACAACCATTCTAAGTCTAGCAAGCTCGCGTAAATATGGAAGTATCTCTTTTCCTTGTAAGCTAATAATTTCAATGTTTTTCTTGTAAGTCATATTAAAAATCGAAGCGAAGCAAAGCAAAAAGGTCAACCCGCGGAAGTAAAAACTTTTTTCTGATGTAAGCTATTACCGATTGCTTGGGCATCTTGGTCTTTGCGAAGCGCATTCTTATCGAAAAATCTTCTTATCCATATGAGGCTAGTACTCTGTAACAGAAAATTTTAGCATTATTTTTACGTTAAAGCCTCGGGATTGAACTATCGAAAATCACCTCGTATTTGATTAATACTAGGTGACTTGCGATAGCCCAATCGCGAGAGCTTTCACGTTAAAAAGAATAGCAAAATTTTCTGTTACAGAATACTAGGTAATGGAAAAATAAATATCAAGTATAAAGAGATGAAAAGTTTGTACTCCATATTTTTAGAGATGTTGTTACGGGGGGGGTGAGAGTTAGCTACTTAAAACAGCTCGGATGTGGTTGCAGTTTTTCTCCCCACAGGTGCAGCCTACTGGTGAACCCAAGTGCACACGATAGCGCTCTTCAAGGCTAAGAGGGTTTTGCACTTCGTAGGTCTGCTCACCCACTTTGGCGATTTTCCATTCTGAGAAGGTAAGTTCATCATCAGTGACAATTTCACTGTCGCTTCCGTCAAACTCGGGATGAACCAGCTCTTTTTCTTTACCTTGCATAGCACGCGCGACCTGGCAGTAAAAGCAGTTACAATGTGGCTCTGCTTTTGGCATCGCCTCAGTCGCCTCAGAACCAAGCGCTTCGGTTATTTTAGCAATTCTTTCCAACATCTCTTGTGGAAGGTCAGGAGCACCGGATTGGCTTTGATTGTGCTCAAAGACATTGCCCATTCCTTCTAGCCCTTCAATACCAAACTTAAATGGCATGGCAAAAGCGACGTTGGAGTCGGGGCGCATCTCTGGTTTAGGCTTTTTAGGTTTTTCTGGTAGAGACTCAAGGTGTTCAGCGTGAGCGATAAAGATCTGCTCTAAGATATCTGTCTCTAGCTCGGGAAGTTCAATTGTTGCGCCACTCTGGAGAGTGATCAGCAATTTCCCTTCGTGAATGTGGAGCGCGCTGATATTTTTCCACGATGTGGAGATATAAGGGGGGATGCTAAGAATTTTTTTTGTGAACTTCATGAGACACCTGCCAGTTTGCTTATACCTAATATTACAATACTTGTGTCAATTTGGTCAAGAAAAATTAGCACTCTAGGTTGCGGTCTGCTTGTTTTAAACTATTGATTATTACTACCCATTAATGTAAAACATAATTAGAAAGAATAAGGGGAGAGATTAATAATAATTATTTTAAATTACCTAATCTCAGGAGATTAATAATAAATACCCCAATTTCCATTCAAAAATCCAATTGGATTATTCAAAAAAATTCTTTTTCTAGCGTCTTTATGTCGCTAAATGTAAGGCAAGTGCTGAACAGGTCACGATTTCCGAAAAAGCTTCGAAAATCGGTCGAAATTAATTTTTCGAACTCGCTAACTCTTATGAAGTTAGCTCTGTTCTCCAACATCAATTTTGCCTCAATAACCAAAATAACCAAGGAGGGACCTTATGGCCCTAATATCCAATGATGTAATCATACCTCATAATAAATCCAACTCGTCCAAATCAAGGCGTACCGATCGCAGGCTTTCTAGGTCTGGTGAATCAAAACTCTATAAGGGACGCCGCACGATCAATGTTGCTAAAGAGGAGATCGACCTCTTTTATGCAAAGGCTGGCCTACAGGTTGAGGCAAATGATTTCTACCCAAATGAGTACTGTCTCCTCTCCTCTCCTGAAAACACATCTGCTCTAGCAAAGTATAATTCTAAAACCAAACTTTTAGAGCCACTTGTTCCATTAAAGCGCGATGTGTGGGGGATCAACCCTCTCAATGTTGAGCAGCGCTGCGCTATGGACCTGCTTCTGCGTGACGACATCAAACTGGTAACGTTTATTGGGAAAGCAGGAACAGGAAAGACCTTGATGGCTCTCGCTTGTGCCCTTCGAAAAGTTTTTGATGAGGACTCTTTTCGCCGTATCTTTGTTTCACGACCGATCATGCCTCTTGGCAAAGATATCGGCTATCTTCCTGGAACTAAAGAGGAAAAGCTTGTTCACTGGATGCAGCCGATCTTTGATAACCTCGATGTGCTTTGTGATTCAGGTGACAACTCAGGAGAGACAAAAAATTGGATCATGGAGTCGGGCAAAGTTGAAATGGAGGCGATCACCTATGTTCGTGGTCGATCGCTCTCTAACGCCTTCATTATCATTGACGAAGCGCAAAATCTTACCCCCCACGAAATGAAAACAATCATTTCGCGTGCGGGTCACAACACCAAGATTGTTCTCACAGGAGATCCTTGGCAGATTGACAACCCAAAGCTTGATCCGGAAAACAACGGCCTCACGTATGTGGTCGACCGCTTTAAAAAGCAGAAGATTTATGGCCATATGGTGCTGGAGAAGTCTGAGCGTTCTGAGCTTGCTGCTTTAGCTGCCGACCTTCTATAATTTGTTTTTATGAAGCGTTACCATCAATTATCGCCTCCTCAAGAGGCGATTTTGGTTAAAAAAGGAACGGAGCGTCCCGGTTCGGGCAAGTTCAATGATTTTTCTGAGCCTGGCATCTACACCTGCGCGCAATGCGATGCGCCTCTCTATCTCTCTAAAGATAAATTCTCCTCCGGCTGTGGCTGGCCCAGCTTTGATGATGAAATTCCAGATGCCGTCAACCGCTATCCCGACCCCGATGGGATGCGCACAGAAATTGTCTGCGCACGCTGCAATGGCCATCTTGGTCATGTCTTTACAGGGGAAAATCTCACCGATACAAACACACGCCACTGTGTTAATTCTATTTCTCTTTCCTTTGAGCCTGCTTTAACTGAAGAGAGATATGAGCGCGCGCTTTTTGCTGGCGGCTGTTTTTGGGGAGTGGAGCATCTTTTTGCAAAAGAGAAAGGTGTAATCAAAGCGACCTCAGGCTACTGTGGCGGTCACCTTGTCAACCCCACCTACAAAGAAGTTTGTGGCGGTGGCACAGAACATGCAGAAGTTGTAGAAGTTCTTTTTGATCCGCAAAAAACCGATTATGAAACTCTTACCAAATTCTTCTTTGAAATTCACGATCCGACACAAGGCCCGCGCCAAGGTCCCGATATTGGTCGGCAGTATCGCTCTGCCATTTTTTACTTCACTGAAGAGCAGAAACAGATCGCGGAAAAACTTGTTGCAAAGCTTAAGGCGAAAGGATTTGAGGTGACAACAGAAATTGTTCCTGCAAGTCATTTTTATAAAGCAGAAGAGCATCACCAACACTACTACGAAAAAACAGGAAAAAATCCCTATTGCCACATACGTATATCTAGGTTTTAGTTCCTGCTAGAAAGCTTGTCGTCCAGGCATTCTGAAAGTTAAAGCCACCTGTAACGCCATCAATATCTAAAATTTCGCCGGCGAAGTGGAGACCAGGGCAGATTTTGCTCTCCATCGTTTTGAAGTTGACCTCGCGGAGGGGGATGCCGCCGCAGGTCACAAATTCTTCTTTATTCGTTGTTTTGCCCTCGACTTGGTAGGTGTCGGCTTGGAGCTTTTTGGTGAGTTGCCCGATTTCTTGGTTAGAGAGAGTGGCGATTTTCTTTTCTCCAATGGGGCCAATGAGAGTTTTCCAGAGGGATTTGGGAAGTAGGTTTTCTGAAGAAAGAAGTTTTTTGGGATTGGCATTTTTGATTTGTTCTGGAGAGAAGTTGGGAAGCCAGTTGATGGTGAGGGGAGTGCAATACTTTTTTTCTGCGAGGTGGCGTGCGGCAAAGGCGGAGAGTTTGAGTGCGGCAGGACCGCTAAAGCCAAAGTGGGTAATGAGCAGGGGACCGGTTTGTGTAAAGTGGTCGAGGGTTAATTTTGCAGGAACGGAGATACCAGAGAGCTCTTTAAGTGGTGAGTTGGGGACATTAAAGGTGAAGAGGGAGGGAACGGGATCAATGATCGTATGACCGAGAGATTTGGCAAAGTTGTGGCCTTGGAATGAGCTACCGGTAGCGAGTAAAAGTTTTTTGGTGTGAAGGTTATCAAGCTGAAAGCCATTTTCGGTTTTTGTGATGCTTTGGATGCGCGTGCGTGTGCGGATTTCAACCCCGAGTGTTTCGGCTTCTTTCAGGAGGCAGTTAATGATGGTTTCGGAAGAGTTTGTTACGGGAAACATGCGGCCATCTTTTTCAGTTTTCAGTTTGACACCGCGAGAGGAGAACCAGTCGATGGTCTCTTGTGGGCCAAATTTGTGAAAAGGACCAAGAAGCTCTTTAGAGCCGCGTGGATAATTTTGAGTGAGTTCGCGTGGATCAAAGCAGGAGTGAGTAACATTGCAGCGCCCCCCGCCAGAGATACGCACTTTTGACAGAAGTTGCGCGGTTTTTTCTACGACAAGAACGCGAGCGAATTTTGCTGCATGACAAGCGGCAAAAATCCCGGCGGCACCACCACCTAAGATAATAAGGTCATACTCTTCTTTTTGCGCGATAGCCATAGAATAAAAGGACAGGGAGTAGGAGCGAGATAAGCCCTATTCCAATCATGGTAGAGTAGGTTTTAATGGATTCTATATGAATTTCTTCAGGCGGGAAGAAGCCGACAAAGATGGTGAGGGCGCAGGCGAAAAGGCCAAGCAGACAGGTGGTCCAGATGCCAAGATTATTCCCAGGAATTTTAAATACTGCAGGGCGATCGTGGTGCTTGTAGTGAAGAATGAGACCAGAGAGAAACATGAGGATGTACATCAACATGTAGAGGCAGGTGCTAAGTGCAGTTAAAAACCAGTAGAAACTATTGACGCTAGGAACAAGGAGGAAGAGTAGGCAGAAAAGACTTACAAATACTCCCTGCGCAATCATAATGCGAGAGGGAACACCATAACGATTTTTTTTAGAAAAGAAAGGGGGCATAAAGCCAAATTCAGAGGCGTGAAGCAGGCCTTTGGCGGGGGAAATCAGCCAATTAATAATGCTGCCAACGGTGCCGATGACGACAAGGAAAGTGAGCGGCATGAGGCACCACTCCATGTGAAAGACGGAGAAAAAGTTGGCAAAGACTTGCATCACACCTGATACAAGGTTGATTTCGGAATCGGGAAGGACAAAAGCGATGGCAAGAGAGCCCAAAATCATGGTTGTCAAGATAAAGGCACAGGAGATGAAAATCGCTTTGGGAAAGTTGCGCTGTGGGCTATCAATCTCTTTAATATGCACGCCAGAGAGTTCCATTCCGAGGTAGGAGGCCATAATGGCAATCAGCGAGACCCAGCTTGTAGAAGACTTAAATGAGGGCAAAATGCTCCCAAAGGTAATCGAAATTTGAAGAGGTTCTCCAGAAACGGCCCAAAAAATTCCTAAGAATATGAGGGCAAACATCGGAAAGACAGTTCCAATAAGGACGCAGATACTATTGATTTTTGCAGAGATACGTAGGCCGAAGAGATTGACAAAGGTGAGACCCCAAAACACGGAGAGGACAACAGCTGCGATATAACCTTTATGTTCGGCAAGTGCGGGATTAACGAGGTAGGCGAGGGTTCCCGCAATGAAAGAGAGAATTGTCGGATACCAGACCATGGTATTGATCCATTGGAGCCAGATAGCAAGCATCCCAGTCTTTTCGCCAAAGGCCATCTGCACCCAGTGGTAGACCCCGCCTTTTTCGGGAAAAGTTGCGGAGAGTTCAGCTGCAATTAGAGAGGTAGGAATTAAAAATATTAATGCCGCAAAAATAAAAAAGAAAATTAACTCACTGCCAAAAAGAGCAGCAGCAGGAAGATTGCGAATGCTATCAATAGCAGCAATGACTAAAAGGACAAGGGAAAATAGAGAAATTTTCTTACTCATCCTTCGAGTATAATGGGTTTAAGAATTATCTGCGACCGCGGCGCCCTCTGTGCTCTCCTCTTCTTTCACGCTCTCTTCGGTAATATCTACGGCTGCGGCGACGGTGATAGTGTCTTCCTCCGTAGTAACGTCTGTCATAGTAGTGGTAGTGCCACCGTCTATAGCCATAATGGTAGTAGCGATGGTAGTAAAGATTTCTTCTCCGCCATGCGTAGAAGTCGGGCCTTGTAGAAAAATAAACCCCGTAATAGACGCCAGGTCCAACCCAGATTACTTCTGAATCGTCATAGCCATCTGGGTCATCGTAGTCATCATACCCACCAGAATGGTACTCTACATAGCCGCCTTGCGCAGAGAGTTTTCCTCCTAAAACAATCATGCAAACAAAAACTAAGAAGTGGTATCTATTCACTCGCTTTTACCTGCGCCCGCCGCCTCTACGGCCTCCGCCGCGACGTCCACCACCTCCGCCATGGTAATGGTAGTGTTGGTGCACATCTGTTTTGTGGCCTCCAGCTGGTTCAGCGCGACGCTCTCCAGCTCTATTATCGCGCTCGCGGTTGCGATCTCGATTTCGATCATAGTCACGATCTCGGTCCCAATCTCGGTCATAGTGGTAGTGGTAATGGTAGAAGAGGTGGTTGCGTCTCCAACCGATAAAGGCTGCTTCGGTTGCAAACCAGAGACCGTAATAGTAGCCCGGACCGACCCAAACGACATTATCTGATTGATCAGAGTCGTTTTGACTATCTGACTTGTCATTACTACTATCTTGATTATTTTGATCGTTTTGAGCGCACATGGTGCAACAGACCATTGTTATGGAAGCAAGAAAAAAAGAAAGATATTTATTCATTTTAAAGAAAATTAAGCTTTTCTTTTTAATAACAAATAAAAATTATTTGGTAAAATTACTTTCTTCTTTTTCTTTTTGCGGGTTTTCTTTTATTTTGAAAACGGGGACGAGGCTTTGGACGAGATGAAGTTGAAGGTTTTTTTCTAGATGGCTCAAATCCCACTCTTTCAACGACATCCATCTTGTGCCCTGTGAATTCTTGAATTTTTTTCACTAAGTGCGCATCCCGATGGGAAGCAAACGAGAGAGCTGTACCTTTTGCACCCGCTCGACCTGTTCTTCCAATCCGATGAACGTAATCTTCGATGTTACGCGGAAGATCAAAGTTGATCACGTGGGTGATCGATTGTACATCGATACCGCGCGCTGCAACATCAGTTGCAACTAAAATTTTAATCTTTCCATTGCGCAGCTGAGAGATCGTGCGTGTGCGCTGTCTTTGGCTCATATCGCCATGGAGTGCCGCTGTAGAAAACCCTTTGTCATAAAGCTCCTCAACTAACTGATCGGCATGCCGTTTAGTAGAAGTAAAGACGATCGCGTTATCAATAGGATCTTCATTTAGGATATGGTCGAGCAGACGGTTTTTATGCCCAATGTTATCGACATAGTGAAGATTTTGTTGGATGTTCTCGTGCTTTGCTTTTTTAGCGTGGACAACAACATCTACAGGATTCCGCATCAGCTCGTTAGAAAATTTCATAACACTACCTTCAAGGGTGGCGGAAAAGAGGAGTGTTTGACGCGATTTTGGAGTTGCCGAAGCGATTTGATTGACGGGTTCAACAAAACCCATATCGAGCATGCGATCCGCTTCATCAAGAATAAGCATCTCAACTTTTGAAAGGTTAACCTTGCGCTGCGTGATGAGATCGATCAAGCGTCCTGGGGTGGCAATCAGCAAATCACATGGCCGTGCGAGCTTTCGCAGCTGTTTGTGATAGGGAACACCGCCATAAATACAAGCAACTTTCATCTTCTGCAAATATTTGCCGTACTTTTCAACCTGAGTAGAGATTTGAATTGCTAACTCGCGAGTTGGAGCCAAAATCAGTACACGAGGAGCCTTGCTTGGTTTTTCTCGAGGAGTGAGAATTTTGTTAATAGCAGGGAGAAGAAACGCAGCAGTCTTACCAGTCCCTGTTTGGGCAGAAGCGCGAAGGTCGAGACCTTCAGAGACTTTCGTTATAGTTTTAAATTGAACTTCAGTAGGTTCCAAATACCCGGCCTCTTCAAGAGCTTTTAGAAGTTTGGGGTGTAGATTAAATTTTTCAAAAGACACGAGATATTCCTTGGTGATTTTTTGGATCTATCTGAATAGGCTTGTTGTGCTATTTTCTACCAATTTTGCGATATTTTCCCGAATAACTTTAATCAAGTTAGTCTTGAAAACTTAAGTTGCTGCCCCCCTTTCCCCTCTGAAGAGATCCTTTTTGCGACCTGTTTCGTTTCAAATTTCAGAAATGTTTAACAAACATTCCTTCAATTTGAAACGAAACATCTCATCAAAAATCCCTCTCTCTATAGAAGAAACTGGGTAGTAACTTAAGTTTTTGAAAAGATCCTAAACTCTTTGAAAACCTTTAAAACAGCTTTATTAGGACTGACCCTTAATATATCTTAACAGATAGTGTGTAATAAAAAGAAACTTTTTATTCAGAATATCTAAAAAGATATTGATCGAAGAGATCTGGATAATGCTCTTTGACCTTTTTATTCATCTGATAAGCGACCTCTTTCGAGCGGCTTTTCATATGATAATCAGTTGACTTTCCCCTTGAATGGGCGCGGCCAGGATAAAGTTTAAAAATATTTCTTGATTCTTCTTTCGCCCTAAGAATTAATGCTGGCAAATCTTTAACATTTAATCCCAATTCATTGTGGAGTTTTTGAAGCTCGGGGAGGGGGTCAAAAAGAAAGTCTTCATAGTAAAGAATAAGTTTGTCACCTTCCCACTCATCAAAAAAATGGATGTTTTCAAAATAAGAGTTCATGTTTTTAGGAAATTTTGAAAATTCTTGGGATATAGAACCTTTCAACATCCCGTTTATAATTTCATGGAAAAAACACTCTTTGTAGTCCCTAAGTAGCAAAAGGAGAAAACTTTTCTCATCTTTTGGAACTTTTTGAGAAAAATGTGTTCGATAATATTTTGGTGCTCTTGGGTTGTTTGTTAAGTGAAAGAGGTGATTGAATTTATCGTAGGCCAGAACCTTGTCCTTACGAATAATCGTTACGTCTGTATTCAGAAGTCTTGCAACATAAAGATTCATCAGATGCGATCCTGAACCGCTATAACAGAGCTGATAAAGAGCGTTATAAGGTTGCTCCTGTGAATAGGCTTTTGCTCCTACAAAAAGAATCGAAACCAGGAGTATGATAAATTTGTTTTTCATTGTGCCAAGTATTGCAATCACATTTAGATCTTGTCAAGAAACAAAAAAGCACGTAGAAATAACGTTTTGAGGTAGTTATGAAAAGATTTATTTGTGCTCTTGGATTTTTGCCAGCACTCTTTGCGTCAGAAATTTATGATTTAAAGTCCCATGGACATCCACAATATCAGGACATATTTTTAAACGGAGAGGTAGTGAGTAAAGCAAGCGGTTATGAGCGATTTGAAGAGAAGAGGTTTGCAGTTCTTGACTCTATTCTCTCTCGCTATACAAGACCCTTTACAATGCTTGATGTTGGGGCCTCTCAGGGCTATTTTACATTTCGGGCTGCTGACAAGTACCCTGAGGGGATATTTGTAATGCTAGAGGGATCAAATTATCACTATCCTAAAATTTCGCAGCAGCTTAGGAGCATTTGCAGAGCAAATACAAATTCAAAAAATGTCATCTGGCTTGACCGCTCAATTTATGCAAAAGATTTTGCTCGAATGGCAACCTGTGAACATTTCGATGTCATTTTAGCGCAAAATATTTTGCATTGGTTCAAAGACGATTGGGAGATACTGCTAAATAGCTTTTTACAGATGTCTCATGTAACAATTATTGAGCTGCCTCCGAATGATTGCAAAAAAGGGTCAAAACAATATTTATTACGAAACGAGCTTCACGCCCATCTATCTGAGACAGCAACTCAGGTTTTAGAGGGTGTACCTCGCCATACAAACCCTCGCCTTAAAACGACCTATTACATCTTTATAAACGAGAAAGGTGAGACGAATTTACAGCGCAACTCAATGGTTCATGGCGACTACAAGGATCGAGACCATCTCATTACATTCGATTTTGAAGCGAAAAAGTTTATTAAACGGGATCACAAGCCTCCTTTTATGGAGGAGTGTATTGAGTGGGAACCAGGTATCAATTTGCTAACCTACCTCTGCTTAAACGGACAATACCCGCAAAGAGATGTGATTGCAAATCTCTTGCCAATTAATCGGAATCATAAAGATTGGATGCCAAACAATATGATTTTGCAAGGGCATAAATTAACCCTTATTGATTTTGATGATTGGAAAAATGAAAGAGGGGGATTTGGACAAAATTGCTGTTCAAAAGCGCGAATAGAAAAACTAAAAAGATTAATTCGTCATGGAGATGAGCAGAAAGTAAAAGAATTTTTATGGGGAAAAAAGAAGAAGTAAAAAAAATGCTTTTATGCCCTTGCGGAAGTAAAAAAAATTATGCCTACTGTTGTAGGCCCTATCATGACGGAAAACTTCCAGAGAGTGCGCTTCTTCTAATGAAATCGCGTTACTCTGCGTATGCAAGAAATCTTCCTGAATATATTATTTCTACAACACATCCGGAAAATCCTCATCGAAATCCAAACCAGGATAATTGGAAGAGGTCTATTGTAGCCTTTTCAGAAGGTACAGAGTTTGAGAGATTAGAGGTTTTAGATTTCCAAGAGAGAGGGAACAAGGCAACGGTTACATTTACCGCCTATCTATTACAGGATGGTAAAAACGCCTCGTTCACTGAAAAGAGTTTTTTTGAAAAAATAGGAGAGCGTTGGCTCTATCAATCAGGAGAAGTGCAATTAGGGAACACTTGAGTGAAAACACTCATTTCCCTATAATAGATTTGTCAATGCAGTGGTATCGAGAATTTCTGGGGTTAGTCTCCCTTTTCTCAAAAGCGGCATATGAGAAATTAAAAGGAGAGACAAAATGTCTAACAAGAAACTTTATGTGGGAAATATCCCTTATTCATTTGATGATGCAAAATTAGAAGAGGTGTTTAAAGCTTTTGGCGAAGTTGCATCAGCCCAAATCATTAAAGACAGAGATACGGGCCGTTCAAAAGGCTTTGGCTTTGTTGAAATGAGCGATGAAGAGCAGGCAAAAGCTGCAATCAAAGGGTTGAACGGAACTGAATTCGATGGTCGTGCTCTGACAGTGAATGAAGCGCGTCCTAAGGTCGATCGCAATAGATAGGAATTTATTAATTCCTCTTAACCCCAATTGTAATGTGAAATTCATATTTTTTTTGGGGAAGACCATACTTTTTTCTGATCGCATCTAATTCAGGTGCCTCAATTACAAGAAAATAGACCTCATCAACTCCTTCGAGTTTTTGAGGTTTAACGCTCCCATACCCTTTTAATTGGAATGGGATGCTCATTCCCAGCTCTTCAAATTCAATTTTTTTGTACTCATTAGGAAAAATCAGACTGACGTCGACTTCAAATCGTTTCAATGTTTAAGTTTCTGTATTACAAATTTTTCCAACGTATTAATTGCTGAATTATTTGCTTGGTGTTTGAGTAAAGATACATGTGTATCTTCGAGCCCAGGGAGAAAAGAAAAATCCAGAATTGGTAGGTCATCGGGGATCATAATATGCGGCATAACCGTAATCCCCATTCCCGCTTTAACTGCAGCTACGGTGCTAGAGTAGCTTGGGCTAGTAAAAACTAGGCGCCATGCTCGATTCAATTCAGCAAGAGCTTTTAATCCTGCTGCTCGATAAACACAAGGATCCGGTGCAAGTACAAGAGGCACCGGTTTATTTGGATCTAAAAGGTTTGGATCTCCTACCCACCTCAATGGTTCAGACCAAATTTCAAGGCCATTAGGAAAATCTTCCGGTCGGTTCATTTTTACTAAGACAAGGTCGAATTCATTTTTTTTGAAGTGGCTGAAAAGATTGATGGTCAGGTCACACTCGACATTCAATAAAATTCTTGGATGTATCCTCGAAAAATCAGCCAAAACGTCTGACAAGAACAAACTTGCAAAGTCTTCTGGCAGACCAAAACGGACTTCCCCTTCAAGATCGGGCTCATTAAAACGATCCATGACTTCACTATGAAGAGCAAAAATTTTTCTTGCATAACCAAGGAACACCTGCCCAGCTGGGGTAAGAGTGAGTGTTTTTTGACGCACAATTAGCTGTTGATTAAGTGTTTTTTCAAGCTTTACAACTTGTTGACTAACAGCCGATTGAGTGCGATTTACGCGTTTTGCAGCTTTGGTAAAGCTGCCCGTTTCTGCAATGGCTATAAAAGTTTGTAGGATAAAGGTATCTATTGACATAAGAATTTCTAATCCAAGCTATAAGTTATTCTATCTTTACTAATAACACACCTCCGAATATCATAGAATCAAGAAAAATATTCGTGTAAGTATATTGATTATGTTCTCTTATTTTAAAGATTTGTTTTACATTGATCAGATCTCAATATTGATGCTTGGGCTCCTCGCTTTTGTCGGCACTTGCATAGGTGCTTTTGCTCATCGTTATATGAAAGGCGATAGCCGTTATCTCTCGTTTTTCTCTTATCTCGTTCTTTTGCTTCTATCGATTGGGGTGATGGTAAGCGCTGATCATATGATGCTCCTATTTTGTAGTTGGTGTATAAGCAATTTTATTTTAGCAAAACTTATGGTTCATAAAGCCAGTTGGAGGGCAGCAAAAAACTCCGGCATGCTGGCTTTAAAAAATTTCCTTTTAGGGGCGGTCTGTGTCGGCAGTGGTCTATTTTTCCTTTATACTGGAACTGGTGAGGTTTCCATCAAAGCTGCAATCCACACTAATTTAAAAAATAACTTTACAGATTTTGCTCTTTTTTTCTTGCTTTTAGGTGCAATGGCCCAATCTGCAATTTGGCCATTTCATCGCTGGTTGATTAGCTCTCTTAATTCACCTACTCCTGTTTCAGCCATCATGCATGCTGGGCTTATCAATGGAGGAGGTTTTTTACTGGCACGTTTTGCCCCGCTTTATCTACAAACCCCGAATATGCTTACGCTAATTTTTGTAATAGGTATGGCTACAGCACTTATTGGCACACTATGGAAGTTAATGCAGCATGATGTAAAACGCATGCTCGCTTGCTCGACAATGGGACAGATGGGGTTTATGTTAGCTCAGTGTGGTTTGGGTCTTTTTCCTGCTGCTATTGCTCACCTTTTGACACACGGTTTATTTAAAGCCTTTCTTTTTCTTGGCAGTGATGGAGCAGTTTTTGAGAAGAGGCAAGACTTGAGCTGTAGTAGGAAGGGTTCTGTTTTTATTTGCGCACTATTTTGTGGCTTGGTAGGCAGTTGTTGTTTTGCATTTACAAGCGGTAAATCTTGGTTTGCTGGTGATACAACACTCGTACTTATGGTGATTGCTCTGCTCACTACGAGCCAAGCAGCACTAACAATTCTGGCGATGAAGATTCGTCATAGAATTTCTGTGGCATTGAGTGTTAGTAGTATAATGGGGTTAATCTACGGGCTAAGTGTGTACTCTCTATCAAAGATTTTAGAGCCCGCTGGACTCATGCAACCCATGCCAATCAACTATTTTCATATTGGGGGGATAACTCTTTTGGTAGCATCATGGCTATCAATTGTTTTCCTCAATAAAAAGAGAGTACCAAAATTTTTAGAAGTTTGGACTCAAAGAGGGTATGTAGCTGCACTAAATGCAAGTCAGCCCCATCCAAGTACCATTACAACACACCGCAATCAATACAAGTATTTGTGAGGGACTTATGACAGTAGTAGCCACAGCAAAAGAAAAAAATAGTAGTTGCGAAACAGAAAGAAAAAAGTCATTTGCAGAGATTGTTGACCACTCATGGAGGATAATTGCTCCCTATTGGCCTCTAAAAAGCATCAATGCTGTTAATCCATTGCAAGGATTTGAGCACCTTTCAATTGAAGATGCATTCAGAGAAGGAACAGCCCACTTTAGACAGAAAGTACTCCCTAGCGCTATTGAAGCAGCAAATCGCGAAACGATCAAATGGTTGCAGGCCTATTTTGATGAGGGCCAAGCTACGATTAAAATGCCGTCAAAAAATAAGGGGTTGTTTGCGTCATGGAAAAGACTCGTCCCTTTCGATAAGCGAATCCATCAAAACGATAAAAAGAAAATTGATTTTCTAAACTCTCTTTCCGACTCTCCTGAGCATGCGCTTACACGCTCACTTCAACTACTAAAAATCAGAGAAGAAGAGATTCTGCAGTTTTTAAAACTGGCTCTGAGCACAATGCCTGGCTGGCCTAGTTATATCAAATATCTAGCTGAGTGGTCCGATGCCAAAACTAAAGAGCAGAATTCCTCTCTAAAGACAGAATATTTGGCTATGAGAGTCGTAACTATCTATCTTCTTTGGCCAGAAGCAAGAGAGTTGTTAGAATGGAATAAACAGGCAATAAAAAATACCCTACTATTAGAAACTCCTTTTAAGGAAATGAATAAGATTGAAAAATCTTATCGCCATCAGCTAATAAAAAAGCTGGCATCGCAAAAACTTAAATCAAGAGCTACTCCACTGGCACAGCTTGTGTTTTGTATAGATGTACGCTCAGAGCCATTTCGTCGCGCTATTGAATCTGCTGGAGGATATGAAACTTTTGGCTTTGCTGGTTTTTTTGGTGTTCCAGTTCGAATCAAAGATGAGACAACAGGGGAGGCTTACTCTTCTTGTCCCGTCTTATTGTCTCCTAAGCATGAGGTTGTTGAATCTCCCTGTTGTTCAAGTGTAAAACAAGAGGATCACAAAAAAGGTCATGAACGTTTTCTATTAATTCAAAAAATTTATCAATCGATTAAGTACACTTTTTCTGCGCCATTTGCGATGGTAGAGGGGCTAGGAATTGCTAGTGGAATTTGGATAGGGTTACGTACACTGGCACCAAGTCTTGCGTCTCGCTTAAAAAAAGCTGCGAAAAACTCGATTCAGGAGAAGGTGCAAATGCAACCCTCCTTAAAGGAGATCTCTTTTGAACAGCAGTGTGCTTATGCTGAAAATGCGTTGAGAATGATGGGGCTTACAGATCACTTTGCCCCTTTAGTAGTTTTTTGTGGACACGGATGCGCAACTGAGAACAATGCGTACGCTTCGTCTCTTGATTGTGGTGCGTGTGGAGGAAAAGCGGGGGGGAGTAATGCAAGAGTTTTGGCGATGATGCTCAATTCTACTAAAGTAAGAGGGCATCTTGCTAATTCAGGGATAAATATTCCTGAAACCACTAAATTTATTGGGGCCGAGCATAATACGACTACAGATGAATTGGTCCTCAATTGTGATGAGCATTCTGAGCGAACGGAAAAGTTGAAAAATGATTTGAAAAGAGCGCAGGAGATAAATAGTCTATTTAGGCTTAAAAAAATGAAGCCAGCTTCTCGTTTTTCAGCTCCTCACCGGCACACTTTGCGGCGATCACGTGACTGGGCAGAAGTACGTCCTGAATGGGGATTAGCAAAAAATGCGGCATTCATTATTGGACCTCGTAGCTTGACGCAATCACTCGATCTTGAAGGAAGGTGCTTTTTGCATTCATACGATTATGCTCAAGATCAGAGCGGAAAGTTTCTCGAGTCGATACTAACAGCTCCTATGATTGTCACGCAATGGATCAACTCTCAATATCTCTTCTCGACGCTTGACAATGTATCATTTGGAGGGGGGAGCAAAATTACAAAAAATATTACTGGCAAAATTGGAATTATGCAGGGAAATGCGAGTGATTTAATGACGGGCCTGCCACTTCAATCGGTTTATTCAAGTGACAAGAGCTCTTACCATGTGCCTCAAAGATTGATGACAGTTGTTTACGCTCCAAGAGAGAGATTAGATTCCATCATTGAGTCCCATGAGGTGTTGAAAAAACTATTCGGCAATGGTTGGGTAGAGCTTGTCTCTATTTCACCTGAAACTCATGAAGCCAACTTGCTTAAGAGAGATTTCACGTGGGAAAAAGTCTGATTTTTTCAGGCATTTTACAATCTCAAATACATCTCGACTTATTGCTATTTTTAATATAACTTGAGTTATTAAGAAATGGAAATATTTGATATCACTTTGACTCTATCTAAAACTGTTCCAGTGTGGCCAGGTAGTAAGCAACCTGAGTTTGATCAAGTTTTAAATATAAAAAATGGAGATCCTGTAAATGTGACAAATATGAGTATGTCTGTTCATACAGGCACGCACGTTGACGCTCCTTGTCACTTTGTAAAAGAAGGAGCCTCGGTAGAAGAGCTTCCTTTAGATATTTTAACAGGAGAAGCTGTTGTAATCGAGCTGCTGGACCACTCTACTCTCACAAAGAAAATATTACAAAATGCGCAAATTCCACCAAAGACATCTCGACTTTTAATAAAAACACGAAATTCTGACCATTGGAAACGAGAACCAACTGAGTTTGACCAAACATTTGTTGCGCTAAGTTTAGAAGGGGCTAAATTTTTAGTTGAGCGGGGGATTCAACTAATTGGTGTTGATTATCTTTCTGTAGCAACTTTTAACGAACTTGCTTCTGTCCATAAACTCCTTTTTGAGGCGAGTGTAGTTGTCGTTGAGGGGTTGGATCTTTCAAAAATTGCACCTGGTAAATATAACTTTTGCTGTTTGCCCCTTAAAATTGCAGGGGCGGATGGTGCTCCAGCACGGGCTATTTTATCTAAATAATCTCTGTACCAGACAAAAATTCCCTGAAGGATGTTTAATAACTATTTAATAAAGAATGGCTTGCGCTCATATTCTTGACAGGGAAACGCCCCTGTTCTAAACTTTATTCCGTATGAAGTTCAAAATCGTACTTTTTTTGATGTTTAGATCACTTTTTGCAGAGCAGTCTCTTCTTCTTCTAAATGATACGTCTGAGTGCTATCACTGGGGCTGTACAGGAACATCTCAGGCAATGAGAGAGGAGATCCAAGAAATAGGATACGCGCTTGAATCCATTTCTATTCTTGATCTACGCAATTTAGAAGGGGTTCCTTCCTCTTTTTCTCTCTTTGATGAGAAAGAAAAATTTCAGCTTTTTAAGCAAAGTAATCCCTCTCTATGCGAGCGATTAAAAAAGTCAGACATAGTAGTCATTAACGGAGAAGGTTCCATCCATATGATGCGCCCACTTCCTCGCGCTCTTCTCTACGTTGCCTACATCTCCAAAAAGTTTTTTGGTAAACATACCGAAATTATTAACCACTCCTGCTTTCCAGAGGATTGTTTAAAAGTAGATGACGAAGAGACAAGAGATCTCTATGCAGGTGTATATAAAACTGTAGATTATGTTTGTGTGCGAGAACCTTTGAGTCGGACTGTCTTAAATTCTCTTGGTGTAGAGAAGGTTGATGAAAGTTTTGACTCGCTGCCTCTCTATATCAGAAAACACTATACAGTCCCACAAAAGGCAGCAAGCAACACGATCGTACTCGCGGGATCTGTTGATTGGAAAGAAGAGGGGATGAAGATCGTTGTCCAAGAGTTAAAAAAATTAGAAGAGCAAGGCTACAAAATTCAAGTTTTAGTAGGAGCAAAAGATCGTCCTGCCTATGACGACAAGTTGTTTGTTGAATTTTTAAGCGATGAGCTAAAAAGTGGATGGGAGCTCATCGATGCTAAATCACTTGATGAATGGCTCGGTGCAATTGCAAATGCGGATTTACTTGTCTCAGGCCGCTTTCATCACACGATCGCTGCAATCTGTTTAAAAACACCTTTTGTGGTTCTCAACTCCAATACACCAAAAATTGAAGGCATGCTCTCTATTATGCCAAATCGACATGTAGAGGTGTTGCAGTACCTAGATCCTGATCTTGAAACAAAAATTCAGAATAGTATCGATGCAGCATTTCAGATGTCAGAAGAGACTTTTCCAACCTTGGAAATCATTTGTGAAAAAGCCCAAAAAAAGTTTTCAAATTTGCAGTCTTACGAAAAATGTGGTTGGCAGAAGCAAAAGCACTTTCAGTCGGATTAGGAAGCAGGGGAATCTCAGTAAATACGGTAAGTTTAGGCGGGGTGTGGACAGAGAAGCTTGCAGAAAAGATGGAAAAAGAGTCGCAAGACTCTGGAGAATCTGTAGAAAAGCTGCGCGTAAATCGCGTGCAAAATATTCCTCTAAAAAAATATGCCGAGCTATCTGAAGTGGCAAGTGTTGTAGAGCAAATGTTAGGGGATTTGACAAGCCATCTTACTAGGCAAAATTTAGATAGCGTCGTCAAAAGCATACAACCATCTTATTTTTCATGTTTGGGCTCCATTTTTGTGCTCAAATGAAGCGGAATTTACAAATTCAGCTTCAATTTCCGCACAAAAATAAGCTGCAAACATGAAAAATAATCTGATTATAGCCTTTTGACGACACTATCTAGTTCTAGATGGAGGGTTTACCTCAGCTTATTAGAGAAGACACTCTCTAAACGGCTCATCAAAATAACCTTTTCTAGAATTTTTCGACCGAGATAGCGGTGTATGAGTGATTCAGTGTTTCCATAAGAGAAATAGGGGAGTAACTTAGGTATTTGCCTCAAGTAAACTTCCTTGCAGTAAACTCTTTATTGCTACATCATTCAATTTGAATTTTGTCGGAGGTTCCCATGAAAAGTTTCACCCTTTTCCTCTGTTTTAAGATCATATTTCTACAAGGAGTTGCTACAGCCGCTTGTCCTGCAGCGATTCCGCCTCTTCCACAGCTGCCTGTACCCGCTATTGTGCCTCCACCTGTTGCAACATGTCCCACACCTACACCAGCGACAGTATCCGGTTATTTGCCCATTACCTTTGTAAACAATACAGGTTTGCCTGCATCTGAAATTTTTATTGCCGTTCTTGTTAATTCTAGTACGCAGTTCCTCTCGTTTAGTGGGGCAACTCAGAAACTAGCCACAATTACAGATTTTACCCCAACAACGTATCTCTCCTCATCGGCATACACAAGTACTTTAGATTCATTTGAGATGATCGCTGCCGATACATATACTTTCTACATTCCAAATGATGGAAATAGCAGTGTACCGAATAGCAATGTAATGAAATCTTCTAGAATTTTAATTTCATTGAAGGAGCCCCTCACTTATTTTATAAATAATCTTGGAGTGCTGCAGCTGCCTACAGATACGGTGGCAACAAACGACAACTACTTTGTCTTGAATGATAAAGTAGAATTTGATCTGGGCAGTAACGGTTTTAATCGTTTAAATTTAAATCTTACAGGCGTCGATTTTTTTGGCCTCCCGCTGCTAGTTCAAGCAAATTATAAATTTTTGAATGGCACTACATTTACTGACGCCTGCGGTGTTACAGGGATGCCTACGGGAGTGACCTTTTCCGATGTATTTACAGAGTACTCCTCTTCTCTTGCCTCTCTTCAAACTCCCTTTGATCAATATTGGAAAGAGGTTGTAGCTACCTACAGTAATCCCCCTTCATCGGGAGGTGATCTTTGTAATCTTCGTATTTTTGCACCTGCTACTGCAATGGGCAGCACACAAACGCAATCTAATCCTAGCAGAGTTACTTTTCCGATAAATTACTTTTTAAACTCTGTTGCAAATCCTAAGAATTGCACCTGGTTCAATGCAGTTTGGAGTGGCAAAACAGAGTCTGGAGTTGAAGCTTTTTACGAGAGAAAAAAACCAAAACCCTATCTTGTTCTTGACGCGACTACAGAGGCGGGTTCTGCCACCGCAAAAGGGTATGAAATTGGAGATAAAAGTTTCCGTTTTGAAATTATTGGTGGTGCAGACGCAGGGAAAACGATCACAATCCCGCTTCCCACAAGCACAAAAGCATTTTTTACTGGTGCGGTTAGCGATTATAAACCTGCAATTATAAGTAGTGCATCTGCAGCAACAAACAATCAAGTTTTTAAAGTTTTTGCTACCTCCATTATTTCGGGGATTATTCCAATTGATTGTAAACATCCTGATCAAATTACAATCAATGGGGCCTATGTACAAGAGCAGTCGGCCGATTACTTTGAAAATAATGCAATTTTAACAAAAGCATTGAACGGCTGCGACTGTGTTGCAAATGTACCCTGGTATGATTTTTACTCGAGAACACTGCTCACAATCGGAACACCAAACATTTTTTATACCTCTGCTTACTCCGATTTCTTAGGGACCGATGGTACAATTGTTATCGTCAATCTTGATACAGATAATTCAGCAGCAAATATTACAATCAACCTCAATGATTGTACAACTGGTGTGAATTTCCCCGAGCCTTTCTCTGATACGGATACGTATGATATTACAGTGGGAATTCCTGCGAATACTACCGTGCGTTTTGGCACTTCAATATCGGGTCCTTTTGGAGCGATTCCTGCAACAGCAGACGGAGATGAGTTTTTTTTAGAGGTGACCTACAACTCAGGTGTGTATAGTGGGCAAACATTTGTTACGCAAATTGCCCCCTTAGCACAAATATTTCATCCTGTACTCCCAGGAGAAGGAGTGGTGACAACAACAGGAACAGAGACAACAGTAACCATAGGAGCCAGTCCATGAAAATCAAAACACTTATATTTCTCCTTGCGATAGCATTTGTCATGGCAGATCAACTACCAGCTACATCTTGCGATGTGGGTTGCCCCCCACCAAAATATGAACCTCCTTGCTGTGATGAACAGGGAGCTTATAAATATTTTGCTTCCGTAAGCTATCTTTACTGGCAGCCTCTTCAGGAAAATATGATTTTAGGAGTGGTTTCTGATAACGCAAACGCTCTTGATCTTGTGAATGGAAATGAAGTCGATTTGGACTTTAAGTATAAGCCTGGATTCAAAATTTGCTTAGGGATGGATCTCGATTATGATGGCTGGGATACTTCTCTTGAGTATACCTGGTTTAGGGCAACAGCCGATGTGCAAGTCAACTTAGATCCCAATAATATTCCCAAAAAACTCTTTCCTGCATGGCAAATCCCCAGTTTTTTGAATCCCCAATACAACTTTGGATCGGAAAAGTGGACGCTGCAGATGCACCTAATTGATTGGGACTTGGCGCGCATGCATGCCATCGGACCAAGGCTCTGTTTCAAACCTTTTATTGGTTTGCGATTTGCCATCATTGATCAGGATCTTGATATTGACTACGTCAACACCAATCCCGCAGATTTTTTTATCTTTCCCTCAACGCATATTGATCTCTCATCCGATTCTTGGGGGATCGGTCCGCGTGTTGGACTCTTTACAAATTGGGTACTTGGCAAAGGTTGGCGTTTGTATGGCAATGGGGGGTTAGATATTCTCTATACGCAATATGATTTGGAAAGCGAGCAAAACACAGAGGTGGCTGTTGCCAATCGCATTATTGTAAATCACGATAATGCCAATTACTTGAGAACGCACCTCGATCTAAACCTAGGATTTGGATGGGGCAGAGGCTTCTCCTGTGATCGCTACTATGTTGATCTCTCCGCAGACTACGGCGTTCAAGTCTTCTTTGACCAGAATATGTTGCGAACCGCTGTAAGCGCGCAATCGATCGGAAGAAGTTTTTTACCTAACGGAAATCTTTATGTCCATGGACTGATTGTTAACCTTCGCGTAGGATTTTGAAGGAGAAATATGCGTAAATATCATCATTATGGATTTCGACCACTGAGAAACGGGACGACGAAGCCCTTGTAGAGACCGAATTGGAGTAATCAAGATCCCTGATCTCATATTGCCAGGGGCAATTTTTTTCTAAGTCACTTTTGAGAGATTATTTCAAAAATCTTCTACTGTTGTGGCTGAAATGGAAATCTCATCACCTTTTTTGATATCGCAAAGAGCAATATTTGCTTCCTTTTCCATGTCTGAAGCAACATTTGGTTTATCTGATCGGTTCACATGTCTTTCGGGATCAGGGTAGAAAAAAATAGAACCTTCACGTTTATGGCAAAAATTTTTCTTTTCATACTCCGGAAGGGTGTTGTACTCTCTCTCTGTTAGGACCTTTAAATTCCATTTGATCACAACTTCGCCCTTTTTGAAGTTTTTGCAAGCGAATACCCCTAAGCCGTCGTCAAATTGCCCTATTTCAGATGTTTTTACCTCAACGGTTTCAAAATACATTGAGTTCCTCCTCTTTTTTTCAGAAATCTGTTATATTTAGGAGCTTCCATACTATTTATATATTAAAGCTAAATTCAGTACGAGTAACCTATGAAAATGATACCGACAAAAATCAAAAATTTTTTAATGCCATTTGAGGGAAAATGGAATATCGACTTTTTTTGCGGTCTTACCGTTGCTCTAGCGCTGATTCCAGAGGCGATTGCGTTTGCATTAGTAGCAAATCTCGATCCTCTAGTCGGCCTCTATTCGGCATTTTTTCTATGCTTAATTGTCGCTTTGCTTGGGGGAAGACCTGGGATGATCTCTGGAGCTACGGGCGCAATGGCTGTGGTTGTTGCGACTTTAGTGATTCAACATGGGGTTGAATACCTATTTGCAACAATTGTATTAACGGGGATTTTTCAACTACTTGTGGGGCTTTTTCGACAAGGTAAGCTTATTCGAATTATGCCAAAGTCCGTCATGGTTGGTTTTGTAAATGGTTTAGCAATTGTAATTTTTATTGCTCAGTTGGAGCAGTTTAAAATAAACATTAATGGAGTAAAGAGCTGGCTTACAGGCTACCCCTTATATTTAATGATTGGATTAGCCCTGACTGCCATGGCAATCACCCACTATTTACCAAGGTTTACAAAAAAAATACCAGGAGCTCTTGTTGCTATTGTCTTTGTGACAGCTATCGTGCGCCTCTTTCAGTTAGATACTCGTCTTGTTATGGATATGATGGGAGGAGAAGGAGTTTCTTATGGATTCCCGAAATTTTCGTGGTTACATGTACCATTTGACTTCTCAACTCTCAAAATTATCGTTCCCTATGCTCTGGTTCTGTGCATTATTGGCTTATCTGAATCTCTAATGACCTTATCGTTAATTGATGAGATCACTCATACCAGGGGACGTGCAAATAAAGAGTGCGTAGCCCAGGGAATCGCTAACGTCATGTCTGGGTTTTTTCAAGGAATGGGTGGGTGTGCAATGCTTGGGCAGAGCATGATCAATATCAATTCAGGAGGTCGGGGTAGGTTATCAGGAATTGTTGCTGGAGTCTTTCTTCTCCTTTTTATCCTGATTTTTTGGCCTGTCATTAAAATGATTCCGCTTGCTGCCTTAGTTGGGGTAATGATGATGGTAGTGATCGAAACCTTCGAGTGGGCCACCTTTAAATTTATCCGTAAAATCCCAAAACATGATGTTTTTGTAATCGTGATTGTGACTGCTGTGACAGTGTTGACCAATTTGGCAGTTGCAGTCATTGTAGGAGTGGTCATTGCGGCACTCGTTTTTGCTTGGGAAACAGCAAAAAATATCTACGTAAAAAAGAGCATTAATAAAAATGGAGCAAAAGAGTACCACCTCCATGGGCTCTTATTTTTTGCTTCCGTATCTCAGTTTAAAACATTGTTTGATATTGAAGATGATCCCCAAGAAATTATCATTGATTTTATCCATGCGCGCGTGACCGATCATTCAGCAATTCACGCCATTCAATTCGTTACTGAACGCTACAAAGCACTGGGAAAAAAGTTGTGCCTGCGCCACTTAAGTCCCGATTGCAAGTTGTTGCTTAAAAAAGCAGGAGATCTGATCGAAACGAATGTACTAGAAGACCCTGATTACCTTGTAGCATCAGATCAGCTAGGTTAAGTCTGACTTGTGCGGTGCTTTTTAAAGAGAAACTGAAAGGAGCCTGATGGCGCTTGCAACTGTTGTTCGAGTAGTTTTGGAAAAGCGTGCATTCGGCGGTTCAGATCTTTTTCCGTCCAAGAGTAGATTCCCTTATCAGTAAGAAATTGAACTGCAGAGAGGATAAATTCTGCGCATTCAAGAGGGGTTTCGGTCTTGAACACCCCCTCATCACACCCTTGTTGGATGATCTCTGCATAAAGTGGAGCTTGTTTAATTAACGCATGAGCAAGTAGGCGACTATGCATGGCACTATTCGCAGGTTTGTGGAGCCCATCCAATACAGCTCTATTTTCTTCGGAAATATTTCCGGTGCTTACGAGTAGTTGGAGCTTTTGCAAGGCATTTTTTTGAGACCCCTCAATTAGAGATCTCATATGGGTCACATTTTCTCCAACAATCTCTTCGATCACGGCTTCAAATAGTGCTTCTTTGGATTCAAAATAATGGTATATAGTTCCTTTGGCTATATCGAGCTCTTTCATGATTTTCTGCATCGTCATATTTTCGTAGCCTTTGGAATCAAAGAGGTGACGAGCTGCCTTAATGATCTCTATTTTTCGCTCAAGTTTTGCCATGGCCACAGTATAGCAAAATTAAATCATCTTTACCAGTTGACCGACGGTCGGTTTGTGTGATATCCTTTTAATTATGAAAATATTAATATCAGGCGCTGGGATTGCCGGCCTTACACTTGCCTATTGGCTTAAAAAGCGTGGTTTTACTCCAACAGTCGTTGAGAAACATCCTTGTTTGAGAAAAGGAGGATATAAAGTTGATGTGCGTGGCGCAGCTATTGAGGTTGTAAAACGAATGGGAATCCATCAAAAGCTTCTCGATGCAAACGTCAACATTTTGCATTCAAAATTTGTCACATCAAACGGTAAAATATTTGAATTTGATGGTGATATTACAGGTTTGTCATCAGAAGGAGAGATTGAAGTGAATCGCTGGGATCTTTCTCGAATCATTTCAGAAACACTAGATGGAATTGAGATGATTTTTCACGACGCAATTACAAAGATAGACGCAGAAAAGATGGTCTATTTTGAGAAAAGCTCACCTAGAGAATTTGATCTTGTTATTGGAGCCGATGGTCTTCGCTCCAACGTGAGAAGATTAGCATTTGGGGAAGATTCAAAATTTTTAAAGGAGTATGGAATCCATTTTTGTATCTATCCAATTAAAAATATTTTTGATCTTGATCGTACGGAGCTTGTCTATTTTGACAAGGGAAAATTAGTATCAGCATACGCAGTAAATAATAATTCACTTGCTGCTCTCGCATATAAATCTGAGAAAAACAGAGCATTGTCGTGCGAAAATCCAAAAGCAGTATTTGAGGAGCAGTTTAAAGATTTAGGCTGGGAGATCCCATGGTTTTTGAATGCGATGAAAGCAAGCGATAATTGTTATTTTGACTCATTAGCGCAAGTCAGCATGCCTTGTTGGTCTAAAGGGCGAGTTGCCTTGGTAGGAGATGCTGCTTATGCAGCTTCTGGAGCCTCTGGAATGGGGACGAGCATGGCCATCGTTGGAGCATACGTTTTAGCTCGTGAAATAGAGTTAGTTAAAGGAGATTATAGAATAGCTTATGCTAACTATGAAAAGTCGATTTGGGAATATGTCGAAAAGGGACAGAAGCTTGCAGAGTCAAGTAACCGGATGATGACAAGAAAATCATCTTCAATACTTGTTAAGAGTCAGCTCTATCTAATGAAATTGATGCCAAAAAAATTCTTCCACTTCTGGGCAAAAGTAGGAAGGCGGCGCATGAGAAAAGTAGCCGATTCGATTTCGTTGTAGTCACATATCTGTTTGCTAACGCTCCTTACGAAACCAATAGGTTTCGTTGCGTTACGTTTACAAAAATCTAAGCAATTTTGCGGGCTTTTTGTAATGCAAAAATATTGCCAATAGAGTTAAGCTACATATCAGCTCTTCTTCTATTTTTGCTCCATTTGTATAACAAAAAATATTGTAAATGTTTCAATAAATCTTGTTGTAAGAGTGGCTGTGAGTAAAAATATTTATCAAGCTGTTTTTGCAGTAAGGCTCTGTGCTCGATAAAAATTTTGCCCAAAGTGAATCGCAACCAAATTGAAGCAATGCTGTTTCAAGCGATGAGTTCATAGCTCATCGGCCTATGAACCTATCTCACTAAAATTGTTTTATAAGATAGGTTCATGTGTGAAGAGGGGAATCGAAAAGGGTTATTTAATTTACAAGTTCTAGATATTTGATTCGTTTTTGGAATATTTTTTTGGTATGACTTGTTTGGCAGTAATCGACTGGTTGTTTGCCACTTTTGTCTTTTGCCGTTAGATCTTCTAAGTCACCAGTTAAAAGTAAAACTTTTTCGATATAACTTGAATTATCAGAAGGGCCTTTTTTTCGCATAGCGACATAGTGAAAAATCGATTGACCAGATTTAGTTTTAATTTTAACAAGGCTAGTAGATTTCTTAAGAAGAGTTTCAACCAATTTCAGTGTGCAGTATTTTACAGCTAGATGTAACGCTGTTTCACCCTTGTTATTTTGGATATTTAATAGGGGATCAGTGGCTAGTAATAGTTTGCACAATGTAGTCATGCCGCCGAAGGTTGCTCTATGAAGGGGTGTATTTCCAGTTTTTGGGTCTTGACTATTTGGGTTCGCGCCTTTTTTAAGCAAGTACTTTACCCCTTCTTGCCATCTAGCAGTTACAGCCTTTCCTAAAAGCTCGTCTAAAGTTTTTTCTTTGTGGGATTCGTTTGTTCGTTCAATGTAGTCTTTAAGTTTTGAGATGTTTTTTTCGCTTACATTGAAAGTTTGTTTTTTTGAGGCGTAGTCAGCGGGCAGCTTGCCTGATTTGTCTCTAACAAGAACAGAGTAAGGATTCATTTTTATAATTTTTTTTACGACTGTTAGTGATCCATAAACTGCGGCAAGGTGTAGTGCTGATTTTCCTTCGAGATTTACAGGTAAAGAGAGTGATGCATTCTTCTCTATTAATAGAAAAAACATCTCTTTATACGTAGCAAATTTTGAGCAATTGATAGCTGAAGAACCTGTCTCCTTGTCAATCCAGTTAGGATCAGCTCCATTTTCTAACAATAGTTTTGCGCCTTTCTTCCAATTTTCTTTAATTGCGCTATGTAGTGCAATTCCTAGGTAATTGCTACTCTTTGCCAATTCATTAATTTTGGTGGCTAATAGTTCGCTATCTTTAGCGCAAATAGCTCTATAAACTTCAGGAAAAGGTTCTTTTAATTTTTTCGAATATTGTGAACTGACTTTTCTAGATTTAGAGGGAGGGCGATCTTCATCTTCTGAAGGCTTAGGACAAATTAAATTTTGAATTTCAGAAGGATCAAGGCTAAAAAATGGATTATCTAAAATATCATCTGAAATTCTTTCTGAAAATGTTCTTGTTCCCAGAATAGATGGGGGTGGAAGTTCTTCTTGGAGATCGAACTCGATTGGTTTAAAAGGTTCATGTGCAATTGAACCAATGGGTGTAATATTCATGTCATTTATTATATAATCAAATAACAATAAAAGCAATTAAATTTTTAATTATTTAATTTTTTATAAATAAATGTAAAAATTATTTTTTGAAAAATTACCACTCTCAAAATCGTTTTTTACAGACAAAAACGCCGCAGAGCCACTCATCTTTTTTTGCTTGCTCTAGCTCTCTCTATCAGCAAAGACAATCATTCCTTCAGACATGAAGTCGGCAAGTTTAGGATGGAAGGGATCTAGCTGCTTCCTAAATTCAGGATGTTCTCACCTATTTGAAATTTTTTAAATCTGTATTTGATGAAACAAGGCCTAGTACTCTTTCACCTTTGTTTCTTCGAAACATAGTCAACGGGTAGCTTACCGTATATGTCTCTCTCAAAGAGGGACAAAGGAGCTTTTTCTATAATTTTTTTAACGACTTCATGTGAGTTAGAGGCTGCTGCAAGGTGTAGTGCTGATTGTTTTTGGCGATTTAGGGGTAAAAAGAGGGATGCATTCCACTTTAGTAATAGAAAAAACATTTCTTTATGTGTAGCAAATTTTGAGCAATTGATAGCTGAAGAGCCTGTCTCCGGATCTCTCCAGTTAGGATCAGCTCCCTTTTTTAACAGCAGTGCTGTGCCGCTCTTCCAATTTTTTTTAATTGCAGAATGCAGTGCAACTTCTAGGTAGTTACTATTATTTACTAATTCATCAATTCCGGTGGCTAATAGTTTGACATTTTTAGTGCAAATAGCTCTATAAACTCTAGGAGCAGGTTTTTGTAATTTTTTCCAATATTGTGAATTGGTTTTTCTAGATTTGGAGGGAGGGCTATTTTCGTCTTCTGAAAGTATAAGATAAGTTAAATCTTCAATCTCAGAAGAATCAAAGTTAGAAAGTAGACTATCTACAGTTCTTTGTGAAAATGTTCTTGACCCTAGAATAGATTGGGGCGAGGCTCCTCCTTGGAGATCGGGCCTTATTGTTTTAAGGGAATTAGTTGGCAAAATATTCATGTCATTTATTGTATCATTAAATAATAATAAAATCAATCAAATGGTGTTAATGTTTTAATTTTCGGTGTTTTTAATAAAAAAAATATTTAAAAAATTTTTTTAAAATTAAAAATTCATAGGGTTGCTCATTTTTTTTGACTAATGTTCCTTGTCAAACCTCAAAAGATTTGAATTTGTCGCATTAGCAATAAAACTTAAGCATCTGTGCGGGCTTTTATTATGTAAAATAATTTTTGGAGGTTCCCACCCCCAAAGACAAATTTTACAGACAAAAACGCCGCACAGCCACTCATCTTTTTCCGCTCGCTCCTTGGTAAACCCTCGGGTTTACCTGCGTCGCGATCGAAAAAATCTAAGCACCTGTGCGGCGTTTTTGTAATGTAAAATTTATCTTTGGAGGTGGAGAGAATCGAACTCTCGTCCTCAGCTAGTTTCCTAGGTTTGACTACATGCTTATTGCCTTAAGTATTTAAGAACTCACCCTTATGTAAGACACCCCATGTAGAGCGAGCTCTATCCCATATGTGTCTTGAGAAAATGCCCTATGGAATACAAGCACTCCTCATACCAAGATAAATGACGATCGTACACGAACTCTCGGTCCGATTCTGTGTGGATCGCGCTTAGGATGTCGGGTTAGGACGCTAAGCTATCGCTCAAGCTTAAGCAGCTAGAGCAAAATCGCAATTTTCTTCGCCAATTACAATGCTAGTCGGATGATTTAGGAGGCCAACCGACGTCCTCCGCATGCCAAAAAATAGGTAAGCTACCAAGTCGAAACCTGTTCACCCCCATCTGTAATTATACCAGAAAAAACCTGTACAAGCAAACTAGCAACTGGTTAACAATCAGTAAGTTAGACTGGTGTTAGTTGGTGCTTTCACGGTTTTTCTGAAATTAGTGTAGGTTTTTGGGCTTTTTTTGGGTAGGACAAAAGCCTAATTTTTAGTAAGATAAGGGCTATGTTTACGACCGAAAAAGAGAGTTTCTCAAGCCGCGAAGAGCGCATTCTTAACTTGTGGAAAGAAAAAGATATTTTTAAAAAGTCAGTGGAGAACCGGAAGGGTTCAAAACTATTTTCCTCCTATGATGGCCCCCCGTTTGCCACGGGGTTGCCCCACTATGGCCATATTTTAGCGGGTACGATTAAAGATGTTGTTTTGCGCTACAAGACGATGCAAGGGTTTTATTTGCCAAGGCGTTTTGGTTGGGACTGTCACGGTTTGCCGGTGGAAAATGAGATTGAGAAGGCGAAGAATTTGGGTGGAGCGCCCTCAATTGAAAAATTTGGGATTGGCAATTTCAATGAGGAGTGTCGCAGCATTGTTTTCCGCTTTGTTGAGGAGTGGAAGAAGACGGTTGATCGGATGGGGCGCTGGGTCGATTTTGATCAGACGTATAAGACGATGGATCCGACCTATATGGAGTCGGTCTGGTGGGTCTTTTCTGAACTTTGGAAAAAGGGTTTGGTCTATGAGGGGTTTAAGGTGATGCCCTTTTCAGCAAAATTGGGAACCCCACTTTCTAATTTTGAAGCGAATTTAAACTACCGCGATGTAGATGATCCTTCGTTGACGGTTGCGATGCCTCTGAAAGAGGATGAGAATACGAGCTTATTGATCTGGACAACGACCCCTTGGACGCTGATTTCAAACTTGGCCGTGATTGCCAATCCAAAGATGCGTTATGTCAAGGTAGAGAAAGAGGGGCGTTTCTATATCTTGGCTAAGAGTCGTTTGGAGCACTATTTTGAGGGGGCAAAGGCTGTAGAAGAGTTTTCTGGAGAAGACCTTGCTGAAAAAGAGTATTTACCGCCATTTGAATATTTTTCTGATCGTGCTGGGTTTCGCGTTCTGCTGGATGAATTTGTGGGCGAGGAAGATGGCACAGGTCTTGTGCATGCTGCGCCTGCGTTTGGAGAGATGGACTTTTTTGTCTGCAAGCGTGAGGGGATTGAACCAGTCTGTCCGATTGATCAGAATGGAAAGTTTACAAGTGAGATTCCTGAGCATGAGGGCCAGTTTGTCAAAGAGGCAGATAAAGCGATTATCAAACGTTTGAAAGAGGCGGGTAGGGTTTTTGATCATGGGACGATTCGTCACAGATACCCGTTCTGTTGGCGCTCTGATAGTCCTCTGATCTATCGCGCAGTGAGCACTTGGTTTGTCTCGGTGGAAAAAATTAAGGAGCAGTTGATCACGGCAAATGAAAAAATTCATTGGGTGCCGGGGCATTTGCAAAAGGGACGTTTTGGGAAGTGGCTTGAAAATGCGCGCGACTGGGCGATCTCTCGCAATCGCTATTGGGGTACACCGATCCCAATTTGGCGTGCAGAGGATGGAGAGTGCATTGCAATTGGGTCGAAAGAGGAGCTTGAGAAGCGTACAGGAAAGAAAATTGAAGATTTTCATCGCCACTTTATTGATGATCTGACGTTTGAAGAAAATGGCAAGACGTTTTCGCGAGTGTCGGAAGTTTTCGATTGCTGGTTTGAATCGGGATCGATGCCCTATGCGCAAAACCACTATCCCTTTGAAAATAAAGAGTTGGTTGAGGAGGGCTTCCCAGCTGAATTTATTGCGGAGGGGCTTGATCAGACTCGCGGCTGGTTTTACACGCTCAATGTACTCTCTGTAGCGCTTTTTAACAGGCCCGCTTTCAAAAATGTGATTGTCAATGGGATCTTGCTTGCCGAAGATGGCAACAAGATGTCCAAGAGCCTGAAGAACTATCCGGAGCCGGAAATTGTTTTTGAAAAATTTGGTGCCGATGCAGTAAGGCTTTATCTACTCAATAGCCCCGCAACGCATGGCGATGACTTGCGCTTTTGTGAAAAAGGCGTTGAGCAAGTGGTGCGAGGGATGCTTTTGCCTCTTTGGAATAGCTACTTTTTCCTTGCGACGTATGCAAAAATTTATGGCTGGCAGCCAGGCGCAGATCTTGAAAAGCCGGAGGCGGTCATTGATCGCTGGATTCTCTCTAAGCTGCAGACTTTGATCTCTGATGTGCAGAAAAGTATGGATGAGTACCAATTAAGCGATGCGGTTCCTCCATTTTTGCGATTCATTGATCAGGTGACTAATTGGTACATTCGCCGCTGTCGTCCGCGTTTTTGGGCGGATGAAGATTCATCTGATCGCCGAGAAGCGTTCCAAACACTCTATCAAGTTTTGCAGAGTTTAGTCCGCATTGCGGCGCCGTTCATTCCTTTTATCAGTGAGGCGATCTACCAAGGTTTGCGCAGAGAAAAGGATCCAGAGTCTGTTCACCTTACAGATTTTCCAAAAATGAATCCTAATATGCAGGATGAAAATCTTGAAAAAGAGATGGCTCTTGCGCAGACAGCTGTGAGTCTGGGGCATGCTCTTCGCAAAGAGGAGCGTATGAAAGTGCGCCAGCCTCTACCAAAAGTCTTTTTAATTTCGTCCGACAAGCAAGTCTTGACTGCCTTAAAAAGCAGCGAAAATTTGATCCTAGATGAGCTCAATGTTAAGGAAGTTGTCTACTCTGAAAATGAGAAAGAGTTTGTGGAAATCAAAGTGAAACCCAATTTCGCAGAGTTGAAAAAGCGAGCAGGTGCCAAAATGGGCCCAATTTGTAAAGCGGTTGGCTCGCTTTCAACAGAACAGGTTAACACCCTTCTTAATGGAAAATCTGTTGAGATCGAGGAAAATTTTGCTCTGACGGAAAAAGATCTTTTGATTGAGCGCAAAGTAAAGCAAGGTCTTGTCGCAAGTTGCGAAGGCGCACTAACTGTTGCTCTAGACTTGACCCTAAGTGAAGAGCTTAAACTTGAAGGTTTGGCCCGAGAAATTGTCAACAAGCTGAATACGATGCGTCGTGAAGCGAATCTTGAGGTTACAGATCGCATTGAGGTCCAGATAGAGGGTTCTGATCGCGTGAGCCAAGCGTATGAGCTGCATAAAGATTACATTTGTGGAGAAGCACTCGTAACAAAGTTAGAGATGGTTTCGAACACAGGTCAGGAGTGGGATTTGAATGGAGAAATGGCTAAAATAGCTATAAAAATAACTGCTTAGTTATTTTTCGTCTCCTTCTCGCTGCGCCAAATCGAATCTCAGCCGTCGTGCCGTACGCAGTACTGCCACGCCGTCAGATATCCAATTTTGCTTTGCGATAAGAACCCGCTGTAGCCGCTTCGCGCAGTGCGAGTTTTTTTTGCAGTCGCTTCGCGTATCAATAAATCTACTTCAAACTAAGAACCTGCTGTAGCCACTTCGCTCGGTATGAGCTTATTACGATTGTTTTGCTCTTTTGTAGTTGCCTCCTTGATTTTTGACCAAATAAAAAAATATTTACCTTGATTTTTGACCATGAAGGTATTGATTTAACCTTGAAATACAACCATGGGTAGTCATGTGAAGCGTTTAGTTGTTTGGATTTCGTAAAATTAAATTTTAGGATTACAAAAAAAAGTAAAATTTACCTTTGAAAAGGGCCTCGACTCAAAACGAGTTGTTAAAGAGTTATCCTTTGCAATGAGAGAAAAAATTACTCCAACTGAAACTCTCTTTGTTTTTGATGAAGTAGTGACTTTACTCGATCTCTTGCGGGAGTCTGTGACGCTTGCGTTGGTAGTAGTTCCAAAGAAATATGAGGATGGCGGCTATAATCCAGATGATAAAGTGAGGGAGTGTTAGCCACGGGTAGGGCGGCTGAACTGGCTGACCAAAGCGCGAGCCTGGTGGCCAGAAGATAAAGTCGGGTGAGCCGCGAAGGTTTCCTTGCGGGACAAATCCAAAGACGCGACTATCGCCGCTCATGGCGTAGTTATCACCAAGGGCGAGGTAGTGTTTTTCTGGGATTTTTAGCCCGTATGTTTGTAGAAAGTCGCAATCGATTTCTCCTTCTGGAGTAATTGGGGGGCCATGATCGATAAAGGGGAGGTAAGGTGCTGGCTTTGCTTTCTCTTCCTCAACAAATTGTATAAGGTTTTTTTCATCTTTGTCGATAACTTTAGCTCCCATAACGTAGAGATCTCCATTGCGAAACCAGGCGAATCGCGAAGGGCGCAGGTGTTGGCACTCTTGGTTTGAGCCAAAGCGTGTATCAAATTCAATCCCAAGATTAAAGAGTGCTTGTAGCTGTTTGTTATTGGGGTGATTTAGGGGGTAATCTTCAGGAAGTTTTTTTGAAATTCCCTGCCATTGGATCTTGTAAGCTCTACCTTCACGGATTTCAAAGGTGCCATTTTCAATTCCTCGTAGTGGAACGACATAGTAGGGGATTGACTGATCTTTCGGAATGTGTGTCCCATACCTGTAGGCGTAGCCATCTCGAACTGTAAAGCGCGCGGTATAGAGGCCGCGATGGAGATGGGTCAGCTGTTGCTGAGTGAGGGGAATGATGGAGCTCTCCGTTTTTAATGCGGGTCTTCTTCGACCATAAATATCTAGTTCGAGGCTGGCTTCTTTAAGAGAGGGATCGTGTGTAAGCTCAAGATAGAGAGCCGCACCTTTTGTAAGCTCATGATCGGTCCACGCTTCTACTTCTTCTGTTGTCAGAAGCTTGGCCATAGCGTAGTTGCGCATGCCCCAAAGCTGTCCGTAATCCTCGACACCTGGTACAAGCATTTTTCCACAGATATCTCCTCTTCCTATCTGTGTAAGTTTAGCAACAGGTTGATTCATTTGATAGAAGATTGCAGGAGAGTAGATACCTCCACGGGGGCGGTCTGGTGTGACGGTTTTGCCTCCAAATTGGAGAAAAGGGACATGGTCAACGTAGGGGAGCTCCGGATATTGCAACTCATGTGTGATGTCATTTCCATTGCAATCTACTCCGTATAGCTTTCCTCCATAAAAATAGACGGTATCTCCAGGTTTTCCCATGAGTCGTTTAACGAGTTGTTTTTTACCTGGAAAGATATAAAAATAGCGCATCTCGCTATCAGGAATATCCATGTTTGCTGTCGTAAAGGTGAAAATACCAGAGCGCTGAACAAGGTCAGGATCAAAATAGAGGTGAGTCGGTTTGAGGGGGGTATTGATTCCAAATGTAGTTTTGCTAACAGAGAGGCGATCTTTTTCTTGTAGGGTTGGACGCATAGAGCCCGTTGGGATTTCATAGAGTTCAAACCAGACTTGACGGATCAAGATTGCGGCGATAAGAGCAAATCCTAAACCTACTATGGAGCGAAGATGATCATAAAAATCTTTTTTGAGATAGGTCTTTGAAAACTCTGCAAGCATGTTAGTCGCTTGCGTTGCTTCGTCCCGATCGTGTTCGATAATCGCTTTTTGAGCGGTTTTAAGCTCTCGACAAATTGTATCGCGCTCTTCGCTGTTTAGCTGTTCTCTTTTACGTCTGTATTTTTTTAGAGTAGCAAAGAATATCTTCTTGCACTTGCGTAGGGATCTAAATCTCATGGCTGCATGTTAGAGTCTTATAAAGGTGTTGTCAAGTGCTTATGGACATACTGAATAATTTAGACTTTTCGATAAGGGACCAAAAATTGGTCCAAATCGGTTTTTCTAACTCACTAACTCTTATGGAGTTAGCTTCGTTCTCCAAAACCAATTTGTTCTCATTTTTTCATCTTTTCTCGAAAAGAGCAGTTATTCAGATGTTTTTTACGCGTCTCCGCTATCTATAAGGCGAATTTTAAATGTGGCAGCACTGTTTGAGATTTCCATCCAGCAAGGGAAAGGAGATCCTTCATGAAAGTAGAGTTCCAAGTTTTTTCCTGCAAGCTCTGTTCCATCATCAGGCCAGTGCGCTTTGTAGACTTTCGTAGCTATTTTTGTCAGTTTTTTTCCATTTTGAAAGAGGGGTGGATTCCAAATTTTACGCATATCTAGACCCTCTTGAGGAGGGGCTCCGATGCGTTTTCGATCTTTTTCTCGCACAGCTTTTAAGGGAAGAGCAATCAAATCAGTAAAGAGTTGCTGCGCTGATGAATTTAAGGAGACCTCTCTTTGAGGAGAGTAAGCATTTGTACAGACTCCTCTTGCCAAGTCTATTTCGTAGAGTAGGTGCGAGGTAGCTCCTGGGGTCCCGTCGCGATACCAGCTGCGCCAATTTATTTTTTTTGCTTTATGACTAGGAATGCTGATCTCTTCTAAAACTACACGCTTATCGGTAAGAGATTGAATACGCATGAAAGTGACCAACTTGCTCTGCTCTGTGACGATGTATTGGCCCTCATGCGCAAAACGAAGGCGTTCCTTAATCGTCATAGAAAAAAGAGGTATAGCCAAGAATAGGGGAAGGATGAGGCGTAGCATGGCCCGATTTTACTCGATTGTTTCTAAAAGGTCTACTTCCAACGTGGCGTGGTATATATTATATTTTTCTTTTAACATCGCGTGTGCTCGTTTTAAGGTGGCACTGATCTCATCTGCACGAAGGTGACATGAGAGGGCATTTTGTCCTTCTGCTACGGTCCAAATGTGAAGATCAAAAACAGCACGTACCCCAGGAAGTTTAAGTAAATTTTTTTCTACTTCGTCTGGATTTATATCTTGCGGAGCTCCTTCCATCAAAATAGTAGTGGTTTTTTTGATGATTTTGGCAGATGTAAAGAGGATTATAAGAGCAAAAAGAGTAGAGATGATAGGGTCAACGATAGAGTAGTGTGTCCATAGAATAATGAGTCCAGATGCAATGACTCCGATGCTGCCAAGAAGATCCCCTATGACATGTAAAAAAGCAGCTTTTACATTGAGATTTCCTTCTTGATGCGTGTGAAGAACCTTCATCATGACGATGTTTGCAATTAAGCCGATAGTTGCAACGATAAATACGATAAGGCCTTTGACCTCTTCTGGATGGATCATGCGTGTAATGGCTTCGTAGATGATAATAAGGCAGAGTGCCCAGAGTATTACGCTGCTTGCTAGAGCTCCTAATATTTCGGCGCGTCGATAGCCAAAGCTCATTTTTGATGTTTTAGGACGCATCCCAATTTTTATTGCAACAATGCTTAGAAGAAAGGCTCCTACGTCTGTGAACATATGAAGTGCGTCGGCGATTAGAGCAAGAGAATTTGCAAGATAGCCAAAGAGAAATTCAACAGCCATAAAGATGACAGCTATTAAAAGAGCAATTTTAAGAGCGTGGGTCTGCTTTTTTCCTTTTTCTTCAAAATTATGTAACTCAAAGTGACAAATCATAATTTTGTGTTATATATTATTTTCTGGGGTGTTTACAATGAAAAAAATATTATTTAGTTTGAGTCTTCTTTTAATAATGCCAGGGTGTGCGCAAGGTTCAAGCAGTAGCCCTTCGAGTGAAGTAACACGTGAAAATTGGCAGGAAAAGATCTCAATTCTTGACCAAAGCATCACGCGCAAGAAAAATTTAAGTGATCTCTATCGCGCTAAAGCAACGCGTGCAAAAAATCAGGGAGATCGCCTGCAGTTTAATCCCAATAATGTTGGGGATGCAAGACGGTACTGGAATGTTGCAGACTATTATAACGAACAAGCAGATCTTCTTGATCAGCAGGTTGTAGTTTTGCAGCAGGAGCGTCAACGCATTTTGGAAAAATATGGAGAGTAAGTTTTTTCTGGCCATGTGGTGTAGGATCTGTTACCATATTCCTGGAAACGCTGAAAAAAATCCTCATACATAATATAACTTAAGAATACCTTATGGTGCACAATTTCTTGAACGTTCTTGCAAATAGTAGCTCTTGTTTTCCTGCTAACCTTGATGTAGGAAATGCGGGCTTCTCTCTTCAAAGTCACTCGATTAGTCCTTTTCACATTACTTGTCTCGTTATTTTTGCCTTGGCGGTAATTCACACTCTTCTTGCAAATAAGATTTCGCAAGTTTCACAAAGGATTGCAGAGCGTCACCGCAAGCGCCGAGCTCGTCCTCCTGGCTTTGATCCAACTTTTCCAGAAAATGATGAGAAGGATAAGAGCTTTGCTGCTGAAATTTTACACTTTCTCGGTGAAGTTGAAGTGATTTTTGGTATTTGGGTGATTCCCCTTCTCTTTGCTATCTCGTTCTTTTACGATTGGGGCACTGCAGTAGAATATATAGACTCACGCAGCTATGTAGAGCCTATATTTGTTGTTGTTGTGATGTGTCTTGCTGCAACACGTCCTATTGTAAAATTATCTGAGCGCATGCTCGCCTTTATCGCAAAATTGATGGGAGGATCCCTCGCTTCGTGGTGGTTTGTTATCCTTACAGTTGGACCTCTTCTAGGCTCTTTAATTACAGAAGCAGGGGCGATGACTCTTTCTGCTCTGCTTTTGGCAAATAAATTTTACCAACATGGGCCATCAAAGCGTTTTGCCTACGCAACGATGGGCTTGCTCTTTGTCAACGTCTCTGTTGGAGGGATCCTCACAAATTTTGCTGCCCCTCCTGTACTGATTATTTCTAATTGTTGGGATTGGACAACAAGCTATATGTTTACCTACTTTGGGTGGAAAGCTGTATCGGGAATTTTAGCAGGAAACACTCTCTACTTTTTCCTTTTTAGAAGAGAATTTCGCATTCTTGAAAAGCGAAGTAAATCAGCAAAAATGAAGGGCAATGAAATAGAAGAGGCAAAGGCTCCTCTCTGGATTAGTTTAATTCATGTGCTTCTTCTCTTTTGGTGCGTATTTAACTCCCACTATCCTGCTGTATTTATCGGCACTTTTTTGCTCTTTTTGGGATTTCATCAAGCAACCTCACCCCACCAATATCCTTTGCACTTAAAGCGTCCCATCTTAGTGGGCTTTTTCTTGGGAGCACTTGTAATTCATGGTGGATTACAGGGGTGGTGGATTACGCCCTTGCTTGGTGGGTTAAAAGAGGGACCTTTGATGCTTGTTGGAACGGTTCTTACAGCGTTTAACGACAATGCAATGGTAACTTACCTCTCTAGTTTGATCCCGACGCTTACAGAGGGGATGAAGCAGGCGATTATGAGCGGTGTTGTTGTAGGTGGTGGTTTAACTGTTATTGCTAACGCACCCAACCCTGCTGGACAGATGTTATTGCGTAAATATTTTAAAGATGGCGTCTCGCCCTTACGTCTTTTCATTGCTGCGCTAATTCCAACATTAATTCTCTTTGCCATTTTTTACTTTGGATTGAATCTCTCTGCAGATTCTGCTTTGACTTTTGTAACAAAAAATTTTAGTCACTCATTTACCAGGTATTAAAACGTGTCTTTAGTACCCTGTAATAGAGTACTGAAATTGCAAATTTTCTCTTCAAGGGATACAATCAGTTCTTATGCTGAGTGTGGAAAATCTTACTTTCAGTTTTTCTGGAAAGCAGTTACTAAACAACCTCTCTTTACAAGTCAAAAAGGGGGAGCGCATCGCTCTACTCGGCCCATCTGGAAGTGGAAAAACGACTCTTTTTAAATTAATTGCAGGTCTCTATCCTATTCAACAAGGAAAAATTTTTATTGGGGGCAAATCCCTTGATGAGGGAAGAGATCAAATTAGTTATATGATGCAAGAAGATCTTTTACTCCCCTGGAGAACAGCAATGAAAAACGCGTTGCTGCCCTGCGAATTTGCAAAAAAAGATCAAAGAGAAGAGGCAGAGCAAATCTTTGCTCAAGTAGGTCTCACAGGTTATGAAGGGTACTATCCTCATGAGCTTTCAGTAGGGATGCGTCAGCGAGTCGCCCTGATTCGTGCTCTGCTTTTGCGTCGCCCAATTTTAATTTTAGATGAGGCTTTTTCCTCTGTTGATTACGATCGAAAAGAGGGATTAATGAAGCTTGTTGATGAGATGGTAGAGCGGTACCATTTAACTCTGCTTTTTATTACACACAATCCTGATGAAGCCAGATACTTGTCAAATAAGATATATCATTTAAAAGAAGGGGGGCTACATGCTAGCTAGTTCTCTTCTTTTGCCATCTCCTTATGCGGTTTTTGTGCGATTGATTCAACACTTTCCGCAGTTCCTTTTCCATCTTTCAGCAACTCTTCTTGAGATGATTCTTGGTATGGGGTTAGCAGCTCTGATCGCATTTCCAATCGGGTATTTGATGGCGCGTTTTAAAACTGTAGGGATGACTCTACAACCTGTTTTTCTTTTGATAAAATGCTTGCCGATGTTTGCTTTAGCTCCGATTATGCTCCTCTTTTTTGGTTGGTCGATGATTAGTATTGTAATTCCTACAGCCTTAATGATCATCTTCCCTCTTACTATCAATATTTACCGCGGTCTTATGACGGCAAAAAAGAGTCATCTTGAATACTTTCAGGTACATGGTGCGAGCGCGTGGCAAACCTTTTGGAAACTCAAATTTCCTTTTGCAATGCCCTACATATTTTCGGGCCTGCGCATCTCTGCGGGCTTAGCTGCAATGGGAGCCATTGCAGGAGAGTGGGCGGGTGCCCAGAGAGGCCTTGGCATCTATCTGCAAGAGTGCCGTTTTCAATTTGATATAGAGGGGGTTTTTGCCACACTCATTGTACTTCTTATGATGAGCACGCTCTTTTATGGCGCTTTCATTCTTCTTGAAAAGCTTGTTACAAGGAGGAAGTTTGAAACGTAGATTTTTTCTCCTCCTCTTTCCGCTTTTTCTCTTTAGTGGGGAGCGCGTTCGACTTCTTTTAGATTGGTACCCCAATCCTGATCATGTTCCAATATATGCGGGAAAAGAAAAGGGGTTTTTTCGAGAAGAGGGGATCGATTTAGAGTTGATTAAACTCTATGATCCTATACAGACAATGGCACTTGTTGAAATGGGGAGAGTGGATATTGCCATCCATGTCTCCATCCCTCTAATGCGAGTCGCTTGCCGCACAAAAAATTTCAAAATTATTGGCACCTATGTTGATAAGCCTTTGCAGGGAGTTACTGTACGAGCAGATAGTGGAATTTTAACGCCCAAGGATTTAGATGGGAAAGTCATTAGTGCAAAACCTGACGGCTCTGTCTCTTTAGTTCTAGGTGCTTTTGCAAAAAAAGAGGGGATCGCCTTCAAAGAAATCAAAAAGATTCCCATGGATCTTACTCCTATTCTAGCAACAGGAGCAGCAGACGGAGTTTCGGGAATCATGTGGAATGTTGATCCTGTGATGCTTGATACAGTGGGCGTTGCCACGCGCTCATTTCGCTTTGATGAATTAGGTGCACCTGTCTATCCCGAGCTGCTGCTTGTCTGCAATAAGAAGTATGCGAAACAAAATCCCCAAACAATCGCAAAGTTTTTACGCGCTCTTGAAAAAAGTAATCAATTTTCTGTTGATAACGAAGAGGAGAGCTTCTCTCTTTACGCCAAAGCACTTCCTACTAAAAGTCCAAAAACAATTGCATGGGAGCGCAAATCTTGGGCGGTAACTGCCCCTCAAATAGCGAGAAAGGTAGCACCTGACGAAAAATCGATCCAGACCCTCTACGATTGGATGGAAGAGGGGAACTTTTTAAAAGAGAAATTTTCACCTACTAGCCTTATTCATAAATAACTAATAATCAATTGTTTGTTATTTTATTAACAAAAATTTAAAAATATGTTATAATTTTCTTTAGTTATGGAAGGACTAAAGGAAGTTTTCTCAAAAAAACCGCAAGACCCTTATAAGTATATGCCTTTTCAAAGGCATGATGCTCCCTCTGGGCATCTGCTATATGGTCAAAAATCGCCTCCTGAATATGAGCATACGCCAACTAGCTATTTTGAAGTTGTATCAAATGGAGAAGTGGCGATGGCCCCTGCAGAGGAAGGTCTTAGTAATAGAGTCTCTTCCTTTTTTCAAGATCTCTCTTCTGTACCCTCCATGACTTCAGTCATCTCTGATTTAAACGCGACAGTTATCACTACCTCTCTCGATGTGCTCAAAATATTTGATCCCGAAGATTCTAAACCCTTTTTGGCAATCGGGAATCTCTCTATACTCTCAGCAGCTACCGCACCAATCAATCTACTGGATGGGTATCAAACCTTAAAAAAGACCAATAATATCGCTCAATACCGGCTTGCCCTTCTTGGTTTAGCAATCAGTGCACTTCAGTTTGTCAGAGGGTTTTTGAATCTTGCTAAAGATTTTTCTATAGATATCGCAGGAGCAGCTGGAAAAACTTTTCCAAAAGCGCAAAGAGGAGTAGCTGCTCTTATTTCTACTCTTGGTCTTGTTTTTTACGGTGTAGTGATCTCTTATTATGGCTACAAGCTCTCTTATCATCTAAATTTTCAATGGAATTTTTCAAAACTTACAAGAAATCCCGATGCAAAAAAATTTCTTATAAAGGAGTACGAAAAAGATCCCTCCTTGTTAAAGCTAAAGATGGGTGATCTGGCTTTCCACAAATTAGACAAAATGATGAAAATGCGTGCAGAAAGGAATAAAGTTTTAGAAGATCTCCACACCAATAAAAGTGATTCTGAAGAAGATTTATGGAGAAGTCGCAGTGAAGTCAATGCGATTTTAGAGCAGAACGAATTTGATAGCATGATTAACAGTGTGAAGTGGGCGATGCGAGGCGAGAGTTTGGTTCGTATGGTGGGAATTACTGCCTGCTTAGTCTCTGTAACTTCCCTCCTCACGGCATCAATTCTTTCAGGAATGCCCGCATTGATTGCCACAATTACCCTCTCCCTTTTAGGTGGGACCCTCTGGTTAATTTCAGATAGCTTTACTCTTTGGAACTCCTTGCAAACAGGAGAAAAAAACTGGAAAACGGTCTTAAGCTTAGCGCTTCTTGTCTCAGTTTCGCTACTTGCCTTGAATACGGTTCTTCTTTTTGCAGGAGGAGCTCTCTCTGCAGCGATCATCGGAGGGATGGTTCTCTTCTGGTTTGGACTAATTGGAACTATGGCTTGGTTTCATCACCGAAATAGTGTGGCAAGCGCGAATAAAGTCGATAAAAAGTGGGTGCCCTTCCGTCGGTTTTGATTTGAACTCCGGATGGAACTGTACAGCAATCATCCAAGGGTGATCTTCAAGCTCAACAATCTCACAAAGATTCCCATCTTGTAGAGTTCCTACAATTTTACAACCGTTTTCTTCAAACTGTTTTTTATACTGATTGTTAAATTCATAACGGTGGCGGTGGCGCTCATGGATCAAACCCTTTTTATAAATAGAAAAGATTTTACTGTTTTCATTTAATTGACAAGGATAGCTACCAAGGCGCATAGTACCACCCATATCAACAACATTTTTTTGTTCCGACAGCAAAGAGATAATAGGATGAGGAGATAAAGGGTCAATCTCAGTAGAGTTAGCTCCATCAAGATTTAGGTGGCGTGCAAACTCTACGCACATCACCTGCATACCGAGGCAAATTCCAAAATAGGGGATCTGATTTTCACGGCAGTAGCGAGCAATTTCAACTTTGCCTCCAAAACCTCTAGCACCAAATCCTCCTGGAACTAAAAAATGTTGCCGTTACACTTCTCTAATTCTTCTTTATCAAAAGCGTCTGATTCAAGAGGTAAAATATGAACAGCCACCTCTTTTGCAAGACCCCCATGCTCGAGAGCCTCATAGACAGATTTGTAGGCATCTTTATGGGAGACATACTTGCCAACAACCCCAATTGTTACCTCATCTTTCGGTTTTTTGACCCGGTTGACCAACTCTTTCCACTGCGTGAGCTCTTTTGGTGGATTGGAAACTCCAAAAAGCTCACAAATCTGGTGGTCAAGCCCCTGCCTTTGCAGTAAAAGAGGAACTTCATAAATCGTGGTTTTTAAGTCGGGTACATCAATAACACGCTCTAATGGGACGCTACAAAAAAGACTAATTTTTGAACGAATTTCCTCATCTAAGGGATTGTGACTGCGGCAGAGAATCAAATCGGGAATGATTCCGATGCCTCGCAAAGTTTGAACAGAGTGCTGCGTTGGCTTTGTTTTCACTTCACCAGCGGCATCCAAGTAGGGAACATGTGTAAGATGAATGTTGAGACACTCTGTAGGGCGCTCCAAACGAAACTGGCGGATCGCTTCTAAAAAAGGAAGGGACTCGATATCACCAACTGTCCCCCCAATTTCAACAAGTACAACGTCAGGAGGGGTGTCAGGATCGAAGCAGCTTGAAATGCGATTTTTAATCTCATTTGTGATGTGAGGGATTACCTGAACTGTCTTTCCTAAGTAGTCGCCTGAGCGCTCTTTTTTGATCACGCTATCATAAATTTGACCTGAGGTAGCATTGCTACTCTTTGAAAGAGGGGCGCTAGTGAAGCGGTAGTAGTGACCTAGATCTAGATCTGTCTCCGCACCGTCATCAGTGACATAGACCTCACCATGTTGGAAGGGATTCATGGTCCCTGGATCGACATTGAGATAGGGATCCAATTTTAGCATAGCGACCTTTAGGCCGCGATTTTCTAAAAGAGTTGCAAGAGAGGCGGAAGTGAGACCTTTTCCAAGTGAAGAGACGACCCCGCCAGTTATGAAAAGATATTTTATAGGCATCGATCCCGATCCTACTGCAACTACATAAAATTTTCTAGAGAAAAATCAAAAAGACCTTAATGCTTTGGCAATCGGCATTTTAGCAACACGGAAGCCGGCAAAAAATGAGGCGATCAGAGCTGCGACTACACTCATGGCCATAGTGTAGAAGACCATAGGCCATCCAAAGGTGAACGAGACGAGGAACTGTCTAGTCATGCCAGGACCAGGTGGCATCAAAATCCCCTTATCAACAAAGAGGGTTAAAATTATAGCGGATAGACCAATTCCCACGAGACTACCAATTAGAGCTAGCATTGCACTTTCAGTAAGGAAGAGGCGCATAATAGAAAAGACAGACTCCCCATTAGCGCGCAAATTTCCAATCTCTTCCTTACGCTCTAATACAGAAGTAGAAACGGTGTTGAAAATGCCTAAAAGAACAATAGATAAAATAATAATCTGTACAACTCTAAATTGCGCTTTAAGCCAATCTACCGAATGCTGGTAAAAGATTTTATCCAATTCAGCAAAAGAGGTTGCCTCTAAATTGGGGTAGGCCTCTTCTACCGTTTTTGCCACATGATCCCAGTCGCTCAAATCTCTTAAAGCAAGAGAGATAAGTTCAACTCGATTTGTTCTGACAAGTCTCTGTGCTCTGTTTAATTGGATACGAAATACACGGCTATCAAATTCGACAGAACCTGTATGAAAAATCCCTGTTACAACAAAATTTGCCTCATTTAAGAGGCCTTTTGCTGAAGTGGCAACAACCCTTACGCGATCACCGGGGGAAACACCCAAAGAGTTGGCAAGACCACGGCCAAGCAAAATCCCATTCGGCTCATCTGTAAGGAGCTTTCCCTCTTCAACATTCAAACTCGTAAAAAACTCTGCCTCTTTAGCTGCTTCAATTCCTTGCCCATAGCCACTTACTGTTGTATTGCCTTTTTTAAGCAGGGCAGAAAAATTGGCACGAGGAAATACCTGTTCTACGCCATCAAGCCGCAAAAGAAACTCTTCGACCTGACGACTGTTGAGAATCCAGTGACGAGTAGGGTCCTCATAAACTTTGTCGCGATACCCCTTAGTGTTTACCTGGCCATAACCATACTGAGCGCGAATCGTATCCTCGCGATATTGCTCTAAAACGCCTGTAATAAACCCATCAAAGGAGAAAAGTGCACCTGCTCCCATAGCAATAGTAAGCAAAATGGCAAGCGTTCTGCGTACATTACGAAACAGATTGCGAAAAGCTAAGAAAAACCAGATCATGCAATTCTCCCATCGACAAGGTGAAAATTCATTTCAGAATGCTTCTCTACCATCGGGTCGTGTGTAGAAACAATAATGGAACAGCCCCTCTCGTGTACAAGCTCCTGCATCAGTTCAACAATCCCTTCTCCCGTTTTTTGATCGAGACTAGCTGTAGGCTCATCAGCAATAATGACATCGGGTTTTTTTGCAATGGCCCTAGCGATTGCAACCCGCTGTTTTTGCCCTCCACTTAGTTCAGAAGGCCGCTTTTTGCGTTGATCTTCGATACCTACAGCCTGCAGAGACTCTGTTACCCGTCTTTCAATCTCGTCGCGCGAAATTCCTTGCGAAGATAGAAAGTACATCACATTTTCCTCAACAGTCAAAACAGGAATGAGATGAAAGTGCTGAAAAATAAAACCCAAATGATACAAGCGCAATTCATTCTTCTTTTTCTCGCTCATCGATGAAATTTCGTCGCCTAAAAAATCGACACCCCCTTCTTGCACAGGCTCAATTAAACCTAAAATATTGAGAAGAGTAGATTTTCCCGATCCAGAAGGACCAGTAAACGTGATGAAAGAACCTTTTGGAATTGAAAGAGTTAAGTCGTGTAGGGCGGGAATCTTCTGTTTTCCAGCAATATAGGAAAAGTACAAATTTTTAATTAAATAAAGGTCTTCCATAATTAACTTAGTTATATATCATTGTATAAATAAAGTTAATTAAAGTAGCGAGATAAATAATCAAAATAAATTTCAGGCTCAGAGTCTTGCAAGAATTCTTTCACAAAAGACGCGTTTTTCTTCTTAACTTTTTTGCTATGGTAGAGGACTTCACCATTGGAGACAGCGCCGTAATTGAAGTGATTGGAGTAGGCATTCATAGCAGTTTCGCGATAGTAGTCATAATCTTGAAAAAATAGCTCCATCCGATCAAGCGGTTTACCGAGAAACACCAAAATTTCTTCAAAAACTCTTTGGGGTTCTTCTATAAGATCCTCGTAATAAACCAGCAATCGATTTTTTTTATTCCATGAGTCAAAAACTCTTAAATAATTCAAATAGTAATCAAGATTTTCTCTGTTGATTACATTGGGTTGAGCTGATTTATGGAATTTTTTTCGTGATACGAGGCTTTCCAATGGGTTGCGTACAATTAGAATCAACTTATTCTGTGTTTTACGCTGCTTTTGGACATGAGAAGAACGGTGTGTTCGCACTAAAAAAGGGGGCTTACTCTCATCGATATCCAAACCAAAAGGGTTAGCAAAATTTGAGGAGTGATTACAGTTCTTCCCCCTTGCATAAAGAAAATCATTTGAAAAGGGCTCTAAGCAGAGGAATCCCACGCCGTAAAGAAGCCAATGAGAACCTGATCTTGGCACAGAGAGCAAAATATTCTTACTAAACAGTCCCGCGTATGCAAAAAGAACGCAGCATAATAGTAGCTTTTTCATAATTTTTCACAGTAGAAAAAGCTACTCCAAATTGCAAATAAATTTTTGTATTCTTTCTGAATCTTTCTTTGATCGAGCTTCAAAAGTGGTTTTTACTGTTTGTAACAGGAGTTCCTTGCATGAGATCTAATTTTTTCAATAATTGCGTTTTTTGTATAACCAAAACGTTTTGCTAACTCATCTGGAGAACCTGATTCGCCAAAAGTCTCTATTGAAATCGCTAGCCCATTAGATCCAATGTATTTGTGCCATCCTTGATCGATTCCCGCCTCAATACTAATCTTAATTTTTCCTTGCAAAAGGGAACGTTTGTACGATAAGGGTTGTTTTTCAAATAATTCCCATGAAGGCATTGAAACAACTCTAGTCTCTTCTCCTAATTCTTTTGCAATCTCCAGTGCAAGAGATACTTCGGAGCCTGTTGCGATAAGGAGGTGTTCAACTGAAGAGGATGATTCATGTTTTATAATGTAAGCTCCTCTTCCAAGCCCATCTGACAAGGAATGAGTAGAAAGAGCGGGGAGAGGTTGTCGTGATAAGATAATTGCACTGGGACCTTGATATCGTAGTGCTACGATCCAAGCCATTTTTACCTCGTGTGCATCTGCAGGTCGTATAACAATTAACCCCGGAATTGCACGTAGAGAAGCCAAATGTTCAATAGGTTGATGCGTGGGACCATCATGCCCTATGAAAATAGAATCATGAGTGAACTGATAAATGACTCTTAACTTCATAATGGCACTCATTCTAATGGCGCTTTTCATGTAATCGGTAAAGGCAAGAAAAGTTCCAATGAAAGGAATAATGGAGTCAGTTTTCGCCATGCCAGCTGCCATAGATGCCATAGCGAATTCTCTAACACCATATTTAATATTTCTTGCAGCAAAATGCGTGGATGTAACGAAATTTTCATCATCTAGATAAGTGCCATCAGAAGATGCTAAGTCTGCAGAGCCACCGTTTAACATGGGAAGGTGTTGTTTCAACAGTTGAAGAATCTTATGAGAAGCCCATCTACCAGCCGTTGGAGAGGGAATCTCAAGTTGTTCTAAAAGTGCCTCTAAATTTTGAGGGATTTCTATTTTACTAGAAGAGAAACCCTTTGCTTGACGATTTTGGAAATATGTGTAGATTTCTGGATTAACATGAAAAGGCGTTGTAGAAAGTCCTAATATTTTTTTTGTGAGAAAAGCCTCTTTTGTTCCTAGTGGGTTTCCATGTGCGAGCGGAGTTTTTGCCTTATTTGGGGATCCGTAACCAATTTGTGTATGAGCAACAATGATGGTGGGTCTCTTTTGAGATACTCTTAATGGGCTAATGACCTTACGAATTTGATCTATATCGTGACCATCGACTTCAAAGAAGTTCCAATTTTGTGATTGGAAACGGAGAGAAATATTTTCAGAAAAGGTTTCACTCACATAACCATCAAGAGTAGTCTTATTACAGTCATAAACTAGAATTAGATTGTTGAGATTTAAGTGGCCAGCTAGAGAACAAGCTTCATAGGAGACTCCTTCCATGAGATCACCATCTCCAGCTAAAACAACAACTTTTGACTCTACCCCTATTTTTTTTAAAGCAAGGGCCTGTCCAACTGCGAAACTAATTCCTTGCCCATCTAAACCTGTTGTCGCTTCAACGCCATCAGTTTTTGTAATGTCGGGGTGACTTGGCGTATTCGAATCAATCTGCCTATATTTTTTGAGATCACTAATGGAGATTGGGAAGCCAGCTAAATGCAGACAGCTATAAAGCCATAGGGATCCATGTCCTGCTGAAAGAATCAAACGATCCCTTTCTGGCCAGCTAGGATGAGTAGAGTCAAAATTAAGAAATTCACCGAATAAGTAGGCTCCAATTTCGGCACATCCTAGGGGAAGACCAGGATGTCCAGAGCCTGCTTTTTCTACAGCATCAATTGTAAGAAGTCGAATCGCATCGGCAATCTTATGAAGAATTTGATTTTGGTTTTGCATTTTTTTTGTGATATCACGTTATGTCTTTGGCGTTTCTGAATGCAATGTCTACAACACCATTAGCCTCAAACATATCTATGAACTCTTTATACATCTTAGAGCGGTCTTTATTTTCAGTTGGTCGAGTGAGCAATTCTTCAGAATAGACAGCAATATCTTCAATAATTCGCTCGCAGCGATAGTACGCAAGGAGAGCCAAATCTACATCAGTCTGACCATACCCTTGATAAAACAACAACTCCTCATAAGGTTGATTCCAAATGTTTCCTACCCCTCCGCCAATAAACATCAAGTCTCGCTCTTTCGGTGCTAAGATTGCGTCATCCCAGTCAACAATATAAAAAGTATCTTGATCACTAATCAGGACATTCCCTCCGTGAATATCTGAGTGGCAAAGCACATATTTTAGAGAGGACTTGCAAACTTTCTGGCTGAACTTTTCAGCATTGTTGATTAGCTGTAGGATCGCAGGCTTATTCTCTTGGAGAAACGTCCACAAGCTTACACTGATAGGATCATTTTTATACACAGATTTGGTTTTGTAGAGAGACTCTACAAAATTCCTCGATTTTGGAGAAAAAGATTCTCGGGGAATACCTTTTTGAAAAAGGGGAGGAAGGGGGATTTCATGTATTTGTTTCAATGTTTTTCCAAGAGAGATCCAATGATTGTCACTTAGAGAACGACTAAAGCCGTTTTGGCCTTGAATAAAAGGGTAGACAATCAGAGTGAAGTCGCCTGTTTGTTGGGTCAATTTACCATCAATTGTTTTAACTGGTTGAATGAGGTGCTGAACTCCATTTTTACGTAATAGCTCAAGAATTTCAGTGCTGCCATCATGAAAAGGGCCTCTTCTCACCTTAACAAAGTAAATTTTTTGATCAGTGGATTCGATCTTAAATAGGGATGCATGTATATCAGCCCCTACAGGAATAAAAATCAGAGAAGATACTTCAATTTGATAAAAAGATTTCAAACAGCTGATAAAAAGATGAGTCGATTTTTTCATTACAAACCATATCAATAATTATAAAAAATACTACTTGCTTAATCTTCTTTTTGGGCGCTTAAAGAGCTAAGGGAGTGTTCAAAAATATCTTGAATGTGTAAAATTGTGGTATCAAAAATTGGAATTTGGAAATCTTCTTGTTTTACAAGTAATCCAAGCTCCGTGCATCCAAGTAAAATTGCTTCAGCGCCTTCGTTCCGAAGCGTATGTATTATTTCACTTATTTTTGATTTTGAGTAGGCTTCTATTTTTCCTAGGCAAAGTTCTTGATAGATGATCTCATCGATGATTTGAGAATCCGATGGGTTTGGGGTCAGCACTTCTAAGCCAAAGTTCTCTTCTAAATTTGAGGAGTAAAACCCATCTTTCATAGTAAATTCAGTCCCAAGGAGTCCAACTCTTTTTACTCCTCTGCTGCGCAGGGCTTTTCCTGCGCTCTCTGCTATATGAAGAAAAGGGACTGAAAGAGAGTCTGTAATCTGGGGAGCAACTTTGTGCAGCGTATTGCAGCTAAGAGCGATAAAGTCAGCTCCAGCTTCTTCAAGCGACCGAGCAGCAGTACCGAGCTGGATGCCTATCTCTTCCCAATTGTTTTCGAGCTCAAGAGAGATAATAGGATCATAATTAATGCTATATAATAGCAATTTAGCGGAGTTCAACCCACCTAATTGCTTACCAACTTTCTGGTTAATGAGCTGATAATAGAGAGCTGTTGACTCCCAGCTAGCGCCTCCTATGAGACCGATTGTTTTTTGGGTAAAATGATTATGCATACTACTTTGTAGTTCAGGTGATGAAAATTCTTGCGTTTCAACAGCAAACATTTTCAAATTTAAGAAGATGATAAAATAAGCGAAAAACTTCATATTTTTTTCTCGTGTTCAAGAAGCCATTTTTTTCGTGCTAAGCCCCCTCCATATCCTCCGAGTTGGCCATTAGTGTTAATGACCCGATGACAGGGAATAACAATAGCGATTTGATTTGCCCCATTTGCACTTCCAACTGCACGTACAGCTCGGGAGTTTCCCATTCTACAAGCAATCTCGGCATAAGAGAGAGTTTGTCCGGGAGGGATCTTTTTCAGCTCTGACCATACTCTCTTTTGAAAAGGAGTGCCAATCATTTTTATTGGCGTAAAAAATTTTTTTAGTTGGCCTTTGAAGTAGAGGTGCAATTCTTTTTCTATTGAATCGATAATTTTTGTTCTTCCTGGAATAATTGGTGATTTTCGTAGTCTCTCAATTTCCCGTTCTAGTCCACGGCGATTCACAAACTCCAAAAGATATAAGGTCTGATCATCTGCAATGGCAATCATGGGTCCGAGAGGAGTATCAATCCAGTCAGCTTTTAATACCTCTATCTCTTTTGATTTTGTTGGTGGGGCTCCCATAATTTTGGAAAAAGCGTCTCGAAATCCACTCCCTGAATTGTATCCCGAGTTGATTTGTGTATCAATCACACTTTTCTGCTCCTTTATCTGTTTCAGCGCCAGGCCTAGACGACGAGCTCTAGCAAATGCTACAAAAGTCATTCCAAATCTCTTTTTGAAAAGCCGAGATGCTTGCGCGGCACTAATTGATAATTTGCGAAAATCTGATTCCTTCCACTTTTTTTCCGGATTTTCTTCTACTGCCTCAACTAATTTTCTAACTACTTCTGGAACGGTTTCGGGATGAGATAGAGGGTGGCAGCGCTTGCAAGGGCGAAAGCCGGCTAGAAGAGCCTCTTCTGCTGATTTGTAAAACTCACAATTTTCGAGTTTTGGTTTCCGGGCAGGGCAAATCGACCTGCAAAAAACTCCAGTGCTTTTTACACCGACATAAAAAACTCCATCAAATTCCGGATTTCGATCAATCAATGCTTTATAGTAAATTTTTTTTTGCTCAATAGATAACATTTTAAACCTCTCTAGGATAGCGTCGTCAAAAGGCTATAATCAGATTGTTTTTCATGTTTGCAGCTTATTTTTGTGCGGAAATTGAAGCTGAATTTGTAAATTCCGCTTCATTTGAGCACAAAAATGGAGCCCAAACATGAAAAATAAGATGGTTGTATGCTTTTGACGACGCTATCTAATACTCCCATGATAAGGGTTTTTGAAAAACCGACCGCCGAAATTTGAACATTAATTCTTCGATGTCGATATTTTTGGGGTCTTTTTTCAAATTTTCTATTAAAGTACCAGTACTCTTTAACAGAAAATTTTAGCATTATTTTTACGTCAAAGCTCTCGCATAAAATGGATCCCAAACGTGAAAAGTAAAGCGATTGTATGGAATTGAAGAAGCTGTCTAGACCTTGCAAAGTTTTCTACAAAACAAAAAAAACAGCCGCGCAAGCGACGTGAAAGAGGTCTCCTCCAGAAACGAAGTTGAGGGTGGGGAATGAATTTGTAAACCTTCTCGTAGGGCAGCGGGGATTTGCCCAACTGTCTCTATTGGCTGTTTTTTAAATTAAACACTAAGATTTTCTGTTACAGAGTGCTAGTTATGATGTGCGGATTTATGAGTTTTGAACGGCATCTTTTTTTATTTCTACAATGCGCAGGATGGCTGCCGTCAATTCTGGAAACGACTCTTTGTAATAATCTCCACCAAAATGACCCTGGTCTGTAAACTCGTGGTATTCGCATGCAAGCATTTTATGAATATGTCTTGGGTGCTCAATCGGAACCCAGGGATCATCTTGAGAAGCAAATAGAACGATTTTTTTCTGGTTTGCACGGATTTTTTTCCAATCCCAAGGGCTATCGAAATACCCGGACTTTTTCTCATTCTCCATTCCCAAATCTGTATGGTATGCACCGATCAGTATTGATCCCCAAATTTGGTGGTTTTCGGCAAATTTCATTGCAGCAATAGCTCCTGATGAGTGTCCTACTAAAAGAGTGTCTTTATCGACTTTTAGCTCGTTGATCAAATGAGGAAACCAGTAGGATTCTCTTGCTAAAATAGGGTCAGGAAACTCCTTTGCAATAACTTGTATACCAGCATTTTCTAAATCTTTTTTAAGATTTGGAAACCAGTTATCAGCGGTTGTAGCTCCTCCGTTTCCCGGAACAAATACTACTTTTTTCATAAACCTACTCCTTTAGGAAAGAGGCTTAAATTTGCTTTTTTATGCTGTTCTTGTCAAGATTGTGGCATATTTTCCAACATTTGAGGAAGTTGATGTACGCCAAACAAATTTATGAGTTAATAGAGAGCATTTCTCCTCTTGATGAAATTGAAATAGCTCATAAAAAAGATGCTTTAGATTGGATTGAATCTGGTGTTGAACTCTGTCGAAAAGAAAAACCTGCAACACCTCCAAAGCACCTCGTCTCATATGCAATTTTGCTCGATTCAAAGAGACAAAAAATATTACTTGTGGACCACAAAAAAGCTCTGCTTTGGCTTCCTGTCGGAGGACATGTTGATCCGGGAGAGCATCCTACTGCTACTGCAAAGAGAGAATTGCAAGAGGAGCTCGGAGTGAGTTTGCAACTCTCAATTCAAAATCCTCTTTTTTTAACGGTGACAGAGACAGTTGGTGTTACAGCTGGACACATTGATGTTTCGCTGTGGTACCTGTTTGAAGCAAATTCCGAAGATAGCTACGTCTATGATGCAGGAGAATTTAATGAGATTCAGTGGTTTTCAATGAATGATCTTCCTGAAAGTAGAGTCGATCCTCATCTACGTAGATTTATGCAGAAACTGCACTCCTGCTCCATTTTTTCTTAAAAGTTTCAATATAGAGACCACTCCTCAGTTGCGATTTTCTCTATAAAAGTGGCGTCATGAGAAACCGCTAAAATTGTGCCTTCAAAATGTAAAAGGGACGTTTCAAATGCCTCCAAGGTGAGAAGATCAAGATGGTTGGTAGGCTCATCCAGTAGGAGAATGTTGGGCCTTTCTAAAATAAGGGAAAGTAGCATAAACCGCTTTCTTTGACCCGGGCTCTGAGTAGAAAATGGACGGCTTAAAAGTTCCGCACCTCCAATAGCGGCCTTATGCAACTCGCTTCTGAGCTTTTCTTCAATTAAGTTGTATCTCTCTTCAAAATACCCAAGGGGGGTCTTTTTCAACGGAAGTGCATTTGCTTCTTGATCTAAGTAGGCGACTTTTGCAGTTGGGGCATATCGAACTTGACCACTGTCAAATGGCAGTAAACCCGCAATGCATTTAAGTAAGGTTGTTTTGCCGGAGCCGTTTGGCCCTGTTAAAAGGATTCGGCTTCCTTTGCTTAGTACTTTATTTACATCAGAAAATAGAGTTTTCTCACCAAAAGTTTTTGAGACTTCTTCCAACTCTATCGCAACACGAGAGGTGAGAGGTGTCTGCTCGAATCTTAACCCTTTGATGGTTTTTGGCTTTGGATGGGGGAGTGGATTTGCTTCAATTTCAGCTAGTTGTGCTTTTAAAAAATTGAGATTGCGTTGCAACGACTTTTGATGCTTTTCACCTCTCTTATCGTAGGCCATGAAATTGCGATCTTTTGGAGGACGAGCTTTTTTCTGGGAGAAGTTCGTCGCCTTAATTTTCTGTTTTAACAAAGTCTTCTCCTCTTCCTGTTTTTCAAAAGCTTTTATTTCTCTTTCTAGTGCGCGTTTTTTTTCTTCTAAGTAAAAGTCATAGTTTCCTCCAAAAGAATTGAGGTTGCCATCTTTAATTTCGATTAAGCGATTACAAATAGCATTTAAGAATTTCCTGTCGTGTGAAACAACGATTGTGGCTCCTACTCGATTTTTTAGCATTTTTTCAAGCCAATCTAACATTTCTCTGTCTAAGTGGTTCGTGGGCTCATCAAGCAGAAGAAGGTCGGGATTGTCAATGAGCGCTTTTGCAAGTAAAATGCGAGCTTTTTGTCCACCACTAAGAGAGGAGACGGGAAGGTTGTACAAAGAAGAATCCAATTTCAATCCACCTAGAACTTTTTCAACAGGAAGACGTGAGTAGCCGCCAAGTTGTTCATAACGCTCATGGATTTCCGACCATTCGTCTAATCGATTAGGATCATTTAAGCAAATGGCCATTTGCTCTTCCATCTCTGCAAAAATTCCCGTTTCGATAAAAGTTCTGGCTGTAACAAGAGATTCTGGAAAATCTGCCTCTTGAGGCATCAAGCCAACTCTTAAATGAGAAGCTTTACTTAACTTTCCCTTATCTGGAGCAATAACTCCTGATAACAATTTTAACAGTGTGCTTTTCCCTGTACCATTCTCTCCAACAAGAGCAAAAATTTCCCCTTCATGAATAGATAGAGAAATTTCTTCAAATAAGGTGATTGAATCGAAATGTATAGATATATTTATGAGCTGAGCGAGAAGTTTACGCATAAGTTTGATCCTTGGTTTACTGCTTTTTTGATGAATTAAAAGAGGAGGGTCAAACTTATTTTTTCATTTTTTTTTAGACTCGCTATATATTTAGCCTCATTTTAATATATGCATATTTTTTATTCAAAAAAAACTAACACTTTGCAAATCCATACAAGACTTTTAGCTCTTCTTCTAAAGTTTTTCCTACAGTGATAGCGGCAGTTTTTTCCAGTGTGCTTTGATGACAATTTTCTAATTGATCAGCAGAGAGCTGCTCAAGCAAAGCTCGTGTCGCATGACTCCAAAGACTATTCCACCAAGCATCAACGGTGTCATGTGTAAATATTTTATTTTCTTTTTCAATTTGGACGTTGTGAAAGCCAGCACGCTTGCAGATTTTATGTAACTTGGATTCATTCCAGTTAGATGTTTTTACAAAGCTTGTTGTAGGTTGTATTTGATTAATTTGACTTTCTATCAAGTTATCTAATTCAGAATTTTCCGCCCATGTAGAGAAAACTAAACTCCCTCCAGGTTTTAATACTCGTTTGAATTGTGATAGAGCTTGGGAAGGGGAGAGAAAAAAAGAAAAACAAAAACCACAAAAAACGAAATCAAAGCTGTTTTCTGGAAAACATAGATTCTCTGCGTCCATGCGCAGAAGATCTACCCGATTGACTCCCTTTTTTGCGAGTCGAACAGATGTTTCAGAGAGCATCTGCTCACTTACATCAATACCTGTAATTTTTCCTTTTGAGTTAATGATTTTTGTAAGTGGAAATAGGATTGCTCCTTTACCTGTCCCAACGTCTAGTACGTGGTGGTAGGGTTCAACTTTTGCCTGTTCTACTAAACGTTTTCCAAAGTAGGTAAAAAACGAGGAGTCTTTTTCCCCATATTGAGGGGCCGCTCGGTCAAAAACTTCTCTTATCCACTCGTTTTGCTTTTTCATAAGAATTTTTCTTTAGACCAGCACTGTTCATAGGAAAAATCAAATTCGTCTGTGAAACCCAAACCATGTTTTTCCGATAATCTAAAACGCTTTCCTTGCCTAGCTTTTTCATCAATTTCATCCATCTCCTTTTCTGAAAGAAGAAAGTCAAAAATACTCCTATTTTCTTCGATATGAGATCTGTTTTGGCTACCAGGCAATGGGATGCATTTATGTTGAGTGATCCATCTAAGAGCGACTTGAAAAGTTGTTTTTTGATACTTATTACCTAGTTCTTTTAGAAACGGATCTTGAGAAATTCGTCCTTGGTCAAGGGGGCGCCAAGCTTGCGTAGTGATGGAATGTTTTGAGCAAAATTTAAGCAGATCAAAATCGCAAAAATTCGGGTGCATCTCAACTTGTACCCACGTAACAGGAATATTATACGTTAATGCTTTTTTTACATGATTTACAGAAACATTGCTCAATCCAATATGTCGAATTTTACCCTCTTGGAGTAGGTTGTTCATTGCTTTTAAAGTGGCATCAATAGGGATTGTGCTATTTGGCCAGTGTAAAAGATAAGCGTCAAGATAATCTGTTTTTAGAAGCCGAAGTGTCTTGTTTATGTCATCATGTAAGTCTTTGGGATGCTGTTTGTCGTGCCAAACTTTAGAGATAATGTAAAATTTTTTACGGTCCTTTCCCTGAAGGGCTTCTGCAATAGCGGGGAAATTTTCATAATAGGTTGCAGTGTCGATAATGCGGTAACCAGCTTCTATAGCGTACTGCACAGATTTTGTACAAACTTCACCTTGTAAAGGGTAGGTTCCAAATCCAATAGCAGGCAATTCTAAATGATTAATTTTACAAATCCCTTTTTTGAGTTCAGTCTGAACTCGGCTAGTATCTAAATTCATAGTACAAACAAAAATTACTGGGAGCTGTCTGGTAGAAAGTCTCCCATTTGCATTTCCCATATCCTAGCACATAAGTTCTCTTTAATTAAGCGCCCTTTTCGGGAGACATCGAGTGATTTTTAATAGATAAAAAGCATAATGAAATAAAAAAGCGAGGTATTTTTATATGCTGTAATGGGCATTAGTATTTTTTATTATAGCAATAATTGCAAGTGTATTTGGATTTACAGGAATCGCTGTAGGAGCTCAAACGATTGCGGTGTGGCTATTCTGGATTTTTGTAATTGTATTCTTTATCACACTAATTATGGGGCTTTTGGATAGAAGAAAAAGGTAGTTAACTGACAGCCTCTAAAGTTGCACGATGGAAAAAACAAAAGGCCTTTTCAGTTTCAAAACTCAAGTTACCACCCTCTTCCCAGTTGCGGAAAAAATGCGGAAAATCGTGAAAGAAAAAAGAAATGTCTATAAAATCTAGGGCTTATCCTTACGAGAGAAAAGCCTATGGACAATCGTGATAATAACAGTTCACTTATTCTTTATCAAACAGAAGACGGGAAGACACAAATAGAAGTTCAGCTTCTTGACGACACTGTGTGGCTTACCCAAGCACAAATGGCTGAGTTGTTTAGTAAGGATAAAAGAACGATTTCTGAGCATATTCAAAATATCTTCAAGGAAGGAGAATTATCTGTAGATTCAACTGTCCGGAATTTCCGGATAGTTCAAAAAGAAGGGGTTCGAGAGGTTGCTCGTCAAGTAGATCACTACAACCTTGATGCTATAATCTCAGTAGGCTATCGCGTTAAGTCTCACAGGGGTACCCAATTCCGTATTTGGGCAACGGCTCGATTAAAAGAGTTTCTAATCAAGGGCTTTACCTTGGATGACGAGCGGCTAAAAAGGCTTGGTGGGGGGGAATTATTTTGAAGAACTCCCTTGTACGCATTCGAGATATTCGATCCTCAGAAAAAGTATTTTGGAGAAAAGTCTTAGACATCTATGCGACAAGCATTGACTATGATCCTAACACTGAAACAGCTAAAGATTTTTTACTTGGGGAAACGATTGCACTGGAAGTTTTAGATACTCTATCAGATTGGATTTTGGAAACGACTACTCGTATTTCTTCTTAAGGAGGTCATCAAGAAATTTCCGGTTAAATTGGTAGAGGCGCTTACTGGTCGTATTCCAGGTTCTCCGTTTGACTAAAAAACCGATGGTTGCAATGGCTTTATTGAAACGGAGAAAAGGGGTAAGAGGCTGATAATTAGGAATTTTTCTAACACTTGCGTAGCCCGACAAAAATTCGTCTTTATGTTCCTTTAAACAACTTCCATGCTCGATAGTGCAAAAATCCTCTTCTGCAATACTTGCTTTGGCGCTAGCCCAATCGATTACTCCTCGTAGTTTCCCCTTATCAACGATTAGATTGCCAAGTCGAAAATCACGGTGAACAACACAAGGACCATCTGCTGATGAGAGAAGGTGTAGGTGAGAGTCGTAATAATTTTGAGAGGCTTTCAAAAGATCTGAGGGGAGGTGATCTTTGCACTCCTCTAATCCTTCTTTAAACTTAAAAGTAAAAATTTCTCTAGGGTCCTTGCTAAGATGATCTTGGGTAGGATCACCATATCCTGGTAAGCGATTGAGATGGATAAGGGCTAAGTTTTGACCGAATTCATGCGCTAAGGATGGTGTTACTTCACTTGATTTTATAAGTGATCCTGGCAAGCATTCCATTAAGATGGCTCCATAAACTCCTTTTTCCGGAGGGACTGCATTTACAACACGGGGAACGGGCAGTTTGTTTGAAAGGAGCTTTAGAAAGTAGAGTTCTTTTGAGTAATAATCTTCTTTATCAGAAATTTTCAAAATGAGCTCTTCGCCATTTGGCTGTGTAACACGATAGGCTATGGCAACAATTGCATCTTCATGATTAATTTGAGAAAACGATGCTTTTTGAAGGCCAAGTTTTTTTTGATAATACGATATGTCGATAGACTTCATCATTAAAATTTGCCCTGTAAGAAATTAACACTCAAGTTGCTACCCCTACTCTTCCTCTAGAATGGAGCTGCCCTAGAAGTTAGGGGGCCGCACTGGAAAATTGGACAGGAAGTGGTGGAGTTTGGCTTTAACGGACGCAGGACAGCTCTTAAGTAGAGCTGTTCAAGGAAGGCAAAGTCAAAGGTTGCCGCTTCTTGTTCCAATTTTTCCTGCGGGAACCTAACGTATAGGGCAGGTAGGACTTGAACCTACGACCAACGGATTATGAGTCCGCTGCTCTAACCGACTGAGCTACTGCCCCATGGAAGAGTAATGATAATAGGAAAGGGATTCCTAATCAAGTCTTGTGATTGTGATAACAAGGGCCTCTTTTGCTTGGTAGTAGGAGCAATGGGGAGAGGGAGTAATGGGTATGAGTTTTTCTTTGTAGTCGAGGTGAGGATTTTCAATAATTGTTTTTGTGAATTTGGGGTCTTCGTATTTCGAGGTGGGGTCTTCAAGAAAACAGGAGATTTTCGAGCCTTTGTGGGTGTGATTATCGAGAACAATTTTGAGAAAGCTGAGGAAGCGGTCATGGCTATTGCGAAAGGGGCACGCCTCTGTACGGTTTTTTTCTTCAAACTCTTTGACGGCCTCTTGTGTGATCAATTCTTGTTTAAGGAGTCTGTCAAGGACTTGTGCTTGCTGATCGGAGGTAATTTGTCCGCGCTTGTGTAGGTCTGAAAAGAATTTAAGAAAGTGGTTGGGATTGATCAGTCGGCTTTTAGACATTTTTGTGAAGAAAAAGTCGAGGTCTTCATCAGAGTAGCGCTTCGATTGCATCTCAGAGAATTGTGCGTTCACAGATGAGAGAAGTTTTTTTCCTTTAGAAAGGATGGGGATAGCGCGCTTTTTTGCCTTTTGTTGCTCCTTCACCTCTTTTTCGCTCTCTAATGGATAGTCATCAAAAAAAATGACATCAAAAGTGCCAAGATTTTTTAGAGCATTTTGCCAAGTATCATGGATCAAGTTGACGTTAGCTCGATTTTCCGCCCATTTTTTTGCATGAGCTACAACGGTAGGGTGATACTCAATAATTGTATGGGAATCAAGAGGATAACTTTGGAATTGGGCAGCGCTATAGCCGCAACCAAAACCAATTTCAAGGACTTTTCCCGAAGGAGTAAGCGCATCGACACACGCTTTCATGTAGGGTTTTTCCCACTCCATCATGACTTGAAATTTTCCGTCCTTAAGTAGCAGTTCTTTACCATCAAGGTCTTTTGTGAACTCGAGTGTACAAGTATTTGATTCCATGTACTTTACTATATTTGTTTTCTGAATTTAATTCTATAGAAAATCTTTTGCATAAAAAATAAATTAACAGTATATGAAAAACAGAGATATAATTTTATTAAATGAGACGTTTTAGTTTTATATTATTACTAACCGCTGCTGTTTCTTTATCAGCATCGCTTCCTATCATCAACTTAAAAGAGGGTGAGGTGATCTCTCTTGTTAATGGGAGGAATGGCTCTTTTTCACGCACAGATAGTATTCCCCAAGAGCACCTTGATGAGCAGAGTGACGCTTATCTAGAAGGATACATTCAAGCGATGATTGATGCGACCTACTACGAAATGCATGTACTTGTCTACGTGAAAGATCGCAGTGTAATTCTCTATAATCTACCTGATAATATTATGTTAAAAAATAGTATTATGAGTTTTGTGGAAGAGATTCCTGAGGTGGAGTCTGTTGAGGCTGCTGAGGTCCTTCCAAAAGATGTAGCACTGGAGATTGAAGAGACGACTGTACGTCCTCAGCTGCACGGTGTCTGGTTCCCACAAAATACGGTTTTATTTCAGCCAATACTAGGAGATCCATGGGAGCCGATGTACTCTGTTTCCTATCGTTGGGGCGACTTACTAGGGGCAAAAGCAGTCGCTGTTTCCTACGGTGATGATTTTCCCATCTTTCGCTGGTTCGATGTTTGGAAATGGCATGGCGATTTACAATTTGGGATTACTGCAGGTGTCTGGTCGGTTTTTAAAATGAATGCACAAACAGGAGACGCATTTTCTGAGCTTGTCAATACCGATTACTTGATTGGTCCAACTCTCTCTTATGCTGTAGATAAATGGGCGTTTCGTTTTCGTCTCTATCATATTTCCTCCCATCTCGGCGATGAGTTTATGTTCAACCACCCCAATTTTGACCGCGTCAATCCCAGCATGGAAGCGATCGACTTTTTCTCTTCCTGCCAATTGACGGAGGCCGTCCGCTTTTACTTCGGTCCGGGTTGGGTTTTCCACAGCGATAACTCTTTCCCTATCGATCCTTTCTATGTAGAGTACGGATCGGAGATACGCTTTTTTGGTCACAAATATTTTTACCACCAGCTCTACGGCAATATGCTCTTCTTCGTCAACTTTCGTAACTGGCAAGAGAACGACTGGGAGTTCGATAGTACGGTCTTCTTCGGTTACGAATTCTCAAAAATGCAGGGTGTCGGCCGCAAAATCCGTATCGGTGCGCTCTACCATAATGGGTACTCTGAGGGGCAGTTTTTTAAACAGCGCACGGGCTACATAGCTTTGAAGCTCTCCTGGGGCTTCTAATTATTTGAGCTCCGCCTCGCTTCGCCAAATGCGAAAAGAGCCTCTGTGCCGTGTTATTCACACTGTCACAGAGGCTCTTTTCGCATTTGGCTTTGCGACGAAACCTGGTTTTCTGCGGAAAACCAGGCGAAGCTCTCGGCTACTGTACTAGCGCATTTTGTATAGAATCCCTCAAATCCAGAAATCCGGGAAACTACTCTTTTCGCTGTTACGGATTACTGTGCGAAACTTTCGACTACGGCACCAGTTTGTTTTTTTTAAACCTGAGATGGTATCTTCAAATTGGCTGTTTTTTTTAATTAACTATTAAAAATTAATGTTACAGATTGCTGCTCTTTAATTTAAAGGTTTTTGGCAATGGCAAAGCCGTGCGGATAGCTCGGACCTTCTGGGCCAATTGGCAGCTGTCCCGAGAAATACTTTTGGTAGACGTGCAGGCCTTCTATGGCATTTTCTATGCAGTAAAAACAGTTTGAGATCCACTCCGATCCTTTAATCGTTCCGCTCGTAAGATTTTGATTGAAGCGCGAGGTAATTTTATTTTTCCAGTAGTTGGGCTCTCCAAAGAGAAGGATAGGGGTGGGATCACAGACGCCTGTCTTGCGGCGCGCTTCTTCTAGGGCGAGTTCAAAGTCAGAGCCGATGCCTCCTTCAAGAATAATGGGCAGGTCGAGATGGAATTCTGCTTGTCTTTCAACAAGGCGATCGAGGCGGTAGGTCATTTTTGCTTCAATGTACGGGTTTTGCTCTTGTTCAGCGAGGCCGGCTGGTGTTCCTTTTGAAAAATCTACGATGTTTGCACAAGAGAGGATCCCTGCTTGTTTTGCGACGCGGTTTCCTATTTTCATAGCACCAGGGCCGCCTCCTGTAACAAGAGCAAGGGGAGTTTTAGGGTTGAGAAGGGGGTGAGTAAACTCTTTTCTCATCGCTTTTAGCCCTTTGAGGAGTGTATAGAGTTCAGTAGAAAATTCTTCATCCGCAAAGATGGAGCCGTAGATGCCAACGAGGGTAGCATTGACAAAGTAGGGAATACGGTTTAGCGGGACAAATAGCCCAGAGTCTTTTCCCGGTTTTGGCGTATATTGCAGGATTTTTTTTGCGCTCTTATCGATCCAATAGACAGGGATACCAAACTTAGAGAGGTCGAAGAGAAAGGCGCGGTCTTCATGAGAAAAGAACTCTCCGTTGGTAAGGGAGGGGATTTCAAAGTAGAGACCTTTGAGCATACGCTGCACTTTTTCGCTCAAGAACATGCGTTTCATCACAGGCGAGGGAAAATGGCGCGTAAGAAGGATGCCTTCTGAGGTAATCAAGCCGTTTTGAATCGCTTTGAGGAAGGGGTAGGAGGGCTGTTGTTGTATGTAACGGTCTACAAGCTCACGCTGGAGGTGAAGATCAGAGAGTCCAGGAAAATCTTTTCGTTCAGCATCAATAGAGATCCATGATGTCGCGTCTAAATTTTTGAGTTGCTCGTTTTTTACAACAAAAGTGGCAGCGCGATGGTGAGAGGGTTTTGGAGAGGTGCTAATGGCTGTAAAGAGGTGCTCTTGATTTTCGATCGCCTCTTGCAGTTGATCGCGATCAGAGAAAAAAACGTGCTCTTTGTAGGGTTCGAGAGTGTAAAACTCTAGAGGGATTGAGGTGAGTTCTTCGCTGCTTTCACCAGAAAATTCGTAGATATCTCCAGACGCTTCAGTATTGGGTTGTAAGATAGAACTTGAGAGATGAGAAAAACCCTTAGGGAGGTTGTCGGAGACTCGCGCAAAAACGGTTCGGATGTGGAGGGGTTCTGTGCGGACAATCAAGCAGCGATTTTTTTCAACGCTGCGTTTTTGATTCGGTGTTTGGACTTGGTGAAAGCGGAGAAGTTCTCTGAGAGAGAGTTGCGGGTTTTTTAGGGCTTTAGCAACTGTTGGTAAAAGGCCAAAGATTTCCTCTTTGTAAGTATAGGAGTGAGGGAGGAGGGGGAGATGAGCAATGATACGGGTACTCTCTTTTTCAAATTGCAAATTTTCTGGATGGCCAAATGCTAAAAGCGGATCTCCTTTCTCATCGGATCGTCCAAACATTCGTGTTAAGTAGTCAGGGTTTTTTACGATGCGACGCTCATCTTTTGCAAACAGTTTCCCGATAAAGCTGCCTTTTTCAATAAGCTCGAGAAAGGATTTGCCAAGAGGATCGATGGCAACCAATTGTACGCTACAATGGGCTCTACGCCTATTTTCATCGAGTTCAAAGTCTTGCAAAAAAGCGTCTATGCCAAGTTGTCCAAGAGTGCTCTTGAGATTGAAAATGATATCTTGCTTATCGAGAGAGAATCCCACAAAAAAAGAGGGGATATTTTCAATAAGGATTTCGCAGTTGCGAAAAGTTTGTTCTATTGGGGAAATTTTTGTTATTTTCCCATCCGGTGTTGTGAGATCAAAAGCTTTTAAATGAAGTTTTTCTAATAGCATTTTAAATTGTGGAAAATTTGTTTAAGAGTATTGATAAAGAGGGGGTTCCGGCCTTATTTAAAGAAAATGTAAAGATTTGTAAAATGCTGTAAGTCAACGTCTTATGATCTTGGTTTTTCTTTGTCACCAAACTAGGTAATCCTTTGTTCATATCTTCCCTACTTGTTACATAACGAATTCTCTGATAAAATTCCTCAACTATGGCGAAAAGAAGTTGCGCCGTCCATGACGGCACCTTTCATGCGGACGAAGTAACAGCTTGTGCTTTGCTCGTTATTTTCGATCAAATCGATCGAAACTCTATCTATCGGACACGCGATCCAAAAATTTTAAGTAGCTGCGAATACGTTTGCGATGTAGGAGGAGTCTATGATTCTACAAAGCGGCGCTTTGACCATCATCAGGTTGAGTATTCTGGCCCTTTGAGTAGCGCGGGAATGGTTTTACTCCATCTGCTCAATCAAAAAATCATCACGCAAAAGCTTTATGATTATCTCAATCGCTCCTTGATTATGGGAATTGATGCGCTTGATAACGGTCTTGTGACGCCTCAAGTAGGACACTGCTCTTTCTCAGCTGTCATTTCAAACTTTGTGCCTGTTCATCACGACGTCGATGTAAAAACAATGGAGAAGGCGTTTTTTCAAGCGATGGATTTTGTCCACAGTCACTTGCAGAGGTTGCTCGAGCGCTTCGAATATATTTTTTCTTGTAAAGGAGAAGTAGAAAAGGCGATGCAGGAGGGGAGAGACTGCCTCTTTTTTGAGAAATCGATTCCGTGGATGGACGCTTTTTTTGAGCTTGGTGGAGAGGATCATCCTGCTCTATTTGTTGTTATGCCAACAGGCGATCACTGGAAGCTGCGCGGCATTCCTCCCTCGATGCGAAAAAGGATGCAAGTGCGCCAACCTCTGCCAAAAAGATGGGCAGGACTATTAGAGAATGAATTAAAAAAAGTCTCTGGTATACCTGGGGCCATCTTTTGTCATAAGGGCCGCTTTATCTCAGTGTGGGAGACAAAAGAAGATGTGATGAAAGCGTTGGAGTATGTATTAAAAAAAGGGAAATGAGTACAATTTTTGGAAAAATTATTGCAGGAGAGTTGCCTGCAGAAAAAGTTTTTGAAAACGAGCGTTTCATCGCAATTAAAGATATTGCACCAAAGGCGCCTGTTCATCTCCTTATTATCCCGAAAAAAGAGGTAGCAAATTTTCAAGAGATTGAGAAAACAGATCTCCAATTTCTCTCTGAAGCGGCAGAGATTGCGCAGAAATTGGCGGAGGAATTTGGGGTAGAGAAGGGATACCGCTTTTTAACAAATATAGGCTCAGATGCAGGCCAGACAGTCTTTCATCTCCATTTTCACCTCATTGGAGGAAAGACTTTAGGAGATATCGCCTAAGTGATAAGGGTGCTTCTTTTTTTAGTACCCGCAATGCTCCTTGCTAAACACTCGATTCTTCTTCCTACTGAGGAGGAACTTGCCCACAAAATAGAAGATCACTTTATTCTTGAAGATTATGCAAGAGCAGAAGAGTTACTCAAATGGGGGTATGCGCACTATTCTGATTCTCTTATTTTAAAAAAGTTAGAACTTAAGCAACTCTCTCGTACAGGAAGGCAGAGAGAGGCGTTAGAAATTTGGAAGAAGATGCCTCTTCTTCCCGATAAAGAGCGGCGTCATCTACTTGAAGAGCTTGCTTGGGGGACCCTTGTAAAGGGGGAGGATTCGCAACAGTTTCCCTCGCGCTACTTTGCGCTTTTGGGAGCCTTTTTTACAAGAGATGCGCGCGCCACATTTTATCTGCAAAGAGCTCTACGCTCTTCAAACGCAGCCCTACGCTCAATTGCAGTTCAGATGGTAGCAGATTACCGCGATCCAGTTCTCATTGATGAGATCATTGAGATGATCGAATCGGAGAGAAATCAAAATGTGCGTTATGCATTGATGCAGACGGTTGGTCGTTTAAAGATCTACTCGGTTTCTCAGAAGCTTGAGCAACTACTCGATGGAGCAAGAGAGGATCTGCGCATGCGTGGATTCATTACTGAAGCGCTTGTCCACCTCTATGAAGATTTATCTCAAGAGAGACTTTACGCTCTTCTCAATTCCCCTCGAACTGCAATGCGCTATCTAGGAGCACGCCTTATTGCCTATCTTGATCGCAGTGAAGAGATACCTAAGCTAATCGATCTTCTAGATGATCCTTCTATTGACATACGTGTTATCGCGCTCTGCTCTCTGGGCGAGTTTTCTAATAAAACCTTACAAGACCAAAAACAACTTCGCGATAAACTTCTTCTCTTTAGTGTCGATACAAACCCGCACCTTGCATTAACCGCATCTTGGTTACTTCTGCGTACGGATCCTGTTGCAGCGCAAGCTCCTTTACACAAACTCCTCTATGAGTCTCATCAAAAGATTCGCCTTCTTGCTACAAGCGCCATTACAATTGCAGGAGAAGCGGGCTTACCACTTCTTCGTGAAGCGCTCTATAATAGTCCCGATGAATATGTGCGACTTAACAGCGCAAACGGGCTTCTCTCGCTTCGTGAAGAGACAAAAACAGCAAAAGATGAAATTAGCCATTTTCTCCATAAACAGACCGATCAAATCATGATCGATCGCTACAGCCACCCGATCTTTTCGCCTATCGCCCCATCGCTTGTGCGCCACTCTGTACAAGTCGCACGGCGTCCAGAGATGGTCGATCATCAGACACGCCTCTCTCTTATCTCTCTCCTTGCTATCGTCAACGATCCTCGTGCCGAATCTCTCATCAAAGAATTTCTTCTCTCGCAAAACCTCAATATTGGCATGACTGCAACTGTAACGCTGATGAAAGAGGGGAGCAACGAAGGGCTAGAGCTTATCCGTAACTTTCTTCACGACTCCAACCCAAAGCTTCGGCTGCAAGCAGCTCTCGCTCTTGCCTTCCTCTGGCAAGATCCAGCAGCCCTTTCTGTACTCACCAGCCTTTATGAAAAAGTTCCTTACGAAACCAAACTTGTCATCCTCGAGGCAGTCGCCGGAATCGGCGGCATGGCCCAAATCCCTTTTCTCCTCGAGCGACTTGAAGAACCTTTCCTCGTTCTACGTATCGCAGCAAGTTCTGCTCTCATCCAAGCGCTCCACCATTAGATAGCGTCGTCAAAAGCATACAACCATCTTATTTTTCATGTTTGGGCTCCATTTTTGTGCTCAAATGAAGCGGAATTTACAAATTCAGCTTCAATTTCCGCACAAAAATAAGCTGCAAACATGAAAAATAATCTGATTATAGCCTTTTGACGACACTATCTAAAATAAAGGTTGTAATTTTATCAAATCTTAATATTTGCTATGCTGAAGCAATCTTTAAAATAGTATTGGTGAATTTCAATGAAAGCTGCAAAAGTAACGCAAGAAATCCAAAAGGCATCGTGGCCCCTACCTAAAAATTTAACTGCTGTACAGAAATTTTTTAACACATCGATTGCCTATAGCAAGGAAAATCCTTATCTAGCTTTGGGTCTACTTGCAGGGGGTGTAACCGTTATTGGTGGAGCCTATTTTGCTAATAAACGCTGGGGAGCTCTCTCTTGCGTAAAACATTTATTGGGTTATGGCAATGCGGTCGCAAAAACCCCAGAAAAACCAGAAAGCAAGCTCCTTACCAAAGCCGAGTCGGACCGAGTTTACAATAAAATAAAAACAGATTTTGAAGCTTTTGAGAAAGCTCTTGAAAAGTGGGTCGAAGAACCAAACAAACTCGTTCCCGAAAAGAGCAAGAGGGAAAAAATAGCAAAAGATTTAATAAAAGAGCCTTTTTCCTTTCATGCAGAGGTTTATGTTGAATTAGGGAAATATGACGGACCAATGCCAACTTTGGGTGCTGGACTTTATGTTTGGGTATCTGAAGCAAATAGTCAAAAAGAAAAGAGTGAAAGACTTACAGCTGCAGATAAGATTTTGAAGTGGAGAAGCGGTGAATTAGACTTGTCTAATTTGAATTTAACGGAATTCCCAATTGCAATATTAGATCTTAAAAATGTCACTAGCTTGAATTGTTCAGGAAATAAGTTAAGTCAGGATAGCGCTTTCATAAATAGTTTTTTTAAAGCTGTAGATATTGAAAGTAAGGAAGAAGAATCTCAGAAGCTTAACAAAAAGTTTCGAGCTAAAGTTGCGTTAATTAAACAATTAGATCTATCAGATAATCGAATTTCTGATCTAAATGATAATCCAATAATTAAAAATATTACTCACCTTAACCTTTCTAATAATACAATTGAAGATCTTGATTTTTTTCAAAACTTAGAAAAGTTAGAAGAGTTGAACTTAAGCGGGAATCAGGAACTGAAAGAAAATGAGATCCCTAATCTTAAAAGGCTGCCAAAAGGGTGTAAAATAGACTTGTCCAATACTCCATATGAAGGGTGGAGTGAGCTACAAGAATACAAAGAAAAAAAATTAAAAGCACAATCAGATACTTTTACTAAAGATTTTCCTAAATGGATAGATGGCAAGGAAGGAGTCCGGCTCCTAAAAGATATTTCGTCCGATGGAGGGAACTTTAAAGAGTGGATGGAAGATTTAGAAAAGGGAAGGTTGCCTAGTTTCTTTTTCAAAAATTTAGACAAATGCCCTTTGCCGCCTTTTACCCTTGAGCACTGTTTATACAAGTGGGTAGAACAAAACAATGGCTCTTTAGACGAATTGCACAGAGTAGCAGCTGTAAAAAGAATCTTAGAAAGAAAAGGGGAAGAAGTAGATCTATCAGGATTGAGTTTAGATGAACTACCGTACGCATTGCTAATTGTAAAAGGTGTTTCAAAGCTCAATTTATCAGACAATGCATTTGGCTCTGAAGGGGGGAAAGTAGTTAAAGGTCTGCGTGGATACAACTCTTCCAGCGAAATAAGCCCACTCTTAAAACAGTTTATGGAACCAGTAGAAGAAGTGGATTTCTCAAACTGTGGAATTAAGGCTTTTAAGCTTTCAGATGAATATCAAAGATTAAAAGCTCTTGACCTTTCCCAAAACGAATTAGAGCACTTTCAGTGTGAAGCTTCTGAAAATGCACTAACAGCGTTAAATTTAGAGGGGAATACAAAAATTTCTTCATCAGAAACCTCTTTTTTGCTTTCAGGTCCAGAGTTCGCATCATGTAGCTTGAACGTGAAAGGTACAAGCTTTGATACCGAAATTGAGATTGCTCGTGGGAGCAAGTTTTCTCTTGGTTGGAAAGATGTTTCTCTTCATCCAAATTTTTATCGCTTAAATACCTCTAAATTGATTATTGATGGAGCTTCTACCCTTGAGAAACTAGAGCAAGTAAATCAATTCTCAAATCTAGAAACAATAGTTTTCAAGAATATCACGATTCAAAAAAAAGACTGGGAAAGAATTAACTCTTTAAAAGGGTTAAAGAAGATAGAATTTGAGGATTGCACTCTTTCTGACATGACGGCCCTAGAACTTCCAAAAGTTGAAGAACTCACTTTTGCAGGAGAAAGTTTCGCAGACTTTCCATCTGGATTTTTTCGAAAGCTTCCTGCTTTAGAGATGTTGAAGCTAGAAGATAACTATAAACTTGAGAGTTTTCCACTCTCAGTGATAGAACTTCCAAAGACAGCGTTAGTAAAATTAAAAAATACAGCTTTTTCAAAAGAAAAAGTCATCAGAGATATCGACGCTAGAATTGTCCAAGGACCTAAAAGAGCACCAACAATTGAAGTTTTGGATCCAATTTCTGAAGTTCGTTGTAGAACTTTGAAAGCATTTGACGAGGGGACGTTTAGGCAGAGTCGAGGATATGCTACTCAAAAAGCAACAATCAAGAAGTTTGAAAGAAAAAGGTGTGGCAATGATTCTTTTAGAAAAGAATATCAGAAATACGAGGAAAAACTATCTCTTCTAGAGATAGAAAAAGATGATGCACTTTATTTGGATACAGGAAGTTATCCTAATCTTAAGCGTATCACTCTTACAGGGCCCGACGCTAAATGCAGTGATTTTGGCACGCTAAGCATGTTTCCAAAATTAGAAGAGCTCAATCTAATGAATTCTGGTCTTGGTTATATTGGATACTCAGTATTTTCTACTTTAAAAAAACTGTCTTTAAATGGGGGAAAGCTTATAGAAGCACCAAACAATATGTCTAAGAACTTTAAAAGACTAGAAGTTGTAGAAATTTTTGGTAATTGTACTAAAGACGACTTAATGGAATTTGTTAAAAAATTGCCAGAAGGTGTTGAAATTCACTTGATTAATGCAAATCTTAAAAAAGAAGATCTCAGAGACAAGTTTAATCTTGGCGGTGACCAAAAAGAGGGACATAAGATCATATTTGTTAAAAAGATGCTATAAATTAAGTTGTAAGTAAACGAAGAGCCTCTTGCTGCATTTTTAAATAGAGGCTCTTTAATCCGTTTGAACGGGTGGGGCTTAAGAGAGAAAGCAAGCCTAATTCTTCCAAAAACTTTGGCTGTTCCTTAATGACTATCTCGGGCTCTAGGCCGCTGTAAGCACTTTTTAATAGGGAGCCAAGGCCGGCGGAGATCAGAGCATCTGACCAGACTTCAAAAAATACCTTTCCGTCTCGAAATTTGGTTGTAAGAAACATTTGGCTCTGGCATCCATGTACAAGATTTTCTTTACACATCAATTTCTCATCCAATTTCGGCAGATTTCTCCCTAGTGCAATGATTTTTTCATACTTCTCTTGCGGGCTCTTACAGCTAGCAAAAGTTTTTTTAATTTCTTCAAACATGACAATATGTTACCAAAAACAAATCAAATATTCTAGCCGTGCTCGCTTGCGAGCACTCGATGGACTTCGCTTGGCAACGAAAAATCGTGGTGCAAGAGGAAGGAGCAGTGCTCCGCACGGCCTTCCGATGAAACGCGATTTGGCGTGGCAATGGAAGTCTCAAGGGGGCCAGCAGGGGGTGTGCCTGCGGTCACACTCCCGACATGAAGTAAAGTGGCAGAAAACTAAATTTATTATTTTATGTTTTCAAACCTGTATAGCAAAAAGAAATTTTTTTTCAAGAAGTTCTTGGAGGAAAATACAGGGTCGGATATGATAGATTAAGTTCCCTGAGTGGTTTACACCTATGTCAAAAAAAGAAGATGTGATCAAATTAGATGGAAAAGTTGAAGAACTTCTCCCCAACATGACTTTTCGAGTTGCCCTCGAAAATGGAATGAAAGTTTTGGCCCATCTCTGTGGCAAAATGCGCATGAGAAATATCCGAGTCCTAGTAGGCGATACCGTTACGGTTGAAATATCTCCTTACGACTTGAGCAAAGCGCGTATTGTCTACAGAAAAAGATAGGATATACTTGCGAATTTTCGCATGCTCAGCTACAATTTGAGGCGTTTAGTGCCCAGGTAGGAACAAAGTTTAAGGCGCCCAGATAGCTCAGGGGTAGAGCACTTCCATGGTAAGGAAGGGGTCGTAGGTTCAATTCCTATTCTGGGCAGAGATTGAAATAATGACAGAAATGTCAGCTAAAGATTTAAATATCGTTATTCGGAGGAATAGATCAAATGGCAAAAGAAGCCTTTCAACGAAATAAGCCCCACGTCAACATTGGGACAATTGGCCACGTCGACCACGGAAAAACTACTCTAACTGCTGCTATCACTCAGTGTTTGGCAAAAAAAGGCGGCGCAAAGATGCGTGACTACGCTTCTATCGATAATGCTCCTGAAGAGAAAGAGCGTGGAATCACCATTAACTCAAGTCACGTTGAGTACGAAACAGATGCACGTCACTACGCTCACGTAGACTGCCCCGGACACGCCGACTATGTGAAAAACATGGTAACAGGTGCTGCGCAAATGGATGGCGGTATTCTTGTTGTAGCTGCTACTGACGGTCCCATGCCACAAACAAAAGAACACATTCTTCTTGCTCGTCAGGTTGGAGTGCCTTCTATTGTTGTCTTCATCAACAAAATGGACCAAATCGGTGCAGGTGATGAAGAACTCGTTGACCTTGTTGAGATGGAAGTTTCTGAACTTCTCGAAGCAAACGGTTTCAAAGATTGCGCAATCGTTCGTGGTTCAGCTCTAAAAGCCCTAGAGGGTGATGCAGAGTATGAAGCTAAGATTGAAGAGCTGATGAAAACTGTCGATGAAAAAATCCCAACGCCTAAGCGTGAAGTTGAGAAGCCTTTCTTGATGCCAATCGAGGACGTGTTCTCTATCTCCGGTCGCGGAACTGTTGTAACAGGTCGCGTTGAGAAGGGAATCATCAAGGTTAACGATAAGATCGAAATTGTTGGGATTAGAGAGACTCGTGAGTCTGTAGCAACTGGTCTTGAAATGTTTAACAAACTTCTTGATGAAGCGCGTGCTGGTGAGAACGTTGGTGTTCTTCTACGCGGTATCGATAAGAAAGATGTAGAGCGCGGAATGGTATTGGCTGCTCCAGGTTCTATCACTCCTCACACAAAATTCAAAGGAAGTGTTTACGTTCTAAAGAAAGACGAAGGTGGTCGTCACAAGCCTTTCTTCACAGGCTATCGCCCGCAGTTCTTCTTCGGTACTACCGACGTAACTGGAACAGTAAAACTCCCAGAAGGAACTGAGATGGTCATGCCTGGTGACAACGTTGAGCTTGAAGGAGAACTTCTTGCACCTGTCGCTATGGAAGATGGTCAGCGTTTTGCGATCCGTGAAGGTGGCAGAACAATTGGTGCAGGAACTGTATCGAAAATCATCGAGTAAAACGGGTAGTGCATAGTGCTAAAGACACCCTCTAAAAATAGAGGGTGTCTTTGGCTTATAAAAATTATGGGTGTGTAGCTCAGCTGGTAGAGCAGCGGTCTCCAAAGCCGCAGGTCGGGGGTTCGATCCCCTCCGCACTCGCAATAGGAAGGGCTGACCAATTGCTCTTTTCAAGAAGGTTTTGAAAAACAAAGTTAACTCCAAAAGTTAGCGAGTTTAAAAAAACAATTTGGGCCGATTTTTGGGTCCATATTGAAAAGTCTGAATTGTTCAGAGGTTCCGCAATAGAGGTTAAGAGGATATGAGCGTGGCGCTAAAAAGTAAACGTCTTGCTGAAGCAAAGAAAAGAGCTGCCAAAGGGGGCTTTTTAGCTGGTATTAAGGAAGAGCTAAAAAAGGTAAGCTGGACGACCAAAGAGGAGCTGCGCGCCTCAAGTAAAATTGTAATTAGTGCAACTTTTATTTTCGGAATTGGCATCTATGTTGCCGATCTAGCTATGAAAGGCACTCTTGATGGGATCGCCCATCTTGTACGGATCATAACAGGATAGGCGAAAACTCATGAATCAGTGGTACGTCGTCCAGGTAATGTCTGGACATGAAAAAAAAGTAAAACGCGCTCTCGAAGAAAATCGAGAGCAGTCTGGTATGCTCGATCTCATTGAAGAGGTCTTGTTGCCAATAGAAAATGTTGCAGAGGTAAAAGGTGGGCAGCAGACGGTTGTGGAAAAGCGTCTTTGGCCTGGCTACTTGCTGTTAAGAATGAATCTTACTGACGATGTCTGGCTCTACATCAAAAACACGAATGGAGTCATTGGCTTTTTAGGGGGAGGGAAACCCACTCCTCTTTCTCAAGTTGAGGTGGATAACATCTTAGAAGAGCTGAAGAGCAGAAAAGACGAAGTCGTACAGAAACATAAATTAGAAGTAGGTGATGTTGTCAAGATTACAGATGGAGTCTTTGTCAACTTTACTGGTGAGGTACTAGAAGTTCATCCCGATAAGGGCCGTGTGAGTGTTCTCGTTTCAATTTTCGGTAGAGAGACTCGTGTGGATGACTTGGAATTTTGGCAAGTCGAACTGAATACTGAAAATAAATAGATGTAAGAATTATTGCTACGCAATTACCGAATATAAGGATAGCAAAAAATGGCTAAGAAAAAGCTCGTAAAACAAATCAAGTTGCAGATCCCTGCGGGGAAAGCAAATCCAGCCCCGCCGATCGGTCCAGCCCTCGGTGCAGCTGGTGTCAATATTATGGGATTCTGCAAGGAATTCAATGCCAAAACACAAAAGCAGGCAGGCGATGTCCTCCCTGTTGTGATCAGTGTCTATGCAGACCGCTCTTTTGATTTTATCACAAAGCAGCCTCCGATAGCAAAAATGATTTTGAAAAAGCTCGGAATTGAAAAAGGTTCCGGTGTACCTAACCGCGACAAAGTTGGAAAACTTACTCTATCTCAGGTTAAGGAAATTGCTGAAAAGAAGATGGAAGACTTGCGTGTATTTAGCATTGAAGCTGCCATGCTCGTTGTTGCTGGAACTGCCCGTTCTATGGGTGTAGATGTGGTGGAGGGTTAAGATCATGGCTAAATTAAGTAAGAGATTTAAAGAGATTGTGAAGTCCTTTGAAGAGGACAAAGAGTACACAGTCGATGAAGCTATTGCGATTTTGCAGAAGACTAAAGCTCCCAAATTTGACGAGTCTGTTGAAGTCGCTCTGCGAATGGGTGCTGATCCCAAAAAAGCTGATCAGCAAGTACGTGGTACAGTCTCCCTTCCGCACGGTACAGGAAAGTCTGTAAAGCTTGTTGTCTTTGCTAAAGGTGATAAGTTAAAAGAGGCGATGGACGCTGGAGCTGATTTAGCGGGTGACGCTGAGCTCATGGAGAAGATCCAGGGCGGTTGGCTTGATTTCAATGCTGTTATCGCAACACCCGATATGATGCGAGAAATTGGAAGATTGGCAAAGGTATTAGGTCCAAGAGGCATGATGCCAACTCCTAAAGCAGGAACTGTCACTACAGATGTTGCAAAAGCTGTTAAAGAGATCAAGGCTGGTAAGATTGAATATCGCTTAGATAAGAATGGCTGTATCAACAATTCAGTTGGTAAGCGCTCCTTTTCTAAAGAGCAGCTTGTTGCCAACATCCTTTCGTACATTGATGCGATCCAAAAAGCAAAGCCAGTAAGTACAAAGGGCACTTACATGATGAAGTGTGTTCTTTCTACAACTATGGGTCCTGGTCTAAAAATCAAACTGAGTTCATTGGGAGGCTAAGAAATGCGTAAAGAAAAACAATTACTGCTCGATGAAATCGTTGAGAACTTAGACAAGGCTTCAAGTATTGTCTTGATGCGTTATCAAAATTTAGATGCTGATCTAAACTTCTCTTTTCGTTCCAAACTAAGCAAGAGTGGTGGAAAAATTTACGCTTTTAAAAAGCGTGTATTTCTAAAGGCAATTGCTGAAAAAACAATGGAGTTCTCCAAGGATGAACTTCCTGGGCATGTTGCTGCTGTTTTAGGTGGTGATGATCCAATTGCTGCAGCAAAAGTGGTTTGCGATTTTAAAAAAGAGTTTAATCAAGACAGTCTCGAAATTCTTGGTGGATTTTTTGAAGGTGCGCAGATCTCTAAGGGTGATGTGCTAGAAATTGCAAAACTTCCTGGAAAGGACGAGATGCGTGCACAGCTACTTGGCCTCTTCGAAGCGCCAATGGCTCTATCTCTTGGTGCAATGGATGCTGTGATGAGCAGTGTGCCTAGTTGCTTAATGCAAAAGAGTGAGAAAGAAGAATAAATTTAAAGGAATCGCTTGTTGTCTCCAGTAAAGATGCAGCTACTGGATGGCCTCTCAAAACGAGCAAAACAGCTGTGATGGCTGACAGTTTTTCCTAAGGGAAGAAAAGTCATCACAGGTAAGAGTTAAAAGAGAAAATATTGAGGTAAATAAAGTGAGTGAAGAAAAACTAAACCAACTAGTCGAAGAGTTAAGCGCCCTCTCTGTTCTCGACATGTCCAAGCTGAAAAAGATGCTGGAAGAGAAGTGGGACGTTAAGGCAGCAGCAGGCGGAGGTGTTATGATGGCCGCTCCTGCAGCTGGTGGCGACGGCGGAGATGCTGCAGCTGAAGCAACCGATTTCCAAGTCGTGTTGACTGAAGTGCCAGCAGACAAAAAAATCGCTGTGATTAAACTTGTGCGTGAAGCAACAGGTCTTGGCTTAAAAGAAGCAAAGGAACTTGTTGAGTCAGCACCAAAGCCGGTAAAAGATAGTGCACCAAAAGCAGAAGCAGAAGAACTTAAGAAGAAGTTCGCTGATACAGGTGCTAAAGTGGATCTTAAGCCTGTTTAAAGTTAATCATTTAAGGTTTTTGCAGACAGAGACGTCAAATAGGGTGGCGCCTCTGTCTGCGTATTTTTAATTTTTCATCTCCCAATTGGAGGCATGTCAATGCTAAAGCGCCCACCTGAACGGGTCAGTTTTCTAAAGAAAGAAGAGATTCTTGACCTTCCGAACTTAATCGAAGTACAGATTAAGTCTTACAAAGAATTTCTGCAAGCGGATAAACTCCCGCATGAAAGAGATAATCTAGGACTTGAGGAAGTCTTCCGAGAAATCTTCCCAATTAAGTCTTATGATGAAAAAACTATTATAGAGTATCTCTCTTACTCTCTCGGTGTGCCAAAATATACTCCCGAAGAGTGTATCCGCCGAGGTATCACGTACAATGTTACGTTAAAGGTAAAATTTCGTCTAACAGATGAGACAGGCATTAAGGAAGAAGAGGTCTACATGGGCACTCTTCCTGTGATGACACACAAGGGAACCTTTATTATCAATGGTGCCGAGCGTGTAATCGTCTCTCAACTCCACCGCTCCCCAGGGATCTCTTTTGAAGGAGAGAAACACGCGAAGGGTAACATGCTCTACTCTTTCCGTGTGATTCCTTACCGCGGTAGCTGGCTTGAGGCAGCTTTTGACAGCAACGACATGATCTATGTCTACATAGATCGCAAAAAGCGTCGCCGAAAAGTATTGGCAACATCTTTTGTTCGTACTCTTGGTTTCTCAACTGATAGTGATATCATTGAAGAGTTCTTTGATACACATAAAGTGAAAATTCGCTCAGAGAAGGATTTTACAAAGCTTGTTGGAAAAATTCTCGCTGAAGATGTCGTTGATGAGCAGAGTGGTGTCGTTTATGGCAAAGCTTCTGAAAAAATTACGACTGCCATGCTCAAGCGCATGCACGATGCCGGCATTGGGGCGATCCGTATTGCTGAAGATGCGGATGAGACAAGCCCAGTTATTAAGATGCTTGCGAAGGATCCAACGGATTCTTATGAGTCAGCTTTAAAGGATTTCTATCGCAAAGTTCGTCCGGGTGAACCCGCAACTCTTGCAAATGCGCGCTCCGCTATTATGCGTCTTTTCTTCGATCCTAAACGTTACAATTTGGGACGTGTTGGTCGCTACAAGCTCAACCGTAAATTGGGCGTGGAGACAAATGCAGAGGATTTAGAAAAAGTAACCCTTCGTCGTGAAGATATTGTTCGCGCGTTCAAATATCTAATTGATTTACGCCAAGGACATGAAGATGCTCAAGTTGATGACATTGATCACTTGGCTAACCGTCGTGTGCGTTCTGTAGGCGAGCTTGTTCAGAATCAGTGCAGAATTGGTCTGTCACGCATGGAGAAAATTATCAAAGAGCGCATGAATCTCTTTGATTTCTCATCTGATACTCTCACACCTGGAAAGTTGATCTCAGCAAAAGGTCTGGCTGGTGTTCTAAAGGATTTCTTTGGTCGCTCGCAGCTTTCACAGTTTATGGATCAGACAAACCCGATCTCTGAACTTACACACAAAAGACGTCTCTCTTCTCTTGGACCTGGTGGTCTAAATAGAGAGCGTGCAGGTTTTGAAGTTCGCGACGTTCACTCAAGTCACTATGGTCGTGTCTGTCCAATTGAGACTCCTGAAGGACCAAACATCGGTTTGATTACTTCACTCTCATCTTTTGCAAAAATTAATGAGTTTGGTTTCATTGAAACCCCTTACAGAATTGTGAAAGATGGTGTTGTAACAGAAGAGATTGAGTACATGACAGCTGACCAAGAAGAGAAGTGTGTCATTGCGCAGGCCTCTTCTGTGCTGGATGAATTCAAAATGTTTGAAGAGAAATTCGTTTGGGCACGCCACCGTGGAGATTCGGATAAAATTGAGTCTGCAAAAGTGACCCATATGGATGTCTCTCCGAAGCAGCTAGTCTCGATTGTTACTGGACTGATTCCCTTTTTGGAGCATGATGATGCGAACCGCGCTTTGATGGGTTCAAACATGCAACGCCAAGCCGTACCACTTCTCAAACCAGAAGCGCCATATGTAGGAACAGGTCTTGAAAATCGCTGTGCACGCGACTCTGGTGCTGTGATTATCGCAGAAGAAGATGGAACAGTTGACTATGTTGACGGTTTTAAAATTGTGGTTTCACCAAAGGCGAATCCAACAGCAAAAAAGACCTATACACTGCAAAAATTCATGCGTTCCAACAATGGTACGTGCTTGAACCAAACTCCTCTCTGTCGAGTAGGAGATACTTTTTTAGCAGGTGACATCCTTGCTGATGGTTCTGCGATTGAAAATGGTGAGGTAGCTCTTGGAAAGAACGTTCTTGTTGCGTTTATGCCGTGGTGTGGATACAACTTTGAGGATGCGATCATTCTCTCTGAGAAGCTGATCCGCAATGATGAGTATACCTCCATCCACGTTGAAGAGTTTGAATTGAATGCACGAGAGACTAAGCTCGGTCGTGAGGAGATCACTCGAGATATACCAAATGTTTCTGAAGAGGCTTTAATTGATCTTGGTGAGGATGGTGTCATTCGCACAGGAGCTGAGGTAAAGCCAGGGGATATTCTCGTCGGTAAAATCACGCCAAAAATTGAGACAGAGTTCTCACCTGAAGAGAGACTTTTGCAAGCGATCTTTGGAGAGAAAGCAGCAAATGTTAAAGATGCTTCTTTAATCGCTCCTCCGGGTACAGAAGGTGTTGTGATGACAACGCGTTTCTTAAACCGAAAGGATCGTCTCTCAAAAACGGATGATGAGATTGTTGAAGAGCCTGTTCGTGCGAAAAAGATTCATAAAGAGTTCCAAGAGAAAGAAGAGGAGCTTGAAATGGAGTTCCACGAAAAGCTTGGCGCGCTCTTTATGAATGAGTCTGCACCTCTGCCAATCATGCACCGCAAGACGGGTAAAGTGATTTTGGATGAGGGAGCAGCATTCACACAAGAAGTGATTGAGAAACTGGAGTCGGAAGACTTAGAAGATCTCATCATTCCTGAACATGAAATTTACGACTCCTATAAGTCCTTTGTTCGTGCGCACAAGCGTGCTCGTCAACAACTTGAGATGGACCACAAGACGGAAATTGAGTACTTGCGAAAAGGGGATACTGAGCTTGAAGCGGGCGTCATTCGCCAAGTAAAAGTTTATGTCGCTAAGCAATCTAAACTCCAAGTAGGGGATAAGATGGCGGGACGTCACGGAAACAAAGGTGTTGTTTCTATGATTGTTCCTGAGGCAGATATGCCTTATCTCCCGAATGGTGAGACGGTCGAGATGATTCTTAATCCTCTCGGGGTGCCTTCTCGTATGAACATTGGACAGCTTCTAGAGACGCACCTCGGATATGCCGCAAAAAAGAAAGGAATTTATGTAAAATCTCCTGTCTTTGAAGGATTCCCTGAGATCGAAATCTGGAATATGATGCGCGATGCAGGTCTTCCTGAAGATGGTAAGATGATGCTCTACGACGGCCGCACAGGTGAGCGCTTTGACGCATCTGTTGTTGTTGGAATGATCTATATGATCAAGCTGGGCCACCTTGTCAGCGACAAGATCCATGCTCGTGCTACAGGTCCTTATTCACTTGTTACGCAGCAGCCACTTGGTGGTAAAGCGCAGATGGGTGGACAGCGTTTCGGTGAGATGGAGGTGTGGGCACTTGAAGCTTATGGTGCAGCACACATCTTGCAAGAGCTATTAACCGTCAAATCTGACGATGTACCGGGAAGAACCTTGATTTACGAATCCATTGTTAAGGGTCACAATACCTTAAAAGCTGGAACCCCCGAATCCTTTAACGTACTCCTCAAAGAGATGCAAGGCCTCTGCCTAGATGTGCGTCCCGAAAAAGTTGAGGAAGAAACCTTCATGGAGACAAGCCGTTCATGACACAAGATAGTCAAAATGAAAACCACTTTGATCGCCTCTCAATCAAAATCGCCTCACGCGAGGTGATTGTAGATGAGTGGTCACGTGGTGAGATCAAAAAGCCTGAGACGATCAACTACCGCACATTCAAACCAGAGAAGGGAGGCCTCTTCTGTGAGAAGATTTTTGGCCCGACCCGTGACTGGGAGTGTGCCTGTGGAAAGTACAAAAAGATCAAGCACAAAGGGATTGTCTGTGATCGATGCGGTGTTGAAGTTACGCTATCAAAGGTGCGTCGTGAGCGCATGGCACACATCGATTTAGCTGTTCCAGTTGTTCATATCTGGTTTTTCAAAACACAGCCTTCTCGTATTGGAAATATTTTAGGAATGTCCAGCTCAGATCTCGAGCGCATTATCTATTATGAAGAGTATGTGGTTACAGATCCAGGTCGCACAACGCTTGAGCGCAAACAGCTCTTAAACGATGCTGAATACCGCGAAGCCCAAGAGAAATGGGGACGCGACTCTTTCTCCGTTATGATGGGGGGAGAAGCCGTTGCTGAACTCTTGAGAAAAGAAGAACTTGGTGAGCTCGTTGTAGAGCTCAAAGAGAAGCTCCGCCGCACAAAGTCGATGCAAGCTCGCATGAAGCTTGCAAAGCGTTTGAAGATTGTAGAAACTTTCTCACAATCTCCAAACAATCCCGACTGGATGGTGATGTCGGCTCTGCCGGTAACACCTCCCGACTTGCGCCCGCTTGTCCCTCTTGATGGTGGCCGTTTTGCTACATCTGATCTCAACGATCTTTATCGCCGTGTGATCAACCGAAACAATCGTCTAAAAGCGATTTTAAAGTTGAAAACACCTGATGTCATCATTCGCAATGAGAAGCGCATGCTACAAGAGGCTGTTGACGCTCTCTTTGATAATGGTCGCCATGGCCATCCTGTGATGGGTGCCGGTAATAGACCTTTGAAATCGCTGTCTGAAATGTTGAAGGGAAAAGGTGGACGTTTCCGTCAAAACCTTCTTGGAAAGCGTGTTGACTACTCGGGTCGTTCCGTTATTATTGTCGGTCCTGAGCTCAAACTCAACCAGTGCGGTATCCCAAAACGCATGGCCCTAGAGCTCTTTGAGCCGTTCATTGTGAAGCGCCTCAAAGACCAAGGTTTTGTTTATACCATTCGCTCCGCGAAAAAGATGATCCAGCGTGAAGCACCTGAAGTTTGGGATGTACTAGAAGATGTCATTAAAGGACACCCGGTACTCTTAAACCGTGCACCGACTCTTCACAGACTCGGAATTCAGGCCTTCGAGCCAGTCATTATTGAGGGGAAAGCGATTCGCGTGCACCCTCTTGTTTGTACGGGTTTTAACGCCGACTTTGATGGTGATACGATGTCTGTGCACGTGCCCCTTTCAGTAGAGGCGCAGTTAGAGGCAAAAATGTTGATGATGGCACCGGATAATATCTTCTTGCCATCTTCAGGAAAGCCTGTTGCCATTCCAACCAAGGATATGATTCTTGGTCTCTACTATTTGATGCACGATCCGATCTACATTCCAGAAGATCACAATGAGACGACAAAAGTATTTTCTTCTATGGAAGATGTTCTCTTTGTTCTCGATGCGGGCTTAAGCTACAACCGCTCTCGCGCTGAAGCAAAAGAGATGCGTCAGGACGATACGGGAAATGGTCTTCATATCCACGAGCAGATCAAAGTTCGTGTCGATGGTAGTATTATTGTTACAACTCCCGGTCGTGTTATCTTTAACTCTATCGTTCCAAAAGAGCTTGGCTTCCAAAACTACGCTCTTCGTAAGAATGAGATGAGTAACCTAATCTTAAACACCTACAAAAAAGTTGGTCTTGAGAGAACGGTTCAATTCTTAGATGACATCAAGAGACTAGGGTTTACTTCTGCAACAAAGGCAGCAACCTCAATGGGGGTTCAAGACGTTTACAAACCAGAAGTAAAAGAGAAAGCTCTTGCTGATGCGTATAAGCAGGTGGAAAAAGTCCGCAAGCAGTACGAAGAAGGGGTGATTACTGACGGGGAACGTCACTCAAAAATTATTAGTATCTGGACGGAAGTAGCCGACGATGTCTCTGATACCCTCTACGATCTGATCTCTCAGGTTCGAGGTACAGAGATTAACTCGCTCTTTATGATGCTTGACTCTGGTGCTCGTGGTAACAAGACTCAGGTAAAGCAGCTCGGTGCGATGCGTGGCTTGATGGCGAAACCGTCGGGTGAGATTTTGGAATCTCCAATTACAGCCTCATTCCGTGAAGGTTTGAGCGTCTTGGAGTACTTTATCTCCTCTCACGGTGCGCGTAAAGGTCTCTCTGATACAGCCTTGAAAACTGCTGACTCAGGTTACTTAACTCGTCGTCTTGTTGACGTCGCAATTGATGTCCTGATTACCGAAGATGACTGCGGTACTCTGGGTGGAATTGAAGTATCTGCTATTTCTCAAGGACAGGAGGAATTGCTACCTCTTAAGGATCGTCTTCTTGGACGCACAATCTGTGAGGATATCTACCAACCTGGTGATCGCACCCAGTTGCTTGGAAAAGCAGGAGAGATTCTAACTGCTGAAAAAGCGGCAAAAATCGATGACGCAGGGATTGAATCTGTGAAGGTTCGTTCACCTCTTACATGTGAGAGCAAGCGCGGTATTTGTGCGAAGTGTTACGGAATTAACCTTGCAAATGGCCGTACTGCTGCCAACGGGGAAGCTGTTGGAATTATTGCTGCACAGTCCATTGGAGAACCAGGTACACAGCTTACGATGAGAACGTTCCACTTAGGTGGTATTGCTTCAGCTTCTGCTACACCAGAAATTGAAGCGGAGAATGATGCGATTCTTGTCTATTCCGACTTGCGTACTGTACAGAACGAAGATGGCATTTGGCTCGCCTTGAACAAAAACGGAAGCCTGCATCTTGTCAAAGATGAGGGGCGTTCACTTGAAGAGTATAAAAAACTTCTTAGCACCAAATCCATCGAGGCTCTGCAATCCTTCCCAATTCAGTTGGGAACGCAGATTCTCCTTGCTGACGGCGCCAAAGTGAAGAAGGGTGAACGCGTTGCCGTTTGGGAGCAGCACAACGTGCCGATTATCTGTGAGAAGCCTGGATTTGTAAAGTATGAGGATCTTGTTGAAGGGATCTCTACACAACGCGATGTCAATAAGCAGACGGGCCAAAGTGAAATCGTTGTTAAACAGCATCGTGGAGAGTTACACCCGCAGATCATGATCTACGAAGATAGCGAGTGCAAAGAGCTGATCGGAACGTATGCGATTCCATCAGGCGCTTTCCTCTCTGTTGTCGAAGGACAGCACGTTACAGCAGGAAGTATCCTAGCGCGTATGCCGCGCGGGGCGATTCGCACCAAGGATATCACCGGGGGTCTACCTCGTGTGGCAGAGCTTGTTGAAGCGCGTCGTCCACGTGATGCTGCTGAAATTGCTAAGATCGATGGAATTGTCGACATCAAAGGTGTGCAGAAAAATAAACGCATTGTTACAGTTCGCGATCCTGAGTCAGGAATGGAAGAGGAGCACCTCATCCCACTTTCTAAACACTTGATCATTCAGAAAGGTGACTCTGTCATCAAAGGACAGGAGCTGACGGATGGTCTTGTTGATCCACATGAAATTCTAGATATTTGCGGTGTACGTGAGTTGCAGAAATATCTTGTGAATCAGATTCAGGAAGTCTATCGCCTTCAAGGTGTGGATATCAACGATAAACACATCGAGATGATCATCCGACAAATGCTACAGAAAGTGCGTGTAACTGATCCTGGTGACACAACCTTCCTCTATGGTGAAGATGTAGATAAGAAGCAGTTCCACATTCAAAACCAGAAAGTCTTGGATGAGGGGGGCAAACCTGCACAAGCTGCACCTGTTCTTCTGGGGATTACAAAAGCCTCTCTTGGAACAGAGAGCTTTGTCTCAGCTGCTTCCTTCATGGAGACCACACGTGTTCTTACCGATGGTGCTGCCGAAGGAAAAGTGGACAACCTCTTCGATCCAAAGGCATCGATCATCACAGGGCATATGGTCCCATGTGGTACAGGATACTTCGGTTATCGCAATCGCTCAAGAGCGATTCTCGATTCTGAGGATGAAGAAGAGCTTGAGTTTGCGTTTAACTAGTACTATGTAACAAAAATAATGCTAAAATTTTCTGTTACAGAGCACTAGTACTCTGTAACAGAAAATCTTAGTGTTTAATTTAAAAAAACAGCCAATAGAGACAGTCGGGCAAATCCCCGCTGCCCTTTGAGCTTCACCTTGGCATGCCAAATTGCGTTTCGTCGGAAAACCGTGCAAAGCACTACTTCTTCCTCCTGCACCGCAATTTTTCAAAGCCAATCTGAAGCCATCGAGCGCATCGCGCGTTCATTCCCCACCCTCCACTTTGTTTCGGGAGGGGCCCCTTTCACGTCGCTTGCGCGGCTGTTTTTTTTGTTTTGCAGAAAACTTTGCAAGGTCTAGACAGCTTTTTCAATCACATACAATCGCTTTACTTTTCACGTTTGGGATCCATTTTTACGTCAAAGCCTCGGGATTGAACTATCGAAAATCACCTCGTATTTGATTAATACTAGGTGACTTGCGATAGCCCAATCGCGAGAGCTTTCACGTTAAAAAGAATAGCAAAATTTTCTGTTACAGAGTACTAGTGCAAGAAGTCTATTCTTTTTAAAAAGTAAAGGCCCTACATCTGTAGGGTCTTTACTTTTTATTTACCTTTGATTAAGATCCTCTGCTAGAAAAGAGGAAGTCTTATATGGCGTTAGATTCTGTAAGTCGTAATACACTTGATGAGAGCTTAGTTCCTGTACATCTCAAAAAGCTAGAGGAACATAGAAAAGCTACTTGTTTAGACTTTGTGAAAGTAGCAAACACACATGCGTTTGTAAACCCAGATGATAATTCAAAAAAGGTCGTTCAAGAAATTCTAACGACTGTAAGTAATGGCTTTAAAAATTGGATGGATGGACTTGAAGATTCTCAAGATATTTATCATCACGCTATTCCAAATATTCTTATATTAAGCGAACTTTTCACAAATATATTTTATGGCGCTCAAGGAAGTAATCAGGTTAAATATTTTCATGAACTTGCTGAGAAAAATTCTCAGTTACTTAAAAAAATACAAGGGCTTGCAGAAAGAGTTCAAAGTCAGTTTCCAGAAAACTACTTTCCAAAAGAGTATGGAGAGTACTTTCTCTATAGAAAAGATGAAGAATCAGCAATTAGAAAAATTTGGAAAGATCAACAAATAGGAACAGCTTTTGATCATTTCGGAAGATTTGTTTTAGAGTTAGAAGATGGTGCTCTTGATGCTGCCTTTGCTGAGGTAGCTTTGAAGATCAAATTAGTTGCTTATACAATCTACACTCTCTACTTAAAGCTAGTTGAAATTTGGACGAAAAATCACTGGAACTTACAAGCAGAAAAAAGCCAAAATAAGAATATCAAGAAGTACGCCAAGTGGTACAACATTACAACGGGAGAAGAGTTTTTTAAATGGGTACAAGAGGTAGCAGACTCTAATAAGGAAGTTAATTTAAAGAATCACACCCATCTCTACACGATTCTCTATCCCTCAAATGATCATTTTGATCCAAAGGCCTTTGGAGAAGAAGAGAGTGTTGATTTGGAAACACTCTTCTTAAGACGGAAAAAAATCATTCAAAACTCTCAGCTGAAGCCGCTGAATGAAGCGATGCAGGAGCTAAGAAAATTCTATTTAGACCGAGAAGCATGGAGCTTATCAAGCAAACCAGATTTTGCTGGCTTGCAAGAAGTCGTAAAAAGAGTTCACAAAGCTATGTTAGCTTTTGACTTAGAATGCTAACGCCTTCTCTAACTTGACCGTATCAGCGGCAAACTTTCGGATGCCCTCTGCAAGTTTTTCTGTTGCCATCGCATCTTCGTTAAGGTGCCAGCGGAAGGCTTTCTCATCGATTGCGAGCTTTTCAATTGAAGAGGACTTTGCCGCTTCCGCGCTTAACTTTTGCGGCACATCTCCCTCCATATTTTGGAGCTCACCTAAAAGTTTTGGGGAGATTGTAATCAGATCACAGCCTGCAAGCTCTAAAATCTCATCTGTATTGCGAAACGAGGCGCCCATAATCTGCGTATTATGGCCAAATTTTTTGTAGTAGTTAAAGATCTGTTTTACTGAGATGACACCAGGGTCTTCAGGTCCAGGGTAGCTCTCTTTTCCTTCAGCCTTTTTATACCAGTCGAGAATGCGGCCAACAAAAGGAGAGATGAGAGTCGCATTGACTTCAGCACACGCGACAGCCTGAGCTAGAGAGAACATGAGAGTCATGTTGCAGTGGATGCCCTCTTGCTCTAGCTGCTTGGCCGCTTGCACACCTTCCCAGGTAGAGGCGAGCTTAATCAAAACGCGCTTGCGATCAATACCAGCCTCTTCATACAAAGAGATATATTGATGCGCTTTGCGCAAAGAGCCTTCCACATCAAAGGAGAGTCTCGCATCAACCTCTGTGGAGACGCGGCCTGGAACGTGTTTTAAAATCTCAGCACCAAAGTTTACGAATACTTTGGTGATCGTATTTTCCATCTGCTCTTCGCTTGATCCGCCCATCTTTTTTCCATAAGCGAGCGCCTCGTCAATGAGCGTGCGATATTCAGGTTTTTCAGAGGCAGCAAGGATCAGAGAGGGGTTAGTTGTGGCGTCAGTGGGATGATATTTTTTAATTTCATCAATCTCTCCCGTATCGGCAACAAGTATAGAATGTTTTTTTAGTTCATCAAATTTGCTCATAACAACCTTTTTCTTTTCATAATAAAAGTTCTGGGGACTTAAGTCGAGGATTACCTCGGGGAAAGATAGATTTTTTTTGAAAAAAAAGAGAAGTCTTTTAGTGGCTTCAAGAGAAAAAAAGCGAGCCATCGCCCGCTCACTCTCAAACGTCCTCTCCTTTAGGAAAGCGCTGAATAATTGCTTTTTTAGTTAAACCGACTTGCCATTGTTAGATGAGGCGACAGCAATACCTGCGGTAATTGTTGCCATGGTAAATAAAACCATACCAGCTGTTTTCCATGCGCGACTATTACTCTTTTGCTCTTGCCTTGGGGGCTCATACTCTACAGGTTCTGCAGGTAAAATCGCACTTTCCTCATCTGGAGGAGGAGCGAGTTCAATGGCCTCATCTGCATGAAGAGAAAAGTTCCCTATAGCAAAACTCAGAAAAGCGCTAATGATTCTTTTTTTCATTAAAAATCTCCTGTGCAATTTGTTTGATGAACAGAGCATGCCAGTAAGATCCTTTTTCAGGCAATTCCTTTTCACAAAATTTTTGTAAGTTTTTCAAACGAGGGACAATAATGGGGAGTGAGACGATAGTAGGAAGGCGAATCTTCTTTTTCTCCTTTGCGATTTCCATCTTAAGATTATAGCTTTTGCGCCCCGCTGATTTAAGAAAGTCTTCCACAAGTTCTAAGCTGCGAAAGCTCTTTGTCACTTCTGAACGAACATTTTGAAAATCACTTTTTTTAGCAGAAGCAGTCAAGATGTATGCATGGCCATTTGCAATCTGCAGCAGCTGCATGAGTTCCACTTTACCCCACTCAAGTGTGCGCTCTATTTTTAACAAAACACCCTCACCAGAAAGCGTTTTTAGCTGCCCCATCCTTTCACATCTATTGCGCTTATCCATTTTGTGACACTTGATCGCATTTTTGGTGTACTCTTCTAGTCTTAAAGAGGTTGGTTCAATCGCAAGATTAATAGAGGGGTTAAAGCCCTGTGTCTTTTTCGAGATAAAAGAAATTTTTGCCTGATTAAAAGCTGTTGGATCTTGTGCGCGCCATCCCTTAGGGGGCACAAATGTAGCCGTAGGAGAAGCGGAAAGGAGAGTGCAGAGCAGACTAAGATTGAGACTGTGCTTGAGAATTGTCATTTGAGCCCAAAACAATAGCTAAAATTGTAATTCCAATTGCAAGAGCAATTCCCCATCCAATCATGGAGGAGCTAATCGCTTCATCTGCCGCCTTTGAGGGGGCAGATCCATCATACGTTAGAGTAGTGGAGGCGTCGTTTTGCGCCTGCATTGCTGCTGGTACAACACTCAGAGCAACGGTTAGGGTGATGACAAGTAAACTTTTCATTCGCTTCTCATCATGCCAAACTTAAAAGTTGTTTGTCTAGCTTTTTAACGTTCAATTTGTTATATTCATCCTCTAGGAGTGCAATATGAGTGATCTGGAAAGTGGAAAAGAACGAGTGCAAAAACTCTGTGATTTAATCAAGAAAGAGACATTAGACCCAGCCAAGCAAGAGGCAGAAAAGATCTTAAGCGATGCGCAAGAAAAACGCGAAGGAATTTTACAAGCTGCACGAATGGAAGCAGAAAATATTCTTGGGGAGGCTAAGAAGAAAATTGAAGAGGAAAAGAGAATTTTTGACTCTTCGCTTAACCTAGCGGGAAAACAGGCCCTAAACGCACTGAAGCAAGAGATTGAGGGAAAGCTTTTTGATCAAGAAATTGTGCGCCAGGTAAAAAGCGTTAGCGGAGAAGAAAAGGCGATTGCAAAAGTAATCGATGCGATTGTTCTTGCTATTGAAAAAGAGGGAATTAATTCAGACCTTGAAGCATCTATTCCAAGTGCAGTGAGCAAAGATGAGGTTGTAAAAGCTCTTTCGGATCAAGCGGTTGAAAAATTAAAAAAGGAGAGCATTCAGTTGGCCGATTTCACGGGAGGAGCCAAGGTAAAGATTGCACAAGAGCACTTGACGCTTGACATAAGTGATGAGGCTTTAGCGCGACTTGTTTCAAACTTTATTCGTGAAGATTTAAAAGCCAAACTTTTTGCATGAAAAATTACTACTTTGTTGCTGCATCTCTGCCCTCGCTCGCGCTCGATCAGGAACTTGAAATCTCCTTTGCCTCTCTTATGGAGCTTTTTGCGATGAATTTGGGGAGAGAGGATCTTGAGCAGATCACTCTTTTGCGCAGCTACTTTGATATCGAAAATCTCTTTCATCTCCTGCGTGATGAGACCCTCAACCTAAAGGGAAATCTCTTTCGTGGAGAGTTAGAAGAGGCGATTTTACATCCCGAAACTCTTCCCAATTTTCTGCAGGAGTTTTTCATTCGCTATCCCAAAGAAGAGCAGCAACTCAAAAATTCGCATATCGCCTACGAGCTCTATTTTCATTTTGCTCAAGAAGAAGCAAAAGGGTTTTTAAAACGCTACTTACAATTTGAACGAAAGCGTCGCTTGAGTCTTGCTGCTTATCGCGCAAAAAAACAGGGACGTGACTGGGCACAAGAGCTAATTGATGAGGAGCGTTTCGACTCCTTTACTGCCTCTCTATTAGCTCAGAAAGAGGGGAAAGGGATCGAATTCTCATTTGACCTGCGTGACTTGGGAGAGAAATTGCTCAGTGTGAGCAAGCCATATGAAGAGGCGCATATGATGGCAGAGTATCGCCTTAATAAAATAGATGATTTATCAGAATTCCCACTCTTCTCTTTTGACTACTTGGTCGCTTACACGATCAAGCTGATCATTTTAGAAGAGATGGCAAACTACGATCAGGAACTTGGAAGGGAGAAATGGAATGTCGTGTCAGGGTAGTGTAGTCAAAGCTTTTGGAAACCTTCTGCATGTAAAATTTACCGGCAATGTGCGCCAAGGTGAAGTTGGTTTTGTCGAAATCGAAGGGGATAAGCTTAAAGCTGAAGTGATTGAAATCGCAGGCGATGAAGCAAAGCTTCAAGTCTTTGAAGATATGTACGACGTACAGCTCGGCTCACCTGTAGAGTTTACAGGCGATCTTTTAGAAGCCGAATTGGGTCCAGGACTGATCAGCTCGATTTTTGATGGGTTGCAAAATCCGTTAGAGCGTGTTGCTGAACAAGCAGGAATTTTTTTAACACGAGGCGTCTATATTCCACCACTTGATCGCAAACGTACCTGGGAATTTACGCCTAAAGCAAAAGTTGGAGAGTGGGTCGAGCGCGGTGACATGCTGGGGATGACTAAAGAGAGTCGTTTTGATCACCACATCATGGTCCCTTTTTCTCTCCGTGGACAGTGGAAACTCACTTGGCTTGCTGATGGAGGAAACTACACCGTTGATGAGCCGATAGCAAAAATTACAAACGAAGCGGGACGCGAAGAGACGCTGACTATGTGCCAAAAGTGGCCGATCAAATTGCCGCTTATGGTCGGAAAAAAGGTCAAAGCGCGCAATATGATGGATACCGGGCTGCGTATTCTCGATGCGCAATTTCCTGTTTTAAAAGGCGGTACCTTCTGCTCGCCAGGTCCATTTGGGGCGGGAAAAACCGTGATGCAGCACCACCTCTCAAAATACTCCTCTGTTGATCTTGTGATCGTCTGCGCCTGCGGTGAACGCGCAGGAGAGGTAGTAGAGGTGTTGCGCACCTTTCCTGAGCTGACCGACCCCCATACGGGAAAACCGCTCATTAGCCGCACAGTTATTATCTGCAATACCTCCTCTATGCCCGTGGCTGCGCGTGAAGCTTCGGTCTATCTTGGCGCTACCATGGCGGAATACTACCGTCAAATGGGCTTAGATGTTCTGCTCCTTGCTGATTCCACCTCACGCTGGGCGCAAGCGATGCGCGAAATGTCGGGTCGACTTGAAGAGATTCCTGGAGAGGAGGCCTTTCCGGCATATCTCGCTTCCCGCATTGCAAGTTTTTATGAGCGCTCCGGAGTCCTTGAGCTGAAAAATGGCAAACAGGGATCGCTCACAATTGGTGGGACCGTTTCGCCAGCAGGCGGAAACTTTGAAGAACCGGTAACACAGGCATCCCTCTCATCTGTTGGCGCCTTCCATGGACTGTCGCGCGCGCGCTCAGACGCTCGTCGCTATCCAGCCATCGATCCGCTCATCTCCTGGTCCAAATACCTTGTTGATGTCGACCGTGAACTCTCCACAAAACTCGAAGGGTGGGGAAGCAAAGTAGAAGAGGCTTCTCGGCTTTTGCGTTTGGGGGATGAGATCGGCAAGCGTATGGAAGTTGTGGGAGAAGAGGGGATTTCGCTTGATGATCTGATTCTCTTCCTCAAATCGGAAGTCTACGAGGCGTGTTACCTCCAGCAAAACGCTTTTGATCCCGTTGACAACTACTGTCCGATCGATCGACAAATTGAGTTGTTTAAACTTATGCAGAAAATTTTCACTGCAAAGTTTGCTTTAGAAGATGCGGATCTAGCGCGCGAGTATTTTCTCTCCTTGCAGAGTGAAATCAAAAATATGAATACGCTGCCTTACCAAACCGATAGCTATAATAAAACGTATAAAGAGATAGAGGAGAAAATCCATGGAAAAAGTCTATGATCGCATACTTAACATTCGTGGATCTCTGCTCACCGTGCGAGCCAAAGGCGCAAGACTTGGAGAGCTAGCGCGGGTCGAGCGCGGTGACGGCGTCTCCACCCTCGCCTCTGTGCTCTCTATTGATAACGACCTTATCGTTCTCCAAGCGTTTGAAGACACACGCGGCATCTCAACAGGGGATAGCGTCACATTTTTAGGAAAAAGAATGCGTGTACCTACTGGCAGCAGCCTTCTTGGTAGACGCCTCTCGGGAAGTGGTGAGCCGCTCGATTCAGGACCAGCTGTGCGTGGTGAAGAGTGCGATATTGGCCAGCCCTCTTTTAATCCCGTACGACGTATTGTTCCACGTGAACAAGTGCGCACCAACATTCCGATGATTGACATCTTCAACTGCCTTGTTAAATCACAAAAAATTCCGATCTTTTCTGTTGCAGGCGAGCCCTATAACAAACTTTTGATGCGCATTGGAAATCAGACCGACGCAGATGTTGTGATCATTGGCGGGATGGGACTGCGCTACGACGATTACCAAGGATTTATCGATAACGCTGAAAGGTCAGGTTCGATTGAAAAGAGCGTCATGTTCATTCACAAAGCGACCGACCCTGCCGTTGAGTGTCTCCTCGTTCCCGATATGGCACTTGCTGCTGCAGAGCAGTTTGCCATGCAGGGGAAAGATGTACTTGTCCTCTTAACCGACATGTCCGCTTTTGCCGATAGCATTAAAGAAATTATGATCACAATGGACCAGGTGCCCTCGAATCGCGGTTACCCCGGCTCTCTCTATTCTGATTTAGCATCGCGCTATGAAAAAGCGGTCGACATTGAGGGGAGTGGTTCGATTACGCTCATTGCCGTCACCACTATGCCTGGTGGCGATGTGACCCACCCCATTCCCGATAATACCGGCTATATCACCGAAGGGCAGTACTACCTGCACGGCGGCCGCATCGATCCCTTTGGCTCGCTCTCTCGACTCAAACAGCAAGTGATTGGAAGTGTAACGCGGGAAGATCACGGCGATCTAGCCAACTGCCAGATTCGTCTCTATGCTGAGTCGAAAAAAGCCAAAGAGCGTGAAAGCATGGGCTTTCGTCTTTCACGCTGGGACCAAAAGCTCATTCAGTTCTCCAAATTATTTGAAGAGCGCATGATGAACTTAAGCGTCAACATTCCCCTTGAAGAGGCGCTTGACCTTGGCTGGAAAACCTTAGCAGAGTGTTTTACACGCCATGAAATTGGACTCAAAGAAACCCTACTAAAAAAGTACTGGCCAGCCACATGATTCGATTAACGAAGAACGAGTTGCGTGATCAACAACTGAAAAAAACACAACTCTCTCGTTACCTGCCAACACTGCAATTGAAAAAAGCATTGCTCCAAGCTGAAGTCAATCAGGCAACCTTAGAAATTGACCATTTAAAAGAGCTTGAAAAGAGGGAAGAGCAGCTTGTAACAGAGTTCCATAAACTCCTTTCGGCCCCCAATATTGCCCCACTACTCGATGCATGCAAGATTCTTAACGTCCAAAAAGGCAAAGAGAATATTGCAGGAGTCGATATTCCGACCTACAAGTCGATCGAGTTTGCTCCCGTTGAGTACCCGCTCATATCGACCCCACTCTGGTGGGATAACGCCTTAGAACAGCTACGCGCCACATTGATAGCAAAAGAAAAAATTCGAATTGCTAAAGAGAAGAAACACCTGCTTGAAAAAGAGCTGCGCGAAGTCTCCATCCGCGTGAACCTCTTTGAAAAAATTCTCATTCCGCGAGCAGAACAAAACATTCGCAAAATCAAAGTCTTTCTTGGTGACCAGGAGCTTGCCGCAGTCTCGCAAGCCAAAGCAGCCAAACGCAAAATCTACCTTCGAGGTGGCCGATGATTATTAAAGTGCGCAAATACCTCTTTGTTGGAGCCAAACAGGAGCTGGATACATTCTATGCGCGTGCACAGCAAGCGGGCTTGATGGAGTTCATCTCTTCAAAAGGGCGCAAACGCATCGAATACCCCGATAAGATTTACAACTTGATCAAGGCAATTAAAATTTTAAAAAAAGAGCCAGAGCAACTTCCTGGCCAGCCCGTAGAAAATTGCGATGAGACCGTAAAAGAGACTTTAGACCTTACGACAACCGTCGAAGAAGACTTTGAACGTGAGCGCCACTACCGCAGCGAGATCGCACGTATAGAACCTTTAGGGGATTTTTCTCTTAAAGCGATCGAAGAACTGCAGATCTCCACCTCGCGTCAAATGCACTTTTACTGCATGAAGAGCAGCAGAGCGCAGCAGATCAAACTTCCAGAAACACTTATTCCCATCACCACGGCATACGACATGGACTACTTCCTCTCTTTAGAGAAAGAGGCAGTTATCCTCCCAAACCTCATCCAGATGCCAATTGAAAAATCTCTTAGCGAACTAAAAAACTTACTTGCAGCAACACAAAAAGAGATTCAGCTTGCAGAAGAGCGAAGGAAAGAGCTAACAAGCGCACTTCCAGCACTTAAAGAGGCGCTGATACAAGCGCTGGATGGTTACCATTTACAAAAAGCAAAAGGGGATGCAGCAAATTATCTTGCAGGAGAAATTTTCTCAGCAGAAGCATACATTCCTAAGAACAAGATCAATGAAGTAGAAAAACTCACCGAAGACTTAGCGCTTCATATGGAAGAGATCGAGATCGCAAAAGGGGAGAGCGTGCCCACCTACATGGAGAACGAGGGTGTAAACCGCGTAGGAGAAGACCTCGTTCACATCTATGATACCCCCTCAACCCAAGACAAAGACCCCTCAGGATGGGTCTATTGGGCCTTTGTTTTCTTCTTTGCCATGATCGTCTCAGACGGCGGTTACGGTATGCTCTACCTCGCCTTAGGCCTCTTTTTAAAATGGAAATTTCCCAAAATCAAAAATACGGGGCGTCGCTTTATCCACCTCATTATTGCCCTTGGAACAGGTTGTGTTATCTGGGGCACACTGACTGCCTCCTTTTTTGGAATCAATCTCCTACCCGAAAACCCTCTGCGCAAATATTCCCTTACCGAAAACCTTTCGCAAAAGAAAGCGGACTACCACCTAGCGCAAAAAGATGATGTCTACGAGCAGTGGACAGCAGCCATACCTGCAACCCAAAACGCTACAAATGGCAAAGAGTTTCTTTTATTTGGTACAACCGTAAAAGATGGAGTCAAGACAGACACCATCTCAGAGACATTTAACCTCAACCTACTGATGGAATTTTCCTTACTTGTCGGAGTGCTCCACATCATCCTCTCTCTCTGCCGCTCAATCAAAAGCCACTACGCAAATATCGGCTGGATCACCTTTATGATCGGCGGTTATCTCTTTCTGCCGTCCATGCTAAACGCCACTACCATGATCAACTTTCTTGGACTCCTCTCCAAACCCCTCGCCACCGCCATCGGTCTTAATCTCGTCTACGTCGGTCTTGGTTTTGCTCTAGTGACAGCTCTTATCCAAAAAGGCCTATCAGGCATCGGAGAAGTCGCCAACCTCATTCAATTTTTTAGTGATGTCCTCTCCTACCTCCGCCTCTACGCGCTCGGGCTTGCCGGTATGCTGATGGCCTCCACATTTAACGCACTTGGCGCATCCGTAGGAATGCCATTTGGACTCTTTATTATCATCGCAGGCCATAGTGTTAATATCGTTCTTGGCATCATGGGCGGCGTCATCCACGGACTGCGACTTAACTTTCTTGAATGGTACCACTGGTCCTTTGAGGGAGGAGGAAAACTTTTTAAACCATTATCACGAGGTACAAAATGAACTTTGATATGATCGGCCCCGCGCTCGTTTTAGGACTCGGCTGTATCGGCTCTGCCATCGGCTGCGCAATTGGAGGCATGGCCTCCCATGGAATTATGGCACGAGTTGAAGAGAACCACGGAAAATTCATCGGCATGTCTGCCATGCCCTCATCACAAACCATCTACGCCTTTGTTCTCATGTGGCGTATGAAAGATGCGATCGCAGATAAAAGCATCTCTGCCATGTCAGGAATTGGCATTGGTGCCGCTATCGGCTTAGCTATTATGGCTAGCGCAATCTATCAGGGAAGATGCGCTGCAACAGGTATCCAAGCCTCTGCAAAACAACCCGGGATCTTTGGCAAATGCTTTGCTGCCCTTGGTATCGTAGAGTCTTTTGCACTCTTTGCCTTTGTTTTTGCGCTCTTGCTCCTCTAAAAATATTTTCTATAACTTGCGTGAGAAAGCTCATGCAAGTTATGATTTCTCTTACAAAATGGAGAAATCATGCCAGATCCAGTAAGATCACGTTCCCCCTCACCAGAGCCTCGTCAACAAATGGAAGGTTCAAGTCGAGATGATTCACCAGAAAGAATTCAAAAAGTCGCGCAAGAAGGTTTTATGACTCCACCTAATCGTCAGCCAATAACGCCTTTGGCTTCGTCAAGGGTCGGTCGCCCAGCATGTGTTAAGAAACTAGTTTTTTCACCTGTTTCTGGACTTTCAACAATTCCAGAAATTCCTGACGAAGTTTTCCATCCTCAGACTAAAGAAGAGGGGCCACCTAAAGTGGATACAGTGGCTTGGGTTGTTCAAAATGCAGCTGCAATTGGCGTAGAAGGAGTAAAAACGGCATTTGATTTAAACCCTAATTTGGCTTCTCAAAGGAATGAAATTTTATCTCTGCTTCTAGAAATAGGAACTTTTAATCAAGACTTAATCAATTTTATTCTTAACTACGAATATCCTAGAGCTGAGCAAGGACCTCCTCTAAATACAGATTTCATAAACAGCCGAAGCTTAGCTCATGTGCCCCCATCTGTTGGAGATGGCACACCCTCTGCCTCAGCAACCTCACCAGAAAACCCTCTTGAACGAGCATTTAGAAAAGCTGATCAGAATGCTGCAATGGAATATTTACTTAATTCATACAATGATTTAAAAGACTCAAATAAATGGTTCAAAGAAGCCATTATGATGGGCTGGAAAGATGTAGCTTTGAGTTTGGCAGAGAGAACAACCGAGTTTGAGGATGTTCTTTATGTTCATGAGAAAGTGAATTGGCCAGACGTAAAGAGTGCGCTCCTTAGAAACAATCCAACTTTGAAAAAACAATATGATGAATTATTTCCTACTGTTAGAGCAACTTCAAGAGGAACACCATTAAAAAACGCGAGCTATGCACAGAGCACACCTTTACCGACCGCAAATCCCCAAAGCATGGCAATGGTAGCTGCCCCATATTCCCCAATAAAAGAAGATTCAACCTTAAGACCAGAACTGCTTGCTCTTTTAAATAAATCAACTGATCAGCTAACTGAAGGTGAAATTAGGGACTTGCTATGTAATGGGTGGCAAGAAGTTCTTAGATCAAGAAACGAAGACTTAATCATTCATTTGATGGGAACTAAAGTTACAGGTAATCTAAAAGACTTTATAGTATATGCAATTCAGAAAAGACTAAAAAAAGTTACAGAAGCCATTATAGAGAGAGATGTGAATTATGGCAGGAGTCTCCCTTTTAGAGTTAAATCGATATTAGATAATGGGTGGTTTTCAATTGCAGAAAGACTTTATCAAAAGTTTCCTAAGCTGTTTTTTAGTACTGGCATAGAAGCACATGCGAAAAAAACAATAAAGAATCCTGATATTCTTGCTTTTTTAAACGATGAACAAGGCCCTTTAAAAGCTTTGCAGACTGAAACCATTGGTCAAGCACAGGTTCCAGGATTGTTTAAAAGCGCCGTTGAGAAAAAATGGTCTAAAGTGACAGAAAACCTTGCAAATCTTTTAACAGAAGACCAAGCATTGGAATTAGCAGATGTAATTGGAATGTGCGTAAAAAATCATTGGTTTGAAATATCTAATATTTTGCTCCTAAAGTACCCAGCTGTTAAACAAATTGTTGCGCGCAATGTAAGCAATTCGTCTGATAGCGAGGAAATAATAAATTATTTTATTGATCTCTCTTGAGACCTTAAACTCTGAAATTTCCTTTCTATCTTGTGTGAAAAGCTCTCTGCAAGTTATCATTGCTCTCAAAAAGGAAGAATTCATGGAAAGAGCAGGAAAAGCGCAATCGAAACCATCACAAGGATATTTAACCCCACCACAACCTCAACGTAGAAGAAGAGCTGTACCAGAAGAAGAACAAATTCGTCCTATCTTGCCCTCTCTACAACATTTGAGATTTGCTACAGAACCACCCCGCTCTTTACAAGGAAGAGTTCAAACTCCCTTATCCCCATTTGGTTTTGAGGAAGAGAGTGAAGAGAGTCCATATACTCCGGAACAAGTGCTAAAAATTCTTTCAGATCCAAAAAATACTATAAAAGATCCTCTTGAAGCTATTGAAGTAGTCATGAATAAAAAGGGATGGGAACAAGTTCTTTTGAAGCTTTATGAGAGAGTGAATACAGTGGATTTACTTATCGGGTTTATAGAGAGATTCCATGACAACGCTCTCTTAGAAGTTCTAGATACAAACCCTCTTTTAGCCCAGCAAAAAGCTTTAATTCTTGCTGAATTAACTGATAGAGGAATAGATGACGAGAGGCTCCATAATTTAATCATATCCTTTGAGCCTTCACAATCTTGAATGTTTAAATAAAAAAATATACCCTCTTAAACTTTGAAGGGGGAAGCTTTGGGCACAAGAAAAGAGAGAGATTCGTTAGGGGAGATTGAGGTTCCAGAAGAGAAGTTATGGGGAGCGCAGACCGAGCGTTCACTTGAAAACTTTAAAGTAGGAAATCATCAAATTCATACTGAAGTTATCCGCGCTTTTGGGTTTATCAAAAAAGCTGCAGCCATTGTCAATTGCGAATTGAAACTTATTTCTGAAGAGAAAAAAAAATCGATTCTTGGTGCTTGTGATGCTCTCCTAAAAGGGGAGCTTTATGAGCACTTTCCTCTGGTTGTTTGGCAGACCGGTTCCGGTACGCAGACCAACATGAATGTGAACGAAGTCCTTAGCAACTATGCTATTGAAAAATTGGGAGGGAAGGTTGGTTCAAAAGATCCGATTCACCCCAATGATGATGTCAATAAATCCCAATCTTCTAACGATACGTTTCCTACTGCAATGCATATTGCAGCTCTACTTCAAATTAAAAATCATCTTATCCCTCGCTTAGAAGCCTTTCGCAATGAGTTAGAGAAAAAAGCAGAAGAATTTACTCTCATTGTAAAAATTGGTCGCACACATATGATGGATGCGACACCACTTACACTGGGACAAGAGTTTTCAGGATATGCTGCGCAAGTTGATCATGGCATTACGACAATCCAAAACGCTCTCTTTCATCTGCAGGAAATTGCTCTTGGGGGAACAGCTGTGGGAACTGGTATCAATTCGCATCCCGACTTTGCAGAAAAAGTTGCGGCAGAACTTACCAAACTTACAGGGTTAGATCTTGTTACTGCGCCCAATAAATTTGAAGCGCTAGCAGCTTCTGATGCGGTTGTGGAGATGAGTGGTGCGCTTAAGCGCGTTGCCTGCTCTCTACATAAAATTGCGAATGATATTCGCATGCTCTCATCAGGACCGCGCTGTGGCATTGGAGAAATTCTTCTTCCTGCAAATGAACCAGGCTCCTCCATCATGCCAGGCAAAGTGAACCCTACTCAGTGCGAATCGATGACGATGGTCATGGCACAAGTGATCGGCAACGACGCCGCCATCGCATTTGCGGGCGCGCAAGGCCATTTTGAACTCAACGTCTATCGCCCGATGATGATTCACAATCTCTTGGAATCAATCGACCTGATTGGAGATAGCGCAGAGAACTTTCTAGAAAAATGTCTTAAAGGCATTCAGGCAGATCCTAAACGCATTGACGAATTGCTTCATCGCTCACTTATGCTTGTTACAGCACTTAGTCCCACAATTGGCTATGATAATGCGGCAAAAGCAGCTAAGCTTGCCCACGAAAAAAATCTTACTCTTAAAGAAGCAGTACTTGAACTCAAGCTGATGAGCGAAGAGGAGTTTGATAAAGCGATCGATCCTCGCAAAATGACCCATCCTTAATTACTTTTGTTGAAGTGGATGCCAAGTTTTGTGAGAAGAAAGAGGCAGGTGATTTTGGGATAGAGTAGGATACCGCGCAAAAGTTGAAAGTAAGAGACAGAGCGAATCTCTCTTTGGATCAGAGGAAGGGAGGCTTTTGCTTCATGGATCCATTCAAGATGGGGAGGAGCCATCGGCTCAGGGAGTCCGGTGAGAGGAAAGAATTTTGCTCCGAGTGTTTCGTTTGTAGCGGTAAGGTTTTCTTTTTCTACACGACCTTCAAAAACGTGTGTGTTTTGTGCCAAGCGATTTTTGGGAGTGTATTCGCCCACTTTGCGAAGAATTTTTACATCCACTCCAGTTTCCTCTATAGCTTCGCGAAGGGCAGCTTGCTCAGGCTCTTCTCCTGGATCAATGCCGCCACCTGGTGGAACATAGACGGGAATATCGCGGCGCCGTACAAGCAAAACTTGATCGCGCGCTTCATTGAAGAGGATTGCGATTGCCGCTTCCTTTTTCTTCTTTTTTGGAGTATCTTGATGGGGTGTTGCGATATCTTTTTCCTCTACTTTTTCTTGCCTCGTGCGCCCCGTATTCTGTCGGCGTGAAAAGGCTCTCCTATGGGCGCGGAAATCTCTCTAGCACATGGGTAGGCAGTCCTGACCCTGAGCAGGAAAATCCACCTAAAGGACAAAAATTGTTTATTACCTACCGTATTCCACCTAGTAGGGTACGCAATGCCCCTATGTTATCACTCCATGTAATTTTTCGAAATTATACGGAAGAGGTAATCACTTTTCCCATTCATCAGCAATCAGGAAATTTTCTCTACGAATTGATGAATGAAAAGTTTCAAGAGAAAGGGGGATTTTTAACGTATAAGGCAGAACTTGTTAATAAAGAGGGGGAGGTACTAGCTGACTGGCGTCAACAGATGTGGGTGGAACTCATTCAATAGAAGTTTTTCTGTCGTTTCCCAGCCGATGCAGCTGTCGGTTAGGGAGAGTTTTTTTCCTTCATGCAGATGGCTCTCAAGCATGACTCCTAAAATTTGTCTATTACCGCCGCGTATCTGTTTCATGATGTTCGCAAAAACTTCCGGCTGTTTCGTGTGATCTTTTCCACTATTGCCATGAGAGCAATCGATTAGTAGGCGATTTTGGAGGTTGCGTTTTTGTAATAGAGAGTGCGCTTCTGCAATGGCATCCGCTTCAAAGTTAGGGCCATGACGAGAGCCGCGCATAATGAGATGGGTATCCGGATTTCCATGAGAACTTTGAGCGCTAAGCACGCCTTGCTCATCAATGCCAAAAAAGTGATGGGATGATCCTGCTGCTATCATCGCATTGAGCGCGCAGTCAAGAGAGCCCTCTGTTCCATGTTTGATTCCAACGGGGAGGGGAAGGTTTGATGCTAGTTGTCTGTGAATTTGTGAAGTGCAGCTGCGCGATCCGATCACGCCCCAGCTGATAAGATCGGAGAGGTAGGGAGCGATGTTGGGATCTAAAAATTCTGCTGCTAAAGGAAGACCAAGTTCACTTAATTGAAGAAGAAGGGCGCGTGTAGCAAGTAAACCTTTTTCTAGGTTGTGCGTGCCATCAAGATCGGGATCGTAGACAAGGCCCTTCCAACCAACTGTTGTGCGCGGTTTTTCAAAATAGGCGCGCATGACAATAAGAGCGCGATCTTGAATTTGATCGCTTAAGGTTTTTAATCTTCTCGCATATTCTAAAACCTCTTCAGTGTTGTGAAGAGAGCAGGGACCAACAATAATTGCAATGCGGTTAGACTTTCCGTGTACAAGGGAACGAATTTCGTTACGAAATTTTTGAATTTGTGCGGAGTGGCGGAGAGGGAAACGCCGAAAAAGTTCGCGAGGTGTCAACATATTTTTCATCATAGATAACAGAAAAAGCTGTTGTTGACAAATCATTTTCTTCATATAATCGGGAGAATATGTCGTCACTTATGACTTGGGTCCAAACAATTAATGAATGGATCTGGGGGCCTCCTCTTGTTATTCTACTTTTTGCAGTTGGTTGTTTGCTTACCTACCGTACTCGTGGTGTGCAATTTCGTTATCTCTACTATGCGCACAAACTCGCTTTTACAAGACATGATGACAGCGCGCAAGGGGATATTAGCCACTTTCAAGCCTTGATGACCGCTTTAGCGGGCACAATTGGTATTGGCAGCATTGCTGGTGTCGCAACTGGGATTGTAATCGGTGGTTATGGCGCGCTTTTTTGGATGTGGGTTGTGGGTCTGATCGGAATGGCAACAAAGTTTTCAGAAGCCCTATTAGCGATTAAATATCGCGTCGTCGATGAAGCAGGAGAGATGTGCGGCGGTCCAATGGAGTATTTGGAGAGGGGAGCCAAAAAGAGAGTTTTAGCGATCCTTTTCTCTTTCTTTGCTGCTGTAGCTGCGCTTGGTACGGGAAACATGATCCAAGCCAATTCTGTAGCACTTGCGATTCAAGAAATTGCTGGGGTGAATCCCATTTGGATCGGCCTTGTTCTCACGATATTTGTTGGCGCCGCACTTTTTGGAGGAATTAAAAGTATCGGAAGAGTGGCTTCTATTCTTGTGCCCTCAATGGCAATTCTCTATATTTTAGGGGGGATTGTTCTGCTCGCAATGAACGCCTCCGCAATCCCTCACGCCTTTTATTTAATTTTTAAATACGCTTTCACACCGCAAGCAGCAACTGGCGGTTTTGCAGGAGCCTCCGTACTTCTAGCCATTCAAATGGGAGCGTCGCGCAGCATTTTCTCTAGTGAGTCGGGTCTTGGAACTTCGCCCATTGCTGCTGCAGCAGCGAAAACAGACACACCAGGACGACAAGCTCTTATTTCCATGTCTAGCGCTTTCATTACCATCATCATTGTCTGCACAATTACAGGCCTTGCTATTGGTGTTAGCGGGGTTTTAGGCCACATGGGTGCTGATGGAAAACCACTAGATGGAGCGGCACTGGCGCTACGAGCGTTTGACACACTCTTTCCCGGTGGAGGAATTTTTGTCACCATAGCTCTTGTCGCCTTTGCTTACTCTACAATTCTTGCTTGGGCGTATTATGGTGAGAAATGCATAGAATATCTTTTTGGAATTCGGGCCATTAAACCCTTTCGAATTATTTACACCCTAGTTGTATTCCCTGGGGCGCTCCTCAGCTTGCGTCTTATCTGGGGTATGGCCAATATTATGAATGGCTTGATGATCCTTCCTAATTTGATAGGTCTTCTCCTGCTTTCAAAAATTGTTTCTCTGGAAACAAAATCTTTTGATCTTCTTCATAAAAAGGAGTAGTGGTACAATGCTTCATAAGTATGAAACATTTTATCCTATTTTTTTCCTTTTTTCTTGTAACCAATCTCTTTTCAAAAGAGTGGTATGAAGAAGATGATGAGCTAGAGTTTTCTGTTGAAGAGGTTGATTATAAAAAACCTTTTCAAGCGATCGTTGTAGATCCAAACTTCTCCCCATTCGCTGGTGGGTATGATATTTTGTTTTTTCACCATCTTCTCACAAAAGGGGAGGACTATCTCTTGCGCAATAAAAACAAGGATCGCCCTGGAGCTGCTTGGTACCGTTTTTTTGAAATTTTTCTCTTTTGGGATCTTCTTGATAACATGCTCAGTGTTACGCAGCACGAAGTTTTTGGGCACGGGTATCGTCTGCGTGATGAAGGAGAAAATGTCCAAGGTTATATGGTTTCACCCTGGGCAGGATGGACGAGGTTTGATCCCAATGAGTCTACCTTTAAAACTGGCGAACTTATGGCAGTCAACATCGCCGGTCTAGAGGCAGAATTTATTTTAGCGCGTCTTGCTAAAATGAATTGGATCCGTAGCGGAAGAATTGATGGACGTCTCAGTGCTCTCTACAATCAAGCGCAACAATCCCTCTTCTGGTATACGATCATCACGCACATGGGTGAGCTTAAAGGTGATGCAGTCAGTGGTAACGACGTAGAGGCCTATCTCAATCTCCTCAACCTCTCTTATCCAAATGATCAAATCAATATTGGGACTCTCACAACATGGGCTGCCTTCAACTGGCTTGATCCGATGACTTTTTACTCCTATTTCTCAATGTTTTACTACATCGCTACAGGCAAGCCGTGGGAGTTTCCCATGATCCCCATCAAGGAAAATATTCGTTACCTGCCCAATGCGCGCATTGGCTACGCCCCATATGGCCCTGAAGCCTACTTTGAAAACTTCTTTTCAATCGATGGCAACCCGCTCTATGTCTACTTCAAAGGGGGCAAGCGCAGTGCTGGTGCGGGCTTCTCCTATAACTACTTTTTAGAAAACGAAAGAGTGACCCTTGGTGCAAACCTTGATGTTTGGAATCAGGGCAAGTTCATCACAGATGCTACTGTAGAAGATATTATTGAGAAGCGACCAATCTTCCGCCCGGAACTTCTAGAAAAACAGTGGGGGGTAGCGGCATCCCTCACATCGACCGTCAAAATCAAGTCTTACATGGGGCTTTTTGTCGAGCTGGGCGGGAAAACACAAGGGTATCTTCCTGGCTATTCCCTCGATAAAGGGGTTGTCGCACGTGTAGGTTTAGTTTTCCAATGAAAAAAATCATCTCCACGCTCCTTATTCCATTAATCATGGCAAGCTGTGCCACTTACCGCGCAGCGCCTCTTGAAGATCTTCCTAAAGACTCTCTGCAAAAAGTAAGAGGGACAGGCGGACTTTTAATTGGAGTTAAGAAATTTGAATCATTAGATAATGAAAAATATCTGGGAAGAGATCTAGCTCATTCTTTTGTTGAAGTGCTACAATTCACTTATGATAACCCGACTTCAAACACTTTTGAAGTAACAGAAGAGAGTCTCTCTTTGCCTACTCTCTCGCCTACTCGCGTAGCAAGAAGTAAACGTTATCTTCCTACTCCTAGGTTTGTGGGATACACACTTGGGATTCCTCTTGCCGGCATAGCTTTTGCTATTTCATTAGATCCTTTAGGAGATTCAGGAATTGAAAATATCCAAGGTGCTCTGGCTATTGGGAGTATTATTGTTGGACCCCTTATAGGGATTACGGCTGGGTTTTCGGCCATCTCTGCAAACGCTAAGAGGAAAAAAGATTATATAAATAAAGCTGGGTATCCTTTCACAATTTTACCAGGAACAAAAACAAGTCACCTTTTCTTTCTTCTTAAAAAAAATTATACTGTCCCTTTTTCACTTACTGTTACGGAAAAGACAACAGAGCAAAAACACACTATTTCATTTTCAAACTCGTAAAACTTCTCTCTTGACAAATCCTTTTTAATCGCTAGAATACAACTCTTTGATACTAATAACCTACGAGGTACCTAAGTGAGATTTGTAAAGAGAATAGATGTGATTGTATTATGTGTCGGAACTTTGTTAACAAGCTGCGCTTCTTATCGAGCTACAGACTTAAGTGCACTTGATCCAGCGTATGTAAATAAGTTGGAAGATACTGAAGGTCTAACGGTAGGCTGTAAAGAATTTTCAAGAAGAGATTGTGAGACTTATTTGGATCGCGATGTACGGCGTAAGGGCTACCACGCTGTGCAAATTACGTTTCAAAACTCGTCTGAAAAGAGTTATAAATTTTCTACAAATGACATTAGTTTACCTTGTGCAAGCTCTGAGGATGTGGCTGCGATGGTGCATACTTCAACTTTTGGCCGCGTGATGGGCTATGGGCTAGGATCGCTGGTTTTTGCTCCATTGCTAATTCCTGCAATTGTTGATGGCATTAAGTCTTCTGCTGCAAATGCTGCTTTAGACATGGACTTTGCTAGGAAGTCTAATGGATCGTTTACGATTGATCCCTACTCATTTAAAAAGACGGTTGTCTTCATTCCTCATGAAGACTTTGCATCGAGTTTTGATGTGACTTTGACTGACCAAGCTACAGGTGAGCTAAAGAAAGTCCGATTACGTGCTGCGAGATAAAATCAATTCTAGTTGTTTTTGGGCCGACGCTAAGTCGGCCTTTGTTTTTTCTACCAAGGCTTTGGGCGCGCGCGCTACAAAGCTCTCATTTTTCAGTTGCCCTTCCAATTTTGCGATCTGAATTTTAAGCTTTTCTTGCTCTTTCTCCAGGCGCTTTTTCTCTTTTTCAATTAGTTCTTGGGGAAGGGGGATTGTGATATGTAACTCTTTAACTTGAGCGTTTGCTGAGAAATCAAGCTTATTTGGTTTAGCTAGGTGCAGTTTACTAATGCGAATAAGAGAAGAGAGAATGGTTTCATGTGGGAAGTGCGCATCTCCTTCGATATAAACTTCTGTTGCTATGTTAGGAGCAAGACCCATTTCGGCGCGAATGTTGCGAATGGCGTGGAGGATTTCTTGCACTTTTTCAAATTCTGCCTCGGCTATATCGCAGATCTCATTTTCCTGCACTTCATGGGGATAAGGAGCAAGGCAGGCAACAGGAGAGGAGAGTGCTTGTAGGGCAAATTGTGTGTAGGGATCTTTTGGGTTCCCAGTTGGTTTTGGCAGGAGGGAAAAGATCTCTTCTGTGATGTGCGGTACCATGGGGTGAAGAAGGAGGATAGAGTGAAGAAGGATGAGGGTCAAAAGTTTTTTCTTATTAGCTTGTTCTGCCTCTGTACCCACCTTTCCGTAAAGGTAGGGTTTGCTCATCTCTACGTAGTAGGCGCAGAACTCATCCCAGAAAAAATGGTAGGTCTCCATTGCGGCTGAGGAAAACTCATACTTTTTGATCTGTTTCTCTGTAGAGCCAATAATGCGATTGAGTCGCGAGAGAATCCAGCGATCTTCAAGACGAAGTGCGTTAAGATCAAGGCCTTCAGCGAGGTTGTCGGGTGTGTGCGTAAGAACAAAACGCGATGCGTTCCAGACTTTATTGGCAAAGTTTTTAAACTCTTCAAATTTACGGCGGTCAAGGTCAATTTGTCGCGAGTGAGTGACAGAAGAGGCGAGTGCCATGCGCATCGCATCAGCGCCATAGAGGTCAATGATCTCAATAGGATCAATCACGTTGCCCTTGGACTTGCTCATCTTCTCCCATTTGGAGAGGACATCTTTGGGGAGCGGTTTTCCCAAATCATAGTCGATACGCTCTTGTGGTGAGGCGTAAGCGATACTACCATCTTCTTTTTTTCGCCAATAAGATTTGCCGTAGATCAGACCGTGGATAAAGGTTTCAGGAAAAGGAACCTCTCCCATGGTGTATTCGCCCATTAAAATCATGCGTGCTACCCAGAAAAAGAGAATGTCATGGCCTGTAATGAGCGTAGCATTGGGATAGAATTTTTCTAGGTCGAGCGTCTTTTCTGGCCATCCAAGCGAGCTAAAGGGCCAGAGAGCAGAAGAGAACCAGGTATCAAGGACATCTTCATCTTGCACCCACTTATCAGGCTCTTGCTGAACTTCTGGAGGCAGACCCTCACCTGCAAAACAGATTTTTCTTTCATGATCGTCGATATGGTACCAGATGGGAATACGGTGCCCCCACCAAAGTTGGCGTGAGATGCACCAATCACGCAGGTTGTCAATCCAGTGAAAATAGGTCTTTTCCCAGTCGGGAAGCAGTTTAATGCGCTTTTCTTGAACGGCTTTTTTCAATTTTTCTTTAAAGCCGCTCATTTTGACAAACCACTGTTTGGAAAGGAAGGGTTGAATTTCAGCTTTTGAACGATAAGAGTGGCCTACGCGATGAGTGTGCGGTTCAATTTTTTCAAGTAGTCCTAAGTTTTTCATTTCCGCGACTATTTTGTCGCGTGCCTCGTTCATAGACAGACCCGCTGCAAAAAAGCCTTCTACGATATGGCCATCTGGTGTCATGATATTGATCATGGGCAGCTCGTGGCGCAGGCCAATTTCAAAATCGTTGGGATCGTGTGCGGGTGTGATCTTTACAGCACCGGAGCCAAATTCGGGATCGACATAGTGGTCAGCAATAATCGGAATCAGGCGGTCTGTAATCGGCAGACGAATTTGTTTGCCAATGAGGTTTTTATAGCGCGGATCTTTTGCGGAGACGGCAACTGCGGTATCACCGAGCATAGTTTCAGGACGTGTGGTGGCAATGATAAGGTGCTCAAGAGTTCCTTCAACAGGGTACTTGAAATACCAGAGGTGCGAATCCTTCTCTTCAAAATCGACTTCATCATCGGCGAGAGCTGTCTGCGTTACAGGATCCCAATTGACTAAGTAGTCGCCTTGATAGATGAGTCCCTCATCATACATCTTCTTGAAAATCGTGCGTACGGCTAAATTGGATTTCTCATCCATAGTGAAGCGCAGGCGTGAAAAGTCGAGTGAGCAGCCAACACGCTCCATTTGGTGTAGAATGCGCTCTTCACTCTGCTCTTTCCAGGCCCAGACATGCTTTAAAAATTCTTCGCGCGAATACTCTTTGCGGCGTTTACCCTCTTTTTCAATGAGATGGCGTTCAACAACAGTCTGAGTAGCGATTCCAGCATGGTCAGTTCCAGGAACCCAAAGCACTTCATAGCCTCTCATGCGATGGTAGCGAATCAAGATATCTTGAAGAGTGTCTACTAAGGCGTGCCCCATGTGAAGGACGCCCGTTACGTTGGGAGGGGGGAGAACAATCGAATAGGATGGTTTTTTTGAATGATGATCAGCTTTAAAGTAATTTTTAGTCTTCCAGCACTTTTGCCACTTCTCTTCAGACTCTTTCGGATTGTAGGTTTTTGGTAGCTCGCTCACCTATGAGAGGATAGCAGAGAGGAGATTAATTTTTCAAATTTTGCAGCCTTCATTCGACGCCCTTGGGAGCGACACAAAATAGCGAGTTGACGGTAGAGGGCAGGAGTTTTTTCAGGAAAGAGAAGAAGAATCTGCTTTTCTGGCTTCGGTTGAGCCAAGTAATTTAAAGCGTTGTCAATATTTTTTGATAAAACTTCCTGCTCCTCTAGCTTTGTGACATCGGTCACTAAAAGTTCTTTGAGTATGGTTACTTTTCCAAGCCAGAAGGCGAGCTCGATCGCGTAACAAAGCTCTTCTGCTCTTTGAGAAGAGGTGATGCGTTCCATAAAGGGAAGAGGAGTAAGACTTTTTTTTGCGCTTTCAAAAAGAAGCTTTGTCTCTGGGCGAGGAAGAATCTCTGGGTACATGCGAAGAGCAAGTAGGAGAAATCCAAAAGTAACTTGCAGTGACTGCTTCGAAGACTCTAAAAGACGGAAGTGGATCTGGTCGTAGAGGTAGGAGCGTGAGGGGTGGCGGGGAAAACGGCGCAGGCCAAACTCTAAACATTTGATCTCCTCCTCAAAATCTCCCTCTTTTTGGTAGGTAATGGATTTGCCTAAATACTCAAGAGGGGCGCCTTCTGTATTCGAAAATTGCTCAAAAAGGGCATTTGCCTCATCAAATTTCTTCTCTTTAATTGAACAGATACCTGCACGAAAAAGAGCTTCGCGGCCCTCTCTGCGTCCTTTGAATGAGGAGACAATTTTTAAATACTCTTTGCTCGCTTTATCATACTCTTTATTTGCCATAAAAGCATCAGGGATACTTAGGCAATTGACTTTTCGTGTTGAAGATCCAAGCGATGCTTCAATCGTACCGATTTCAAAATCTGTCTCTCCGTATAAGAGTCCAATATGACTACCTACAAAAGGCCACCAGCTTTCGTATGAAAGGACTAACTTCCCATCAATATAGAGATTGAAGAGGTGCTCCTCTTTTATGATTTCAATTTCGTGCGTCTTGTCCGCTTTTAGTGCTACATCGGGAACGTAGGCTACCTGGGTATCTGAGCAGCACAAGCTGCAGCCAGGATTTTTTTCAGAACCGATCCAGACCATAAGCCCTTTATGTAGACTCGAGCGCTCTTCAGATTGTGGGACGGAAAAGAGAAATCCAAAACCCTGGGAGCTGTATCCAAGCTGAAGCTCTGTAGCGATGCGGTAATTCCCACAGAGTGGTTGTTTAGAAATCATCAATACAACCCACTGTGTTAAGTCTAGAGAGGGAGTAACAGCTTGCTGTTTTGTAAGGTGAATTGTCTCCTGAAATTTCCAGTCCTCAGGGTTTTCTAAATTAAGTTCTGCAATTTTCTGCCATTCAGGTTTTCCCTCAAGGTAATTCTCAATTGCCGCAATAATCTCCATTACACTTTTGGGACGCTCTTCTCGATTAGGAGACAAGCACGCTTTCGTCAATTTAGACAGGTTGGGGGGAATTTCTCGAAAGGGCGCGGCTTGAAAGAGGTCAATCCACCTCTCTTTGTCTAAATTTTTCCTTGCATGCTCGAGTGAGCTGCGCTTAAACGGAAGTTTTAATGTTAGCATCAGGTAGAGTGTTACACCAAGGGCGTAGATATCGGTCTGAATTGTTGAAGGATCTCCTAAGATGCGCTCTGGAGCCATATAGGTCACCGTTCCCACAACTTTTCCGGGACTTGTGAGTCCAGGTTCACCGGACAAATCGAGGGATTCGTCTTGCTGACCAATAGCAAGTGCCACCCCCCAGTCGATGATGCGCACCTCACCAAACTTTCCAATAATAATATTGCCCGGTTTGATATCTCGGTGTAAAAAACCTTTTGAATGAATGAAGTGGATTGCTTGGCAAACAGGGAGGAGAAGACGCATTAGGGCGGGAGTTGATTTTCCAACCTCCGGTCCGAGTTTGCCCTGTTTTTCTGCATTTCTCGCTTTGACTAAAATATCTTTCAAGCTCTCGCCTTCAATAAAGGGCATTGTATAGTAGAGATCTTCTCCTTCATCGTGAATTTCATAGACAGGAACAATTGAAGGGTGGGTTAAACTCGCAGCAATTTTTGCTTCGCGGAGGAAGCGCCTACAGAGGATTTTATGTCTTTTCAAGTCCGAGCGAATGCGCTTTAGCGCAATTTGCCTTGAGAAGAGGGGATCGTAGGCGAGGTAGACCTCTCCCATGCCCCCACGGGCGATTCTACGAATAATTTGATAGCGACCTATTTTTTCCATTAGAAAAGTAATTCTATTATTTTATAGATGTTTTTGAGTTTTCTAATTTATAAATTTTTTGAGAGAAAATACTGTTTCCAGCTTCCTTCCACCCTGCCAATTTCATGGCATTTTCGAAAGAAATGTTATCTGAAGAATCAAGCTCTTTTAGCCTTTTGCGCGCTTCTTTTACAAGGAGTTTATCCTCAAAAGAAAGTGTGTGTAAATTTTTTTTTGAACTCAACTTGCTTTCCTAATTTTCGGAATACCGCTACTATAGCATAGATATGGATAAGAGCAAAAAGATCGTTTTAACAGGAGACAGACCGACCGGTCCTCTTCACTTGGGCCATTATATTGGTTCTTTGAAAAGTCGTTTGGAGCTGCAGGGAACTTGCGAACAACTTATTATGATTGCAGATGCGCAAGCCCTAACAGATAATGCTGCCCACCCAGAAAAAGTACGAGAAAATCTTTTAGAAGTTGCTTGTGACTACCTGGCCGTAGGCTTAGACCCAAAGAAAAATATTTTCTTTATACAATCCCTTGTTCCAGAGCTATTCGAGCTTACGCTTTATTATTTGAATCTTGTTACATGGAATCGCCTCAAACACAACCCCACAGTGAAACAGGAGATCACGCAAAAAAACTTTGGGGAGAGCGTGCCAGCGGGATTCATGACTTATCCCATCTCGCAAGCAGCTGATATTTCCGCCTTCAAAGCAAATTGCGTACCTGTGGGCGAAGATCAAATGCCTATGATCGAGCAAACCAATGAGATCGTGCGCAAATTCAACACAACCTACAACTGCAACGTACTTGTGAAGGCGGAAGGAATGGTAACCAAATTCTCCCGGCTTCCAGGAGTTGATGGTGATGCGAAAATGAGCAAAAGCCTCGGCAACTGCATCTATCTTGGTGAAGAGAGTGGAAGTTTAAAGAAAAAAATACGTAAAATCCCAGGCGATCCCAATCACACAGAGATTGATGCACCTGGAGACCCTGACAAAGCCCTTTCTTTCACTTATCTCCGAGCTTTTTGCCAAGATAAAGAGAGACTTCAAGAGTTAGAAGAGCACTATCGAAAAGGGGGGCTTGGCGATGGTACAGTTAAGAAATACCTTCTCGAAGTAATGGAGGAGTTTCTTATACCAATCCGTAAACGCCGCGCAGAGTATGCCTCAGACCCAGCCGAGGTGATGCGTATTTTAAAAGAAGGCTCAATGAAAGCGCGTGAAAAAGCAGCTGCAACACTTAGCGAAGTGCGCGCCGCCATGCACCTTGATTACTAAAGGAGATACTGAATAAGTCAGACTTTCAGAAAAAGCTACAAAAATCGGACCAAACCAATTTTTCGAACTCGGAAACTCTTATGGAGTTAGCTCCGTTCTCCAAAATCAATTTTGTCTCAATTTTTGCAACCTTTTCAAAAAGAGTACTTATTCAGTATCCCCTAAAGTAGACACTGAGCAACAACTCATGCACCGCTATCTAGAAAAGAGTTTTGGGCTCGACTTATCAATACAGCAGCTATTTCGTCTCTCCAGAAGAGGAAGGGGGAGCGACTTGAGTTCCAAAGAATCTTGTTGATGGGTGGTTTAATAGATGCTATAATAGCTATTATAAAAGAAAACCGAACTTAAGGGTTGTTATAATGTCTATTCAGTTGATTTCACCGAGTGAAATGGGCTTATTGATTGCTAAACGATTGAAAAACAGGCGTTTACATATAAATATGAGCCAGAAAACCCTTTCAGAACGATCGGGTGTTAGCCTGAGTACTTTAAAAAAGTTTGAATATACAGGAAAAATTTCCTTGGAATCTCTCCTTAAATTGGCCATTATTTTAGAAATATTTGAAGATTTTCAAAATTTATTTGTCTCAAAACTTGAAGAGGTGCCTGCAACTTTGGATGAAATTCTTATAGATAAATCTCGGAAAAGAGGTAGGCAGTGAAGTTTAAAAACTTAAGTTTTAAAAGTGTTCCTCTAGTCCGTGTCTTTTATGCTGGTGGTAAGAGTAAAATTCTCATGGGAAGACTTGCCTGGAAAAAAAATAAGGTTTTTTTCGAATACAACCCTGAATTTATTAAATGCGGTTTAGAATTATCTCCTTTTAAATTGAAATTGCAGTCTGGAGTAATTCCTTCAAGTGATTTTCTTTATGAAGGTTTATTTGGCATTTTTAATGATAGTTTACCCGACGGGTGGGGACGACTATTGCTCGATCGGAAACTGATAGGGTTAGGGTACAATCCTAATGAGCTCACGCCCCTTGATCGTCTAAGTTTTGTGGGCAGGCATGGAATGGGAGCTCTGCAATTTGAACCAGAACACCCTGATGGAAGGGAAAAGGTCCCATCTAATTTGGATAAAATTGCAGATGAGGTGAAACTCTTTCAAGAGCAGAACGATGATCGGTATGTTGATGACTTGTTGCGTCTTGGCGGCTCATCTATGGGGGCAAGGCCTAAAATTTTAATGCATAAAGGAGGGGACGATTGGATTGTCAAATTTCGGTCGATTGTTGACCCGATTGATATTAGTAGTATTGAATATGCTTATCATCTAATGGCAGTTAAGGCAAAAGTTCCTGTACCAATTGCAAAATTATTTCCTTCCCGAAAAACTGTTGGCTATTTTGGCGTGAAACGTTTTGATCGAGAGCGAGGGAAACCCATTCATATGCACTCAATTGGAGGATTGCTTCATGCTGATCATCGCGTGCCCTCACTTGATTATGAAATGTTAATGAAAGCAACACATTTTTTAACTCGCGATGTACGGGAGTGTAAAAAACAATTTCGAGGGGCTGTCTTCAACGTGTTAAGTCACAATCGTGATGATCACTCAAAAAACTTTTCTTTCTTAATGGATAGTCAAGGTAAATGGTCTGTTTCTCCTTTTTATGATTTAACGTTTTCATCAGGTCCAGGAGGGGAGCATAGTACTATGGTTATGGGGGAGGGAAAAAATCCTACTAGGCAACATCTCCTTTCTCTTGCCAAAGTGGGAGATATCAATTGCAATGAAGCAAATGAGATTATTGAAGAAGTGATCGCTGCTGTTTTGCAGTGGACTACTTTTGCTGATCAGGCAAAAGTGAGTCGCTCTTCTGCGAAAATGATCAAATCTGCCATTCAATCAGTTTTACAGGCATTTTGAGCTAAGTTTCATCTCGATATTCATCGATTTCGATCTCGACATTGAGGTCCTCTTCAAGCTCTTCTTCGGTTTCGCTGCGCGATTCAAAGAATTCTTGAATGAGGATATAGATTGCGCCAACGGTGAAGAGAATCGGGAGCAGCAGGTTCCAGGCGATTTTGAAATTTGTTGTTACAAAGACACCTAAAAAAACAGCTAGTGTGACCACCATGTCGTGGAAACGGCCGTTCAAAAATTGGCGGATGGCAAGGGGAATTCCAACGACAAGTAGGATGTTGGGCCACCAGATGCCTGTAAAGAAGAGGTAAGCGAGACCAAGGAGAAAGAGGGCTGTTGAGATGCTTTGGGCTCGGCGCTTAGAAGTTTTGGGTTTGCTCATTGAATAAACTCCTCTAAAGTGGTTTCAGGCGGTGCTTCACTAATATCTCCTTCTACAAAAAGTCTAAACCAGACTTCTAAAATCAGGAGGGACCAGAGTGTGCGCAAATGGCCAACTTTATGCAACTCGTGGTGCAACGCCTTTGGGTCTATGAGCCCATTATCTACAAGTACGCCTTTTTTCAGCAGAGAAAAGAGCGGTTTGGCTGTTTTTTGATCGTAGAGGGTCGTTTTTGCAAAGAGGGGCTGTTTGTAAACAGGAACGAGGGGGCGTTTGATGTAGTTTGCAAGGGTTGTATCTGGAGCTTTTGCAAACTCTGCAAGGCAGTCGCGGTCTAAAAAGGGGGTAATGAGGTTGATGCCTGTCGCTTTTGATGTGCGATCAAAAAGAGTGGAGTAGTGCCCTACAAAACTCATTTTTTGGTGAAGATAGAGGAGGGATGAGAGGCTAGGTCCCATTTTTTCGAAGGGAGGAAAGCAGTGATAGAGGACTTCTGGGTCTGATGGGGAGAGAAGTCTCCCTGTAAGATAGGAAATTTGGTTGGGATTCAAAACGAATTGGTGAGAAAGGTATTTTGAATGCCAAGGGTGTGTGGCAAGGTTTCGCAAAGCTGTTGTGTAGGCGTCTGTGCGAAGGTAGCAGAGGGGGGGAGTAATAAGCAGTTGGTGCGCGCATTTGCGATAGAGCTTTCGAATTCCTTGAAAAGAGACTTGTGGTATCCGTACGTGCCGCTCTAGCCAGAGGGGGGAACCAGCAGCAAGTAGAAGGTCCTCTTTCCCTTGGGATTTTGCTTCCTCTAAAGCGCGAAAAAAGCTAATAAATTTGGGGGAGGCAAGCGGCTCATCAAGATGCCAAAGAAGTTTGGGAAGGCGCTTGCACCCTTCTGCAAAGTCGATGGGAGGAATCTCTACTTCGTCAATGCCTTCAAAATAGTTCTCTTTTTCCTGTCGTTCAAAGCTAAGCGTGAAACTTTTTTCTGGTGTATAGGAAGTGTTTTGTAGTGATTGGCGAATTTTTTCATCATATGCTTCTCTACTAAAGTGGGGATCTTTACTTTGCAGATCATGGCTATATGTTGTGTAGGCGCGTGTTGAGATCTCTCTATCACAATTTAAGTGCAGCACGTGTCCTGAGCGAATTTTGTGAATATCTTTTAAAAGTGTTTTATCAAGTGGAATATAGCCAAAAGAGAGAAAGTAAGAGAGCCCTTCTAAATCTGGAATGCGACCAAAAATATTGGCAGCAAGTAAACTTTTTATTTCGCTTGCAAAAACAAAAAGTCCACTCCTTTGTGCCCAGTAAAGAGGGCAGCGACCAAGCAGATCGCGCGCAAGTCGCAGCTCTTTGCACTCGGTATCATAGTGGGCAAATGCAAAAGGTCCGTTAGCTTTTTCAGGGGAGTCACCCGCAGAAAAATTTCCATCAATCAACCACTTTTGTGGGGCATTCTGATCGATTTGCATCCCGTATGCACCTAGATAAACCCCTTTGGATTGCCACGTTGAAACAGGGCCACGACCTCTGTTTGCTAGCGGCTTGAGCATTCTCTCAAAAGCAAGGGAGTAATCATCTCCCTTGTCTTCTATAATTCCGCAGATACCGGCCATTAATCGACTACTGCTCTAAGCGGTGTGGAGCGATTTAAATCGTCATAGCTGCGCACCATTTCTAGCTGGGTTCCAGGGAAAAACTGCGAAAGAATTTTCGGAGCTAGGAGATCACGCTTTGCATACTCTTCAGCAGAAAAGAGGCAGAGCCCCACTCCCATCCCTCGGCCAAAGCCTTCGAAAAGAACTTGGTTTTTATCGACCCGCACAGAGAAATCGTTACTGATCAAACGCTCTTTTCCAACGATCTCTTGCAGTTCAAAAAAGTTTAGATCTTTGTTATGTGCTCCATCTTTGATGCGCATAGCATAGACTTTCGAAGAGGGGCCGTCTTGGAAGAGCTCAAGTTCTGTGATGCGATTTGTCTTTACGATATTTGCAAGTTCACTTTTTGCAAGAGCAAAGCACCAAGTATGGTTGTTTCTCTCTTTTTCTGCGATGGGAACTTTGACACCGGAAGGAGTCTTCTCTTTTTTTCTGTAGACAGTTGAATAATTTGCTGTGCGTCCAGCGCAGTTTTCATTCCAGCTGGCCGAGAAGGGGCGGTTGTCATAAAGCATTACAAGATGGCGTGTGCTAGAGACTGCACGCTCAACATCTTTGTTTAGCATTGTGACGCCCTGTCCGCGATAATTTACTTGATTTGCATCGACATTCCAGAAGGACTTTTTCCCTTCCATTCCTATATGATAAGCATTTGTCCGGGCGATAATCGCAAGTGCATCAATGACTTCATGATGAAGGTTTTCGGGCAGAGTAGAGACAAGGGTTGATTTGAGATAACTCTCAATGTCCACTTCATTGACAAGGTAGAGGCGATTTTCAATCAAATAAGCATTTAAGCAGCCTCGGTACTCGATTCCATTGACCACAAGAGTGGCGTCATGCCGCGTTGGCACGATCCGTATTTGGTGAATTCTGTCGTAGTTTTCTCCCCACTTGATGCCATTGTCAATGGATTGCAGGTAAAAACGTTTTCCAAAAAAGCGGGTTTTGAGCTGTCTTCCATCCATTGGATTGAAAATTTTATGAGGTCCTTTGACCTCGACAACAGCGCCTTCAATCCCTTTTTCAAGCAATACTTTTATCGTTGCTGGTTTGTCCACCTCAAGTTCAGAAAGGGGCGCACCAAAGCTGAAGAGAATTAGGGGTGAAAATAGAAAAATAACTTTTTTTAACATGTTCCCTCAATGTGTTTCTTTGCTAAGCTTGTCGTCTCTCTTCCACGCGGAGTTCTTTTAAGCAACCCTTGCATGATGAGAAACGGCTCATACACTTCCTCAATTGTGGAGGGTTCTTCACCAAGTGCGGCAGCCAAAGTTTTGACGCCCACGGGGCCTCCATTGTGATGGTCCAAAATCAATTGAAGAATTTTTTTATCCATCTCGCCTAACCCTAGCGGATCTACCTTAATCATCTCAAGTGCTGTTTTCGCTAGGTGAATATCTATTTTTGCATCATTATGAATTTGTGCGTAGTCGCGCACCCAGCGCAACAGGTTGTTCGCAATGCGCGGTGTGCCACGTGACCGAAGGCTTATCTCTTTTGCGCTCAAAGGATCGAGTGAGCAGTTAAGAACTTTTGCAGAGCGCAAAATAATCTGTGTCAAGGTCGCTTCTTCGTAGAAATCAAGGCGAATAGCGTGTTCAAACCGCGAGCGCATAGGAGAGCTTAATAGTCCCAACCGAGTCGTCGCTCCAATCAGCGTAAAGGGGGCCAATGTCAGTTGAACAGAGCGCGCATTAGGACCACTATCGAGCATCAAATCTAATTTATAATCTTCAATAGCGGGATACAAGTACTCTTCAATGGCAGTAGACAGGCGGTGGATCTCATCAATAAAGAGGACATCTCCCTCTTCAAGAGAAGTCAAAATTCCCGCTAAGTCGCCAGCTTTATCAATAGCTGGACCTGAAGTAGAGACAAAATTCGTGCCCATCTCATTAGCACAAATTTTGGCGAGCGTTGTTTTTCCTAAACCGGGAGGGCCATAAAATAGGGTGTGTGCCAATGATTCCTCTCGCTGTTTTGCTGCACCGATCAACACTTGTAAACGTTTATGAATATGGCTCTGACCTAAAAAATCGTGTAAAACTGCAGGGCGAATTTGATTTTCAAAATTAGGGTCAGGTTTAACTACAGGCTTAGGAAGGTTCATAACTCTAATGCTAGCGTAAAAACTGCTTAAGTACTACCCTTAAGAAAAATTCGTGAGGTTGACAATGGGTGTAGCACCAGATAGTTGGATTCGAAAAATGGCAAAAGAGAAAAAAATGATTGAGCCATTTGTTGATAAACTTGTGCGTGACCACGATGGTGAAAAAATTATTAGCTACGGGCTTTCAAGTTACGGTTATGATTTGCGAGTGGCGAATAAATTTATGGTCTTTACCAACGTTCATAACTCTATTGTAGATCCAAAAGAGTTCCGAGATGACTCTTTTGTGCATATGGAGACCGATGTATGCGTTGTTCCCCCCAATTCATTTGCACTAGCACACTCAGTAGAGTATTTTCGTATTCCTCGCAATGTTTTGACAATGTGCATTGGGAAATCAACCTATGCTCGTTGTGGAATTATTGTAAACGTGACTCCATTTGAGCCTGAGTGGGAGGGGTATGTTACCCTTGAAATTTCAAATACAACCCCACTTCCTGCGAAAATCTACGCGGGTGAGGGGTTAGCTCAAATTGTTTTTCTCGAGGCGGCAACGGAGTGTGAAACTTCTTACCGTGATCGCGGTGGAAAATACATGGGGCAGGTTGGGATAACCGTTCCTAAGATGTAGTTTTTAAGAGCGTCTCTTATTATTGTAACTCAAGTTGCTACCCCCTTCTCTCTCTGGAGAGACCCTTTTTGCGATCTGTGTAGTTTAAAATTTCAGAAATGTTTAATAAACATTCTTTCAATTTGAAACTACACATATCACCAAATCCCTTCCTCCATAGAAGAAACTGGATGACAACTCGAGTTATTGTATTAACTTGAAATACTATTCCATTGTTGATATTTGAACAATTATAATTAACTTATAATAATTGTTTGAATTTCGGGAGTAGTTGATTGAGGATTCTTTTTACAAATACAGGGCCTTGGGGCACAGGTAGTTTTACTTTAGCAAAGGCCTTGGCTGAATCTTTTGAGCATTTAGGTCATGAAATCAAAATATTCTTTCCCGATCGTAAAGCGATGTCTGATGATCAGAAAGAGTTTTATGAAAACAAAAAGCGCTACCACATCTGGCCCTTTCCTCTAGAGGATGGCAAAACAAAAATCGACTACTTTCCCCTCATGATTCCCGATCCTCATCCTCGGAATCCTAAGCGTAATACTTTTTCACAACTCTCTGATCAGCAGCTGCAACTCTATTTGCACTCATTTGAAAAACAGATCTCTAAAGTCATTGAAGAGTATCAACCCGATGTCATTGAGTGTCAACACATTTGGGCGATGGATCATATTATTCAAAAGTTGGGTCACCGCTATTTTTGTACGGCCCACCACAGTGATCAGATGGGTTTTCGATTCGATCCTCGCATGCGAAAAGCGGCAATTTCTTCAGCAAAAAAAGCGGAAAAAATTTTTGCAATCTCTGATTACGTAAAGCAAGATGTGTGCAACTTGTACGATTTAGAGGAGAAAAAGGTTGTTGTTATCGAAAATGGATATGATCAAAAAATGTTCCAACCCACACGCTCATGTCGAGAAAAGGTATTGAGTGAGCTTGGACTGCAAATCCCAGACCGCGCTTTTCTTGTGAGTTTTGCGGGTAAAATTTCAAAAACAAAAGGAATAGATGTCCTACTGAAAGCAAATCGTCTTCTTTCAAAAAAGGCCAACATTCATTTTCTTATCTGCGGTTCAGGAGATATTGAGGAAGTTTTGGGTGAGGAGTGCCGCTCTCAATTCTCTTTTGATCATATGCATTTTATTGGTCATCAAACTCCACAGAAACTTTCACAAATTCACAATATTTCAGATTGTAGTGTATTGCCTTCGCGAACAGAGGGTTTTGGCATCGCTTGCTTGGAGGCAATGGGGTGCGGGCTTCCGATGGTCTTTACTGAATCGGGAGGTATGAGTGACTATGCTGTTGGGATTAAAGTTGAAAAAGAGAATCCTATTCAACTGGCAGAGGGGCTTTTAGAGTTGAAAACAATTGCAGACGAAAAAAAATCAACTCTGTCTCAAGAGGCTTACCAGGTTGCAAAGAAATTTTCATGGGACACAATCGCAAACAAGCGTTTATTTCACTATCAAAATCTTTGACTACAATGATATAATGTTAATTTTAAAATATACAAACAATAAATCAACATAGGTAGCTATATGTTGAATTTATCTCGCTGAGTCAATATGGTGATGATACAGCAACTTTTTTAATCAAATTTTTTAGAGTAACCATGGACAGCAGACGCTATCTTGTTTTATTTATCACCCTCTTATTGAAGGCACATAATCTTTTTTCCGTCATAAATGTTACAGATACAGCTTCACTTATTGCTGCGATCAACACTGCAAATGCTGTTCCTGAGACAATCCTTTTCTCTAATAACATCACACTTACCGCGCCCCTTCCTGCAATCACAAATACATACACGATTGATGGAGGCGGAAACATCCTAGATGGGGGGAGCTCTTTTCGAGGGTTTTTAGCTTTAGGAGGGGGGGTGAGTCCAACAGTGACCAACATCACTATTCAAAACACTCTTGCAAAAGGAGGAAATGGAGGAGACGCTCAAAATAGACGAGGGGGTTCTGGAGGTGGAGGCCTTGGTGCTGGTGGTGCTATTTACGTTGGGAATGGTGCAAATGTAGCTGTTGATACCACAACATACTCAACCTGTATAGCGCGTGGTGGAGATACGCCGTTTCCAGCAGGTGGAGCCAGCAGTGCTGGAGGTGGCGGAGGCGGCCTTGGTGGTAATGGTGGTCGAGGAGCAGGAAATGGCGGCGGCGGCGGTGGAGGAGGGCTCCTCTCTGGAAACAACGGGGCCAATGGAGTTAATAACTTTGGCGGAGCAGGTGGGGCTAATGGTGGAGGCGATGGAGCCGATGAAAATCCCCCTGCATTAGCGGGAGCAGGAACGTATGGCGGCGGAGGCGGAGGTGCTGCTGATCGAAATAATCCACCAGGTGGCGCGGCTTCAGCCGATGGAGGTTTTGGCGGAGGCGGTGGTGGCGGTGCTGCAGTACCAGGTGGAAATGCAAATGGTCTGGGTTCTGATGGAGGGTATGGTGCAGGTGGTGGTGGTGCAGGAAGACTCACCACTGGAGGAACTTCATTTTTTGGTGGTGGTGATGGACTTGATGCGGCGGGAAACCAGGGTGGTTCTGGAGGCGGAGGTGCTGCACTTGGTGGAGCAATTTTTATTGATACAACTTCAACTTTAACCCTCACAGCTAATGCTGATCCATTCACAGGAAGTAGCTTAATTGCTGGAGTGGCTGGTGGAGCTGGTAATAATGGCCAAGCGCTTGGAACAGATATCTTTTTAGCTTCTGGAGGTACTCTTACTTTTACTGTTCCTGCTGGAACATTTACCTTGAGCAACGCAATTGAAGGCGACCAAGGTGCGGGAGGCTTAACAGGTGGAGGTGTTGTAAAACAGGGGGTGGGGATCCTTGATTTTACTTCTGTTGGAGCGCAAACCTATATCGAAAATACTACTTTTGCAGCGGGCACCATAAGAGCTAGTAGCGACACTAACTTAGGAGTAGCAGCAAATGGCATGATTTTTTCTGGGGGAACATTCAACCCTACTTCTGCGTTTACGACAACCTCTCGAGCCATTTCATTAACAACGCAAGGAACCATTGAGGTTGATGCTGCCGCCACTTTTACAATACCCACGGCTATAACGGGAGCTGGAGGGCTTACAAAAGATGGGAGTGGAACGCTTCTTTTAACTGGAGTTAACACCTATGCAGGAGGCACAACTTTTTTAGATGGAGAATTGAGTGTTTCAGCAGACAACAATCTAGGAAATATAGCTGGAAACCTTACGTTTAATGGGGGAACTCTCCTATCAGCAGGAACATTTAGTTCAGCTCGTGGAGTCACTTTAACTGGAGCTGGAACAATAGAAGTTGACCCAGCAGAAGAGTTGACTCTTAGTGGAATTTTAGCCGGAGCAGGAGGATTAACAAAAACGGGAGCAGGTCAACTTACATTGACGGGAGCGAATACGTATACAGGCGGAACAACAGTGACAGCAGGCACGTTGCAAGGAAACACAACAAGCTTGCAAGGCAATATTCTAAACAATAGCGCGCTGATTTTTAATCAGACAGTGGACGGCATCTATGCAGACATAGTGAGTGGAACAGGAAGCCTAGAAAAAATTGGAGCAGCCAAGCTGACGATGACCGGAGCCAATACTTATTCTGGAGGAACAACAGTCACAGCCGGAACCCTCGAAGGAGACGCGACAAGCCTGCAAGGAAATATTCTAAACAATAGCGCAGTGATTTTTAACCAGACAGTTGATGGCACTTATTCTGGAGCAATGAGTGGAACAGGAAGCTTGGAGAAAGTAGGAGCAGCCAAGCTGACGATAACCGGAGCCAATACGTATTCTGGAGGAACGACAATTACAGCAGGAACCCTCGAAGGAAACTCTACAAGTTTACAAGGGAATATTTTAAACAATAGCGCGCTAATTTTTGATGAAACAGTTGATGGCACTTATGCAGGAATTGTAAGTGGAACAGGAAGCTTGGAAAAAATTGGAGTGGCCAAGCTTACTCTAACCGGAGCGAATACCTACTCCGGAGGGACAACAGTTACAGCGGGGACACTCCAAGGAAATACAACAAGTTTACAAGGAAATATTCTAAACAATAGCGCGCTAATTTTTGATCAGACAGTGGACGGTATCTACGCAGACATAGTGAGTGGAACAGGAAGTGTAGAAAAAATCGGAGCAGCAAAACTTACAGTGACGGGAGCGAATGTCTATTCTGGAGGAACGACAGTCACGGCAGGAGAGCTACAAGGAAACACAACAAGCTTGCAAGGCAATATTCTAAACAATAGCGCGCTGATTTTTAATCAGACAGTGGACGGTGTCTATGCAGACATAGTGAGTGGAACAGGGAGTGTAGAAAAAATAGGGGCAGCTAAGCTTACTCTAACAGGAGCGAATGTCTATTCTGGAGGAACAACAGTCACAGCCGGAACCCTCGAAGGAGACGCAACAAGCCTGCAAGGGAATATTGTAAACAATAGCGCAGTGATTTTTAACCAGACAGTTGATGGCACTTATTCTGGAGCGATGAGTGGAACAGGAAGCTTAGAGAAAATTGGAGCAGCTAAACTCACAGTAACAGGGGCAAACACCTACTCTGGAGGAACGACAATTACAGCCGGAACCCTCGAAGGAAACTCTACAAGCTTACAAGGAAATATTGTAAACAACGCAACTCTCATTTTCGACCAAATAGTGGATGGAACCTACACGGGCGTGATAAGTGGAACAGGAAGCTTTGAAAAGATAGGAGCTGCCAAGCTCACAGTAACCGGAGCAAACACCTACTCTGGGGGCACAACCTTATTAGATGGAGTATTAAGCATATCTGCGGACAATAACCTGGGAAATGCAGTAGGTACTCTTACTTTCAATGGGGGGGCTCTCTTGTCAACAGGAACATTTAGTTCAAATAGAGGAGTGTCCTTGACAGGAGCTGGGACCATAGAGGTTGATCTAGCAGAAGAACTGACACTGAGCGGAATTTTAAGTGGAGCGGGCGGATTAACAAAAACAGGGGGAGGACAACTTACGTTGACCGGAGCCAATACCTATGCAGGAGGCACAACAGTCACAGCAGGAACACTCCAAGGAAACACGACAAGTCTGCAAGGGAATATTGTAAACAATGCAGATTTGATTTTTAACCAAGCAGTAGATGGAACTTTTGCCTCAATTGTGAGTGGAACAGGGAGCTTAGAAAAAATTGGAGTGGCCAAACTTACGTTGACCGGAGCGAATACCTACTCTGGAGGAACAACAGTCACAGCCGGAACCCTCGAGGGAAACACGACAAGTCTGCAAGGAAATATTGTAAACAACGCAGCAGTAATTTTTAATCAAACGGTAGATGGCACCTATGCGGGAGCGATGAGTGGAACAGGAAGCTTGGAGAAAGTAGGAGCAGCTAAGCTCACGGTAACAGGGGCAAATACTTACTCCGGAGGAACAACAATTACAGCTGGAACCCTCGAAGGAAACTCTACAAGTTTGCAAGGAAATATTCTAAACAATAGCGCCCTAATTTTTAACCAAGCAGTAGATGGAACATATGCTGGAGTGGTAAGCGGAACAGGAAGTTTAGAAAAAACAGGAGCAGCCAAACTTACAGTAACCGGAGCTAATACCTATACAGGAGGAACGACAGTTACAGCGGGTACCCTCCAGGGAAATACAACAAGTCTACAAGGAAATATTGTAAACAACGCAGCGGTGATTTTTGACCAGTTGGTAGATGGTACCTATGTGGGAGCGATGAGTGGAACAGGAAACCTAGAGAAAATTGGGGTTGCTAAACTTACAATGACAGGAGCCAATACTTACTCTGGAGGAACGACAGTTACAGCCGGAATCCTCGAAGGAAACACAACAAGCTTACAAGGGAATATTTTAAACAACGCAGCAGTAATTTTTAATCAAACGGTAGATGGCATCTATGCGGGAGCGATGAGTGGAACAGGAAGCCTGGAGAAAATTGGGGCGGCTAAACTCACAATGACAGGAGCGAATACTTATTCTGGAGGAACGACAATTACAGCAGGAACTCTAGAAGGGAACGCAACAAGCTTACAAGGAAATATTGTAAACAACGCAGCAGCAATTTTTAATCAAACGGTAGACGGCACCTATGCAGGAGCGATGAGTGGAACAGGAAGCCTGGAGAAAATTGGGGCGGCCAAACTCACAGTGACAGGAACCAATACTTATTCTGGAGGAACGACAATTACAGCAGGAACTCTAGAAGGGAACGCAACAAGCTTACAAGGAAATATTGTAAACAACGCAGCTCTTATTTTTAATCAAATAGTAGATGGAACCTACGCAGGCGTGATAAGTGGAACAGGGAGCTTAGAGAAAACTGGAGCAGCTAAGCTTACAGTGACAGGAGCCAATACCTATACAGGAGGAACGACAGTCACAGCTGGAATTTTGGAAGGGAATACAACAAGTTTGCAGGGAAATATCCTGAATAATGCAGCTGTAATTTTTGATCAGGCGGTAGATGGTATTTACGCCGGAGCAATGAGCGGGACAGGAAGTTTAGAAAAAACAGGGGTAGCAAAACTTACTCTTACTGGGGCAAATACTTATAGCGGTGGCACAACAATCACAGCCGGAACGTTGGAGGGTGACTCCACAAGTTTACAAGGAGATATTTTCAATAATGCGGCTCTGATTTTTAACCAGACAGTAGATGGAATTTATGCTGGGGTGTTAAGTGGAACAGGAAGTGTGGAGAAGATAGGAGCAGCAAAGCTTACCCTGACAGGAGCCAATACTTACTCAGGAGGGACAATTGTTACAGCAGGAGAGCTGCAGGGAAATACAACAAGTTTGCAAGGGAATATTCTAAACAATAGCGCAGTAATTTTTAACCAAGCAGTAGATGGAACATATGCTGGAGTGATGAGCGGAACAGGAAGCTTGGAGAAAGTAGGAGCTGCTAAGCTCACAGTAACAGGGGCAAATACCTACTCCGGAGGAACGACAATTACAGCCGGAATACTCGAAGGGAACGCAACAAGTTTACAAGGAAATATTCTAAACAATAGCGCCCTAATTTTTAACCAAGCAGTAGATGGAACATATGCTGGAGTGGTAAGCGGAACAGGAAGTTTTGAAAAGATAGGAGCAGCTAAACTTACAATAACCGGAGCCAATACTTATACAGGGGGAACAACAGTCACAGCTGGAACTCTAGAAGGGAATACTACAAGTTTACAAGGAAATATTGTAAACAACGCAGCCCTAATTTTCGACCAAACAGTAGACGGTGCTTACGCAGACATAGTAAGTGGAACAGGGAGCTTAGAGAAAATAGGGGGGGCCAAGCTCACATTGACGGGAGCAAATACCTACACGGGTGGAACAACAGTCACAGCTGGAACTCTCGAAGGAAACACAACAAGTTTGCAAGGAAATATTGTAAACAACGCAGCTCTGATTTTTGACCAGGTAGTAGACGGAACCTTTATTGACGTTGTGAGTGGAACAGGAAGCTTAGAAAAAATTGGAGTGGCTAAACTTACGTTGACCGGAGCGAATACTTACTCTGGAGGAACAACAGTCACAGCAGGAACCCTCGAAGGAAACGTAACAAGTTTACAAGGAAATATTCTAAACAATAGCGCCCTAATTTTTAACCAAGCAGTAGATGGAACATATGCTGGAGTGATGAGCGGAACAGGAAGCTTGGAGAAAGTAGGAGCTGCTAAGCTCACAGTAACAGGGGCAAATACCTACTCCGGAGGAACGACAATTACAGCCGGAATACTCGAAGGGAACGCAACAAGTTTACAAGGAAATATTCTAAACAATAGCGCCCTAATTTTTAACCAAGCAGTAGATGGAACATATGCTGGAGTGGTAAGTGGAACAGGAAGTTTTGAAAAGATAGGAGCAGCCAAACTTACAATAACCGGAGCCAATACTTATACAGGGGGAACGACAGTCACAGCTGGAACTCTAGAAGGGAATACTACAAGTTTACAAGGAAATATTGTAAACAACGCAGCCCTAATTTTCGACCAAACAGTAGACGGTGTTTACGCAGACATAGTAAGTGGAACAGGGAGCTTAGAGAAAATAGGAGGGGCCAAACTTACATTGACGGGAGTCAATACCTATACAGGAGGAACGACAGTCACAGCTGGTACATTGCAAGGGAACACCACAAGTCTACAAGGGAATATTGTAAACAATAGCGCGCTAATTTTTGATCAACTAGTTGACGGTGTTTACGCAGATATTGTAAGCGGAACGGGAAGTGTAGAAAAAATAGGAGCAGCAAAACTTACCTTGACAGGAGCCAATACTTACTCAGGAGGGACAATTGTTACAGCAGGAGAGCTGCAGGGAAATACAACAAGTTTGCAAGGGAATATCGTGAATAATGCAGCAGTGATTTTTGATCAGGTTGTTAATGGTACTTTCTCTGGAGTGACAAGTGGAACAGGAAGTATAGAGAAAATAGGGGCGGGCAAGCTTACTCTTACTGGAACAAATACATACAGCGGAGGAACGACAATTACAGCCGGTACAATCGAGGGAGATGCCACAAGCTTACAAGGAGTGATCACCAATAACGCGGCACTCATTTTTGATCAGGCAGTTGATGCGACCTATGCTGGAGTTGTTTCAGGAAGCGGTATTATGGAGAAAACAGGTATTGCAAAACTTACACTTACTGGTAACTCAGCTGCGTTTGCAGGGCCAACGACAATCACACAAGGCTCTTTATGCGTGAATGGAGTGCTCTCAGGAGACATGAATGTCGATCCAGGTGGCTTGCTTTGTGGAATCGGACAAGTAGGAGAGACTTTAAACGATGGAATGGTATTTCCAGGTGCTTCAATTGGGACTCTTACTATTAATGGAAATTACACGCAAACTGCAGCAGGATTGCTTGAGATAGAACTTGATGAGTTTGGGAACTCTGATCAATTAATTGTGCTTGGAGATGCCTTTCTTGATGGGGGCATTACCATTATTCCGATGCCTGGGATTTATATGGAGGGAGATACTTACACAGTCATTACGACAACAGGAAATGTATTTGGCACATTTGCCACAGAGATCCAAACCCCAGATTTCGGATTCTCAGTAGGCTATAACGCTAGCTCGGTCGTTCTTTTTATTGCTTCTAGCGGAGTTGTTACACCGATACCAATTTCTTCCCTTAGCGGGAATGCCAGAGCAGTAGCAAAGTATCTCTTTTGTCCTGAAGTTATTCCAACAGGTGATCTGTTTACAGTAATGAATGCTCTTGTTCTTAATCCAGCTGACGAATTTGTTGATGAACTAAATCAGCTATCACCTGCCCAGTTTGGAGCTCTGCCAATAGTCAATTTTGAAAATGCTCAAAGTGTTTTGAGTAGTTTAACCAACACAACAGAAGGGAATTTCTTTCACCAAGTGGCAAGAGGAGAGAATATAACCTTTCAAGAGCAGTTGTGGCTACAGCCAATTGGATATTATTACAATCAAAATGGAGTAGAGCACCAGCTTGGTTTTAAAAATCGCACATATGGATTTGCCCTTGGGGGAGATTATATTTTTAACGAAAATTTCATTGTAGGTGGAGGAGCGGGCTACACTTACTCTCACTTGAATTGGGCAGAAGATGCGGGAGAAGCAGATATCAATAGCATCTATCTTGGACCGCACCTCGCTTATATCAAAAACAAAGCCTATGTCAATCTCAGCTTAATTGGCGGACGCGATTTTTACGATGTGACAAGACACATCCACTTTCCTGGAATTGATCGCAACGCCGCAAATGATCATAGAGGGTGGGAGATTATTGGCCGTTTAGAGACAAGCGTAGCATTAAAAATGCCAAACGCAATGAGCCACAACCTCTTCTTTCAGCCCTACGCGCGAATTGATTATGCGAATGTATTTGAAGGCGGCTACCAAGAGAGTGGGGCCAATAGCATAGACTTGCTTGTACAAGACAAAACCACCTCATTTCTTGGAGTAGAGTGCACAGCGAGCTTGTTTAAAATAATCTATACAAGCGTATGCGATCTTTTTCCAAGGTTAACAGTCGGTTGGATAAGAAGAGCGCACTTATCAAATCCAGGATATACCTCTGAATTTTATGGCCAAAACCTTTGCCAGCCAAACTTTACAGTAAAGAGTTTCCATCAACCTGTAGATCAGCTTTTACTTGGAGGCGATATTACAGGAGTCTGTGGAGAGCACTTTGAATTTGGTATTGGCTATTCTTGCAAGATGGGAGATAGCAATAGCATCCAAAAAGCGGATGCAAGAGTGCAGTGGAACTTTTAGGATGTTTTAGATAGCGTCGTCAAAAGCATACAACCATCTTATTTTTCATGTTTGGGCTCCATTTTTGTCCAGTACTGAAGGAGCTGTCTCTGAATTAAAGTGATAATCTCTGTACTCGAATTTCACTTGAGCTTCTTTTAGAAATAAGATAGAATTTGGAATTATAAAACCCGAGTTGCTACCCCCTTCCCCCTCTGGAGAGTGCCTTTTCGCGATCTACTTAATTTTAACTCTCAGAAATGTTTATTAAACATTCCCTTCGAGTTGAAATTAAGTATCCCATCAAAAATCCTTCTCTCCATAGGAGAAATTGGGTAGTAACTCGGGTTTATAAAGGCGAGCTTTTTGTGGAGTTTTTTTATATATTGCCTTATTAATTAAATTATGTGGGATAGTTTATTAAAGTTGGTTTTTGTAAACAAACGGTTACTTTCCACCGTGTTTTTTTTGAGTATTTCTTATCTCGTTTATAGTCAATCAATTGAGAAAAAAGTACAGCTTTTAGGTGAGCTGCAATTAAAAAAAGAGCGTTTGCTATCTGAAAAAGTACTCTTAATTGAAAAACAAAAAGAGCTCGCAATGGAGCTTGCAAGCAGTCACGATCCCGCTTGGATTGAGCTCTCACTTATGCGCCGTTTAGGAGTAGTGCCCGAGGGGCAGGTCAAAGTCCACTTTTCTAGCGATCCTTAACATGCTCATTACAATTTTAGTTCTACTTATCGTACTTTCAGGATTTTTATCAGGTTCTGAGACCTCGCTTTTTTCTCTTTCGTCGATGCATATCAAAAGTTTTGGAAGCAGTAAAAAGAGAGGTGAGCAGGTGGCAGCAAGGCTTCTCAAATCCCCTCGCAAGCTCCTTGTAACGATTTTGATGCTCAATGTTGTCATGAACATCTTAGTGCAAAACGTGGTCTCCTCTATTTTTGGAGTTGATGGTGGCTTTGTTCAAACTGTCGGGATTCCCCTTGCCCTCACCTTAATTTTCGGTGAGGTTATTCCCAAATCGATTGCGCTTCCTAATAATCGCAAAGTGGCACCAAAAGTAGCACCTATAATTCAATTTTTCGAGAAAATCTTTGCTTATCCTCGTGATCTTGTCACAAAAATTTGCAATTGGATCTCTCATCACTTCTACTTTTTTTTACGACCCGAAGAGGAGATCTCTGTACGAGAATTAAAACACGCTTTGAAAACCTCTAAAGAGTACGGGATTTTGAATCTTGATGAAGCAAAACTTTTAGGGGGATATCTCAATCTGGAAGAGGACCTTGTAAAGGAGTTAATGCGGCCTCGCGGAGAAATTCTCTATTATAATGTTCAGGACTCTTTAGATTCCCTTTTAAAACTATTTCGAGAAAAAGAGATCACACGTGTACCCGTTGTAGAGGGGGATCTTAACCAAATTAAAGGAATTATCTCTTCCTATGCGTTTTTAGAAAACCAGGAAAAAATTAAAAAACCTGTAGATCTCTATCCATTTTTACAAGCTCCGCTCTTTGTCCCTGAATCTGTTCCTGCTTCGCATCTGATTCAAGAACTTACAGAAAAACGGCTAGGCCTTGCGGTTGATGAGTTTGGTGCGGTTGCGGGCCTCATTACTTTTGAAGATCTAGTTGAAGTTGTAATTGGGCAAATTGAGGATCCACATGATGAGGGCACGCTCTTCACCAAAGCAAAGGAGGATATTATCATCGCCAGTGGAAAGCTAGAGCTTTCAACATTGGAAGAGATTTTTGGAGTTGAACTGATTAGCCCTTCAAGTATGGCCACGATTAGTGGTTATCTTATTGAGATGATGGGAGATATTCCCAAGCCGGGACAAAAATTTGTGGAGAAGGGGCTGCTTTTTCACGTCTTAGCAGCAGATGAGAAACGTATCCGCCGCATATATATCAGAAAGGTTTCGCAATGACTGGCAGTTGGCATTTCTTTTTAGTTCTCGTGATTCTCTCTATTCTTGTGCACAGCTTTTTCTCTATGATGGAGATGGCGTGCGTCTCCTTTCACAAAGTGCGCCTACACTACTTTGCTGACCGCGGGAAACGACGCGCTGTGTGGCTCAGTAAACTCTTAAAAAATCCTACCTATCTTTTTGGAACTACCCTCATCGGTTTAAACGTCGCACTGCAATTTGGCTCAGAGTGTTCACGCCGTTTTTATGGCAGTATCGGTCTTTCACCCGATCTTGCCCCCATAACCCAAATTCTTCTTGTGCTCATTTTTGCTGAACTCTCTCCTATGTTTGCTGCTAGGCGTTTTCCTGAACATGTTGCGATGTTAGGTATAGGTGTGATCTATATCTGCTCACGCATCATGGCTCCGCTGATCTGGCTCTTAAACATTATCTGTCGCTTTGTACAAATTGTTTTGCGCTTGCCAAAATCTCCTCCAGAGTTTTTAACCCGTGATGAGCTGCAGCGCGCTCTAGAAGAGAGAGAAGAGCGAGGTGAATCTCAGGAAGAATTTGAGACAGTCTCTACAAACGTATTTGCCCTAAAGACAAAGAGTGTAGCCAATCTCATGGAGCCGCTGAAAGCATTCCCTGTTCTCCCTTTACAAACTACGCTACTGGATGCTAAAAATATCGTAGGCTCCTCCTTTTTTCTTGCATCGGGGAATGGTACAAAAGATATCATCGGTGTGGGATATCCCCGCCATCTCCTTCATCATGATCCGATGGTTGCCCTTAAAGAAATTGTCATTACCCCCTGGTTTGTCACACATGACACCTCTGTATTTTCTATTATTAAAGAATTTCGGGTGAACAAACAGGCCCTAGCAGTTGTTGTAGGCGAGATAGGAGAGCCAGTTGGGGTGCTCACCTTAGAAGCGATTGTAGAAGAAATTTTTCAAAATGGAAATTACAAGAAGCGTCCTAAACTCAAAAGCCAGCTCGATCGCACATTTCCAGGAAATACGCAACTTGAAGAGATTAGTAAAAATTATAATGTTGCTTTAGATGGCTCCAATGCAAAAACATTAGATGAGCTTATGCATGAAATTTTGGGCCACCACCCCACGAAAGGGGAAGTAGCCCATTATGGGTACTTTGAGCTGCGAGTGGAAGAGGCTCCTTTAGTGGGAGAGCTTCAGATTCGCATCACTACCCAGTTCTAAAAAAAATTTGGCTTTTGTTTTATTGAAATTTCTTATACACTTCTTTGTAGTTCACTCAAGTCCCTTTATAAGTTATGAAAAAAAAACCGACTCTAAATCTCTTCTTTTTGGTCATGATTAATGTGGCCACAGTATTAAATATTCGAAATTGGCAAGTGATTGCTGAGTATGGCACAGCCTCGCTCACACTCCTGCTCCTATCTGTGATTATATTTTTTATTCCTGTAGCACTTATTTCAGCAGAGCTCGCAACAGGCTGGCCTAATCGCGGGGGGATTTTTGGATGGATCAAGCAGGCGATGGGGGAGAAGATGGGACTTCTTGCGACCTGGCTTCTCTGGATTTCCAACGTTGTTTGGTATCCCACAATGCTAACCTTTACTGCAGCAACCTTCGCCTACGTCTTCAATCCACTTCTCTCTGAAAATACTTTTTATACCCTTGCTGTTGTCCTTGGAACAATCTGGGCAACAATCTTATTAAACTTGCGAGGCATGAAAGCGACCGGCTGGATTACCACCATTGGTAGCATTCTCGGAACCTTTATTCCGGCCCTGCTCATTATCGGTTTTGGCATTTTCTGGTTTGCCACAGGACGAGAATCTTCTCTTGACTTAACAGTAAGTGGCCTCGTCCCAAAAATTCAAGGCGTTGGCGGTCTTGTCTTTTTCATCGGTATTTTGCTTGGTTTCGCTGGTATTGAGATCACAGCTGTTTATGCGAATGAAGTGAAAAATCCGCAAAAAGATTACCCCAAAGCGCTTTTCTATTCCGGCCTTGCCATTGTTGGCGTAACTCTTTTGGGTACACTTGCCATTGGCATCGTCACGCCTAAAGGGGAAATCAACATTGTTACAGCCTCCATGCAGGCGATTGCCTATTTTTCCACATCGATCAACATGCCGTGGCTTGTTCCACTTCTTGCCATTCTTGTAACCATCGGTGCCCTTGGAAATATAACCGCGTGGCTTGTCGGTCCAAATCAAGGACTTCTTACAGCTCTTCAAGAGACAAAAAAAATGCCCTTTCTAGCTCAGGTTAATAAGTACAATATGCCTCGAAATATGATGTTTGTGCAGGGGGGAATTATCTCCCTTCTCGCATCCATACTTCTTTGCATGCCAAAAGTCTCCTCCGCTTTTTGGATCTTAACAGCGCTCGCAACACAGCTCTACTTGATCATGTACATGATGCTCTTTCTATCCTTTATGATTTTGCGTAAGAGATCCCCTGACACGCATCGCCCATTCCAGGTGCCTGGAGGAAAAGCAGGTATGTGGTCGATCGGCGGTATTAGTCTCTTAGGAGCTTTTGCCTCCATTCTTCTGGGGTTTGTTCCACCAGAGAGCATTGAAACTGGAAATATATTTTTCTACGAGGGGTTTATGATTTTTGGGATAGTTCTTTTAGCTTCTGTTCCTCTCATACAACGCAAGCGTAGCTCTGTTGATTAAAATTTATTTTTGAAAAAATTTAACAAAGCTTTGTTTTAAGTCTCAGTACTGGACAAAAATTTTGCCAAGGGGAGCAAAGTGAACCAAAATCAAATCGAAGCAGTTGCGGTTCGAGCGACGAATCCATAGCCCATAGAGCTATGGATGAGGAGGAGAATCGATTTGATGAAGGTGCAGCTCTTCCATTGGGGAAATTTTTGTCCAGTACTGAGGTTTTAAGCTCGAAAATTGATTTTAAGTAAGCTATTATAAGGCAGTATAAGTGAAGGATAGGGAACATGAAAAAACTGCCCATAGGAATTCAAAACATAAAAAAAGTCTTGGGTGAAGAAGATTACCTATATGTTGATAAAACAGGCTTTATTAAAAAATTAATTGACAGTGGAATTCCTCACTATTTCATGTCGCGTCCCCGAAGATTTGGTAAGTCACTTTTTCTCAATACCCTAAAAGAAATTTTTAAAGGGAATAAAGAGCTCTTCAAAGACCTTGAAATATATAAGAGTGACTATAACTGGTTGGAATATCCAGTCTTGCATTTTGATTTTGCTCGCATTAAAAGCCGCAATGGCCTTGATTTTGAGAGTGCATTAAAAAGAAAATTGGAGCAAATAGCTACATCTATTGGTATTTCTTCAAATATTTTTACTGTGCAAGAAGGACTGGAAGCAATTATCACCAATTTAGCAAAAAGAGAACGAGTAGTAGTTTTAGTCGATGAATATGATAGTGCTATTATTAATAATCTTAGACAACCAGAAATTGCCGAGAACAATCGAGACCTTTTAAGAGACTTCTTTGCTACTTTGAAAAGTCTAGACGAATATATTAAGTTTACTTTTGTCACAGGAATAAGTAAGTTTTCCCAAGTATCTCTTTTTTCAGGACCGAACAATCTAAAAGATATCACGATGGATTCAAGATACTCTGGGATGATGGGCTATACTGAAGACGAACTCAAAAGCTATTTTTCTCAGCACATTCAGTCAATTATTGAGCATCGAGAAAAAGAGGGGTACAGTGTTACTGAAGACACTATATTGGAGGAGGTACGTGTTTGGTACAATGGCTATAGATTTTCTCGTGCAGAAGTGTGTGTTTATAATCCCTTTTCCACACTCAATTATATGGATGAAAAAGAGACAAAAACTTACTGGTATAGCTCTGGAACACCCTCGTTCCTAATTGACCAGGTAAATAGCTCTCCGCAATCCATTATTCCTTTAAGAGGGATGTCTGCAATAGAGAGTACACTCTCAGATATCAGCAGGGTAGATAGAATCAACCTTGCTGCGCTTATGTTTCAGGCAGGGTACTTAACAATTAAAGGGTACAACCCTGAAGAGAGCTCTTATCAACTAGATTTTCCAAATAAGGAAGTTAAAGATGCCTTTTTTAACTCTCTTTTGGAAGAATTTACGGAAATCGATCCCATTGAAATTAGCCGCAGCGCTCTAGAAGTTAAGAAAAGCTTAGAAAACTTGGATATCTTCTTGTTTATAAATACAGTGAATGCCCATTTTGCTAAGATGCCCTACCATGTTTTTGGGCGCGCAAAAGAAGGGTTTTATCAAGCGGTTTTCTTTACGTTCTTAGAAACAGCAGGTATTAAAACAAGCTCTGAAATAGCGACTAATATTGGGCGTATTGATCTGATGACAGAGACAGCTGAAGCAATCTGTATTTTTGAGCTCAAACTTGATAAAACTGCGGAGATTGCTTTAACCCAAACAGAAACAAAGAAGTATAAAGAGCGATTTGTCCAGAGCGAAAAAAACACATTTGTAGTGGGAGTTAACTTCTCTTCTAAGACTCGTAATATTAACGATTGGGAAGGAAAACTTTATTCAGCCTCAGGCCTACTCGTAAAAGAGTTCTCTGCGAAAAATAGCTAAGTTTTTTGATACGGACTACAGGTTGTTTTTGTAATCAATTGATCAATCTCAGTTTCCGTCGTCAGACGACTAAAAGATATGCGTAGAGAGCTGCGCACGCGTTCAAGGGGATAGCCCATTTCAAGCAGTATACGGGAGGGTTCTAGGCTGCCGGCTGTGCAGGCAGAGCCGTGTGAGACGGCGATGCCTTGGCGATCGAGTAGGATAAGGAGTTCTTCTGCAAGTATTCCTGGAAAGGCAATGTTAGAAACATTGGCTACTCGCGGTCCCTCTCCATTGACGTCTGGTAGCGCAGATTCAAGGCGTTTTTGCAGATTGCGCATGTGAAGAATTGATTGGTCATTAAGAAGCTCAACAGCTTTTGTAAGACCTACGATCCCTAAAAGATTTTCTGTTCCTGGGCGAAAGCCGCGCTCTTGAAATCCTCCAGAAAAGAGAGAGCGAATTTTATGGCCTTTGCGAAGAAAGGCGAAACCTGTTCCTGTTGGGCCGTGAATTTTGTGACCTGAGAAGCCGATTGCAGCTACCCCGTCCGGAAGAGAGAATGGAGCTTTTCCAAACCAAGCGACTCCATCGATAACAAGGGGAATAGCGTAATTTTGTGCAATTTTTGCAATAGCTTCTAAATCAAGTAAGACTCCGGTTTCATGGTTTGCTGCAGATAAAACGATGAGTCCAGTGCTGGGAGTGATGGCGGATTCTAAAGATTGCGCAGTAGGAGCTCCCCAAGTTGTGACAGGAAGATAGTCGACCTGCTTATAACGTTTGAGGGCTTCAAAAACACAAGAGTGTTCAATTTTACTTGAGATAATACGGGGTCGATCAGGGTTGTAGAGACCGTGAATCAAAAGATTCATTGATTCAGTTCCACCGGAAGTAAAGAGGATTTCTTCATCTTTGCACTTAAGCGAGCTCGCAATGCGGGCGCGACACTCTGTTAAAAGTTTTTTTGCAGAGCGTCCGTACCCATGCACACTGGAAGGATTGGCTAGAAATCCTTTCATTACCTCGTGCATCGCATGAGCGACTTTTGGGTCGAGGGGAGTAGTAGCGTTATTGTCTAGATAGCTCACGAATATGGTTTATTTGAATAATGATAATAGTAATATTATCATTACCACCCTTTTCTTTCGCGGATAAAATTAAATTTTTACACTTTTCTTCGGGAGAAAGGTTTGAGCCTAAAACTATAGAAATTTCTTCATTTTTAACTTCTCGAGTCAGTCCATCAGAGCAGATTAAGTATTGGTCATTTTCTCTAACAGGAAAGCTCTTTACGTCGGGAAAGAGGGTAGGACTAGGTCCGATGGCTCGTGTTAAAACCATTTTAGCTTTATTGGTTTTTGACGCACGCAAATGGTCACTTGTTAATCTTGAAAGCTCACCATCGCGAAAGCGATACAGTCTGCTATCTCCAACATGTCCCATAAAAATAAAGCGGTCGTAGAAGAGACAACTTGTGAGTGTAGAGCCCATCCCATTAAAGTGGGGGAAGCGCAGGCTCATTTCGTGCACACGCTCGTTCGTGTGAACATAAAGTTGTTGCAGGAGCGCGCACAGCTCTTCGCGCTTCCAATTTTTAGGAAGCAGAGTACGGCGCACCGATCCGAGAAAGTAATTAACGGCCTCTTTTGCTGCTATTTCACCAGCGTTGTGACCACCCATGCCGTCTGCTAGAACGTATAAATTATGGGAGGAGAGTGCACCGAAAAAGTCTTCGTTGTTTTTTCTTACGCAACCTTTGTCTGTTGCACCGTGGTATAAAATATCCACTTCGTGGCCGATCATGAGGACAGTATATTTGGTGTTTCGTTAACTTACAAGAACGAAGGTAAATAAAAGTTAGCAGGTTTTTTGGGTCGGGCTACGCCCCGCACCCTTCGGCTTTTTTTCGCTTCGCCAAATTGTACTTCATTCGTCGCGCCGTACGCAGTACTGCCACGCCGTCTGAATTCCAATTTTGCTTTGCGATAACAACCCGTTGTTGCGCTCCGCGCTTCAATACAATATTCCTAGTGCGCGGAGCGGCCTAGAGGCACCAGCAGCCAGGGCAGTGTAGATGACACGGCGTGGCTGCAGTTTTTTGATTTGGCGCAGCCAGATAGAGACGAACTAATCAACTATTCCCTGCTTGGATGAGCAACCATGTGGTGGTTGCTGCATTGAAGAGAATGTGGAGCGAAAGGGGAGCAAAGAGCGAACGCTGCCTCTCGTAAATAAACCCAAGAAAGAGTCCAAGGCCAAAAAGTACTGGGAGGAGAATAAAGTTAGCCACCTCCTGCTGTATGGAAAAGTGGAGCAGAGAGAAGCCCAGAGAGGAGAGGAGAATAGCGGATTTTGTGCCCAATTTTTTGCGTAGATAGCTTTGTAGTAAAAGGCGAAAAAGAAACTCTTCCACAAAGGGACCAATGAAGATGATGATCAGCACCATTGGAATGAGAAGATGAGGGTGGCCAATCATCTCTTTTAAAACCCGTACGGCAATCTGCTCAGGTCCTAGAGTACCGAAGATAGTGAGGACAAGGGCTGCTAAGGTTTGACTTAAGAAAAATATAAGGGGGAGAGAGATCAGATAGGTAAGTAGGCCGATTGTAATATCATAGCCAGGGCTGGAACTGTTTTGATCTTTAAAGAGGTGTTTAATTGAATTTTTTTTACAAAATTTAAAGTAGAAAAAGAAGAGAAGGGGAATGAGGAGAAAGGCGAGGAAGTTCACATAAGCAAGAAGTTCAATAAGAGATGTAGTCGTCGCCTTATACTTCAAAACTATAAGAGGAGAGAGGAGAGTTGTGCTGCCGAAATAGATGAAAAAGCCAATGGCAATGTCATACCAATAAAGAGGTACTTGCTCTGACCAATTTTGCGTGATAGAAAAGTAGCCTTTTCGTTTTGCATAGTACAAAACAAGGAAAGCGATCAGTCCAAGAAGAAGGATCCCGCGAAGGGGGAGGAGCTCTTGTGGAGTCATCGGCTCTTTGCGAGTAAAATATATTCTTCTAAACGCTTTGTGATAGCGCGAGAAAACTGTGCATGCGCTAAACCAAAAGGTGTCACATGAAAGCTATATTTACCCCAGCCGCTTCGCGTGTAATCGACATTGGAGAGCCACTTTGGTATGTGATGCTTACGCTGAATAAGCTCTTGGAGAACGACCTCGGGCTCTTCACCTCGCAAGTCAATGATGCGCAAGCGCATTGTAAGCAAGAGTTCATGGGCTGTGCTCTTTTCGTTCTCCTCTTCAAAGTTTTCTTCCTTAAAGATGGGGGTCATTTCATGGTCTACAAGTTCCATAAACACGACAAACTCATTCCCAGTAAAAGTCTCTTTTGCCCAAGTATACTCATTGCTAAAAGGTTGGTGACGCTCATCAAGGTTCACAGTGAGTTTTGCTACCTCTTCATCCGAAATTAAGAAAACTTTCGACCGTTTGGAGAGCTTGTCTTCGATCGATTTGGTAAATTCGTCAGTGAGACTCCAGGGTAATTTCGCGTCGCTATGATCAAATACAGGAACAAGAGCAACAATAGGTTTGGCTCTGCCATCTACGTGAAAACGGCTGGAAACATCTCCACCACTACGGTAACAAGCAGTGAGTAAAAATAGAGAGAGAAACAAAAACTTTTTCATAATCCCACATTAACAAATTTGCGAGCAGAGCACAAGAGAACTATGTGCGCATATTTTATATTGATTTAGAGCCTCCTCTTCCGTTTGTAAATCTTGCTTTGTATCAATCAGTCGTAACCATTTTTGCCCTTCAGGTGGCGGGGGAATTGTCACATCTAAATCTTTGTAGCAAGCATTAAAAGCAAAATAGAGTGAGCTGCCCTTTTCCAAATCTTTGATAGTGAGTGCGAGAAAGCGTCCCTCTTTTCCCCACTCCATTGAGTGGGGAATTGTGCCGTGCCAGTGTACCTCATCTGTTTGATAAAAAATCGTCTTGCGTAAAGCGGGATAGGTCTTGCGTAGTGCGATTAGGCTTTTTACAAAACTTGTAAAAGAAGATTCATTCCAAAGGAGGTGTGTGAGCTTATTATCTTGGCACCAGGGATTATTATTACCTTGATGCGTTTGGCCAAACTCATCACCAGAAACCATCAGAGGAACTCCTAATGAGGAAAAAAGAATCACCATAGCATTTCGCATCTGTCTTTTACGTAGCCGCAGAATTTCTGGGTCTTGTGTCTCTCCCTCTTCACCGCAATTCCAACTCTCATTATAGTCAGAGCCATCGCGATTATTCTCTCCATTAGCCCAATTGTGCTTCTCGTTGTAACAGAAGAGGTCATGTAGAGAAAATCCATCATGTGCCGTTATAAAATTGATAGAACACAGGGGAGTGCCTTGCGCCTCATAGATCTCCTCCGAGCCGCAAAAGCAGCCTGCAAAAGAGCTAAGTTGACCATCTGTTCCTTTAAGAAAGCGTCGCACCACATCGCGGTAGCGCCCATTCCACTCTGACCAGCGCGATCCTCCAGGAAAACTTCCCACTTGATAGAGACCTCCTGCATCCCAAGGCTCGGCAAAAAATTTAACCTCTTGTAGTTTAGGATCGTTCTCAATTGCCTCAATTAGGGGTGGTTTTGCCATTGGATGACCATTTCCATCACGAGTGAGGCAGGAGGCCAGATCAAAGCGAAAACCATCAACTTGAAATTCGTTTGCAAAGTAGTGCAAGGAGTCTAAAATAAGTTCCTTCGCGGGTCCCTGATTTACATTTAACGTATTCCCGCAGCCCGAAGCGTTATGAAAATTCCCCGCTTCATCGAAAACATAATAGCTTTTTTGATCGATCTCTAAAAAAGAGTCAGAGTGATTATATACCACATCTAAAATGACCTCGATCCCAGCGCGATGCAGTTCACGAACAAGCTCCTTAAACTCTCTTGTAGGATCATCACTTTTTGCATAGCGTGCCATAGGAGAGAAAAAGCTCAAAGGAGCGTACCCCCAAAAATTGTAGAGCTGGCTCCCATCTAAAGGGCTTTTTGCTTGATAAGCTGTCTCATCAAACTCAAAGATAGGCATAAGTTCTACGGCTGTAATTCCTAAATCTTTTAGGTAAGGAATTTTTTCTATAATACCAGCATACGTACCTGGAGCGCTAACACCAGAAGAGGGATCTTGTGTGAAACCTCGAACATGCATCTCGTAAATGATTAATTGAGATAAGTGCAGCCGCGGCTTTTCAATACCTTGCCAATCAAACTCTGCAGCCTCCGCAAGTTTTGCCCGTTTAGAGCTTCCTTGACCCCAGATACGGGGCGCGTCAATTTGTTTTGCATTTGGATCAAGCACTTCAATTTCATCAACGAAAAACGAGTAACTTGTGGCTCCTTCAGGTACCTGAATTTCTGCACTCCAAATAGCGCCTTCCCTATTAAGAGAAATACGCTCTAAGCTTTGCTGATCGGCATAAAACTGCACATTTACAGATTGAGCGGAATCGGAAAAAAGTGTAAATTTTTTTACTTTCATTCTTTTTATAGGGGAAACTGGGTAGCAACTTGAGTTAAAATAAATTTATAACAAATTTTGCAAAGGTTTGCAAAAATCCCTTAGATAGTGTCGTCAAAAGGCTATAATCAGATTATTTTTCATGTTTGCAGCTTATTTTTGTGCGGAAATTGAAGCTGAATTTGTAAATTCCGCTTCATTTGAGCACAAAAATGGAGCCCAAACATGAAAAATAAGATGGTTGTATGCTTTTGACGACGCTATCTAAAATAATCCAAAAAAGGTCTCTCTAGAGAGGGAAGGACCGAACAACTCAGACTTCTCGAGAAGGACTTGAAAATTGGCCAAACTTAATTTTTCTAAATCGCTAACTATTAAGGTGTTAAATTTTTTTTCCAAGGTTAATTTTGTCAAAATTTTGAGGTCCTTCTTGAGAAGGAGCAGTTATTCAGTCCTCCCTTAACTCATTTAAGTTGCAAAATTTAAAGATTCCTGTAACAATGGACGTACAAACTACAAGGAGAATTTATGTCCTACGAAAATGCTAAGCAGAATCTACAAGAATTTGGAAAGGAGCTGAGCTTAGAGCTTGCTTTTGATGAAAACCACACCTGTATTCTTGGCATTGATAATGCTTTTTCTCTACACCTTACCTATGAGCCCAATTCGGATCGTCTCTATCTCTATTCACCCGTACTAGATGGATTACCAAAAGATGATGCAACAAAACTCAAACTTTATGAAGGACTTCTTGAAGGTTCTATGCTTGGTGGCCAGATGGCTGGCGGAGGAGTTGGAGTCGCAGTTCGCGAAGAACTTATTCTGATGCATTGCGTGCTCGAAATGGGAGCAGGAACAGAATCTTCTGCTCTTCGCCGTTTTGCTCCTCTCTTTGTTGAAGCTGTTGAGAAGTGGCGTGAGAAAGCAAAAGCTGTCATGGAAGGGCGTGAGCTACCAAAAGATGACCGCATGATCCCACCGGTAGGCGGCATGGGCGGCGGGAAACAGGGCGATCAAAACCAAGATCATCCGAAGCCAGGTGGTGACGACCGCTTCATCAAAATTTAGACATGTAAGTGCTGATTAGTGCTTACATAACCTTCTTTCAATATCGCAAAGATAGGTATGTATTTCGCGGCCCTCTTTTTGGAGGGCCTCTTCTATTATTTTAACAGAGCTCATTACCGTAGAGTGATCTTTTGAAAACGTATGACCGATCTTTGTGTATGGCATCTTCAATTTTTCACGGCACAGATACATTGCCACCTGACGTGGTAGCACAAATTCGCGACACTGCGATTTGCCTAAGATATCTTCATGCTTAATCCCAAAAACCTCTGCCACAATGTGCGCTAAACTCTCAGAAGTCAACGCTGAGCTCATCTCTTTTTTACAGAGATCCTGCAAGTACTCTTTGGCTCTCGCCAAACAGATGCGCTCCTTCTTTCCTAAGTGTGAGCGCAGTACAAGCGCATTTAACGCCTCAATCAACGCCGTAGTAGTAGAAAATTCATGAACCAAATAATCCAAGACCTCGCCTGTAAGAGGAAAACAGAGCTCTTCAGAGCGTTTCTTCACAATCTCGCGGCAGAGCCGTCCTGTCGGCTTATCAAGCGTCAGGGTTAGCCCCCATTCAAACCGGCTCACTAGGCGCTCTTCTATTTCACTCAGCAAGCCCTGCGGCATATTGGCAGAGAGTACAATTTGCTTGCCCGCCGTATGCAATAAATTGAACGTATGAAAAAACTCCTCTTGCGTCGCTTTTCTCCGCGCAAGCTCTCCCACATCATCAAAAAGCCAGACATCAATCTCACGGTAGACCTTGCGAAATTTTTCCATCTCGGCTCCACGAATCGCACTGACGACATGGCGCATAAACGTCTCACCTCGCACATAAAAAACGCGCTGTCCTTCCTGGCGTAATTTTTTACATAATGCCATGAGCAAGTGACTCTTTCCTGAGCCCTTCGGGCCATAAAGATAGATGGGATTGAACTCTTCAGAAGGCTTTTTAGAGATCTCTTCAAAAAGTTTAAAGCTCATCTGATTCTCATCAGAAACAACAAAGTTTGAAAAGTGCGCGTAAGGATCAACAGCATCGCTTGCAAAAACAAGCTCCTCTCCTTTTTCGCTCTGGGATTTTTCAGAAATAATGTTTTGTTTGGCAAGGGTTATATGAATGCGAATAGGGCGACCGGAAGGGGTGCGCAGTTTTTTTTCTGCTTTTTCACGAAGGTGCTGCTCAAACCATTCCCGAACAAAAGCGTCTTTTGCCTCTAAAAAGAGATTGCGCGCATCAAAGCGCGCAAGTACCAAGGCTTTGAGCCACTTATTGCTGTTAGCGACTCCTAACTCTTTCTCTTGGCTTTTTACAAAGTTCTCCCATGCCTTCATTCACTAGAGTGTAGGAGAAGCCCTATTTCAATTCAAACAGCAGCAAGTTTAGCTTTTTCTTTTAAAATATTTTTAACTTCTGCAGGGCAATTCTCTTTCCAAGGATTGCTCTGATTGATTGCATCTCTCTTTTTTGAAATAAATGCAAGAACAGCATTAACAGCAGATTGTAACGGATTTACACCATTCTTAATTTGGCAGTGTAGCATCCAATTTTTCACTTTTTCATTTGTGTCTTGGAGAACTTTAAATTGTTTTCCCCCGGGATCATTTGGATTCCTGTCGGGATGAAGTTTCAACGAAAGTTTAAGAAAGTTTTTTCTAAGTGTTTGAGCGCTATCATTCTCTGTTACTTCAAGGGCTGCAAACTCATCTTGAGTTGGCTTTTCAAATACCTCTCCGTCCTTTGAGGACGTTGTTTGATGCAAAACATCCCAAAGCGCAGGAAGATATTCTAGCCTGAATTCTCCACTTGCAAATAGAGCATTAGAAAACTCTTCTTGTGACGGGGGGTGATCAGAAAGAATCTTTGTGATTTTTTGAATGATTTCCTCTTTCTGTTTTAGTGCTTCCTTCTTATCGTTATGTGCGGCTTCAATGTAAAATTGGTCACCAAGAGGACTGTTATGTTCAGGGCTTTTAAGACGTTCTATTTCTTGGTCATAATTTTCTCCTTTGTAAACAGCTATATCAAGAAGAATATTTGTGAGAGCCTTCATAGGTAACGATTCTAGTAGCTTACTATTATCTGATAAAAGTCCTATGGCTGTGAGTATCTTAGGATATCTAGCAGTGGTTTGATTTTGAGTGCCAACTGATTTTCTAAACTCATCAATGCCTATATTTTTGCTTAGTATGTACAAGCCCAATGGTGAAAGCTTATTTGCATATTTTTCTTTATTTTCTGTGCTGAGATTACTCCAGATTTCATCAACTAAGCAGAATTCAAGAGCCTCTTGCTGTTTGAGATTTCCGCAAGAGGGCTTACCAACAAGTGATAATTTTGCAAACTGTTTCTCTGAAAGTATTTCTCTTAAGAAGTGTTTCTGCAAGTTGGTTAAGGAAGCAAAAACGCTCATTGCGTCATTGGAAGTTGAAAGTGTCCAATACCATGAAGAGAAGAAAACTTTCATATGCTTGTAACCAAGCGGTTTTCCAAATTCTAATGCTCCTTGCTCTTCTAATCTCTCAGTAAATGAAGTAGCTGAAAACTCAATTATTTTATTAAACGAGAAATAATAAGCTGCTGTGAGAGTGACTAAGAGAGTGGTAAGGGCAATTCCTCCTTTTACATCAGAAAATTTGCAGTTTGGTGTTTTAGAAGCCCATTCGTATGTTTGTCCAGCCATACCCAAAGCTGACAATCCTAGCATTGCAAGGACAAATCCGTAGGTTTTACCGACCACAGCTCCCTGCTGTTCACAAAGGTCCATAAGAGTAAAAGAAGGTCTGTGTGGTTGTACTGGTTTTAACATGTTTATCTCCGTATAAATTCAAGAGACCATTTTAACACATTCTTAAATAAACTCCGAATATTAAATAAAAATTATGCTTTTTGAGGGGAAGATTTACCATTCATCTTTTTGTGAGTGTACCACTGCTGGAGGGCTGAGAGACTCATCGAGGAGATCCAGTAGAGATTCAAGCCTGAGGGGAAGCGGTAGAAGAGGAAGGTGAAGACAACAGCCATTATCGTGCCCATGTTTTGGGCCTGTTTCTCTTGCTCGTTTGCTGGTTTTTTCCCAGAGAGCTTCTTCATCATGCGCTGCTGTAGGAACATGATGCCACCGAGTAGGAAGGGGAGGAGGTGGAATGAAGTACCAAAGAAAGGGATAGGGGTGCTCCATGAAAAGAGAATATCGGGGGCAGTCAGGTTGTCAATCCAGCCTGGGATGAAACTGGCTCCGCGGAGCGCAAAGACAGATTTGAGTAGATCAAACATTCCAATGAGGAAAGGCATCTGGATCAGCATGGGGAGGCAGCCGCCCATGAGTGGATTCGCGCCGCCCTCTTTGTAGAGTTTCATCATCTCCATCTTTTGACGCTGTGGATCTTTTGCATAGCGCTCTTGGATCGCTTTAATTTTTGGCGAGAGCTGCTGCATGCGGATTGTCGATTTGACGGACCAAGCGTTCAGCGGATAGAGCATGATGCGCAAGAAAACGGTGAGAAGAATAATGGAGAAGCCCCAAGAGTGGACGACTTGGTAGATCATGTTGAGGACAAAGAAGAGAAACTTAGCAAAGGGCGCGGAGATGAACGAGAAGATTCCGTGAAAGCTTATAGCTGACTTGTAATCGGGGTTGTAACCTTGATCGGCGTAGGCTTGATCTACTTGTTTGAGGACAGTTGATTCAAGTGGACCGGCGTAGAAGCGAAAGGTTTGGGTCTGGTTTGTCGGGGCAAGAGGGAGGAAAGTTTCGTAGCCGGGAAACTTTGCGGCTGGGTAGAGGTTGTGTTCAGCGTCGATGATGGTCAGACGCGAAGGGTCAAAGTTGCCAGGGACGTGGTCTGTTTTAAGACCGGGGCCAATGTCTGTGAGAGGATCGAGCAGTAGGGTAAAAAAGCCGTTGGAGTTGCTGACCCAGTCAGGCTGCATATGGGCGTAGGTTGTGGAGTCTTTTTTTGGCAGGCTGAGTTTTGATACTTCTACCTTATCAATGTGTGAGCTGCGTACTTTAATATCGGGGTTGGAGCGTCCTGAAATGAGCTCTGCTTCAGGTATTCCGCTGCCAAGCCAGAGACCGCGTGTATCTCCGTCAACGCGAACAGAAAGATCTAGCACGTAGGGTGCGTTGGTGTTTTCTGGAGGAAAGGAGTAGGTTTTGGTGATGCGACGACTGCTAGTTGTTGCTTCAAACACAATTTGATTTTGTGTTTGGCTACGCATAGTAAAGGGAAGGGCAGAGAGCCCAGGATCTGAGGACTGGATCGTTAGGGCGTTAAAACGAGGAGATTCTTGAAAGGCATTTTTTCCTTGAATGCTGCGACGGAGGAGGGGGTAGTAACCGCCTTTTGTCGGTTGCATTTGCACGCGGCTTCCTGAGGCATCGACAATTTGATAGCTGTTATTAGGAAAGCGGTCGTTGAGAGAGTATTTTTCAGCAATGATGCGGTCAGCTTCTACAGGAAGAACAACGCTCGCATTATCTTTATCACTTTTGAAGGGTAGGTTGATTTCACTGATCGATCCGCCAATATTGGAAAAGACGATCTGCTGGTACTCATTTTCTAATACGTAAAACTGCTCTTGAACCCCTTGTGTTGTTTTGGGTTTTAAGATGGTAATGGCTTCTTGAAAGTGGATATCAGCTGTCAGCTCTTCATAGCGCCCTTTTAGGGAGTCATAGTAGCCAACAGGGACGTAATTACCTGCAAAATTGTAGAGGGCGATTGCAGGCTCTGCTGGCTTTCCAGAGGGGAAGAGAAGGGTGTTGTCTTCAGAGACGGCAAGTGTAACAGTGGGAGATTGTCCGAGGGTAACAAGTTGCAGGTCGTAAGCGCCAATCTGCGGTGGGTAGGTAGAAGCTAGAGATTCGCCTTCACTTGCTGTATAGAGAAATGGAGCACCGAGATCTCCTTTGATTGAGAGAGAGAGTTTTTTTCCATTTTTCGTGTAAAGAACTGAGGGGCGGTTGTCGAATGGGGTGATGAGATAATTTTCTCCGTACTGCAATGCGTTTGTTGCAAACTCTGCGCCCGCTTCATCGCGATAGAGTGCGGTGAGAGGGAACTGGCTCATTGAGGCGACGCGACCAGATACGTCCTGGACCATGAGCTGCTGTTCTTTGGCTTTTTGCTCTTTATATTTTTGAATCGCAGCATCTTCACCCTTGCGGAAGAAGAGAGATTGAATGAGAAAAAAGGAGCAGGTTGTAATAACCAAAAAAAGTGTTGTGCGTTTATCCATACTTGTTCGTGCGATCCTCAAATTTTTGCATAAATTTTTTAAATGCAGGTTCATCCCGTATTGGGTCTAGCCACTCATCATGCATGAGTTCATGATAGGAGGGAAGAACTTCGTGCTTTTCCGACTTTTCTAAAAAGCGCATGGCGTGTGGAAAATTTTCTTGCTGTATCTCTAAGCAGGCAAGATGAAAAAAGGCGGGCGCGTAGCCGTGGCGTGCAGCTTGCGTCAATTTTTGTCTTGCCATTTGAAAGTAACTCTCAGCCTCTTCGCTGTTTTCTAGAGAAGAGCCAAGGCTGATAAGAGTCACACCCCAGTCAAGTAGGAGTTGCTCTTCGTTATCTGTGCGCTTCTCTTCTAAGCGGTAGTGGTGCAGAGCGCGCAAAAAGATAGAGGGGTCATCCAGGAGCTCTCCAAGATGGGAGTAGACAATAGCAAGGCGGTAGTGAATTTGGGGAAACTCGGGGTCTACGAGCAAAATTTGATTCAAAAGATCGAGTGCCTGGATATAGATCCCTTCATCATCCTCGTAATCTCCCAACATATCGAGTGCACTTGCGTACTCAAAGTGCCATCTAGGCAGTGTGTAAAGAGCATTTTTATGAAGAGAGAAAGCCTTTTCAAATTGGGAAAGCGCTAACTCAAGTGGCGCTTTTTTTCCTTCTAGTTCCGCATTTTTTGTCAGGGCTGTTGCGAGAGTGTAGTGGTGAACACTTGACCCTTTTAGATTCAGCGCACGCTTGAGAAAGCGGAGGCTCAAATTCAAATCTTCACGTTCGCCTGCGTAGTCGAAGCAGTAGAGGTAGGCGCGACCCATTGCGTACCAGATATGAAAGTTTGTTGAGCGGAAGGAGAGTCCTTTTTGGTACTTTTCAATCGCCTGAAAGTGGTAATCAAGATCGTCGTAATAGATCCCAAGTGCTTCGAGTGATTCGCCGTAGGCAAGGAAGAATTCAGGGTCAGATTTACACTTGCTTTCAATGCCATTTAGGATGTTTTGTCCATCGTAAATCCAATTGATCTCTTCACGACTTTTGCCAATTGCTGTAAGAAGGCGTGCCTTTAAAATATTGATTTCGAGGTTGCGGTTGTGGAATCGCGCAGCGCGCTTGCACTTATCTAGACCGCTTACAAGCAATTTTCGATTGTTTGTATGCGTGCCGGCAGTGAGCAAAAGCTTTGCTGATGCAGTCCAGACAGAGAGGTTATTTGAGCCTAGCTCGGTCGCAGTTGCAAAAGACTCACTTGCTTGTACAAAGTGCTCTTCATCAAGTGTGAGGTAGAAAATTTTTGCAAAGGCTTGTCCTAGATCGTACCAGCATGAGAATGAGCTTAGCTCGCATGATACAGCGTGTTTGAGATGTTCAATTCCTTTTTGATAGAGAGAGAAATCGTTGAGCTGCTCAGCAAGGCAGATAGTTGTATTGCCAAAAATTTGCCAGAATTCTGCAGGAAATTTCTCTTTTGTGGCTGCTGCTTTTTCAAAGGATTGCAGAGCGAGCCGTGTGTCAAGTGCTTCGCCGGACTGATTAGCAATAGCAACCCATGCTAAGGCGTGATCCCAGTAGAGGTCGGGAAGGATGTCTCTAGCAATCAGATCTTTTGACTCAAGCGCTTCGGTAAAAATTTCTTTCGCTTTTTGAAAATAATGATTTTCACTACGCTGTTTGCCAAGAATAAAATAGGCACAACCTAGAGGATGAAGACTTTTGGCATCCTTAACGCGATTCAAAAATCGTATTGCTGGTAAAAGATATTTTTCTTTACTCGGTGCACTTCCAAAATGGAAGGCGGCAAGACCCATCGAATAAAAGAGCTCGAGATTTTCTGGGTCGTTGGCAGCAGCAAGTTCAAAAAATTGAAATCCACTTGCATCGCCTTGTAAGAGCTTAGTTTCCCCCTTACGGAAAAGTACATCCGAAACGGAGTCTCCTTGAAGAAGATCTTCTTCAAGGAGGAGTTCTTCTAGAAGACTGCGCTGCTTTGGGGCCTCTTTTTCAAAAAAAGACTCCCTAAGTAGACTCTCTGGGGTTTGCTTTGCTCTGTCCATCAATAGTTGTGGATTATACCCTTCTTCCTGCACAATCGTCAACATGAGAAAGTTCGATTTTCAAAATAATTTTATATATAAAAAATTTGTTCATATGGCCGATACAGACGCCACGCAAAATCTTTACTTTACAGCTCCTCTACGCTTTTCTACAGAGGCATTTGAGCGCTTTTTACATGAAGAAGACTTCGATTTAAAAGGTCTGCAACTTCCTATTGTGCATACCGAATCGGACCTTTTCTCTCCCACAAAACGCGGCGAAGAACTGACCATTTATTTAACGCTTTACAAGCTTGGAACGAGCTCATTTACTTTGCAAACAGAACTCTTCTCTGATCGCCTTATCGGACGCAATCGCATTGTCCATGTAGCATTTGACTCTGTAAGAAAATGCTCAGTGGAGATTCCGGCAGAGTTGCGCGCTCTTCTCCTCACGATCAAGGGGGAAGAAGTTGTCGGGAATCTTAAAGCGCGGGAGTAGCTCTTCTAGTTTTTCTCGAATATTTACTATGGGAAAAGGGTCGAGGTAGGCGATGGGACGCATTCCAAATTTGGGATTCTCTTTTGCTTCTACAAGAGCGCGCTGAACTTCTGGAATGGAGAGGAGCGCAGCCTCGATCTCTTCAGGTTGAATATTCTCCCCACCGCTGATGAATTGGCGATCTTTGCGCCCCACAATTTGCAAACCCTGGTTGCTAAGCCGTCCGATATCTTTTGTGCAGAACCACTCTCCAGGCGCATCCTCACCCAGATAACCGGCAAAAAGTGTTTTGCCTCCCACCAAAATCTCGCCATCATCTGCAAGCTTGAGTTTGCGGTAAGGAAGAACTTGAAGAAACTGATTAGGATTCCACGGTGCAGCAGCAATTACGGAGCTCATTTCTGTCATGCCGTAACTGATCCAGATCGGGAGATCATAACTTCCCAAATTGTGCGGCATCGCTTGTCCGCCAAGTAGAACGGTTCGTAGGCTCGGGTACGCTCTTTTTTTTAATCGCATTAGCTGTAGAGGAACAAACGAGACGCGCGTAATTTTTTCGCATATGATCTCTTTAGAAAAATCGGGACTTTGTGGAATGACAAGTGTGCCACCTGAAAGCAGCGCGCGCCAGATGATTGCGAGACCTCCCACGTGGAAGTAGGGCAGAGTGAGTAAGAATCGATCGGACTCGTTTAGATCAAAAGTTTTGATCGCTCCTAATGCGCTGTAAATTAGATTTTCTTTTGTGAGTTGTGCAATTTTTGGGTTGCCAGAAGAGCCAGAAGTCAAAAGTGAAGGGTAGATCGTCTCTTTCTGCGCAAATTCTCTCGCTTGTGCAAATGGTAGGCGGTAGGAGAGGGGAAAGGGGTTGATTGATTTCAGCAAGTAAAGAATTGATTCTAGCGTGTTGTGGGCGTAAAACGGGGGACTTTTTTGTTGAAAAATTTCTAGCTCACCGTAGGTGATCGAGCGCTTGCCATCTTGAATAGCAATTTTATTAGAATTGGTATGAGATAGCATCGAGTCCCATTGCCTCTGTTGGAAAGCCACAAGTTATAGCCATATGTTTAATGGCTTCCAAGCCTACGCTACTTTCATAGCTTGTACTAAGGTGTGAAATGATTCCGCGTTTTTTGCCTTCATCGCGTAAAAAACAGCACAACCCAACTCCTCCTTGTAGAGTCGGCTTAATAATAAAGTGGTCAGCAGTTTGAAGGCAAAAACTTAAAGGGCGATCGCGCAGAGATTCATCAAGTGCATAGGGGTGGGGGCAGCACTTTTTTAATGTAAGAATTTGTTCGGGATATTCAAGGGGTTCTTCCACAAACTGAAACGCTCCTTCTGGAAACGCACCTAAAACCATTTTTGCTTTTTCAAGCGAGTATTTTCGATTGATATCGAGGCGCAAAGGGATTTTTCCCACATACTTACGAATCAAGATTATTGCCTCTTCAGCTGTTAAGTGCCCTATTTTTAACTTTAGCGCTTTGCACCCTTCCTGCATTTTGTTCAGCGCACAAATTCCGACCCGGAGCCTAACCTTCGGAAATTTTTTTTGGAGAAAAAGCGATTCGAGCCCAAAGGAGACCGAAGGGGCAAACGTTCCCTCGCGCAAATGGGTGATCGCATCGTCAAGAGATTCTCTGCTCCAGCCAGGAAGAGGAGCTACTTCGCTTTTTGCATCTCCCCAAATCAGGTGTAGGCCTTTACGCCTGTTGTGCTGATATTGAAAAATTTCTAAAGGAAGTGGCATAGCGCAAGCAGTAGACAGAAGCTGAACTCGAGCGGGGGCGTTTTGGCGAATGCAATCCGATCATCTTGTACTTGCAAGAGTTGAATTGTGGGAATCAGAAAAATTGCAGAGGGAAGCATTAGAAGGGGTTTTCTTGTCATCATTGCGTAAGGAATAGGAAGGATAAGAGCAACCAGAATGGAGATAGAAAAAAGTTGTAGTGCGACATTACGACCGAAGCGTACAGGAATGGTTTTACGGCCCGCCTCGCAATCTCCTTCTAAATCGCGAATGTTGTTGCGGTTTAAAATTGCAGCAGAGTAAAGCCCTGGAACAAACCCTAGCCAAATACCTGGAAAATAGAGCGCTTTTGTTTGCAAAAAAATGGTTCCGCCGACAGCAATTGGCCCAAAGAAGAGAAGAGTGACAAGATCTCCAAGCCCAATTCGCGCAAGTGAGTGCGATCCGGCTGTGTAAAAAATAGCGAAAGCGATTGAGAGGGCAAGCAAAAAAGCAAAAATCGCTCCGCCTTGGAAAATTAAGTAGCTTCCTAAAACAGCTGCAAAGCCAAACGTTAGAAAAATGCCCTTGGCCATCGCAGTTTTTTGGATCAAACCCGATGCAACAGCGCGCGTTGGTCCGACGCGTTTATTCGTATCGACACCTTGCTTGGCATCAAAAAAATCATTTGTAAGATTGGCGCCCATCTGAATTGTCAGTGCGCAAAAGAGCGTGCAAAGATAGAGAGGAAAATCAAAGCTTCCCAGCTGGAACGCGATGGCTCCGCCCAAAAGAACGGGAGCCATTCCGATCAGTAAAGTTTTTGGCCTTGCGGCTAGCACCCAGTTTTTCATGGTCTCTTAGGAAATTGCTTAAAGTTAGGCTTGCGTTTTTCAACAAAAGAGTTACGGCCCTCTTGTGCCTCCTCTGTCATATAGAAAAGAAGAGTTGCGTTGCCTGCAAGCTCTTGCAGGCCTGATTGACCATCGCAGTCCGCATTCATCGCCGCTTTGATGCAACGAATCGCAAGAGGGGAGTGTTCCAAAATTTTCAAACACCACTCCACAGTGACCTGTTCCAAATCTTCTAAAGGTACAACTGTATTGACAAGTCCCATCTTCTCCGCTTCAAATGCATCGTACTGCTTGCAGAGATACCAGATCTCACGCGCTTTTTTTTGGCCGACATGACGTGCCAAATAGCTCGAACCAAAACCACCATCAAAAGAGCCAACTTTTGGCCCTGTCTGTCCAAAAATGGCATTCTCTGCTGCGATTGTGAGATCGCAAAGGACATGGAGAACATGACCGCCGCCAATCGCATAGCCAGCAACCATCGCCACAATTGGTTTGGGACAGTGACGCATCTGTTTTTGGAAATCCAAAACATTCAAACGGTTGGTGCCATCGTCGTCGGCATAACCTGCATCACCACGAATCTTCTGATCACCGCCCGAGCAGAAAGCTTTTTCCCCTTTGCCAGTTAAAATAATCACGCCAATACTCTCGTCATTACGAGCATCTTCTAAAGCGCGCATCATCTCTTTTACTGTTTGGGGGCGGAAGGCGTTGTGAACCTCCGGACGATTGATGGTGATCTTAGCGATCCCATTCCATTTATGATACTCAATGTCGGTAAACTCGCGAGCAACCGACCAATCAATTTTCTCTAGAAGCTGTTCCATGTGGGCCATCATGCCTAAATAAAAAAAATCGTGCAATCTTGCTCTTGCTTTTTTTTAGTATGTGCTTTCATAATGCTGCTATGTTTAGCGGGGTTCTTTTTAGTTCTGCAACTTCTGATTTGTACTCCCGAGTTAGCAGAGGATACAACACCTTTCGAGCTTATAATCTAATAACTTCAGGTGAGGAAAATCTTAGGGAAAGATTTATGAGTTTACTCAAATCTGGCATAGATCCAAATCACAAGAATGGTTTCTTTCTCGACTATTTTATATCAATTGGCGATTTGGATATGGCGTCTAAATTGTTGGATCATGGTGCAAGTACGACTCTAACAAAGAAAAATTACAGAGCTATAATACCTCAAAAAAAGGAATTTTCACCCAAAGATCTTTTCAAAGGAGAGCTAAAACAAAATTCACAAAAAATTGAGCTTTACGCAAAGTTTGCAGAACTAAAAGAGCTACGCAAGTTTGTAAATTTCTTATATCAGCATGAGAAGAATGATTTCATCATAGATATCCTGCAGATGAGGCTTCAAGAGACATGGAACGAGGTTGAAAGAAAGGAACTTGAAAGCACTATTCGTTGGGCAAACACTTTAAAGCACAGGGAGGATTCGCTCTGGGTTATCCCTAAATCCTATGGCTGGGGCATAGAATGTTAAAGAGCATTTCCGTAGGTGGCAAAGGTGCGCGGTTTGAGCTTTTTGTCAAAACTTTTGAGAGAGAGACTTAGGCTTTTGTGGGAAGCATAGTTCTCTTCGCGATTACCCCCAGTTTCAACGATACAAGGGCCATCATGCCTAAATAAAAAAATCGTGCAATCTTGCTCTTGCTTTTTTTTATGGGTATCCTCAAAATGCTCTTATGTTTAATGGGGTTACTAACCGTAGATCTGTTGGTTTTCAATACTTAATTAAAAGAGAATTAAACACGCTTGAAGCATGTGCTCTAATTAATTCAGATGAAGGGGATTTTAGGGAGAAATTTGTAGCTTTACTCGAATACGGCATAGATGTAAATCACAAAAATGGTTTTTTCCTTAACTATTTTCTATCAATGGGGGACTTGGATATGGGGTGTAAATTGTTGAATTATCACGCAAATATCAGTTTAACAAAGAGAAATTACAAAACTGTAATACCTCCAAAAGAGTTTTCATCCGAAGATTTCTTTTTAGAGAAATCCAAGCTAAACATGCAAAAAATTGGGCTCTATATAAGATTTGCAGAACTAAAAGAGCTACACTATTTCGTAAATTTTTTGCGTCAGTACGAGATAAATGATTCCCTCATAACTCTCTTGGAGATGAGGCTTCAAGAGTCATGGGACGAGGCTGAGAGAGAGGAAATTAAAAGCATAATCAATCAGGCAAAAATTTTAAGGTGCAAGGGGAATCCTCTCTGGGTTATTCCTGAATCTTATGGCTGGGGGGTATAGTATTAAAGAGCGTTTCCGTAGGTAGCAAAGGTGCGCGGTTTGAGCTTTTTGTCAAAACCTTTGAGAGAAAGGTTTAAGCTTTTGTGGAAAGCATAGTTCTCTTCGCGATCACTCTCAATTTCAATGATACATGGGCCATCTTGTGGGGCTGAATAGAGCGCCATCTCTTCGAGTTCTTCGCGATTTTTGGGTTTTAAGTATTGCAGAGAAAATTGCTCTGCAATCGCGCGAAAGTCGCGTGCGTGGGAGCAGACAAGTGCCTCTTCAGCAAACTCTTTTTTCGAGCGAATGGCGCGGAAAGAGTAGATACCCCCACCGCCGTTGTTAATTACGAAGAAAGTTATCGGTAGATCGCGTTTGAGCTGAGCTAAAGAATTGAGATCGTGAAGGAAAGCGAGATCTCCAATGACGGCCCAAGTGCGTTTTTTTACCGCTTTAGCAATACCAATTGCTGTAGCGATATTGCCATCGATACCAGAGAGCCCACGGTTAGCAAAGAGGGGGCCCGATTTTTTTGCATGAGAGTAGAGAAAAGAGAAGTCGCGGATGGGCATGCTATTGGAGAGGAAAAGCGCTTCAAAAGGACCGAGATGGTTTGAAAAGAGGCGTGCTACCTCCATTTCTGACAAGCTTTTTTTAGTTTCAAAAAACGTATTTATTTTTGCTGCAATTGTGCGGTTGAGATCTTGCCATAGTGCAGTGTAGGGGTTCGGACCTGAACCTTTTAATTGAGAGGCAAGCTCTTTTGTAAAGAGAAGTGGGTCTGCTTTGATATGATCAGTAACAATATGAGCGGGGTCAAATCTCTTTTGCCCGACATGAAACATCTTTTCAGGGGGATTTTGCGCTAAATAGTCGAGCAGAGTGCGGCTCATATACCCTTTTCCAAGATGCAAAACTGCAGTAGGGGCAAGGTTTTTAGAATCAGAGCTCGCTCCTAGAATCGCTTCAAAGTGGGGAATTGTGTGAGACTGCTTATCACGACAGTGGGAGAGGATATCGGGGAGAATAGGCCAATTGAGTTTGCGGGCAAGTTCTGCAATTGCCGGCATCTCACTTGAAAGAGAGAGGCGGCCTGCAATAATCACCCCTTTTTCATGACGCATTAGCTCATCAGCAATCTCTTGCATGGACTCTTTGGCAATTGTGGGGGTAGAAAAATAGGTGCGTTTGGGAGATAGATTCAAATCCTGAGAAGTTTTTCCCACTAAAGGTTTGCGGAATTGGCAATTGATTTGGACAGGTCCTTGGGGCAAACTTAGGGCATTTTGCAGAGCGTGGTGACACTTCTGTTGGAGAAACTGGGGAGATAGAGTGTTACTGGGGCAGTCGATATTGATACTTCTCTTTACGTGTGTGCCAAAAAAGTTCAATTGATCAGTTGTCTGATTAGCACCGCAATCTTGCAGTTCTGGAGGGCGGTCAGCTGTAAGAACGATTAGAGGGATCTCATCGTGGTAGGCCTCCATTACAGCAGGCATCATATTACCAAGAGCCGTTCCAGAGGTGGCGACAAGGGCAACGGGCATGCCACTTGCTTTCGCGTAACCCAAGGCGTGAAAACCGACACCACGCTCATCAAAATGGGTCATTACTTGTGCAAGAGGGTGCTCATGGATTGCCATGATCAGTGGAGTCGAACGCGATCCCGGTGCGATACAGAAGTAGCGCACTTTTTGATGAATCAATTCTTTTACAACAATTTTTGCCCAGGTTACATTGTCCATAATTTTAATTTATTATTGAGTTCACTCCATTCGTCATAACAGTTCGACCCATTCAAGATACCGCTTCCAGCAAATAGATGCAATTCGTTTCTCTTAATTAGCGCGGAACGAATGGCAACAAAAAAATGCGAGCGCTCTTTTTCCATGTAACCAACAGGCGCAGCAAACCAGCCGCGATCAAAACTTTCAAGTTCATGGAGTTTTTGCAACGCTTCTTTCTTAGGTAAACCACCCGTTGCTGGCGTGGGATGCAGAGCGCCAAGCAGATCTTGATCGGAGATATTCTGCTTTAGCTCGGCAGAAAAGGGGGTAAAAAGGTGCTCGACGTTGGGAGTTTGCAAAAGTTGCGGCTCCTCTTCAAACAAAACTCTGCTGCACAAAGGAGAGAGGGTTTGAGCAAGTTCCTTTTGAACAAAGCGAAACTCCTGTAGATCTTTTTTTGAGTGTAGGAGCTCTTTGCCTCTTCCTCTTGTTCTAGTACCAGCAATTGCTGCGGTCGAAAGCTGCCTTCCCTCTCTTCTAAAGAGCCACTCGGGTGTAGACCCCAAAAATGTCGTCTCAGGATCCATTTGAAAGAAGAAGAGCAAACCCTTGCCAACTAAATTGCGTAAGAGAAGAAATGGATTTAAAGGTTTGTCATATGTCATGACCGTTTTGCGTGCAAATACGGCTTTTTGCAAATCTGCATCAAGTAGTGCTTGTAAAGCTCTTTTATACTCAGGGTAACTAGGAGAGTGTTGCATCCTTTCAGGAAGGGCAAAAGGAAATTGTTTCTTCTCAATCTTCCCGTACTTAAATTTGCGTGGTGAAAAAAAAGTTGTTACCGGAAATTTTTCCCAAAGCTGTCCCTTTCTTGGATAAGGAAAAAAATCCTGCGCACCAAAAACAAGCTTGCCAATCTGAGCAGAGCGACCTACTCCAGCTAATCCTAAATTGCCCTCCGCAAAAAGAACCTTTGGAAATTCTGTTTGGTTTTTCAACCAATCAATGAGCACTCAAAGCTCTCCCACATAGAGAGAAACGGCCCCCATCATCAAAGGGTAGACAGCTGCTTTACGAAACCCACTATCGCGCATCAACGCACAAAAAACAGAGCCATACGGAAACGACTCAATTGTCTCATTGAGATAGCGATACGCTTCTTGGTTCTTTGAGAGCAGACCACCAATGCGCGGCAGTATATGTCTTAAATAAAAGAGGTGACCGGTTTTAATCATCTGGTTTTTAGGAAGGGAGAACTCCAAAATAGCTGCCCTTCCATCAGGTTTCAACACGCGTTTAATCTCACGCAAACACTCTTTGGGATCGCTCATATTGCGAATACCGAAACTTGAAGAGACAAAGTGAAAGGAGTTATCGGGAAAAGGCAGTTCTAATCCAGAAGCTTTTTGAAAACGCACCTGTTTTCCATAAGGCTTGCGTGCTAACTTCTTTTTCCCAATTTTGAGCAGCTCTTCAGCTAAATCAATCCCAACAACCTCGGCAATATTTCCAGATTTTTCCATCAACGCAATAATCTGATCGCCCGTGCCCGTAGCAATATCCAAAACGCGCATGTTCCGCCTTTGTGGCAAATACATCGCGACTCTTTTGCGCCAACGCATATCAAAGCCAAAAGAGAGGATTCGATTGATCCGATCATAAGTGGGGGAGATGCGATCAAACATCTCAAAAGATTTTTCCTTTTGCACGCTCATGGCCGCATTATGCACATCTCACAAAATCTTGACAAATCTTAGTTTTTAACGCATGCTCTTTTACCCACAAGGAGAATAAAATGTTAATAAATCAGGTCCCCCGGTTTTCTGATAAACCGATTACGATTGTTCCCAACTATCTTTATCAAAACCCTCATCAAGGTCCATATGCGGAAATTGAACCCTGCTTACTCGAAGATATAAAATTTGCGCCAGCTTCACAAGAGTTGATTCAAAAAATAGTTCAAGAAACAGGAAAAACAGAGGAGCGAGTTACGGCTGAATTTAATTGGATAACAGCAGTTAGTAAACTCGAAAAAATATTAAAAAACAAAGGCGGGCGATTTGCAAGAGATCTATCTTTTTTCTATTTTCAACAGTTGCAAAATGCATTAGAGCCTAAAGAAAGTTTTTCTACTTTTTCATTGCGATCGGTACCGATAAGATGGGCTAAAGCAAATTGTACAGATATTAACGAAATTGTTCTTGGGTGTTTTTTTGAAAGCCATGGTCCTAAAGCTTTAAAGGCAATCTATCCTAGAATGGTTGATTTATGCCCAGTGTTAGGACAGAAATCGATTCTAGAAACAACACCTGAAGACTCCTATTTTCTTTCTAAAAAAATACTAGTAGATTTTTTTAACGAAATTAAATCCGGGAAAAGGGAAATTAAGTTTCAAAATGAGAACGATCGGGAGTGGTTTGAAAAGAATAAAGGGGAAATTGATGTAAAGTATTTAGAGCGTTTGTCTCCTGCAGATCTTTCTAGTGTGCCAGGGTTTTCTGAGAATCAAGATCTCTTTGAGAGAGCAATGAACGAGAATGGGTGGTTTTTTTGTGATATGGGAAAGTGGTATCGGAAGAGAACATATGTTTTCCCCCCTCCAGCAGATTTATTTAAACTATACTCTGAGACCCAAGAGTACTGCGTAAACAGAAATCATCACCCAATTTTGAAAGCATGTCGTGTTTGGTTTGACTGTGTAAAAAATCACTACTGCATCGCAGCGAATAAGCGCACCGGGAGAGCGTTAGCAATTGGAATACTTCTTTCGAATGGATATTTGCCACCGCGCATTGATGAAGAAAAGGAAGACTATCCTCTTGCTAATTACAAAACATTTGAGGATCCAGACGGCTTTGAGAAGTTTGTGGATTATGTTGCTAGGAAGATCATCGAAGATCATACATGGGTTGTCCCATCATATAGCCATGAAATTGAAGTTGGAGACCTCGACTAGATTTTGACAAACCTTTCGAATAACAGAGGATAAATTAAAATATTTAATTTATCCTCTGTTGTTTCTATATATTTTTATTTGTAATTCCTGTAAAATGGGGTGGACTTTTCCAAAGGAGAACTAAAATATGACTACAATTTGCCCTGTGCAGCAAATTCTTACTGATAACCAAACAGAGGCTGATCAAACACGCGAACTTTCAAAATATTATTTTAAAAATAGGACATCTCTTGAGGGTTGGCAAAAAACCGCAGAAATTTCTAATGCAGTTGGGGTGGTTCTATTCCTTGGTTTGCAGGATTATCTAAGCGTTACGACGAATAAAGTTCTCTTGTGTTGTGCGATTGCTACTGGTATTTTTCACACGGCTGCATATTTACAAAAGTTTTTTTGTATTGCTATTCGTCGTCTTGCATCGTGTGAAGGAGAAAAATGTCATGCATTTCATCTTCTTGTAAATAAGAAATCAAAGTTAGATAGCAAGAACACTCTAATATTTCGTATTTACGCAGTAAGTTTCTTAAACGCTCTTTTTTTTCAATCAAGCAGTTTTCATAGTTATTTTTCCGATAAACTAATTTGGAGTCTTACTATTATACCTTTACTGACAATTAGAACTATTCAACAGGATTTGTACAATGAAGAGCTATCTGAAGCTGCTTTAAATGGCGAGTTTGACACAGTTTGTAAGCAGCTTGTGAATCCAGAATAAAACTTAAGTTCTTTAATCGCGCCTAAGTAAACCTTTGTTTTTGGAGATTATTTCCTCTGTACTGGACAAAAATTTCACCAATGGATGAGCTGTGCCTTTATCAAATCGATTCTCCTTCTCGTCCATAGCACTATGGGCTATGGACTCGTCGCTCGAAACGCTGCTGCTTCGATTTGATTTTGGCTCGCTTTGCTCCTCTTGGCAAAATTTTTGTCCAGTACAGAAGATTATTTCAATTCGTTTTCAATTTCTTCAATTGTTGGAAGAGAGTCTTTCAAATTTTCGGGGAGCGATTCCATTATTTGTGTCTCATACTCAGCAACACCAATCGGTTTTTTTACGTCTCGAAGGGCGTACTCTACTTTCACTCCTTTTTTATCTTTGCAGAGCAAAAGACCGATGCTGGGTTGATCTGGAGGAGAGCGAAGGAGATCGTCAACTGCGCTTAAATAGAAATTCATTTGTCCTGCATCACGTGGGTCAAAGGAACCAGCTTTAAGTTCTACAACAACATAGCAATGAAGTTTTGTATGATAGAAGAGCAAATCTAAGTGATAGGTGTCGTCTGCTACAGTAATTGGATATTGTCGCCCCATAAATGCAAAGCCGTGTCCCAGCTCAACCAAAAACTTCTGAATGTGGTCAAGTAAACCTCCCTCCAGCTCTTTTTCATCAAACTTTTCTCTTAGAGTCAGAAAGTCAAAATTGTAGGGATCTTTGAGAGTAGCTTGGGCTAAATCAGATTGAAGAGGTGGCAGAGTATCTTTAAAATTTGAGATTGTTTTCCCTTGTCGCTCGTAAAGGTTGCTTGTAATCCAGTGAAGTAAAACGTTACGGCTCCAACCGTTTTCAATTGTTTTCTTTATGTACCAGATTCTTTCTTCGTGAGAATTTATTTTCTCTATAAGTAGGATGTTGTGTCCCCATGGAATAGAAAAAATAATGTGTTTTTGAAATAGTCCCACAGCTTGTGGGACTATTTCGTAAGCTCTGTAAAACGCGCTCATTCTAAACAGGTTGGTTCTCGAGAATCCTTTCATATCTGGAAAAGCAGATTTGAGGTCTTTAGATAGTTTCTCAAGAGCTTTTGCACCCCATCCCTCTTCTTTTTGCTTTTGGCTAAGAGCGCTACCAATCTCCCAATAGAGTTGGATGAGCTCTCTGTTAACAGAAAGAGCTGCTTTGATTTGTGAAGAACGTACTTTTTGCTTAATTTCTTGCAAAAGTTGTTTGTACCCCGAACCGATAACAGTTGCTTCCGACATTACCAAATCTCCCTTTGCGATAAATTATGAAGATTTTAAGAGATTATAGCAACTTCTTGAGTTGTAGCAGTAATTTAGCCGCGGGCTTTGCTTTTGCGTTCGACCTCTGTCAGGTAGCGTTTGCGCAAGCGGATTGTTTTGGGAGTCACTTCAATAAGCTCATCATCTTCAATAAAATCGATCGCTTGCTCGAGAGTCATTTTTCGTGGAGGTGTAAGGACGACGTTTTCGTCTGTGCCTGAGGCGCGGACGTTTGTCAATTTTTTCTCTCGGACGGCGTTGACAACGAGATCGTTGTCGCGGTTGTGTTCTCCGACAAGCATCCCTTCGTAGACTTCGTCATTGGCGGTGCAAAAGAGCGTGCCGCGCTCTTGGAGATTGAAGAGGGAGTAGGGAGTAGCGCGTCCTTTGCCGCCAGCAATCATAGCGCCGTTTTTGCGGCCCGGGATTTCGCCTTTCCATGGGGCGAAGGAATCGAAAGTAGAGGTCAAAATTCCTTTGCCGCGAGTTTGTGTGAGGAAATCACTGCGATAGCCCATCAGCGCACGGGTTGGCATCCAAAATTGAATGGTGGAGATGCTATGCTCATTGGTTTGCATTTCGCGCATCTCACCCTTACGGCGGTTAAGCTCTTCGATAACAGAACCAGAAAACTCTTCTGGCACTTCGATGTGTACTAGTTCGTAGGGTTCGTGGCGAATTCCCTCTACCTCTTTAATGAGAACTTGCGGTTTGGAGAGAGAGAATTCAAAATTTTCGCGACGCATCGCTTCAATGAGAATGGCAAGGTGCAGCTCGCCCTTTCCAAAGACGCGTACAAAATCTTCTTTGCCATAATGCTCCTCAATATTGTAGGAAATGTTCGCACGTTTTTCTTTAAGGAGTCGATCGCGAATCTTATTCATGGTGACGTGTGCCCCATCTTTTCCTACAAACGGGCTGCTGTTAACGAGGAAGTCAACAGAGAGGGTGGGCTCAGAAAGCTCGATAGGAGGGAGTTGGTTGACGTTTTCAGGATCGCAGAGGGTATCACCAATGTTGACTTCTGGTGCTCCGGCAATCGAGACAATATCTCCGACAAAAGCCTCTTCAAGTTCGACTTTTTCCAGGCCAAGGTACCCCTGGATACGTGTCACTTTGTGCTGAGTCGGGTGGCCTTCACGGTTGATCATGGTGAAAGAGTCAGCTTTTTTGATTTTCCCTTCTAGAATACGACCGGTTGCTTGGCGACCGAGGTAGTCATCATAAGAGAGGGTAGTCGCTTGCATGAGGAAGGGAAGATCAGGATTTCCTGAAGGCTCAGGAATTTTTTCAATGATCATTTCAAATAGCGGACGCATGTCGACACGTGGATCATCAAGTTTGAGCATAGCGAAGCCGTTCAAGGCTGAGGCGTAGAGATAGGGGAAGTCAAGCTGTTCGTCGGTGGCGCCGAGTTCAACAAAAAGATCGAAGGTGAGGTTAAGCGCATTTTCAGGATCAGCGTGTGGGCGGTCGATTTTGTTAAAGACAACAATTGGTTTGAGACCAAGTTTGAGTGCTTCAGAGAGAACAAAACGCGTCTGGGGCATGGGACCGTCTGCGGCATCAACAAGAAGAAGAACAGAGCTTACCATGCCAAGTACGCGTTCCACTTCTCCAGAAAAGTCGGCGTGCCCGGGAGTGTCAATTAAATTTATTTTTACATCATCGAAATAAAGGCTTGTATGCTTAGCAAATATTGTAATTCCCCGCTCACGTTCCAAAGCGTAACTATCCATCACGCGTTCAGGCACAGCTTCTCCTTCACGAAAGAGCTGAGATTGGGCTAGTAAACTATCTAAAAGTGTTGTCTTTCCATGATCGATGTGAGCGATGATGGCAATATTTCGTATGCTTTTCTTTGTCATAATAGAATCATTGTAACAGATTGTCTCTTTCGTTAACAGAAGCAAAATAGTTGTACTTTTGAAAGAATTTTGGTACAATGGGAGACATGGGAATTCGAAGAATCCCTCGCAATTATTCGGGTAAAAAACCGACGGGAAGGTCGCTCTCTGAGCTGCTTCCGAAGACGTTAAAAAGGATTGAAAAATCCCTTGATTCTTCTCCGGATTACATCTTGGAAGCGTGGCCCAAAATCATCGGTGAGAAACTGGCGCCAATGACAAGAGCGATCTCTTTTCATGAGGGGACTTTAACTGTTACTGTGCGCAGTTCTACTCTTTTAAGCTTGCTTGTTCAGCATGAAAGAGCTAAACTATTGAAGCTATTGCGGGATCAGTTTCCCAACCATAACATTCAAAGAATCTTCTTTCGGATAGGAAATTATGTCGATGACTAAAGAAAAAAAGTACACAGCAAGCTCCATTACAGTTTTGGAGGGTCTGCAGGCTGTTCGTGAACGTCCCGGTATGTACATTGGGGACACCTCTTCAAATGGACTCCACCAGCTCGTTTATGAGGTTGTCGATAACTGTATCGATGAAGCGATGGCGGGCTTCTGCTCCCGCATCGAGGTCACGATTCAAAAAGATAATTCTGTCACGGTGCAAGATAATGGTCGTGGAATTCCTGTCGGAAAGCATGAACAGGAGTCGAAGAAACAGGGACGTGATGTTTCCGCTGTTGAGGTTGTCATGACCATCCTGCACGCCGGAGGAAAATTTGATAAAGATACTTACAAGGTCTCTGGTGGTCTTCACGGGGTTGGTGTCTCATGCGTTAACGCGGTTTCCAAAAAAATGGAAGTGGAAGTTGCAAAGGATGGGAAGCTTTATGAGATCCACTTCTCACGCGGAAAGGTCGTAGAAACTCTGAAAGAAAAAGGGACAACAGACCGCACAGGAACGAAAGTCTGGTTCCATCCCGATGAGAAAATTTTCTCTGTTCTTGAGTACGATTACGATATCTTGGCAAAACGTCTTCGTGAGCTCGCTTTCTTGAATCGCGGGATTGAGATTGCCTTTAATGATGAGCGTTCAACTGATCACGAGGAGCAAGTCTTCAAGTATGATGGGGGAATTAGCTCCTTTGTCACTTATTTAAATGAGAATAAAATTCCTCTTTTTGAAGAGCCGATTTACATCAAAGGCGCTAAAGAGTTGCATGACGGTCCACTGGAGTTTGAAGTGGCGATGCAGTGGAACGACACTTATACAGAGTCGACACACGCCTATGTAAACAATATTTCGACAAAACAGGGCGGAACGCACGTCACTGGTTTCTCAACGGCGCTAACACGTACTCTTAATCAGTACATCAAGTCTAATAACCTTCTCAAAAGCGATAAGACAAGCATCACTGGTGAAGATTTAAAAGAAGGCTTGACAGCTGTTCTCTCATTGAAGATTGCCAATCCACAATTTGAGGGTCAGACAAAGCAGCGCCTTGGAAATAGTGAGGTGGCAAAGGTTGTCCAGCAGATTGTTGGTGAGGAGTTCTCGATCTTTCTTGGTGAGAATCCGCAAATTGCAAAGAAAATATTTGAAAAAGCAGCACTTGCTGCACAAGCTCGTGAAGCGGCGCGCAAAGCGCGTGAACTCACCCTGCGCAAAACCGCGCTTGATAGCTCAAGGCTTCCAGGTAAGTTGACAGACTGCCAAGAGCGCGATCCCTCTCTTTGTGAAATTTATATTGTTGAGGGAGACTCCGCGGGAGGAAGTGCAAAATCGGGTCGCGATCGCCGCTTCCAGGCGATTCTACCAATTCGTGGTAAAATTTTGAATGTGGAGAAGGCGCGTCTTGCTAAAATCCTAAAGAACACAGAGGTAGGTGCAATGATCTCCGCCTTTGGTTGTGGGATTGGAAAAGATAGCTTTAATATTGAAAAACTTCGCTACCATAAAATCATCATCATGACGGATGCCGACGTTGATGGATCGCACATTCGCACACTGTTGCTGACTTTCTTCTACCGTCACATGCCGCAGTTAGTTGAGAATGGCCATATCTACATCGCCCGTCCGCCGCTTTATCGTGTGAAACGCAAGAAGAGCATGCGTTACATTCACTCAGAAGCGGAGATGGATGAGTACTTGCTCAGTCTTGGTACAAGCGATCTGCACATCCGTCTTAACTCCCGAAATGAGAATTTAAACCAGGAGGAGGTTGACTTACTTGTTACCTCAATTCTAAGTGTCGAGACACTGATTCAGACAGTCGAGAGAAAAGGGATTCCTTTCCGCGAGTTCATCGCTTCAAAAAACGAGCAGGGGGAATTGCCGAAGTACCTTGTACAACTAGCGGAAGAGAACCGTTTTGTCTACTCAGAAGATGAATTTGCCTCCTTAAAAGAGGCCAACGAGGAGCAGCAGAGAGCTGTTTTTGAAGAGACACTCGCTTCGATTCCAGAAGAAGAGCGTACGGAAGATATGCTTAAGTTTACGCCCAAGTCTCTGCACTGTGTTGAGCTCTATGAGGAAGAAGCCTTAGCAAAACTCAAAAGTGATTTAGCAACATTTGGCTTTACTTTTGAGCAGTACCTCATTGCTGAGGGTAAACTGCTAGATATTATTGATGAAGAGGAGAGCGAAACACCTCTCTACACACTAAAAGAAGTAATTGACCTGCTCCGTACAAACGGACGTAAGGGAATTGAGCTGCAGCGCTACAAGGGTCTGGGTGAGATGAATGCTGACCAGCTTTGGGAGACGACAATGGATCCGACCAAGCGCACCTTGATTAAGGTAACCATCCCCGATGCTGTTGCTGCAGATCACATGTTTACAATGCTAATGGGAGACGAGGTACCCCCGAGACGTGCCTTCATTGAGGGACACGCTCTCTCCGTTAAAAACTTAGATATTTAAAGGTATTTATGTCCTACACAAAAGGCGAAGAAATATTAGACCGCAATGTTGAAGAAGAGGTGAAGGAGAGCTATATCCGCTACTCCATGTCTGTGATTATTTCACGGGCCCTGCCCGATGTGCGCGACGGGTTAAAACCCTCCCAGCGCCGTATCCTCTACGCCATGCGCCAACTCAATCTCTCTCCTGGAGCTAAGCACAGAAAGTGCGCAAAAATATCTGGAGATACATCAGGGGACTTTCACCCGCATGGGGAGACGGTCATCTACCCAACGCTTGTGCGAATGGCGCAAGAGTGGGTGATGCGCTATCCACTTGTGGATGGACAAGGAAACTTTGGATCTGTTGATGGCGATCCGCCAGCTGCGATGCGTTATACAGAAGCGCGTCTAACGCACCCCTGCATGGCCTTAATGGAGGATCTTGACAAAGAGACTGTTGACTTTGTTCCTAACTACGACGAAACCAAAAAAGAGCCGACCGTTCTCCCTGCAAAATTCCCAAACCTGCTCTGCAACGGCTCATCAGGTATTGCTGTCGGAATGGCAACCAATATCCCGCCACACAACTTGGGTGAATTGATTCTTGCAGCCAACCTGCTTCTTGATGATCCAGCGACAACCATCGACCAGATCATGCAAGTGATGCCAGCACCTGACTTCCCATCAGGTGGGGTGATCTGCGGTTATCGCGGGATCAAAGAAGCCTTCCATACAGGACGTGGAAAAATTATCTTACGTGGACTCATTGAAGTCGAAGATATGCAGCAGGCTGATCGCCAGCGCATCATTATCAATGAAATTCCTTACAACGTAAACAAGTCGCGACTCATTGAAAAAATAGCCGACCTGATTAACGACAAAGCCATCACAGGAATTGCCGACCTGCGCGATGAGTCGGACAAAGATGGCATGCGCATTGCACTTGATCTGAAACGCGGTGAGATCCCCGACGTGATTGCCAACCAGCTCTACAAATATACCGATATGCAGGTTACCTTCGGCTGCAACATGCTTGCGCTAGATAAAGGTCTACCGCGCGTGATGAACGTCAAGCAGATGTTGCAATCGTGGATCGATCACCGCATTGAAGTCATCCGCCGCCGCACACGCTATGAGCTTGCTAAAGCCGAAGCGCGCGCTCATATCTTAGAAGGTTACCTTAAAGCGCTTGATAACCTCGATGAGCTTGTCAAAATGATCCGCGCCTCTGCGAACCGTGACGAGGCAAAACGCGGGATTATCGCCCGCTTTGAGTTTACCGATCGCCAGGCCAACGCTGTCCTCGACTTAAAACTCTATCAACTTACCGGACTTGAACTTGATAAGATCCAAGCTGAGTACGATGAACTCCAAAAGAAAATTGCGCATTACCGCAAAATTTTGGCTAGCGAGCAGATGGTACGCGACATCATTAAAGATGAACTTGAAGCTCTAAAAAAGCATGCGAAGTCTGACCGCCGCACAAAAATCATTGCGGCAGAAGGCGAGTTCAATATGGAAGACCTCATTGCTGATGAGCAGGTGATCATCACCATCTCTGGCGATGACTATGTCAAACGCATGCCAGTCAACACCTTCCGTGAACAGCGTCGTGGAGGCCAAGGCGTTGTCGGCATTGAGATGCGCAAAGACTCTGACTCATTAAAAGATGTCTATACTGCTTCAACACACGACCATCTTCTTGTCTTTACAAACTTTGGTCGCTGCTACCAGCTGAAAGTTTGGGAGATCCCAGAATCGGGTCGTCGTTCTAAAGGAAAGGCACTTGTCAACCTTCTTGAAGGCATTTCAAAAGATGAAAAAATTGCTGCAGTAATGCGTGTGAAAAACTTCGAAGATCAAGCTTGTATCCTTCTTGCAACAGCAAACGGTGTGGTCAAGAAGACAGAGCTTTCCGCTTTCAGCAACCAGCGCAAAAAAGGCGTCTTTGCCATCAACATTGATGAGGGAGATGAAGTGATTGCTGCTCGTCTTGTGCTAGATGAACAAGAGGTAATGCTCTTTACCAAGGCAGGAATGGCTGTACGCTTTAACCAAGAAGATGTGCGTGCAATGGGCCGCATGGCGCGTGGAGTGCGTGGTGTCTCCTTAAAAGATAAAGCAGATGGTGTTATTTCTTGCGAAATTGTTACAGGCAATGAAACACTTCTTATTGTTTGTGAAAACGGATTTGGAAAACGCTCAAATGTTGACCAGTTCCGCAAAACAAAACGCGGGGGAGTGGGTGTTCGCTCTATCATCACAAGCCGTCGCAACGGTGACGTGGTTGGTGCGATCTCAGTTGGCGATCGCGATAGCGTACTTGTCATGTCAAATTCAGGGCAGACAATCCGCATGCGCATGAAAGATGTGCGTGTGATGGGACGCTCCACACAAGGCGTCTGCTTAGTCAACCTCAAAGGCAAAGAAGACTCCATTGTTGGCCTGCAGAAACTGGAAGACATTGAAAAAGAGGAAGAGGCTTGAAGCTACCCGGACTCTTCATTACCTTTGAAGGGGGAGAGGGGGCTGGCAAGAGCACCTTGATAGAGCACCTTGCTGAAAAACTGCGTACTGATGGTCATGAAATCATCCAAACACGTGAACCTGGAGGCTGCTCGCTTTCGAACCGCATCCGCGATCTGCTCAACCATAAAGAGAGCTTCATCTCTGCCAAAACGGAACTCCTTCTCTTTCTTGCTTCACGAGCGCAACACGTTGAAGAAGTGATCGAGCCGGCACTTAGAGCTGGCAAAATGGTTCTTTGCGATCGCTTTAATGACTCTACGCTCGCGTATCAAGGTGTCGCGCGCAGCATCGATTTAAAACTCGTAAAAGAGTTGTGCGACTTTGTCTCCCTCCATATTGAACCCGATCTTACCCTTTTTCTTGATATTGATCCTGAAGAGGGGCTGCGTCGCATCAAAAGTCGCCAAGATGATCATACTCCTCTTGAAAACCTCGACAATGAAGGTCTAGACTTTCATACAGACGTGCGCAAAGCCTACCTCTCTATGATCCAGGAAAATCCGAAACGCATGCGCCGCGTTGATGCTTCGCTTACTCCGAGCGAAGTTTGCCGCCTTGCCTACAAAGAGATCACCAGCTATGTCGCAAATACTCGGGCATGAAAAAGAGCGCAAAGCTCTCGATCGACTCCTCGCAACAGAACGCCTCCCTGCAACCCTTCTTTTTCACGGCCTAGACGGTATCGGCAAAAAACTCATTGCACAAGATTTTGCGCAAAAACTCTCCTCAAACGAAGACATTCGTACCTTTGCTCCCGAAGCCAAATCAGGTTATCTCATTGAAACGATCAAACGCATCATTACTGAGGCAATGCAAAACCCCTACAATGCTCCTTGCAGAATCCTTATTCTTGATGATGCGCACAAAATGCTGCCTGCTCACGCAAACGCTCTACTCAAGACCCTAGAAGAACCACTCCCCACAACGAACTTTATCCTCATCACCGATCAACCACAAAAACTTCTTCCTACTATCTGCTCTCGTAGTTTTGCCCTAAAATTTCAGCCTCTGCCTAACCTACCCAAGCTCGCCTGCGGTTCCCTCGGTCGTCAAAAACGCCTCGAGCAAAACGACCTTTACACGCGCTTTCTCTCCTGGATCATGGCACCCGACTTTTGCGCCTCTCAAGAAGCGCTTGCGACTTTTGAAGAGACTGAGCTTCCTGACATCCTCCACCTCTATCTTCTTTGGATTCGCGATCTGGAACACTTGAAACTGGGCGGAAACAACCTGCACTTTGATGCTGACCTCATCACACCCTACAAAGAACAAAACTATCCCAGCTACGAGATAGCCCTCAAACAAGTAGAAAAAGTAGAAGACGCGCTGCTCTACAACGTCAAATGGCAAGCGTTACTTGGTGCACTCCGGGAAACCCACAGCAACGCGGTAAATCTCTAATAAATGGTCCACGCCATTCATAGCTCTGTGAGGATGTTCCTCACTTCCCAGACCCAGAAATTTGGCAATCTTGTCTTTTGTAAACCCCGTTTTCCAAGGCAAATGCTCACCCTTTTGTAGTTGCAAAGCCCAAAACATAGAAGCCATATCAAGCCAGTGATAGGGCCAACCATTTTGTTCTTGCACATCAACGTCAATAATTGAAGAGAAAAAAACACGATCAAAAGAGGGGTTTTGGCAGATAAAAACGCTGCTGCCGCGTTTGATCCCTTGCGCCTTAAAATCAAGAATGACCTCTTTTGCAATCTCATCCGCGCTTATACCATGCGTTACATCTTCCCAAGTAAACCCATTCACATCTAAACTCTCGGGATCACTCTGCTTCCACTCATCATGAGTAATCTTGCGCAGAGAGGAGAATTGGCTTAAACACTCTCCGCTGTTTAAATCCACAATCTTGTACGCGAGCTCGATAAGACGATGCTGACGAAAATTTAAACCATTCGTTTCTGTATCTAGAAAAATGCCCTTCATCAAAAAATTAGCATGTAAAATGAAACTTTATGTTAACAAATAGGAAGACGGTTGACAAGGACTAACGATGGATATTGGACTAAAAAAAGAGGATTGCAAAACGATTTGCACCATATTAAATACAACACTTGCTACTACATACGCTATCTATCTCAAAACACAATTTTTTCATTGGAATGTTACTGGAAAAGAGTTCTATGCGCTGCACGTCTTATTTCAAAAACAGTATGAAGAGATGGCCGAAGCGATTGATGAAGTTGCTGAGCGCGTTCGCGCACTTGGAGAATATCCTCCAGGATCTTTTTCTTCTTTTGCTAAACTTTCACAAATTCAAGAAGAAAGTCTAGCGCCCTCTTCAGATAAGATGCTTCAAATTCTCACAACAGATCATCAAACTCTTATCTGCTATCTGCGCAAACATCTGTCTCAAATAGAAGATCTGCAAGATGGCGCAACAGCTGATTTGATCAATAAGCGCCTTGCTATACATGAGAAGGCGGCATGGATGCTTCGTTCAAGTATTTAAATTTTTAAGCTCTTTTCTTTATTTTTCTTTTACAAAAAATTCACTTCATCTATAAGTGTCATCTACATAACAGTTGGTGCGTACTTTTCTGAAAGGGCGCATCAAAAAAAAGATGAGGTAATTAAAGATGGCAACAGAAGTAGCAAGAAGAGTAGCAAATGAAGCAATGGAAATGTGCTCTGCAGGGGTTGGTAGAGTAGATTTATTAAAGGATCCCAAATTAAAAGATGCAGTATTGGTAATTACAACAATTGCCTCTGCAACATTTTTTGCAATTTCAATTTACAAAATCTTTACTACTTGGGGACAAAAACAAAAAATTTCTGATCTTAATGCTGAAGTAAAAGGTCTAAAAGACAACGTAGAAGAAAAAGGCAAAGAGGTAAGTGAGCTACAAAAAGATAAAGCTGACATGCAGAGAACCGTCGATACTAAAACAGAAGAAATTAGAAAACTTCGATTGCAGGTAGATGATGTACAAGAAAAGTTAGCTGGAGCTGAATCTGAACTTGCTAAAGACAATGAACGAATAGCAAAAATTGCTATGGAAAGCGCTAAAAATGTGCTTTACCTACAAAACCAAGAAGAATGCTTTGATGAAGAAAGTTCAACAATTACAGTTGAAGCAGGATCAGAGGCCGCTCTTCAAGAATACCTGAATGGTACTCCTGCAAAGGAAGAAGAAACGAGCGCAAAGCCAGCAGCAGCAGAAGAAAGCGCGGAGCCAAAGGCAGCGGAAGAAAGCGCGGAGCCAAAGGCAGCGGAAGAAAGCGCGGAGCCAAAGGCAGCGGAAGAAAGCGCGGAGCCAAAGGCAGCGGAAGAAAGCGCGGAGCCAAAGGCAGCGGAAGAAAGCGCGGAGCCAAAGGCAGCGGAAGAAAGCGCGGAGCCAAAGGCAGCGGAAGAAAGCGCGGAGCCAAAGGCAGCGGAAGAAAGCGCGGAGCCAAAGGCAGCGGAAGAAAGCGCGGAGCCAAAGGCAGCGGAAGCAAACGCGGAGCCAAAGGCAGCGGAAGCAAACGCGGAGCCAGCAGCAACGGAAGACACTGAAGAAGAAAAGTGAGGTTAGTAAAAAGTGGCCTCTTTGCTGTGCCTGAGAATTGCTTTTAGGTGCTGTAATCAAAAGTCCATGGAGAAAGTTCTCTGTGGGCTTTTTTTGTTTTCAGATCGAGGTTTAGTCCTTTACAGTTTGTTTTAGTTTTTGATAAACTTATCCTTTCTTTAATAACAATTAGAAAATTTAAGGATAATAATGAATACATCATCTATTGGTAGCAGCGATTCTTCACAAACTATCTCCTGGTATTCTGCAGCGATCGGCGCTGCAAGCACTATTAGCGTATTTGCTATCGGCTATTTAGTTTTACGTAATTATAGCTGGAAAGGCGGTTATGTTAACCCTCTTCAAAAAACAGTCACGAGTTTAACAAATAAATCACAAGAACAAGAAGAACATCTTGATAAGCTAAAAATACAAATTAAAAATCTAAGAAACGAACTAGATAAAAAAGCTAGGCATTTAACGGATATTAGTGCTGAAAGAGATTGTTATTTGAAGCAAATTCATGAATATCTTGATACGGATGATGTTGAAACGAATCTTTTGAACCAAGTTAGCGAGTTTATAGAATCTGAGGAGATAGAGTCTGAGGAGATAGAGTCTGAGGAGTCGGATTTGATGTTAGAGAACTCGGCTAAAATTCAACAGAAAGATATGCGACTTCTATTTTTTTATACAATGATGCATCAACAACTAAAACTAGTAAGCGAAGGAGATAGTTCAGATATAGAAGATTTAATAAATCAAGTCGATACTCTTTTAAGCTTAATAGAAAAGTTTACTGAATTTGATGATTCAAGAGTTGAAAGTGCTCTAATAGAAATTTCAAACCAAAATATTTCATACAACGAAGCACTTAAAGAGCTGTCTGAATTAATTAAATCATTCAGAGAACCTGAAAAGAAACATGGGAAGGAAAAAAGGGAAATACTGAATAGGGAAGCCGAAATTGAGGAAATACTCTCATATAGCTAATTGGCATTGATTGAATTCAATTATTTAGTTAGTATGTCGTCTTAACTCTCCATTGTGCTATCATGGAATGATTATGGCGATTACCAGAGAGAAATTCAGAGAAGCGCTCTTTCAAGCGCTTTTTGCTTTAGATCACGATCCTGATGGTGAGGTTATCCCTATCTTGATGCGTCAAGTTAAAATTTCAAAGTCGGCTGCTCGTGAAGTACAAGAGCGAGCGATTGAGGTTTTGGCGAAAAAAGAGGAGCTCGATGAGAAGATTTCAAGTGTTTCTGAAGGGTACAGTTTAGAGCGGATTACTCAGGCTGAGCGCAATATCATGCGACTGGGTCTTTTTGAAATTTTATTTGACGAAGAGATTCCCGGCCCTGTTTCCATTTCTGAGGCGATTCGTTTGACACGAAAATTTGGTTCGCGCGATAGTGCGAAGTTCGTGAACGCAATATTAGACAAAATTTATGTCTCCATTTCTTGAATATGTCTCTTTAGCAAAATTTACTACTTTCGGTATTGGGGGGCCTGCGCGTTTTTTTGCGGAGGTAGTCACCATTGAGCAGATGCAAGAGGTTTTACGGGCAGCAGGAGAGTTGCCCCTTTTTATTTTAGGAAATGGTTCCAATCTTCTTTTTGACGATCGCGGTTTTGACGGTCTTGTGATTCATAATAAAATTCAATTTTGTAATCGAGATGGCGGGCGTTTTCACGTAGGTGCAGGCTACAATTTTTCTCTTTTGGGTTCACAGACGTCTCGACTGGGATTTGGTGGTTTGGAATTTGCTTCGGGGATCCCAGGGAGTGTTGGCGGTGCGGTTTGTATGAATGCAGGAGCTAATGGTGCAGAGACAAAAGACTCTCTTGAGAGTGTAGGTTTTGTTGATAGACAGGGGAATTTTCAAGAGTTTTTGCGAAAAGATTTGGAGTTTTCTTACCGCACTTCTCCTTTTCAAAAGAAGGAGGGAGCGATTGTTTCAGCCATTTTTTCTTTGGAAAAGGTGGAAGGAGCACGAGAAAAGAGAGTGAAGATTGTGCGCTATCGTCAGGAGACGCAGCCGTATGGAGAAAAGTCTGCTGGCTGTATTTTTCGCAATCCTGAGAATAGCAGTGCAGGCGCCTTGATTGAGGAGGCGGGTTTGAAGGGTGTCCAGGTAGGGGGGGCAGTGGTTTCAGAAAAGCATGCAAATTTTATTGTAAACCCTGAAGGTAAAGCGAAGGCTAAAGATGTTTTGCGTTTGATGGAGCTTGTGCAATTTCAGGTAAAGGAGAAGACGGGTAAGAAATTAGAATTTGAGGTGCGCTATGTCGGATTTTCGCGCTGATTTGCACTGTCATTCAAACTGTTCTGATGGGACAGACTCCCCGATAGAACTGTTGCACTTGGCAAAAAAAGAGGGGCTAAGCGGGCTTTCAATCACTGATCACGATACGCTTGCTGCCTATACAAAAGAGTTTTTTTCCGAGGCAAAAAAACTGGAGCTTGAGATTTTAGTGGGGGTCGAATTTTCGGCTGATCATCGCGGTCATAGTGTCCATATTTTAGGGTATGGTGTTGACCCAGAATCTGAAGCGATGCAGAAATTGCAAAAACACCACTTGATGCGCCGAGCTAAGCGCAATCAAGCGATTTTAGATAAGCTTGCAAAAAAGGGATTTCCGATTGATCCCTTGCCAAAAGAGGGTGTTGTGGGCAGGCCGCATATTGCCCAAAAGATGGTAGAAAAGGGCTATGTCAAAGATATTAGCGAAGCTTTTCAAAATTATTTAGGTGATGGAAAATCGTGCTATATTGTTCTCGATCCCGTTTCTGTAGAGAAGACTGTTGCAGCAATTCATGAGGCGGGAGGCAAGGCGTTTATTGCCCATCCCCACCTTCATTCGTCAGCAAAATTTGTAAAAGAGCTACTAAAATTTCCATTTGATGGGTTAGAATGTTATTATGGAAATTTTTTTCCTCACCATGAGAGAAGATGGCTTCAGTTAGCTGAAAGCAAAAATTTACTTGTGAGTGGAGGCTCCGATTACCATGGAGCGATTAAGCCAAGAAGCAGCTTAGGTTCTTCTTGGGTAGATAATGCGACTTTTGTTAAAATAAGACCCCATGAATTTTATTGAGAAATTGAGTCAATTGAGGCGCGGTCGTATGAATGGTCGTAGTCTAGAAGTTAGCCATAAATTTAAAGAATTTCTTTGCAGCCCTGATCGCGCTTATCCAATTGTGCACATTGCTGGTAGCAATGGAAAAGGCTCAGTTGCCATTAAAATAGCGCGTGCTTTGGAGCATGCAGGCTACCGGGTAGGGCTCTTTACTTCTCCCCATACACATACTTATTTTGAACGAATTCGTATCAATGGAGAGATGATTTCAGAGAAAGAAGTAGAAGAGATTGGGCAAAAACTCCTTGATTACGCCGAAGTAAATTATTTAGAACCAACTTTTTTTGAGACGACAACTTGGATTGCTATGGAGTATTTTCGCAAAAACCAAGTCGAAATCGCAATTATTGAAGCGGGTCTTGGGGGACGATTGGACAGCACCAATGCGATTGATAAACGGCTGCTCTCTGTTATCCCTTCAATTAGCCTTGAACATAAGGAAGTTTTGGGAAATAGCATTGAAGAAATTGCGAAAGAGAAAGCGGGAATCATTCGTAATAATGATGTAGTTTTAGGACCTAGCGCTAATTGCGAGGAAATTCTTGAAGTGGCAAAAATTCATGGAGCCACTGTCCACATTGCAGAAGAGGGGCTGCACTATGAGATCGAAAATCAAAATGTAGCAAGAAAGAGCTTAGAACTTATGCGGAAGCACTTTACTATTCCTTCTCAGGCAATTAACCAGGGATTACTTGCAAAAATGCCGGGGCGATTTGAGCTCCTTGAGCCCGATATCCTTTGCGATGCGGCGCATAATCCTGCGGGCTTGCGCGCACTACTACATCTTCTTGAAATGGCTTATCCAAGTAGAAACTTTCGTTTTGGAATTGCCCTTTCAAATCACAAAGATCATGATGCTTTTTTACAATTACTTGAAGAATCAGAAATCCCTTACCACTGGCTCGAAGTAGAACATGAGCGATTGCAAAGGGCAGAAAAACAGATCAGTTTTCAGAAACTAAAAGAGCTCGCCCGGAGGAAGGGCGAGCTCTTGGTTTTATGCGGTAGCATATATTTAAGAGGAGCGATCAAGCAAACTTCGCTTGTATAACATCGGTAGCTTGTGTCTGCTCCATATATTCTGGTAGCTCTCTTTCCATACGAGCTACCTCTTCTTTAGCTGAAGCACCTAAATCATCACCATTTGCAATGAAATAGCCGGTACGGATTGCTGCTTCAGCAAGTTGGCGGCTAAGGACGTAGGCACGAGTCAAATCAAGAGTAATTGTAAACTCATTGAGGCAGGCTCCCATTTCATGAATCAAAAGATTAAATACCTCTTTTGTTGACTGTGGCAGGCCGTGATAGAGCGAAAAAAATTGCTGTTTATGACCAGAGACCAAAAGAACTCCAGCCATGTCGTAGAGATAAAAAGCCATTTCTGCACGATCCTTTATCTCTAGTCCAGAGTAGAGGGTAGGACTCAGTATACTCTCTTTTTTAGTTTCTCTTCGAAGTCTTGCTTTAGCTACTTCTAATTTGCGGCGCAGTGAAGCTGCAGGAGCAAACTCCTCTTCAAATTGGGTTATATCAAGCAAAATTTTTGCTTTTTCACCAGACTCAAGCTCTTTACTCGCACGCTTGATAAGCGCCTCTCCACGCTCATTTTCTGCTTTTATGAACGCTTGATGAAGCAAGCTGCCGTGGAGCTCATTCTGCTTATCTGTTTGGGGGTTGATTTGGGAAAGTTGTTCAAGGGAAAAGTATATAGAACTTTTTTGAATTCGCTCGAGTTCACGAGCTACTTTAAAGGCGTTAGCCATATTAAACCTCTTATATTTATTATAATTATTATAAAGCTTTATTATGAGATTTATTAAGATCTCTTAATTAACTTTACTCCAACTACAATTCATTAGCAAGTCATCGTACATTGATAACTCAGGTTTAATCTTATGTTCGATTTATCGCAAGCAATTTCAGCAAAAAAAGCGCTTCTAAATCACTTAAAAATAGATGGTTAATAAATTCTTAATTGCATGTTCGTTGAATAAAAATAAGTGATGGAGATTTGAGGCGATTTTTCCATTCGATCGATGTAGAAGTGTATTTATTTTTTGAGATCGAAGAAACAAAATTTGAAATACTCTTTTCTTCAACCGCTCCTTCAGAATGCCCTGGATAACAAGTAATCGAAATCAAGCCGCCAGGCCTAATGATCTGCAGTGCGTTCTCAATGCTAGCGAGTGTAGACGCAGTCATTGTGGTGACGCTCTTGTCACTCCCAGGTAAATAACCAAGATTATAGACGATGATCTTGGGAGAGACAGGGGGTAAAACTATGTGAGAGCCATGGTAGAAGTGTGTATTAGAAAGAAAAAATTTCAATTTTGATCGTGTGTTTTCGATCGCCTCTTTCTGTAGGTCAATGCAGTGCAATTGGCCGGTAGGTGCAATGAGCTGGGCTAAAAAGAGGGAGTCGTTGCCATTGCCGCAGGTAGCATCTATGGCGATATCGCCAGGTTGTAAGACTTTTTTCCAAAAATCGTGTGCCAAATCTATGTGAGAGCGAAAAAGATTCATGGAATTATTCTAGCACATTCTGTATGATTGGTTCTACGACCGGGGTATTAGCTCAGTTGGTTAGAGCGCCACGTTGACATCGTGGAGGTCAGCTGTTCGAGTCAGCTATATCCCAATTTTGAAAAATTCTCTTTCCAACAATCAAACCCTTGCAGAGCTGCTTGCCAGCTCTGTAATGGACCTATTTCCAAAAGCGCAAATTCTCTATACAAGCGGATCGCGTGAAGGTTTTTTTACCGATGTAATCTTTCCAGATCCTTTTGCAAAAGAGCAGATGGCGTTTATAGAGCAGCGCATGCGAGAAAAAATTGCAAAGGGCGTTGAAGTGCGCAAGCTCGACATGTTAGGGGAGAGCCTTACACACTTTCTCAAAGATCAGGGACAGATTGTTGCAGCAGCCCTCCTAAATGATCGTCTGGGTGAAGTTTTGCCAGTAATTCAAATTGATCGCTATGCGAACCTTTGTGAGCAGCCATTCACAGACGAACTGGATGCTTCATGGTCACCAAAGATAAAAACATTTTTCCAATGTGAACCCTTTACGTTTCGCGATCATCAAGAGAGTGTAACAAGAATTAGTGGATTTGAAGGGCAAAAAAGCAAAAAAAAGAGCCATATAGATTTGGGAAAACCTCTCTTTTCTTTTTTTCCAAAGAGGCCAGTTACACGAAATGGTTCTGTAGAAATCTTTTGGCATGGAGAAGGAAGCAGGCTCTTTTCTCAAATCATTTCTTTGTGGAAGCAAGCGAATATTGAGGAAGTGAAGCTCCCTCCTGGTTGTACTCTTAAAGAGTATGTTCAATTTACGGGAAAGAAGAGTGCAGGGACAATTAGAGAAGAAATTTTCCATAATCAAAATTTTATATATGGTCTTTTAGACCCTTTGCGATCCACTCAAGCCCAGACCATTCAGCTCCTTCCCAAAAAAAATATTGCGAAAACTCTCATTTCTCTCTTGCAATTCTCTGCAAAGACTTATAAAATGTTAGACTTAAAGTGGCATGCATACTTGACGGTGCCGACGCAGAGGCTAGATGGCCATGACGCGCTTGTAGAGATCCTAGAGAGCTCAGCGGTAGAAGCTGAAATTGCCCTCGAGAAGAAGTTTGTTCCTGGGAAGGGTTTGCCAAGGATCTCGCTTAGAGTAAAAGATGTTTTTCAAAAAGAGTGGACTGTATCAACTCTTCTTTTAGAAAAAGTTGAAGGAGATATTCTTCTTTCACATAAACTTTTTACTTCAATTGAGCGCTTGATCGCGTTGATGCTTGAAAATAGTCAAGGTTTGCCTAGAATTAGTGAGAATTCATGAGAGAAACAGTTAAGTGAAAAAGTTCGGAAGTAGAAGACCGACGGGGCCGCGCCAAAGAGTGAACCGCGATGTGCGAGCACCAAAAGTGCGTGTGATAGGTCCAAATGGAGATCAGCTTGGAGTTATGTCCTCGCGAGATGCCCAGTTTAAAGCCCAAAATTTAGGCTTAGATTTAGTAGAAATCTCTCCGAACGCAAGTCCGCCAGTTTGTAAGATCCTTGATTATGGAAAGTACAAATACGAGCAGACAAAGAAAGAGAAAGAGAGCAAAAAATTGCAGCATCAGATCAAGATCAAAGAGATCAAGGTCAAACCAAATATTGACACTCATGATCTTGAAGTGAAACTGAAGCGAGCAAGAGATTTTATTGAGAAAGGAAATAAGGTGAAGGTAACCTGCATGTTCCGTGGACGCGAAATGGCGCACAAGGACGTGGGAAAGCGTGTTGTGGATAAAGTTTGTGAAGAACTATCTGATATTGCTGATGCAGAAGCACAAGCAAAGCAGATGGGTCGCAACCTCTCTCTGACCTTAGCGCCAAAGCGAAAGAAGTTATGACAAAAGTAAAAGCAAAAACAAAGAAAGCAGTAAAAGCAAGATTCAAGCTCACAGGGGCAGGAAAGTTGTTGCGCAGCCGACAAGGCAAGCGCCACATCCTATCTAAAAAGAGCTCAAAGAGGAAACGTCATTTGGGAAACCGTGCGCTAGTTGCCACATCTCACTTGAACCTCTACAAACGATTGATTAAAGGAGTATAGTCCAAAATGGCTAGAGTAACATCTGCGGTAGCGTCGCGTCGTCGTCGCAAGCGCATCTTAAAAAGAGCAAAAGGTTTTGTGGGCGACCGCAAAAACCACCTGCGCCTTTCAAAAGACGCAGTGATGAAGGCGCTCGCATTTAACTATCGCGATCGCAAAAACAAAAAGCGCAATTTCCGCCGTTTATGGCAAATTCGCATTAACGTAGCGTCACGAGTAAACGGTATTTCATACAGCCGTCTAATCGATGGTTTGAATAAAGCAGGCTGTGAGATCAACCGAAAAATGCTTGCTGATATGGCGGTACGTGATCCTGCAAGCTTTGCTCAAGTAGCAACCACTGCAAAAGAGGCGCTTGTAAGCTAACGTGTTAGACCGGATTCAAAAACTCAAAGAATCCTATAAAAGCGAACTGGATCAGGTAAAGAAAAGTCGAGACTTAGAAGATCTAAAAGTCAAATATCTCGGCCGTAAAGGCCCGATCCAGGCGCTGATGCAGTCCTTGCGTGACATGCCAGCTGATCAGCGCCCACAAATGGGCAAAGTGATCAACGAGCTTAAGCAAACCATTACCCTTGATCTAGACGATCGTCTAAACACCCTCATCCAACAAGAGCGAAACGCGCAGATCTCTTCTGAATCCGTTGATATCTCCCTGCCTGGTCGCAAAAAATCTCCAGGTCGTATCCATCCACTTTCGCAGATGATGGATGAAATCCTCGCAGTTCTCATAGAAATGGGGTTTACTGTTCAAGAGACACCAGAAATTGAGTCAGAGTATTACAATTACGGTGGCCTCAATTATCCTCCTGATCATCCTGCGCGCGATATGCAAGATACCTTCTACCTCGCTCCCGAAATTCTTCTCCGCTCGCATAACACGAACGTGCAACAGCGCGTGATGGAGCATCACAACCCGCCCATAAGGATCTGTTCTCATGGAAAGTGTTATCGCAATGAGACGATCACATCTCGCTCTCACGTACTCTTCCATCAAGTGGATGTGCTCTATATCGATAAAAATGTCTCCTTTGCTGATCTGCTCGCAACAAAAAAAGCCTTTTTTGAAAAACTCCTAGGACACGAAGTGGAACTTCGCGTACGTCCTAGCTATTTTCCCTTTGTTGAACCAGGCATGGAAGTGGACATCCGTTGCACCTCTTGTCAAGGCAAAGGTTGCCGCCTCTGTAAAGAGACAGGCTGGCTAGAAGTTTCTGGAGCGGGTATGGTCCATCCTGAAGTTCTGAAAGAGGGAGGCGTTGATCCTGAACACTACTCAGGATTTGCTTGGGGTGGGGGAGTTGAGAGACTTTTCATGCTACGTCATGGAGTTACAGACATCCGCCTCTTTACAGATAACGACATGCGCTTCCTCTCCCAATTCTAAAACTTCTTCCTTTGCCCCCATTTCAATAAATGATTAGGAACTTCCAAAATAGTTGCTCATTAGCTATACTCTTGCCTATGCGGCAGAGTGGCCAGGAAGGGTTAAAAAGCTGCTCTCTTTGATCGCAATTTTTAAATTGAGAATAGATTGGTTTTGGAGAATGAAGTGAACTGTATCAAGTTCACGAGTTCGAAAAATCGATATAGGCCAATTTAAAAACTGTGGTCAAAAAGTCTGAGCTTTTTAGGACTTCCCGATGCGTCTGTCTTGAAAACAGAAGTGCCGCAAGGTACCGGGGGTTCGACGGCCAGCAATGCTGGACGGGGCTTTCGAGCGAAGTGAGGAAGAGCCCGAAGGGCCGGAGGGCGTAAGCCCGGAGCCAATCCCTCCTCGGTGTTATCGATAAAAAACTTTCAAAATAGCTGCTGATTAGCTATACTTTGATCTATCTGGAAGAGTGGCAGAGTGGCCGAATGCGTCTGTCTTGAAAACAGAAGTGCCGCAAGGTACCGGGGGTTCGAATCCCTCCTCTTCCGAATTTATCGATACAATCTTCAATAATAAAATTGTGATACATGCGAATTTGGGATGAGAACCCAAGGGGTTCGACGGCCAGCATTGCTGGACGGGGCTTTCGAACGAAGAGAGAAAGAGCCCGAAGGGCCGGAGGACGTAGTCCGTAGCCAATCCCTCCTCTTCCGAATTTATCGATACAATCTTCAATAATAAAATTGTGATACATGCGAATTTGGGATGAGAACCCAAGGGGTTCGACGGCCAGCATTGCTGGACGGGGCTTTCGAACGAAGAGAGAAAGAGCCCGAAGGGCCGGAGGACGTAGTCCGTAGCCAATCCCTCCTCTTCCGAATTTATCGATACAATCTTCAATAATAAAATTGTGATACATGCGAATTTGGGATGAGAACCCAAGGGGTTCGACGGCCAGCAATGCTGGACGGGGCTTTCGAACGAAGAGAGAAAGAGCCCGAAGGGCCGGAGGACGTAGTCCGTAGCCAATCCCTCCTCTTCCGAATTTATCGATACAATCTTCAATAAAACAATTAGGATACAGGTAAGCTTGGGATGAGAACCCGTGGGTTCGACGGCCAGCATTGCTGGACGGGGCTTCCAAGCTTATGGGAGATCAAAAGACTGCTCACGAGATACTCATTGAGTTTTTTAGAATTTTCGGCTCGACCTATCGGTACAGCAGTTATTCAGTGCTTCCTTAAGGAAGTTATTTAAGAATTATTTATTTTTTGGTATCATTGTTGTCTAAAGGATGTTTTGTATCCTAAAAATCCATTTAATTATAGAATTATAACTATTTTTATAAAAAGGTTTTTTTATGAATAAAGAGATAAATATTGAGTTAATAGGTGTTGGAAAATACTTACCTTCAAGAAAGGTTGCAGCTTCTGGAATTGATAATACATTAAAAACGAAATTAGGCTGGTCTCTCAATGCAACAGGAGTAAAATATCGTTTCTTTTCAGATGGTGAAACTTCTTCTGAAATGGGTGCTAAAGCAATAAATGAAGCAATAAAAAACACTAATATTTCCAAATTTGATTTTGACGCACTCGTTAGCGTAGGTGGAACAACACAGCAGCCAATTCCTTGTACAGCATCATTAATTGCAGCTCAACTTGGCTTAAGAAAAGGATTGATTGCTTTTGATGTTAACGCTACTTGTTTAGGATTTCTTGTTGCACTTGATCTTTTAGCAAAACAAATTTCTCTTGGCTGTTATAACAGAGTGGCACTTGTTGCTTCTGAAATTGCTTCTGAAGGTCTAAACTGGCAGCAAAAAGAGAGTGCAGCTCTTTTTGGTGACGGCGCTGCAGCCGTTATTATTGGTCCAGGAAAAAAAGGAGGGAGCAAAATCATTGCAAGCCACTTTGAAACCTATTCTGAAGGTGTAGAGTTTTGCCAAATTCGCGGTGGTTCCGCAAAGCTACATGCAAAGTATCACTCTAAAGAAAATAGCTCAGAATACTTGTTTGATATGCATGGCTCTAGCTTATTTAAGCTGGTCATGAAAAAATTGCCTAGTTTTCTTAAGGATCTTCTTGCGCAAGCAAATCTTGCTTTAAGTGATATTGATCTTGTAATTCCCCACCAAGCAAGTTTATCTGCTCTGACTTTGTTAAGAAAACGTCTTGGCCTTTCTGAAAAAAAATTCTTTATTAACGTTCACGAGCACGGAAATATTATTTCAGCTTCTATTCCATTAGCTTTGCATGATGCACTTAATCAAGATCGAATTCAACGTGGTAATAAAGTTCTGCTTCTAGGTTCTTCAGCAGGAGTCTCTTTAGGAGGAGTGGTTCTTGAGTATTAGCAAAACCATTCTTATTACTGGAGCTCGAGCTCCAGTTGCGTTAGACTTGGCCCGTTTGTTATCTGCAAGCGGTGCTCGGGTTATGGTTGCTGAGACGAGTAAAAAACATTTATGCCGTTTTTCAAATGCAGTAGAGAGGAGTTTTGTGGTTCCTGCTCCCATTTACAGTTCAAAACATTTTACAAATGCAATTATTGAACTTGTTAAATGCCATCAAATTGATGTGATTGTACCAATGTGCGAAGAAGTATTCTTTTTAGCAGAAAGGCATAGTGACATTTCTTCAATTTGTACTCTTCTCTGCGATCCATTATCAAAACTTGAGCCTCTTCATAACAAAGAGAAATTTATTAAATTATTAGAGAATATAGGCTTGCCTTTTCCTGAAACTGTTTTGTTAACATCTAAAAATGCTGTCAAATCTGCGGCTGAAAGATGGAAAAAAACAGTATTTAAACCAGTCTATTCTCGTTTTGCTCGGCAAGTAGTAATTTGTGAAGGAGAAAATACAGCTAAGGCAGAGTCTATCATCCCTACAAAAAGTCAACCATGGATCGCTCAAGAATTTATTGAAGGTAGGCGTCTTTGTTCTTATGGCTTTGCGCGTAATGGCAAGCTCTTAGCCCATGTCACCTATCCTGTAGAATATTGTGTAGGTGAAACGGGATCTGCTCTTGCTTTTAGAAGTATTGAACATTCACTATCATTTCAATTTGTCCAAAATTTAGTTAAGTTTCTTAATTTTACAGGTCAAATCAGTCTAGATTTTATCGAAAGGCATGATGGAACTCTTGTCGCAATTGAATGTAACCCACGAGCAACTAGTGGCCTGCATCTATTCAATTCATCTGACAAACTTCCTTCTGCCATGATTGAAGGTAAGCATGTCGCATATTTACCTGAAGGTCGAAAAGGACAACTGTTAATTCCTCTGCTTTTATTGGGAGGGATAAAGTTAAAGCCTAAAAAATTATTAAATATATTTTTCTTTGGTAGAGATGTAATATTTTCCCTAAAAGATATTTTACCTGCTCTCTTCTCACCCTTGCTTCTGATCTATTACGCTTTGCAAGGATATAGAAAAAACATGACGATTACAGAGGTATCTACATATGATATCGAATGGAATGGGGGTTTATGAGAGTAGCTGTCACAGGTGCAACGGGTTTTTTAGGACAACAAATTGTTGCGAAATTACTAAAGAAAAAGTGTGATGTTATCGCTTTAGGTCGCAATAAAAAAATTGGCTCAAATCTTGGAGAAATGGGCGCAAGGTTTGTGAAAGCAGACTTAAATTCTTGGAAGGAGATGGCTTGTGCTTTTGATGGTTGTTCTGCTGTCATTCACTCTGCTGCACTCTCTTCCCCATGGGGTTCAAAAAGAGCTTTTTATGAAGCTAATGTTCTTGGAACTCGAAATGTTTTAAGAGCAATAGAATTTTCTAATGTTCAACGAATCGTCCATATCTCAACTCCAAGCGTATATTTTGATTATACAGATCGTTTGCAGATTTCTGAAGATGAGCAATTACCGCGAAAGATGGTGAATCAATATGCTCGATCAAAGTTGGAAGCTGAAAAAATTGTTATGAAGGCTTTTGAGCAAGGGCTTGAGACAATAATCATTAGGCCTCGCGCACTATTCGGCCCTGGCGATACAACTCTTTTTCCTCGACTAATTAAGGCAAATAATTTGATTGGTATTCCTATTACAAATCCTAAACCAATTTTGACAGACCTGACGTATGTCGAAAACGCAGCAGACGCTGCTTTGCTCTGTTTAAACGCTTCTCGAATTTGTTTGGGAAAAGCTTATAACATTACAGATGGGGAGCCCACTTCATTAGAAGAGCTCCTCAAAGGCCTATTTTCTTCGTTGAATGTTTTTTTTCGTAAGCGACGAGTCCCATACTCACTTGCATTTGGTTTGGCTCTTTTTTCGGAAGGAATTGGAACTTTGATTGGCAAAGAACCAAGTTTAACAAGATATGGAATAGGGGTTCTTAGTAGGAGCATGACCCTCGATATATCACGAGCCAAAATGGAACTTGGGTACCATCCACAGGTTCGTACTCAAGAAGGGATTGCACGCTTCATATGCTGGTGGAAATCGGGTGGTGCTAATGGTTAAAGTTACTCTACTCAATACCGGATACTGCAGAGCTTGGGGGAAAATTGCAGTAAATTGTTGGAGCTGGCAGAGACGTTCTTTTCCTGCAATAGTAGCTATGATAGAGCATCCAAAAGAAGGAATTATTTTATTTGATACTGGTTACAGTGAGTCATTTTTTTCTGCGACAAAGAAATTTCCTTACCGTTTTTATCGTTGGATTACACCCATATACCATAAGAATCAAGAATCGGTGAAGCATCAGCTTGAAGCTCGCGGATTTGGAGCTGACGATGTGCGCGCAATTTTTATTTCTCATTTTCATGCAGATCATCTATGTGGACTGTGTGATTTTGATAAGGCTAAGTTCTTTTGCTCAGGCACATCTGCAAGAGAAATTAAAAACCTTAGAGGAGTTTTTGCTTTGCGAAAAGGGTTCTTACCAGACCTTCTTCCTAATGACTTTTTTACTAGGACACAATATCTAGAAAATCTTCAGCTAAAAAATGTTGGGATACCCAACTCCCCATTTGAAATGGGAATTGATTTATTTCATGATCGCTCTATTGTAGCTATTTTTTTACCAGGTCACGCTCAAGGGCAGATGGGCTTACTTATTGATCAAAAAACATTTCTAATCGCAGATGCCGTGTGGAATTGTGAAGCTGTCAGAAAGAATATTCCTCCTCATAATCTGGCTCACCTTCTCCATGAGAATAAAAAAGCTTATCTTGAGACATTTAATAAACTGCATCAGCTTTCACGTTCTCATCCGGAAATACGACTTGTTCCAACGCATTGCCCGTCGGTTTTAGAAAGTAAAGGGGGAGTATGAAAACCCCAATTCTTCCATTTATTTACAGTTATTTTAATGCCTGTCGCTCTGTAAGAAGATTTCCTTCAAAAAAGGTTTTAAAATCCTGGCAGGAAAAGCAAGTGCAACGCCACTTACACTGGTTAAGAGGGCATTCTCCCTACTATGCGCAGCGGTTGAAAAGGGTAAACATTTCTGATTGGCGACAACTGGAGACAGTAAGCAAGTCTGAGATGATGGAGAATTTTGATCGGATAAACACAGCTTCATTAAAAAAAGAGAAATTATTAAATTTCGCCCTTGCCAACGAAGAGAGTAGAGACTTTGGAAAAGAGGTGGGCAGATTTACTGTTGGGCTCTCATCAGGTACATCTGGTAACAAGGGATTATTCGTTGTATCTGAAAAAGAGAGGTCTTGTTGGGCAGGATATATCTTGGCACGCATGTTACCAAGGCCTCTATGGCATAAGCAAAGAATTGCTCTTTTTTTACGCTCAGGAGGCCCCCTTTATCAAAGTACAGGTGGAGTGAGAATACAATTCCAATATTTTGATATATTTAAATCCCTTGATGAGCACTTAGACGCTTTGCAAGAGTATCAGCCTACTCTTATCGTGGGGCCACCATCTGTACTGAAATTTCTCGCTGAAAAAATTTCAGCTGATAAGCTTTTAATTAAGCCAGAGAAAATCGTTTCAGTAGCTGAAGTATTGGATCCAATTGATCAAATCCGTATTGAGAATGCCTTTGGTTTCCCGATTCATCAGGTCTATCAAGCTACTGAAGGGTGCATTGCCTCAACTTGTTCTCATGGTACCCTGCACTTACATGAGGATCTAATGTGCATTGAAAAAGAAGTAGTTGACCTATCGTTTAATCGCTTCGTACCGATTATCACAGATTTTTCCCGCACTACTCAACCAATTGTGCGATATAGACTAGATGACATTTTAGTTGAGAAAAAGACCCCATGCCCCTGTGGATCTATATTTACCCAACTTGAAAGCATTGAGGGACGTTGTGATGATACGCTGGTATTTGAATCTAAAGATAAAAATACTTGTGTAGCGATTTACCCCGATTTTTTTAGACGATGTGTTGCTTTTTCCTCTAACCAAATATTTGAGTATCGAATTGTCCAAACAAATTTTGACCAGCTACTAATCGAGTTTTCTTCCCTTTCTAAGGAACGAGAGAGAATAAAGAAAAAGATCTATAAAGAGTTAGTACAGCTTTTTACTCAAAAAAATGTTGCCATACCAGATATAAGCTATTCTTTATGGAAACCGCATCCAGTTCATCAAAAAATGAGGCGTGTGTTTCGGAAATTTGATATTTATGAGTGATATTCAGCTTTATTCATTTGATGAATGCAACACGATTCCATTTCCTTCTACATATGAAGGAGAGTACGCAAGAGGATTTTTTGAAGCATTTATGAAAGAGGGGGCTAAGAAATTCATCTCAAACATTGAAACGCAAATTTATTGTCTTAAAATCGATGATCACTTTTTCCCCGTAACAGTAAATAAAGCAGAGTATGATAACTCATATGTTACTTCGCCATTTGGAATCATCAAATACGCTCAAGAAGAATTGAAACGGTTTGACCACTGGTTTCTTACTCCTTTGTTAAAACCAATACTGAGAATAATAGGTAAATTTTTAAAAAAGGGTAAAATTAATCAAGTTGTTTCAGTCAATAATTGGCTATTGTCTACAAACCTTTATCCTCAAATAATACCAAAACAAATCAGTGAAGCTGTAGTGCTGCTTCAAAAAAGGTTCCCATCACATTGTATTCTCTGGCGTTCGATAAATCGAACCTATCCTCATAATTTACTAGAACACTTTAAAGAGCTACCTTGCCGCTTACTTTTTTCTAGGCAAATATATTTTTATAATCCATTTAATAAAAACTCATTAAACTCTAAGCAAAGGTGGAATATCAAAAATGATCGTAAGTTAATCCAACTTAATGATTATGAAGTTGTAACTGGCGATAAGATAAAAACTGAAGATATACCAAGGATAAAAGAGTTGTATGATCTACTCTACCTTAAAAAGTATACAGCACTAAATCCACAGTTTACAGAAGAGTTTATTCGTCTAGCTATAGATAAAAAACTTTTGACAATTATCGCCATTCGTAAAAATAGAAAAATTGATGGGATTATAGGGTATTTCACAAAAGAAAATGTAATGACAACACCCCTTTTAGGATATGATACCGCTTTGCCCCAAAAAGTCGGTCTTTATCGTATGCTTACTGCCATTTGTATTGATGAGGCGGATCGTAATAGAATTTTACTCCATCATAGTTCTGGAGCCGCCCATTTTAAGAGGGTACGTGGGATGACAGCCGACCGTGAGTATACCGCAGTTTTTCATAAACATCTCTTTAAAAGACGCCAGATAATATGGGCTTTACTTACCTCATTTTTTAACAAAGTTGGAGAGCCAATTCTAACTCAATTTAAGCTTTAATATTATTCGCTCAAGTTGCTACCCCTTTCCTATAGAGTAACTTGAGTTTATTCTTCCCAGAATTCTTTATGAACGGCTACGCCTCTAGTTGAGGTAGAGTCAACAACAGCGATTTTGTGGATATGCAGGGCTTTCATAACGCCTAGGGCCAAGATAGCGTTTGATGCGTCGACGCTTGCGAAGGGATTTTTGATTTCTTCATTGCTTTTCCCAGTTGCGGTTTTGAGATATTCGCGCAGATCCTTCCTTTTGATTTCATCTCCTTAAGAAGGGGCCAATTTCAATAAATATTGTATTTAACTTATAATTAATTACTTAAGTACTGCTCTCTAGAAAAAAATATGAAAAATCATTGACAAGCACTAGATTTTCCTGGAAAATCTAGTGTATAGACTAGATATTCTGGAAAACTATGATTACAAGGTTATTAAAAGAAAAGTTAGATAGAGCATTGTCTAGAGGAAAGAGCGTGTTGCTTTTAGGTCCTCGTCAAACAGGTAAGACAACTTTAATTAAGAAGTATAAAGCTGATTTAGTAATCACGCTTTTGCTGTCTAAAGTAAGAAGGCGATATGAAGTAGACCCCGACCAATTAATTCGAGAAGTACAGGCTTTGCATAAGAAAAATGGCAAACCGCCTTTGATTATTATCGATGAAGTACAAAAAGTACCTCCTCTTATGGATGGAGTTCAGTATTTAATTGACGAAAACTTGGGGCAATTTATTCTTACTGGGTCTTCTGCACGAAAATTACGTACAGGTCAACATGTGAATCTTCTTCCAGGACGCGTTATTCAAATGCGTCTTGATCCATTTACTATAAATGAGTTCATGCATGAGAGTATTGAAGAGTATTTAAAGTATGGTTCGCTTCCTGCAATCTCATTAGAAAAAGATTCGACAAATCGAGAAGAAGAATTAGATTCTTATGTGGATTTATATCTTGAGGATGAAGTTCGCGCTGAAGCACTGGTGCGCGACATCGGTTCATTTGAAAATTTTTTGCGATTGGCAGCAATAGAATCTGGAAATATTGTCAATTTCGGAAAAATTTCCCAAGATGTAGGAGTAGCGAGTAGTACAATTTCTGCTTACTACCAAATTTTAGAAGATTGCCTTATTGTCGAGCGCATCGAGCCTTATACAGAAAGTGTAATACGCAAGAAATTAATTCGTTCTCCTATTTATCTTTTTTTCGATTTGGGTCTGCGTCGATTGGCTGCTGCAGAACAAGCTGTTTTGCCTCAAAAGCATTTGGGAGCTTTATTTGAGCAATTTATTGGTCTAGAGCTTGTTCGCTGGGCGCGTTTACAGAAGAAAAAGATTTCCATACATTTTTGGCGGGACGCTAATGGCCCTGAAGTAGATTGGGTTGTTAAATGTGGAGAGTCGCTCATTCCTATAGAAGTCAAATGGACAGAAGCACCTTCACCTCGAGATGCAAAGCATCTTGAACTTTTTTTAAGAGAGTATCCCGAAGCAAAAAAAGCATTTGTTGTTTGTAGAGTAGACAGGCCACAACAGTTGAAAGAGGGAATTCAAGCTATTTCATGGAAAAAACTCTATGAGGTACTTCAACTGGAATAGCATGTCCACAATTAGGAACTAATTGAGACTCTATTCCCATTCGCAAAAGCCTTTCATGAATGGGCAAATATTTTTCATCTAACTCCCCAAAAACAAACCTTACGGGCATCTCGGGAAGTTTTTCCCAGAGGTTTGGTTGTTTGGAGAGGCGGTAGTGAGCAAAGAGTTTGTGCGCCTCTTCTAAATTTACCTGTTTGCGTCTCTGTAACATTTCAGGGAAATTTTTTGAATTGCGCAAAGAAGCGAAGAGAGGCTGCGCGTACCACTTTTCGATAAAGTCGGATTGCTTCATGACAGCAAGCCATTTTTTTTCCCAGAGAATGCGCTTGGGAATTTCTGAAGGATCAATTCCAGGATTTGCTGAGATGGCAATGACTTCCTTGACTGCTTCAGGATATTGGTGGGTAAACATGAGCGCAATTCGTCCGCCCATAGAATAACCAATCAGAGTAAGATTTTTTCCATAGGAAAGAAGATCTGAAAGTTTTTCAGGAAGAGGAATGGCGTTGCAATTCGGAAAATCTTCCGGAGCACCGAGAAAACCAGGAAGAAATATTTTCATTTATATTTGTATTGTGAGAGGTATTTTTTAAAGAGGTCGGGGTGGTTTTCTTGCACGGCAAGTTCGATTTTTTCAATTTGTTCTATCGTCATTTTTTTGGTATGAAATTGAAGGTCTTCTCCTTTTGACTGCGCGCCGCCCATCCGGCGGTAGTAGCGTATCAGGCGGTCGCGGTGGTAATTAAAATCTTCCATGTAACGGGTGAGATATTTGGGATCAGCTTCAAGAAAATGAAGAACTTTTTTCAGTTCAAGTTCAGGGTCACGCATAAGGTCTTCATAGTAGATTAGCAGACGATCTTTTTCTGGCCATTTTTCGTAAGTGTAGAGATTGGCAAAGTAGTCGTAGCTTCCTTCAATCGCTTTCAAAGTCTTTTCAAAGTTTTGAAAGTGGCGCGTAATCGCCTCGCGATAGTTGCGCACAATCAATAGCATCCGATCGCCCTCTTCTCGAACTGCGGGCCCTCGCTGAAAGTTATGCGTGTGGATTAACGGCTCGTTTGCAGGATTTGCTCCAAGATCAAACCACTTCCAATTCGTTTTTTGGCCGCCCACGTACCAATTGCGCTTTGTAAGATATTCTAGGCTGTAGAGCATAAAGTGTGTCCCAGAGCGTGGCGCTGTTACCAGGTAGTCTTTTGCGAAGAGGGTAAATGGTAAAAGAAAAAAAAGTACTTTCATGTTTCTACTCTATTCTTATCCAATAATTTTTCTCCACAAAAGCGAGTAAAGTGGTTCATCTTTCAAAAATCTTATTTCTCGCATTAATTCGTTGTATCGCACTTCATCAATTGCTTTACCTTTCCAGATTGCTAGTTCTTTTTTTTGCTCTTCTGTGAATTTGCAATCAAGTGTTCCAATACGGTCCAATCTTGCTACATATATACCAACTTTTCCATAGTTAGCTTCTGCAAACGCTTTTGCAGCCAATCTGTGGATGATTTGAGCGGAAGCAGCTTTGTCTCCATTTTGCTCGTATATATTTGCTAACTTCCAAGCAAGTTTCGCGCTTAAAACGTAAGAGTACAATTTCTTAAGTGTCTCTTCTTCTTGTTCTGGTTGTTTTTTTATCAACCATTTTGCACATTCAACTGCAAGCTGTTCATATTGAATTTCCTTCACTTCACAAAGTAGGGTAAAAAGTCCTCTTTTTAGAAGAGTTGAATTTGGAAGATCTGCATAAGCATTCATATAAATTTCAATAGCCTTACGCGTTTGTGCTTCTTTCTGCTCCTCATTTTCATTTGCTTTTTTTAGACAATTTTCAGCCCATATTACATAGAGTTCTTGAAGCTTTTCTTGAGTTAGTATCCCTTTAAAAGTCTCGCACGAGGGGGTAATCAGTTGAATAAAGTACTCGTCATAATTGCTTTCTTGCACTTCCTTATAGAAATGAGTAACAAATTCATCGATAATCGGGGAGTGAGATGGTCCTTCTAATTCTATTCCAAATGCTTCAAATCCATGTTCTGGGTGAATCTCTGCGACCATTGATTCTATCTGATCGAGAAGAATCTCATTATAGTTAGAATTTTTACTATTTATGATTTTTTCTGCTAGAAGAACGCGTAAGGAGATGTTTGTGGGAAACGCCTTAACAGCGTTCATTAAAATAGTAATTTCCTTTTTAGGAGCACAGTTTCCTGTCCATACCAAGTAAAGCCTTATGAGTTTTTGATCATCCCAAACACGTTGAAAAAGTTGAATATTGTCGTTGATAACTTGAAAATAGTACTCATCGAAATTTTGTTCGTAGACATAGGTGTAAATTTCATTCATCATACGGTCGAGATAGAAAGAGTCTCTTTCATCTATTGAGTATTGATGCTCGATCCATCTCACTTCTTGAAGAAGGCGATCTGTGCATTTTGGTTGTTTACATCTAAACAAAAAGAACAAGAACTTTAAGTGAAGGTAGGAATACAAAGGCAGTACCTGTAAGCTTTTTTCGTAGATAGAAAGAGTGTTTTTGGTTCGAATTGAATGGTTAATAAGCTCAGCTTCCCAATCAAGAGGTTCAGCTACAGAGGTAGATTGAGCACAAGATTTTGCACATGCATGATACTCTCGAGCGATTTCTACATCAGTGTAGGGTTTCCCCCGAGCTGCGATCATGCTGGAGATCTTGTATAGATGGTCAGTGGGATTTTGGCTCAATTCAAAAGCTTTTTCGTTGTAAAAAACCGCATTTTGATATTGCTTTAGTTCAAAAAATCTGCGGGCGATTTCTCTACATAAAATAAGTTCCTCTTTTTGTGCAAATGAGCTATTTTCCTCAAGTGTTTTGTAGCGAATGATATAGGGGAGAGGATTTTTCTCTGCTTTTTTGGTTGCTCTATTAAAATATTCAAGAGAAATTAATGGATTTTTTGGATCGTAGGTACGCAAAAATGCAAACAACAAGATAAGCATTTTTCCCTCATCCTTTGGAGCAATTTCCACAAGTTTTTCAAATGCAGCACTGGATTTGGGATCAATATTTAAAATTTTATAGCATATTTTGCGGCAGTAAGTTGCGTCAATGTCTTTCTTCAGTAAAGTTGTGTACCAGCTTAGTGCCTCTTTATTTTTATCAATAGATTGCAAGAAATCTGCTAATAGCTCTAAAGCTGAGATCGATTGGTCATTTGATAAGTAGGATTGGTAGAGAGCATTTTCTGTTTTTTGATCATTTTTACAAACAAAATGCAATATGGCCAGGTAAAGATGAGCGAGTTCTTTATCTTGTTGCAATCCTTTTGAATACTCTTTGTCTGTTGCAAGCTTAATCTGGTTTTCTAAACTTTTACAAAGGTTTTGATATACTTCTATCCAATCACTACTATTATCTTTAAAGTTATCAGGAAGATTTGGGACTGTGCTGTTTTCCCTGCGTATCCAGTTGCTTATGCGTTTCATTGTTTCAGATACACGAGGAATAAACCGCTTTTCTAGCTCTTCTTGTGTTACCCAATCGGTGTCGTATTCTTTAAAAACAGGAAACTGTTTTGGATGTGCACCGATTTCTACGTCGAGCACGTTAAACGTTCCCAATTCATGACCATAGACAAAAATGCGAAATGTATCTGGCTCCGGACCTAATTGGAATAGGCAAGCTCCTGAAGGATGGAAGAAGGCTTTTTTGTAGGGAAAAGCATTTGTGACAAGCATAAAAGACTCCTGAAAAATTTAAAGATTAGATTGGAATTTACTACTCTTTAAGAAATCTATGCAAGATCTTTTTCAAATAAAAGGATTTTTTGTTCAGGATCAGCAAAGGTCGAGGTGAAGCCGCGCTTTTTGAGCATGGCAATTAGACCACTATTTTCATTGAGGACTTGCGCTTTGAGAACGTTTATTCCTTCGCGTTTTGCCATGTCGATTGTAAAGTCGAGAAGAAGGGTACCAAGGCCTTTTCCCTGGAAATCATCCGTGATGATGAGTTTGAAGAGAGCAGCGTCTGTGCCAGGCCAGCGGCTCAAGCGTGATACGGCTATGATGTTCTGATTATTCTCTGCAACAATTGCCATCTCTTGCTCGTAGTCAGCAGAGCAGATATGGATAAGGCGATTGTGTGCGGTGCGCTCTTCAAGCGAGATAAATTGGAAGTAGCGAGAGCGTACGGAGTCTTCGGAAAGTTTTCGATGAAACTCGCTCATGGCAGGCTCATCTTCCGGACGAACGGGGCGAAGTATCAGGGGTGTTTTGTCTTTGAGAGTAGCCTCTTGAATGTATTCCACAGGGTAGGGACGGATGGCAAGGTTGGAGAGTTTTTTTGAACCGGGTGGGTGCAAAATGATGCGCGCATCTAAGGCAATAATTTCGTTTTCGTTTGCAAGAAGGGGATTGATATCACACTCTTTAATATGGGGCTGCTCAGCTATCATGCGCGAGAAGCTCACGAGAAGCGTTTCCAGATCGTTCATATTAACGCTGCCGCGCCCACGTACGCCTTGCAGTGCGGTATAAATTTTTGTCTCCTCCATCATACGGCGAGCGAGTGTAGCGTTGAGAGGAGGTAGAGCGAGTGTGGAGTCTTTAAAGACTTCAACGAGCTGGCCACCAGAACCAAAAAGGAGCACGGGACCAAACTGTTCATCCATGGTGCTTCCTAAAATAATTTCATAGCCTTCCAGCTTTACCATGCGCTGGATAGTGACTCCTTGAAAGTGCTCGGCACCTTTGAGTTTTGTAACGGAATTTTTGATCGAATTAAATCCGTCGATGACTTCTTGAGCATTTTTGAGATTGAGAAGTACGCCCCCAACATCTGTTTTGTGGGTAATCGTTTCAGAGTGGAGTTTGGCAACAACGGGGTAGGTAAGTTGTTCGGCTGCTTGTTTGGCTTCATCGGCAGTTTCGCAAATGATTGTTTCTACGACAGGAATGCCGTACGCTTTTAAGAGATCTTTTGACTCCATTTCGGTCAGAAGATCGCGGCCCTCTTTGAGCGCTTGTGAAATGATTTTTTCAGGTAGCTCAGGTTTTTCTGTAATATTGTCGCGAATTGGAGGGGTTTCGTAGAGCGCTTTGAGCTCAAAAGAGTGTTTCCACATTTTTGCAAATGTTTTAGCTGCCTCATCGGGATAGGGAAAGCAAGGGATTCCGCTCTCTTTTAGGATCTGCGCGCCTTTTTCTACGCTTTTTCCGCCCATCCAGCTGGCAAGCAGAGGCTTGCCAGGAATGTTCGCGTGAGGTTTAAGGAGTTCTGCTGTCTTCTCGGGCTCGGTCATATCTTGTGGTGAGAGCACGACGAGAAGGCCATCTGTATTGGGATCTTTTGCAACAATATTAACAGACTCGGTGTAGCGAGAAGCGTCAGCGTCGCCCAAAAGATCGACAGGGTTGCCGCGGCTCCAGGCTGCGGGCAGAAATTTATCTAGGCTGGCAAGTGTGTCTGGGTGGAGTTCGGTGAGTTCAGCACCGAACGTTGCAGCGCTATCAGTTGCGAGTACAGCGGGACCACCAGCATTTGTGAGAATGGTCAGATTGGGACTCTTCGGCTCTGGTTGTTTCGGCCAGCACGAGTGCCATATTGAAGAGCTCTTCAATTGTATCGACGCGCATTACGCCGGCTCTTTTGAAGGCAGCATCAAGCACATCATCGCTTCCTGCCATCGAGCCTGTGTGGGAAGCCGCGGCTTGTGCAGCTACTTCTGTTCGGCCTGATTTAATCACGACGATAGGCTTTGTAAGCGCAACGCGGCGCGCTGCTGCCAAAAAGGAGCGCGGATCACCGATCGATTCCATGTAGATTAAAATACTTTTTGTGTGGTGATCATCTCCCAGGTAATTGATGAGGTCGCCCCACTGCACGTCTGCCATAGACCCGATCGAAACAAAGGAGCTAAAGCCAATTTTCTCCTTTAAGCTCCAATCTAAAACGGCTGTACACATGGCGCCAGACTGGCTGATGAAGGCGACATTACCGGGGTAGGCCATGTCAGCCGCAAAGGTGGCGTTGAGTCCCAAGATGGGATTCATGACGCCAAGGCAGTTGGGGCCGATAATGCGCATGCCAGCTCTTCTTGCAATGGTGAGAACTTCTTGCTCCAGTTTTTCCCCGGGAGGGCCGAGTTCTTTGAATCCCGCAGAGATAATGATGGCTGCCGGTATTTTTTTGTCAGCGCACTCTTGCATAAGAGCTGGCACGGTTTTGGCAGGGGTGATGATGACAACTAAATCAATCTCCCCGTCCACGTTGCCAACGTTTTTATAGCATTTTATGCCTAAAACCTCTTCGCGTTTAGGGTTAATAGGCAGGATCTCTCCACCGAAGTCGGTGGTTTTTAGATTTTGCATAAGTGTACGACCTACGCTTCCTTGCTTTTCGGTCGCTCCGATAATGGCAACTCGTTTAGGGTGGAAAATTTTATCTAGGGGCTGAAGAGGCGCGCCAAGATAGTTTTGTGAAGGATCAGTATTTTTATCAATGGGGTCGTACATACTAATATTATTAGTATTTATTAATTAAAATATCAATTAGTTTTATCAAAAAAAATAATTACTAACCAAAATTTAAAACTTAAGTTTTAAAGTATTAGTTTCTTCCTCATCCATATTACTATGGGCTATGGACTCGTTGCTCGAAACACTGCTGCTTTGACTTTGGCTCGCTTTGTCCCCCTTAGCAAAATTTTCTATTGCAAAACACTTGCTATATTCGATTGTAAATAGTTGGTCGATAGATGGTTGAAGTAAGAGGGTATCTACAAATGAACTTTCGTCGAATTTTTGGATTATTTTGGCCGATTTTTCGGTTGAAATGAACCAAAAAATCGGCTGAATTTTAATTCAAAGACACTCTCTAAGCGAGAGAAGCTTCTCTAAAGGTTTTTCAGGAATAATATGACCTCCGTCATATTCTACCAAGGTTATATTAGACGAAGGATTCTCTTGCATCTTTTTGTAGTAGTTTTTGGCTAGGTTATAGTGAGCTTTATCTTGTTTTCCGATTAAGAGAAAAATTGTATTTTTCTGATTGGTCTTTTCTGGATAAATACCAGCTCCGATAACGATTAAGGGTACTTCTACTGATTTGATTTCAGCTAGCTTCAGAAGAAAAAAGCCTCCGTTTGAAAATCCGATATAACCAGAGACATTTACACCCGGAATCTGCTGCCTAATATTGGTATACGTTTCTAGTACTTCTTCCTTGGTATGATGAGGCCAACAAAGTTTGTTTTGGTACTCTGAACACCTTTTTTGAGGAGGAATAGCAATGATTCCAATGCCGAGATTTTTGCCAATTTCGTCCAAAATTTTTCGGTTACTTATTTCTGGAATTGAATTGAAACAGTCTGTTAGTCCACACAGATAAATCCAGTATTTTTTTGCATTTGGGCTCCCAAGTATAATTTCTTTATCACGTTTTTGACAGGAACAAAAACTACCGAATACAACTAAAATAATAAAAAAATGCCTCATAGATATTCTTTAGGAAACGCTAGACAACTCCACCATACTCCAAACTCGTTAAGAATTCCAAAAATAGTACAACATAACGGAAATAATTAAATATTAATTTTTCTGTTGCAGAGTACAAGTGTTTCGACATGAGACGTTTGAGGGAAGAGGTCGAAGGGTTGGACGGTGTTAACTGTAAAGATTTTGTTAAGTTGAGAGAGGTCCCGGGAGAGGGTAGCGGGATCACAGGAAATATAGAGAAGTTTTTTTGGCGGGTGAGTGAGGATCGTTTCAAGGACTTGTGGATGAAGACCTCCGCGTGGGGGATTAAGAAAAATTGTGTCAAAGGTTCCAAGTGTGGGAATTTTCTGTTCGAGAAGGTCACAGTGAAAGGTGACGTTTTTCATGTTATTGAGTTGAGCGTTTACGCGGGCATTTTGAATGGCTGTGCGGCCCGATTCTACGCCGATTACTTCCTGAGCGTGCTTAGCAGCAAGAAGAGTAAGGGTGCCGACACCGCAGTAGGCGTCAAGAACGCGAGAGGTAGGCGTCAAGGAAGCAAGTTTAAGAGTATGGTTATAGAGTTGTAAGGCCTGTTTGGGATTGATTTGGAAAAAGTCTTTTGGACCGATGCGAAAGGTTAAATTATTGAGGGTTTCAGTGAGGAAAGGACGATCGGGTTTGCCATTGCAGATGAGCATGGTTTCATCTGTTGTATGCGAGGTCCGGATGATGGCTTCACGGCAATTTTTGACTTGTGGAAGTTTTGCATCACCGGTGGGATTGTGGATGTAGCATTTTGTAATGGGGACAGTTGTGTGAGAATGTTTTTTATGAAAACCACCCTTGTGCAGATGGATCTTATGACGGTAGTAGAGGGGATCGGGAGAAGCGATACAAGGTTCGACGGGATAGTTGATTTTTCCGATACGCGTAAGAGTCTCTTGAACGCGTTTGCTCTTCCATTTGAGTTGTTCGGGGTAAGTTAGATGCATGAGCTGGCAGCCTCCGCAGGTGCCAAATAGCGGACAGATAGGTTCTGTTCGGTGAGGAGAGGGGGTGAGAACTTTTTGAAGTTTTGCGCGAGCGAATTTTTTTTTGGATTGGATGATGGTGACTTCAACTGTTTCATCAGGAAGTGCACCATCAACAAAGACTGCTTTGCCATCAAGAAATCCAACCCCCTCTCCTGATGAGGAGAGATCTTCTATTTTAAGAGGCGATTTCGACAAGTTTAATTTCAAAAGTCAGGTCACGTCCAGCTAAAGGATGGTTGGCATCAAGTGTCACTTTATCATCACCAACTTTCGTTACTGTTACAAGCGCTTGAAAACCTTCGTCTGATTTTACTTCAAGCTGCTGGCCAACTTCAGGCGCAATATGAGGAGGAAACTGGGAGCGCTCTACCTCAGTTACGAGCTCATCTTGACGCGGCCCGTACGCCTCTTTTGACTCAATTGTTACTTTTTTACTGTCGCCAACACTCATGCCCGTTACAGCGGTTTCAAAGCCTGGAATGACATCGCCACTGCCGAGAGTAAATTCTAGAGGATCGCGATCAGCTGAACTATCAAAAACCATCCCATCAGGAAGTGTGCCTGTGTAATGAACTTTTACTTTATCACCTTGTTTTGCTTCTGCCATTTCATTCTCCGGGTAAAGGATCATTCTGCCTGGGTAACAGTTGTAAAGCAAGAGAAAAGGAGATATTCTACAAGGAATGGAAAAACTACGTGTAGCTATTCTCTACGGCGGAAAATCTGCTGAGCACGATGTCTCAATTCTATCTGCCATGCAAATATTTGAGGCGATTGATCGGGAAAAATTTGATCCTATCCCCATTTTAATTGGAAGGGATGGAAAATTTGCTATTGAAAAGTTGCTTTCTGGGATCGATGTAGTCTTTCCCGTTTTGCATGGACCATTTGGAGAAGATGGGAGTATGCAGGGATTTTTAGAGATTTTGGGGTTGCCCTATGTTGGTTGTGGCGTAGCAAGTAGTGCGATTGCTATGGATAAGGAGCTAACAAAAAAAATACTATGTAGTGAAGATTTACCTACCGCGCGCTATCTTGCTGCTAAAAGTGCAAGTTGTTTTTCATTTGACCAGGTGAAAAGAGAGTTGGGGCTCCCTTTTTTTCTTAAACCTGTTCATTTAGGCTCCTCTGTTGGAATAGAAAAAATAGAAGAGGAGGCGCAATTTTTGCCAGCATTGCAGGCTGCGCTTGCACATGATTGCCGTGTGATTTTTGAAGAGTTTATTGAGGGAAGAGAGGTTGAGTGCGCTATTTTAGGAAATAAGAGTCCTCGCGCTTCTTTGCCAGGTGAAATTGTGCTTCCTCAAGGTGCCTACTATGATTTTTCGTTAAAGACTTCACGATCAGGTGATGTCGGCTACTCTGTTCCCGCAGATTTACAAGCGTCGATCCAAGAAGAGGTTAAGAGCATGGCAATCCGCGCTTTTCAAGCAATTGGAGGAAGGGGAATGGCGCGGGTAGATTTCTTTTTACTCCCCGACGGAAGGCTCTATGTTAATGAGATCAACCCCATCCCCGGCTTTACCAAGACCAGCCTCTACCCCCAAATGTGGGAGGCAAGCGGTTATGAATTCAAAAAAATTATTTCTGAATTAATTTATCTTGCTAATAGTCAATTAGTTAAAAATTAATAAGATTTTCACATTTTATTTATAAAATGCTATAATTATTTATATAATAACGGCATATTATGAATAGAATACAAAGGGACGTATTACAGGCGTGCTTGGTCACTCTCTCTCCTCAAGGGGTAGATCGCATACGAAATAATCTCACTTTAAAAGAGCAGGAGCTGCTTCGAGGGGGGTATTTTTTTGATTTGCCTATGCGCGAAATTGATGCAGGGCGCTTTCACTCACTTCTTCTTCATTTGAGTGGGAAACCGCAAAGATTTTCTTTAATCGAGCGTATTAAGAGGATTTTTCACATAAATAATCCCGCAGCTATGAAACAATTTTATCACGATATAGAGAGCGGGAAGGTATTACCTATTGGTGAAATGACCAAATTTATGATGAGCCGGAATGGGGATCCTAAAGAGGCAAAAGTTGAGAAGGAACGTCTTATAGAGCTCTACAAAGAGATGAAGAACAATCCTGATGCTTCTGAAGAAGAAAAAAGTGCTGTTTTCCAAAAAATTATTTTTTTCTCTCATCTAGAAGATTTTCCTCCAGCAAAAAACCTTATGGTTGAACTAAATTTTGACCTTGAGGATTCTATTGAAATTGAAGAAAACGAAGTAGAAAATTTCTTTGACGTTCGGGCGTATGAGCTAGAATTAAAAGACTTGAAAGAGAAAGAGTCGAGTGAAGATTTACAGAAGCAGTTACAAGACGCGATTAGCGAATTGAGAGGGTATAAGGACTCTTATGCCGAAAACGTTCGATCAAAGTACATAGAATTTCTACTTGAAATGCGTGCAAAGGATGCAATAGTCCCTGAACGGAGTTTGTTTTCTGAAAGAGTAAGCATGAGATCGGGCGAATGGGGAAGTTTTGTCAATCGAGTTTCTACGCGAGAAGAGAGTGTAGTCTATGCAGATGAACCTTTTGAAAGAGAAAGTAATGAAGAGGGTGAAATTGAAGGAGATCCCTTTGCAGACTTCTCTATGGATATGATTTCGGATGGAGAAGAGGAGAGATTAATTGACATCCCTCTACCTAAAAATCAAGGGCCACCTGATGAAGACCAATCTTCTATTCGCAATTCAGCGTTTGGTCTTAATCCAAATGAATTTGTAGAGTTGAATCTTGACGATCCGCCTCAAAGTCAATTTAATCACATTTTACAGTGTGTGAAAAGTGCTGTGATGAACTTTTTTGAGCGCTTCAAAAAGCGAGAAGTCTCTTTTGATCTGAGAAGACATGAAAGTCATCTTCTTGAAGAAGAGCTTGAGGCTGAAGTGAAGCAGCCAGAAAGAGCACTAACTGAATCTGAGCAAAAATGGTCTCCAATTGAAGAGACAAAAAAGCTCTTTAAAAACACGATGGATCTTGTTGGAGTATCTTTTGCTAAAAAAGAAGAGCTCGTTGTTGATCAGAAAGAGAAGACAAAATCTCGTACCGAAACTGAGCGGCAGAGATCTTACTTAGCGAGCATAAAAGGTCTCTTTCAATCTACCTTAGCCTCTGTAGGTGGAGGGTAGCAAATAACCCGGCAAGCGCTGCACATCCTGCTCCTACCATTAGTGGCAATCCCAATAAAAGTCCTGCAAGTTGGCCTCCAATAATTGCTGTGAAAGCCTCAGAAAAGACCATAGCAGATTGATTGAGCCCCAGCGCTTCGCCTTGTATCTCTTTTGGCGCGTTCTCAGATACACGCAGAGCTCCATAAGTGATTCCCCATGCAATTCCAAAACTGGGAGGAATAAGCGTGACTAGAAGAGCGTAGGGCGATGCGGGAATAATTACAATAATGAGACCGATAGCAACTAAAAAAGAGGTGACAATAAAAACTCGCGAGGCAGTTAAATTTTTAAATAATCTAGCTTGGAAAAGAGGAGCTAGAGCAATCGGGATCGAGTTATAGGACATAATTTCAGCAAGCGATGAGGCGGAGTAATCGTACTTTTGAACAAGAAAGACGGGTAAGAAGCTGAAAAAGAAAAAAATCGCCATAAAGAGAAGGGTGTTGACGCCAAGAATGGGACGGAGTTGGCGGTTGCGTAGCCCTCGAAATAAAGTAGTAAAGACTTGAAAGAGTTTCAGCTCTCCTTCTCTGTTGCTGCTCGCCTTTCTTGGAAAACTTTTTAAAATATAAAAAAATGTAAAAAAGCTTACGACCGCTGCTACCCAAAAAGGAGTCGCATAAGTAAAGGAGCTGACAAGGTTGGGGTCGGACAGTTTTCCTCCCATGAAAGGGCCAATTACCCATGCGAGTGAAGAGAGGGACATAGTCCAGCTAAAGCATTTGCGCTTCTCCGCTTCAGAAGTGGCAATGTCTGCTAAAGTTGCTTGTGCAATAACAATATTTCCTTCTACGAGTCCACTTAAAAATCGAGAGAGAAAGAGTAGAAAAGGGAGAGAGTGGGTAACGGAGATAGCAGAGCCGACATAGGCTGGAATGATAGCAGCAAGCGAGTAGAGCAGTACTCGTTTACGCCCAAAATAATCGGAGAGTTTCCCGATAAGAGGACAACCTATCAGTTGCCCTATGGGATACATACTAAGCAGAAGACCCAAATAAATATTTCGAATTTCAGGGGATAAAGAGCCGACAAAAAAAATTGAATCCTCTTCTAAAAAAAGGGGAGGAAAAATGGGAAAGGTAATAGAGAAGCCGAGATAGCCTAGAAAGACTACTGTTGATATAGGGAGGATTTCCTTGAATTTCATACGGCCTACCATTATACTAAAGATGAAGAATTTTTGCTGGATCTCTTATGACAACATCTACAACAATTGACAATCTGCCCAAAACCGAGCATCTGCGATATGCAGAAGAGCAGATTGAATTTGATCCTAAGTTTATTCAAGAAGCTTTTATTGGAGGCTTAGCAGCCGCTCCTGAGATTACCAATGGGTATAAACCTCTTTTGGATCTGTTGCTTGGATTTCATAAGACAAATGCTCCTTTTGCACACTTTGCCGAGCCGCCCGTTTTACGTAAGCGGAAAAAACACAGGCGTAAACTCTTTTCTCGTAGAGGAATTTTAGCTGATATCGATAGTGAGGATCTCCCTGAAGATATGGAGGGGTTTGAGCTCTCTGATGGTTCAACCCGAGATAGGGAGCTTTTGGAGGCTTTTTTAAAAGATTTGCGGTACATAGATGCGCTGGTATTGGAGGCCTATGGTAAGATAGACCGCCTCCAAATGGGGTGAGGTGCAAATTTCCAGGGCTAAAGTTTTTCGGCTCCATCTCGCTGCGCCAAATCGCAATTCAGCCGCCAAGCCGTGTTAGTTCACACTTTCATGGCGGCTGAATTGCGATTTTGCTTTGCGAGATAAAGCCGCTAGGCCGCTTCGCGCATCATTAGATTTTTTATGAAAAAACCGTGAACTAACTTTGACGCATAAGGAGTCGCTGAACAGCTGCTCTTTTCGATAAAATATCAAAAATTGAGAAAAAATTTTTTTTGGAGAACGGAGCTAGCTTAGCAAAAGCTAGCGAGTTCGAAAAAGAAATTTGAGCCAATTTTTGGTGTTTTAGTGGAAAGTCTGATCAGTGACGCATCAGGTCACGGTGCATCTCTTTCATCTTTCTGAGATGCTTGTCCATCATTCGACGCATGTCCGATGCAATGGCGCGAAGAATTTGCTTGCAAATTCTTTTGTTAATTTCGCCCTCTTCAAGCTCTTCGCAGCCTTTCAAAAAGTTTTCTCTACCGTGGTCAGAGAAGATGCTCATCTTCTCCTTGACCTCATTAGGAAGTGGAGGCTGTGACAGCGGGGTAGTCGTCATAATCTGGTTTCTCCTCTTCGTAGTACTCTAGAGTTTGCTCAAGTTGAGAATTTTTTCGGTTGAAGTTATGGATTAACTCTTGCTGCGCAGTTACTCTTTCATGCTCTTGAGCCGTGTGGATGATTTGTGGGCGCACAAAGATAAGAAGATTGCGCTTTTTCTCTTCTGTTACTGTTCTAGAGAAGGCGCGGCCGATCACAGGAAGTCCTCCAAGGCAGGGGAGTCCCGATTTACTTTTTACTTTATTTGTACGTGCCATTCCAGAGACAACAAGGAAGCATTTATCTGGTACGCATGTGCTTGTAACCATGTTTGCTTCTGATGTCTGTACTCCAGAGCCTGATATAGATGTTGGACTCGCTTGAGAAACGTCTTGAATGATATCTAGGGAAATAACATCGTCGTCGCCCAGTTTTGGCTTAATCTCAAGAGATACACCTACTTTTTTATATTCAATATTTGAAGTAGTCTGCTGTGTACTTCCTATGGTCTGTGTTGTTGCTCCATTAAAAGGGATATTTTCCCCTTGGAAAACACGAGATGATCTGTTGTCTTGCGCCAAGATCTTTTGATTGAGAATAATGCTTGTATCAGACTCAGTTTGCAGCGCAGAAACAAGAGATCCAATAGAGAGGAAGGACTTTCCTTTATGAAAGATGAGATCACCAATAATACTTAGATCAAAACCTTTTCCGAAAGGAATGGATCTGCTACCACTTGCATGAGAGTTGCTGAAACCGGGGACACCGGAAGAGGAGCTTCCACTTCCTGAATATTTTCCATGACCCATTTTAGCACTCCACTCAAGTCCAAAGTCGAGGCTGTTGTTGAGGTCTGTCTCAATAACTAAGACCTCAATAAATACTTGTTTTAAAGGTATATCAAGCGTTTTGACGAGATTGATGAGCTGGTTTGTTGTATCAACGTCACCTTTAAAGAGTAGTGAATTTGTCGATTTCACATATTGCATATTGCGAATAGCTTTTGCAAGTTCGGGTGAACTCGCGTCATTGGCAAATTGCTTGATTGCTTCTTGGATCTCATGCCCGTCATGATATTGCAATTTGTAGGTGTGAAAGGAGTCTTCCCCATAAAAGCCGCAGGCTTGTGAGGGATCTGTACCATGGATGGCTTGTGAAATTCTTGCTAATTTTGCACGATGCTTTTCTCTTTGGTAGAAGGCTTTTTCCTCTTCAGTCATGCGGCAGATGGCGAGATACCCTTCGACGCCTGTTGTCTCAATTTGATAGCCGTGCTGAAAAAGAATATTGCTAAGAGCTGCTAAGATATCGCTCTTACTGCTTCCTTTTCCCGAAACAAGTGTGACTCTAAAATTAAGATCACCCTCATTATAAGCAAAGTTTACGTTACAAATACGGCTGACAAAGTGGAGGAATTCACCTGCTGCAACATTATTAAAGTTAATGCGATGAACGGGGCCCTCTTCACTAAATAGCGAGAGAGGAATGAGTAGAAAAAGAAACTTTTGAAACAGCCTTTTCATGTTATTGCCAACCCTTTATGATGACAATTCTAACAGATGAAAAAGATCTTGTATAGCTCTATTTTTTTATTTCAAAAGTTTTTGTATAAAAATTGTATTCCTCTTCAAGCGCTCGCATGATGTTTTCACTTTTGCGAAAACCGTGCTGTTCACCTTCAAAAAGAATGTACTTGTAAGGAGTTCCGTTCTTTTCAAGTGCGTCAGCAACAGCTTCTGCTTGGTTAGGAGGAACAATTTTGTCTTCATCACCTTGCAAAATTAGCAAGGGTGTCTGCAGCTCATCTACTCTGTGGATAGGAGAGCGTTCACGATAGAGCTCTTTTTTTTCAGGGTAGGGACCGATTAAGTTGTGATTGTAAAAATGTTCAAATTTATGGTTGCATGCGTCTAGAAGTTCCAAGTCGCAGATACCAAAAAGAGAGCATCCAGCATGGAAATAGTTCTCAAAAGTTAAGGCTGCTATTGTTGTATAGCCTCCTGCGCTGCCTCCACGAATAGCGAGGCGATTTTCATCCGCTAAGCCTTGGTTAACTAAATATTTGGCTCCTGCAATCGCATCTTGGACATCTACAATGCCCCAATTTCCATTAAGACGTTTGCGGTATTCACGTCCATAGCCTGTACTTCCACCGTAGTTCACATCGAGAACAGCGTAGCCACGAGTTGTCCAAAATTGTGTAACTAAACTAAAAATTGCGGGAGTCATCGAGGTAGGACCGCCGTGTATCCTTACGATAAGAGGGGGTTTCTCGTTTTGAGGCGCTTTAAAATTAGGATTTTTAGGGGCATAGTAGAAGCCGTAGGCCTCCTTTCCTCCAGCAGTTGGGAAGGCAATAGATTGGGGAATAGAGACGCTTTCATCTTTTAGGACGTTTTCTTTACTTACTTGGAGTCTTTCGGTCTTTTTTGTCTCTTTATCATACAGATAAAGTGCTGCAGGATTTGTTGGTCCAGCTCCTATAAATGCAATTTTTTCGCCCACTTTATGTAGGTTGCTGTAGTAGGTGTAGGGCAGGTCAAGATCAATAAGAGTTTTTGTTTCTGGGTTGAAAATAGCGAGGTGATCCTCTCCTTTGACTGTGTAAATAGCAATGATTGAGTCTTCGTCAAAAATGAGACGTGAGGCTCCAAAAATCCACTGCGGCTCTCCAAAGTCTCCCTGGATATGAGTTGTGAGTGGCTCTATTTCTCCACTATCATAGCAATACAAGCTCCAAAAACCCTCTTTGTCATCTGTATAGTAGAGTTTTCCATCAGGTCCCCATTTAGGTAGAGCAATAGAGGAATTTTCACCAGCAATGATCTGATCATTTCCAGCAAAGTCGTTGAGGTGTAGCTCTGTTGCGTCCCAGGGAAGATTGGGATGGTTCCACGCAAGATAGGAAAACTGCTCTCCATCAGGACTGATTCCAATACAAGAGTAAAAATCGTGGCCCTCAATCAGTTTTTTTGGTTCTGATCCTCCCTCAAGAGCAACAGATACAATGTAATTTTCAATTTCATCGCTGTGTTCTTCACAGATAGCGTAGACCGTTCCTCGTTTTAAGTCGATTACTGGCTCTGCATAGCGGCGATTGTCTGTTGGAGTCAGTTGTTTGACGTTGCCATTCTGATCGAGGTGATATAGAGATTGTGTTTTGTCATCAATAAAGACAATATGGTTGCCAGCAGCAGTATAGGCGCCTCCTCCATACTCATGAACACGCGTGCGTACATTGACATCGCTTAAAAGTTCCTCTTTTCCTTTTGGAGAGTAGCGCATAAGGGCATTACGTCCCTTTTCTTGCGGCCTTCCTTCTAGCCAGTAAAGATACTCTCCATCAGAAACAACTGTTCCCAAACGAAGGGCTTTTTCAACTACTACTTCTGCTGAGACTGGGCTGTCCCACGCGCCATATGAGATGTCAATATTCATGCATCAATATTTACAATTTTTTGTTTTAAAGATCAAGAAGCAGATGAGAAAGGTCGGCAGCAATTAGACCGGCAAGGGAGTAGAGAAAGATTTCTCGATGCGCTTTGATAAAACTGACAAAGGGTTGGTGTCCCATATTCAAAATGTAAAAGATGGCGAGTATAATGAGTGCAAGCCAAATCACACGTGTTATAGTCCCTAAAATTGGCATGTGTGAAAGACCACGATGACGAAAGAGACGGCTGTATGGACGAAAGGGGAGAGTTAACAGCCCACGCAGAGAGCCCACTTTGATCTGGTAAGCCAAATCGAGATCGGGGCTTAAAAAGAGCGTGCCATATGAAAAGATGGCTCCAAATGCGATGAGGGGAATGGGTTCTAAGTGCAGGTAGTAGTAGCCGCCTGCTAAAAACAGCGGTAGAGCAATAAGTAAATTAAAGGTGGAATGTGTACGATAGTTAGCCATGAATCATTAAATCTTTTGTTGCTTCATAAATCTCTTTTTCTACGTCAAATTCCTCATTTGTCAAGGAGAATTCTCCAATATCAATTTCAAAAATTTCTCCTTCGATGACTCCGAGATTGCGCTCACAGTTATTATCCGCATCATGGATTCCTTTATCAATTCGATTTTGAATAAAGATTTTAAGTTTAGCAAGCATTTTTTGGCGCACTTCTTCTGGTTTATCTTCGAGATAAGCGAGAAGAGGGGTACCCTGACGCTGGATCAGAAACTCTGCTTGGTCCAGATCAAGTGTAAAAGGTCTATGAAAGTTATCTGTGAGGTGAAGCTTTCTCTTTAAGTGTTGGCTTTTGGTAAGGTGAAGATAGAGAAGTTGCGTCTCTTCTCTTAGCCTTTCGTAAGCAATTTTATAACTTGAAAAGGTTTTTTTACGAAGCTCGTCTCGTCTCTTTTTTGGTCTAAGACCGGTTGTATCCATATGTTTTTGTTTAAAAAACTTGATTACATATTGCTCATCATCTGATGAGAAGACGTAGCACTCTTTTCCACTGGCAAGATAGTGGTAGGATTGAGAAAGAATCTGGTTGAGCTTATCTGCGGGAAGATCTGTAGCAACGTCCCACTCCTCTTGGTAGGGATGGTGCGATTCGATTTTATGCACAGTAAACCCTTTCATTTGCAAAAGAGAGAGAGTAAAGAGAAAAAAAAAGTTCATGTGGATTTTACAATTTGATCGATGCGTCTTTTGATTTGTTGCGATAATTCCGGAGCGTATGTCGAAACAAAATCGAGAATTTGGGCGGAGACTTCTTGGAGTTCTTTTTGGATATTTACAGGCAGGGCACTCTCAGAATCAATTGCAAAATCTCCAATATCGATTTCAATTGCTCTATTTCCAATAAAGCCATAATTTTTAAAGAGCTGTCTGTCATGGTCACTAATGCCTTTTTTGGCACGTGTCTTAATGAGCTCTAAGTAAGAACAGAGTGCAGAGAGCGCTCTCTCTTTCTGTTTTTTTTCTAGTAATTCTTCTATGTAGGCAAAGCCCACTTTTGCTCTTCTTTGCAGTAGAAACTCAAATTTGTCAGCATTAAGTGTATGAGTTTTCTTATGTTGGTCAATAATGGTGATAAATTTTTTAAGGTGGCTTGTCTTAGTCAAATGAAGATAGAGTGTGCCTGTGAGCTCAGGTAGAGTTTCGTAGGCGATCTTGTAACTATTATACGATTTATTCCTCTCTTTTATGCGACGCTCTTTCTTCTCTTTTGAAAGGGGAAGAAGGGAGTGTGTGCGCATGTGTTTTTGCTTAAAAAATTTAAGAACATACTCTCCATCTTCAGATGCGAAAGCATAGGTGTGATTGCCGCTACCAAGGTAGGTAAATGGTTGAGAGAGGATTTCTTGAAGGAAAGCGTCATCACCTTCTGTTACCCACTCTTGTTGTTTTGGGTGTTTTGAAGAAATTTTTTTTATGGAAAACCCCTGTTCTCTCATGGAAAAAAGGAGCATAAATAAGATAAATTTAGTCATACTTCAAGTTCGCTCTCTTCGTAATCCTCCATCAAGTTGGCGCTTCTAGTGAGTTTCTTTTTCGGAGATTTGTTATGCGCGCGCCACTCCTTGAAAGCTTCACGTACCTTTGACTCTAGTATTTTTTCACTTTTTCCGTCGATACGTATCATAAATGAGAGAACTTGAAAGAGGGTAAAGTTGTGTGCTGTAGATACAAGATCCCCTTCAAGTTTTAATTTTTCAATTGGAGGGATGATGAAGTCTCGAATATTTTCTTTAGGTGCAGCCACAATTGTCATGTAGTAGGAATGGTGGATTTCTTTGCGCACCATGGGAATTGCTTCTGAAGAGTTGGAGCGCACCACGGAATGAAAAAACTTAAAAAATGTTTTTATGACAGCTGGGGGGAGAACAGTCTGCATATAGGTGGGGTTAAGAGAGTAAAAGAAAGGCTCAAAAAGAAAGTGAGTGGGAACATCCTCTTCATCAAAGAGTTTTTTTACTCGAGAAAGAGCGTCTACTTGTTTCGCTACAAGTGTTCCATTTGAGTCTCGAACTTCTCCGAAAATTTTAATTAATAACTCAATTACACCCTGTCTTGCGCGGTAGACATCGGAGGAGAGCTCTGTTGAGTATTTTTTCGCATCCATAGCAATGTCAAAGATGATCGCCTCTTTGGTGTGCTTTTTGCGGATAAGTCCCACTTTGTGCACATCAACTTTTTCAAGGCGAACAAAATCTTCGCGATGCTCTTCGAGCAGCTCTCGTATAGATCTATGTTCTGATTTCACAACCCGGACAAGAAGTACTGTAAAAATCAAGTTATTGCGATCAGATTTAAAGTAATTTACAGATACTTGGGGAGGGTCATTAACAGTACGCAGTTGTCTTGCTAGGTGAACAATATTTTTAAAGGCGTCTTCTTCGTTGCGATGCCAACGAATTTTATGGTGGTAAAAGAGGCGCTCTTTTATTTCTGCGGGTAGCATTTTGCGAAGTGTCCACATCTCTAAATCTGTAAAGGGTTGGCCATTATTTTTACAGACCTCGATATACATCAATTTAAAACGCTCACCGAGTCGACGGTGCTCGTAGTAGGACTCTTCTACTTTTACAGCGTTTGGAAGCCAGATGCGAATAATCTCAGCAAGGCGCTCTTCTTCAAGAGGAATGTTTGTTGGAAGAAGGTTGTGTCCAATGCAGATGGCCATGACAGAGCGATGGTCCGGATCGGGGAGAACGACTTGAAATGTTCGCAAAGCGAAGTGTTGATCATCGGGGCTCTCCTCATGCTCCTGCAAAAGAGTTTTACGAAAAAGATGAAAGTAACAGAGGATGCGTATGATATGTTTCGGAGCTCTTGCATATACAAATTTTTCTGCAAAGAGAAGAAGATGGCGTTTTGTCTCCTTAAATAGGGTGTGGTCATTAGGATTTGACATCTCCATAATTCGCGCAATCCCAGCGCGGATTTCATCGACACGCACCTCTCCAATCGCTGCAGACATTGAATCTTGTAAAAGTTTGTGTACGTGTGCTCCTACCTCCGAAGGAAACTCTTCGATTACTTGTCCAAGTCTCTCTTTTAGTAATTCGACACGCTCATCAAAAGTTAAGTCGGGAATTTTGACAATCGTCCGCGTCTGATCTACAGCAATTAAGTTTGTACGAATTTCCTTCCCGACAATTGGGCTGTTATGCGCAATATTTTTTATAGTTTTTTCCCCGGGAGCTTCCACAGTTAGTTCTTTAACAAAGAAAACTCTATTTGGAAAATTTACAAAAATAAAATTGTAGCTAAAGGCTGTGGTAACAGGAAGGACTTGTCCAGGTAAGACCCAACGACTACAAATTTCTGTTACGTAGCGACCAAGGCCTTTGCACTGGTCAAGAGGAACAATAAAAGAGAAGTGTGTTGAGGGGATCGCATCTTCAGAGTAGACAATATGAACAAGGGGCATTGTCTCCAAAATACGATCAAAAATCGTATCGGGATCTCCCTCCATTATTTTTTTAAGGGGAAGAGCTTCTCCGACAATGCGCTCGATCTGCGGACTAAAATCACGATCCTCGAAAATCTTAGGGAGCTGCTGCTTGATTCGTAAGATTTCGGGATATTTCATCTCTTTACTTTACCTCAATATCGCTACACTGCGGCGGGCTAGTGGAGCAGATGTAAAAGTCATTTATTTTTGGATTCAAAAGATAGTAGTCGCTCCAGTGAAAGAGTGAGTATACAGGAACTTCTTCACTCATGACTTCTTCTGCCCTATCTAGAAGTTTGGATCGCTCTTCAGATGTTTTTGCATAAGCTGAAGCTTCCAAGCACTCTATAAATTCAGGGGATTCCCATCCTGGAATATTCATAGCTGAGTTTTTATGTTTAAAAGGATCCAAAATATTGATGGGGTCGTTGTATTGTGCAATCCATTTTCCATGTGCTGTAACATAGTTGCGTGAACGAATTTTTTTAAGGTAGTGCTTAAAGTCCAGTCCCTCAAGAACTACAGTAATACCTAGTTTTTCGCGTAATTGCTCTTGGATAACTTGCACAACTTTATCATGCATCTCGCTAATTGCATAGAGAAGAGGAATTTCTGGAAGAGATTCAAGTCCCTCTTCTCTTAGACCCTCTTCAAAAATAGCTCTAGCATCACCTGCAATGTTAGCAGGGTAGGTAGAATCTTCTGACTTGAGAAGCGGAGGAACTACGCCAGTTGCTACCTTAGCAGGAAGGGGCGCAAGAGCCTGTACAATGGCTTCACGATCAATGGCAAGCGAGATTCCCTTACGAATTTTTTTATTGTGGAAGGGAGGAATCCTGTTATTGAAATAGAAGCGCGCTGTTGCCGGGAAAGGTTTTAGCCGCGCCTTGTTTTCCTGAATGTAGTGTCCTACTAAGTCTATGGGGAGTTGACACATCACGCCACCAACGAAGTCGAGCTCACCTTGTTCAAACATTTTTAAGGCTGTACTCTCACTCTCTACCACAAAAAGTTTTAGAGTGTCGACTTGGATCTTCTCTTGGTTGTGAAACTTGGGGTTTGCTTTTAAAACAAGCTGGTCATTGTGAAGCCATGTCTTGAGAAGAAAGGGACCGCTTGTAAGAAATCCTCCATTTGAATGAATTTTCATTGGAAAGAAGGTGCAAAATGAAGTGAGTCGTAAGAAATAAGGAGTGGGGCGGTTTAATGTAATTTTTAGTGTACGCTCATCAAGTGCAGAGATTCCCACTTCACTTGGATCACACTTACCCTCTTTCATTTCGCGGGCGTTTTTTATCGGATAGAGAAGAGGTGCATTTGGTGCGGGGAAGGTTGGAGCAAGAATCTCTTTCCAGCTACGCGCAAAGTCTTCTGCTGTAATCAATGAGCCGTCTGACCAGTAACCCTCTCTCAGAGTAAAAGTATATTCTGTACCATCTTCTGAGATGGAAATCTCTTCAGCAAGATCATTTTCTACTTTGTTATCTTTCGAGATGTGGGTCAATCCTGAATAGAGTAAAAAATGCAGAGCTGAGGAGGTCGTGTCTCCACTTTTTCGTGTATCTAGTGTTGGCGGGTTTTGGTTCAGAGCGATGCGAATCGTCTTTCCGCAATTTTTATCACTGCTAGAGCAACCAGCAAAAAAGAGTGCTATGACTAAGAAAAAGTTTAAAATTTTCATACTTGACCTTAAGGGTTTAAGTTGAATATATTGAACTCCGTTTAAATTGAAAACAAAAAACGATTAAGATGCAAAAAGTGTTAGGTGGATGCTTTGAGTGGCTTGGATTAATAGAGAGGCCTGTTTCCAAGGAAGAGTCGGATGTTTATATTGAAGCTCAATGCGACGCATGGGATAAGGCAGAGCCAACTGCAAATATTCGTATAAACTATTGGAAAATTGAAGAATTTGCCTCTCCATATATAGGGAGTTTTATTACTTCAGAAATAGCGATTTTCGATAAAAACACTCGTAATAGTTTTAATTTTGCAGAAAAACATAGAGTGATTTATTCTCTGGCTGGGCTCTCTTATGTGAATCCTAATGAGTTTGCTCAAACATGGAAAAACTTGATCGCCTCTTTAGAGGATGGTGGAACACTTGTCGTGACTTTTCCCTACGATCACTTTCAGCCGTATGATAGGATAAGGAAGGAAACTACAAAAACTTGGAATGTCAAAAACCTCATGCACGTTCGTACGATTTTAAAAGGTGTGGGAGACATTCTCTATTGTGAATATGGAAGACCAACAGGGAGAGCAAGAGAAGTTCAATGTGTGGTCAAACGTCGGGTACCAGGCCCATGATCCGGAGTGTCATAAAAAGAAGTGAGCTGGCTCTCCACATGTGGGATAATCTCGGGATAGTTCTCTTCTAGCCACGGCATCACCTTGGCACGAATTTTCAAAATCTCTTTTGTATAAAAACGCCTCTTATCACGACTTTTGTTGGGAGAAAAGCCCACCGCATCAACTTGCACGGCTTGTCCATCAATAAACCCGAAGTTGTGAATCAGGTGGGGATCTTTGTCATTGAATCCTAAAAGCGCGCGTTTTTCCGAAATATCGAGAAGGGCATCAAGAGCAAGCTTGGCCTCTTCGTGAGCGCCTTTCTTGCGCAGAGATAGAAGATATTGTGGAACAGAGGTTGCGCACTTTTGCAGATGAAATTGGGTGCTGTTGAGGTCGAGGTAGTGATGAATATTTAGCTTATCAACAAGGTGTGCTTTCAGTGCGGGATCTTCTGTTTTCCCCAAGTGAACATAAAATACGCGCGTCTCATCTCGAAACTCTTTATGACTAAATAAACAGCTGGTGAGGGTGTCATGAAAGGATTCAATCCTTTTAAGTTTTCGCTTTTTGTCGAAAAGAGAGGCAATATTGCCAAAGCGGTGGTTTTTAAATAATTTCAGTATGGTCTGTTTGTCTTCGCTTAAAAAGACATAGCACTGCGAGCCGCTGGAGAGGTATGTAAAGGGTTGGGTAAAAATCTCTTTCAAAGCTGCTTCACAACTTGGTGTGACATAGGCGGGTTCAAATGTGAAGTCGGAGCGTACGCGCGTTAATGTAAAACCATCAGTTGCCGCATGGCAAAGGCGCTCTACTCCAAAAATGAGGGCGGCTGAGCTAATAAAAAATAGAGTATTACGGAAAAATTTCTTCATAAATAGGGGGAAATAGTTGGGGGAATTGTGCAGCTAGTGGACGTGTAATTCTGTAAAGTTCTTCTGGGTCATCAACTCTATTTTTTGAAAAACGTCCAATATCAATTTGCACAAGTTTGCCCTCGACAATTCCAAAGTTCGTTTTAAAGTCAGGATCTTTATCAAATATTCCTTTTGCAATCCGCTTCTGTGTAAGAAGTAGGGCGTCACGCAGGAGTTTTTCTGCTTTGTACTTTTCGTCTTGCGCCATGAATTTTTCTATCTCTTCATACGCAAGCTTCCCTCTTTTTTGAAGAACAAACTCAAACTGATTGGGGTCAATTCTATGCAAAATTCCGATTTTATCTTTTAGGGTAATAGGAGAGAGAAGGTCATCTGTCTTATTGAGGTGGAGGGCAATGAGCGCTGTCTCTTCTTTTAGATTATCATATGCAATCTTCATACTGGAAAAGGTCGCTTCCTGGAGAGCTCTTTTTTTCTCTATTTTTTTCGACCGATAGGCATCTAATTGTGAGGGTAGGGGGATCTTCTCTAAAAGAGGAGGGATACGCATATGCTGATGTTTGAAAAATTTTAGTACGTATTTTCCATCTGCACTTGCAAAGACGTAGCATTGGGCGCCGCATGAGAGATAGGAAAACTCCTGTTTTAAGATCTCTTCCCAGCCCGCAGGGTTTTCAACCTCCCACTTAGAATTAGATCTTAATGGAGAAGTGATGTTGACAAGAGCAAAGCCATCCGTTTTGGCATGAGCAAAGCGCTCAACCCCCCAAAAAAGTGGTAGTGAAAAAATAAGAATCACTATTTTTTTCTTCATTACACTTTCTAGTATACAGCATAGCTGATATATCCGGACATATGAACAGGTCGACTACGATTCTCTCTCTTATTGCAATTGCAACTGCGACTTCTATGGTCTTTTTAGATGTGACCATCATTCCTGTGGCACTTCCAACCATTGTCAAGGAGTTGCGAATTTCACAGACAGATGCGCAGTGGATCATCAACAGTTACTTGCTTGCTGTTGCTACGCTTGTCTTTGTGGGTGGCAAGCTTGGAGACTTTTGGGGACATCGCAAAATTTTGTGCATAGGACTTCTTGTTTTTGCGATCGCTTCTGCTATTGGAGGGATGGCGACAAGTGGTCATTGGTTGATCATCAGTCGCTCCATACAAGGAGTAGGCGGAGCTATGATGGGACCTGCAGCGCTCTCTCTTATCATTGATACCTTTCCGGAGCATTTGCGGGGTCGCTACCTGGGAATTGTTGTGGGATTTAGCTCTCTTTTTCTTACCCTTGGGCCCTTTATTGGGGGAGCATTTACACAATTTTTTTCTTGGCGCTGGCTCTTTTGGATCAATCTCCCTATCGCCATTACAGGAACGACTCTTGCTCTGATCTTTATTCCTAGGTCAAAGAGAGTAAAGGTCTCTTTTGATCTTATTGGGACTTTTACATTTTGTGGCGCTCTTATCACCCTTGTTTTAGCCTTAATGCAGGGCAAGAGTTGGGGGTGGACATCGCGAGGAGTGATCGCACTTTTTGGCCTCTCCCTTCTCTTCACTTCTATACTTGTTATTACAGAGCTTAAAGCAAAAAAACCTTTTTTTGATCGTAAACTCTTTTCCATTCGTAGGTTTTGTGGTGGAAATCTTGTGATTCTGCTTACCCAGTTTCTGCTTACGATGACCATTTTTTGGGCGATCTATTTTCAGGAGACTTTAGACTATACCCCCATGCAAGCGGGTTCAATGACACTGTTTGCTACCTTCCCACTTCTGATTTTTGCTCCAATGGCTGGGCATCTTGTTGACCGTTTTGGACCAAGGCTCCCCATGGCTATAGGATTCATTTTAATGACTTTTGGATTGATCTGGTTTTTCTTCTTTTTAAATCAAGGTGAGGCGCTCTTGATTGTGCCCTCTCTTTTAACATTTGGAGCGGGAATTGCGCTTGTTATGACTCCCAACTCTACAGCTACACTCTCTTCAGTTCCTGAAGGAAAGAGGGGAGAAGCATCGGGAATTTATAATACGATGCGCTATGTTGGAGCGACGCTTGGTGTTGCGGTGCTTGGAGCGTTAGTCACAAACCTTGGACACTTCTTATTTGTTCGAGGGCTCGATCAATTAGCAGCGAGCAGAGGTGTTAACCCTCAGCAGTTTGCACAATTAACAACAGAAATGCACCCCTCAATGGTTGAAATAGAGAGCCCTTTTCGAAGTGAGGTCATTGCAACTTATCTAAGAGCAAACTATTTTAGTTATTCTATTGCAACTTTATTTGCTGCTTTGATTTCTGTTATTGCCCTAGTTATTACTTTTGTGTATTTTAAAAATAAAAAACGATGAAGATTGCATTATCAATATTAGCACTGCCAGCTTTAATTTTAGCACAAACGATTCAGGTTGTGCCTGTTGCCCCCACTCCATTTCCTGAACAAGTAGAAACACGCATTGTATTTCCAAAGCCGGGTGAAGTTGAGCGTCGTCAACCCCTCTCAATTCAAGTGCGAATTGATGGTTTTTCTCTTGGAGCTGCGAGCCAATTCCCCCGCGCAAACGTGTTACAAAACGATCCCAAAGGGCAATCTCTCCATGTAGTTGTAGATGATAATCCCTACCTCTCTCATTACCAGGCTTCTGAAGACTCCTTTGATGAAGATCGCTCATTTTATGATAAGACCGTAACATTTAAGCTCCCTGAAAATTTAAAAGCGGGCCAGCATGTTTTACGAATTTTTCCAGTTCGCTCTTTTGGTGAATCGATTAAAGCAAAAAAAGCCTTAGCAACTCGCATCTTCTATGTCGGTGCAAAAACTCCAACAATTGACTTTGACCCGACCAAACCATTTCTGACTTATAACGCTCCGCAAGGGAGCTATTCAGCAGCAAAATCAGACCCCATTCTTCTTGATTTTGAGGTAACAAACGCCAGACTTTCTCAAGATGGGTATAAGATTCGCCTCTCTGTCGATGATAAAGAGATCGAGACTCTCACTATGTGGGTGCCCTACTATCTCTATAATGTGCCTAAAGGAACGCATAAAGTGCGTTTAGAGCTTTTAGACCCTAATAATCAGAAGGTTCCGGGTTTATTTAACGATACTACACGTGAAATTACTGTTAATTAACTTGTAATAATAATTAATATTATTAAATAATGTTATTAGAGAACTAATAATATTGTTTTGTAATGTCTAAAAAGCCAAAAAAAAGCGGAATGTCCGTAGCGGAAGCGGTAGAGAATCTCTCTAGCATGGCCGAAATGGATGAAAAAGCTCTTAAAGAAGAGCGCGCTCGCAAGGGCACAATTGATCCTTTTGAGAAACATCTTTGGCTTGATCTATCTGATGAAGAGAAGACCTATCAAACTGTAAAAGAGACATTTAATACAGTTCATCGCTATTTAAAGCGCGTCTACCGCGATGGCCACCGCGATGAAGAGACCCAGCGTGGGGTGCACGCTATCATGGAGCTTGCTGGTGAGGCAGTGACCAAGATGGATCGCTGCACAGGATTGTTTAAAAGTGCACATAAAGATGAAGATCTTACCGCTCTTCCCGAGTACCAAGACCTGCAGCGCTTCTACTATGAAAAAATTATGAAGCGTTTTGAGCGCGAACTTGTTGCAGAGGCTTCCTGGCAAGAAGAGTGGGGAGAGGGAGTAGAAGAAGACCTTACAGACATTGAGCGACGCGGCTTAAAAGAGCTTGAGCAAGTGCGAAAAGATCGCAAGTATGAACTCTTTTATATTCGCAAAGAAGATGGAAAACCCTTCTTTAATCGCAACCTTGTCCGACACATTCGGCTTGTGACCGATTTCGATGAGATGCTCATTGATAAGTATGGTGATGACCCCTTAATTAAAATTCGTTCCATACAAGATCGCGACTGCCACCATTCGGCAAAAGAAATTTGTGAGGCGGCTGAAAAACCCATCCAGAAATTTTGCAAAGATGCTTTTAAATTCAAGGATTATTGGCTAGGGCGCTGCACACTAAAAGCTTACATGGCCCTGAATCTTGCTGCTAACCACCGCAATCTTCTCTCCAATACTTCGGGAAAGAGCTGTATTGGCTACTTTAAAGACTTTTTGGATTATCTTCGTGAAGCTGTCTCTTCCGTTGAGTATGTAAAACTTTTAGGACAATCAAAAGAGAATCTCGACGCCTTGCGCAGTTCAACCCTCAATCTTCTCCATCGCTTTTCTCACGCATTTTATACCCACATGGGCAAACGAGATGATGCAATTGGCTACATTTTCCAAATGATTTATCAGAGTGGTCGTCGCCGTAAAACAGAGTATCCGGTAAAGCCTCTCACGCTTTGGAATAATATTTTAGAAAATCACGATGACATCCGTAATCTTTTGCGTAAGTATCCAAACGGGCCTCTTTTGCGCTTGATCGACCTTTTTGAAGAGCGCGAGCAGACGATCGGCTTTGATCCCATGTTTTTGGAAAACTATCCTTCACACCTTTTTGACTTTCAGCTAGGAAAAAAGAGAGTTTCCCTCCTTCGCATTCCTGCACCTGTTTATCAAGAGCAAATTGCCTCAGCAAAAATTTTAAACGAGTTCAAAGCCTTTCTTCGTGAGTGTGGTAAAAAGCGCTTGCTGCTCATCAATCTTCAAGACCGCACCTCATGGGAGGAGCACGGCAGAGCGGAAAGCATAGAAAAAGTGGCGCAAGATTTTCCTGAAAATCTGACCGTCATTACGCTGCCGAAAAACACTCCGTTCTATCAACAGATCGATGAGTACCTGCACCTGGATAAAAGCAAAGAGTTTCTTTCCCTCTTGCTTGAACAGATAAAGGGAGGGGAGGAGTGTGGTTTTTACTTTCCTAAAAGCCTCGACCGCAAAGAACTTTTGCAGTTTGTAGAAAAGTTGCTCCCTTACATTCACAAAGCTTTTTTTGAAAAAAAAGCAGAACTGAATCGAAAAGAGCGACTCGACTTTGTTGAAATTACCTGGCAGTTTCTCATCATAAAACTTGTGGAGATGGTGGCGCCTGCTTACATGAGCTTTACCTGTAAAGATGCCATCGACGTGGGGCAGATTCAGACAATGCACTTCTACTCATTTTTAAAACTGATGAAGGAAAAAGAGTTTTCCGAAGAGGAGAATGACTTTATTCTCTGGATGGTCTTTGCGCCCGCACTTATCATCCGTAATCGTATTGTCGACATTCACCGCCTCAGCCGCGCGCTTAGCTCCCTCTCGCTCTTTTCGTCTGAGCTTGAGGGCAAAACGCGCAAAAAGTCTGAAGCAGTTAAGTTTTTCAAAGCCTCACTTCTTTAAAAAAGTTAATGAGGACCGGGAATATTATATTTTGAAAAAGATAAACTTGATTCAGTACTTAGACTAGCGACAGATGTTATTAGATCTCTCTGCATTTCAAGAATTTTTAAGATAGTCTTTTCCATTTCAGCTTGGCCTTGTTGCGTAAATAGCTGCGGATAAAGACTTTCTTGTCAAAATTTCAGTAAGACTTTAAATTTTTGTTAATCACTACGAAGATTTAGAGGTTACATGAAAGAGACAAATAAAAAGTACATCATCCGCAACTGGTCTGAATATAACAAATCCCTGAAAAAAAGAGGAAGCATCACTTTTTGGTTGTCGCCAGATGCTATTGAGAAATGGCTCTCAGACGGAAAATCTAAAAGAGGAAGACCCGAAATATATTCTGATGATGCCATTCTTTGCGCCTTGATTATCAAGTCAGTTTACCACCTGCCCTATAGGGGATTAGCAGGTTTTTTGGAAACTCTAATGATTCTATTAGGAGTGGCGCTACCAGTGCCGTGTTACACCCGTATATGTAGGAGGGCAGGGAAACTCGGAAAAGAAGTAGCAAAAATAAGCAAAAAGCAGCCGGCAGATATCGTCATTGATTCAACAGGATTAAAAGTATACGGAGAAGGCGAATGGAATGCACGTAAACACGGTAAGAAAAAGAGAAGAACCTGGCGCAAACTGCATTTAGCGACATGTCCTGATAGCCACGAAATAGTTTTAAGCAAACTAGGAAAGAATAGTGAAGGAGACAGCCAAGCTGGAAGAAAAATCATGAAAAAGCTGCCTAAAAAAGTAAAAAGAGTCTATGGAGATGGAGCCTACGATACAAAAGAGAGCTATAGGGAATTAAAAAAGCAAACCGATAATCCCGCCGCAGAAAAATGGAGTGAGGCACGAATTAGAAAAAGAGCCGTGGATGAGAGATAGAAATGAAGCGTTAGAGGCAATTAAAGGACTAGGAGGAGACGAAGAAGGAAGAAAAATTTGGAAGAAATTAATAGGATATCATAGGCGATCAATGGCAGAAACAGCGATGTATCGATTCAAAACGATATTTGGTGACAAACTGAAAACCCGCAAGCTAAAAAATCAAAGAGCAGAAGCATACGCGAAGAGTGTAGCGATGAATAAAATAAGCAGTCTAGGGATGCCGAAAGGCGAATGGATAACAATCTGAGTAAGAGAAAGAAAAAAAGAAACGGGCCACGACTTTCTTCAATTGCTATTTACGCAACAAGGCCTTTCAGCTTTAAGCTCTGGATTTTCAATATGATCTGATATTTCTATTAGTGATTCTGCTATTGCTTGTAAACTCATATTTTCCTCCTTTAATAAGAAGTATAAATTAGGAACAAATTAAGAGGAAGGGGGGAATAAATATTTCCCCCTTTATATTTTTTTATTAGGCCATTCCCAATCGTTGCCATATGCTTAGATTTTCTTGCTTTGGATCCGTGATTGTTTCTGTCCTTGTTTTAAGATCAGTCATCATTTCTTGATGACGAACTTGTTGCTCTTCAGTTAGAGAGCTAAATAATGTTTCTAGAGATTTAAGAGTTTTCTTTAAACTTTCTTTTTGTTCATCATCAACTCCCTTTTCTGAGAATGAATGTAAAGACTCCTCAAGAATCTTAGCATTTTTTGCAAAATTAGACTCTATTTCAACTTGTTGGATTGCAGTAGTTAGTTTATTTACTTCTTCGTGGTATTCAGTTCTTACTCTTACCGGCAAGGCGTTGTATTTATCAGTCAGCTCTTTAAATTTAGTATTTAATTCAGTTGCTATTTCTTCAGCATCCTCGGCAGCGGGATCATAGTTTTCTATCATATTAGCTAATGTTTCAAGTCCACTTTTAAAAGTTTTAGTAGTGTCCTCAAAGACACCTACTCCTCTACCAATTCGTGCAAATATGCTTGGCTCATCTTGATCAAAGCCTATATTTTTTGCTGCAGTAGCGAGGGTGCTATTTAGTTCAGCAATCTGCTTTTTAACTTCCTCTTTCCATGTTTTTAGTTCTCCACTCAGTTTTTCTGTTGCTTTTAGCGCATCTTCAATTTCTTTTCGGGTAGCTGGGTGCAATCCTTCAAACCGTTTTATCACTCCTTCAAACTGCTTTATCACTTCATCAGGAAATGCAAGATCGTCAATTGCGTCTTCAAGCCTTTTAAGCAGTGCATTTGCACTTTCCCAGTTCTTGCTGAGTTCTTGGTGTTTTACAGCCCATTTTGTACGCTCTCTTTCTATTTCTTTCTCGTCGTTGTCACTTTGCTCAGCACCACTTTCGTTCACTAGAGCAGCTGCAGCTTCCAAAGTCGTTGTGATAGTTTTGTTGTGCGTTTCCATCTCTGCCTTCATTTCTGCATGCTGGTTAGCAAAAAGTGGTTTCTCACAGATAGGAGAAAAATCTTCTAATTTTGGCTTTTCGTCAATTTTATTAAACAGGTTTCTATAAGAAATTATGAATTCTTGAACTTTTTCTTTCGTTGCTTCTGCCTTTAAGCTCGTTGCTGTTTTTTCAAAAAGTTCTAAGATCGCTTGAGCTTTTTCTTTATTGTAAGAGAGCACCCCAGAGTACGCCCTCAGATGTTGCAGTGTGAGATCGGGAGCTTGAATACCAAACCTTCCATAAGTATTGAGTTCGTCATCTGGAACAACTTCTCTTGCCTTAAGTTCTTGATGTATTGATCTGAGTTTAGGAAGGGTTTCATTAATGGTTTTGGCAGCCCAGTTTTCTGTTTTTTCTAAGTCATGTTGAGCTTCATCACGCAATTCTTTAGCCGCATCATGTGCTATATTTCTGAATTCTGAGTAGACTGCTTCTGCTGTTTTAAGTCCCATCTTTTTCCTCCAATAATTTTTTGTGCTTCTGAAGTAAAGATTAGATCAAGAAAAATATTTGGTCAACAAAATGTTAACAAAAACTTAATTTTTCGAGAGATCGTCAGGGATCATAGAAAAACTAGCGTACTTGCCACCCATCTCCCTAAGAAGGGTACGCCAGAGAGTTTCGGGAGGGGTTTCAAAAGTGTGCTTTGAAGAGGCGGGATGGATAAACCAATTCCCGGCGAGATATTCGCGTTCTAAAAATCCAGCGTTCCAGCCGCTGTAGCCAAAGCAGAGAAGAAGATGAGGGCCGTTTTCATCCATAAGAGCTTGCTGCAAAAAAGTGAGTTCACCGCCAAGGTGGAGATTTTCAGCCAGTTTTAGAGTGTCACCTGTAGCGTGTGAACTGTTGTGCAAAAGCATCATCTGTTCCGGTTGCATGGGGCCACCAGAGCGTAGCGCTATGTGTGGGTTGGCGATATTACCAAGAGCAGAGACCTCTTCGGGAAGGGTAAGAGGAAGAGGTTTATTCACAATGAGGCCAAAGGAGCCTGAAGGGGAGTGTTCGCAAAGAAGAATGACGCTGCGAAAGAAGAGGCCTTCAGAAATATCAGGGCTAGCAACTAAAAAATTGCCCGCGGCAAGACTGCGGTTACTGGGGGCAGGGTTCACAGTTGACTACTTGGTTTTGCTTGGCATCCATGAGCTGCTCGTTGTAGAGTTTGAGGTTGGCTTCCATCGCCTCAACGCCACGCATGAGTTCGGCAAAATCTTCTTTGAAGAGAGGGGTCTGTAAGACACGCGCTCTCTCCTCTGTCTGTTGTGCACGCTCGATTAGCATAGAGAGTCGCGCCATCGAAGAGTTAATCAGGTCGATCTCTTTTTCAAAGTAATCTTTAAACTGCTCAGGAGTGTTGAGCGCGCTCAACATCGAGGCGCGTTTGACACGCGTGCGCTGCCACTGTTTATTTAGATTAAAGAGTACACCATACTGGTTCATATCGTTTAAGAGGGTATCTACTTTGCTCATCAGCGATGTAACCCGCAAATAGAGGTCATCATCTTGCATGATTTTTCCCAAAGTCCCTTTACCATCCGCAAGATTGTTAGCCACATCTTCAATCGAGTAGCTCGCATCTTTAAAGTTGCGGATCATAATTCCTGTATTGGCAAAAGTATTCTCTTCTTCTAGGGTGTTCATTGCGGTCGAGAGATCGCTCATTGCAGAGGAGAAATTAACTGTAGCAGTATCCATATCTTCGATGAGGCCGGTGCTATTTGCCTTTCCGATGGCGATTGCGGCCTCGCTCATCGCATCATCAAAGGAGCGTACCGCGCTACCAAGTGCTTGGCCATTATCGTCGATCCAATTGCTGATCTTTCCAAAAGCATCATCCATTTTATCAGCTAAGGTGGAGAGTTCATTTAAAGCAAACTCAAAGGGATCAGCAGAGTCTGCGTAGAGAGGCTCCTTGCCCGTTGCGCGCTTAGCAATAAAGCCTTTGGGAATCTCTTTTGGAATAATATTAATGGATTTTTCACCCAGAAGACCTGAAGTTTGGATCGTGATCTCATCTGTTGTATAGATCACAGCAGAGGAGTCGAGGTGAGCAACGAGTTGGTAAAAGTAGACGCCGCCAAGAGTGTCTGTTGTTTGCTGACGAGCATCAGGAATTTGTTGAATGGCAACAACCTCTCCAATTGGTTTACCTGCCAAAGAGACGCGTGTACCAACATTAAGACCGTTTACATTGGAAAAACGAAAGAGGAGAGTCTGCTTTCCGTCGCCGACCGAGGGCTCAAAAAAGAGCACCATACCGATCAAGAGACCGCAAGCAATAGCCACAAAAAGGCCGATGAGCATTGTTTTAATTTTGTCTTTCATACTCTTCTCTTCTAGAGGCAATCTCTAAATTTTTGCACTTGCTGTTCGTTTTTCTTTTTGAATAAATTTATCATTCGGATTCCGCCAACTTTACGAAGTTGCCTTCATCCTCCATAATAAATTTCTTCTAAAAACAAAACCACCCCTCAAATTCAAAAATTCAGAGATCACCTCTAAATTTCCTTGGATCCTCTTTCAACGTTCTTCTCAAGAAGTCGATAATGGGATCCTCAATCTTTAAAAACTCTTCTGGTTTCGCAATATACGCGATTTTTCCATCCTTGTGAAGGGCGAGGCGATCCCCGACATAGAGCGCAGAGATAATATCATGTGTGACTACAATACTTGTCGCCTTGAGCTCCTTCTGTGTTTTAACAATCAACTCATTGATATGCATCGCTGTAATCGGATCAAGACCCGTTGTGGGTTCATCGTAAAGTAAATATTCGGGGCGATAGACGATGAGCCGTGCCAATCCCGCTCTTTTTCGCATCCCTCCGGAGAGCTCAGAGGGCATTTTTTTACCGACGTCGTGCAGTTCGACCATTCCTAGCGCCTCATTTACGCGCTGCTCAATTACCTCTTCCGGGTACTTTTCTCCTGTAGCAGGATCACCGTGCTCGCGCAGATAAAATGCGACATTTTCAAAAATATTCATCGAATCAAAGAGTGCTGCTCCTTGAAAGAGCATACCCATATGACGGATGGAATCGAAAAGTTCCTCTCCTTCCAATTCTGAAACGCATTTTCCATCAACAAAAATCTTTCCTTGATCAGGTCGTGTAATGCCTAAAATATGTTTCAGCAAGACACTTTTTCCAACACCAGACCGGCCTAAGATCACAAGTGTTTCGCCCTTCTCAACTTTTAAGTTTAGCCCCTCTAGTACCTGCTGACTGCCATACTTTTTGAAAAGATCCTTTGCCTCCATCATGATAAGAACCCATTGAGTTGCGTGTTGATGACATTGAGACCTACAGTGATGAAGAAGTTAAAAAAGAGAATACAGGTGTAGCAGATCACAACGCAGTTGGTAGTCGCACGTCCCACACCGGCAGCTCCACCAGTTGTCGTTACCCCGCGGTAGCAGCAGATTGTGACAATCAAAACCCCAAAAAAGATCGCTTTTACAATTCCTGTGAAGAGGTCAAAGTGGGTGATGTAGTCGGGCATGGGATCAAAGAAACTTGCTGCAGTCATATCAAAAAAGTAGACAGAGATGAGATAGCCACCAAAAATGCCCATGATGATACTAAAGATGGTGAGAAGAGGAAGCATGAAAAAGCCGGCTAAGTAGCGCGGTGCTAAAAGATAGCGATTGGGATTGACTGCCATCGACTGCAAGGCATCAATCTGCTCGGTGACCCGCATCGTACCCAGCTCAGCGCACATCGCTGCACCAACGCGACCTGTCACCATGAATGCAGTCAACACAGGACCTAGCTCAGTGATCATCGCCTTGCCAACCATTAAGCCTGTGGCTCCTGCTAAACCTTTATCAGCTAGTTGGTAAAAAGACTGCGCAGCCAAAACAAGTCCTGTTGAAAAACCTGTTAGCGCCACAACAGAGAGCGACATCACTCCAATTTCATAGAGTTGTTCGCGAATGAGTGTCCAGTTAGGAGGACGACGAACAGTCGCTGAAATAACAGTCATGATGAGCTCGACATACTCTCCCAATGATTCGAGGAAAGTAAAGCGCCGAATTAGAAAACCCCACATGGCCTCATCTTACAATCGAGCCCTCTCTAAAGCAAACTTAATTTTACTGACCCATTGTGTAGACTTGGGTAATCATCTGCGCAAGTCTTGAGCAGGTCTCGTCATTTCCATGCTTTGCCCGCTCAAGTGTTTGTTTTTCTCCGGAGGCTTTTTCAACACCTCTCTGCGCCTTTTGCTGATCTGCTTGTGATTCTCCAGACAGAGCATTGAACCAAGCTGATGCTCCTTCTCCAGCAGATCTGCCTATGCTTGAAATAATGGAAGAATCGATCGGAGAACCCAAAACAGCACTAGCTACAATAGCAGCTACTGTAAATATTTCAGAGCCTCGAGCGACTGCACCAATTTGTTGGTAGTGCTTCGTGCTCTTAACTTTTCCGTAAAGCTCTGCTCTTGCTTTGTCAGATAGATCGTCACCAATGACTTGAAATAGGGCAGCCATTTGGTCTGTCTGCATGAGATAGGTAATGAGTTGCACAAGTGCATTTAAATCTTTTTTTTCTGGCTGGGTCAATCCCTCTACTTGCTCTTGTCTTGGTCTAATTGGTGTTAACTCTCCACTCATAATCTAAGCTCCTCTTGCCATGATTTTACTTTTTATTGCTGCGTCTTCTCTTTGCAAAGTAAGAAATTTTCTAATGGAGTCTGTTAAATATTTCATCAGTTCTTCTAACTGTTGCTGACTCTGCTCCACATCTTTTTGCATTTCAAAACTCAGCGCATCGCTCTCAGTTTTCTCTCTATCAATCATCTTCGTTTTATATCCTGATAAACCACTCATGACAGAAGAAGCTCCCAAGATGGTAGGATAGACTCCTTTTTTTAAAGTTTCTGCTAGTTGGTTTCCATTGCGAACGGGATAATACTTTATAGCTGTAGCCACAAGTCCAGTTGCAAGTATTCCCATAGTAAAAGGGCTTTTCAATTGGGCTGTCCAAGTGCTATTCGGAATTGATTGAATAAGCTTTTCACTCTTCTCTCTTTCGTTTTCAGACCATCTCTTCATTATCGACTCTTGATCTCTTGAGGAATTCCAGAGTTCTGCTTTTATTATCCTTTCAAATCCATTTGCAAAATTTTGGAGACCAGTTGAAAGACTGGGAAGTGGGAGTTCTGGTATCGCATTGTGCTTATAAGGAGCGACGCTTTTAGGTCCACCATTTGAGAAAGTTACATCGCTTTTTTTCGGAGTAGCAGACTTTTTTTGTGAAAAAATTTTTGTAAAGTGAGGTGCAAGAGTATTGCCCAGAATTTTAGATAGTGGGCTGGCTCGGACGGGTGTTGTCATCGCTCCTCCTTAGCATTGCAATTTTTCCTCTGAGCTCTTCGTGCTGAGCTTTATCTCCTAAGCGCTCTTCTGTTGCACGAAGGGCACGTTCTCCTTCGTCAAAGTCTCCCAGAGAGTAAAGACATTCGCCTGCATGAAAGTGGGGGACGGGGTCATTCTCATCAAACATGGCCGAAAGAGAGTAGCCAGTAAGCGCTTCTTTGTAGTGCTCGGTCATTTGGCAAGCGCAGGCAAAGGCGTGCCAATTTTTTCTTTCATAGGGTTGGGCAAGAATCAAGTGCTGGAAGATTTTGCGCGCTTGCGCGTAGTCACCAAATTTATAGAGACTATGTCCCAAAGAATAGAGAAGTGCCATGTCATCATTAGTAAACTCAGGAGTAATGGGCTGCCCATTCTCTATCTGGCTACGAATCTGATCCAAGGCTTTTTCTAATATCTCTGTTTCCATCACTTCATTTTTACTTCTGATTATTTGTCAGGACTCTTGCAAGCTCTTGGTTTCTCTTAGCACAGAAAACAAGGGCCTCATGCATAATTTTACTCAATTGGATAGAGAGCTCGAGAGTTCGTGTTACGTTAGGAAGCTCTTTTTGTGATCCTTCAAGAAGACGTTTGCAAGCTGATTCAAACTTTTTGCAGGTCTCTTTACTTGCATCCTTTGTAAAGTCAAATTCGTCCATTAAGCTACTAAGCTCTTCAACTTGTTTACGAACATAGGGAGCAGCATCATCTGGAATCTCTTTGAGTAGTTGTCGCAATTCAGCCCACTCATTAGAGATCTCATCAATGGAGAAAGTTTTTCCATTATCGCCATCTGTACGAACCTTCTCAAGAAATCTATGAAGAGTTTGGACGCGCCCCTCAATTTTAGTAATTTTTTCTTGGCAATCAGCCATCGTCTTCTTTGTACTTTTGTCAGCTGACCTTGAAAGGTCAACAAGACTTTTGCGCAAGTTTTGAGGTTTCATGGCGGCAAGACCAATGAGAGAGCCAAAGTTTCCAAAAGCGTCTGCAACAACCATTTCTTGTTCATCAAGAGATTTGCGGAAATCCTGGAGTAAAACCCCCAGATTATTCAAATCGATTTTTCTTGGGCAATCAAGCGCCCATTCAGGAAGGGCTTGTATGAGAGCTTTTGCTTTCTCAAAGGTCTCTCCTTCAAAATGGAGGTTGGAGGTATTGGTTATGAGTAGACGGTGATAGTGTTTTAATTCATGACTCTCAGGGATTTTCTCTGTTTTGAGTTCCTTGATAAAAAGCTCATTGATGCGTCGAAACTCTATGAGTGCCTCAACATTAATTTTCTTTGGCTCTCTTTGGAGTCTTTCCTGCTCATTGAAGTGGGTTGAATGAATGGAAGTTGCCATTATCTCACTCTTAATTTTCTCTTTGCCGTAAGTATAAGTTTTGCGAAAAGAAAATTCAAGGGGATAAATTTTTTCAAAAAGGGAAGGATTTGTTGCGCGTCTTGACTGCGACAGGAAAAAATGAGTAGTATTGCTTACATGTTTACAAAACTTTTCGTTAGTCTTACTTTGATGAGTGGCCTTGTCGCCCGCACAATTCCAGAAAAAGAGCAAGAGAAGTGGAGATTTATCTCCGCTTATCGACGTAACTCCAAAGGCGAAGCTTTTGTCGGACCCAATAAAAAGCGCATGCGCTCGTATGCATTACTGAATACGGAGACAGGTGACATCTATAGAGAAGTTTCTGAAGAGGCGATGAGCTTAAAATGCTTTGAAATTGCGCTTACCTCTTTTCCCTACACCGTTATAAATGCATCGCTGCACTTTTTCAAAACGTTTTGGGATATGGGAGCTGTTGGGTACAATACTTATAATGATTTGTACCAGAAGTGGAATGAAAATTTAGGAGAGGACTTTTCTAAGATCCTTGAAAAAAACGGGGTTGATTTTTGTAGCCGCATTGGTCGCGACCTCTATGAGCTCTCCTCATTTCCATTTTTTTCTTTAGCAATATTTGCAAGTGGTATTCGCGGAATGGTGATGGATCCGTATGATGCTGCTGAAACGATTGCTTGGTTAGAAGAGTGGTGGCATTTAGGAAACCCCGCAAGGAATAACGATTTATTGCGTCACTTCTCAACTGTTTGTGAAGAAAAATCTGACTGGTCTCTCTACCTTGCTTATTGCATTCAAAAAATAGGAAATGTAGATGATTTAGCCGAAAATGGGTTACCTAAGTGGGAGATTGTTGAGTATCGGAAAAATCAAAAAGAATTTGACTGGTTTGAAGAAGAACCTTGCCCTCTACTTCCCCTCATTCCGAGGTCTCCTCCTCAATCCAATCGAGCTGGGTAATAGGACGTACTTCTATCTGTGATTCAGCTAAAAGAAATTGTTTGCCGGCAATTTCCACTAGATAGAGCATCGACTTTGGGCTTAAGGGGCGCTTTTCCAAAACTTTGATATTTTTCATCAGGTTCATTTTTGTTGCTCGGAAGCCAGTAAGTCTTCGAAGCAAGTAGTACACAATCGCAATGAAAATAAGAATTCCAACCAGCGTAAGGATGGTTTTCCAAAAGAGCCCACCATACTCAATACTCTCCGGCATCGCGACAGGTGTCTCCTCAATTGGGGGAGGTGGCGTTGGTTCCTGCTGCTCTTCAGCTAAAGCCCCAACAAACGGAGTTATAAAAAGTAGTAAAGTAAAGATTTTTCTCATTTTTAAGCCTCTTCCTCCTACTCTACCCTCAATAGAATTTCTTTTGGGAAAAAAATGATTTTTAAGATATGATTAACTTCATGGAAAAGCGCGGCGTATTAGCATTAGACATTGATGGAACTCTTTCAGGGAGTGATCATCACATCCCGGATGGGGTAGCACATTTTTTAAAAGATCTTTCCCACGATTGGGAAATCTTCTTGATTACGGGAAGAAGTTTTACTTTTGCAGAGACGACCATTACAAAGTTGGAGTTTCCTTTCTATCTTGCGGTGCAAAATGGGGCGGATATCATGCGCATGCATGATAAGAGTCTGCTTTTGCGCAACTATATTGACGGAGAGACTCTAAAAAATCTCGATGAACTTCTTCATGATGAACCGGAAGATTTTCTTCTCTACTCTGGTTACGATCTCGGTGATTACTGCTACTACCGTCCCAAGCGTTTTTCAGAAGGCCTTCTCGATCATTTTGAGGAGTTAAAGCGCTTTTCTCCGACCGATTGGCACGAAATTGAGTCATTGCAAATTAAAGAACAGCAAGCTTTTCCTCTTGTAAAGTATTTTGGAAAGGAGGCGGATGCTTTCCGTGTACAAGATAAAATTGCGACTATTAAGAATTTGACTGTAAGCGTGATTCGAGATCCTCTTAATCCAGATTATCACATGGCGATGATCACTCATGTCGACGCCAATAAAGGAACGAGCCTAAAAAAACTTCTTACACATGCCGGCATGCATGGTCCCATTATTGCAGCTGGTGATGATAATAATGATGAGCCGATGCTCAATCTTGCTGACTGCAAGATTGTTATGGGAACAGCCCCACCGCATCTTTTGCGCACAGCAGATATTGTAGCAGCTGCATCAACAGAGATGGGCATTATTGACGCCTTGCAAAAAGCGACTTCAAACAAGTATTGATCTCATGAACCAACGCGAACTGATTCAGCTTGCTGTTAAAAGCGGGGAGAGCTTCTACCACCCCGAAAGCCGATTTCTTCACCACAAAGAGCGCATTCCTCTCTATCAAAATTTTTGCTACGTTTTGGCACTGCTCCGTATGAAGCAGGGAGAGACGGTTGAGCTCGCATCGGATTTGCTTGAGAGGCTTCTTGCTTTTCAAGCGGAAGGCTTCCCTATCTATCTTGATCAATTCCCTAAATGTTACTCCTCTGAACATCAACATAAGATTTTCCTTACGCTCGATGCGATCTACAAGCATTTTCACTCCATTATGAAGCCGGAGTTAAAGGAAAAGGTGGAGCGCGCTGTTGCAAAGCAATCGGGATTTCAGGTTGACTCTCTAGCACCTATATTCCACCCTAAAACGTTTCGGGTTGTGGGAGAGCATTGTCGCAGAGGTTCTGACCCAAAAGGAACCTTTGAAGATCTTGTCCTGGGCTGCTACTTGGGTAAACTTTCACGTTGGGTAAAAGAGGATCCTTGGCTTCTTGTGGAAGCTGCCCGTATTTTTCCTCAAGAGCAAGAAAATCTTATAGAAGGGGACATTCTAATCGATCCTACAGGGTATGAAATAAGCTGGGGTGACTCAGAGCAAAACCACTCCTTGCTACTTCCAGGCTTTGATGAAAACCTCTGCTTTACTTATTCGGAAGAGGTTCCAGAGGGCAAGAGCGATCGAATGGAGGTCAATCTCTATCTCAACTATCACCCCGATAACAGTATTTTAGTGAACGGAAAAAAAGCGACAACTTTTCAGATGAGTGATTGCGTTGAAATTCATTCAAAGAATAGAAAAATCAAATTAGAGTTCGCACCCGGTGAGGGGCGTTTCTTTGGGCATATCAGCCGCTATAACAGACCAACGCAAGAGAGGCGTAAAGAGATGTTCGAATCTTACGATTGGCGCATTGCTGTTCGCACCATCTCTCGCTCAAAAAATTGCAGCTTGTCTGTTCGTTACTCTACTTCTTGAATTCTTTTTTTTGCTTCGATCCAAGAGACAACCTCTTCTTTGCCTTCCTCAATATCATGAAGGATTAGAGATGCATTTACAATATCGAACAGATCTTCTAAGTCGTAAATGTTTTTTTCAGAATTGCTATCCATAGATTTAGTCCGAAAAGGCAGGACTATCGCTTGCGATACCCATTGCGTGAAGGCCATTATCTACATAGAGTGTAACGCCTGTAATCGCTGAGCTCTCAGGGCCAAGCAAAAATTTCGCTGCGTGGCCGATCTCTGACGAGGTAAGATCTTTTTGTAGAGGGGCGTTAGAGTGAGCATAGTTGATCATTTTATCGATAAAACCGATGGCGCGTGCGGCACGTGAACCGAGGGCTCCTGCGGAAATCGAGTTAACGCGCAGGTTCCATTTGCGTCCCGCTTCCCATGAGAGTGTGCGTGTATCGCTCTCTAGAGCTGCTTTTGCTGAGCTCATGCCGCCTCCATACCCGGGAACAGCACGCTCAGAAGCAAGGTAGGTGAGGTTGAGGACAGAGCCTCCAGAGTTCATAATCGGGCCAAAGTGCGCAAGTAAGCTAACGAATGAGTAGGAGGAGCTGCTAATTGCGGCAAGATAGCCTTTACGTGAAGTTTCTAAAAGGGGATTTTTAACTTCGGGTCCGTTGGCAAGGGAGTGGACGAGAATATCAATTTTTCCAAAATCTTTTTCTACCGCTCTTACAACATCTGAAATGGCGAAAGGATCTGAATCTTTAAAACGCTTGTTATTGAGGATCTCTTCTGGTACATCCTCCATCGTATCAAAGGTGGCGTCAAGTGAGTAGATTTTTGCAAACTCCATGAGCGAACCATCGGAGAGTTTGCGTGAAGCATCAAACTTTCCATTTTTCAAGCTCATGTTGAATATCTTTAAGATAGGTGTCCAAGTACCAACAAGAATCTCACAACCCGCTTCAGCAAGTTCTTTTGCAATTGCCCAACCATAACCTTGATCATCGCCAATACCGGCGATAAATGCGCGTTTTCCTTTCAAATTTTTCATGAGAGTTTTCTTGCGACCATGCGACGGTAGCCTTCTGCTGTCAGGAGGCGCTCGCCTTTTTTTGTTGTTGTTCTTTTTTTAGGTGCCGGCGCAGCGGCTGTCTTTGTTGCTGTAGTTGGAGATTTTTTAGGGGTAGTTTTTTTTGGTGCTGTTTTTGCAGGTACGCGTCTTTTTACAGGGGCTTTTGTCTTTTTAGCCTCTTCGCTAGACTTTTTTTTAAGTAATTTCTTTAACATATCCTCACCTTCTAAAAATAGTATACACATATTCCTTATGTCTGGTCAATAAAAATTGCATTTGAATCCCGTATAAGTTAGAATAGAGGGGAATTTTGGAGAAATTTTATGACACAAGTTGAAGTAGAGTTAAAAGAAAAACTTACGTGTATCTGCCGCTCGGAAGAGGGGGATCTCATTGAGACTCATGGACCTAAGGCGTATGGAGGAATTGGAGAAAAGTTCAATCCTACAGATCTTTTGGCAGCCTCGCTCGGCTCCTGTATCTTAACAATTATGGGAGTTTATGCGGGACAGCTCGGCGTGAGCATTGAAGGTGCTAAGCTTAAGTTGATTAAGGAGATGCAAGATGCTCCTCGTCGCGTCAAAAAAGTTGTTATAGAGATCGACTGCCCCCAGGAGTTTGAGCCAAAGATTACAGACCAGCTTGAAAAGGCAGCTCGTCACTGTCCTGTTCACCTCAGTCTTCATCCTGACATTGAGCAAGAAATCACTTTCAAATGGGGATCGCTCGTTGCAAGTCGGTAGTTTTCGCGAATTTTTGCAGAAGGCTCCAGATCACAAGCAGCTTGCAGTTGCTCTAAAAAATGATGAGGAGCGCGGAGCGCTCTTACATTTTTTAGCAAAGCGATTTTTTCCTCATGCAGAACGCGCTGCGGGTGATTTTTCCCCCTCTCTTTTTGGGGGAGAAGAGTATGCATTAATTGAGCAAGTGGGTAAGCAAAAGGCTGAAGGGTTTCCAAATGATTTAATTCTTATTCTTGGAAGCAAAACAGCAACCCCTCTAAAAAACTTTCCAAATGCGCTCTTTCTCAATTTAGAAAAAGAGAGTTTTCGTGCGCGCGAGGAGCGCTACGTTCAATTTGTACTGCATGAACTTGGTGAGATAACGTCGCAAGCTGCAGCTCTGCTCGTTTCGCATGTCGGTTGCGATTTTGGCCTGATTACTCAGGAGATAGAAAAATTGCGGCTTGTGGAGCAAAAGCCGATTGATCTCGATGCGATTCACAATTTGGTTCCTAATAAAGAGGATGCCGTCCTTTGGAAAATTTCTGAGGAACTTATTTTTGAAAGAAAAGTTCCTCAAGTTACCAACATGCAAACGCGTGAGCTTCTCATTCTGATTGGTCAGATGCGGTCACATTTAGAGACGGGGTTAAAAATTAAAGAGCTCGATGGCAAAGCTTTGGCTCCCTATTTCCCCAAGTTGCAAAGCTGGATTTTAGATCGCTATGTAAGGCTATCAGCTAAAATTCCTGCGCGTTATTTTCAAAAAGGACTGGCTGAATTGCTCGACCTTGAAATCAAATCTAAGAGTACCACTATTGATCCCAAACTGTTACTCGACCACTTTTTAGTTAGATGGCAGGTGAATTAGTCTTACTTCCTAATTTGCTTTCTGAGAAGAGCAATCCGAAAGAGCAGCTACCTGAAAATCTTGGTGCTATTTTTTCAACTCTTGATGGACTGATTGTAGAGAATGCTAAATCAGCGCGTCGCTTTATTGTGCGCTTTTCTAGAGATCTTCTTCAACTACCGATGGAAACGCTTAACGAACATACGCAAAATTTAAAAGGCCTTCTTTCTCCAATGAAAAAGGGAGAAAAGTGGGGGCTACTTTCTGAAGCAGGGCTTACTTGCATCGCCGATCCAGGAGCAAAGCTTGTAGAGTTAGTACGCAAACAGGGGATCTCTGTTCGCGCCCTTCCAGGGCCCTCCTCCATCTTTATGGGACTAATGCTCTCGGGGTTTTCTGGGCAATCCTTCACTTTCCACGGCTACCTACCAAGACGCAGACCACTTCTCGATCAGCGATTAGAAGTTTTAGTTCGTCGCTCTCAAAAGGAGGGAACAACGCAAATCTTTATCGAAGCGCCTTACCGCAATAATCAACTTTTTGCCACTCTTCTTGAGCTTCTGCCAAATGATGCGAATCTCTGCGTTGCTTGTGATCTTACAGATCCCAATGAGTGGGTAGAAACTCTCTCTGTTTCTCTTTGGAAAAAACGAAAAGCGCCCGATTTACACAAGCGCCCTACTTTGTTTTTATTTAACTCAATACTGGACAAAAATTTTGCCAAAGGGAGCAAAGCGAACCAAAATTGAATCGAAGCGGCAGCGATTCGAGCGACGAATCCATAGCCCATAGCGCTATGGATAAGGAGGAGAATCGATTTGATGAAGGTGCAGCTCTCCCATTGGTGAAATTTTTCTCCAGTACTGAGTTTAATTCATCTCGACAAAAATAATTGTATTAATTATTGGTTAGTTTAATTAACCAGTAGTTAGCATGCGTAAAATATTCCGTAATATAATATCTCCTCTTTTATTGATAACATTGTGCCCACCAGCAGTCATGCTTGTCTGGTATACATGCACTCATCTTGGTGGCTCTCTTACAGATCTTTTTAGAATGATGGTAAATGATGGGGTGCACACAACCGTATGTAATATCTGGCTCCCCCACTTTTTTGGTTCACCTATGGCGTGGAGACTCATTGCCATTTTCATGGCAAGCCAACTTCTTTTTATGAGAATTATTCCGGGCAAAAAATTTCTAGGTCCGATAACTCCCAAAGGCAACATCCCGATCTATAAGGAGAATGGTGTTGCCTGCTTTTTGCTTACTCTAGGACTTTTTTCCCTCTTTTCTTTTGGATTAAATCTCTTTTCCGCTTCGATTATCTTTGATCATTTTGGAGACATACTAGGAGCGATGACACTCTTTAGCCTTATCTTCTGTCTACTGCTCTACTTTAAAGGTCTCTACGCACCTTCTTCATCTGACAATGGTAGCTCCGGCAATCCCATTATGGATTACTACTGGGGAACGGAACTCTACCCACGTATCCTTGGCTGGGATGTAAAAATGTTTACGAACTGCCGTTTTGGAATGATGAGCTGGGGATTGATCTTGGTCTCCTATGCCGCTAAACAGCACGAACTCTATGGTATTTCAGATGCGATGATCGTTGCAGTGAGCTTACAGCTTCTCTATATTGGAAAGTTTTTCTTTTGGGAGGGAGGTTATCTGCGCTCACTTGATATTATGCATGACCGTGCCGGTTTTTACATTTGTTGGGGCTGTCTTGTCTGGGTACCCTGCATCTATACCTCGCCAACGCTCTACCTTGTGCATCACCCCAATCACCTCGGTCCGCTCTTTGCAAGTCTCATTTTTGGGCTTGGGGTGATTTCAATTTTGACAAATTATATGGCTGATCGCCAGCGCATGCGTGTGCGCAATTCCAATGGCAAGAGCAATGTTTTTGGTAAGAAACCTGTACTTATTTGCGCAAAGTACAAGGCCACAACAGGAGAGCAGAAAGATAGTCTTCTTCTTGCGTCAGGGTTTTGGGGCATTTCGCGCCACTTTCACTATGTACCGGAAATTTTAGGAGCTTTTTTCTGGTCAGCACCAGCGCTCTTTACAGGTTTTCTACCTTATTTCTATCTTGTCTTCTTGATTATTTTGTTAACAGACCGCGCGATGCGCGATGACCAGCGCTGCCATGCCAAATATGGCAAATATTGGGATCGTTATTGTGAGAAAGTGCCGTACAAAATCATTCCATTTATTTTTTGAATATGGATCTCATAACCTACTCCCAAAAAATTGATTCATGCTAAAACAGACTTTCTCCATGAACAAAAAAGAAAAAAAGCAGATTCACTGAAAGAACAGATCATCCGAATTTTTAAGCAAAGAGAAGTTGGTGATAAAATAGATAAGCTATGCCATCAACATAACTTCTCGGAGCTTACCTACTATATGAACCTATCCAACTAAACATGCTTTTGCCTTTTTCCACATTTTTGGCTGGATTTTGAGCTATTTTTTCAAACAACTTAATTAAGTTGTTTTCAAAAAGATCCCAAAATCCTTCTCAAAACTGAGAAAAAATTTCAAAAGCAGCTTTAGTTGGATAGGTTCTTGTAGCAATCCCTCTCCAGCGCTTAAGGTGTAGAAATGTATTTTCCACCAAATGTCGGAGCCTATAGAGATCTTTATCGAAATGCCAGGGTTGTCTCCAGTTTGACTTTGGTAGAATGACAGGGTTTATGCCCTGTTGCCTAAGCTGGCAAAGTATCGCATCGCTCTCATATGCTTTGTCTGCGAGAAGGTGCTCCGCTTGAATGCCTTCAATCAAAGCCCTGGCTTGCGTGCTATCATGGCGGGCACCTTCTGTAATAATAATTCTGACCGGCATACCATGCGCATCCACGGCCAAATGCAATTTCGTGTTGAGCCCCTTTTTGTGCGACTCGTCTCCTAATTGCCTCCTCTTGCTCCTGCAGCGTGTGGATGAACCTTGATGTGGCTCGCATCTATCATCAGCCACTCGTAATCGGGTTCATCAATTAACTTCTCAAGAAGCGACTCTCATATTCCCTTGTCACGCCACCTACAAAAACGTCGATGCGTATTCTTCCAATCACCATAACTTGGGGGTAAGTCACGCCAAGGGGCTCCCTTTCTAAGAATCCAAAAAAACCCGTTGATAGATAACCAATTATCCTTGGCAACCGATCCCCAGCCCCCCTTCCTCCCCGGCAACAAGGGCTCCAATTTACACCATAACTTTTCGGAAATGTCGTGTCGATGATGGGCTAAATTCTGCATTAGTTCTTCTCCTTCGAGGGTTAAAGCTTAGCAGAATATCAAATTTAAAGTTTCTTGACGACACTATCTAGCTTTCGTGTGAATATTCTGATATATCGTCTGGAACAGATGTACCTTCGCTTCCAGAAGATGGATCACTTTCCAGCTGAATAACTAGCCTGGATTCCAAATAGTTTTTAAAATTTTTGACATCTCTATTTTTACTTGGGTAATTTTTATTTTTTTCAATTGCATTTAGCAGTTTTCTTATCTCGTCATTGGTAATTTTGACTGTTTTGTTATCGATACAATTATGTGTATTACCTGAAAAACCGATTTTGTACGGATTTATAGACTTATGGGCTAATAATATTCCGGCAATTTCTATTTCGCCATACATAAGAGCATATGTGAGTAACGTTTGAGGTCTTGGTGAGCTACACGTAACGTTTGGATCAACATTTTTGCCTCGTGCCTTAAGTATCATTTTTACACATTCTATAACAGACTTGTGTAACTCATCTTTTTCTGCTTGACTATACAATCCTCTATACCAATCTTTTTTAGAACCAAACATAGAAGCTGCCTCAATTAGCCAATGTATAGCCGTTTGGGGGTGCTTTGGCGTGTTTGGTGCGCTTGTTTGAGAAATTAGTGGAGCCCTAGGAAGTACCGATGGATTGGGTATTGCTCCATTTGCTAGCAATAATTCAATTATGGACTGTGTGTTTTTGCCAAAATTCATTGCCGCCGCTCCAATTATATCAGAGCCTTCAAGAGAATTTATTTTGAGTGTTTCTCTCAAAGCTATAATGTAATTTTTATTTGCAAGTATGTCATAGGTATCAACACCCTCTACAAATTCATCAAAAAGGTCGAAACCCTTTTGCTCAAGATCGTAAACTGCGGACCATGCTTCGGCATCGTTGCTTGCCCTCAATAAATCTATATAAAGATCGTTTTCATCTTTATCTGATGAGTCTTCGAACTGAGAATAATTAGAATAATTTTCTTGGCTTGAAAAGCTATTTGATATCATGCTTCCTCCTTTTTTTGATTTTTCTTAATTTTAGGCCTTGTTGCGTAAATAGCTGTGGATAAAGACTTTCTTATCAAAATTTCAGTAAAACTCTAAATTTTTGTTAGAAAAACGAAGATTTAGGCGTTACATGAAAGCGACAAACAAAAAACTCAAAATCTGCAACCGGCCTGAATATAACAAATCCCTGAAAAAAAGAGAAAGACCAAAAATTTACTCCGACGGTGCAATTCTTTGCGCCTTTTTTAGAAAAATTTATTCGGAAAAAACAGATTATAATCTTGATGGCTACCTTTTCAAGATTAAGGAAAGTATATGAACCTATCCAACTAAACATGCTTTTGCCTTTTTCCACATTTTTGGCTGGATTTTGAGCTATTTTTTCAAACAACTTAATTAAGTTGTTTTCAAAAAGATCCCAAAATCCTTCTCAAAACTGAGAAAAAATTTCAAAAGCAGCTTTAGTTGGATAGGTTCATGTGTTTCTATAGTTTTTATGTTAGTCACCGCAATTTGTGGGAGAATTGCGGTGAAATGAAAGGGGGGCAGACATGATGAGCTCGATATGGATTGCAATCCTTCGCTCAATCTCGCTTCATTTGTGACCACATGGATAGAGCCAGAAAGGCAGAAGATCATGATGGAGAAGGTGCATAAAAACTTTATCAATCATGATGAGTACCCGCAAACAGAAGCGATCCACCAACGCTTCATCAATATGCTTACGCGCCTTTTCAACTCCCCGAAAGAGCGCAAATCGATTGGAACCTGTAGGCTCATGTGAAGCTATTAAGCTCGCTCTTTTTGCGCACAAGGGGAAGAAAGCTAAGGATACTAAACATAATAGATATTTTTTCCAGAGAGTATGTAGGAATAAAAGTAGGGAGAATACTACCTTCATTGAAAGTGATTGAGGAACTGGAGAAATTACGAGAAGTAAAGAGTGCTGGTACCCACCAGAGGGAGTGTACAAATAACTGTGTAAACAAAGAAAAGCACCCCATCCCTGGAGAGCTTTAAAATGAATTGTAGAGGGCTTATGTCAAGGCTATAGCGCAGCGGGCCTTGACATAAGAAACTCAAAATTCATTAAAAAAGTGACCAGGATGGGGCGCGTATATGTTATTATTATTTGTTTACATAGGAGTACCTCATGAATAAAAAGGTAAAGTTTGATCTAGAAAAAGAGATGCAAGGCTGCAAAACCATGGAAGATCTTATTGGGATAAATGGCCTTGTTCAAAAGCTGATTGGAGGCATGGTTGAACAAATGCTTGAACAAGAGCTCGAGGACCATCTCGGCTATGCCAAGCATGACTCTTTAGGTGATGGCTCGGGTAATAGTAGAAATGGTAGGTCTAGTAAAACGGTCCACTCTTCTTCTGGCCCTGTTCCAATACAGATCCCTCGGGACCGCAATGGAGACTTTGAACCCCAGATTGTTAAAAAGGGCCAACGCTCTATTTCTTCTTTCGACGAGAAGATTATTTCCATGTATGCACGTGGCTTAAGCACTCGCGATATCCAGGAGCATGTGATGGAAATTTATGGAGCTAACATCTCTCCAACATCTATTTCTAACATTACAAACAAAGTGATGGATGTTGCTCGTGAGTGGCAGAGTAGGCCTTTAGAAAGGGTTTACCCTATCGTCTATTTTGATGCGATTCACTTCAAGGTGCGCCAGAATGGAAAAGTGGTAAGCAAGGCTGCCTACACCTGTTTAGGTATTGACCTTAATGGAAAAAAAGATGTTTTAGGTCTTTGGATTGGAGAGAGCGAAGGAGCACGTTTTTGGCTCGGTGTTTTTACAGAGCTAAAAAACCGCGGTGTAGAAGATATCTTTATTGCGTGTATCGACGGACTTAAAGGACTGCCTGACGCCATTCAATCAATCTTTCCAGAAACCGAAGTGCAGCTCTGCGTTATCCACATGATACGCAACTCTATCAAGTACGTGGCTCATAAGAACTCTAAAGAGTTTATGGCAGACTTAAAACCTGTCTATCGTGCTGTTTCTGAAGAACAGGCTGAGACAAAACTTTTGGAGTTTCAGGAGAAATGGTCTACTAAGTATCCTCTTGCCCTACAGCCATGGATACGCCATTGGGAAAACATCAAAACGTTTTTCAAGTTTCCTGAAGAAATTAGACGTGTCATTTATACCACAAATGCAGTAGAATCGCTTCATAGGCAGTTTAGGAAAACCACCAAGACCAGGAGTGTTTTTCCTAATAGCGATGCTCTGCTGAAGATGCTTTTTTTAACAGTAAGGGGGCTATCTGAAAAGTGGACCGTTATGCCGGTTAGAAATTGGAGAAGCGCTGTTTCTCAATTTGCAATTTTGTATGGCAAAAGAGCAGGTTTTGATTTAGAATGAGAATTGCCGTTTACACAGTTTGATTTACACTCTCCTAGATTGCGATGTGGGTCTCTTTGTGTCGATAGTAGGGGTCTTCACAAATATTAGAGCCTACCCAAGAGTGGTGCGTGACTGCACTACCTCGGCCCGTAACCCATTCGCAGCACTTCATTTCAATGCTTACAGTTTTGCTCATTTCGATCGCTTTATTCAGCTCTTCTTTCAGCAGCTTTGTTTTCGCCCCCGAAAGAACTTTATCAGCTAGCGCTTCAAGAGAAGGTTCCCCTTGAATCAAAGCCCTAACCGTCTCTGTCCGTGTAAAAAATTCGCCAGTTGTATTTTCAGTAAATACCTCCTCCAGCTCCTCCAGCTTTTCTTTGACGCTAGCTCTTATAGAGCAATCATGGGCTGAAAAACCCGATGCCGTCTCTAACTCATGAGCAACATTTGCAAGTTTATCTCTTGCATTGCGAAGTTTGGAGTTCATTTTTACTGACTTTTCACTATCTACAAGCATTGGTAAAAGGCTGTTGATTGGACGTTTTAATGGATCTCTTTTTTTCAATTTTTTATTTAAATCTATAAGCTTCTTGCGAAATTCTTCTTTGTCCTTAGCAAATGTTTCTTCATCCAATGTATCGGCTGTTATTGGATGGATGTCTTGAGTAATTCTTTTTAGTTGATCTGTTTTTTCTTTGATCTCTTTTGCAAGATCTATGCATTTTTGCCACCACTCTGCATTCTTAGGGCACTCATTTAGTAATAAGTTAAATTCTTCAGATGTTTTTCCCCATTCATCCAAACCCTTCCTAAGGTTTTCTGTTATTTTTTTCATTATTCTCTTAGAAGGGTTTTCTAAAAGATCTTCAATATCAGAAAACTGAGAGAGCAATTTTTTTAAATGAGAGGTCAAATCTTCTGCAGTTGTTAGAAATGCAACTGTTGTCTTACACGGTCCGTAATAGCGCGGTTTGCATATGAGATCATGAGCTACTTGTGCAATATTTACAATCTCTTCTCCAAATGGATTTTCGCTTTGGGCAAGCAGAATAAGCATGAATGTTGTAAGTTTATAAATGATTAGATCTTCCCTAGCACGCTTTTTTGCGTATTCTGAATCTAGAAAATAAACGCCTCTCTTATCCTTTACAACCTTTGAAGCTAATTGAAACTTTGTTTCCTCTAACCTCATTTTTTTTATCATGATAAGAAGGATTTTGCTCAGGTGTTGCTGTCCTATTTCGTAAATGGCTGGAGTCGGGTTGATCAACTGATTACTTAGCCGACCAAAACCCTCCTGAAGGAGTCTTTTTACGTGCCCAAAAACCTCCTCTTCATGCTGGCGAGCGGTGTTTAAAAAAATTGGTGAGTCATCGATGCTTTTAAAATTTTTCCAATAGGTGTGAAGATCTTTTAATTTTTTGAGTTTCACCTCCTGCCTTTTTACTGTTTCAAAGCTTGGTTTAAAACATTCTCGATCAAGCTTTATCTCCTCTTCGAGAAGTGCAAAAAGCGCTTTTCGGTAATTGCTATTAAACAGGTATGATTTTTCATCAATAGCAGGATTGTGTTCCAACCTCATTACTTTCGCTAGAACTTGCCAAAGAGAGAGTTTAACATCGTCTAGCCCTTTAATGGGCCTTTCCGAATAGATTCGAGTAATCCACCCCTGTACTGAAGCGATCTGATCCTCCACAATTGTTCTAGCAAGGTCTTCAATCTTGGCTTCATAAGCGCGGTGGAGCATTGCCCACCTTTTAAATTCAGTATTGGAATCAACAAATGATTCAAGAGCTCGAACTTGTTGATCGAGTGTTTTGAGCCCTTGTTGAATTTCTGTAAGACCTCGGTGCATTGAATCGGAACAGTAGCCTAAATTGCAAAATTCTCTCTGAATTGTTCTGGCTAAAGTCTGGATATCGCTTTTAGTGCTTTTTATTTGTTTTTCTGTATCTGCATTTGGCGGATGGCTTCGTAAGTCGATAACTTCTTTCAACTTCTGAAAAAACGGATCAATTTCTTTTCCAGATCCTTTTTCTATTTGCAATCTGCTTTCTCTTATCTTTTTTAAGGACTCAGCAAAATTAACAAAAAATCTATTTAGCTGAGTTTGTTGAAGAGGAGGAACTTTAAATTTACAGGTTTCAAATTGCTGCTCAATCTCTATTAATTGCAGTATCGCCTCTTCTAGAAAAGCTCTTTCACTTTGCAAATTTCTGCTATGCCCCCTAACGGTGAGTCCTCCGCTATGAAAACAGAAACCCTCATCAATACTTGGTGAGGGGACAAATGTACTTTTCATGAGTTTGTATGCAACATGATTGACAATAAGTTTTTCGCCGTTCCAAAACTCCTCTACAGAACCTTGGTCGCTTTTCTCTGTTGTTTTTCTTAAAATGCCGATTTCTCTTTTGCGATTTAATCCCCCCTGCGCAACTTCACTTTCGAAATAGGTTATTGAAGAGAAGGGATTATAGAGAGGGTAGTAGTGAGGTCCTCCTAGTCTATTATTCTTACGCAAAAGAATAATTTGTCTTTGGCTGTTACCGAAGCGAAGCACACCGTAATCGGGCCCTATTTCAGGAGAAGAACTTAAACCTAGCTCTTTCAAGCAGTCTCCTAAACTTGAACTGTTTGCACGTAATTTATCCATTTCTCAAAAATAGTATTATTTTTGATTTTTTCTTTCAATTAGATAGTGTCGTCAAAAGGCTATAATCAGATTATTTTTCATGTTTACAGCTTATTTTTGTGCGGAAATTGAAGCTGAATTTGTAAATTCCGCTTCATTTGAGCACAAAAATGGAGCCCAAACATGAAAAATAAGATGGTTGTATGCTTTTGACGACGCTATCTAGTAAATAGTCAGATAATTTCTGTGGCGATGGTGTCGTAAAAGAGTAAGCCTTGTGAAGAGAGGCGAGCATGATTCTCTTTTAGGTCGATATAAGTGTTTTCAGTCAGTGTTCTATGGGTCTTGGTGGGGAGCTTACCCCAGCGCTCTTCAAATGCAGAAATGTTTACACCTTTTAAAAGTCGCAAATGAATAGCCAAGAGCTCGTTGAGATTATCTGGATAGGGGAGTTTTTCGCGAAAATCTATGCGGGTTTTAGAATTGAGATACTTTGGAAAGTTGCAGGCGTTGCGGTAGCGCTCTCCATTTGTAAAGCTAAAAGCAGAGGGGCCAAGTCCAATGAACGGCTCACCTGTCCAGTAACCTGTGTTGTGGATGGCCTCGTAGCCAGGTTTGGCAAAAGCAGAAATTTCATAACGCTGCAAGCCAAGTGCGCTGAGTTTTTCAATCGCAAGATCGAGCATTTCTTTGCAGGTTTCTGATGGCGCGATTTGTCTCTGTAGCTGCTCTTTTTTTCGATAGAAGGCAGTGTCGGGTTCAATCGTCAGATTGTAAAGAGAGAGGTGGGTAATGGGAAGTTCTTGCAATTGATCTAAGGTCTTTTGCCACGAATTAAGTGTTTGCGTTGGCAATTCATACATTAAGTCTATGGTAATATTTTGAATTCCTGCTTGATACGCGTTGTGAACGGCTTTTTTTGCCTGTGCAGAATTGTGGGTGCGTCCTAAAATTTTTAGTTCAGAGTCATTAAGAGATTGAATTCCGATGGAGATGCGGTTGATGCCGATTGAGGCGAGATCATGTGCGAGCTTTTCAGTAAGTTGTTCAGGATTGGCTTCAATGGTGATTTCCCGATGGGGGAGGATTGATGGTAGCAATTAAGG
>JAXCHI010000003.1:0-717144 GCA_033977065.1 Candidatus Algichlamydia australiensis
GCTATTTTCTTCTAAAATAACGGTAAGAGATCCTTCAATTTTAACATGGCGCATGATGCACTTTGCTCTGCGGTCAGAAAAACAGAGCCGGTTATGATGAACGTGACCTGTGACAAATTGCGATTGAATCTGCAAATTTCCCTTTAGATGCAGGTTTTCTAAAAGTAGATTGGAAATTTCAAGCTGCAGCTCAGACCCTCTTTCCAAACGCCCCCCAATAATTTTTTTTGCGATGTCACAATAGAGAGGACCAAGAGCGGGGTGGTACTGAAAGAGAAAGGCGGGACCACTCTTTACAAACTCCTCTTCACTCTCGAATTCAGGAATTTCCATTCCACAGACATCCCTTAAAAGTTCCGCTCCATTTTGCAAATAATCAAAAAGCGCCCCAAGAGGAGTTTCCAAAAGCCCCTTCCCCTCCTCATACTCTCGCTTGGTTGCAGAGAGAGTTTTGCGCCTTTTATGAAGAGTGAGATAACTCTCTTCAATCGGAATAGTATCTGCAATATTTTGCATTGTAGTCTCAAGACGAGCAAGACCATTTTTAAAGTTGACAATCATGCCGGGGAAAGGATCCCTTTTTGCCACTTCGCGTACGTACTCTAAGTCGACAAAAAGAATATTTGCGTTAGCAGGGAAAGCAGAGGTTCTAAAAATGCCATATCTCTCAAATGCACAATACTCAATGTTTGAAAGAAAGTTGCCCCTTTCTGTTTTTGCTACAACAATACGCCCCTCTTTTGCATTTGGGGCAGGAGGACAAGTCACAAACCCAAACTTCTTCTCCTGCAAAAATCCTGTGCCCATAAAAGAGAGCAGGCCGTAGTCCGTACCGCTAATTGGGTTGTTGATTTGACGCACCAGAGCCTTAGAGCGACCCAAGCTCGCAAACCAGTCAAAAACCCCTCTACTTTCCATCAACTTCCATAAAACTCCATGACCACCGGGCTTTAATGCTAGATCACCAGAGCTATCTAGAGCCCATGTTCCCTTCTCATCAAAAGCGGGAACAAGAGGTTGACAAAACAATTTGAAGTTCTCTTCTCCTCTTCCAAACCAACCATTTTTTTCCAAAATTTCGAGAATTTGCGCATGGCCTTGCTTTACATTAGATGTCATTAAAGCAATTGGTGTAGTCAGCTGCTCGCCATATTTTTGGAAATAGAGAAACTCTCGCGCTTCTAAATCCCGGATCAACCCTTCGAGCAAATTGCCATTTAAAAAATGCAACTTTGCAGCGGGCAATCCTTTGCCGCTTCCCTGATCACGCAAATGCAAACGCTCAGCAGCACCCCCAACAGGATAGATTTCGCCCATCTCTCCTAAATTCGCAAGACCGATAGTAATCGCTGCATTTTCCTTTGCAATTTCGACAGCCTTAGGAGGAGCGTAGGAGAAACTCTCTTTTTTTTCAGAGAGCTGCTCTAAAACAAGAGCCTGATAGCCTAAAATCCCCCCGACATCAGCATAGAAAGAGTCGACTTCCTTTAAGTCCTCTAAAAGAGTTTTCAAAGCGAATTCATCTCTTAGCAAGAGTCTACCCTGGCCAGCAATAATTAAAGACTTAAGCAGATAGCTCTCCATTGCAGAAAGAGGAAAGCGTTGCGGAAAAAAATCTTTTGCAATACCCAATGAGTCGAGATACCGCTCCTTCTCAACAAAAGAGTGCGCCTTTTTTAAAGCTTGGATATGAGTAGAGAGATCCTCTTTACAACAAGTATAATCAAGTAGAGATTCACTATGCATGGAACCCCTAAATTGCCATTTCAAAAGCTAGATTGCAAGAAAATCTCTAGAAATTCTGGAAGAAATCGTGTAGAATGAGAGTTGACATCAAAAATAGAAGGCATATACAAACAGTCTTTTAGACCTAGTACACCAGGAGTAACAGATGGCAAAAAAGGAAGCGAACAGCAAGTTCATGAAACCAATGAAGCTAAGTCCAAAGCTTCAAGCAGTGATTGGAAAGGGTCCATACCCTCGCACAGAAGTCACTAAAAAAATCTGGGCATACATTAAAAAACATGACCTACAAAACCCAAAAAATCGTCGTAACATCCTAGCGGATTCACTACTAAAAGATCTTTTTGGTAAGAAAGAAGTCAGCATGTTTGAGATGACAAAGCTTCTCAACAAGCATCTTTCATAAAAGAAAAATTTGATTAGAGAGTCTCTTGTAACTCAAGTTGCTACCCAATTTCTTCTATGGAGAGGGAGATTATCGATGAATTGTGTAGGTTCAAATTGGAAGGAATGTTATCTAAACATTTCTAAAATTTGAAATTAAACAAGTCGCGAAAAGGATCCCTTTAGAGAGGGAATGGGGTAGCAACTTGAGTTCTTGTAAGAGACTCTCTGATTGTGCTAAACTGTCCTAATGAAAGCAGTTTCAGCAATTCTCTTAGCGGGAGGCAGAGGCACCCGGTTTGGCAGTGCTATCCCTAAGCAATTTTTGCCCCTTAACAATAAACCTGTTGCACTCCATAGCTTCCACCTTTTTCAAAAAATCTCTTGGATAAAAGAAATAATAGTAGTTGTCGATACTGCATATAGCTCACTCTTTCCCGACACTCCGATTGCAAAACCAGGCATGCGTCGGCAAGATTCAGTACAAAATGGGCTAGCACTCGCTTCCCAAACAAGCATTCTTATTCACGATAGCGCACGCCCCTTTATCACAGAAACAGAGTGCAGCAATCTCTATAAAACGTTCCTTGAAAAAGGCGCAGCGCTTCTTGCAACACCCGTCCGCTCTACAATTAAACTTGCTACCCACACCCACAGAGTAGAAAAAACACTCCCCCGAGAAAAACTCTTTGCAGCCGCCACACCACAGATCTGTGATCGCGTCCAATTAAAAAGCGCCTTTGCGCGATTTCCCAATCAAAACTTCACCGACGACACCTCCCTTCTAGAAGAGGCGGGTTACCCCGTTCAGATCGTCGAAGGCTCACCGCGCAATATCAAAATCACCACACCTGAAGACCTCCAATTAGCTGAAAGTCTCTATGCAACGCTATAAACTTCATATCGCTTACGATGGAAAACCCTATTCAGGCTGGCAGATCCAACCCAACGCACCCTCTATCCAGCAAACGATAGAAAATGCCCTAACCACTCTCCTTAAAAAACCCACTGCCGTCCACGGCTCAGGACGCACTGACGCTGGTGTTCACGCGCACAAACAAGTCGCCCACTTCGATGCACCACTGCTTGACACCTTCCGCATTAAACGCTCGCTGAACGGACTTCTTCCCGCAACGATCCGCATCCTTACCCTTGAAAAAACAGACCCCGACTTTCACGCACGCTTCTCAGCCAAAGGGAAAATTTACCACTACCACCTTCATCTTGATCCCGTCCTTAATCCCTTCAAAAACGGCTACTGCTACCACGTTCGAGCCCCTTTCAACTACCCCCTGCTTACGCAAGGCATCCCCTACTTCATTGGAACAAAAGATTTTGCCGCCTTCACAAACCAGTCGGCTATCCAAAACCGCACCTCCATCCGCACCATCTACCGTCTAGATCCCATCCCAGAACCTGGCGGACTCCGCCTTGAATTTGAAGGCAACGGCTTTCTCTATAAAATGGTACGCAATATCGTCGGCACCCTCCTTGACATCGCAGCGGACAAGCTTAAGCCCGCAGAAATTCCAAAAATCATGGAGACGCGCGATCGCCGCAGCGCGGGCCGAGCCGCCCCCGCACACGCTCTCTTCCTCCACGAAGTCCTCTACTAATTTCAATTATTTTTCGTGAAATCCCAAGACCGCCGAATAGCGGTGCTCATCTTTTCTTAAGAAAGGCAAAGACCCCTCGATTGTTTGAGGAACCACAGCGTGAAGGCACTCCCACCTTGCATGCTCTCTCATCCCTAACAAAGAGCCAGAAAGCAGAGGATAGCGATAAACCTTCTGTGTTATGGGATCTTCAATCTCAAATTCAGAAGGAGCTCCTAAACTATAGATAAACGTTACAATCCCATTCTCTGGAATATCTTTATGACGTGGGAATCCAGCCAATTTCTTACCTTCATCCACTGAATACGTATTGAATGTAAAATTCCAATCTAATGCCTTCTCTTTGTAAACCTTCATCTCCGGCAGTTGCAAAATTTTTGAAATAAGGTGAGCTTTGACAAAATCGGGAATATTTTGATTTCCAATTCCGTAAGTTAAAGAGTGACCTTTACCTCCGTACGAATCAAAATACTGAAAAGTTTGATTTGCGAGATGAACCAACTTATACTCTTCACTCGTTTCTAAATTGTGCTGTCTTGAGAGGTAGTTTCTTCCTTTTCTTGTCTCCGAAGTTATCGATCCCGAAAGAATTTTTTCCCTAAAATTACTAAGAGAACTTAGCAATGAGGCTTCTTCGCTAGATGGCAAAAAAGGCTTCCAAATAGATAGTCCAGGAACAACTGTCCTAACCGCCATAGGCAAATTCCTACAAATAGAACTCATACAATTCACTCCACAGGTTTGATGCCAGCTCTTTTAAAAGCTTCCTTTATCCTTTTGTCTGTAATTGCATATCGCTCCTCTCTGTCTCTTAGGTCTGAAATTAAATCTTTCTCTCGCTGAGCAATTTTTTTCTTTTCTAAAGAAGTCGCTCCTATTCTTGCTGATGCAGCCCAAGAACGAATGTCAAATTCGGAGCCACCTACAGTAGGCATGGAGCAATTAGAGCGCCGAAATAAAGATTCCAGCGGGACAAACATTCGTCTAGAAACATGCATTTTTACCCCCATCTAACTCAGTATACCGAAGCCACTTTAACGTCTTCTCTCTTTTTAACGAAGCAAAAAAATCCTCTATTGTAGCTATCCTTGATAGTAGAAGGAGCCACCTGGGGATCGCTTTTTGACTCTTTCAATTCAATTATATATTCGTACTCCAAAACTTCTAATTGGTGCCTTTCGAACAACTCAGCTAAAACTCTTCTAGGGTAAATACTTTGAATAATGTTATCACCATGTTTAACAACAGTAATATCGTCAACAACCATTGTACTAAACACTTTATTTTTGGTTACCATCTCTAGAACTGGCTTTGTCACTCGATCATCAATTGTAAAATTTATCAGCGCAACATCTCCCGTTTTCAAAATACTAGCCAAATGAGCAAAAGCTTGTTTTCCTGGTTGTGGAGGCATAGCAGAAAATAACTTGTTACAAAAAACAACCTTTCGATTGTTTTGAGGAATCATGGAATAATTCTCCTCTAAGGTTGCGTCGAAATGATTCAACTCTAATCCCCTATACCGAGCATCAACACTCTTTAAAGCCCCAGCCAAAATCATGGCTGGCCTATGAATATCAATACCGATGTATCTTTCTACCTTTAGATTAGTTAATTTCGATACATCTCTTTGAATTAATGCAAGATCGTGGCCAGATAAACACCCTATCTCAAAAAAGTTTATCGGTTCATTATTTTTGATATGTCTTTGCAAATATTTAATAACTCGCGCTGCAGTTACAGATAAATATTTATCAGGGTTTAGAGGAAGAAGCGCTTCTAAAGAAATACTCCCCCCTACCTTATTTTGATTTACATGCCATATTCCCTGATCAAACTCTTTTAGAACCTTTCCTCTTCTTACACCCAGCCGATCAAGTGCATCCGGAACTTCGCAAGCATATTTAAGACCCATTTCTAGTCGTGTACGTGGATCGAATGTCGCAGCTATAACTTCAGGATCTCGCTCGAACTCAAATCTTAGAGATGGGGACATCAAATCCATGAAAACATCTGTTATTCTTTCAAATTTTTCATCAGCTGAAAAATGGCTAATTCCTCTTGAGCAACTTCTCGATACTCCTTGGCGATGGAAAGACGCCAAACACAAACTTCTGTTTAATAAATTCGATGAAACTTTGTTTAAAAACATAAAAATCCTTTATTTTTTATTAAATTAAAGAATTATTTAAATATAAAAATCAATAAATAAAAGATACACCGCATTTGATTTATAAATAAAAAAAGCGCTTCTAAATTGATTAGATCAAATTTGATTGCATTTGCATAAAAACAAATTCTTTACATTTTTAAAACAATTCATTTAGACTTGGGGTCCGCTTAAAAACTCAAGTTACTACCCAGTTTCTCCTATGGAGAGAGGGATTAAGGAGGGAAACCAGTTGACACGTGAAGTCTTCGACCTCTATCACAACACAATTAAAAACCTTCTTGGGTGCATCATTCGCAATCAATTAACCCAAAGTGATCATATCTTCGCCGCTCAAATCATCATTGAGGGAAAACCAGTACAGCAATACATAGAAGAGCAGATAGCCATCATCTTCGAGAAAGGCCCAACACCTCAAAAACTCCTTAAACTTCTTGATCCACAAAATCGCCACCACAAAACACAAAAAAAGTTCTTTGAGTGGCTACAAACCGACACAAATGGAGCAGAATACCTCCTTGCCACAATTGGCATTCCGAAATTATTAGAAATTGCAAACTCAAAAGAGGTAGCAAGCAGCAGCTATAAAAAACGAAGAGACGCTTTAGACCAACTTGCAAACAAGCTTAACTTAGAATGCTTCTCAGCTTGGAAGAGGGCCATCCTAAATACAAACTACTTCCTAAGCGATGATGAGCTTGCCATGATTGGCTGCGCTTATGACCGCTCCATTGTTCTCATCGAACGAGGAGCCGATAATAACATTACTGCCTGTCAAAAAGGTCCTGAATATAGGGAGAACCGGGTCTTTGTCTTCGCACAGGGGAACCACTACGAACGTTGTACATAAGCAACCACTAGTAATCAATTTCAGAATATAATGAATTATATTCGATGCATTAATTGGATAATACAAAAAAAACACAAAACTATATGAATTAAAAAGAACATTCTGATAACCTACGTCTTTAATCCGTAAACGAGCGATAAAGAATGTCTGAAGAAAAGAAAGAAAAAAAGACAAGAGGTGATGAAGACAACGTCTATTTTTCTATCAGATTACCGCCGACACTAACAGAGCGCCTTGAGAAAACCATTGAACGTTTAAACAAAAGCAATCCAGAAAAGCATTACAAACAGAGTTTCATCTACCACTCTGTAGTAGAGCAGCTTGATAAAGAGCGAGAAAGAATCACAGAAGGATTGAGACCACGAGAAGAAGGAAAGCAGGTGCGGTTTAAGCTGAAAAAAATTGTCGCTGAGAAGCTAAATCAGCATATGAAAGACCTAAAAAACTGGGAGAAAAATCCCGGATCTCGAAACCTCTGGATTACCTGGGCAATAGAGAACAAAATAAACACCTTTGAGTAATAAAATGCATAAAATACATCACCTTTCAAAAAACTCCCTCTTTGTAATAAGCATGCTACTTTCGCTCTATGCAATAGCTGTTTCATTCGTAGCAGAATCGGTTGGCTATTACCCCTGTACCCTTTGCAACCTGCAAAGAGCTGCTTGTCTTGCTATATTCTTCACCTCAACTTTAGGCATGTTTACCACCAACAAAAAAATTCCCTATCTGGCAAATCAAATTCTCTATATAGGTTTGAGCTTCTTTGCAACTTACCACTTACTCGTCCGTTATTCGCTCTTACCAGATCCGTGTAAAACGCCAGCAGTCCATCCAAAAGCAGAAAAAAAAACAGGGTGTTCACAAAAGTTTTGGGAGCCTTTTGGTATCCCCCCACAAGTTCTTACTCTTCTTATTGGCTCAACCCTCTTTACTACCTCAATCCTTGCGTCCCCAAAAAAAACCAAAAAAAGTCAGTTTACAGATGGTCTCTAACTCGCAACTCGAATAAATTCATTTAAAAGCCTGCCGTGAATTGTCTCTCTTCCCAGCTCATCTTTTTCGATCATTTCGCAATTGCGTAAATAGTGAACTAAACCATCCTTTATTTTTTTAGTCTTCGTCTCGATGCCGATAATGAATTCTGGTCCCAATCTGTCTTTTATCATTACCTTTTGGAGTAGTTTGCATGGACTCTCTTTCTGTTTTCGTGCTTGTCTTCTCAAGTGCCCCTTATCGAAGATTAATACGCGAAAAAAGAGGCCTTATCAGAATTTAAAAATTTTAGCATAATTCTTTTATGTTCCCTCTGATAGCAAAGCTAGATATTCCCAATAGCTGTAACGTCTGTCCCTTCGTTTTCCAGTAATCTCTTTTAATATTTCAATTTTAACAAATTGGTCTACCATTGACTTAGCTCCTTGATAGGAAATTTTAAGGTGATCAGCAATATCACTAATGCTCAAGTGAGGTTTTTCAAACAAATAGTCAAGTAACGCAATTGCGTATGGAGTTGAAAGTTTCTTTTTGATAAGCCTCTTTTTATGCTCCTCTTGTAATTTAAGAATATTTTTGATGGTTTTAAGTGCAGATTCACATGTCCAAATAACTCCCTTCAAAAAGAACTTAATCCATTGCTCATAATCACCACTCTCTCTGACTAAATTCAAACGATCGTAGTACTCTTGACGGTGGATTTTAAAATAATAACTTAAATAAAGGAGAGGGTGCTGAAGAGCTCCTTTCCAATAGAGGTAAAAAGTGATTAAAAGCCGTCCCAAACGCCCATTTCCGTCTAAAAAAGGATGGATCGTTTCAAATTGATAGTGGATCAGAGCACAATTAACCAATAACGGAAGATCGACGTCTTCATGTAGAAAAAGCTCTAATTGCCCCATTGCAGCAACCGCTTCTTCTGGCGGTGGCGGAACAAAGGAAGCGTTTGCTATTGTAGACCCCTGAGGTCCAATCCAATTTTGACTTCTTCTAAACTCTCCTGGTATCTTCTCTTGACCCCTAGTTCCTGAAAGCAAAATTTTATGAATTTCCTTGATCAATCGAATACTCATTGGAAACTCGGTCAGCCTCTCCATACCATAATTTAGTGCCTTGATGTAATTCACAACCTCCTTGACATCTTCTATATTCTTTACAGGGACATGATTTTCATACTCAAAAATATCTTCTAATGAAGCTTGAGTTCCTTCAATTTGAGAACTAAGTAGAGCCTCTTTTCGAACATACATGGCTATAATAAGGTCAAGGTTTGGAACCAAGTAGCCCATCGTATCTATTTTTCCAATTGCGATATTAGCGTCCGTCAATAAATGGTGAATATCGTTTTCAATTTTAATTCGTGGGTTAGGAGGCAAAGAATTAGGTATAAATGATTTATATCCAGATGCTTGGGTAATTTTTTTTCCACTTCTCAAAATGTCTTCAAAAATCGTTATTTAAATCTACTTTAATAAGATAGCAAAAACCAGGATCTTATTCAAGTCTCGTTTAATAAGAAATGTTAACGATTGATAATCAATGAATTACATAAATGCTATTGATTGTAGTGTGAGCCTTACCAAACAACCCGCGGTAAAACAACATACAGCGCTTTAAAACCAGCTCAATTAACCTCAAACACAATTTGCTTCTCGATATGAGAACTCTATTTATCTCCGGGCTTCTATTTTTATGCGAGAGCTTTCACGTTAAAAAGAATAGCAGAATTTTCTGTTACAGAGTACCAGCAACCATTATAAATTTATCTATAAGCACTCCTCGAATTGTCTCTCTTCCCAGCTCATCTTTTTTGATCATTTCACAATTGCGTAAGTAGTTAACTAAGCCATCCTTTATTTTTTTAGTCTTCGTCTCGATACCGATAATGAATTCTGGGCTCACCCTATCTTTTATCATTACCTCGTGTCCATTATATTTGTTTGGTTGACTCACGAGTGAATTTACCCACTCAAAAATCGAAGGTCTGTTGAGGTAAGTACCCGAATCTGCCCCAGGATCTAAATACCTCGTTCCAAATTCATCTCTATAAAGTTGGTAGGCAGCCATATCCAGCGCTTCATGGGAAACAAGAACGTTAATATCTCCAGCATAGGAGTAGTATCCATCAAGAAGGAGATTTTTTCCTCCTACACGGCTAGCTTGAAAAAATACAGAGTCGTGATTTTCTTCCAACCCCTTTTGCGTGATTCTACCGTAAGAGCGCATCTCTGAAGAGAACAGACCCATTTTTAACACTGAGGCGATTCCAGCAAATGATTCCTCGTTGCTATGAGTCGCAGTTTGAATGGATGAGAGATTCACTATTCCCTTCTCATGAGAAAAGTCGCCTAGACCGTTTAAACCGTAGTAGACTCTTCCTGGAAGAATTTCTCTCGGAGTTAATTTAGTAAGCTCCGCATCAGCTAATTTGTCCTTCATAGTCGGAGCAATTTTTTCAATCTCTTTCCGCAACTTTGGCAGAGGCAGAGAGAAAAACTTTTGCTTTCTCTCCAAAAGAGTCGCCTCTTTAGGACAGTAGAGTCGAAAAACCTTCCCTATTTTCATTCTCTGAATATCCTCTTGCGTAGATTGTGCAAGAACATCTTGGATATCGAAAAGAGAGAGAAACTGCTTGAGATCTTGGAACTTTTTTCCTTTTTCTAACTGAACCTTCACGCGACTATCCGTAAGATACCCTTCACCCCATCCAAAATTCGATTCGCCCAATTGAATCGAACCAACACCATCTAAAGCAGATCTAAATATAGGCTTTTCCCATATAGACTCTTTCACAGCAACATTTAGTGCAGCACCTTCACTCGAGAATTGATGTTTAGCAAGATACTCTCTTCTCCCCTCTTCGGATAAGCGAGCCAATAAAGTCATTTTCTTATCCAATTTCTCACGGAACACGTGGTTCACTTTAAAATCTAACTCTAAATAATCTTCTTTCTTTTTAAACCGTAAATTCATCCCCTTAACGATGCCCTTACCAAATCCGTGAAAATTACTTCCAAAATCATGCTCATCACCATTATGGTCAACCAAAACACACTTTTGTTGATCGACTTTTTCAATCAGATTTTCAAGAGGATGCGCAGGGTAACTCTCTCTATAAAGAGCATTCGCCTGCCTTGCTCGAATCATAGCCATTGCCAGTTTGGCTATCGCTTCTGGGCAGCGACCTTTTTCATACTCTTTTCTTGCTTCCCATAAATTCAAAAGAGCGTGATAAACGAAAAAAGCGAGAATAACGTTAGTCGAGTTTGTAACAAACATCGCAGCATAAATGGCACTGCCCACCATTTGAAACATCTCGTCCCTGGCTTTTTCATAGTCTTGCTCCCAAAGATCCTGCCCAAGATGGTAAACATTTGTAGCAAGGTCAAGACCTGTCGTAATATAAAGTCCGACAGTCAGATTTGTGAGGGAGTTTAAAAGAGCAGAAACCGAAACAGCGACTTGAAATAACTCATACGCACACGTTTTTCTGTCTTTAGCGCTCTTAATCTCATATAAGTGAGTGCCAAGACGAGTTGACCCTGAAAAGAGAGAGATTGCTTTCCCTGCAGGAGAATAAAGACTTATGAAAGGTAATGCTACCTGAGTATAACGAGCTGCTTGTTTAAAATAATAATTTGTCTTTTCGTCAGGAAAATCATTAGAATATTGCCTGTGATAATGAGAAAGGTCTATTGTTTCTTTAATCATGATTTAGAGTGTTTTTACTCCAAAAATTATATAAAAATAGATGATTAAATCGAACAAAAAAATAATTTTTATTTAATTTAAAGTTGATTTTAAACAAACAAATGGTGATAAAATTAGTAGCCATAAATATTGCTTAAAGTTAAATTGGGCTTGATATGTTTACTGATGTGAAAAAATGAGACGATTATTTCCGATTCTATGCATTGTGTTTTTTACTTTTCCGACTATTGGAGAGGCTAAAAAACCACCTATAATGATATCAAATCCGCGTTACCACTATATCCATGTGACATGCCATTTCGTAAACAGAGCGATGCTAAGCAAAGTATTTAGCCACAGAAATAGAGCTTTTGGTAAACAGCCAATCGAAGAACTCAATGAAGAAGAGCTTTACCTCTTGGTAAGATGCAAGAATAGAGGTTATCGTATGGCTTATGGAACACTACGATTAGAAATTCCAAATAGAAAGAGCCCCATACTGATTAACGTTGATAAGATGAAGCCACGCATGAACTACACTCACGATTATGTCTTCCGAGTCGACGGTAGGCGGCTTCTTAAAGGAGAGCGACCACCTCGTGTAGAATTCTCATGGGATTGTTTATATACTGCAGACAAAGACTGCTGTCAGACCGGCCTCTAATCTTCGTAGAAAATCGAAACTTCCTCGCAAAGAATTTTCATGGGACCACATATAAAAAAGTCCGCCTGATCTATTTTCGAATGCTTTCCTCAATTTAACGCTGTTTTAGATAGTGTCGTCAAAAGGCTATAATCAGAGACATTCCCAATGAAATAACTATCAGCTGGACCAAATTTTCCGAGGTTGCTACACTGCCTCAAAACTCCTGAGGAAGTATGAAAATACTCTCTATTTTTGCCCTAATTCTAACAACCCTTTTCTCAGCAACCGAAACACCCCTCGACAACGACCCCAATTTCACCGTAGCTGGCTGCGTTAACGCGATCACAGGCGAATACTTTGCCGTTGAAACCGACCTTGTTCTCAGTTGCGCACAGCCCTATCCCATCACACGAATCTACACGGCCCACGCGGATTGGGAATTTTTCCCGCATGTAAGACTTGAAGAGATACAAAAAGTAGGAGTCATCAACAAAGACGGCAGACAAAAGAAAAAAGTGAGACAGAAAAAGCTGCACTTTAAAGATGAGCTAGGCCTTCCGATCAAGCTTAGGCCCATAAAAAGTGATAGCCCCTCCTACATGCTCGACTACAAAACCCACACTGCCCACCTAGTCAACACCCACAGAGGAGTGATTAGCGGCCAAACAAACACAAGAAACACCAAAGGACGATACAACAAAAAGAAAAAAACGTATGAAATCTCCTTTGGAGATGGAACAAAGAGAATTTACAAGCGCACCAGAATCAGCAGAAAGAGACCTTCAAGAGTAGACCTGCCAAATAAGCGCATCGCTGCTGGTAAACTCTTTTTACTTAACGAAGAAGTCCTTCCTAATGGCAATAGAATTTTTTACGAGTATGACAATGGCAACAACCTAAGAAAAATCCTCATCACAAGCTGCAACAAAACTGAGTACGGATGGATTACGATTCGTAACGAACCAGGCATCAAAACCATAGAGACAAGCAATGGACAGAGCGCTACCTACTATTTTAATAACGGCACTCTAACTAAAGCCGTTTCAGAAAACTTTCCTGAAGAGATCACCATCACAACCCCTCACGGCATTACAAGACAGCTGACAGATCAAGGACCGCTTACACACGCAAAACTTGCATTTGATAAAGTGCAAGGGCTCTACACATCAGCATCAAACACCCCCATCTACACATTCAAATATAAGAAAAAAGCGGGAAAAACCCCAAGACAAACCATCGTAACCGACTGCCTGGGCAACACAACCACCTACCAGCCAAGAGGCAACAACCGCCCCTACAAAATTGTCCATCCCGATGCTAGCGAAACGCGCTACATCTACGGAACGCGAAGTAAAACACTCGGCGATCTCCTTGCAATTCTTACAATCGACCCTAACGGCAACTGCATCAAAGCCATTACATACACCTACGACCACCACCACAACATCTCCACAGAAACCCTCTGGGGCAACCTATCTGGAAACGACCCATCGCCTATCGAATTAGACGAAAACGAACTCCCAATGAACGCCCCATCGGTTACCACAACCTACGAATACAACTACGAAAATTCCCCTATCCTCATCCAAGAACCCTCTGGAAAAACTACAAAAATTACCTACCATAAAAAGACAAATCTTCCCCTACAGAAAGAGACCTTACACAACGACCAAATCGTTGCCCGTGAAACCTTTACCTACGACGATCACAACAACCTCATAGAGAAAATCCGCGCTAACGAAAACAATACAGAGCGCGCCATCACACACTATGAACTCGCCCAAGAAGGCCCTGCCACACACCTTCCTATAAAAATCCAAGAGTGCTATTGGGATCCCGAAACCTCTACAGAGAAGACTCTAAAAACAACCCGACTCACCTACAACAAGCAGTGCAAAGTTGAAACCAAAGAGATATTCGACGCGAATAGCACCCTCTGCTATACCCTCACCTACAAATACGACCCCCACGGCAACCTCACCCAAGAAACCAATCCACTTGGCGAAACGACTAGCTACACCTACAACACCCTCGACCAGTGCATAACCAAAAGCGAGCCCGCCAAAAACCTCACCACCCAGCATAGCTACGATCAAGAAGGAAATCTCCTAACCACAACAGAAATCGGCGCGCCAAACATCTTCCATACAACCCAGCACACCTACAACCCCTTAAGCCAAAGAATCACAACAACAGACCCCTACGGCCTTACAACCCAATACCAGTACGACGCCCATGGTAACCTCACATTAGAAAGCAACGAAATCGCCACCACAAAAACCACTTACGACAGCCAAAACAACCCGATTGAAATCATCGACCCAAGAGGAAACCGCACAACCCATCACTACAATGTTCGCAACCAAATCACCCAAACAACCTATCCCGATCAAACAACTGAAACCTTTACCTACGATCCTGCCGGAAACTTGATCAAACACGTAGATAAATGTTCACGTCAGATCTACACCACCTACGACTACGCAAACCGCCCCCTAACCAAAAAACTCCTTTCGTCCACAAATAAACTCCTTGCAGAAGAGAGCACCACTTACAACAGCTTTCATAAACTCAGCCACCTCGACCAAGGAAACCGCCTCACTACCTACACCTACGACCCAGCCGGTCGCCTCACCCAAGAGACCTTTCTTGATCAAACCACCACCTACACCTATGACACCCTCTCTCGAATCGAAACAAAAACCCAAAATGACCAACGCATCCTCTACACCTACGACCCCCAAAACCAAATTCTTACGGAGAGCGAGATAGATCTAGCTGAAAACCCCACCATCTACAGCAAAACAATCTATACCTACGATGCTCATGGCAACCCAACTACCATCACAAAAGGCGACTCTACAGAAACCTACACCTACGATCCCCTCAACCGCCTCATCTCGCATACCAACCCTTACGGCCACACAACAACCATCACCTACAACCAACTTACTAAAACCACCCTAGACCCTGAAAGCCGCCAATTAGAACAGACCTACAACAGCCACGGCCAGCTCCTTGCAACAACACACCTTTCCAAAACAGGCACCCCCCTCCACAAAGAACACTACGAAAGAGATCCCTCAGGCAACCTCCTCACACACACCATCACCATCTTTGATCCTAACGGCCCCGCCCGCACAACAACTCTCACCTACACCTATGACCCCCTTAACCGACTCCTAAGCCAAACCGAATCCAATGAAAAAACAACCATTTACACCTACACACCCGATGGACAAGAGCAAACCATAACAAAACCTGACGGTACCCTCATCGAAAAAACCTACGATGAAAAAGGCCGCCACAACGCCACCTACGCCCCCAACCTCCACTATACCTTTACCTACGACAACCTCGATCGTTGCACCAAAGCCCACGACCACACCCATAACACAACAACCACCCGCACCTACGACCCCCACGACAACCTCCTAACAGAAACCCTCGCAAGCGGCCTCACCTTGACCTCATCTTATACAGCTGATAATCGCCGCAAAACCCTAACCCTCCCCGACGACCGCACCATCACCTACAACTACAACCCCTACCACCTCACCTCCATCACCTTCAATAACTACACCCACACCTACACCAACTATAATGACCACCACACACCCCAAACCGAAACCCTCATTGCAAACCTTGGAACCCAAACCCATATCTACGACCTCCTTAACCGCGAAAGAAAACGCAAAAGCCCCTACCAAACAGAAGCCCATAAAAACTTTGATAAAGCCGGCAACCTCACCACCCGCACTCTAAACGAACAAACCACCACCTACACCTACAACGACCTCAACCAACTCACCCAAGAAAACACCACCCAATACACCTACGACTCCCTCCATAATCGCCTCTCAAAAAATAACGACAGCTACAACATCACGCCCCTAAACCAAATCTCAGAAACCAACGAACTCAGCCTCAGCTATGACCCAAACGGCAACCCCACAACTATAGAAACAGAAACTGAAACTACCCAATACAAATACGACGCCCTCGACCGCCTCATCCAAATCAAAACCCCCACCACAAAAACCACCTACACCTACGACCCCTGGCACCGCCGCACCTCTCAACGAACCTCGCACAAACAAAACAACGAATGGGTAGAACAGCCCCCACAACACTACATCTACGATGGAGATAATGAAATTGGCCTTGTTGAAAACGGCACCATAACCCAGCTCCGCATCCTAGGCCTAGGCCACGGCGCCGAAATCGGCGCCTCCATCCTCATCGAACTTAACAACCGCACCTACCTTCCCCTACACACCCTCACCAGCAACATCTCAGCCCTTATCGACACCCAAACAAAAAAGCCCTACGAAACCTACCAATACACCGCATTTGGAGAAGAATCTTCACAAATCGCCCACAACCCCTGGCGCTACCAATCGAAACGCACCAACCACAACCTCGTCTACTTTGGTCGCCGTTACTACTCACCCACCCTTGGCCGCTTTCTTACCCCCGATCCCAAAAGCTACACCGAAGGCCCCAACCTCTACGCCTACCTTAACAACAATCCCTTGACTCACTTTGACCTCTATGGCTTATCAATCAACCGTGATGGAATTATCACTCCTCCTCAAGATAAACCCTTTGCACCACCTACGGGAAAAGCAGTTAATATAGCTGCTGGAATAGCGCACGGTGCTATAGATCTTTCCATCGACCTAGTCAAGTTTCCCTGTGTTTTAACGAACGTTGTTTGCTCTTCCCCAGGAATTGTATATTACTTTTGCACAGGAGAAGACCCATTCCAAGATCTTTCCTTACGAAATCAAAATATCAATGCCTGTTTTGACCAAGCAACAGAAGTAGCTTGTTCTTTTATCCCAGCAGATACAACAAGCCCCTACTACCAATACAGCCGATCTGGAACAAAGATTGCAGGAGAAGCAGCTCTACTAGCAACAGGTGTGGGTGCTGCATACAAAGGATACAAAACTGCTCGAGCTGGAATAGTCGTTGGATCAGAAGTATATGCTGCTACCAAATCAGGTCGAAAGATTTTAAAAACTGTAAGCACAAAAGCTAAAATCGCCCCCAATTTAACCAAAGTAAATGATTTTCACCGAGCTGCTATGCAATTAAGCAAACAGGAGAAAAATACTATTCGTATTTTAAGAGGTTGGGCAAAAAGTAAAGGCTTTAAAAAATTACCAAACCCGGCAGGAAAGCCAGAAGTTTGGGGACAAGTAATAAATGGAAAATTTGAGTGGACAATGAAAGTAAAACCTATTTCTTCTATAAGACAAGGTATTGCAAAGGGTAGCCAAGTACCTCGCGCGTCAATAAGGTTACAAAAAACAACCTACATAAACCCTTTTACTTCAGAGGTAGGTGGTGCGGAAGTTGGAGCTCATATACCCCTTCAAAACCCCTTTATGTTAGAATGAACGAAGAAAATCAAAATGAAATGATAAAAATATTATTGGACGCTGATAATGATATCGGCCTTCGTGACGATATTGCAATGGATCTATCCAAATATGATGATCCAGGAACACTAAAAGCTCTTACAAAAGTAGCTTTCAACCATGATGAAGATGAAATGGTTAGCGAATCATGCGGAGAATCTATTGGCGAAATTTGGGCTAGGCGAAATTTCTTTGATCTTGGCCAGTATAAAAAGTTTAACAGATCTACAAAAGACGGAGTTATTATTAGCATACGAGCCTACAAGCCTGAATGGATAGAAAAATACAATCTAGAATGAAAATTAAAATTCACTGTTTGTGTTGCAAAAACAAGAAAAAAAATGGTTAGGAAACTATTAAAAACCGAATTAGAAGATATTCTTTTTCAGCTGAAAAATAGGTGAGTATCTCCACGGAAAAGAAGACCTTACCAAATTCTGCAAGTTTTGTAGACTCTAAATCGCTATATTAACAAGCGCTCCTCTCCTCCTCTTAACTAAACTGCATCTGAATTTTATTTACCTTTCGCATTTTTCTGGTCAGAAAAACCCACCACACCATAAGGGCAAAATAGCAAAAAATGAATGTGAGCATTAGTGGAGCAATAGAGTCTATATCTTGGAACATTACAAAGTAATCAATGATCGTTCTAAAAACACCAAAAGGAACACCGTATTGTTGTATTGTAAGAAGAAAGTCAACCCTCTTTTTATAAATAAAAAAATAAGCAATCAAAAAACCAATCCCGTTGAGAACCAGATTCTGAATTAAAAACGTTCCATACTCATGGATAATTAAACTTTTCCAAAAAACAATTCCAAAAGCGATATTAAATAAAAAAGGAAAAAAGCAAAGAGCTGCCGTTCCATGTAACCATCTTTTTCTAGTTGAGGAAACATCTAAATTTTTAAATTTTTCCACGTATTCTCCTCTCAAAATAAGAATCTACAAGTAAAGCACACACCTATAATTTAAAGCTACCAATACACCGTATTTTGAAAAAAACCACACACCCTTCCTTCACAACACCTGGCGTTTCAAAAGGAAGATTTAGCAGAGTTTCGGGAATCCCGTGACCTCCAAAGATTGTGGTTGTTTCTCTATAGAGAAGAAAGCTCTATAACCCCCCTTTATGTTAGAATGAATGAAGAAAATCAAAATGAAATGATAAAAATATTATTGGACGCTGATAATGATATCAGCTTTCGTGACGATATTGCAATGGATCTATCCAAATATGATGATCCAGAAACACTAAAGGCTTTTAGAAAAGTAGCTTCCAAACATGATGAAGCTGAAATGGTTAGCGAATCATGCGGAGAATCTATTGGCGAAATTTGGGCTAGGCAAAGTTTCTTTGATCTCAGCCAATATAAAAAGTTTAACGGATCTGCAAAAGACGGAGTTATTATTAGCATACGAGCCTACAAGCCTGCATGGATAGAAAAATATGATCTAGAATAAAATTAAAATTCGCTTTTTTTGCAAAAATAATAAAAATGGACAGGAAGTTATTAAAAACCGGCTTAAAAGGTGTTCTTTTTCAATTAGAAAAAAACAAAACAACGAGAGAAAAAGTTTCATCTTCGGCTTCAAAAACAGTAGAAAATTTAAGACCAGAGTTTGTTTAGAATACTGGCCGGTATCTCAAGGCGTGTCTTGTCAGATAAAGCTGGAAGCGTTTGCGAGGGAAAGAATTCTAAGTTCTCTAAATTAAACAGTTGACTAAGCGCTAATTTCGGACCTGTGCTGTGAAAATTATCAAAAAAATGGGTTAGGTATGAATTAAGCGCGCTGTTAACATCGATGTTAAGTCCACAAAAAGTCGTACTTAATTCCCCTAAAACTTCACTAAATTTTGGTTGTGTTGTTATTTTTTGCAGCAGTCTGTTGCGATAATTAACGTATAAAATTTTGGCTTTCTGCTCTTTGGAAAACTCCCTTAACTTCCCCTTATTTAAAAGAGATAATTCAGAAAAAAACGTTGAAAATACAGTTTGACCTGAAGCCCCAAGGTATTTTGATTTATTGATAATTTCAAAGGCTTTACTTTCATCAGCCGCAGCAACAAAAAGAGAATACAAGTCAGGGTCAAAGGCGGGAAGGGAAGGAGCATTTTTGGCCGGAAAATTCATATAAAGAGTTTTCGGTTTGTTATCAATCACTCGAGATACAGTATAAACACTCATTTTTATTCCACAATGTAAATTAATTTTTCTACAGTAATGCTAATTTCATGAGGTAAAACAAATTTTTACTGTCATGTTTGCAAAAAATAATAGTAAAAACCATTAGCTATTTGTAATCTTGCAAATCTCTGCTCCCACCACCACGAAAGAGAGAGCTAATACAATAATTACAGCAGTAAACCATTTCTTTTTCTCAGCCAATGATTTCATTTTTAGCATCATAAGACCAGGAAAAATGCCAAAAAGAATAATTGCTAGGATGCCCCCACCAATCTCCAACAACTGAAAAAAGATGTTGGGATTGTTGATGGCAATTGCAAGGGCAGGCGCAAATACAAGAATACCAATAATAGTGCGACTCGGTCGCAATCTAATTCGATTTAAACCATCCTGAATAAAGTCATGCAAACTCAACGTTTGAGCTAGCAAAGAAGTAACAATGGCAAAAAACGCAAAGCCCTCAAGAACAAGAGAAAAGTGAGAACTTTTCAAAATTTGACTCAAAGCCTCTGAAGCAATCTGCCCTGACTCATAACAAACAACAATACTTACAGGCCCTGTATAAGGAACAAGAGAAAGAAAGTGCGTTAGCCACACAACATACACAACAAAAGGAAGCATTGCCCCAACGATAATTGCCCTTCTAACTTTCTGCTTATCTCGCCCAAGATAGGAATTCAAACTTGGAAGAAGATTATGAAAACCAAAACTAATCACTAAAAAAGAAAAAGTCGGAATAGAATATCCCCAGTCCATCCTCTGAATAAACGAAAAATCCCTAACCTGATTCCCTAAAAAAGTTAAATAGAGAAAAGTAACCGCCAAACCAACCATAAACACCTTATTAAGCGAATCGATCAGCTGAATTCCTCTCACAACCAGGAAGAATGTAACTAAAGCCAACAAAACCGGACCCGTGCAACCAGGAACAGTAGCAACCTTTTCAAGAGCCTGCTGCACAAGCCCCCCACCCTTAACCAAATACGCAATCACCAGACTCAAAAAAAGGCTAATGAAACTCAAAAAAACAACCCATTCTCCAACAGGACCAAGAATTTTCCTGGTTAGCGATAGAAAGTTTGAGCATTCAGGATGAGCTTGCATTACCCGATGAATAAAGAAAGCAGTAGTGACCATGAAAAGCCAAGCGACCACAAAAAATACAAACGAAGGAACAAAACCGCTCATTCCAGCAATAACAGGAAGAGCAAACATGCCCCCACCAATACAGCCCCCTCCAATTAAGAGCGCTCCGCCCAAATAAGTCCCAGACTCATCACGTACTAAAATACTTTCCATAAGCCAGCCATGATACAGCTTTAGGATTTATCGAAGCAATTTTTTCACTCACCACGAGCCGTCAACTGAAAAAACGACTTTCTTTATTCTGCCTCTCTAGTTTCTTGATAAGATTTGTTGATCAAAAACTCCCAGCTTCACGTCATCCATACAAACCCATCTCTTGTAAAAAAAGTTTTCATGGATTAGTCTGAAAGCGCCTTTTAAACTTGAGGAGGTGTGAGATGAAAAAGCTAATTTATGCATTTGCTTTTCTATCAATAATTTTTGGAAGTTCAGTTTGTGCAAGCGAAAACTTAGGGGCAAGAAGAAAAATCTACGTAGACCTAAGTGAACTTAAAATAGATGAGGATAGAATAATGCTTCGGCAAGAGGCCTTCGGAGTACAAATTGCCCTTAACGCATTAAGAAGCGATTCCGGTACAGGATTTTATTACTATGAAAATGAAGATGAAAAATGGATATGTCCAGGGTGCCATACTGAGCATAACGGATCTTACACAGGAGTTCCTTGCTCTGTTTGCGGTTTCCCGATTTGGAATTAATCTTTTCATTTTAGCTAGCTTAGTGCTAACAAGTTTTTCGTGTGAGGCAGTCTCACACGAAAAGCTTAGAGAAACTCTTGCTCAAATACCAGCAGATGAAAGAAAAGAATTAGAGTCCTTTTTCCGAGGAATGATCTCCCGTGGGGATTTTTCTGCCGTACTATTAGACGAGAAACCTTCTTCTTTACACGGTATTTGTTGGTGGTTCATCCACTCAAGCAAAGGAGGAACTCCCTCATTATTAATGTATCGAGGGTGGGAAATTTGGAAGAGGTATGAACATCTTTTTCCAATGAAAAATTTTTCTTTTGTTGATAATGGATACCAAAAAGGGGGTTATGAATTTTGGTTTACCAGAAAAAAATTTGAAAAAGACATTTTGCTCTTCTCTGAAAACAAAAACACACCTAATATAATGTATCATAAAACACTGGGTAAGCTACTAGGCATTAAAAAAGAGGATATCGAGGGGTTTTGTGAAGAAATCATACTAGAGGCAGCATTAGAGTTTTTCCCTTTTGAAGTTAAACCTAGAACATTTAGAAATGCCTCCAGCGTTTCGATAGTCGAATATCCCTCCAACTACTTTGAGAATACAAATGAAAAATTACAGGACCTCAAAAAGAGTTATGCACTAAGACCCATATGCACTCCAGAGGTTCCCTTCTTCCCAATGTTAATTCATCAATATAGGTCATCATTAAGAGAGCTAGAAGAAAAGTCTAATTGGAAGAAAAAGGTAGCAAATTTGTACAACAGCGACAATTTCTTAGAAGAGATACTTTATTTACTTACAGAAAAATGAAAACAAAAGACATTATTTATTTATTTCTGGGATTAATAAGCGGTATTCTTATAACCCACAATTGGGAGTTAATCAATAAAACTAAAGTGAACAAAGCGAATGAAGCGCTTGGAAATATGCTCTATCAAGAACTGCAAAAATTTCCTAAGGAATGGGAGCTTGAACAAATCTTTCATGTAATGAAAGACTTAGAAAGTGGAAAGCACTCTCAGCTAGATACAAACGAGCAAGAAAAATTACTACTTAAGTTAGCTTCGAAAAAAGCTGATGAACGAGCAAAAAAGAATCTAGCAGAAGCAGAAACCTTTCTTTCACATCTCCCAGCGATACATTCTGTAATCGATCAAAAAGTCTATTTTGAAATAATAAAAGAAGGAAAAGGAGACACTATTCTCCAAACAAAAGACAAAGTATCCGTTTGTTTTAAACAATTTGGAATTGATGGCAAAATATTAAAAGATACCGGTGAAAAATCTTTTGTTATTCCCATGTCCCAAATGATCAAGGGGTTTCAAATTGGAATGGAAGGAGCAAAAGTAGGTGAAATAAGGAAAATTTACATACATCCTGATTATGGTTTTGGAAAGATTGGACGGGGTCAAGAACCAAACCAGCTTTTGATATACGAAGTTCAAGTCACCGGAATAGAACCAGCATTTGGCCAATCGATTACAAAAACACAAACGAAGGAACAAAGCCGCTCATTCCAGCAATAATAGAAAGAGCAAATATGCCCCCACCAATACAGCCCCTCCCAAATAAGTCCCAGACTCATCACGTACTAAAACACTTTCCATAGGCCCAACATAATACAGCCTTAGAAGTTATCGAAGCAATTTTTTCACCCTTTTGAAAACACTTACTGAAAAAACCCACCTTTCGCTAACTCAGCTTACTTGACAAGATTTTTTATTGAGTAGTCAAAAATTGAGTGGTATGTTGAAATTTAAATAATTAATAGTATTTGAGGTAAAATGGGTCATGCGTCAGAAGCTCTGGCAGACAAGCACCAAAACTGGTGGCATCTAAGTAGCATTCAGCTTGCAGGTGGAGTTATAAGCCTGCCTTTTATTCTTATTGGATTCCAAGTATTTTCTATACATGGTACAACTGCTGCCACACTATATATTATTTTTGCTAATCTTATTGGACTGATTATCAGTTATTTTTTTGTAATTATGTCCGAATCTAAACGCTTAAATGCTGTTGAGAATATAAAACAATTCACAGGTAGTCTTGCAGGTAGACTTGCTGCATTTTTTATTCTTGTAGATACAATTGGATGGATAGCCTTAGGCCTATTCGATGGGCAAAAATATCTACAAAACTACGAAATTTTCTCAGGATTTTCAATTGCTCTTATTACAGGTGCAGCTGGTTCATTAGTATTACTTGGTGGTATTAAAGGTTTAAAAAAAATTTCAGTTTCAACCATTATTCCTCTGATTGTATTTGCTTCTTTTATTATTTCTTCAGTGATGACAAAAACAACAACCCTTGGAATTCCTCCCAAGACAGAGAACCATTTTTTTGGTGTTTCAGGAATTTCAATTGTTCTTGCTTCATCAATTGCTGCTATCATCGACTACCCAACTTTCTTTCGGCATAGCCAATCTAGAAAAAATTCCGTAATTGCATTGCTTCTTGTGTTCCTGTTCACTTCATTAATTCAAATCGCGGGGGTGTTTTTATTTAAAGAATTAAATAATGAAAACTCGATCATAAAATTATTAGTTAGCGACAAATACATTTCTTTTGTTTTAATCATGTTTTTAATAGTTTCCATGATAACAACAACCTCTTGGAACGCTTATGCCGCTTCAGTTGGTTGGGAATCTCTATTTCCAGTATTTAAAGACAAAACAGAATACGCCGTTATCGGTCTTGTAGTTGCAGTTATACTTGGGGTACCACAGATCGAGCAGTTTATTCTTTCTATTACAATTTTAGTTAATTCAGTTCTCAGTGCCTTAGGAGGCGTAATAGTATTTCAATTTATTAATAAAACCGGAAAAATCTTTCCCAGGAATCACCTAAATAAAAAAAATGACAAGATTTGGAATAATTTTAGTTGGTTCTTTTCTTCGATAATAGGAATGCTGTCTTTTTTTGATATTTTTACATTAAAAATAGACGCAACAATTGCAACCCTAGTTTTTGGGTTCTTGTTTTCCCTTCTCGCAGATCAAACTCGGCAGATATATGGGTGGCTCGTAAATAGATAATGCTTGTGTATCAGTGTCATCCACAAACACATGAACCGTACAAAATTCATGGGGATCATCTATCGAATATCCTTTCATTTTTTTTAACCTAGATATCTCCCTGCATACTTTGTCTTCTACATATTTTATATTTTCAACTTTTAAAGACTTAGGATATTGTGGGTATGTAACTTCATGGGCAAATATTATCTCCGATAAATTTTTATTGGAGAAATATTTCCTCAAAGCATTACATTGAAAAACTTCAGGATTATCAACGCTTCGGCATCCTGAGAACAAATATGTTGGTTTTGTAGATTTAATTAATTCTTGTTTTATCGATTTTATTGTTTTATCTTCTTGCACTTCGTAGTAAACAGTAAACCGACTTAAGTAATTATTTGATTTGGAGATCAAATTTACTTGTAACCCTATTAGAGCACCTGGAATGTTTGTTAATAGACAATAAATAACTTTGAGGCTAAATAAACTTGGTAAACATAATCGAGAATGGGAGTCTTTTACAACAAATTCATCTTTGATATAACCCTGCCAATCTTGCAAATCATCTGAAATAAATTCAGCCTGAAATTGTAATCTTCTCACATTTTCCAAAGAGATTATTCTTTGCCAATGTTTAATTAATTTAATAGTTGATTTTTTAGATAAACTACAGCCATTTTTAACATCATACTTAAGGAACAACTTTTTATAATCAATTTCTTCAAAGTTGTCTGAGTTCATGCTTTTTGAAATTGTACAACCAAAGCACATCGTAAGGAATAAGGTATCGGCATTTAAATAGAGCTCTAGCTCATTCAAAATTAAAAACTCCTTAAATTGTATAGTTAAAGGAAATTTTAAATTAACCGATTTTAGCGATTGTTTTACTTTACTCTTTAGTTTTTTAATTCTTAGATATTCGCTAAAAATTAGATCCTGAAACTCCTTATTTCTTTGCATTTTTTCAGCAAGGAAAAAAATATGGTAAGAAACTATATAACAAGAATTGTTTCCAATAAGAGCATCAAATGACCTATATTTATTATCAATAAAGTGCTCTATAGCTTCTTCCATAATTGTGAGGGACAGAAGGTATATATTTAAGCATGACTTTAATGAATCTGCGTGAGCTAATATTTGGTTCAAACAACTACTTGATACTAGTGTTTCACTGACAGAACATTGTGAACTTTTTGCAAAAAAAAGGTCACTAAATACAAGATTCGCAGGTCTACTGGCTATTTTTTCACAGCAATAATTAGTCAGCATTATGCAGTTCCTCTATTCTTGGGTTCCCTTACTAGCGCATTTTGCGGAAACTTTCCACAACATTTTACAGTGAATAAAATTAATTGTCAAAATGGAATTCTTATTCTACTTTTCGGAATTTTTAAAATAAGTTTTAATATGTATATTTTTTTTAAATCAGCTCGCAATAAAATCTATACTAAAAGAGACAACTGTTCCTCTTCTTCTTGTGGGGTATTTTGTGCTATGTAGCTTTCAAGATTGCTTTGTGTAAATTCCGCTTTTTCTTCCCATCTGTCTCTAACGTCATCAGGCACTAATTTGCAAAACTTAGCGTACTCGATCAAAGATGAACTTTGAACAACTCTAGATAAGTGATCAATCCTATGATTGATTTTCATTAAAGCTTTTTCATCTTCTTTTCCAAAAAAAGCTAGGTGTTTTTCCATCAGATCATCTACTAAGTTTAGAAGAAGAAACCCAATTGCTACATCAAATGCTATAGGATTTGCAATTTTCATATAATCTTCTAAATATCCATCAAAATTATCATTTGCTAACTCAACTTGTGGTGCAAAAGAAAAAACACTAACCAATAACGCAGATAGTTTTAGCGCATATGTTAACTTTGGCCGATATCGAGCTCCCCAACTTTGTGGTAGCTTGCCTTTCAAAAGATTTGCTCCAATTTCAAAAAAGCCTTCCGTTGATTCCATGATCAGCTTTGTTAACAAATAAGCACTACTCCCACCTACAAAACCTCCTGCAGAAGCACTTACTAAAAAATTGGTTACTAGATAAGCGCTACTTTCATTTAGAACTGCTTCAGAAACAAAGTTTTCTACAATACCATCCATTAAGTAATCAGCAAAATTATAACCAATAGCAGCGTTCATCAGGATTGCTGTTCCTGATAATATTATCCCCCCACCTTGTGCGACTCTTTTTGAGTACTTTCTTAGTTTTCCGGGTTCTTCTAATTCTTTAATGGGATTTCTTGTAATTAGCTCAATTAAATTACTTGCTTTTTCTTGCGTGGAATCAAGTTCTTTTAATCCATTAAAATTTGCAACATATGCTTCAATTACTCTGTCGTCCTTGTCTAACAAGCAATTACGGTTTTCTTGAATCAGTCGAAGAAGGTTTTTCTTTGATGCTAAAAGATGTTTTTCATATTCAGTTTTAAGGTATTTTTGCTGCTGAGATTTGAATGTTAGGTTAAGAGAGTGCGCAGGTATCCATATGTCTGTAAAAGCTGCTAATAGTGCAAATCCAATGCTGTTATTGTTATAGAAATAACCCATGTAGACGTGAGGAACAACTGAAAAACATGCCACCCCAAAAGATGTTACTCGAAGCATTAAATCAACGAGCCTAGACGACTTAGAATTCAATATACTCTTTTCTTCAGAAGAAATGGGCCTTATAATTTCATTTCCCATACTTCCCATAGCCCAAGCATCCACAACTCCCCAGGCTGCGCAGTTATCTAATGCTAGCGCCCAACCAATTACTTTGTGATCTCCTGCTAGTGATCTAGATACATTTAAGAATGCTGTCTGGCCAATAACAATTAGTGAAACAGATGAAGCTGTTACTGCTACTCTTACGAATTTGTGTCGTGAAGACTCATCTGGTTGCTGACCTTGAATAATTCTCTCGTCAAGGAATCTCAAAATAGCGGGATCTGCTTCTCTATTAATCATCATGATAAAACCTTAAAAAGATTCTACCAAAACAGAAAGAAATTATCAATTAAATATTTACTTTTCGATTTATTTTTATCTTATTATTCTGCAAAGCACTGTTAATGAATTACTTAATTGTTACGAGGCTTAAAAACTTGATGTGACTATAGCTTTTGCATTGAAGGTCTTTATTACTTGACTTGGCGGCAGGGATTCATTCTTGATATTGCAAAAACAAAATTCTAACTGGTTAGCTGTAAGCATGGACAATAGCAGGATAAGTTTTTCAAAAACGATCGTCTTCAAGTCTATTCTTAAGAACTGGTTGATTTGATTATGAGATAAATACCTATTCCTAGAGTAGTTACTACATATGGATATACAGGATTAATCTTCTTTTTCATACAATACTCAATTGTAATAGCAGCAGCTGTAAAAATACTAATCAGCCCGAAGGTAACATCTGTATTTAAAAAGAGCGGCCACCTGGAAGATTGTAGAGTAAGCAAAATAACAGGGATGAAAATATAATTTACTTCTCTTTTCTTGAACCACTTGTAAAAAATCCAAAGAGAGCCGAGGATAATAATTATAAACTCAACCATATCAATCATTTTTCTTTTTTTTCTCTTTATCTTCTTGTTCTTTTTCGTAACCTTTATTGTATTCTTTTGCCGATTCGATAAAAGATGTAGTTGCTTGATATGCTTCTGCTACAGCAAGCGGAGGGCATTCTAATGCTGCTACTCCAGAACCTATCGAATGCGCCACAGCTTCTACTAAGGCTTTTTTTGCATTATCGTAATGCTCTTGTGCTTCTTCAGAGCTCCTACCATCAGGATCAAAGTAATAAAAGGGGTTGTTCAAGCAATACTGGTATAGATCATTTGACTCAAATAAAGGGTCTTCCGTAAGCCATTTTCTTATTTTAGGAGAATAAAACCTTGCTCCATAATAGACGAGGCCTGTATCTGAGTCGTAATGCTTGCCAGAGAAAATCCAAGGAGAGGGCGAATCTTCTGAAAGGCCATCTCCAAAGGGATCAGGTTTTTTCAGAGAAATCATTTTTTGAGATTCAATATCAATGAGTTTAACGATATTCCCTTGTATGTCATGAATAGGAGCGTAAATAGCATTTTCAGTTTCGATAGCAACAGGCCTTAAAACACCTTTACGAAAAGGGAGTCCAGGAATGCGGAGTTGCTTAACTCGGTCTTCTCCATCAAGAATGGCTATCTCGTTCGCTCCGAAATAGATATATTTTTCAGTTTCACCTTCAATTGTTTTTGTTATACGTTTTCCGCTTTTATCGTAAGTGTATGTTACAGTAAGATGATTGACTTGAGATTCAACTAGCCTATCATTTATGTCATATTCAAAATAGGAATGATCACCTATTTGTACGATATTTCCTTGATCGTTTACAACAAACGCATCTGATTCGATATTTGTTTGAAGGGCATTTTCTTCATCATACTCGTATTCTTTCAAAGCACCGTCTTGCACTCGTTTAATTTAAGATTATGTTGATCATCGTACTCGCAAGTTTCAATACCAAAAGGGGTATGAATTAAGCAGTCATTATCGTAATACACTTGCCCGAGATTCCCAATAAGATTTTCAGAAAGAAGCTTACCACTACTATCATACTCATAAGAATGCGAATAAATAATTTTTCCTTCAGGAGAAACCCTGCTAATAAGTGATAAGCAGTCATCATCGTAAAAGTAATGAACGCTGCCTAGTTGCCCCAAGGAAAGGACTACCTTGTCTGCCAAAAGTGATCCCAAAAGAAACAATGAAAAAAGGAAAATTTTTTTCACAGCATGCATCTCCACCTATTCGCAAGACATGTTAATATTAACATGAGAGAATTGTCAAGAGAAAGTAAATATACGAACACTAATAAATCTGAAATAGGTTCAAGGTAACGCCAAAAGTTGTGGATTGAGCACTCATTGCAGCTCACCAAAATAGGCGAGAAAGTTCTCTCTGTTTGAGTCCCAAGAATGTACCCTAAAATACTGTTTGGAGAACTGTACTTGAGATGTTAAGGTTGTATTCTATTTTTTTCTACTTATCTTACGAAAACGAGCTTCTAACAAGTCTGTTATTGGCTTGACGAACTCCTCAGCACTATATTGATCTTTTCGACAGAATGCTTGCAGCTTTTTCTGCGCATGGGATGCGTTGTTTGCTACTTCTTCACTAAGTTGGGGAATGACATATGCATATAGCCTTTGCGGCCATGAGTGGTCTAGGCACGCATAAACATAATCTCCATCAACAATCTCTCCAAGTAAATCGATTAGAAATATTTGAGTGTTTAATGAGACGGGCTTTTCAGCATGCGGAGGCAAAGACATCAAAATTTCCATTTTATCCTTTAGTGTATCACATTTTTTGATCGCCTCATCCAGTTCATCTAACTTGTAATTACCAAAAAAGCTTTGGTACCTTTCTTTGGCTTTTTCTAGAGCTTCTAAAGCTTGTTCAAGGTTAAATTCCCAAAATTCTTTATTAGGATGGGGATAAAATTGGATGACAAATTCATGATCTTCGTTTGAAATCTCTGCCCAGTACTCTCCCTTATAATGAATTTCTGCTACGATATTCTCTCTATCGGGCATATCGCATATAACAATTTCAAAACCTTTCATTTGTTTGGCTCCAATATGCATATCATTTTTCCTGCTTCTAGCATTTTTTCTGTACTGGCAAAGACCTCTATTCTCCTCTTAGAAATTTGAGGCAAAAACTCATGTACGCCATCACAACCCTCTTTGACGGTCATTAAACCTAAAGCAGATCTTTATCTGGGTTTATATCAGCAAGGCCAATATCACCCTCACTTAAATCAAAAAATGGTGCATGATTTTTCATAGTTGAAATCACTTGATAATAAGCCATAAGATAACCGTTATTAAAATCTGGTGAATCCTCTTCCTTTGGATTGTCGGCTTCTGCTTTTGCTTTTTTAGCGTAATCTTTAAGCAGGCTAGCTATTTCCCCTATATAATACTCAAATTTTTTACTGCTCATAATATTGGTACTGCTACCTTTCTTTTAATAATTCTTGAAGAATATCTTTCTCTTCAGAGAAACAATTTATCTCATTTGGCCACACTTTTTCGAGCAGCGCCTTTTTTCTATTTGGATGGAAGCTATCCCATTCAGGACAATACTTTTTTGGATTTGTTATTTTATCCTGATGTATGATAATTTGCTTCTCATAACTTTTAATACTTTTCTGAATTTCTTTTACAGTTCTATTGCTGTAGTTGTTAATTAAACTTGAATGCTTTCCTCCATTTTTTGCAATGGAATAAGCTTCGCTTGTCGATTTAGCCCCTATACTTTTGCTAGATTTTTCAAGAGTTTCTATTACAACTTTGTTTGCTTTCTTAAGGTGGCTTAGCTCTTCAGTAGCTTTCTCTACTTTTCCAGCTACACGAGCAGCTTTCTGTGCTGTTTTCGCAGCGGCTAACTCTACTTGCGAAACTTTCTTCGCTGTTTTCACCATCCGGCAAGCATTCTTCGCTCCTTTTAATCCAGCAGAGGCACCTCTGCTTATTGCAATGTCAGTTCCATATTTCCCAAATATATGAGCACTAGCTTCTGCTTTTTCTCTAAAATTTAGTTCGCTCCAGTTTCGAACAACATCTACAACTTCGGGTATGAAAGTTTCGACTACTTGTGCCCACTCCCCTCTTAGCCCCATTTTTGCTATTGCAGACATCGCATCGTACATACTTTCTGTTGTACGGATAGGATGGGTAACTATATCACAGGCTAATACTCCTGTTTCTTTTATTGATTCGCCAGCCCCTCTCAAAAACGCTCTATCTATTCCGTCTTTAAACTCTAAATATTTCTGCACAAAACTCGTTTTTTTGTGCTCTTTATACTTTTCAAAATCATCAAGGCTCTCTTCGTAATTTCCCTGCTTTAACCGCGCTACACTGAGGCCCAGGTGGGTATCAGGATTCGTATCATCTGCCTCTAGCACTTTTGTGAAATCTTCTACTGCATGGTCTAGATAACCATTTTCCAGTGCGTACTCCCCTCTAATTTGAAAAAAGAAGGCTGTCGGGTTATCTATGGCTTCTAGTCCATAGAATTGGCTGTAATCTGTAGCAAATCTTTCATCAAGAAATTGGTGCGCTTCATCGCTTGGTGTTGCAAGTTCATTTAGAGTTTCATGAGCGAAGAGTGATCCGATGATTCTTCCATTTTCCTCAATAGGGATATCTTCTTGTAATAGACCCTCCTCTTCGATTTTTTCTTTTAAGTTGGAAATGTTCTCTTTTAGATCTTCTTCAAAAGATTCTTCCTCATCGTCTCCTCCGAGAGCGCCTCCCACTGCGGCAAGACCCCCTGCTGCAGCTGTAGGAGCGTAGTAGATCACTGCCGCAACTGCAACCACAACTACAGTTCCAATGATAATCGCTTTTTTGTGTTTGCGTACGAACTTCTTAGTGTTTTTCCACTTCTTAGTAACCCAACTTTTGCAAAGAGTAAAGGGAAGTGGGTCACGCTCTGCAAAAAGAGTAGGCAAAATTTGGTACTCTTCATAAATATCTTGGTAGAAAATTTCCTCGTATAAAGTCTCTTCTTGCCCAAGCAGGTTCTCAATATCTTCTTCAAGCTCAACTTGCTCTTCTTCTGACGCTCCTAAAGTTGCTAGAAAGGCAAGAGTTCCATTAACTCTCTCTAAATCCTTTGGTGAATAGGTTTTTTCAAGCTCACCTGATTCCAAACGCTCAAGCAAAAGAAGAACATCATCGTAGGTGATCTGAGAGCTTAGTTCTTTCCATGATAAGACAGAAGTTCGCGGAGCTTCATCGCTCTCAATAAAGCTAATAGGTGTGACAATCAGTAAAATTAGGTGCGTTAGAAATTTAAACATGACGACCTCCAAATGGCCGCAGTCTATTCCCTTTGAAAAAGCTTTGTCAAGATTTAATTCGGATAGTATTTAACCCAAGATGTTTGAAAAGTATAAGTAAGCTCTGCGTTACTCAAACTCTTTTCTAGAAAAATTTTTGCCAAACAGCCAAAACTTTATCAAATATAGTTGATTTTACATGGATTTTCTACAATGTTGAGACTGCAGGTGCAGTAGCTAAAGTTGACTCTATTGCGACATTATACGAACAAATTGTATCATCTGATTTGTATTTTAGATGTAAGAAAATCAAACTCATGCGTTTTAAATTATTTAACATTCCTGTCCGTATTTGCCCAAGCTTTTGGATTTTTTTAGTCTTTTTTACAGGGATGCATAAGCAAATATCTCCTAGCTGCCTGATTATAGGAGCGGTATTAATCATTGGTTTATTAGTGCATGAGCTAGGTCATGCGCTAACAGCCAAGTATTTTGGCTCTGAGTCTGAGATTACATTGGAAGCTTTTGGGGGTTTTGCGAGCTTTGATCCCTCTAGAGTCTCCCCAAAGCAGAGTTTTCTTATTACACTCAACGGTCCCTTACTTGAAAGTATGCTGATTTTGGTTGCTGCTGCTCTTTTGAAGTTTGGTATGTTCAGTGGCTACTTTCGCTATTTCTTGTCTGCAACCGTTTGGATCAATTCTATCTGGTGCATTTTAAACCTATTACCTCTAGATCCTCTTGACGGCGGTAAGATTGCACGATTTCTTCTTACCAAGTGGTTTGGGCAAAGAGGCGAAAAGCTGAGTATAGGCTTGGGGATAGCTGCTGCTCTGATAGCGGTTCCTATTTTAGTAAAATTTGGGTTCTATTTCTTCTCTCTTTATTTAGTCACTTGTGCTTTTCGAAGTGTAAAGGGTTATGAAAAGTATGATGTACAAAGCGATCTCAGCTATTTGAATGAAGGGCTCACAGCACTTAGGTGTGGTGAAGTTGACAAAGCTAAGCTCCTTCTTACTCGATTAAAAAAGTGTCATAATAAGCAAATCAAAAACTCTGCAATGGAGGCCGTAGCAGAAATTTACTCCATTGAAGGAAAGAAAGATAAGGCGTTTCACATTCTCAATAAGAGAAAGCCTGATGAGTTAAAAAGTGGACTATGCCTTCTTTGCAGACTTGCTTACGAGCGCGGTAATCATGCAATTGTTGCAAAGCACTCTAGACGACTCTATGAGCTTGAGCCCACTTTTGATACAGCGATGCTTATTAGTAATTCTTTCTTTTGCTTGGGCAATTCTGAGCGCGGCAACGCATGGCTAAAAACAGCCTCAATGTTTGATGGTGTGACAAATGAAGATATAGAGAAGGCTCAGAAAAACAGGATTGCCCTTTAGTATCTTTGTACAGAACATAAACGATGTGCCATATGACTATTACTTGATTTAATGGCTAGATCTCATTTTTGCGATCGCAAAAACAAAAAATGCATGCATGGTTTGTTCTACATATTTTAATGCTCTTTTTGGAAGTCAGGGGTAAGAAGTTCAACTTTTTCATATTTTTTTGCTAGTCGATCGATCCACTTAGTATCTTTAGAAAATATTTCCCAAAACCCACCATCGATCATCTCAATAACAATATCACAAGTTTCATACATTTTTTGGTCATCTTTATAGCGATGGATGTTCCCTTTATTGCTACATCCAATTATGAGAACCTCGATTTCTTGAAAAATTTTCTTTGAAATCTCAAAAAGAGTCTCAAATGTGCATGGAAAACCATTTTTAGATTTGTTAACTTTATTTTCTAACTCTATAAAAAAGCTTCCACTTGAGTCCAAAGGAGTAACGTCCAGCCACAATAACGCCCAATTTGGCTGACTCGCATTTGGTATTTCAGCCAATATTTCTCTTAGAGGTATGCACTTGTTTTCTTTTAGATCTGATATTCTAATCCCTTTTGTACTCATAAATAATAATAGCTCCAGTCTGTTACAGGTTAGCCTCTAGGATCTCTGCTACGTGTCCCACCTGTAGGGTTGGGTTTGTATTCGTGTTGGTGAGGATTTGAGTGGTCTTTAGACCTACCGTGGTCAGTAAAATCTATATCCCGTACTGGCTTGCCATTTATATCAAATTCCCTTGCTTGGGGATACTTTCCTTTTCGCCCTTCTTTGGTACCAAGTTGAGTATGAGGAGCGTCACTCTCAGGTTTTGGCTCTTTAGTTCGAGGGTCTCGAGGTAGATCCCTATCTGGAGCATACACATCGCTACTTTCTTTATGAATTCTATAGTCATCATAAAGTTCAGGCGGAACTTCAACAGAAATCCAGCCATCTGACAAATATTCTTGTCTTTTTGGTGTTGCTGGAGCACCATCAATTCTGTTGTTTACGTAGTCTACGGCTTCGTTGGCTCCCCAAGCTGCAATTGCTACCGCTGCTGAGCAAATTACTGCTTTAATAACTGCTGCGGCTTCAATTCCTAGAGGTATTGCGATCAACCACTTTCCAGTGGGGTCTTGGTAGTAAAAGGGTCGATTGAGGAGGTAGGCATAGGTGTTATAGCTGTCGGTGTAGCCGGCGGGGTCAGGGGTGAGAAAGCGGCCGAGGGTAGGGTCGTAGTAGCGGGCGCCAAAGTAGATGAGGCCGGTGGGGTCTTCTCTTTTGGACTGGTAGGTCCAGGGATGGGTTGATGGTAAGGTTTGCTCTCCGAAGGCCGTGTAAGTAAATTGATGCTGGAGGTCACCGTTGGGTGTGTAGAGAGCTGTGATATTGCCATCGATGGAGTGGAGCGGGATGTAGGTTTGATTCTCTATTTCGTAGAGGATTGTCGCGTCGATTTCTGAAGGAGTGGTGGGGTTGAGGAGGCGTCTTTGTATGAGGGTGTTTTGTTGAATTTGCCCTATTTCTTTTTGATTATCGTAGATGTAGCTGCTGTTATTGGCGGTTAGTCTGCGGTGGAAGGGGTCGTAGGTATAGGTGGTTTTTGTGGCGGGAGTTTGGATGGCGATGAGACGATCTAAGGCGTCGTAGGTGTAGTGGGTAGTGTTTTTTTGGATGAGGTTACCGTTAGGGTCGTAGGTGTAGGTTGTTTGGGGCGTTTTTGTGATTTGGTTGAGGGTATTAAGGGTGTAGGGTGTTTCGTTTTTTGTATGGCGATTGTAGTGGGTGTCGTAGGTGTAGGTAGTGTCGTTTTCGGTGAGGAGTTGATTTAGGGGATCGTAGGTGTAGGTGGTATCGGCTCTGTTGTAGGTGCGGGCGAGGAGATTGTTAGCTTGATCAAATTGGGTGTAGGTTTCTGTTTGGTAGGGTGAGGTGCGGGCAGTTTCACGACCAAGGGGATTGTAGGTGTGGGTTTGTGTGCCGAGGCCTGCTGGGAGGGTCTCTTGGAGAAGGTGGCCGTTTTGATCGTAGAGGTCGTAGGTTTGGGTGAGGTTGTTGAAGTGAGCTTGTTTGAGGTGATATGGGTCGTAAGTAAAGGTGGCTTTTTTATGATCGGGATAGGTTAGAGTCGTTGGGCGGTCGTAAAGGTCGTAGGTTTTTTTTATGGTGTAGTGGTTGATAAACTGTTCTTCTATGAGACGGTCTTGATGGTCATAGTTTCTTTTTAGGATGAGGTTGCCGTGATCATAGACTTTTTTTAGGCGATCGCGTGTGTCATAGGCATAGCGGTAGCTGATGGTGTGGTCTGAGGAAGTAAGGGTTGTAAGACGCTGTTTGCCGTCGTAGGTTTTTTTAATTTTTACGCCGTCAGGTTTGATGATTTGGGCTTGGTTGCCTGTAGGGGTATATGTGTAGGTTGTTTTTTTGATTTCTGATTCGATGTGGGCTGTTTTTCTGTTGAGAGGGTCGTAGTTGTAGGTAATGGTTTGTTGTTTAGTTGTCTCATCGGGCTGGGCGTAGGTAATTAGAATTTGGACGAGGTTGTTATTGGGATCGTAGGTATTTTCTTCGATTCGTAATGTGTTGCTTTTTTGATCCATCCATCTTTTGAGAAGGAGGTTGGCTTGGCCGTTGTAGTGCTCTTCTTGGGTTGTGCCGTTAGGATGTTGGGTAGTTTTTTTGAGGTGTTGGGGGTGATTTTGGTAATAAATGTAGGTGGTTTGGTTGAGAGCGTTGGTTTTTTGGATAAGGCGATTGAGTGCGTCGTAGGTGTAGCAGGTTTCGCTTGGGTTTTGGTCGATAGTTGTGGAGATTTTTTTGCAGTTATTATGACCATCGTATTCGTAGGTAGTTTGATGGTAGAGCTTTCCGGAGAGGTCTTCATCTCGCTTTTCAATAGGACGATTTAAGAGGTCAAAGGTTTTAATTTGCACTCTTTGACCGTCTACGGTTTTGTAGGGTCTGTCGAGAGCATCGTGGTAAATTTTTTCTTTTTTCTCTCCGTAGATGGTCGATTTTAGGCGGCCTGCACCGTCGTATTTGTAGGTATAGATGCGTTTTCCTGGCAGTTCTTTGCGGATTAGGTGAGGGCCTTTGTAGGTATAGCGCTCTTTAGCGATTTGCTCCCAGTTGTTATCTGTAAGGGTTGTTTTGATTTTTCTGCCTAAGATGTCATAGGTGTGGTCTGTTATTCGTTTCTCTTGGTCGATGTAGGTAGCCAGGGTGCCATCAAGGTCATATATGAAGGACTCTTCTGTTCCATCTGGGTGGATGATAAGGGTCTTTTGATTGAAGATGTTGTAACGGGTTTTGGTAGTATTGCCGTTGCCATCGGTTACTGCAGTGCAGTTTCCTTCGGGGTCATAGGTGTATTTCCAGATGGAGCCATCAGGTCTGCGTTTTTCGATAATTTGATCGTCTGTATTGTAGGTATATTCTGTTCGCTCATCCAGCTCGTTTGTTTCTGCAATTTTGCGGCTTTTTCTATCGTATTCGTAGGTGATTTTTTTAAAGGTATTGGGCTTAGTTGTATCTTGGTGAGTGCGGGTGATAAGGTTATTTTGCTCGTCGTATTCTGAATGAATTTCTAAATTTTTGTAGGGGTGACTCTCTTTAGTGCAGTTGTTTTGCTCGTCGTAAGTATAGAGGGTCTTCTGTCCGAGCGCGTCTGTTTTCTCAATGAGTCGGTCTTGCGTGTCGTAGAGGTAGTGGAGGGTATATTGGTAGTTGTCTTCTGCATCAAATATCTTTTTTTGGACGATGCGCGAATTTTGGTCGTAGATATTAATGCTTTTTTTTTAGGAGGATCTCTTTTTGTTTTTTGCTGTCGTAGTAGTAGTCAGCAATTTCTTCGGGCAAGTTAAGAGCTGGGATAGGTGCGATTTTTGTTGAACTCTCCCCTGCTCGATGCGGTTTGATTCTTCTGATTTTTCGGGTTGTGACTTCTTTTAGGTTTTCTGGGTCCTCCGATGCGCCATCATCTCTGATCTGTTGGATGAGGATGTAGTCTTCGTTGTAGGTAAAAAATTGACGCTTGTAAATTTTTTCTGAATCGCCAGTAAGGATTGAAGCTGGAAGCGCCGTCTCTTTCCAGTATGTGGTTCTGGTGATTTTGCCTGAAGGGTCTTTTTTAAAGATAGGCAGGTGCTTTGCGTTATACTGGTATTCTGTTACAGATTTTTCACATCCTCCAAATCCACGATGGTCTCCCCGGAGAATCTCTTTTGTGATATTGTGTTTGTTGTCGTATTCATACTCGACTGTTTTGTAGGGTTTTCCTTCGCGGGTTTTGTAGGTGAGACTCAGGAGGTTTCCTTGCGCCCATTCATATTCAATCTCTCGCGTTTTCTCTCCCTTTTGGTTGGTGTAAATGAGTCGTTTTGGAAATTTTTTCTTTCCCAGTTGATAGAGAGTTTTTCCGCCTTCAGGATCTATAGCTTCTATCTCTTTTGTAATATCAGATGAAGGACCTTTATAATTAAGTTGATAGACTCCCCTGCTGTTTGCGATCTGCTTAACAGTATTTGAGGGCCATACGACTTTTTGCCCCCATTCGCGGTAGTTTTTTCCTTTGCTCCTATCTTCATTCTCAAACGGAACAATTTTTTTCTCGTTGTAGGTAATTTCTACGTAAGGACCTTCGGAAAAGGCTCTTCTACTCATGCGCCTGTCAGTATAGGTGAAGAGCTCTTTTGGCTTTCCCGTAATCTCTAAAGATGCGATCTGTCTTTGGCCCTCCTCAAATCCTTTCCTCTCTTTTCTTCCATCACTTGTGACAATTTCATCGTCATTATAGATTGCAACGGCATACACTGAGTTTTTTCTTGGACCAGAAGAGTATACAGATTTTAATACTGTGTACTTCGGATTTGTAGTCCAACTATAAAAAATTCTATTCCCGTTGGGGAGTCTCTCTTCGGTAAGGCAGTATCTATATGAGTGAATTGTGCGAAGCTTTTGATCGCCAAATATGTATGAACTGCTTTTTGTCTTTTTAAGTTTTTTTCCGTAGATGCGCACTGTCCCATCAGGCATATGCACTCTGCATGCATCTCCACTAAAGTCCGCATAGGCATTTTTTAGGTTTGTACGACCGCCTACTTCCCCAATTGCTGTATTTAGGAGCGTGCCTTCGTAAATTTCTCGATTAAGATAGAACTTCTTTGCGTGGTGCTTGCTTGCATGTTTATCACCAAAAATGAGAGGGATTCCTGACACGTCGTGGGTAGAAAAGTAAAAATAGTTATTTCCCACTTTTCTCGCTTTTAGAAGTAGATGGTTTCGATCACTCCACCCCCCTTTTCCGTACTGATCAAGGCTAAGGTAGTTGCGCGGAAGCGGCAGAGGCTGTGCGCCCCTCACAACAAGATCATTTTCTGAAATAAAATACTGCCCGCTGATGGGACTCACACAGTCTGCAACTGTCCAACTTGGAAGCTTTGAGAAGGTTGAGGTTGCCTCCTCAATCGGTGTTTGCGCACTAAGGTGTACCAATACCGTAAAAAGAAAGAAAAGCCTTTTCATTTAGCCTCCTGTTTAGTGTTTTTTCAAACTTGTAAACAGGTATAGCATCAGGCCGTTTTTTTAAGAAACGGAAAAGGTTTTATTAGCACCACATGTGGCGCATTGACAGAAAAAATTTATAAGCGCAATGTTTTTTTCAAAAATTTGGAGGACAAGATGCCAAAAGACTATATTGACATGATGTGGGAAAGACATCAAACAAATTTAAGATGGCAAAACATGCAAACAGCGCACTATCGACAAAGTAGTGCAATCAATGCAAAGAACATAAAAGTAGTTAAAGAAATAGATGACATAAGAGAACGGATGACCCTTGAAAGAGGTGAAGTCGACTGCAATTGCTGTCCAGATTTTGGAATTTTTAGATGTTTTAGCGATTGTTTTGAAGCAATGGGAGTTATTGGTTCTGCAACATGTAAAAGAACTTACGAAGACGCCAAAGAAAACTGGGTTTCAGTTGCATTTTATGCCACAATTTCAGTTGTCGGATCGATAATCTGTAAAAAACCAATTGTAGACTCAAAATCAACTAGCAGCGCTGTTTCAAAAGTTGTTTCAAATACCGCAACAAGCGTTGATGAGTATTATGATGTATCTGGAAAAGTAAGAAGGTGTGCATCTACTACAGCTGAAGCTTGCAAAAGAGGAGTATCTCAGGCAGATGAGCATTTTGACATATCGCACAGATTAGATAGCTGCGTATCTGGTGCCGCTGAAACCTGTAAAAAAAGCGTAGCCCAGGTTGCAGGAACAATTCTTCCCGCAAAACTTTTTGGAGGAGATTCCTCTACTACCAACCATTACACTTCTGTCCAAGATACTTACTACCACAACACACCTGCAGGAGGAGTCCGTAGAAGTACAACACCTCAAAGGTCTTTTTCAAGTAGATACAGTACGAAAACAGACTCGTCTCTTTCAGACCAAAATAAGCAATTTTCTCAAAATTCCTACGCTATTTTTGAAGAGCCTGTTCCCCCTAAATTAGAGGATTTCCCTTACACTGCTAATCCACCATTACGTGGTACTAAACAAACTCTAAAAAGGCGTACAAGACAACGTTCAATGAGACCTACTCGCACAATTCAGGCGCCTACTGAAACTGACTCACTCACTAGTGTTTCTTATGAAATCGACAAACGAATACAAAAATTAAACGAAATGGACATAGATAATATTAAATTCTATAATGACATTTATAATTATGCGGTATTAATAGACCACCTTCTTTTTTTAAAAAAACATGGACGCTTCCACCTTTTAATGGAAAAGAACAATGAGACTCTGAGAACATGCTTTAAGAGCAAACCCGGGATTTACAAGGCAATCGAAGTAGCAGATTTGCCTGAAGATCGTAAATTATTTGCAAATAGTGTTATCGATCGTGTCTCATCTGCTTCATTTGATGAAAGCACTTAAGCTAATTGCGTAAACAAGAAGATACGGCTCTTTTTGGGAAAAGTAGCAATAAGAAAATAGAGCCTAAAAATACTGTATTGACGGAAACATAATTTTAGATATAGTTGGCGTAGTGTTTATGATTTCTTTACAAAAAAAGGGGAAGGAGGTGCAATCATGAGTTTTCCTATTAAAGATGCGAAAATATATGAAGAATTTTCTAGATTTGCAAACATCATTGATTGGAGCAAGCATCCGGTTGATATTTATTTGAAAACACAAGGAAGCCGTATAGAATACAGCGATTTTGTTCCTGAATTACATCTCTCATCAAAACGGTATAAAAAGGCCGATTGTCCTAACTATCATGCATATGAGTTATATGGTGGTAAAGAAAAGATCATTGGAATTGGGTATGTTTGCTTAAATAAAACTCCAGAAAAGAGAAAGCACATTATTTGTCTACATCGAGGGGATCTTAACCGCAGTATAGCCTCAAGGACCTGCGACACATTTTGCGAGTACACCGTCTCAAAGCATGACTCCCCCATACTTTATACTCTTTTACTTCCCTTTAGATTTGTACTGCTAATTCTTTATCTTTTTACTGCTCTTGTCCTTGATGGAAAAATTGGAGACAATACCAAATCCCAGAAAAAAGTACTTGAAGAGGGTAAAGAGATAAGCAATATTTCTGGTAAACTCAGACAAGATCAAGAAAAAATAGAAAAACTAACACCGGAATTAAAGGCAGTACTAGCTCGGTTTGAAAAAGGGTTGACCTCATGTTTGTGTGAACTAAGTTTAGATACATCCGATTTGGAAAATAATGCAGAAAAATCACTTCTAGAAAGGATAAAACTCTGTGATACAGCTGTTCGAAGCATTCTATCTAAGTCTAAAGCGTTCAAAGATCAAGATATAAAACAGCGCCTTGTTTCAGATTCAAATGAAGTCTCAAAAAAAATGCAGCACATCCAAGATCTGCATGACGAAATCAAACAATTAGCAGAAAGAGCGTCAACTTTTAGAAGAGGTTTACTCTTAACATCAAGCAAATACTCAACATCTAAAGATAACTCTCTTTTTAAAGACATAGACAAAATCACAACTAGTTGGATTAAGGTCAATCAATCTATCCAAACGTTGTCAAAAAAAGTCGAATAACAGAGGAGGATACGTATGTTTTTCTTAGATATGCTTAAAACAGGAGTTGATACCACAAAGTTTACAGAAGACGATGAGGTGTGCCAAAAAATTTTAAAAACAGTTGCTTTGGTCAATTTTGTCTCTGGCGGTTTCTTCGTTTCGTCGGCCTATTTTTATAATGGTAATAAGGCGATTTTGGGGGCGCTCTTACTGATAAATTCAAAGTTTCTCTACTCTTATGCTAAATTGCAAAAGCGTTTTTATGAAGATGAACGGTTACGAGAAGCTATTGGTGAGAGTGAAGAAAAACGAAAAGAGGCTATTGAAGATTTAGGGAGAGTTTCTTCAAGTATGAACAATACAACAGATACCATGAACAAGTTGTATAAGGAAGTTGTTGAAAAAACTGAACAACTCCAAGAAATTGCCAAAGCTTCTGATGGTATAGGTGATGCTAGCCAATCGCTCTCTGATTTAAACAAAAAATTCGATGAATTGATTGCTGGCAACAAAAAATTCATTGCACAGCAAGCAGAAATTATTGATCGAATCAACGCAGAAATACCGCTTAAAAGCAAAGAAGACGTCGACTCTGATCCCATTTGGAAAAGAATTGATGAGTTAAATAAAAAAATTGATGCGGAGTCTGATCCTGTTTTAAGGATCGAACTGGAATTTGAACAGCTCGCCCTAGAAGAAAAAATTAATGATAGAAGGAAAAAACAAATTAAGGAAAAACCTACTAACCAAAACAACTAAAATAGAAATTAATTTGTACGGCCAATAATATCAAGCTCATCGAAGTTGGGGTATTTTTCATTTACGCAATTATGAACTTAAATTGAAACCGTTAGGTGGCAACTTAAGTATATTAGTACTCTATCTAGGCCGTTGATAACAGGGGCAGCAATGAACAGATTAGGGCTGCTAAAAAGCAGATCAATATCTAATTGAGTGAAGAAGAATCAAGAGAAGTAAAAAACTAATTCACTAATCACGATTTCTACAGTAAAATTCTTTGTATATATTCTCTACTATTTTTAAAAATTAAATTTTTTATAGCTAAATAAAATTTAAAAAATATTTTTTATTTAAATTTATCTAAAAGGTTGATAAAATAACTAAATAATTTCTTTTCTTATAAAGAAGGTATTTAAGTAGAAGCTCAGGATTTTTAAAAATGGAGAAAAGGTATGTCTGCAATTGAAGGAACTAAAACAGGGTGTGCCATAGAATGTGAAGCTATAGATAGTAACTATCAAAAGCTTTTAGTTTTAATGAGTGCAGTTAATTTTGTTGCAGGTGGCTTTTTTACTGTAATAGGCTGCATTCGCAAAGATAAAAGAATTCTCCTTGGTGCATTCTTATTAATAAACTCCATCGTTATCTATTCTTATTCGAGAACAAACAAGGTTATAGAAGGTATAATCGAAGATGACCAACATCGACAAGCTATCGGAGAAAGCGAAGAAAAACGCAGAGAGGCTATTGATCGCCTGGAGAGAATTTCTTCTAATATGAGCAATACGGCAGATACCATGCATAGGTTCAAGAAGGAGGTTGTTGGAAAGACTGAACAACTCCAAAAAGTTACGCAAGCTTCTACCAATATAGGTGAGGCAAGCAAATCACTCTTCAAAATAAGCGAAAAACTTGATGAATTGATTGCAGCCAAGAAAGAATCTGTTGAAGCTCTAGAAAAAATTATTGAGAATCTCGATGCACAGCTGCCTCTCAAAACCAATGAGGAGATTGAGTCAGATCCTCTTTGGATACAAATTAAAGAGTTAAATAGAAGGATTAGCAACGAACCGGATCCAAAAGAAAAGCTAAGGCTAGAGTTTGAGCGGCTTGCTTTAAAAGATCAGGTTATCGCTAGGAGAACGAGCCAAATCCCACAAGAAACAACTGACTAATCAAAAAACGGGTCAATCGAGACCATCACCGAGGTCATCGCCTTTATGATAGGAGCCTTTGATATTTTTCCTCTGCATCTCCCTTGCATGGCGCAAGATTTTTACGCCCATCTCCACATGGTCAGGCATAAAATTTTCGTAAACGAACTCGGATGTGCGCTTTGTTTTGACCTGTGCAAGCGGTAGGTCCGAGATAAGTAGAAGCGCGCCAAGAGTAAATTTGCGCTTGTAGCTTGCAGTGAAAAGCGTTGCACACTCAAGTTCAATTGCTTGCGCGCGTGTTGCTTTCAAGCGATCTTTGAACTCTTCGTTATACTCCCAAAAGCGCTTGTTTGTTGTGAATGTCAACCCAATATGATAATTGCGCGCCTCTTCTTGCAGCACCTCTGTTACGGCTTTTTGCATCAAAAAGTTTCCAAGAGCGGGTACTTCAGGAGGAAAGTAGAAGTCCGAAGTCCCTTCTGCACGAATACTTGCCACAGGAACAAGATATTCGCCAATTTGATAGCGGCGGCGCAATCCGCCACACATGCCTAGCATCAAAGCAGTTTTTACAGGTAAAAACCCACACAGATCAATAACAAGTGCTGCAGCTGGCGAGCCAATCTTAAAATCGAGAATCGAGACATCCTCTTTTTCACAGTGCGCCACTTTAAACATCGAACCTTCAATGAGCTCGATATTCCTCGTTTTGGCGTAGTGCTCAACATAACGAGGGAAATTCGTAAGCAAAAGGCTGGAGCAAAAAGCTTCAGGCGGACAACCGGCATACCGCTCTAATGTATCTCGAGCAAATTGTTCTTCTTGCACCACATCTTCTTCAAACATCATAGAAAACACTCTCCCAATTCCCCAATACCCGATCTCACAAAAAAAAAATACGGAAAACCTTTTGATTAAAATTACGTAAAGATTTAAGTTAAGTTAGAAAATATTTTGGGAGGTAGATATGAGCTCAAGTTTGGGAATAATGGCAGTAAGAATGGCTGCTGAAAATGCAACTTCATTAGGAGGACAAACTCTCTCTTATGCAGCAAGCTCTGCCAAAGATAAAATTTCTGAAAAGGAATGGTCAAAAGGTGACTTCATTTTCCTGGGGTTTACTGCAACATTCGCATATAGGGCATATATTTCTGAAAAACGTACAGATAAAGCATATTGGGTAACTGCTGCTGTTGCTACACTATATATTTGGAGCAAATATGAATGGGGAAACCAACTGAAGCAGATGAAGGAAAACATAGCAGAGCAAAAAGAGCAACTAGAATGTCAGAAAACAATAACCCAAAATTTGAAGAATCACCAACGCGTTTCAGAAATACAGCTGAAAGCTCGAGAACAGCTACAAAAAGAGGCCATCTCAGGCCGTGAAGCCGAAGCTAAAGCCCGCAAAGAAGAAGCCGAACGTAACGTTAAGCTTAATAATCAACTTCGAGAATCTCAAGAACAGTCCGTTGAACTTAGTAATCAACTTCGAGAATCTCAAGAACGGTCTGCTGAACTTAATAACAGCCTGGAAGAAGCAATCACACGACTTAACAAAGGGGCCGTTCTTCAAAAAATACGAGAAAGAGGCTTGGTCATTGAATATGACGAAAGAGTTGAAACCTTAGTCGGAGTCACAAATGCATTCCAATCACAACTAGCTTCAACGGGAGAAAATATACTAGAATTCATAGTTAGAAATAATAATGTTCTAAAAGAAATTGAAACCGTCACAGCTAATGCTCAGAAAATTCAAAATCAGACCCTGAAAATTGGTGATCTTTCGAATGAAGAAACGATATTAGTAATAAATGTAGTTTTCCGATCAAGAGGTATTGAGTTATCCGAAGATGATTGTAGAAAAATGTTTATTAAAGCAGCAACAACTTATTCTTCAAAAAAAATCAGCCATTCAAATAATCACGAGAAAAGGATGGAAGGAGAAGTCTAGAAGGAATTGCTTATCAGGCTCTCTCTGTGATATGATCGTTTGAAAAAAGGGTTTATATGGCGTCTGTTGGTACGAATGATTTGAAGTCGGGAATGAAGGTCAAAATTGATAACGCTCCCTACGGTATTGTGAGCTGCGAGTTTGTTAAACCTGGTAAAGGTCAGGCTTTTGCTAGGGTAAAAGTAAAAAATTACCTTACTGGGCGCGTTTTAGAGAAAACGTTTAAGTCTAATGAAAAATTAGATTTGGCTGATGTTGATGAGAAGAGTATGCGCTTGCTCTACACTGAACAGGATAGCGCTGTCTTTATGGATGATAAGACTTTTGATCAAATCGATGTTCCTTTTACAAGTTTAGGCGAGAGTCAGAAGTGGCTGATGGAAGATACGGTCTATGATGTGATTCTCTATGAGGGTCGGGTCATTGATGTGCAAGCGCCAACGTTTATGGAGCTTGTAATCACAGAGACTGCTCCGGGCGTGCGGGGCGACACGGCATCAGGCCGTGTGATGAAACCTGCTAAGGTCGAGACGGGCGCTGAGGTGCAGGTGCCAATTTTCGTCAATGAGGGCGAAAAGATTAAGGTCGATACCCGCACGGGAAAGTATGACTCACGCGTCACGTAGCTCTTCGCTCCTTTATAAACGAGCGGAGATGTTTCAGGCTGTAAGACGCTTTTTTGAGGAGCGTTCTGTTCTTGAGGTTGATGTTCCCTCTCTTGTGCGCGCTCCGATTGTCGATTTGCACATTGATCCGATGCGGGTTGGGTCTGAATTTTTGATCACTTCTCCTGAATCGGGCATGAAACAACTTTTGGCTAAAGGTTCGGGCGATATTTATCAGATAGCCCATGTCTTCCGTGCAGGAGAAAAGGGTAAGCTTCACAATCCAGAATTCACGATGGTAGAGTGGTACCGTGTCGGAATGGGATTTGAACCATTTATTGATGAGACGGTGCAATTCATTTCCCTTTTTGTTGGTCAAGCTCCGCGAGTTTTTTTCTCTTTCCAAGAGGCTTTTTTGCACTTTTTGCGTATCGATCCTTTTGAAGCAAAGGATGAGGAGCTACGCGCTTTAGCTGAGTTACCTGAAGATTGGGACCGCGAGACGATTTTACACTACTTAATGGGTTTTGTTATTGAGCCAAAATTTGATCCTGAAATTTTTACTGTAGTTACGGATTTTCCTGAGAGTGAGGCAGCTCTTGCTAAGATTGAGAATGGCAGAGCTAAGCGTTTCGAGGTCTACTTCGGTGGGTTTGAGCTCGCTAATGGGTATGATGAGCTAGATGATGCAGCTGAGTTGCGCAGTCGTTTTGTAGAGGCTAATCGGAAGCGCGTGCAGCATGGGAAAGAGGTACTTCCTCTTGATGAAGAGTTATTGGCTGCAATGGAAAAGGGTTTCCCAGAGTGCTGCGGTGTGGCGGTTGGGTTTGACCGTCTGCTCATGCTAAAGCTAGGAGCAGATTCGATTGCTCACATCCAACCCTGCACAATGGGATAGCCCAATCCCGAGACTTTGACGTCCAACGATTTTACTAGTGATAAACCTTTATTAAAACTTTCTATATTCATATTTAAGTGATTTGAATTTAGTTGTTTAAAAGCCAAGAAAAAGTATCCGCTGGCTATAAATTCCTATATTCAGCGGATAAAACACAAAAACAAAAAGTATCCGCCAGGTATAAATTTCTATAGCTGGCGGATACTCAAGAAGGTTAAAAATACCGATTTACTTGGGCTGCCTACTCACATCCACCCTTGCACAATAGGATAGCGCCGGCCCACTCCAAAGGATTTACGTGTCACACGCAAGATTGGCGGACCTTGTCGTCGTTTGTACTCCGCGCGATGAATGCGTTGCACAAGGTTCATTACGGTTTCAAGCGGAATTTTATACTTACTCGAGATTTCATCTAAAGAGAGATATTCTTCAACATAGCCTTGCAACACTGCATCAACAATGCCGTAATCTGGGAGGCTATCAAGATCTTTTTGGTCTGGTCGCAGTTCAGCACTCGGAGGACGGTCTATGATATTTTGAGGAATAATTTCTCCGTTGCGGTTGATGTAGCGACAAAGTTTGTAAACTTTTGTCTTGATTACATCTCCAATCACGCCAAGCCCTCCGCACATATCTCCGTAGAGTGTGGAGTAACCTAGTGCTGTCTCACTCTTATTCCCTGTACTTAAGACTATGTGCCCATTTTTATTGGAGTAGGCCATGATGATGAGGCCTCGGATGCGCGCCTGCATATTTTCTTCGGTTACATCTGTGGGCTTATCACCAAAGTGTGGTTTGAGCAGATCCAAAAATGTAGTAAAGGGCTTTTCAATCGGGATCTCAATGGTCTCTACTCCCAGGTTTTTTGCTAAAGAGATGGAGTCTGTCACGCTCTCTTTGCTCGAATAGCGGGATGGCAGCATGATTCCCAATACGTTTTCAGGTCCTAAAGCGTCTTTTGCAATGCAAATTACAAGTGCTGAATCAATTCCTCCTGAGAGTCCCAAGCACGCTTTGGTAAATCCTTGTTTGTGGAAGTAGTCGCGCACTCCCATCACGAGGCTCTGATAAAGATCTTCTAACACATCATATTCGAAAGGACAGGTGCATGTTGGTGCATCAACGTCGATGATCATGACGTCTTCTTCGAATCCTTTTGCAAGCTGCCGCAATGTTCCATCAGCATTTACGCATACGCTATACCCATCAAAAAGAATTTGATCATTGCCCCCTACTTGGCAGCAGAGAATAACGGGACAGTTTAAGGTTTTAGCTGCCTTGGCGCAGACTTCTACACGTGTGTCAGGTTTTTGATACTGATAGGGCGAGGCTGAAAGGTTAAGAAGAAGGTCGATCCCCTCTTTTTTGAGCTCTTCAACTGGGTCGCGTTTGTACTGCGCGGGACCTGTTTTGCCTGCATGCTGCCAGATATCTTCACAGATAATAACGCCTACTCGCTTGCCGTTCACTTCGGTAATACAGAGCTCTTTTCCTGGGTCAAAGTAGCGTCTCTCAGTAAAAACGTCGTAGGTAGGTAAAAGCCACTTATCATAAAACCCTTTGAGTTTTCCATTGGAGATGATGGCGCAGCTATTGCAAAGTCCGTTGGTTCCATCGTTTGTATTGCGACGCACAAGACCTACAAAAACAGTGAGATTGTGAGAATTTTTTACAATTTTTTCTAGGTGCTCATACATGCTATCGATAAAGCTGTGGTGATAGAGCAAATCTTCTGGCATGTAGCCACAGATTGTCATCTCAGGAAAGATGATAATTTCTGATCCAGAGGTGCGTGCGCGATCCATATCACGCAAAACTTTTTCTGTGTTCTGATCAAGATCCCCAATTTTGAGGTTAAGTTGCGATACAAATATTTTCACGAGATTATTCCATTATTGTTGCTTATAAAGTTTTTCATGATTTTCTGTTCATTTTTTCTCAATTTTTGAGGTAAACTTTAAAAAGTTGGCCGAAAAAATTGGAAGCATAAGATAATGGTGTAGTCTCAAGATCCAAAGTCATCCAATACAATATTTTCTCTCTCAACTCCGTAGTTGTCGAGAAGTTTCATCACACTCTGATTATGCATGGGAGGACCGCAAACATAATAGAGGCAATTTTCCGGTTCATTCATTTTTTCTAACTGTCCTATCTCAAACGCCTTGAAGAGAAAACCTGTTTGCTCAGGATCGTCTACTGGCCAGCCGCCTGCTTTATCTTCATCTGTTGGCTCTGAAAGAACAAGACGGTAAGAGAAGTTCTCATGTTCTGCGTCGAGTGCTCGAAATTCCTCTTCGTAAATGTTTTCTTTGATGGAGCGCGCTCCATACCAGAGTGTGACTTTGCGCTTTGTCTTTTTGTTATGAAAAAGATCAAGAATATGACTACGCCCAAATGATGATCCCGCTCCTCCTATAAGAAAGATCAGCTCTCTATCATCGTGTATCATATGCGATTCGCCAAAAGGACCGGATAAGCGTACTTCATCTCCCGGTTTGAGAGAAAATGTATAGGAGGAGCAAATTCCCCAAGGAACATTTTTTGCAGGCGGTGTTGCGATGCGAATATTAAATTTTAGATGCTCTTCGCCCGGGTAAGAGGCCATTGAGTAGGCTCGGATTACTTCTTCATCAAAGGATCCAAAATCAATTTTTGTATCAAAAAGCTGAAACTTCTCCCAATCAGCAAAGTACTTCTCTTCCATTGTCCCCTTCCACTCCGAGGTGTTGGTGACAAAAGGTGGCACATGAAACTGGAGGTAATCCCCTGGTTGGTAACTTTCGATCGCGTCTTTGGGAATTTCGATGATCAGCTCTTTTATGAATGTGGCCACGTTTTGATTGGAGACAACTTTTCCTTTAAACTCCTTCAAGGTCAAAAGAGATTCTGGAATCTTGAGTTCCATGTCCTCTTTGACTTTGCATTGGCATGAGAGCCGCCACCCCTCTTTTAGCTGATGATAGCTAAAAGTGGCCTTATCTGTTTCTAAAATATCGTTACTGCTGTTGACTATCTGAACTTTGCACTGTTTGCATGTCGCCTTGCCCCCACAAGGAGACGGCACTGCGATGCCTTGCGACAAGAGTGCTGAAAGCAGCGTCTGTCCTGCTGACACCTCTTTTGTAAGCTCCTCATCCTCATTAATCTTTAACTTGCAGGGTTTTGTCGATACAAGATAGCGTCTTACACCCAAGATCATAAAGGAGAGTATGAGGCCAATGCCCACAAAACTGAGCGAACTAATAAGGAGTAGTATCAGGTCCATCACTCTCTAATAAAGCATTTGCTAGATAGAGAACAACACACTATTTCGATTTAAATATTCATCATGGTAAATCATTGTGAAAAACAATTGCTTTTTTTCTAAACAGTATTGACGTTAAATCTTCCAACCTGGCAGAATCCTAAAGAAAAAGATTTCTTAACACAAATAGCAGGAAATCTTAATATACCAGGGGGGGGGGATTTATGAGTGTTCAAATTAGAGCTTTTGGCCCACAAGAAAGGGTCGATGTGTTGCGGACAGCTTTTCCAAAGTCTAGAGAATTGAGCCAGGGAGTCAGTGCAATCAACCTAGCCGACGACTGGCTTAGCAACCCCGACAAGTACGACCCTAACGATCACATACATGTTTGTATTGGTGAATCTTATACCGGTTGTATCTTGCAATCATTAATGCGAAGACCAGTAAAGCACTCTAGTTGCGGTAATAGATTTGAGCATGCTTTTTTAAAACGAGCTCTTGATACTGATCGCAGAAAATTATGCCCCATGTGTCGGACACCCATAACAAGCATGCCCGATGTTGATGTCCAACTCCAAGGAGAAATTGCTCAATTCTCTACAAAGCTCCTCAGAAGAGTGTATGCTTACATCGAAGCACTTGAAGAACAAAGACAGGAAGAACGCCCTGAATGGCGAGCTGCACAACTCCAAATACAGCCTCTAAGGCTGAGAAGAGCTCGGGTAAACCCTCAAGCAGAGGCTATAGCAGCCTTGTATCGGGAAGTGATAGATGAGATTTTGGAAGAAAATCCCTTCCCAACAGAATTTGAAGAGAGAGATCTTAATAGTAAAATATTCGTTATTGATGACTTAAACCGAACAGACTGGGGCAAAATTCGCAAATTTTCTATTGCCGGCTTTGTAGGAGGAGCCGCTTTGGGCGGAGCAGCAGCCTGTTACTTTTATCCCCCTTCAACACCAAAATGTGCTGCAAAAGGAGCAGCTGTAGGCGCTATTGCGGGTGGTGCTGCGGGTGCTGGGTATGCAAAGCACTTAGACTACCAAAACAGACGATCTCTAAGAAAAGAACATGCAAGACTATTAAACGAATTACTGAGTGGGGAGTTTCATAACATCCAATACAGCTTGAAACAAGAGCTTGAAACAAACAGAGGTCTAATCAGAAGGTTTATTACCGACAACCCGCAAGTTTTAAACCTTTTAATCGACGATTCTAAGCGAGACAGAAATAAAGAGTTGCAAGTTTTGTTTGCTGGCTTCCAAAAATATGTTGTTTCCTTGTTTAGCGGAGATACAGACATTGAAATACTTCCTAATTCACAATCTATAGACCAAAGAGTTCCAATAAGCCGCGAACAGATAGAAAATAATTTCGATATATTTCGTCTAAACACATCCCTTCTTATTATGTATGTTTATAAGCGATTTTTACTTTCTAAACTGGGTGTAAGAAATGAACTCGAGATAAACATAGCTGATATTGAACGTGAAACACAAGGTATTTCCAGCAGGTATCGTAGTAAAGTTGTCTCCTTAGGAAAAGTCCACTTTTGCAATCGTGTTCTTGCAAAAATCTCTAGCATATTTGTCAATCACTTTAAAGAGGAAGCACGCGAGCTCCAAGGGGAGGAGCGTGACCTTAAAAAAGGAAGAGTTAGCTTGTGGGAAAACTTCCTTGATAAAATCATTGATCGAAACCCAATTAACGGCTTTTAAAAGAGGTAAAGTATGAATGCATCATTTAGCATAGCTCTGAATAGTTTTTTTGATTCGATAGCACCAACTGATTTCCATAGGTTGAATGAAGAGAATCGACAAATCGAAACCAGGGTCCTTAAACGGACCCCACCAAAAACAGCATGGCAGCTCCACGAAAAGGACATTACGCTTCTAGCGCGTGAGCTTCCCCTCTACCTTTTCCGGTTTTTTTTCTCCAGAGGCCTCGATCAGAAACGCATCGATTTTGTTAGAGAGCACGCTTATCCTGTTGAGCATAACCAAACACGAAATGATAGGGGAAACAATACCACTTTGTATGGTAGATCAGTTGAGTCTTACTTTTTAGATACCAGGCACATCAATAATGACGACTATGACCCTCAAAAGATAAAAACTGCTATTGAAACTCTTTTCACACAGAATCCTTCTTTATCTTTACATATTTCTGATGATGTATCCAAAGAAAACCTTCTTGTAATGCGGGTCTTTGAACGAAAGATGACTCCATGCATGAAAGATGATGTAGCAGGTATAAAACCATTTACTCGCGAGCAAGAACGTTCTGTAGATATAGCTTGGACCACCGCTGTTGTTAACTATCCTAAAACCCTTGACGACTTACCTCCGGGCCCTGGAACGTCCGCACTTGGAGTGCACGTTGAAAGCGCAAAAACTTCCCTTGATGAGAAATCTTTAGCACATAAAAAAAGACTCACTGAAGTAAAAGAAGAAATGCTCTCTGTTATTGATGATGTTATCGCTGGCAGAAAAGACCTCAGAGCCTTCACTTATGAGTCTTCCTATGAGTGGGCTTTTTGGAAAAGGCGCTCTGTCACTCAACTTTTTGCTTCCTCTTCTACTCTTGCCATTTCTGCTGCCATTTTTGTGTTACATAAGTTCATTTATCAAAGCTAGTTTTTCAAAAAAACTACATCCACAAAACAAGAGCTTTAGCTAAAAGCTAAAGCTATTTTTATTAAAAATAAGAAAATTGCTATTCTCGCGGGATTTAGAACACAATTAAATATTTTTTTTTGACTGGATTACTCCAATCTAAAATATCCTTGTCAATATTGAAAATTTGTACTTTGCACTGTTTGCATGTCGCCTTGCCCCCACAAGGAGACGGCACTGCGATGCCTTGCGACAAGAGTGCTGAAAGCAGCGTCTGTCCTGCTGGCACCTCTTTTGTAAGCTCCTCATCCTCATTAATCTTTAATTTGCAGGGTTTTGTCGATACAAGATAGCGTCTTACACCCAAGATCATAAAGGAGAGTATGAGGCCAATGCCCACAAAACTAAGCGAACTAATAAGGAGCAGTGTCAGGTCCATCACTTACTAATAAAACATTAACTAGTTAGTCGACAACTCTGATAGGATTATTTTCACCGCTAAATTCAGCTTTCCGAATCTAGCGGGGAATTTTCTTCTTCCATTAAGTACCGCTAAATTCTGTTTTCCGAATCTAGCGGTACTTTTTTCAAAAGAAAGTAAGTGTATTTTTTAGTTGGTTGACAGGCTTCATAGGATAGGGTACACTTTTTCAAAGTAATCAAACTTAAACTACTATGAAACAACCCCGTGAACATTGGGGCAGCCGGCTTGGCCTAATCTTAGCTGCTGCTGGATCGGCCGTTGGTCTTGGAAGCGTTTGGCGTTTCCCCTACATTGTTGGAGAAAATGGCGGTGGCGCTTTTGTTCTTCTCTATATTATTTTTACTTTAATCTTAGGCATCCCCGTCTTTATTTCTGAGGTCATCATCGGCCGCAGATCGCAAAAAGGACCTATTCAAGCCTATTCCGATCTACGCCCTCAATCGCAAAACTGGAAGATGGTCGGTTGGCTAAATATGTTCACCTGCTTTTTAATCATTTCCTATTACTGTGTCATTGCCGGCTGGTGTACCAGCTATATTTTGATGTCTCTCGGACAATTCTGGCAAGGGAAAGATCCTACGCAGGTAAGAGAAGTTTTTAGCATTCTTGCCAACTCTTCCGATATCAGCATTTTCTGGCTCTTTATCTACATCATGCTCAATATCGGTATTGTTCTCGCTGGTATTCGTAAGGGAATTGAACACTGGAGCCGTATTTTAATGCCCGCTTTTGTTGTCATTCTCCTCGGACTTTTTGGTTATAGCATGTTTTTAAAGGGCTTCCCCGAAGCATTTAAATTTGTTTTATATCCTGATTTCTCAAAGCTTTCTGCGCATGGAATATTAGAGGCTCTCGGTATGGCCTTCTTTACGCTGAGCGTTGGCCTTGGTATTATTTTGACCTACGGTAGCTACATGAAAGAGAGTGAAGATGTACCAAAAATGGGCTTTACTGTGGCAGGTTTAACAATTGCTATCTCGATTATTTCAGCTCTTGTTATTTTCCCGATTGTCTTCACATACAATCTACCAAGTCAGGGAGGGCCTGGACTCATTTTTCAAACCATGCCTGTGATCTTCTCCCAAATGCCAGGAGCGATCTTTTTCTCAACAATTTTCTTTATTCTCATCGTTTTCATTGCATTAACCTCATCGATCTCTCTTTTAGAAGTCTTGGTAGCAAATTTGATTGAAAACTTTAAGCTCTCACGCAATAAGGCTGTCCTCTACGCTGGAATAGGGATCTTCCTTCTTGGCATCCCTTGCGCTCTGTCCTCTTCTGGCGCTCTTTTCGGAAGTTGGAATGCGATTTACGGCAGAAACTTTTTAGAAACTCTTGACCACTTGACTGCAAACTGGATGATGCCTTTCGCAGGGCTTTTCGCCATCCTATTTGTGGGCTGGTTTTTGGATAAAAAATTGGTTTACGATGAGTTTACAAGCGGCACAACACTGCAAAAGCTCTTTCCCATCTGGCGCTTCTCTGTGCGCTGGATCGCCCCAGCTGCTGTGATCGTGATCATTTTGCAAGAAGCTGGTATTGTTCATATTGAAAAACTTTTAACCCTTTTTAATTAATTATGAGTAAAAGTACGCTAAAAATTCACAGTGAAAATATTTTACCCATTATCAAAAAATGGCTCTATACTGATCGCGACATTTTCCTACGCGAGCTAGTTTCAAACTCTTGCGATGCCATTTCAAAGTGTAAGGTTTTGGGTATTTCGGACGATTTTCGTATCGATATTACGATTTCTAAGGAGGGCAAGTCTCTTCTGATTTCCGATAATGGAATTGGAATGAGCGCCCAGGAAGTAAAAAAATATATTGCGCAGATCGCTTTCTCCGGTGCAGAAGATTTTCTTGAAAAATATGAGAACGCAGAGAGTTCTGATGCAATCATTGGGCACTTTGGCCTCGGCTTCTACTCTTCGTTTATGGTCGCGGACAAGGTTGAAATTGATACCCTCTCTCATAAAGAGAAGTCTAAAGCAGCCCACTGGAGCTGCGATGGGGGAATCGATTATGAGTTAACAGAAGGGACGCGCGACACACGTGGAACAGCGATCACACTTCACTTAAATGAGGAAAACCATGAGTTCTTAGAAGAGGATAAGCTGCGTGCTATCCTTTCCAAATATTGCAGCTTCCTCCCCTACCCTCTCTATTTGGAAGGCAAGCAGATTAATGAAAAAGAGCCTCTCTACACAAAGCCTGCAGCAGAGTGCACAGATGAGGAGTATTTAGACTTTTATCGACAACTCCACCCGATGGAACCCGATCCCATTTTCTGGGTCCATCTCAATGTTGACTACCCGTTTAATTTAAAAGGAATTTTGTATTTCCCTAAGGTGGATCGCCGCTTTGACCCTGCTAAGCCGCAGATTCAGCTCTACTGCAATCGCGTCTTTGTCTCCGATAATTTGCGCGACCTTCTTCCCGACTATTTGACCATTTTACGCGGCGCTATTGACAGTCCCGATATTCCTTTGAATGTTTCGCGTAGCAGTTTGCAGATGGATCGCACAGTGCGCCAGCTTGGTTCACACATCGCCAAGAAGCTTGCTGATAAGCTAAAAGATTTAATGGAGAATGAGCGCGAGCGTTATGAGACGATTTGGCCCGACCTTGAAACCATTTTAAAAATTGGAAGCTTGCAAGATGAAAAATTTTATGAGCGTTTAGCTGACCTACTTCTCTGGAAAGATTTAGAGGGAAATTTTGCTCCTCTCAATAAGGATCAGGAAAAGGTTTACTACACAACAGATCCTCATGCAAAGAGTTTAGAGCTCTACAAAGAGAAAAAAATTCCTGTACTGATCAGCGAAAGTCCTCTCAACACCCCTTTTATCCAACTGCTTGAACGCAAGCACTCCCCTCTAAAGTTTCACCGTGTGGATGGAACGATCGACGAGGCAATTTTGGACAAGGAGCGAGAAAAAACGGTTCTTGATGAAGAGGGAAAAACAGAGGCTTCTCATATTGCCGACTTTTTCCGCACGCACCTTGGCAGTGACCAGCTGGAAGTCGAAGCCAAAAGCTTGGCTTCAGATGAGCTTCCTGCAATGCTCTTAATTGATGAAAACATGCGTCGCATCCGCGATGCGATGGCTCTTTCTCAAGAGAAGATGGCGGGATTCCCAGAAAAGCAGCGCTTTATTCTCAATACCAACTCCCCTCTTATTGCTCGGATCTTTGCTAAGAGCAAGGAGAGTCCTGAGCTTGGCAAAGAGCTTGCTCTTCACCTTCTCGAGATGACGCGTCTCTCTCAAAAAGAGCTGCAACCTGGTGATCTACCAAAATTGATTGAAAGAAATACAAAACTGCTGGAAAAACTAATCTAATAATACTATTGATAAGGAGTGAGAAACCTCCTTATCATAATTATATTTCCCGTTATTCTACTTGCAAAAGTAGGAAATCCTTCCGCAGTTACACTTACTTGGATCTCCGACCCCTCAAGCACCATGACTATCTCATGGCATACTCCCTCCAATCGCTATCCTTCATATATCCATTACCGTGAAGTCGGAAAAAGTGATTGGACAACCCGCCTCGCTTCTAGCAAAACTCCTTCAGGCTATCTCACAGTCCGCAGGACTACTTTGCAAAATTTAAAGCCCGGACACTCCTATGAGTTTCGCATTGATGATGCTACGGAATCCTACGCGTTTAAGACTCTTTCCGCTGATTCCAAAGCCCCCCTAAATTTTGCTATTGGTGGTGATGTCTACCGCTCTTTTGCCCTCTATAAAAAAATGATGGATACGGTTGCAAAAAAGAGTCCACAGTTCGTGATTTTAGGTGGGGATATTGCGTATACTCTTCGCTCTCCTTACTTTATTCATACAAAACGTTTTGAGTTAAAACGCTGGCACACTTTTTTCAATGAGTGGTCAAAACGCATGGTGGATCGCGACGGCTATCTCATTCCTCTTGTGATTGTCCCCGGGAACCACGATGTGAATGGCCCTCCAACATCTCATATAACACGCGACACTCTCTACTACGACTTTGTTCCTCTTCAGGTCGAGGGGCGCACCTACTCAGCGGTTGATTTTACCCCTCTCTTTAGCCTCTTTATCCTTGATACGGGACATGGGGCGCCAGTAGAGGGCGCGCAGACTGAATGGCTCTCAAAAGCATTAAAGGAGCGCGAAAGCGTCCCCTTAAAAATTGCTGTTTATCACGAAGCGGCCTACCCTGCCTACTATCTGCCTGATAGTCGAAATTCCAAAAAAATGCGCCGCTACTGGACCCCTCTCTTTGATGAGTATCACCTCAATCTTGCGTTTGAAAATGACAACCACACCTACAAAAGAACTCATCCCATTAAAAATCAACAGATTGACCCTTCAGGAACTCTCTATCTAGGAGATGGCGCCTGGGGTGTCGATGCGCGTCGTCCTAAAAGCCCTGCTCAACTCTGGTATCTCGCTAAGAGCCAGCAGATCAACCATTTCTATATGATTCACTATTCAGCTCCTAATCTTCAGGTTGAAAGTTACGATATTAAGGGAAAAATCATAGAAAACATCGCAATTCCCTGATAATCAATAACTAAAATATTTGTTTAATAAATATCCGATATAATATAATTAATATTAGGTTAATAGAGAGTTAATAAAATGTCAGATCGAGACTATAATATTAAAGGGGCTATTGATGTTCTCTACGTGGACCCCACAAAGATTTTAGAAGAGGACCGACGCCATATCGAGATCGCCAATGTGGTTGATCGGATGCTCCATAATAAGATTCTGCCGGAGCTTTTTCAGAACGCAGAAGAAACGTCTGATTTTGCTATTGAGGTAACCCGAAACTCGCTTACTTTAAACGGGCAAGAGGTTAAAAATCTCACTCATACGTTTGTTCCCAAAAGTCCTCTTGAAAAAAGACAGGTCCGACAACTTACAAAAGATATACGCGCTATTATGCGCCTTGTTGATGCCTCCTTTTCAAAACTTAAAGAACAACCCACAAATATTTTTGCATCTTCTTTAGAACTTGAAGAGCTCTTTGTAGAAGAAGCAATTCCTGTAGAGGCAGATCTTCCCTCTGATGAGGTGCGCTTCCATTTTGGAGATGTGGGAGAGATTCTTGAAGCTGTAGCAGAAGATGACGAGGGTGGAATTGAATATAGGAATTATTTAGCGCTTGAAACGGAGTTAAACGATAAGCTTGCCGCCATTGCCGATCTTCGTGAAGAGCTTGTGACAACAAAAGCTCGGAACCGTGAAACAATCGCTAGCCCAGATGACAGCGTGCAAATTGAGAATTTAAGGCATGAGTTCGAGACGACAAAAGCCCAGGCTAGTGAAACGATCACTCAGTTACAAGAAGAGATCACACAATTAAAAGAGCTATCTCAAGCTAACCCATCACGCGCCTCAGAGCTTGATGAGCTAGACGGTGAATTTTCTGAAAATGAATTGCTCCCTCATGACTCCTTATTGTTTTCCGATGATGAAGAGAGTTTTTTTGGGGAAATAGAAGCTGATCAGCTATCAGAGTTAGAAGAAGCAAAAAGAAGGCTCTCTGATCAACAAGAGCAACTGAGTAGACTACAAGACTCTTTAATGAAAGAACATGGAAAGTTCGTTGCTACTCAAGCTGCGCTTAAAGCTGCTCAAAAGGTTTCTGTTCCGTTGGTTCCCTCCCTTGATCAAAGCAAAATACATGACTTAAAAGATGAATTGGACGCTACTCGGGATCATCTCACCGGTAATATTGAAAGGTTGGACAGTTTGAAAAGAGCTTTGGATAACGCGCGAAATGAAAAAGAAGAGTTGCAAGCAAAGGTGAATAACCTTGAGAGCCAACGTAACGATAGAGAAAATCAAATTACTTTTCTTCGCAAACAGCAGGAAAATCACGTCAGAACTGCTGAAGAGTTAAAAAAGAGAGAAGCGGAGCTAGCGCAATTAGAGAGAGATTTTGCATTTGCAAAAGACGCTGTTGAACAGTTGGATCGCCGAAATGTGGAACTAGGATACGCACTAGATGCGTCTCAAAAAGCTAAGCAAGCTTGGAAAGAAGAGAGAGAGGCGCTACTTGAGTCGAACAGATTCGAAAAGAAGGCCATCTCGCAATTGTTTCAATCTTTGCAAGAATCCGAAGAGCTTCCACTAAGCCTTCGTGGACGCCTCGCTTGCATCAGTTGTAGCTGAGCCCACATGGACTTCTGAGATTGCCCCTTTCAAAACTTCGATTTTAGCGCCATCAACCATGCTCAAAATAACTGTCTTTTCCCCAATTTTGTGAATCGTGCCAACGATTCCCATTGCAGTTACTCGATCCCCTTTTTGCATTGCATCGCGCTGCTCAGCCATTTTTTTGCGACGCTTCTGCTCCGGTCTGAAGAGCAAAAAGTAGAAAAAGACAACAGAAAGACCCAAGAAGATCAGAACTTGCGACCAGTTTTGTTGTGGGGCTGCACCACTATTTCCAAGAAAAGAGAAGGTTGCCAGTATATTGTCCATCATAAGATCACCAAGTTTGATTTTTCTCTATTGTACTCCCTTCCTTCCCTAGAATCAAGGAATTCTTCCAATGTTTTTGACTTAAAAAAAACATTTTTTGATGGGTGGGTGTTTACGTTCTCTTTTGCATCCAGAAGAGCGTAAGGGTTTTTTTCTAGTCCAATCGCCTTCTTCACATAGGGGGCAAGCGCAATGGGCCAAAAACCGGCTCCACACTCTGGAACAATTAAAAGCGTCTCTTTGTTTAGGGTCTCTACTTGTTTCAAAAATTGTGTTTCAATTTCACAAATATTTTCTGGAAAAGGTGTAGCAGGACTAAAGCAAAATGTCATGGGTTCAGGTAGATGAAGAGTCTCATGAATCCACTCAGGCCCAGCGAGATGCATTTCAGAAAATGCGCTTGTTTGCGAAATAATATGCAGAAAAATAGCGAGAGGATCGCTAGTTGTGGCAAGAAGTGTCGTACAAAAGCGATCAATTTGCGTCTGCGTTAATCCAGATTGGGCGGAGACGCTAAGAATCGCCATCTTTTCCTGCGTGCGCTTTGCCTCTCGCAATTCAAGATTTTGTATGATTCCGCGACCTACTGCCGTGATTTCATGTTTAGCTTGTTCTTTCCAGGTACTCAAGCCTTGGATTATAGAGAAATCCCCTAGATTTTTCCAGGGGATTAAAAACTTTATCTACCGTGGCTGTGCCCAGCGCTTGTTGTAGTTAGCACGGGTTGGGCTGATTGTCTCCGCTTTCTTGCGCAAGATCTCGGCCATCTTATTCATCCGCGTCTCGTTTGAAAAGTTTACGGGTACATCACCATGATCGAGCTTCTCTGCCCAGATCAGAAGGCTTTGAAGAGAATCTTTTAACTCTCCTCCAAGCATAATATTTGTTTGAAAACGAGCGAAGTCCAAGAGGAAGATCAGTCGTGGAACTAGTCCCTCAATATGCTCGTCACAAGAATCTTTTAGCTCCTTCTCATACTCTTTTAAAAAGGCGCCAAACTCTTTGTCGATGTCGATATCTGGAGCCTTCTTAATTAAGTTGTCCAGTGCACGCATCATATGTTGATGACTCTCTGCCATTCTTCCTCCAGAGGTAAAGTAAAGCAGACATCTCGGTTCGAGATGTCTGCTTTACAGATTTGTTTATCTTTTAGTTTTTCTTCTTGTCGTTTTTCTTTTAGCAGCTGTTTTTCTTTTTGCTGGTGCTTTTTTCTTTGCAACTGTTTTTCTCTTTGCCGGCGCTTTTCTCTTAGCTGTTGTTTTCTTCTTAGCTGTGGTCTTTCTCTTCGCTGGTGCTTTTTTCTTCGCAGCTGTTTTTCTTTTTGTTGTTGTCTTCTTCTTAGCAGCAGTCTTTCTCTTCGCTGGTGCTTTTTTCTTTGCAACTGTTTTTCTCTTTGCCGGCGCTTTTCTCTTAGCTGTTGTCTTCTTAGCAGCTGTCTTTTTCTTCGCTGGCTTTTTCTTTGCTGCTACCTTGGTTTTCTTTAAAGAACCATTTTTTGCTGCAGCAACAGACTCTTTGCGGAAAGTCTTTGCAAGTTTTGCAAATTTGATGGTATTTGTGCGCATGCGCTGGCAAGCAGCTTTGTTACCGCAGCATCCTTTTGTCAAATCTTTTGCCATTTGATCGAGCATCTTGCCCATCTTTGCCATTGTATCTTTTAGTGCCACCTTCTCCTCCAATAATTCTTAATTTTTAGAATAGTTGCCTATCCTTAATGTTAGTGGTTACTTCTTTGAATAATTTTTATCATTAAATTGTGCAAGCATTTTTTAAATAAAAGATGTCTAAAAAAGGCGTTTCGATTAAATTAGGGATAATGATTTGTTATGTAAATGGCTTATACACAGATGATCCTAAAATTTCCGGATTCGATCTCGGAGTACTGCGTGGGCTAGGAATTTTTGATTACTTCATTACTTATGATCGCACTCCTTTTCACTTTTCTGATCATTTTTTGCGTCTAAAAAAAAATGCTGAAAAAGTTCGTATTAAATTGCCGCACACTGAAAAGGAAGTGCGCGCAATTGTGGATGAATTAATGCAACAAAATCCGAACGGAGAACTCGCTTTCCGTATGGTGCTTACAGCGGGCTCAAAAAGAGAGTCGCATTTCATGATTCTTGTTACTGAGATTGACCGCCCCGACCCCACCTATTATCAAACTGGTGTGAAGCTCCAAACAGCTATTATCCCTCGCGTCTATCCCGACATTAAGTCTCTTTTTTATATGCCTGCTATACTCGCTCTGAATGAGGCACAAACAATGGGGTTTTTTGAGGTTTTAGGAAAAACGGAGGCGGGGCAAATTTTAGAAGCCTCGACTGCAAACTTTTTTGCCTACCTTGATGGTAAGCTTTTAACACCAGCTCAAGGTGTTTTGCCAGGAATTACACGAAAAATTATAAAAAACCTTTCACCTGTCTGTGAGAAAGCGCTCCATATTGAAGATATCCCCCGCTTTGAAGAGGCTTTTCTCTCATCAACAAACAAAGAGATTTTGCCTGTGGTGCAGATTGACAACCAGATTATTGGTGATGGAAGACCGGGGCCAAGGACCAAACAGCTGCACGAGGCGTATCAAAAATCCATTCGCCCTTTGATTGTCAGCCCGTGAATACCAATATCTTTTCCAACGCGCACTGTGTTTAGAGTTGTGTTATCGGGAAAACGCGCGTATTGCGTAATATTCCATATGTACTGCATCTCATAGTCAAAAGTGATCGCAAAATGGTTGCGCGCTTCATTGAACCAGATCTCCCAGCCGATTCCCGCCTGCAGATCAACAAGAGGGACCATTCGGGTGTGCTCTTTTGTAAGATCAACCACCTTTACTTCGTCTTGGCGATGTTTTTGGGTTATACTTAAGTCGCCCCAAAGTGCCGAGAGGGCCAACTCTCCATTCAAGAAAAAGCCTTTTCCTAAGAGTGTGGTTAACTCTGAACCTGCTCGCACTCCCCCACCCCAAAACGCATTTTCAATTTCAACTTTATACCCTGCCCCAGTAAAGTAAGTTAGATCAAGTTCTTGATCGATCCAACCAATGCGAGGACCGAAAAAGGGGCGTGCAATAAAAGCTTTGGAGAGAAAGGTCGCACGTCCAATTTCCAAATCTAAAGTTTGAAAGCGGAGAGTAGCATCAATTTTTGCGCGACTCACTTGAGTGGTTTGGATGATAGAGGGCACAGCAAGAAGAGGGAAGAGAGAGGCCTCTTGGCAGTCCTCTTTTTCTGAATTGCGAAAATAGGTGTAGAGCAGGTGTAGATCCCACCCATCATAGGGAAGAGTGACACCAATACCTGGTCGAATGCCACTGTCAAAATCAAAAGCTACCTCTTTGCTCTTCCCATCAAGGAGAGGCGGCGCAAAAGAGAACGCGTATTCTGTTCCACTTTGGAATGTTTTCCAGTAAAGGTACTCTAAACTCGCGTAAAATCCCCACGTAGCGCAAGGCCTTGCTGCACGCAGATTAGGGCCAAAGTCACAGTGCTTATTGACAGCTCCCAGTTCACAAATTTGCTCTTGTAAATCAGCAAAAAAAGTGAGGGGAAAAATCAGAAAAATCAGGAAGTTTCTTCGCATTACTTGGTAGGTTAAGGCATCTGTGTTAAAAATGGAACTATATGAAAAAAATTTTATTTACCTTAAGTGCAGTACTCACTCTTTTTGCAGAAAAAGGCTTTGAGTATGAGCACATCAGTAGCAGCGTCTCTCCTTCTATCCATGTCCTTCGTATCGACCCAAAGGAGTATGAGATTAAACTGGTGCCCGCACTCGATGATGGGCTCGGGCTTGAGCGTGTAGCTTCTCTGTGTGAGCGCAAAGGAGCTAAAGCGGGAATTAATGGCAGCTTCTTTGAGTACGATAATAAATACTCAGGTCTTCCGCGCTGGATTTCAAAAATGGAGGGGCGGTATTTTTCTATTTCAAACCAGTCTCATGCTGCTTTTGGGTGGACAAATGATGGAAAGCTCACACTATTTGATCAATTAAAAGGCAAAATTTACATAGAGCAGAATAAAAAATTTACGCAAATCCATGGAATGAACGGGTTTCTCAATGATGGGGAGACTCTTCTTTTTACCCCCTGGTTTCACCGAACAACCCTAACTCCTTACAAAACGCAAGAAGCGATTATTGAAAATGGCAAAGTGGTGAAAATGGCAGAAGTAGGAAGTAACATTATTCCCGATGAGGGCTTTATTCTTGCTTCTCCTCAAGGAAAACCGGTAATTGAATATGGAGCGCAAGAGATTCGTTATAAAGTTGAGTTAATACCTGAAGAGGGCTCCGGAACGGTTGGTCAGTGGGAGCAAGTAGAGAACATTGTGAGCAGCTTTCCTCTTCTCATAAAAAATGGGAAGCGCCATATATTTAAAGGTGAGGGGCCTGGTGACTACACGATTGATGCTTTTATCAATACTAGGCATCCGCGCTCTGCTGTAGGTGTTCGCAAAGATGGCACGTGGATTTTTGCCATTATCGATGGAGGAGCAGAATCAGATATCGGTGTTAACCTTCATGATTTAGCTGAAATCATGGAGAAAGAGCAGTGCTACAATGCAATTAACCTAGATGGCGGCAGCTCCTCTTCTCTTGTAATTGATGGAGAGTACAAAAATATTGGAAGTGGAAAGGCTGCTCGCGTTGGAAACGCCCTACTCATCTTCCCTCGCTCTCAATCATCTAAGTGAAAGACCTCGCTTCGTAGATCTGCTATTACCTCTTTGTAAACGCTCTGAAGGTTTTCCTCTAATGAAGTCACAGGAGTGCGAGGATTTTCTCCAGTAAGTCCATGACCTTTAATGTTGGCATAATAACTTTTTAGGAAAATCTCATTCCCTTCTTCAAGAACACGAACTTTTAGATGCACCTTGCCACCAAACTTGAAGTAGACATCACAATAAAGTTCTTGAATACTTCCCTGAATTTCGTATTTGCTATCTTCAGCAAAGGAAAATCCTGCCAGCTTTAACTCTTGAGAAAGTGCGCTTGACACCCACTCAGAAACATTCTCTTCTGTTTTAATAGAGACAATAGGCATTCCATACAAGTTTCTGTAGCAACCGATATTTTGCGGTTTTTTTCTCGTATCTATGAATTCAGAAACACGTACTTGAATAGAATTTTCTGGTTGCTGCTCTGTAATGGGTCTGTAAGCCAAATTGTTTTTTACTGAGCAACTGGCCAAACCCAAACAGAGAAGAGTTAGGTAAATTTTTTTCACGATAGACACCTCAAATATATTTTGTTTTCGATTATAAAGAGACGAAAAAAAAGAGCAAAAAAAACCGCTTAAGATTTCTCTTTAACGGCGAAGTAAAACTTGGCAACGACCTACTCTTACGGCCCCAAAACATTGCAATTCCCACATCCCACTTGTGGAGCTTACTCTTTCTTTTCATAATGCTTCTTAGCAATAGCCTGTGGCTATTCCTTTCGTCGCATTCTAAAAATCTAGAGCAAGCTGCACTTCCTGTAATGAGTAAATTGCAATGTTTTGCTACCTATACTCTTGTGCAAAAAATCAAAAGGAATTTAGCAAAAAAAAAGCCGCTAAAGATCTCTCTTTAGCGGCGAAGTAAAACTTGGCAACGACCTACTCTCCCATACTCTCGTGCATAGTACCATCGGCGATGAAGGGCTTGACTACTGAGTTCGAAATGGAATCAGGTATACCCCCTTCTCTAATGTCACCAAGAAAGCTCAAGTATCGTCAATTTCAACAATACAAAACGACGTTTGAGTCATCTTATATGGTTTTTAATCTTTTCGTTGCTCATCTCAAGATGAGATAAGCAATGAAAAAAAAGGACAAAGTCTATGGACTGATTAGTACTGGTTAGCTAAATAGCATTACTGCACTTACACACCCAGCCTATTAACCATGTAGTCTTCATGGAGTCTCATAGGGATACCTTATCTTAGAGGAGGCTTAGCGTTTAGATGCTTTCAACGCTTATCCTTTCCATACATAGCTACCCGGCAATGCCCTTGGCAGAACAACCGGAACACCATTGGTATGTCCACTTCGGTCCTCTCGTACTAGAAGCAGCTCTCTTCAAGTATCCTAACGCCCACAGCAGATAGGAGCCGAACTGTCTCACGACGTTCTGAACCCAACTCGCGTACCGCTTTAATTGGCGAACAGCCAAACCCTTGGGACCTTCTACAGCCCCAGGATGCGATGAGTCGACATCGAGGTGCCAAACCGCCACGTCGATTTGAACTCTTGGTGGCGATAAGCCTGTTATCCCCGGAGTACCTTTTATCCGTTAAGCGACGGCAATTCCACTTTCAACCGCCGGATCACTAAGTCCAGCTTTCGCTCCTGCTCGACATGTCCGTCTCACAGTCAACTTACCTTATACCTTTACGCTCTACTCGTGATTACCAACCACGATGAGGTAAGCTTTGAACTCCTCCGTTACTTTTTAGGAGGAAACCGCCCCAGTCAAACTGCCCATCTGGCATGGTCCAAGCCCTAGATTCATAGGGTCTTGTTAGATTTCCGACTTGCCAAGGCCGGTATTTCAAGGATGGCTCCACAAGGCCTAACGACCCTGCTTCAAAGCCTCCCGGCTATCCTACACGTGACAAATCAAAAGCCAGTACCAGACTACAGTAAAGGTTCACGGGGTCTTTCCGTCTAACTGCGGGTAAACGGCATCTTCACCGCTACTACAATTTCACCGAGTCTCTTGTTGAGACAGCGCCCAGATCGTTGCGCCATTCGTGCAGGTCGGAACTTACCCGACAAGGAATTTCGCTACCTTAGGACCGTTATAGTTACGGCCGCCATTCACCAGGGCTTAAATTCAACGCTTCTCCCCGAAGGGATAACATCTCCTTTTGACCTTTTGGCATTGGGCAGGCATCACACCATATACTTCCTCTTAAACGAGTTTGCATAGTGCTGTGTTTTTGGTAAACAGTCGCCTGGGCCATTTCTCTGCGACCTCCCAGCGCATAAGTGAGCAAGTCACTTATACCCCAGAAGGCTCCCCTTCTCCCGAAGTTACGGGGATAATTTGCCGAGTTCCTTAACAAGAGTTGTCTCGCGCGCCTGAGAATATTCATCCCGCACACCTGTGTCGGTTTTGGTACGGTCACCATCAACAACTAGAGATTATTTCTTGGAAGAATTTTCTGCACCATCGGTTCCGCAAAAGCTTCCCCTTGTCCACTGCCTAGCTTTATGTAAGCGGATTTACCTACTTACCCACCTCACAGTGTCAACGAACATTTCCGATCGTTCGCGTGCATCAAATTCTCCGTCATCCCATCGTATAAATTTTAGGTGGCACAGGAATATTTAACCTGTTTTCCATCGCCTACGCTTTTCAGCCTCGGCTTAGGGGCCGGCTAACCCAGGGAAGACGAGCTTTACCCTGGAAACCTTGTGCTTACGGCGAGGGAGATTCTCACTCCCTTTATCGTATACTTATGCCATGCATCCTCACTAGTAGCCGCTCCAGTGCTCCTTACGGTACACCTTCAGCGCTGACTACTACGCTCTCCTACCACTCACATGTAAACATGTGAATCCGCGATTTCGGCTCTAGTCTTTAGTCCCGAATATTATCGGCGCAAAATCTCTCGATTGGTGAGCTGTTACGCACTCTTTAAATGATGGCTGCCTCTAAGCCAACATCCCAACTGTCTTTGAGACTTCACTTCCTTACACACTTAAACTAGAATTAGGGGCCTTAATCGGCGATCTGGGCTGTTCCCCTCTTGACAACGAAGCTTATCCCCCGCTGTCTATCTCCCGACTGCCCTGCAGGTATTCGGAGTTTGGTTCCCGTCGGTAGGCCGGTAGGCCCCCTCAGGGATCCAGTGCTCTACCCCCTGCAAGGAGGTTGTCGAGGCTAACCCTAAAGTTATTTCGGAGAGAACAAGATATTTCCAAGTTTGATAGGCCTTTCACCCCTACCCACAGCTCATCCAAACACATTTCAACGTGTACTGGTTCGGACCTCCACAAGGTGTTACCCTTGCTTCATCCTGGCCATAGGTAGCTCACTTGGTTTCGTGTCTATGTCATACGACTAAAGTCGCGCTATTCACACTCGCTTTCGCTTCGGCTCCGGGAGGGTATCCCTTAACCTTGCCGCATAACATAACTCGCTGGCTCATCATGCAAAAGGCACGCCATCAACCTTTCTCCCTAAAAGAGAGCATAGGTCTCTGACCGCTTGTAAGCTGCTGGTTTCAGGTTCTATTTCACTCCCCTAACAGGGGTTCTTTTCACCTTTCCATCACTGTACTGGTTCACTATCGGTTATTGACGAGTATTTAGCCTTGGAGGGTGGTCCCCCCAGATTCAGACCGGGTTTCACGTGTCCGGCCCTACTCAGGGTACTAGCTAGTCCATCGCATCCTTTCACCTACGGGGCTTTCACCCTATCTTGCCAGCCTTCCCATGCTGTTCGGTTAAAATTTGATGATCCATGTCGCTAGCCCTACAACCCCAGGAATAAATTCCTGGTTTGGGCTTTTCCCAGTTCGCTCGCCGCTACTACGGGAATCTCTTTGATGTCCTTTCCTCCGCTTACTTAGATGTCTCAATTCGGCGGGTATCGCTTCTCTTACGAGATGACAGAGGATTAACTCTGCCGGGTTTCCCCATTCGGAAATCTCCGGATCATAGTCTCTTACCGACTCCCCGAAGCTTATCGCAGGTAGGCGCGTCCTTCATCGCCTGTCAATACCAAGGCATCCACCAGCAGCTCTTAGTAACTTTATCCAGAAAGTTACGTGATCTAAAGTATATTAGATCGATAATTGCCACATAAGATTGTGATTAAAATAAATTAATCACCCTATTCTCAAACGTCGTTTTGTATCTTTGAAATTGTTTTCAATTAGATTTTAAGACGTTAGAATCTAAAAAAGTTTTTTTTAGATTATAATTATAATTTTGATACTTAAGCTATACTTTCAAGATAACAAACGCTCTTCTAAAAGAGCATTCTGCATTTGACAGCAGAAGAGAAGTGATGCAGTTTAAGGCCAAATATGTGCCTCAACCTAGTTACGAGCGTCTAAACACTCGAACTTGTCCTTAAAAAGGAGGTGATCCAGCCGCACCTTCCGGTACGGCTACCTTGTTACGACTTCATCCCAGTCATCAGCCCCACCTTCGGCGCCTCTCTCCTTGCGGTTGAGTCAGCGACTTCGGGTGGAACCAACTTCCATGATGTGACGGGCGGTGTGTACAAGGCCCGGGAACGTATTCACGGCGTTATTGCTGACACGCCATTACTAGCAATTCCGGCTTCATGCAGCCGAGTTGCAGGCTGCAATCCGAACTGAGACTGGCTTTTGGGATTTGCTCCACCTCGCGGCTTCGCTGCCTTCTGTACCAGCCATTGTAGCACGTGTGTAGCCCCAGATATAAGGGCCATGCTGACTTGACGTCATCCTCACCTTCCTCCCGGTTCACCCGGGCAGTCTCACTAGAGTCCCCACCATTACGTGTTGGCAACTAGTGACAAGGGTTGCGCTCGTTGCGGGACTTAACCCAACACCTCACGGCACGAGCTGACGACAGCCATGCAGCACCTGTGTAATGGTCCCGAAGGAAGATGCTGTTTCCAGCACTGTCCACTACATGTCAAACCTGGGTAAGGTTCTTCGCGTTGCATCGAATTAAACCACATGCTCCACTGCTTGTGCGGGCCCCCGTCAATTCTTTTGAGTTTCACCCTTGCGGGCGTACTCCCCAGGCGGTGTACTTAACGCGTTAGCTACGACACAATCGGGGTTGAGTCCGACTACATCTAGTACACATCGTTTACTGCGAGGACTACCAGGGTATCTAATCCTGTTTGCTCCCCTCGCTCTCGCGCCTCAGCGTCAGGAATAAACTAGAAAGCCGCTTTCGCCACAGGTGTTCTTCCACATATCTACGCATTTCACCGCTACACGTGGAATTCCGCTTTCTCCGTCTACCCTCCAGAGTAGGAGTTTCAGGTGCAGCTTCGATGTTGAGCACCGAAATTTCACACTTGACTTTCTACCCCGCCTACGCGCCCTTTACGCCCAATAAATCCGATTAATGCTTGCACCCTCCGTATTACCGCAGCTGCTGGCACGGAGTTAGCCGGTGCTTCTTTACCTGGTACGCTCAAATTGGCTGGGTATTATCCAACCTCTCTTGTTCCCAAGCGAAAGAACTTTACAACCCGAAGGCCTTCATCGTTCACACGGCGTCGCATCGTCAGGCTTTCGCCCATTGCGAATGATTCTCGACTGCAGCCTCCCGTAGGAGTCTGGGCAGTGTCTCAGTCCCAGTGTTGGCGGTCAACCTCTCAGTCCGCCTAGACGTCTTAGCCTTGGTGCGCTTTTACCACACCAACAAGCTGATATCCCATGAGCTCCTCTCTTACCGTAAGGCCCGAAGGTCCCCTACTTTGATAAGACGATGATGCCATCATCTTACCTCATCCGGTATTAGCGGTCGTTTCCAACCGTTATTCCCGGGTAAGAGGCAGATCACTCATGTATTACTAACCCTTTCGCCACTAAGTTCTTTGGAAGCAAGCTTCCTAAAACTTCGTTCGACTTGCATGCCTCATCCACGCCGTCAGCATTCAATCTGAACCAAGATCAAATTCTCAACGAATATGAAAAAAAAATTTATTTACGGGTAGATCCATTTAAAAAATGAATCGACCTAGCACATTATTTGGTTTGCTTATGTAACTTACACCCTAGAGTGTAAACTACATCTGCATCACTTCACTTCTACTGTCAAAAAAACTTTGGTCAGCTCTTAGACTTTGACCTTTTCTCCTTTGAGTGCTTTTCACTCTCAGAGAAGTTCTAAATGTACATGAGACGCGATTTATTACGCAAATGGTTTTGGCTAAAAAAGTTCGAAAATCTGAAATAAAATAATTAGTACTATATTTTACCACCTTCTTTTTTTTCCTTTTTCCATAGACAAAACATGCTCAAAATGGCCTGTAGACACCTTTCGCAAAAAAATTCGCGAGCAAATACGAATGAGGGAAAATTTCTCCGGATTAAAAATTTTTATTTCTACTTTTTACCGTTTTTTTAGGCTAGTTTTTTACACGCTGCGTGTAAGTATTTATTTTAATCAGATTCAAGGAGTGCGAAACACCAGTATTGTTCAGGGATTCCTTTAGAAAGGATTGAATAAATGCTTTGCTAGCAGGCCAAGTTGAAAAATTTTAAAAGGGGTTATTTGTAGATCGCAAATGCCTAGTGCTCTGTAACAGAGTACTAGATACAGTTAGTTAGAAATTGAAAATACCCTTTTCAAGGATTTCTCAACCGGGATATTGGTGAGTGAGTTATTCAGTGGCTCCTTAAAGAGATACTGAATAACTGCTCTTTTCAAAAAGGGATCAAAAAATGAGGACAAATTGGTTTTGGAGAACGGAGCTAACTCAACTATGAGTTAGTGAGTTCAAAAAACCGATTTGGACCAATTTTTGATCCCTTATTGAAAAGTCTGAGTTGTTCAGTATCTCCTTAGGCAAGAGAAACGAGATAGACTGCCATACCGGCTAAAAATCCTGCTAATGCTGGAAGGCTCGCTTTTTTCATATATTGAAAAAAAGTTGATTTTTTCCATTCCCATCATTGCGACTCCAGAAGACGAGCCTATTAAGAGGATAGATCCTCCTGTACCTGCAGCATAGGCAATCATCATCCAAAGATTTGAATCTTGGGGAAACTGCTCAATAGAGTACATTCCCATTGTTGCTGCAACAAGTGGAACGTTATCAATTATCGCAGAAAAAATCCCAATTAAGGTTGCAATCGCAGGTAGACTTCCTATATGCACTTGTAACCATGTTGCTACTCCTTCTAGAAAACCAATGCTGTCTAGAGAATCGATCGTCAAAAGAATTCCAAGAAAGAAAAGAATATTCGATACATCAACTTTTGTTAGGATATGCGGTACACGCAAATGCTGGCGATGTTCATATTTATAGTGCAAAATATCGGTTACAAACCAAAGAATTGCAAGCGCAATCAGTATGGCCATGTAGGGCGGAACTCCTGTCAACCAATGAAAGATGGGGACAAGAAGTAGCGACGCTATCCCCATACAAAAGACAAGTTTTGCCCCCGGCTCCTTCTCTTCAATCTGTGGGGGTTCTTTTGTTGTTGTTCCTTTTCGCATAGAGTAGGTGTAAATCATGAGAGGAACAAGCATACAGATTAGGCTTGGAAAAAAGACTTCGTTCATAACTTTTAGTGTCGTGATTTGTCCTTGAATCCAGAGCATAGTTGTCGTGACATCGCCAATTGGTGTCCACGCACCACCCGCATTTGCAGCAATGATCACCATACAAGAAAATGTTAATCTTGTTTTGCGATTAGGAACGAGTTTTTTTAGTATGGAGATCATCAAGATTGTTGTGGTCAAGTTATCAAGTACAGCAGAGAGAAAGAAGGCGAAGAACGAGACGGTCCAAAGAAGCTGTCTTTTGGAATGGGTATGAATGAATCGCATAACGGTCTGAAATCCTTTATGTGAATCAATGAGTTCCACAAGTGTCATTGCACCTAGCAAAAAGAAGAGAATTTCTGATGTGTCTGAGAGTCGTTCTGAAAGATCTGTAATATCAACTGAGAGCGGCTCTAAGTTTCCTAAGAAATAAATAGTCCAACAGATTACACCTGTAAAGAGTGCCACCGCAGTCTTGTTGAGCTTTACAAAAAATTCGAAAATGATCGCAAGATACCCAATGCAAAAAAATGCAAGGATCAAAGAGTAAGCAAGTGTGGCTTCCATGCCTTCATTTTATATGATTAAAAATTATAATCCAGACTGAATTACATCGTGTAAATGGAGTAAACCGACAAGTTTATTCTCTTTTAATACGGGAAGCATCATGATGCGTTTTTGTGGATCGCTCTCCATCTCCTCAATAGCTTCAACAATCAACTTATCTCCTGCAATTGAGCGAAATGTTTTGACCATCACCTCAGATACAGGCGCTTGCAGTATTGTGTCTCCATAGGTTTGCAAAGCACGGCGCAGATCTCCATCAGTAAAAATTCCTGTAATTTTCTCTTCCTCATCTGCAACTAAGACGCAGCCACATCTTTTTGAAGAGAGCTCAAGAAGGATGTCGCGCACTTTATCTGTCGGTTTGCAAAGAGGCAGCCTCTCCCCCTGGATCATAACGTCAGAAACGTGCGTTGTAATCCGGCGTCCAATCCGTCCTGCTGGATGATTCATTGCATAATCTGACAATGTAAATTTTTTCTCTTCCATTAATGCTACTGCAAGAGCATCTCCTAGAAGCAGCTGTAATAGGGATGAGGTCGTAGGTGCTAAGTTAAAAGGGCAGAGCTCTTCGTCAAGTGGCAAATAACAGAGTAAATCGCACTCTTTTGCTAACCTGCTCTCCCTATTTGATGTCCAAACGATAGTTTGAATGCCGCGAGATTTTACAGCTGTAAGTAGATTGATCAGCTCTTCACTCTCTCCACTCTTGCTCAAGACAATGAGCAAATCTTTTTCTTGAACAATTCCCACATCACCGTGCATCGCATTTGTTGGAGGAAGGTAGAGCGCGCGTGTCCCTGTTGAAAGAATGGTCGTCGCGATTTTTTCTGCAATGTGCCCGCTCTTTCCTACACCTGTGAACAAAAGTGTGCCCTGACACGCAAGAAAGAGTTCCATAATTTTTTCGGTACATTGAGGATCAATGTTTTGAAAAAAATGATTTAGCGAGTTCTGTTGTTTTTGAAAATATTTTTTCAGCATCTTCTTTAATTCTATACCTTTTATCTAATAGAATAAAGGCATGAGTATTCCTATTGCATTTGCCCGCGGGGACGGCATTGGCCCCGAAATTATGGAGGCGGTCCTTCACATCTTGAAGGAAGCTGGCATTCCTCTAGAGCTTCACGAAGTGGAGATTGGGGAAAAAGTTTATAATCGCGGTATCGCAACTGGCATGGCTCCTGAAACGTGGGATGTGCTGCGCAATACAAAAGCTTTTTTAAAAGCGCCTATCACGACTCCTCAAGGAGGAGGGTTTAAAAGTTTAAATGTTACCGTACGCACAACACTTGGTCTCTACGCCAATGTGCGCCCTTGCATTAGTTACTCCCCTTTTATTAAGACCAAACATCCCGATATGAATGTGGTCATTGTGCGAGAAAATGAGGAGGATCTCTATGCAGGCATTGAGTACCGCCAAACTCCCGAAATTTGCACTTCGATCAAATTAATTTCAGAACCCGGATCAGAAAAAATTGTCCGCTATGCATTTGAATATGCTCGGGCAAATGGTCGCAAAAAGGTGAGCTGCTTCACAAAAGATAACATTATGAAGCTCTCTGATGGCCTCTTCACTCGTGTATTCCTTGAGGTAGCCAAAGAGTATCCCGATATTGAACATGAGCACTGGATTGTTGATATTGGTGCAGCTAAATTGGCCGATACTCCTGAAAATTTTGATGTTGTTGTTCTTCCCAATCTCTACGGAGATATCCTCTCTGATGTTGCTGCGCAAATCAGCGGCTCTGTTGGGCTTGCTGGCTCTGCAAATATTGGAGATCATGGCGCTATGTTTGAAGCAATTCACGGATCTGCTCCCCGCCGAGCGGGCCAAAACATGGCCAACCCTTCTGGTCTTCTTTTTGGCTCTCTGCTCATGTTGCAACATCTTGGCCTAGGAGAGATGGCCGAAAATATTCACAACGCATGGCTTAAAACAGTTGAAGAGGGCATCCACACTTACGATATTTTTGTGGAAGGAACAAGCAAAGAAAAAGTGGGAACAAAGGAATTTGCTGAGGCAATCGTAAAAAATCTTGGCATGAGACCGGAACAACTTAAGTGCGCTGCTTACTCAAAAGAGAAAAAAGGTTTTAAAAAACCCCATTTAAAAACGATCGAAACTAAGCGCGAACTCGTCGGTGTTGATGTCTATTTCTATGCAAAAACTACCCTGTCTGACTTTGTGGAGAAAATGAAAGATGAGGGACATGGCAATTTAAAAGTGCAAATGATGACGAATCGCGGAGCCAGAATTTACCCGCACGGACAACCCGAAACTTTTTGTACAGATCAGTGGCGCTGTCGTTTTACAACTGGTGGCAGCTGCACCCAAAAAGAGATCAGCGATCTTTATGCAAAGCTTAGTGATGCGGGCCATGACATCATTAAAACAGAAAATCTCTACAGTTTTGACGGGAGCTTAAGCTACTCGCACGCCGAAAAATAGCAACCTCCCAGGAACCACAAACGCTCAACAAGACACATCCTTTTTTACTTTCGTTTGCGATTCATGCTCAGGAGGCCACTTAGAGATGTCTTCAGGAACATAAGATTTTCCATCCCTAAATTTCCAACATTTTTCGGATGGTGTTGCATATAACAAACGATGAAGTTGGACGTGACTCTTAGCAGCTACGCGATCCCCAAATGTATAGTACCCAATTTCATTAGGAAATTCATCGGAATATTCATGAGGATACATAAAAATTTTAGAACCGCTTTTACCTGGATATGCAACAGGCATTCTAGCATCAAATGACTCCATTCCTGTAGGTACTAAAATTTCTTCTACAAACTTTAAAGCATCACTCTCAATTTTGTATAGAGCTCTTTCAAGGAAACTCTTTCCTTTGTCTTTGGATTTTGCTTTTTTAACTTTAGCTTTAGAGTAAAGTCGATTTGCTACAGCCTCCCTCTTTGCATCCACTCTATACATAGCGGTATTTTTTGCACGCTTAATAAAATCAACTGATTTGTCAATATTGGAGAGCTCTTGCCTAGAAGCAAACTCTTTAGAAAAATGCATCAAATTCATAAAAAAGAGTTCACACTGATATTCAATAAAATTCATAAGACCAAATTCATCCTCGTACTTTACTGTTGAGAGCTTTAAAGCCAAGTCACTGGCTACTTGAAGTGCAAATAGTTCCATGGTAAACATTTCCGGTAAAACAGTGAGACACTCCATTTTTTCTTGCAACTCGGTTATACAAATTTGCAAACCGTTAAAATTTCTCCTAAGTTCTTTTTTAGATTTTTCTTCATAATAACTACCTACTGCTTCACGAATTAACCCCATCATAGTATTGATAGGAAAAGTTACAAGAAAAGCAGGTCCAGGAAAACCCATAACAGCTAATCCATCATCACTGGCAATGCTAACACCCCACGCTAAAATCCCCAATGCTGTGCTGATCTTTTGCGACGCTTCATCTCTGGTTAGCTCTACGAACTCACTTTTCCCAGCATAGAGTCCAATAATTACTGCCTGCAAGCGGTCACGAAATTCTCTAAATATTTGTATTCCATTTCTAATCGAGGGATTTTCATCATTCTTATATTCAATGTCAGGTAGTATTTCTACTTTTTTCAATATCTCTTGACGCTTCACAAGATATTTTCCAAACGATGACAAAGCAGAAATGCAATCCACTGAAATGCCCAGCTTTTTCACTTGTTCAAAAAGCTCTGTATTTTCTTCCATCAGCTTATTGTTGCTCTCGATTGCCTTACTAATTTTTGCTTGTTCATTTTTAAGGTCTTGGATAGCTACAGATGCTTCTACGCTAAAAGCATTCAAGGCGTCTGCAAACTTCGTCTCCCAGCTCTTAAGATCATCTTTTTGATGAGAGTCGAATTCCTTTTTTAATTTTTCATACTTATTTAATCCTTCTAAAACCTCACCCTCTAACAAATTAATTTTATTTTTGAGATTGGCTATTTGTGTTACAACACTGGCTATTTGTGCGGAGGTAAACTTTTGCCTAGAGCGAGTCTTTAACATTTTCCCAATCCAATCCGCCAAATCCTGTCTTTTATTAAAAATCGCATAATCAAGTGGTGTGCGCCCAGTTGAATCTGGTATCTGAAGAATCGATGGGTTTGCAACTAAAGAATCAAGTACATCAACCGGAACATGAGTTTGTTTTAATGCGTAATGTAGAGCTGTATCTCTAATTATATCGAATCCACTTTTCCCTCTATCCCAATTAGGAAACTCTGTATCTATCTCGAACTTCCCTTCTAGATTTGCAAAAGGTGTCATTCCCGAACTAATAAATTGGGTAACTTCGCCACAAGAATTATCCGCAATAGCTCGCCTTAAATGGACTAAGCTTTGGTAATTATTAGCAATATGGCCTTGAATTTCTGAGAGAGGGCTTTTTATCAAAGAGCAGTTTTTCTTCTTAAATGCCCCCCAGTCTAAGGCTGTATTAGTCTTAGCTCTAAAAAAAGCCAACACTTTTGTTTCTGCTAAAGATTCGGCAAAAAAGGGAGGCATTAAATTTTCACCAAGGTCGAGCCATACAATTGTACGCTGATAATTAAATCTTGTTGGCTGGATCCCCTCACCGATTACTTCCATTTGCTTTGAGTTGAGACTATTTCCTGCCAAACTTACAATTGACAATCGATTTCTTTCTAAAAAGAGGGCTTTAATAAACTCGATGTTTTTTTTAGACGAATTTCCTCCTAGTTTGTTATTTGCTAGGTTAATTGCATAAAGAGCTTGCTTTTGATTGAATAAGTTTTTTATTTTATTTGTGTTGTATTTGCAATCTTTAAAATTAATCTCACAGCCAGCAAGATCAAGAGAGCAAACTACACTATTAGTTTTTAGTGCCTTAAGCAATTTATAAACTTTTTCAGCCCCTAGCTTTACGCCTCTAAAACTCAACTTAGTAAGCCAAGAAAAGGGGTCAAAAGGGACATTATCAAGCTTCTTTAAAAAAATCTCAAAACCACTGTTACTCTTTTCTGTTTTAAGTTCTTCGATCTCTTGTTCCAGCTTCTTTGACCTTTTTTTTACCTCCTTCAATGCACGCCCTACATTTTGAAGTTCATTCCTTTGTGATCGAATTTTCCCATCTTTACATCTTTCAAAACCGTACGTTCTACGAGGGTCCAAAATATACTTACGCCTTGGTCGGGAAGTAAATTTTTTGGCTGGAATGTCTTTACCTTTATGCCTTTTAAGATCGTGCACTCGAGGTTCCCAACGATGTTTAGGCCTTCGATCGCAAACAAATTTTTTGATCGGAGTCTGCTTATGTTCAAGTACTTCAAATTTACGCTTACGTTTATCTCTTGAAAGTAAACTCATTCTTCTACGAAGAGCATCTTTAATAAAAATTTCTTCTTTTTGAAGACGGGTTTCTTTATTTCGAAGACGAATTTCTCCATTTTGAAGACATTTCAGAGATTCTAATTTGCTTTTTAAATCCTTAGCGGGATTCGAACTCTCCAAAAACTCTTGCATATCTGCGAGTGGGGCTCCCGCCATTCTAGAGGGAACTAGTCGTAATGTCATTTTCTACCTCTTTTCGTGCAGCAATTGTAGTATGGAAACACACAACCTTCAAGCACTTTTTTAAAGCACATAAAAATCTGACGAAAATTAACAGCTCTCCTTCTGCATACAGCTGCACCAAAATAAGCTGTTACATGTCAGCAGCTTCTATTTTTCGATAGCACTCTTTAGTGTACCAAGAAAGTCATCCCCCTACATACCATCAGTAATGCGATGGTCAAAAGTTAGCGAGACATAGATGAATAAGGCGCTCCAAATGAATCATCATCATGCGCAACAACTTCTTTCTCAATTGCCTCTATACCAATGATGGCAACTTCTGGGTGGTGACTGATAGAAATGCCAAAGCTACTCATAATAATAGTGCTTTCTTTAACTCAAAAGAGAGAGAGAAAAGTTTAAAAAGCTCCCTTTAAAACCGATCAAAACTAAGCACGAACTCATCGGTGTTGATATCTATTTCTATGGAAAAACTACCCTGCCTGACTTTGTAGAGAAAATGAAAGATGACAGATCAGTGGCGCTGTCGTTTTACAACTGGTGGCAGCTGCACCCAAAAAGAGATCAGTGATCTTTATGCAAAGCTTTGCGATGCAGGCCACGATATTATCAAAACAGAAAATCTTTATAGCTTTGATGGAAACTTAAGTTACTCCCAAGCAGATAAATTATAAAAAAATATACTTCTAAAATAACCAAGAAATAGCTATCCTTGAAAAGAAATTAATTAAAAAAGGCGGCTAAAATGGGAGCTTGGGGACCGGGTTTATATAGTAATGATTTTGCTTGTGATTTAAAGAGCACGATTCGAGCAGTATCGCGTCTTCCTTACGAACCTAAGAAAATTTTAGAACTTTTGTGCGAAATGGAGGAAGATACAGCAAGTAATCCTCTCAATGAAGATTATACGACTTTTTGGCTTGTTGTTGCGGACCAATTTTACAAAAAAGGAATTTATCTTAAGCATCTAAATGAGAAAGCCATCAAGATTATCGATAAAAAACAAGATTTACATATGTTAAGTGATCTTGGGATGGAAGATCGTGATTTAAAAAAACGCGAAAAAACACTTCAAAAGCTCAAATCTCTGCTTTGTAACCAAGCCAATGAACCTTCAAAAAAAAGAAAAACTTTAAAGGCTCCTCTGCCTTTTATCATGGAAGTCGGGGACTGTTTTTCCTTTCCCACTTCAAATGGTTTAGCCTTGAACCCTTACGTTTCCAAAAAAGATGCAGAAAGGTATTACAATGCATGTAAGTGGAAGCAAAATGGCTATGGTCTTCTGGTTGTTTGTGAGAGAGGAAGAGTTTTAGACTACCTTACTTGGTACCGCGTGCTCGTTATGGACCACTCCCCTGAAAAAAAGCCTTCTTTTAGCAAAGAACTTCTCATTGAAAATAAATGGTCTATTTGTGAACCGGGAGTGTTTACGAATGCTATGGTAAAAAATTGTAGCTTCGAAAAATTAGGTAATATTCAATTTAAAGAGGAAAAGTTGGATCAAATTTTTCCGAACCGCAAAAATCCTTATTGGAAGGTGCTAGATAATATCGGCATGGGTTTTTGTTCTTCAGTGCCAAACGATTGCGAGTTAGACAAAAATGCACAAGAGAGCCCCTGCCCTGGAACTTCTTTATTTGAGTAAGATAGCACTGAAAAACAACTAAATTTTCTTAAGTAGCTTTATTTTTCAAGCATAGTTTTTAGTGAGCCAAGAAAGTCGCAGCCGTACATACCATCAATGATACGATGATCAAAGGTGAGTGAAATGTGAATCACAGAGCGTACGCCAAATGAGTCATCTTCATTCGCTACCACTTTTTTCTCTATCGCTCCCATTCCAATGATTGCGACTTCAGGGTGATGAATAATAGGAATGCCAATTTTCACTCCTGACATGCCAAAATTGGTCATGGTAATGGTACTTCCTTGTACTTCATCAGGTTTAAGAGTTTGACTGCGCGCTTTTGCTGCAAGGTCTGCCAACTTTTGAGCTACTTCGGGATGAGAAAGTTTGTCGATTTGCGGAATTACAGGAACAAGTATTCCCTCTTTTACACTAACTGCAATACCGAGATTGATATGGCGTTTCAAGACGATATGATCGTGATCGACTGAGGCGTTGAGAAGGGGAAATTTTGTTATGGCTTGGCTAATTGCATGGGCAACATAACTTGTAATGGTGAGTTTACAGCCATGCTCTTTTTGAAAGCTCTCTTTGTTTGCTGCAATGCTGTTTTTGATATTTGTAATATCAATTTCTGCAACGAGGGTGGCGTGCGGCGCTTGATAGAAAGATTTGACCATGCTCTCAGCAATCGCTTTGCGCATGCCACTCATTTTCACTCTCTCCTCGTGGTCGGAAGCTGGCGTTGAAGAGCGTTTTTTTAGATAGTTTTCTATGTCTTTTTTGCTTACGCGTCCGCCTGCTCCTGTTGCAGGAATTTTTTTCAGTTCATCAAGAGGTATCCCCGCTTCACTTGCAATGCGGATCACGGCCGGTGAGAGGTAGTGCGTCATCGACTCTTGAGTTGGTGCTGGCTCTTCTTGGGGAACCTCTTCTTTGACTGTGCTCTCTTCTGCCTTGGTACCTGTTTCAATATGGCAGAGCAACGCTCCTACCTCGAGATCATCATCAGGTTTTGCAAAAATTTTTCTGATTACTCCCGATACAGGAGAGGGTATCTCGCTATTAACTTTGTCTGTTGAGACTTCTAAAAGTGGCTCATCAAGATCAACTCTTTCACCCTCCTGCTTAAACCACTGCACAATTTTTGCGCTTAAGATGCTCTCGCCGAGCTTTGGGAGCCGTACTTCTTCCATTATTCAAGCCAAGTTGTATGGTGATATTGATCTTCGTTGATCTGCTTCTCTCTTTTTGCAATGAAGACTGCTGCTGCTGCGTCACCAAGAACGTTCACAACAGAGGAGACCATTTCGCGTATGCGATCCACTCCTGCAAGAAGGGCAATCCCTTCGAGGGGAAGACCCATTGCATTGAGAACAACTGAGAGCATGATCAGTCCTGTTCCTGGTACACCGGCCGCACCAATAGCAGATACAAGAGAGATCACAAAAAGTGTAATAATTTTTAAAACGCTTAACGGTATCCCATACGCTTGCGCAATGAACACAGCTGAAATTGCTTGCCCTATCGCTGCTCCATTCATGTTCACTGTTGAGCCAAGCGACATCACAAATCCGGAAACATCTTTTGAAACTCCTAGGTGGTCGCGGGCGCACTCCAAGGAAACAGGGAGCGTTGCAGAACTACTCGAGGTGGAAAAAGCAACCACAATTGCATCTTTCATTCCTTTGAAGAAGGGCGTAATCTCGAGTTTTGCATAGCGTAAAATCAAGCTGAAAATCACAACAATCTGAATCAAACAAGCGATGTAATTACAAACTAAAAATTTTGCAAGTGGAAGAATAAGCTTTAATCCCATTGACCCAATCACAGAGGCCATCAACGCAAAGACCCCAATCGGAGCAAGACGCATAATAAAATGGGCCAGCGAATACATAATTTCTGCTACTGATTCGAGGACACTAAGGACAGGTTTACCGCGCTCTCCAGAGAGCGTTAACCCAAATGCAAAAAGGATGGCAAATACAATAATTTGTAAAACATTTCCTTCAGTAAATGAAGCAAAGGGGTTTTTGGGGACTAAAGAGAGAATGAAATCTGACCAACTCATAAGAGGTGGCTCAGTGAAATTCACCCCTAAATTATGTTTGAGGTTAAGGCCCACTCCCGGCTCGATAATATAGGCAAATATCAATCCTAATCCAATTGCTACTAAAGTAGTAATTGCATAAAAAGCAAAGGTCGTAAGACCAATGCGGCCCAATTTTTTTGGATCGTTTATATGACAAATTCCTACAACAAGAGAAGAGAAAATAATCAAACCGACAAGCATTTTAAGCAAGTCAATGAAGATTTTACCCGCTACATTGAATAGTTCAATATCTTTTTGGACGATCAGACCGACAAGTATCCCTAAAAAGAGTCCTATCAGGATCTGAATCCAAGGTTTTTTGATCCAAAGTTTCATAATTCTCCAATTTTTTCTGACCAAGCGTCGTAGAGATCATTTCCGTATGTGATTTTCATTTCACACTTCAAATAGTTGATGGGGAGCGAGTACTTCTTAACTTTCTCAAGCTTCACCCAATCTTTTTCGCTACAGAGAATCTCAGTTGCTCCAAGAGATTTTGCTCTCTTAGCAAAAGCCTCTAGTTTACGTGAGGAGATCCTCCTATGGTCAGGGATTATTTTTTTTAAGCGCACCTCCCCACCTAATCTCTCCACTTCTGAGAGAAAGGCGCGGGGGTTTCCCAGCGCACAAAATGCAGCAACAGGTCCTCTCTCTATCTTTGAAAGAGTTTGCAAATGGCAACCCACAACCGGAGCTTGGCTCCAAGATTTAAGTTGCTGCCTTACTTGAGCAAAATGCTCTCTATCTTTTGCACGATTCACTACGATAAGTGTCGCATTTTTTAACCTCTCGGGTAAATCGCGAAACTTTCCGCAGGGAAGAAGAGGACCGATGGGGTTTGTCCCATCAATCATTACAACCTCTTCATCGCGCGCCAATCGCCTATGTTGCATCCCATCATCTAAGAGCAGTACTTCAGCACCTAGCTTCTCAGCCCACTTTGCAGATGCAGTGCGATCTTTCCCTACAAAGACCATCACACCAGGGAGGCTTTTTGCCATTAAAAAAGGCTCATCTCCCCCCTCTTCAGGGCTTAAAAGTGGTCCAGTGCCATCACTCATTAAAGCGAGCTTTCTCTCGGACCGCGAGCGATACCCTCGAGAGAGTATAGCAACTTTTTTCGTCTGCATCAGCTGGCGAGCCAGCATGATGGTAAAGGGAGTTTTTCCACTCCCTCCGCATGCAATATTGCCAACGCTAATCGTTGGCAAGAAGCTTTTATAAACTCTGCGCCATTCTTGATCGTAGGAGTAGTGACGCAATCTCACTCCTAATTCATAAATTTTACTCGCAAGCGAGCCAATCAAGTGGCAACCAACTCTTCACGGTAGACGTCAAGATGACTCTCTACCATCTCTATCAAAATATGAATCGCCGCCATGTGAGCTTCTTGTATTCTATCAGAATACGTGAACCCATCGATGATCAATTCAAAATCAGCAAGGCCTCTCATCTTCCCACCGCCCTTTCCTAGAAAGGCTACGGTTACAAGTCCCATCTCCTTCGCTTTTGTAAGGGCTTTCAGCAGGTTTTCTGAATTTCCGCTTGTAGTCAAAGCAACGAAGAGATCTCCTCTCTTACCAAGTGCTTCTACTCCTCGCACGAAAACGTCCTGAAAGCCTGCGTCGTTTGCTACACAGGTGATGTGTCCCGGTTCAGAGAGACAAATAGCGGGAAGTGGTCGACGCTTTTTGCGAAAAAATCCTGTTAGCTCCTCAGCAAAATGGGCCGCATCACACAGGCTCCCACCATTGCCAGCAACAATGAGCTTTCCACCCATGTCGTAGCAACGCGCTAGGGCTGTACTCACATCTTTTATGAACGCAACGCTTTTGCTGCTCTTTAGCTCTTCAATAGCGCGCGTGGCATCGTCCAAACTTTTTCGAATTGCACTTTCCATTCAACGCTCGAGCGTAGCAGATTGAACATTTTTTTTCCAGTCGCCTCAAAAATCCCTTTTATTCATACTAGTTTGTACATGCTTAGTTTCAAAAAAATCGCAATAGTTGGCTCTACCGGAATGGTAGGAAAAGAGTTACAAACTTTTTTACTAAACCACCCAATAAAAAAATTTTCTTCACGCACTCCTTTAAGCAAATCTTCTTTTGAAGATCTCGACCTCGCTTTTTTTTGCAGTAGTAACAAAATTTCTAAAGAGTGGGTTCCTGTTGCACTCGCTTCAAATACTTTCGTGATTGATCTCTCTAGCGCTTATCGAGAAGATCCTCAAATCCCTCTTGTCATTCCTGAAATCAATGGTCATCTATTGGAAAACAACCCCCGACTCGTAAGTTCACCAAATTGCACCGCTTCTATTCTCTCTCTAGCACTCTTTCCCCTTCACAAACTTTTCGGAATCAAAAAAATCATTCTCTCCTCTTACCAAGCGATCAGTGGTGCTGGGCGTAAAAGTTACGAAGAGCTTCTCTCCCAAACAGCCAAAAAAGAGGGGCCTCTTGCCTTCAACCTCTACCTTCACCCGGGTGACGAGGAGGAAAAAGTGGTATTTGAAACGCGTAAAATTTTTAATCTGCCTGCTCTTCCCATCAGTGCTACGTGTGTACGTGTCCCCACTCTTCGTGCACATAGTATCTCTGTATTTGCGGAATTCTCTTCCCCTGTTGAATTAGGCGATGCAAAAAAAGTTTTACAACATCAGCCAGGAATAGCACTTGAACAGGTCACGCCGCAAGAAGCAAGTGGTAAAGAGGAGGTATTTGTAGGCAGAATACGTAAAGAGAGCTCCCACGCTCTTCACCTCTGGATTGTTGGTGACCAACTCTTAAAAGGGGCTGCATTAAATGCCTTTCAAATTGCAAAAAATTTACAACCTCTTTATCATATGGAGACATGAAAGGGATCAAACTTCTATTTATATTTACCTGTTTCTCACTTTTCTCTTTTGAAAAGGAATTTACCCCTATTTACATTCTATTAAGCGAAAAACTTGCAGTAGAAAATCCTTTAGAAATCGCGGACGACCTCATAAAGCAAGAGGAACCTACTTTTGTTCCAATACCCAGCTGGGGTAAATGCGCAGTAAAGTGGGCTGGCAAAAAAAAATCGGAACCCAAGGGATTTTATCTCTACCTCAATGGCCCTGAAAGTAAGGTGCAAATGAAAGGTTATGCAACTCTTAATTACAAGGGTTATCCTACTGCTGAAGGCTTCTCTCTTTCTAGCAACTTGCATCCTCGTATCAATGTCGATATGAACATCTCAACGAATGATCTTGTTCTTCGCTCTAAGAACTCTTTTGAAACGGCGATCGGCTGGAAATACTAAGTTTTTCTTTTGTTGTGGGGTGAGAAAAGATCATCTCTCCATGGTGAAGCGCAATGGCTTCACTGTGAAACGTTTTTGTACTTCCATACTTTTGATCTCCCACGATTGGAGAGCCAATTGCGCTTAGCTGGGCGCGTATCTGATGATAGCGCCCTGTAACAAGCTCGATTCGTAAGAGATTTTTTCCTATAACTTCATAAAATAAAACTGCCTCTTTCCCTCCATCTTTCACCACAGCCTTAAAGGAGCCATGAGAGAGCTTGTGCTCAAGCTTTCCTTTTTTTTCTGTTGGGGTTTGGTCTACAAGGGCATAGTAAATCTTCTTGATTTTCCTTTCGCGCTGCTGCTCTTGCAGGCGTGAAAGAGCCTTGGAAGTCCTTGCAAAAAGCACAATACCTGAAACGGCTCTATCCAACCGATGAACGGCGTGTAAAAAGACAGCTCCCGGCTTTGCAAAGCGCTTTTTAATATACGCTTTAGCGCGCTCTTCTAGTGAGTCGCTTGCTGTTGGGCTTGGCTGTGTTAACAAGCCAGCTGGCTTGTTCACAACAAGAAGGTGGTTATCAAGATAGAGAATTTCTTCGCTGTCTAAGGACTTCATATAGAATAAGGGTGGTTGCTGAAGCGACGTTTAAGGAGTCTGCAACACCGCACATAGGAATGCGCACTTGCAAATCCGCTTGCTTAATAAATTTTTCCGATAACCCCACCTGCTCCGTTCCTGCTGCTACTGCAATTGGACCTGTTAAATCGACATCTGTGTAGTGCGTTTTTGTATGCGGGGTTGTTGCAACAATCGCAATACCTCTATCACGTAAATAGTTGAGTGTCTCTTCTGTGGAGGCTTGCACAACAGGTTGTGTAAATAGCGTACCAACACTAGCGCGCACCACATTAGGATTAAAAATATCTGTTTTAGGGTCACAGACAATTACACCATCTACACCAACAGCATCTGCTGAGCGCAGCATCGTTCCTAAATTCCCAGGCTTCTCAATCGCCTCTCCAAGCAAAAAGAAGGGGACACTCGATTGCGGAAGCTCATTCAATTGCAAGTACTCCTGCTGTGCAATGGCAATGAGCCCATCTGGTCGATCGCGATAAGAGACTTTTGCAAAAGCTTGTTTAGAAAAGCGAAACACTTCTGCCCCTCTGCTTGCAATTTCATCGATCAATTTTCGCTCATTCGAACCGAGAAAATGTTCAGGGGAAAAGTAGAGCGCCTCAATAGAGATCTTTTTTGCGCGAGACAGCTCGCGATACCCCTCTATAATGAAGGTTCCACTCTTATCTCGCGCTCTTCTATCGCGCAGGCGTACCAATTTTTTTACGTGGGGACTCTGTAAACTTGTGATCATGCTATCCACCTCGCAAAGGCTCCGGCAGGTAAGGAAATTTTCGATTGAATGAGGGTCTCTCCCGCCTCTATTCTTCCATGAGAAAAGTTTTGAGAGAGCAGATTCTGTAATACAGTTGGTGTATATCCGGGTGTATGACAGGTTAGTAGAACAAAGAGCGGCGTATCTGATAGAAGTTCTTTACAAAGCTCAAGTAGGGGCCCGATCTCTTTTTCAATTTTAAAGAGCTCTCCATTTGGACCTCGACCAAACGTTGGCGGATCCAAAACAATCGCATCGTATTTCCTATTACGGCGCACTTCTCGGCGCAAAAATTTCATTACATCATCGACAATCCAACGCACAGGCCGATCAGCAAGGTGATTGAGATCAGCATTGGTGCGTGCCCAATCCACCATTGGCTTGGAGGCATCAAGATGGCAGACCGATGCTCCCGATCGAGCGGCAGCAAGTGTGGCAGCCCCTGTGTAAGCAAAGAGATTCAAAACATTTGCCTTCTTTCCCTTCAAAACTTTTTCCATCCACTGCCAGTGCATCTCATGCTCAGGAAAAATCCCTAAGTGTCCAAAATCAGACGGCTCAATTTTAAAGGTTAATCCTGAGAGTTCAATCTTCCAAGTTGGGGGCAATTTTTCGCGATTCGCCCACTTATTTGCAGGCGTGCGCGTGAAATGAGCATCAGCACTTTTCCATAATTTAGAATCACTTGGCCCCCACACTGCCGCACTTGAAGGGCGAACAAGCGTGTAATCTCCGAAGCGTTCCAACTTCTCTTCATTTCCAGAATCAAGCAGAGAGTACATCTTCTCCTCTCACAACGTAGAGCCAGAGTGCGCTAATCATAAATGCACTTGTCTTTTCAATAATTGCTTTGCGAGTCTTTTTATGCCCCATGGGAATAAGCCCACTTACCACTTTACCATCCGGCGCTCCGATGGCTGCCCAAACAGTCCCTACTGGTTTCTCTTCAGTTCCCCCAAGAGGGCCTGCGATCCCAGAAACCGCTACCGAATAATCGGCAAAGCGCAGCGCCCCCTTTGCCATTTCAACAACAACTTCTCGACTTACCGCCCCAAATGAAGCCAAAGTTTGGGGAGATACACTTAAATAGTTCTCTTTAAATGTGTTGGAGTAGCAGACAATTCCCCCTTCAAAGTAATCAGAAGCCCCAGGAATTTTTGTTAATCGTGAAGCAATAGCACCACCCGTGCAAGATTCTGCTGTAACAAGGCGCTTTTTTCTTTTAATCATCTCTACCTGAAGAGCATGAGCAATACTCGCCTCTTCGCAAAAGCGCCCTGGATAGGCAGCTCGTACTTTCTCGGCTAATACAGCGGCGCCTTCTCCTTTAATCCGCAGAGTTACCCCACCCAAATTGGGGTAAATTCCAAACTCCAGTTGCCTGTTCTCTTTCTGCCACTCGCGTACACTGGGGTCGATCTTGGTCTCACTCATTAAAACAAAGTGGATCTCTTCAATCGGAGTTTTTTCTTTTTCTACAAGGGGAACAACAGCACTTTTTAGCATCTCCTCAAGCTCAATTGGAACCCCCGGCATGGCAACAATCTGTTTTCCTTGAGCGGAAAAAATCAAGCCTGGTGCAGAGCCAACACTGTTTTCAATCTGCTTTTTTGGCTTCCCAAACTCATTTGTTAAAACTTCTTCTGTAAGATCATCAACTGTAGGACCCAGCCCTCCGGAAGTTAAAACCAGATCGCTGCGGCTTAACGCTTCGCGTAGCGCAATACACATCTCTTGAGGATCATCTCCGATCGTTGTGACACGCTTAAGTTTGTGTCCCAAAATTGTCGCAACAGCAGTAGCATTCGTATTAACTGTAAACCCCTCAAGCAACTCATTTCCTATACAGATTAATTCAATATGCATCCCGCCTCCGCACGAATTGTGGTTACAACTTCTCTATCTTGAATTTTTATTTTGCATGGCCGCGTATTCTTTCGCATCCAAGTTACAAAAGATTTATAAAGCGCATTATTAGGTAAATTTTCATGCAGCGTCTTCCGCACCCTTGGATCTTTTGTAGTAGAGTAAATGGCCGGATAAGAAATTTCAATACCAAAACTCTTCGTATTTTCTCCATAAACCATGGAGTGAATCGTCTCACCTGATAGAAGATAGCGATGAGGCCGCAACTGAAGTACCGGCTTAATAGGACGCACAAGAGTTCGTTTATCATCGGATTTTAGAGCAAAAATTGCTTCAGAATCACTTGTCCAAATGGAAGAAAAGAGAGGTGAAGAGAAGCTGCGATCCTCTAAATAAGAGCGCCAGTCACGGAGAAATTCTTCATTACTAATATGAGGCTTATCCGTGAATCGACCAGCTAAAAAAATTTGAAATGGAGGCAGAGCAGAGAGCAGAGACTCCATGTTTCGAGTCAAAAAGTGCCATTTTAACTGTTTAGCAATTTGGAGAGTTCCCTCCTCTTCAAGATTGGCGGTGCGCAAGGGAAGCATCTTTTTTTCTCTCAAAAAACATCTGAATGGCAAGCCAAAAAACCCCCATGCTGATGGCAAAATCAGCTAAGTTAAAAACAGCAAAAGGAGCAAATCCAAAAATTGTTGGGTAGAACATATCAACAACAAAGCCGTAAAGAAAAGAGTCCACAATGTTTCCGATAGCACCAGCTAAAATCATCAAAATCGGAAATTGAGACTTTTGGGGAGCTTTGGAAAAGAGGTAAAAAATCAGAGAAGAGATCAGTACAATACGAAAAACAAGTAAGAGTGAGCTATGAGAAGCAAAAAGCCCCCACGCCATCCCTTTATTGGCCACAAAACTCAAAGAAAAGCTACACCCCAAAAAATTTTGGATTAAAGGAATTCCCCCCATCCCAACGAGGTGCGTAAACGCCCAACGTTTGATTGCAAAGTCGCAAACAAGGATGAAAAAAAATACAAAAATTCCTTTTTTCAAAGCAGGCCTTTTTCAAATTTTTCTTGCTCATCCGCTGTACGTGTCGCGTAAGGGATAGCATCCAACCGCTTCACAGGAATTGGCTGACCTGATGAATCGCACTTGCCGTAAGTTCCCTCTTCTATTTTTTCAAGAGCGCGCTCAATCTGATCAAGAATTTCTCGCTCTTTGCTTCCTACATTGAGGCTTACATTGCGAACAAAATCGTCTGTGCCTTCATCAGCTTGGTGTTGAGAAAAGCCCTTTCCCTCTTCAGGCGCACGTACCTCTTTAGAAACTTCATCAAGATTTCCCATTAGTTGCGCACGTAATTCGATAAGTTGCTTTTTATATTTTTCAATCTCACTCTTTTTCAAGGGCATCTTCCGTATCTCCTACATTTTTTATCGCCTTGAGAAGGTCATCCATATCCTTAAAACGCTTGTATACACAAGCAAACCGAATGTAGGCAACCTGATCCATCTTTTTCAATTTTTCCATACAGATCGCACCAAGTTCTGTGGTTCCAATCTCGCGCATCTGCTTTTCACATAGCTCAGCAGAAATTTCAGAAGCTAAGGCCCGCACTTGATCGCGACTGATACGCGTATGATTGCAAGCGGACTCCAACCCCTTAATTAACTTATCTAAACGAAAATCTTCATAATGGCCATCCCGCTTGCGCACCTGAATTGTCAAATCAACCGTTTCAAAAGTAGTAAAACGTTTTCCACATTTCAAGCACTCGCGTCTGCGCCGGATCGCATTGAGATCAGCATGGTTTCTTGAATCTGTAACCTTTAGTTCCTGGTCACTACAAAAGGGACAACGCATCAACAATCACCGTAAAAAAATTCGGAGGAAGTGGGATTCGAACCCACGATACGATTTCTCGCATACACGCTTTCCAAGCGTGCTCCTTCGGCCGCTCGGACACTCCTCCGGAGGTGCCATTCTACTATACTCATTGAACATATGCAAGAGATATAGTAGAATGATTTGAATGAAAAGGTCCATATTATTTCTTACACTCTGTATAATTCTATTCGGTTGTCAAAAAAAGATTGGTCCTAAACCGAGACGTCTGCGTGTTGCTGCAACCATCGCACCACACGCCTACTTCACAACCCGTATTGGAACAGAAAACCTTGAAGTCATCTCCATCCTTTCGCCTTCTGTGGACATCCATACCTACGAGCCTACGCCACAAAGTATGGAAAATTTGAAAAATATTGACCTCTGGATCCAAGTTGGTGCTACATTTGAAGAAAAAATGACCCCTATTTTGATGGAGCTTAACCCCGATCTCACTATTTTGAATATAAATGAAAAAATTCCTTTACTTCCTGTCACAAGTGACACAGACTTTCTTACCTCCTGCTCTCATAATCACGGTGACCGCGATATGCATACATGGATGAGCCCTAGACAGGCACAAAACACCTCTCGGATCATCGCTCAGAGCTTAGTGAAACTCGACAAAGCGCACTCCCACGAGTTTAGCGCAGGTCTCAACCAATTTCTTAATGAACTAGCAGATCTCGATCGTCATCTCACTCTTCAATTAAAAGATTTAATTGGTGGCGCAATTCTTGTCGCGCATCCTTCACTCGGATATTTTTGCAACGACTACCAACTTAAACAGTTCTCAATCGAATGCGAAGGGAAAGAACCGCTGCCACAAGACCTGCAAAACCTCGAAGAACACCTAAAAGATGAAAGAGCAATTTGCGTCTTTTCGCAAAAAGGGTTTGACGCACGTGGACCCCGACTTTTGGCAAATAGACTCTCCCTTCCCCTCTACGAACTCGACCCCTTCGCCTGGGATTACCTTGCCAACATCAAAAAAATAGGAAATCAACTCTCAGATGCCGCAGATTAAAATTGAAGAACTTACTTTTGCCTACAAGCAGGATCCGATCCTGTGCGACGTAAACGTCGATATTTCTGCAGGAGAGTTTCTTGGTGTCATCGGTCCCAATGGCGGTGGAAAAACAACCCTGCTTAAGCTCCTCATGGGCTTTCTTACTCCTCAAAAAGGAAAGATCTTTCTAGACAATCGTCCGCCTCAAGATCTGCGACCTGCAATCGGGTACGTTCCTCAACATTTTGACTTCGATACGGCTTTTCCTATCTCCGTAAAAGAAGTTGTTGAGATGGGAGGACCAAACAGCCTGCCCCTTCTTAAAAAGCTCAAACTTCTTGAGCATCAAAATAAACCTTTTGGCGCCCTCTCTGGAGGGCAAATGCAACGCGCGCTCCTCGCTCGCGCCCTTGTCTCAAACCCGAAACTCCTTCTCCTTGATGAGGCCACCTCCTGTGTTGACGCAGAGACAAGTGAGATCATCCTGAACATTCTTGCGACCCTCAAAGGAAACGTTACCATACTCATGGTGACACACGAGCTCCCCACCATCATAAATCGTGTGGATCGGATCCTCTGCGTACATCGCAATTGTTCATTACTTAAACCCGATGAAGTTTGTGAGCATTACGCAATGGGTCTTTATCACCCCCCACTGCTCAAAAAGGAGGAGAAATGATCTTTAGCTCCTTTTTTCTTATGGCTCTTGGCGCCACTCTCTTTACCTCAATCAGCGCAGGAATTGTCGGCAGTTACGTTGTAGTCAAACGCATTGTTTTTATCAGTGGCAGCATCGCCCACTCCGTTCTTGGGGGCATGGGACTCTTTCTTTTCTTAAATAAAACGTATAACCTTCCCTGGCTCTCTCCAACCTACGGAGCCCTTCTTTTTGCAATCCTCTCTGCCTTTCTCATCGGCTGGATACACCTCCGCTTTACTGAACGCGAAGATACCGTGATCGGGGCCATTTGGGCCTCTGGTATGGCTATTGGCGTAATCTTCATCTCCCTCACACCAGGTTACACCCCTGAGCTGCTTCATTTCCTCTTTGGAAACATCCTCTGGACAACACCTACCGACCTGCTTCGACTGGGTCTACTTGCTTCGATAGTGATCATCTGCGCACTCATCTACCATAAAAAATTTACCACTATCTGCTTTGATGAGCGCCAAGCCTACCTGCAAAAAATTCCTGTTGTCCCGCTCTATTTTCTCCTTCTCTCCCTCATCGCAATCACCACAGTTCTCCTCATTCAAGTTATTGGAGCGATCCTTGTCATCGCAATGCTCAGCCTCCCACCCGCCATTGCCAGCCGCTACACAAGCCGCTTAAAAAGCATGATCTTTCTCTCCATCTTTGTTGGCTTTGTTTTGAGTTTCATTGGAATTTTCATCTCTTTCACTCTTAACTGGCCACCAGGTGCAACCATTGCACTGACCACCACCATCGCCTATTTAACCAATTTAGTAATAAAAAAATAACAAAGTTTTTTAGTCGGGGCTCCGCCCCCGCTCCCCTTCGGCCCCATTTCGCTGCGCCAAATCAAATCTCAGTCGTCGCGCCGTACGCAGTACTGCCACGACGTCTGATATCCGATTTTGCTTTGCGATATGAACCCGTTACTCCGCTTCGCGCGGATAAACTTATTTTTGTTAATGGGTAAACAAAATAATTTAGCCGCCCGAAGCAAGATAAAGACAAAGAGACAGCACGTGCAAGCGCTCGAGGGAAGCGAGAAGAAGCCGAAGGGGTGCGGGGGCGGAGCCCCGACTACTCTAATATATTTTTTTACTAACACCCTCACTAAAATATTTACTCCCATTGACCTTTGCGCCCCTTTCACATATACTATTCCTATTAATGGGAGAACTATCCATGTACGCAATCATCAAAACTGGTGGAAAACAGTACCGCGTCGCTAAGGGCGACATCATCGAAGTTGAACTTCTTTCGAATACAGAGAACAACCTCGTCGAGTTTGATCAAGTTCTTTTTTTTAACGACGGCAGCAAAGTAGAAGTGGGCAAACCTCTAGTTTCTGGATGCCAAGTGAAAGGAGAGCTCCTAGAAAACACCCTAGGCCCTAAAGTGATCGCTTTTAAGTATAAAAGACGTAAAAATTATCGCCGTAAAGTTGGCCACCGCCAAAAATACGCTAAAGTAAAAATTACAGATATAACTGTTAAGTAAAGAATATGGCACATAAGAAAGGACAAGGGTCCACACGAAACGGACGCGACTCGAATCCCCAGTATCTTGGGATTAAAGCTAATGATGGACAATTTGTCAGAGCGGGCAGCATTATCGTGCGCCAGCGCGGGACAAAGTGGCATCCAGCGAAAAATGTAGGTCGCGGAAAAGACGATACACTCTTTGCACTGGTAGACGGCAAGGTAGCTTTTCGCAAGACGAAAAAAACCTATGTTGCTGTAGTTCCAGCCGCCTAAACAAAAATTTCAATCGCTATGTTTACCGATCGCATTAAGCTCAAACTCAAAGCAGGAAAGGGCGGTAATGGAGCGGTAGCATGGCGCCGTGAAAAGTACATTCCTAAAGGCGGACCAAGTGGTGGTAATGGAGGAAAAGGTGGATCCATTATCATTAAAACCGACCCGTCTATTCGATCACTCGATCACTTTCGCAACCGCAGACAGATCTCAGCAGAAAATGGCCAACAAGGTAGCGCCAACCTACGTCAAGGACGTCAAGGAGAAGACCTTATTCTAAAAATTCCTCCCGGGACACTTCTGCGTGACGCGACAACTGGAACCCTACTCTACGACTTCACAAAAAAAGATGAAGAGCTCACTCTCTGTGAAGGAGGGAAAGGCGGGCTAGGCAATCATTTTTTTAAAAATTCTCGTAATCGTGCCCCCACTAAATCAACACCAGGAAAACTAGGCCAACTCAAAGAGATCGAGCTCGAACTAAAACTCATTGCAGACGTCGGCTTTGTCGGCCTTCCAAGCGCAGGAAAATCAACTCTCCTCTCTACCTTAGCCAACATAGAAGTCAAAACTGGCGCCTATCCTTTCACTACCCTCTCTCCTAACCTCTCGATGATCGAGTTTGACGATTACTCCCGCGTCTACTTTGCCGATATTCCCGGCCTTATTGCCAATGCACACAAAGGCAAAGGCCTTGGTCATGAATTCCTGCGTCATGTGGAGCGCACCAATACCCTCGTCTTTATCCTCGATCTCTCATTTGAGCGTGATCCAAAAGAAGACCTTGCCACCTTGCGCAATGAACTTGGTTCTTACTCCCCTAAACTTCTTGAAAAACCCTACATCATCGCTTTAAATAAGATCGACTTACTTGACGCCACGCTCAACCCAGAGGAACTCTTTCCAAATGAAACCATCTTCTGCATTTCTGCGCTCAACGGAGAAGGCCTTCCACCTCTTCTAGAAGAGATCAAAACTGTTGCCCAACGTGACGGCAAACGCTTTTATTAAAAATCTTTATTGCGCTCCTTATTATTTTTTGACAAAATGATGGCAAAATTTAATTTTGCCAGGAATATGAACAAAGTTTTAGATAACGAAGTTTTCCCTAAAACCTACACCTCTTTCTAGAGAAGGTAAAGATATCCTACAGAGTCAACTATGCGCTGCAAGCTCTATAACGAGCGAGCTCACACAACTGTATTGGCGCATCGGAAAAAATCTTTCTAAAAAAGTGCCTCTTGAAGGCTGGGGATCCAAAACACTCCAGCGTTTAGCAAAAGACATTGAAGGCGCATTTCCCAATCTTACAGGATTTTCCTTCCGTAATCTCAAATCCATGAGACAGCTTGCGGAGTCATACCCCCAGGGAATTTGGGAAACAGCTGTTTCCCAAATTCCCTGGGGACACAATATTGTTCTAAGTTTTGCATTTGTAGGAAGACAGTACCCCTTAGACGTAGGGGGCAAAGATTTTTCAATCGACCTTCTCTTCTACTACGTCATTCTGCATTGCTATGTAGTTATCAAATTAAAAACTCATGAGTTTGTTCCACGTGATACAGGACAAATGAGCTTCTATCTCTCAGCAGTTGATGATCTTATCCGTCAGTCTGACGATAAGAGAGTGTCTTTGAATTAACTTTCGTCGAGTTTTTGGATTATTTTGGCCGATTTTTGGACTGAATTTTAATTCGAAGACACTCTCTAAGCCAACAATTGGAATGATACTTTGCAAAAAAACAAAGTGGTGGTCGAATACGCCCTAAGAGATAACCTCAAGCCGATTGGCATAGCTAGTACTCTGTAACAGAAATTTTTACTATTCTTTTTAACGTGAAAGCTCTCGCGATTGGGCTATCGCAAGTCACCTAGTATTAATCAAATACGAGGTGATTTTCGATAGTTCAATCCCGAGGCTTTGACGTAAAAATAATGCTAAAATTTTCTGTTACAGAGTACTAGTACTCTGTAACAGAAAATCTTAGTGTTTAATTTAAAAAAACAGCCAATAGAGACAGTCGGGCAAATCCCCGCTGCCCTTTGAGCTTCACCTTGGCATGCCAAATTGCGTTTCGACGGAAAACCGTGCAAAGCACTACTTCTTCCTCCTGCACCGCAATTTTTCAAAGCCAACCTGAAGCCATCGAGCGCATCGCGCGTTCATTCCCCACCCTCCACTTTGTTTCGGGAGGGGCCCCTTTCACGTCGCTTGCGCGGCTGTTTTATTTGTTTTGCAGAAAACTTTGCAAGGTCTAGACAGCTTTTTCAATCACATACAATCGCTTTACTTTTCACGTTTGGGATCCATTTTTATGCGAAGGCTTTCACGTTAAAAAGAATAGCAAAATTTTCTGATACGGAGCACTTGCTACGAAACAAAAATTATGGAATCGCTTCCTGAAAATCTAAAAGAAAGCTTGCCAACAACTGAAGAAATAGAAGCTGAACTTTCTCAACAAAACATCAAATAACATTCTTTCTTTACAATATCTTTCTTATTTTTTAAACTGAGTGCCTGGAGGAATTTATGTATAAAACAATTCAAGGTCTATTTTTGGTAGGTGCTTCACTTTTGTTCTCAGAACAAATTCAAGAAACACCAACAGTCAGCGAAGTTGCTGATAAAAACGCTTATTGCGATTGGCAAGGAAAAGTTGGTAGCGCTTCTCCCTGTTCTGGATTCTTTTTAGATTTATCTTATCTCTACCTTAGATCCGAACTCGATGGACTTTCCTACGGCCAAACTTTTGCCGTAACACCCGCAACGGCAACCACACCGGGAAGCATCATCTCAGAAACGAAGGAGCTAGATTTTGATTGGGACTCTGGTTTCAATTTAGGATTAGGCTATATTTTTCCAAATAGAGAGCAGTGGCAACTCTCCGGCTACTGGACGTATTTACATTCAGATGCAGAAAACAGTGCTAGCTCAGACGATATCTCAGAAGAGTTCATCGCACCACAGTGGGCGCATTTTTCAACTGGCTCAGCAGCAGATAGAGCCTCTGCAGACTGGACCTTAAATTTTAACGTCATGGACATTGCCATAAGCCGCAACGCCTTTTTTGGAAAATGGCTTTCTATAGAACCTCGAATGGGGATTCGCGCAGCTTGGATCAACCAAGATTACAATGCTAACTACCGCGGACTCTTCAGCTTTACAACAGGAGGAGTCGCTACAAACCTATTTAAGGATACAAGTTTCAAAGCTGATCAAGAATATTGGGGTGTAGGAACCCGAATGGGAACGGGGCTTCAATGGCATCTCACAGATAGCTTTTCCATCTCAGGAGGAGTATTTGCTTCCCTGGTTTACGGTGGATTTACAATCAACGAAACCATCGTTGGTGGTGTCATAGAAGACGTTGGTGCTGGCCCAGCACTTCTAGAGGAAGTTCATAAAATTCGAAAAGAGTTTAATGCCTTAAGAGCGGCCCTCGAAACAGAAATTGGAATTCGCTGGCAGCACTTTTTTCAAGATCGTTCAAGCAGACTTCTCATCGGTCTTTACTACCAGTTTAACAACTGGTTTGATCAAAATGAGATTTTCAATCCCGTATTTTCAAACGACTCTTCCGCGATAAACATCAATTCAAACCGCAATGATCTTGCCTTTAACAGTATTTATAGTAATGGAAACTTGCAGATGCAGGGCTTACGTGCTCAAGTCCGCTACGATTTCTAATAACTAGAAAAACGGTCAAAATAGCAATTAGCAAGGTGCAATCACCTTGCTAATTTTTTTTCTAACTTTCAAAAACTACAGGCTCTGAATTGCGACAAGTGCAACTTCGGAATATTTTTTAGAGATTTTGCGCCCAGATTTTTTCCTTTGACGCTGTGCGGAGGATGAAGCCAACTTAATAAAGTTGGCAAGACCGAGCGCGAAGTCAAAAGAGAAAACGTAGGTCAAAACATCAAAAAATATTGCGAAATTGCACGCTAGGCAGTACGAATAGTACGGTGGAGATCTTCGTTGCCCTTCTCACAAGGAAATTTTGGTGGGAAAAGCGAGCAATTTTCATATTTCCGACGACGGCAGTACGAGTAGTACGGCGGAGACCTTCGTTGCCCTTCTCACAAGGAAATTTTGGTGGGAAAAGCGAGCAATTTTCATATTTCCGACGACGGCAGTACGAGTAGTACGGCGGAGGAGAAAAGATGAAAAGTGCGAAGCTTTTCACCCAAAATTTGGCTAGAGCCGGATTTGAACCGGCGACACAAGGATTTTCAGTCCTCTGCTCTACCAACTGAGCTATCCAGCCATTAAATTCCAAATATAGCAGCCTGAGCACTTTCTGACAATTAGAAATCGCATTTGCCTTTCTTTGCTAACAATTTTTTACGAGGAATTTTAAAAATTTCTGTTAAATGTGAATAGTATTAGAATGCCCTTGTGGAAACGCTGAGTAAGTGCTTCCATACAAAAAACGGTGGTGAACAAATGATGTCTATAAATTGCGATCAAAAGGTACAGGACCCAAGAGTTCTTAATCCATTTTACTCAGAAAAAAAAACTGCATTTTTAAAATACTTACTTCAATACCAAAATTATAATGCTAACTATACAAGTGAGGAAAATAAGTACCTTGGATACCCAAACCCTATTGCTACCCCATACAGGAGTCACCATTATAGCCGATTCGCTTCTAAGCAATTTGCCCAGGCTCTGCCATTTAAAATAAAAGTCCCCTTTTTAATTTGTAATAAAGGCGCTATTTCAACCCTTAAAACGCTCTATCCAAATATTTCTATTCCCTCAAAGAGTGAAGGTCTTCTTGCAAAAGTTGAGAAAACTTGGGTCGCTCACATAGTACCTGTTCCAGAGGATTGCCCTGAAAAAGCTAAGGAAACAGCTTGGGTCGCTCACCTTGATGCAGCACTTAACGAAAAATATTGCCCTGAAAAAGCTAAGAAAATTTGGGTCGCTCATCTTGAGATAGTACTTGCTCCAGAGGATTGCCCTGAAAAAGCTAAGAAAACTTGGGTCTCTCACCATGATACAGCACTTAACGAAAAATATTGCCCTGAAAAAACCGTTCAAGAAGCTGTGCAAAAATTCTTTAAAGACAAAATTTTTCAACAGTCAAGTCAAAAAAACAAGATACAGTGCATTGCGACAGTTGAAATTGGGAACGTTGATTTTTCTCTTCTTTTTTCTGGGGCGGTAAATAAGGGAAAAAGTGGCTATAAAATAAAGTTCCAAAAATTGAGCAAAATATTTGATTCTAGCGTCGGTTCTCTAATTTCAAATACTGGGACATTCCCCGACCGGATGGCACTCATTGATTTTGCACCTACTCTACCTCCAAATACTTCTTCTGAAGATTTGGAACAAAATTTTGTTTCGACTCGATATTGGGAGAGTGAAATCCGCCGTATCCGCAACAAAACTTTTAATTTCCATCCGGGCTGTGACCTCCTAAGATCTGTAGTTTTAAAATGGCATGACACTTTTTTTAGCGATCCAAAAATCCTTCGCTTTGCCAAACCTCTTTTGTCAACTCAGGTTGCTCCCTTTATGGATGAGCAAGCAGACATTGTTCAGTGGGCAAAGGCATACCAAAATCTCTGTGAGATAGTGGTTTTTTGTCTGGACACTTATCCAGAAGAGCTTGAGCACTTACGCTATGAAAAAAAAGTAGAAACTCTCCTTTCTAAATTTAATGTGCATGCTAGTGTCGGTCTTTTCCCCTATGCAATGACGGGAATTTTTTACTTTTTAAATCATATTCTTTCAACACTCCCCAGGATTGAAAAAGACAATTTTTCTGCACTATATCTCGGTAGTAACTATTTTGAAACAGTCGAAATAATTAAAAAAATGGTTCATGCCAGAAACTTCGATTCGAGAGAAATTTCCCTAATTGAAAATATTGATAAAATTCCTAATATTCTCATTGCTGACATTCATCCCAATAACGCTGCAAGGGCCAGACTTGTTCAAAACAGTTTTTCTTCTTTATGCGCAGTCTTAGAAAAGAATAAAAAGAAGCAATTGACCCTTATTTTAGATGTCACTTTGAACCATTTAGAAGATCCTCTTCTCAACAAAACTCTTACTATGCTACTTCCTTTTATACAGAGAGGACAACTCACAATTCTTGGTATACAAAGCTTGGCAAAACTCATGCAATTTGGAGCGGATAATTTCTCTGGAGGACTCGCTTTTTGTCTTACAAGTAATGAAAAATCAGAAGCTATGCCAAAATTCACTTCTTCGATAAAGAGAAAGAGTGCTTTTTTTGCTTTGACTCACGACCTTTTCACTTCAGAATCAAGCCAATATATTGATCTAGTTCGCTATAATACTCTCTTTACCTACAAACACCTACAAAAACTTTTTCTAGAAATTCAACAACAAAACACTCATAAAAGACACCCCTTTTGTGCAGCGTATTTGATTCAAAATACTGATGAAAACACCGTTTATGTAGCTATCAATTTGTCTCTCTTATTGGAAGCTTTTTATCCTGAAAAAAGCGAGCGTAGTAGAGAAAGATGTGTAAATAAACTTCGAGAGTTATTACTTGCCTATTCACAACATCACAAACTACACATCACAGGCCGCCAAAGCTTTGGCTTTACCCTTTCAAATATGAGCAGTGTATGCGAAGCGATTCGATTCTCCGTTGGAATAGAGTCTGAAGAAGAGCTGATTTCACAGTGCGAACTAATAGCAACTTTCATTGATGCTCTCACTAAATATCACTGCAAATATGTTGTTGACACACCAAGTCTTAACGATTTTGAGCAGAAATTCCGCAAAGCACTCAGCCTTACTTACGGAACTGATTCCTTCTCAAAAGAGTACAACTTTTACGAAGAGAGATGCGATATTGATGGAAACGACGAACTCTATCGCTTGGGAAAAAGTAGCGTCAAATGTGAAAAAAATCAGGTCATCCTAAATGCTGAAGAAGACGAGAGTGGTAAGCAACATACTCACCTCCTTAAGCTCTCTTCTTTTGAACTTTTACTATTTAATTTTTCCTTAGTAGCAAATAAAAATAATAGCTGTTGGATGGCACTAAATCATTATACCGACAACAAACTTGCTCTTTTCCCAGAAGATCTGCCTTACCTCTTTTGCAGTGATGCATCAAGTTTTGAACAGTATTCAAAATTAGAAATCCAATATAACCCACTCACAATTAATCAATTTACTGCTAACCAGCTCTATATCATCGATGAAGAGTTTGGTGAAAAGCCTGTTCAAGTAGGGATGTTAAACAAACAGTCTCAAAATCGGATTTTTACAAAAATTCATCGTTATCACATATGGTTACAAAAGTATGAACAAAACAGTGTACTGATCCATTTTCATAAAAGAAAGGAATTCATTAACTATAGTGAAAAAATCGAGTCTTTACTAGCCAAAGACCTGGACAAAGATTTTACCCCACTTGTCGATTGGCTAAATTCCTTAGACTTCGATCATCTCCCTCTGGAGCATGACGCTACTTGGCGTCAACTGAGCAATCCCAAAAACACTTTGAAAAAATTTTTACACTTGATTGCGCATGAAATCACTCCTCAATTTCATAAATTTTGGGGTAAGATAAAAGAGGTCGAACAACTTGAATTAAAAGTTTCCTTTTTGAAGGGCGTTCTCTCTTATCTAATGAACGAAACAACCTCTCTTTCCGATGATACTGTCTCAAAAATCAAAGACGCTTTCTCACCTGTACCTTTTTTAAAATGGGAATGTATCACATCTCTTACTAGCTGGATTCTTGGTAAGAAGATAGAAAAACAACCGCTCTCGACCTTTGAAACGCTATTTCCTCTGATAAAACATGCTTTTTGCTCTTTGGGGCACTTTGAATCGATTGCAAATGCCAAAAAATTAAAAGAAATTGCAGAGGCAAAAAAGCACTCTCCAATCAATGACTATTTTTTTGAATTAGAGGCGATTTGCTTAGAAAATACAGAGAATCTCACTTTTCTGCTTGAGCTTTTTATTCGTTATCCATTTACTGAAGAGCAGAAAGCAAAACTTATTCAGAGAGTCAAAAGTTTAAATATAGAAAAAATCGATAAATGGCTGCAATCCCCCAATTTTTTCTTCCACGGAATAGGTCAAGACCGATTAGACCTCGGCCATTCAAACTTTCCTGAATATGAAACAATGTTTTATGAAAGTGAGCAGGGAGATATCAATACTTTCCTATCCCAAACCGGACTGCTAAACCGACTTTTTTATCTCGCCGAAAACGAGAATATGTCGCTTAAAAGATGGTATGAAATCACAGAACATCCCAGCATGCATTTAGCTATGCCCTTGTAGCCAAATCATATCTTTAATGATATTAACAGACTCTGTCATTTGCAGATCCTCTTCACCAAAGGAGAGACCCCCTTCCTCAGATTTGACTGGTTTGTATTCGGGATCGCTCATTTTAAGAAAGGCTTGGAAATTGGGGTCGGAAGCGAGGCGCTTGGCGCTATTTGCCTTAAGAGTCGGCATCATTTTGTTCCAGCGCGTCTCTTTGATGAGATAAGGCACGGGCGAATTTTGCTTGAAGCCGTTGGCCTTTTGCTCTTGAGCAATTTGACTATCAAAGAGAGAAAAACCGAGATTACTATTAGAAACGGGATATTCTAAAAATCTTTCGCCAATGTTGTAGGGCGCATACATTGAGGGCACCACGATATCTGATTTGACCCCCTCAAGCTGATTTGAGCGTCCGGAGACCGTGTAAAAACGACCGACTGTTACGGTGTAATAGCGAGAAGCGCGCTCATCTGTAATTGTCTGATATTGCATAGTTCCTTTTCCAAAAGAACGAGTATCTCCCACAATCGGAGCGCGGCCATAATCTTGAAGAGCTTGCGCAACAATTTCTGAAGCTGAAGCGGAGAGTTTCGAAGTGAGAACAACAACTGGCCCGTCGTAGAAGCTTCGACCATCTAAATCGCGAAAATAGCGCACTTCTCCATCCGCATATTTTGAAATCACAATCACTCCACGAGGAACAAAGTACCCTGCTATTTTTACAGCTTGAGTAAGAAACCCGCCTGAGTTTTCGCGCAAATCCAAAACCATCCCATAGACAGGACCCATAGCCTCAATCTCTTGCATCGCTTTTTTTAAATCATTTTCCGCTGTAAGCCCTTTTCCATTATCGTAGAAACCAGGAAGAGTAATTTTTGCAATGTAACCATTTGCAAAAGGCTCTACTGTATAGCTAAGCCGCTCCTGATCCATCGTGATTTTTTGGCGTTTAAGGCTTACATTGACAAGCTGGCTGTCTCGCTTCAAAGTAAGTTTTACACTTGTGCCTACAGGTCCCTGCATCTCTTTGAGAGCCTCCTCATAAAAAAGACCTTCAATGGAATGGTCATCAATCGCGACGATTAAATCTCCTTTTTGAACATTACCATGCTTCTCTGCTGGGCCGCCAAGAACAAGGTCTGTAACAATTACACCATTAAATGTCTCTTGAAGAACCACTCCAACCCCATGAAACTCTTTTTGAAGAGAGGTGCGGAGAGAAATCGCCTCATCAGGTGAAAAATAGAGTGAGTGGGCATCAAGACTTCTGACCATCGCCTTTAAAATATGCTGTGTGAGGTAGTGTTCATTAATTTTGCTGCCTTCGCTAATATACTGCGCTTCTCGGTGGCGAAGCTTTCCTTCGTAAAAAGCAAACGCCTTCTCTTTTAAAGGTGTATTCCAATGAGTAATCTCCTGCTGACGGCCAGCTCGATTGGCATAGCGAATAAGCTGCTCCTTTGCCCGCCTTTTAAGCTCTGCTTCATTCGAGGCGTAATTTACGTAAGCACGGGGGTAGTTTTTGTCTGCCGGCAAACCTTGCATAGAGACAAATTCTGCCTCTGTCTCTGCGCGGAGGCGGCGAGAGCGAGAAATTGCGTTATCAAAAAGCTCTGATAGAGCGACGTAAGAAGAAAAATTTCCTCTATTATATTCTGCAATAATCTGCTCCACTCTATTTGGTGAGAGCTCAAGATAGGGTTTTACTTCTGAGTTGAGAAGGTAGACACGATCAGGATCGAATTGCTCGATAAAAATTTTAAAAGAGCGCTGAACAACAAGAGGATCAAGAGATTTATGCTCAACATGATAAGTAAAAATCTCCTCCATTGTTCTCTTGACATCTGAGGTTTTAAGCGGTCCGGGATCTGCAACAAGCAGAGCTGGTAAATAAATTAGTAGTACGATTTTATTAAATTTTCTAATTAACGATGTCATAAATATGCCGCTTTTATTAAAGTTCTAATTTAATAATAGGGACTTTTTTAAAAGTTGTAATCGGACGATTTTTCCTAGTTTGTTGCAAAAAGTTTGAAATAATTGGGGGGAAAAGCTATGATGCTTTAATGACGCTAGTGCTAACAGCTTCTATTAGAGCCAGTTTTGCTAGTATGTATTTAATATTTGAGGAATGAATGCCCACAACAAGTCAATTAATTCGGAATAAGCGCCGTTCAAAGGTGAAAAGAAGCAAGTCACCTGCGCTTTCAAAATGTTCGCAGCGCCGCGGCGTCTGCCTCCAGGTGAAGACAAAAACACCTAAAAAACCGAACTCCGCCCTCCGCAAGGTGGCATGGGTTCGCCTCTCTAACGGCCAGGAAGTCATCGCCTACATCGGCGGGGAAGGTCACAACTTACAAGAACACAGCATTGTGCTCGTCCGTGGCGGCCGTGTACCCGATCTACCAGGTGTGCGCTACCACGTTGTACGGGGCGCTCTCGACTGTGCCGCGGTCAAAGATCGCAAACAATCTCGATCCAAATACGGGGCTAAAAAGCCTAAATAAAAGGAATTAAGTATGTCAAGAAGACGCCGTGCTCAAAAACGCCATATTGAAAATGACCCGCGCTACAACAGTTTGACTGTTGCCAAATTCATCAATCGCGTCATGCTCGATGGCAAAAAATCTGTTGCTCGCGAGCTCGTTTATGGGGCCATTGAAAAGTTCTCAAAAAAAATCAATGCCGAAGATCCACTAGAAGCTTTTGAACAAGCTCTAGAAAATGCAAAGCCAACACTTGAAGTAAAATCTCGTCGTATTGGTGGAGCTACCTACCAGGTGCCTATTGAGATCCCTGCCGACCGTCGCACATCGATGGCTATGAAATGGATCATCACCTTTTCACGCGATAAAGCGGGAAAATCAATGGTAGAGGGACTATCGCAAGAGCTTGCTGATTGTTTCAACAATCAAGGCGCTACTATCAAGAAAAAAGATGACACTCACCGCATGGCCGAAGCAAACAGAGCCTTTGCGCACTTCAAATTCTAGAGGAAAAGAAGCATGTCCGAAACCGCACAGCAGCAAGAATTAAAAAATTTACGTAACATTGGCATCATGGCCCACATCGATGCAGGAAAGACAACCGTTACAGAGCGGATCCTCTTCTATGCAGGCCGTCTCCATAAAATTGGGGAAGTACACGAGGGTGGTGCCACCATGGACTGGATGGAGCAAGAGAAAGAGCGTGGGATCACGATCACTTCTGCTTCCACCGCCGTCTTTTGGGGTGATAGTAAAATCAATATTATTGATACTCCCGGACACGTCGACTTTACCGTTGAGGTAGAGCGCTCTCTTCGCGTTCTCGATGGATCTGTCGCCGTATTTAGTGCCGTTGATGGTGTTCAGCCTCAGTCAGAAACAGTCTGGCGTCAAGCAGAAACTTACGGTGTACCTCGTATCGCCTTCATTAACAAAATGGACCGCGTCGGTGCTGACTACTTCTACTGCATCGACAGCATGAAAGAAAAACTTGGCGCTAACGCCTTTGCTGTTCAATGCCCAATCGGAGCAGAAGGTGATTTCCAGGGAATGGTTGATCTTGTTGCCATGAAAGCCTACGTCTTTAAAGACGAAACAATGGGTGCTGAGTATGAAACTACAGAAATCCCTGCTGATCTTCTAGACAAGTGCCAAGAATTACGCACAGCTCTTCTTGATGAACTTGCAACCATTGATGAGAATGATGAAGAGTTTATGATGAAAGTGCTAGAAGCACCTGACACTTTAACAGAAGATGAAATTCACACAGTCATCCGCAAAGGTGTCTGCGAGAATAAAATCAATCCCGTACTCTGCGGAACCGCCTTTAAAAATAAGGGTGTACAACCGCTGTTAGACGCAATTGTACGCTGGATGCCCTCTCCAATCGATATTGGAAACACCAAAGGTTCAAAACCTGATAGCGAAGAAGAGCTTGAGCTTGCTCCCGATCATGAAGCGCCATTCTCTGCACTCGCCTTTAAAGTCATGACTGACCCCTACGTGGGCCGTCTTACCTTTATCCGTATCTATTCCGGAACATTAAAAAAAGGAATGAATCTCCTCAACACGACAAAAGGAAAAAAAGAGCGTATCTCTCGTATCTTGGAAATGCACGCGAACGATCGAAAAGATTGTGACGAAGCAGGCACAGGATCTATTGTCGCTGTTATTGGACTAAAAAATACAACAACAGGTGACACACTCTGCTCTCCTGACGCTCCCCTTATTCTTGAAAAGATGGAGTTTCCAGAGCCTGTTATCTCGATGGCGATTGAGCCAAAGTCAAAAGCGGACCGAGAAAAACTCTCTGTAGCTCTAACTTCGCTTTCAGAAGAGGATCCTACCTTCCGCGTTTCAACAAACGAAGAGACTGGACAGACCATTATTGCAGGAATGGGTGAACTGCACCTTGAAATTCTAAAAGATCGCATGATGCGTGAATTTAGCGTTGAGGCAAATGTTGGAGCCCCTCAGGTCTCTTACAAAGAAACCATCACTATTGCTGGAAAATCCAATACCAAGTTTGCAAAACAGTCCGGTGGTCGCGGTCAATACGCACACGTCTGCCTTGAGATTGAACCAAACGAAGCAGGTAAAGGAAACGAAGTTGTCAGCAAAATTGTTGGGGGAGTTATTCCAAAAGAGTACATCCCCTCAACAATTAAAGGTGTCGAAGAGGGACTTGATAACGGTGTTCTTGCCGGATTCAACCTCGTTGATGTTAAAGTTGCCATCGTCTTTGGTTCCTATCACGAAGTAGACTCCTCTGAAATGGCCTTTAAGATCTGCGGATCGATGTCCCTAAGAGAAGCTGCAAAGACTTGTAAGCCGATCATCCTAGAACCGATCATGAAAGTGGTCGTTACAACTCCTGAAGATTTCTTGGGAGATGTAATGGGAGATATCAACCGTCGTCGCGGAAAGATCTTGAACCAGAAAAACCTAAAAGGTGTCGTCGTTTTTGAAGCGGAAGTACCGCTGAGTGAAATGTTCGGCTATTCAACACAACTCCGCTCCCTAAGCTCTGGGCGCGCAACATTTACAATGGAACCAAGTCATTTCAGTGCTGTTCCAAAAAAAATCCAAGAAGAATTATTGAAAGGATAAATCATGGCCAAGCAAACAAAAAAACCAGCGCCTGCGAAACCAGCGCAAAAAAAGATTCGCATCCGCCTCAAAGGCTATGATCAGCGCGTACTTGACCGCTCTACAGCCGATATCGTAGAGGTAGCAAAACGTACAGGAGCCCGTGTTATTGGGCCAATTCCTCTACCTACAAGAAGAGAGATCTTTACTGTGCTTCGCTCTCCTCACGTGCACCGCAAATCACGCGAGCAGTTTGAGATGCGCACACACATCCGCCTTCTTGAGATCATGAACCCTACCCTGGACACTGTTGATAAACTCAAAGTTCTTCCAGTTGCTGCTGGTGTAGACATCAAAATCAAGGCGTAAAAGTATTCTATGACACAAGGAACCCGCCCCCCTAGTGAGTCAACACGCCTAAACGATCAATACGCGATAACAGGCGAGGATGACGGTTGCTGCAATACAATTTGTAAAATTGCAGAAAAACTGTTTGTGAGCGGAGCAAACACACCCCCACCAAGCAGAAGAAAGATCCCTGCAGGGGGTGGTTCAGATTACAGAAACGGCAATGCCTACTTTGATAATCAAGATGAACAACCCTCTTCCTCAAATGATTGCGTTATTATGTAACAAAGAGCTAAGAAAGCCCATTCAGCAAGATAGCCGCATCATCGACTAGCTGCCGGTAGGCAGCGCGGTCTTCTTCTACAGTAAGATAGTGCTCTAAATCTGAGCTAAAAACCGTGTAGTCCGCAAAAATTTGCCCCCCAATCCCCTGAGCCATCTTTTTTAGACGATCGTGGTCTAAACGAATCTTTTCTAACATTTTAGGCACTTGCTCCTCACGAGGATTATCTTCTAACTTCTTAATTCGCAACATGAGGTCCTGCAAAACTTTGTGCATCTCGGCTTTTTCAGCTGTAAGTCCGTCTCTATCTAATTCTTCCATACGATTATCCTAGTAGTTAGGGTAAATATCATCTGTATTAATCTGCTCATAGCCGGGTGGGTTGGCAAACTTGACATACTTGCCCACAACACGTCCATCACGCACCACAATATAGTAACGCTTTACTTGAACAACAGTTACTCCCATACTCAAGTGCTCAAAGTATTCATAAATATCGCAGTCATTGCCGCGAGATCGCACTGAGTAGGGCTTACCATAATTATTGACAACGTGTTCAATTGACTCCCCAATATTGATAGAGGCAAACTCTTCGCGCGTCATCGGTTTTCCGCCTGTTGCACAGGCCGCAAAGAATAAAAATAAAATTGCTGTTTTCTTCATCATTAGAACATATACCTACGGGTATAGATACTCTGTAGGATACCGAGTGCCGCCATCGCAGTCAAGCTTGACGTTCCTCCATAGCTGACTAAAATTAAAGGTATGCCTGTAATAGGAAGTAGTGAGCACATCATTCCTAAATTCAAAATAATATGCACCCCCAAATAGACAGAAATTCCAGCCGCAAGCAGACGACCGTATGGATCAGGTGCTACCGCTGTTACTCGAAACCCCGCGTAAAGCAGCAAACTAAACGCCAGAAGCATAAAAAGTGCTCCCATCAACCCAAACTCTTCAGTAAAAGCGGGAAAGATTGAATCTGTTGCTGCTTCTGGTAACCAGTTTTGTCCTGTATAACTACTTTTGCGATATCCCTTACCCTTCACTCCCCCAAGCGCAATCGCTGTTTGTGCCGCCCTTTGGTGGTATGTATCGGGATTCAGGCGCTCGTACTGGTACTCTTTAATAAATTTAGTTGCAAGCGGCTTCGCATCGGCGTGTGAAATCAGTCCCAAGTAGATGGTCAAAACAGCAGCTGTCCCCAGGCAAGCGCACCAAGCAACCGCTCTCACAACTTTTGGCATCACACCGCCAAAATAGAGCATCACAAGAGCAACGGGAAAAAGAACAAGGGCGGTACCCAAATCGGGCTGCTTTAAAATCAATACAAAGGGAATCATAACAAGGCCCATCGCCTGAAAAAATGTTTGCAAAGAGTGACGCTGATGCAATTTTTTTTCTAAAAAACTACTTAGGGTCAAAACCATAATGGGCTTTGCAAACTCTGAGGGCTGGAAATAAAAATTCACAACAGGTAGCCGGTACCAGCGATGCACTCCATGCAAAGCAGGTAGAAAGTAAAGCCCGAGCAGAGAGAGCGTAATAAAAAAATAGAGAAACCAACTCCAAAACCGCAGCTTGCGGTAATCATAGCAAGCAAAAAAGAGAAAAACAGCCCAGCCCAAAACAAACGATTGCATCTGACTTTTCACCCTAGGCGTAAAAAAAGTCGTTCCCAACTGTCCCGTCGTTGCAGAAATAGCCATCAGACTCAAAACCATCAGAATAAGAATAATGGCGCACATACGAAAATCGAGTTTGCGCACCATTGTAAAATCGATCATAATCTAAATACTATCTGGAAGGAGTGTTGCAGTGCAAGTTGAGAAAATTCTCTTTGAAACTATTGATTCGACAAACAAGTGGGCAAAAGAGCATTTAACAGAGCTCAAACCGGACACACTCTATGTTGTGCGCGCAGAAGAGCAAACCATGGGATATGGGCGCCGCGGTCATGATTGGATCTCCCCCAAAGGAAAAAATCTCCTCCTAACCCTTGCTCTTTTACCAGAATCCCCAGCTCTTCTCACACACAGAATGTGTCTTAGCTTAGCGAAAACATTAGAGGAGTACTCTCTTCAGCCAAGAATCAAGTGGCCTAATGACCTCTTTTTAAACGGAAAAAAAATTGCAGGCGTTCTCTGTGAGATCCAAAATGGCATTGCTTACTTAGGTCTTGGTCTCAACGTTAATATGGAAAAGCAAGTTGACTTTGCCGCAACCTCACTACTAATTGAAACAGGTAAAGAGTTTGACCGAGATGAAGTAGAGCAAAAAATCATCGCAAATTTTCTGAAAACTGCGTTTGAAAAAACCCCCTATGAAGAGCGCATGATCTTTCTCAATCAGACAATCACCATCGAAGATGAGGGAAAATGGAAAAAAGGTATTTGTAAAGGGATCAATGAAAATGGAGCGCTACTTCTAATGATTGGCGAGAAGACACTGCCAGTTTTCACAGGTCGGGTGTTACCACCAAGTCAGGGTGGACTTTAGCGCGCAAAATTCCTTGAATTGCAGAGAGCGTGGAGCCCGTAGCTGCATAGCAAGTAACGCAAGCACCTTGATATGTGATCACAACCTCCCGATCCTCTTTCAAGTTTTTGACTTCCACTCCACCAGCGTCAAGCTCTACATAAGGAGCGACCTCTTCAGCGATCACATTTTTGATTAAGTCAATTTTTCCTTTGCTGTCCAGTAAGCCCCACTCTGGATGCGGCCCTTCACTTTCTAAATTTTCAACAGGAGATGTTTGAATGGGCCCTTCAACCTCAATGTCGTGGCAAAATTTTAATGCCTCATCAAGAAGAGAAAGAGAGAGGTTGATCTGCCCTGCCCCCTCCTCAGGAAATTCCCCGTAAAAATGTTCCAGCAATTTGCTACTAATTCTTCCCGCTTGCACCACATTTTTGCGAATCGCAAGTTGACAGAGCGCTTCCAAAGCTGCAATGTGCAGGGGATCTCCCTGGCAAAGATAGCGCGCATCTGCAATCACTCCATCCTCTTCATCAACCAAAAGAGAGAGCTTGGCATGAATAAAGCCTTCTTTCTCTTCTGCTTGTACAAGACGCATACAGCGCTTCTTTGCGCTCTCTTCTGAAAATGAGCCATAGCAGCGAGGCTGCAAAACTCGCTCTTTTAATTTTTTAGAAAATAGGCGCCAATTTAGCATGGAGAGAGTTTTCCTAATTTAGTGCAACACTCCTGAATACGGTCAACTGCCTCTTCAATATCCTCTTCGCTCATCTCAGCTGTTATCGTAAAGCTCAGCGCATTTTTTTCTGGGAAAAGGGTTGCATAAAGTTTGTTATCGACAAGATAGTAGAGAAGCGCCTCTGCGTGAACTCCAGGAAATCGCATACAGCTTACCTGAGGTAAGCGCTCACTCTCTGCATAGAGCTTTTCTGCTTTTGGTAGCTGCTCCTCAAGCAAATTGCGCAAACGCGCCATCTCAAGAGAGGCAAATTCTGAGCGCTTGCGCAACTCAAAAATCGCCTCTCCTATCGCAATAAGTTCTGCGGGACTTGCTGGAATTTTTGAAAGAGCAACATGAATAGGAGTGATAAATTTTTGAAAAAGTGCCCCTGTTCCCTTCGGTGCACCAATTGCCTGCCCCTCAAAACTCAAAAAATCTATCGGCAAATCTTCAAAACGAAAGAACATCTTTCCTAAAATCGCACTCGCATCTACATGCACATAGACGCCTTGATCGCGTGCAACTTTGGCGATCTCCCAAATGGGATAGATCACACCCGTTTTCTCATCTGCCCAAGGCAGAGAGAGTAAACAAGTGCGCGGCGAAATTGCTTTGGCAACCTGCTCAGGCGTAATCAACCCCTCTTCATTTGGCTCTACAATTTTTGTGACAACACCCGCTTTTGCAAATGGCTCAAACACCTTAGCATGAACGCGGGTTGTCAAAATATGATTGCGACCTGTCGGCTGAATCAAATCGAGGTAGAGCGCCTGACCAATTGCGTTTAGCGCCTCTTCAGTTGAAGAGATGAAAAAAAGTTGATCTTTTTTGCTCGCGCAGACGAAGCGGTGAACCTCATCAAACGTCTCTTCAATCAAGCGCCCCTCTCGCCCTTGCAAAGAGTAGGGCTGATCGAGCGCTTGAAAGTGGTCGCGCGAAAACGAAAGTAGAGCGTCGAGCGCCGCCCGATTGGGCTTCTGCGCTCCATCAAAAAAAAGAGGCTTCATGTCTTTATCCAATCCCCATTCCGGTACTCATAAATCAAGGGGTGACCGGTAGGAATTTCCAACTCAAGAACTTCCTTTTCACTTAAAGAATCGAGTTGCATTACAATCGATCGAAGGGAGTTCCCGTGTGCAGATATTAAAACATTTTTTCCCTTTTTTAGGTAAGGTAGAACCTTTTCTTGAAAGTAGGGCAACGTACGCTCTGCACAAATTTTTAAGCTCTCTCCGCCAGGTGGTGGCACATCATAACTGCGCCTCCAAATTTTTACTTGTTTCTCACCAAATTTGGCGCGCATCTCATCCTTATTGCACCCCTGCAACTCGCCATACATGCGCTCATTCAAATGCCAGCTGCTCAAGACAGGAATCGTGGTCGCCTCACTCGCCTCACTATAGATTTTCCCCCACTCCCCCATCTTCTCTTCGCCCTCATGAAGCAAACGAGGGATCTTGCCACTCTCGTGCACACTCATCGCCAGCATCGCTGTTAGCGAAGCGCGCATCAGCTTAGAAATAAAGATGACATCAAAGGGAATATGAGCGATTTCACGCCCTGCCTGCAAAGCCTCTTCAATACCCTTAGGGCTAAGCGGAATGTCGACCCACCCCGTAAATAAATTGTTTTTATTCCACTCCGACTGACCGTGTCGTAGCAAGACTAGTTTAGGAAAATTTTGACTCATACCTTGAAATGTACGAGTAAGAATCTTTTTATGCTATTCGTTTTGCGATTTCCCTCGCAAAATACCTAAATACGACTCTGGGATTTCAATGGAATTCATCTCATTTAACTGAGGAAGTCTTTCTTGGGGATGGAAACGAAGGTTGCTAATATTTAAAACCTTTCCTAAAGCAGACTCTGTCGAGCCGGTAAATTGTGTACTCAACTTGTCCTTCAGGAAACGATCTAAAGATCTCTCTACTAAACCAGCAACTTTAAAACTTTTTGGAAAAATTTGCTGTAATTTCTCTATAGGAAAATCTGATTGCAATCTCTCTAAAGTATTCAAATAACTCTGTTGTTTCTTTAGATCCTGGAGCAATACTCCCAAATAATTTGCGTAGACAACCATAGCCAAATCTTCACCAGAAAATGAAGCCAATCGCTTTTGGTTATCTTGAATTACTCTCCGAAAAAAATCTTCAGGAGCCGATTCTTCTTTATAAGAAAAATTAAGTGAAGAGAGCGCAACCTTATTTAGCTCGCGACTCTCTGCAACAGTTTGAAATACCGAGTAAAAACTTTCCTCATCGCCGTGAACCTTATTTGGTGTATTTAGAGCTATTCCCATCGCAACTTCCTTATTTAATTATCACCTGTTTTGAAAGAACGGAATTGTGTCTGCATCTAATTTTGCAAATAGCAACCCTGATCTAAGTGAGCAAAACCGACACTCTTTTGATAGTAGCCATAATAGCGTGGTCTCTCTTAACGCAATCTCTAAAGCTAAAGGGATAAAGGGTTCCCTTCTTAGCTCCGCCAAAGGTGGAATTAGCGTTGGAATTGAAGAGCCTGTTCATGGAGGCGGTCTACTACAATTTTTCTTAGAAAGAAACAGCGAAGAAATTGAGAGTGAGTTAGCAAGCCTCTATCTAAAGTATTTCTCTTTACTCACTCGAACAACTCTAGTAGCAACTGCAAGGAAAAATGTCCTTTTGCAAAACGAAGATTTTATTCACAAAGTTTCCGAAAGAACACATTTTACAGCACTTTTTATTTTGCAAGATATCGAAGTCGAGGGAGATGAAAGAGATAGTATTAGATAGCGTCGTCAAAAGCATACAACCATCTTATTTTTCATGTTTGGGCTCCATTTTTGTGCTCAAATGAAGCGGAATTTACAAATTCAGCTTCAATTTCCGCACAAAAATAAGCTGCAAACATGAAAAATAATCTGATTATAGCCTTTTGACGACACTATCTAGTGGATGTCGAGAAACATCAAGAAGCTTCATTCCCCCTGAAAAAATATATAGAATACTTGTAAGTCAAAGGTTTGAGCAATCCCTCCATCCCCTTCAAGAAAAAGTTGTTTTTGTTCCAAGCATTAAAGAAAAGGTCGAATTTTCTTACAAGGACGAACATGGAAATCCCCAAACTTTTTCTATTCCAAATCTATCCATTCCAAACTATCAAAGTATATTAGAAGAACTCTTTCAAAATCGTGTTTGTCAAGACCAACCTATTTATACTCATATGACAAGACTTCCTCTCCCTGAAAGTGAATAATTTACTTACTATCTTTTTTTACCCCGAAATGGTAAAATCAAATGCCTAATGGAACAGATGAGACTTGCCAAAGCTTTGGCCAAAGCAGGTGTCGCCTCAAGGCGCGCCGCAGAAGAGATGATCTTTCAAGGACTTGTGAAAGTCGATGGTAGGGTTGTGAAGATTCCCCAGACACCTGTGGCGTTTGGAGAAAACCGCATTGAAGTTCAGGGTAAAGTAGTCAAAAACGAAGAAAAAAAATTTTACTTCATCCTCCACAAACCTAAAGGCTTTGTCTGCTCTAGTGCCGATCCTCATGCTAAAAAACTCGTTATCGATCTATTTGCCCATATTCCCGCTCGCCTCTTTACTGTAGGCCGCCTCGATCGAGACAGTGTAGGCCTACTGATCGTAACCAATGATGGCACCTTTTCCAACAAGATCATTCATCCTTCAAGCAATGTTTTGAAAGAGTACATTGTGAAAGTCAAAGAGTTTGTTTCAGAAGAAGAACTTGCTGTGATGGCAAAAGGTTGTTTTGTCGATGGCAAATTTGTTCGCCCTGTTCATGTAAAAAAATTACGCACGAATCAAGTTAAGGTTGTTGTGCGTGAAGGAAAAAAGCGCGAGGTACGCTGCTTTGTGCAAAAGGCAGGGCTCACTATCGTCGAACTCAAACGTACAGCAATTGGTGCCCTAAAACTGGGCCGCCTTCCTCATGGCCACTTTCGCGAAATGACGGCGCGCGAGATGGAATTGATCTTCGAACGTTAGTCATTCTTTCCCGCTTCCTTATCGGGTTTAATTCAAAAATACACCAAATATAATTCAATAAAATAAATAAACAAAAACAAAAAAACTACCTTGTTTAATTTGAATAATAATTGTATAATTAAATAAAAAATATTTTTATTTATGATTACAACAAGAAACCTAATTAGACACCTTCCCGCTACAACTGTATTTCAAAAAAGATGGAATAGTGGCGATAAAAAAATTAAAGGAGTTATGGAGGAGAGTGGCTTTTTATACCAAAGTCCCTCTGAAAAACTAAAAACATTAGCAATGCATTCTCGTGAAACTTATCAAGATGCAGGAATTAATGCTAAAAGATTAGAAACTTGTGAATTATTATTTCAAAAGAGGTTAGCACAGAGCGCACCACATATGCCAATTAAACCTTCTTTGATTTCTGAAAATCCAACATCTGAATTTTGGCACCGACACCATAAAGTACATGCACCGTTTAAAGATAGGACAGTAGAGTGCTTTCACACCGACAAAGAGCACGCAGTCCAAAATTTATCTAACCTTTTTAAGGAAGGAAAACTATGCATAGAAACCCCAAATGCTTATATCATTACACACGGTTGTGATAATAACGATGCTGGGCTAAAGGTGCGACTAAACTTAGAAGAGCTTTCAGTTAAAACTCATGGGATTGCCCTTGATATTTCGCTACACGCTTTGTCAATGTCAAGAGGGTTAGATACCCTTGTAAATGATGTAATGCCTACTTTTTCAAAATCGGATATTGTATTCCATGATCTCTATTCGGAAAACTCTAATATTCACTTTCCCTCAAATTTTCAAAAGCTTGCATTAGCCTTTAGACTAACAGCCATATCTCCTATTCAGACGATTGTCTCCCTCACCAAAAAAATTATTTCAAGTAGTGACTTCTCTATAATAGCTTTTTTATCAGATGATGCTCTTACTATCAGCTCAATAATTGAAAGAGGTTACAAAAAAAAACGGGGAAGTGCTAATCTATCTGAGAATTTGGTCCTCCCCTACTATCAAGCAAACCAAGGTAGTACTCTGGGAGTGTGGGACGCAGGAAATATTTATAAGCTAGTGGATTTATGTGATGGCAAAATCATTACAATGGACTCAGTTCGAGCATCTGACGACCATAACAATCCGATCAACGTAGTGTACGTAATAGTAGAAAATATCAACACAGTAGAAAGAAAAAGATGATTCAGTACCCAATTAGATTCCTTAGATCATTTAGCAGAGCATACTCTTCTGTGCGGCAAGTGCCGTTAGAGGCTTTTACAAAAAACCGTTCCGATCTAAATAAGCAAGATAAGTTTTTTCCACCTACTGAGCAAAGGAGAGAAGAGAGCAAAACAACTGAAAAAGAGTGGAATAGATTTATAAAAAAACAGCGCGCCAGTATTGATGAAGCCTTTTATTCTCTAAATCCTTCGTCAAAAGAAAAACCTCCAAAATTTTTTCTTAAATCTGCCCCACCAACCTCTGTAACCCGGCAAGACACACTTTTTCCATCTGCTGAGCAGCTCGAAGCAGCGGCAAACGATCCAGAAGCCGGAAAAAGTATCCGGGAATGGAATGCGTTTCTCCGAAAATTAGGTTCTGAATAAGAAACAGGCTCTTAACTCGAGAAAGCTCCTAGACAAAAATTTGATTTAGAAAGGATAATGAAGTCTATGCGAACCATAGCACGTCTCTTCGGTAAATCTCCCTTTGCCCCGCTGCAATCTCACATGAAGAAGGTCTCTTCTTGCATTAAAAAATTGAGCGAGATCATCCTTGCGCTCAAAGAGCAGGAGCAGCAAAAAATCAACCAGTTGGTTTCAGAGCTCTGCGATTTGGAACATGAAGCAGATCTGACCAAAAATGATATTCGCAACCATCTCCCCCGCTCTCTTTTTCTTCCCATTGATCGCTCTCAAGTCCTAGACATCCTGGCTCTGCAAGACGATATTGCAGATAAGGCAGAAGATATTGGAAACATCCTCGCTGTGCGACCTCTCCCAAAGATGAAAGAGATGGTCGGCCAGTTCACACAATTTTTTGAAAAAAATATTGAGGCTTTCTGGGATGTCCGCAATATCTTAAAAGAGATGGGCGAACTTTTAGAATCCTCTTTTGGTGGTGCTGAAGCCCAAAAGGTAAAAAAGATGGTGGAAAACACCTCTTTTAAAGAGCATGAAGCAGATGTAATGAAACGCCAAATATTAAAAGAATTTTTCGGCTTTGCCGACACATTAAAACCCACCGACTTCTACCTCTGGATCAACTTGATCGAAGAAGTCGGATCTCTCTCTCACCTGTCAGAGAGCTTAGCAAACCGCATTCGTATGATCCTGGAGCTAAAATAATTTCACGCTATGCCCTTTGAGCTCTTGCTTACAATTCTCGTCTTAGCCGTCGGTTTCTACATGGCGTGGAACATCGGGGCAAACGATGTAGCCAATGCAATGGGAACCTCTGTTGGTTCAGGTGCACTTACCTTGGCAAAGGCGGTTTTCATCGCGGGAATTTTAGAATTTTGTGGTGCCTATTTTCTGGGCTCCAGCGTTTCTGAAACAATGCAGCGAGGCATTGTCGACCCCCAACTCTTTGCAAACGATCCCAAAACTTTCCTTTTTGGCATGCTGGCCGCCCTTCTTGCAACGGCTGTTTGGCTCCAAATCGCCTCCTATTTTGGCTGGCCTGTCTCCACAACTCACGCTATCGTTGGTGCAATTCTTGGATTTGGAGCAATTGTAGCAGGTTTCCATACAGTTAAATGGAGTGTTGTTGGGTCGATTGCCCTGAGTTGGGTCATCTCTCCACTTATTTCGGGTATCATCGCCTTTTTGATCTTCTCGCTTATTCAACGCAACGTTCTCTATGCGATGAAACCCTTTCATGCCGCAAGAGTTTTGATTCCCTACCTTCTGTTTTTTACTTTCTTCACTTTCTCTTTTAGCTCCCTTTCTGACGGAATTAAGAATTTAAATTTGCATTTTACCCTCCTCTCTACACTATTCATTGCGCTAGGTATTGGCCTGCTTGCTTTCCTCATCGGACTTATTTTTCTTCGGGGGAAAAAACCTCCAGAGAGTCATGCAGAAGTCCCCCACTTGCGCTATGCTTACCAAGCGACCTCTCTTGCCAAAGCTGCTAAACATCTGGGACGCGTTAAGCTATCGAGCTCTGGAGAGACCCGTGATGAGCTTGAGCAACTGCATGAGCGCGTGAGAGCAATGCGCAAAGAACTTTCAGAAAAATCGCAAACACGCTCCCACAGTTCGGAGTACACCTCAGTTGAAAAAATGTTTGCCTATTTGCAAATCATTAGCGCCTGCTTTGTCGCCTTTGCTCACGGCACAAATGATGTGGCCAACGCCATCGGTCCTGTTGCTGCTATCTTAGAAGTTGTACGTACAGGAGGCGTTGCCATCTCAGGTCAAATTCCTTCCTGGCTTCTTGCCTTTGGCGGATTTGGAATTGTAGTCGGACTTGCTACTTGGGGGTGGCGCGTGATTGAAACCATCGGCCGAAAAATCACAGAGCTCACTCCTACTCGCGGCTTTTCAGCAGAATTTGGTGCCGCTTCTACAATCTTGATCGCTTCAAAAATGGGCTTACCTGTCTCTACCACGCACTGCATTGTTGGGGCTGTTCTCGGTGTTGGCCTTGCTCGAGGAATCTCAGCTCTTAATCTCCGCATGCTGCGCGACATTGTCCTCTCTTGGATTGTCACACTGCCATCAAGCGCTCTTGCCTGTATCGTCTTTTATTATGTGATAAAAGCTCTCTTCACTCCGCTATTTTCATAGTGTTAATTATTTTAACATTTGAAAACTAGTGGCTTGCGATTTTCACCCCTCTGCACAAAATATGCTATTTCTAGATATTGTGCAGAGCAAATTCTTGCTTTTCCAATCTTTATTAGGTAAAGCAGAGGGTATGGACTCTCTTACGCAGCTACAAGGCGAAAACTTTATTCATAAGATTAAACACTACCTCATTACGACGATGGGAGTAACAAGCAATGAAGCGACAGATCAAGAATTCTATCGCGCTTTTTGCCAAGCTTTTCGCGAAGAGATCATGATTAACTGGACGGCGAATAAACACACGTTTATGAAGACGCGCTGTCGCAGAGTATTCTATATTTCCATGGAGTATATGCCGGGACGGCAGCTCTCAAATAACATCGTGAACATTTGCTCATCTGACATTGTTCGCTACGTTTTGAAAAAGATGGATCGCGATCTAGGAAAGTTAATGCGCATGGAGAGCGACATTGGCATTGGCAACGGAGGGTTAGGACGGCTAGCATCGTGCTTTATGGATTCCCTAGCAACGCAGCAGTACCCCGCCCTTGGATATGGGATGCGCTATCAATATGGAATTTTTGAACAGGAGGTCTGGTGTGGCGTACAAGTTGAGAGGCCTGACTGCTGGCTCTTATATGAAAACCCCTGGGAGTTCCGACGTGATAATCATGCGGTAGCGATTAAGTTTGATGGTCGAATAACTGGAAAAAAAAATAAAGCCGGTGAAGAGGTGTTTGATATCTCTGATCATGAAGAGGTACGCGCACTCCCCTTTGATCTACCGATTATCGGCTACCGCGAATCCCCCGATTTTTCTGTTCTCACTTTGCGCATCTGGTCGACTAAAGAATCGCCTCGCAACTTTGAACTGCAGCGCTTTAATGCAGGACAGCTAGGACCTGCAGGAGAAAATACAGCCTTAACTGACGTTCTCTACCCTAATGATAACCACGAATTAGGCAAGCGCATGCGTCTTAAGCAGGAGTTTTTACTCTCTTCTGCATCATTGCAAGATATCATCGGTATCCATCTACACACGTTTGGCAATATGGATCAGTTTGCCGACAAAACACGTGTGCAAATTAATGATACACACCCTGCTCTTTGCGTCGGTGAGCTCATGCGCCTTCTGATGCACCACCATGATTTTTCGTGGAAGGCAGCTTTTGAGGCGACATCTGAAGTCCTAAGCTACACCAACCATACGGTGTTAAAAGAGGCGTTAGAAGAGTGGAATATCGATCGTGTGCGCACTCTTTTGCCAAGGCAGTACCAAATTATTGAGCGCCTCAACGAACAATTTGTCACAAAGGTGCGCTCCCGCTTCCCCGGGGATGAAGAGCGAGTTCGTCGTATGTCCTTTATCGAGAGTGGCCAGATTCGCATGGCCAACCTCTCTATTTACGGTTCACACCATGTGAATGGTGTTGCCAAACTTCATACAGAAATCTTAAAAGCGGACATGTTTCAAGACTTTTATGAGATGATGCCCGAAAAGTTTTTAGCCGTAACCAATGGTGTGACACAGAGGCGTTGGCTTCTTCTCTGCAATCCAGAACTCTCTCACTTCATTATAAAACGCATCGGCTCTGGATGGATTCAAAATTTTGAAGAGATTGCTAAACTGGCCGATTTTGCAGACAAGGAAGAGGATCAAAAAGAGTTTTTAGAGATCAAGAAAAAGCGCAAAGAGCTTTTTTTAGAGCATCTGACCCAAGAGATGGAAAAGCGTCACTGGTCAGGGTTTGAAAGCAATCATTTGCTTGGAACAGACGCCCTCTTTGATGTACAAATCAAACGCTTTCATGAGTACAAACGTCAATTGATGAATGTTTTGCACACACTCATCCTCTACCAAGAACTTGCAGAAAACCCCGAAGCGCGAACCGTTCCGCGGATGGTCTTTATTGGCGGAAAAGCAGCACCAGGTTATGAAACAGTCAAACATGTCTTGCGCCTGATTTACTGCGTAGCACGCAAGATCAATCAAAGTGAAATTGTGCGTAAAAAGTTGCGCCTCATCTTTGTAGAAAACTATAACGTCTCAAATGCGGAAATGATCATCCCCGCCTCCGATCTCTCTGAACAGATCTCTACTGCGGGTATGGAAGCCTCAGGAACAGGAAATATGAAACTCTCCATAAACGGCTCTCTTACAATCGGCACCGATGATGGAGCCAACGTAGAGATGCACGCAGCAGTTACCGATCAGTGGTGGCCTTTCCAGTTTGGAGCTAGCGCTGCAGAGAATACGCGGGCTCTTCAAGAAGGGAGTTACGATCCACAAGAAATTATTATGCACAACCCGCATATCCAAAAGGCTTTAGACGCTCTTCTTGATGGATCATTAACAGAAAACGACGCTGAAGCGGAAAACTTGCGCCACCTCCACCACCTTTTAACACAAAGCGATCGCTACTTTGTCCTAAAAGATCTTGTTCCCTACTACGAAACGCAAAAACGCGTCGAAGAACTTTTTCAAACTCCCCTAAAATGGGCACAGTACGCACTACATAATATTGCTGGCATGGGCTCGTTCTCTTCAGATGAGTCGATCCGCAACTATGCAGAAAAGATTTGGCAAGTTGAGCCAGTACCTGTAGATCTAGAAGAACTCAAGCGCGTCCGTGAAGAGTATAGCGAGCACGACAAGTGCCGTATTCTTCCAGGATAACGGCTTTAAAAATAGACAATTATCTACTGTTTTTCAGGAATGAGATCCCACTTTGCAAGAAGCTTTTTAAAGTTGCTCTCGTGCTGGAGTTTATCTAGGCCGCGGTTGAAGCGATACATAAGCTCGGGCTCCTCATCTTTAAGTGTCACAAGGCGAAGACCGTCGTTGCCAAAAGGGCCTAATACTATTTTGAGTTGTCCCTTGTAAAGATCTTCAATATAGCCAATGGCAGCAAGGTTTGGTACCATCACTCCATCGTAATGACCGAATTCTACTTTGCTTAACGCTTCGGGAAGAGATTCAAAAAAGCGGATAAGTACATCTTTATGCGATTCCACAATCTGTGCTGCTTCTGTGTGCATCTCAACTGCCACAGATTTGCCCTTCATATCTTTCCAAGACTTCACTTTCTCTTTCTGCCGCACAATCAGCACAGAGCCCGTATTGATGATACGGTCGGAAAAAGAGAATTCATCTTTTGTGATGAGATTGACCGGAAGACCGGAAAGAATCCCCTCATAGAGTCCTTTTTGCAAACCATCCACAACATTATCCCAACTCATTGTGATGCGAACAAATTCGATTCTCTCTTTTCTTCCTATTTTTTTTAGTAAATCATTTGTAAAAGCGAATACATTATAATCTTTTCCTAAAAGTTCAAGAGGAAAGAAACTAGGATCTACCCCAATACGATAGACTTTTCCTCTTGGTGAGCAGGAAAAAGTCACGAGTAGAAGAAGTAATAAAGATAATGTAATTCGTTTCATAATCTTATTTTGCACAGTAACATAGGCATACCTCTTTCGAAAAGTGGATTGTTGACAAGGAGATTCAAAAATCAGTACGATGCCTCATTAAAGCTTAAAGTCGAAGGCTTGAAATGAAAAAGTTTATTCTAGGGTTGATCGTATTCGCATTTCCCCTAATTGCAGGTGAAATCCCACGCGACGCAAAGGTTTATGTTGCTGGTCATAGAGGTCTTGTGGGCAGCGCTATTATGCGTCATCTGAAAGAGGAAGGATTTACAAATATTATAACCCGTACTTCAAGCGAACTCGATTTGCGCGACCAAAAGGCTGCTAATGATTTTTTTGCAAAAGAGAAGCCTGAGTACGTCTTTCTTGCAGCAGCTAAAGTAGGCGGAATTTTGGGAAATTGTTCTGCGCAAGCCGAATTTCTCTATAACAACTTGATGATTGCGACGAGCACTATCAAAGCAGCTCATAATCATGGTGTAAAGCGCTTTATTAACCTCGGCTCCTCTTGCATCTATCCCCGCATGTGCCCGCAACCAATTAAAGAAGAGTACTTACTAACAGGCGCTTTGGAAGAGACTAACTACGGCTATGCCATTGCAAAAATTGCAGCGATCAAACTTTGCAAAGCACTAAATGTGGAAAATAAAACGCGTTTTATCTCAATTATGCCGTGTAACTTATATGGTCCAAACGACAACTATGACCCCAAGACAAGCCATCTCTTTCCTGCAATGATTCGTAAAATTGTCGAGGCAAAAGAGAATGGGGATCCTACTTTTGTTATGTGGGGAACAGGAAGTCCAAAGCGCGAATTTATGCACTCTGATGATGTAGCACGCGCTTCTCTCTTTTTAATGGAAAATTACGATGGCGATGAGATTGTAAACATTGGCTGGGGAAAAGATATCTCTGTGCTCGACTTCACCAATATGGTCAAAGAAGCTGTTGGGTATGAGGGCGAAATTGTTCTTGATCCCACAAAGCCTGATGGAACTCCACGAAAAATCATGGATGTCTCTCGCTTAAAATCTTTAGGTTTTGAGCCGAAAATTTCTTTGAGAGAGGGCATTGAGAGAACTGTACAAGATTTTCTTAAGGAGCATCGATGAGAAAGGTTTGGCTTTTCTTTCTTCTCCCTCTTGCTCTTTTTGCACAGAAAAAGGCGATCATCTTCGGTATTACAGGCCAAGATGGCGCCTATCTAGCAGAATTTCTATTAGAAAAGGGCTACGAAGTGCACGGTGTAAAGCGCCGTGCCTCTTTTCGTAATACACAGCGCGTTGACCATATTTACGAAGAGCCGCAGGCAAAATCAAGGCACTTCTATCTCCACTATGGGGATGTTACAGATGCCCTTGGTATTGCAAAACTCGTTCATCAAATTGAACCCGATGAGATCTACAACCTAGCAGCCCAAAGCCATGTGCGCCTCTCATTTGAGATCCCTGACTACACAAATGATGTCAATGCAGGCGGTCCTTTGCGCATACTAGAAGCGATCCACGCTCTGGGAATGGAAGATAAAGTCCGTTTTTATCAAGCTTCTACAAGCGAGATGTTTGGAGCCGCGTCTCCTCCTCAAAACGAGCAGACGCTTTTTTATCCAAGATCCCCTTATGCTGTTAGCAAACTTGCTGGGCACTGGCACACAATCAATTACCGTGAAGCTTACGGTATCTTTGCTTGCAGTGGGATTCTGTTTAATCACGAATCACCAAGACGTGGCGAGACCTTTCTCTCTCACAAAGTGACAAAAGCTGCTGCACGCATTAGTAAAGGCCTGCAAGAAAAACTCTATATCGGCAATCTCAATGCGCGCCGCGACTGGGGATATGCACTGGATTATGTCGAAGCCATGTGGTTGATGCTCCAGCAAAATAATCCTGACGACTATGTGATTGCAACAGGAGAATCGCACTCTGTTCGCGAATTTTGTGAACTCGCTTTTTCATTTGTAGGTATTGATCTTGCCTGGAAAGGAGAAGGTCTTGATGAAGTGGGTTACGACCGCAAAACAGGACGAATTATTATCGAGATTGATGAGCGCTACTTCAGACCAACAGAGGTTGATTTCTTACGCGGTGACCCTTCTAAAGCAATCAAAAAACTCGGTTGGAATCCACAAAAAACTTCGTTTAAAGAGCTTGTGGAGTTAATGGTGCGACATAATTTAGAAGAGATTGTAGACGTATAAATTATTTTTTTGATAGTTTGGGGCCGATGTTAAAAAAAATATTATATATTGGTCTATTTGCTCTTTTTACTACAGGGTGCGCGAAAAAGGAGGGGTTTGCCGTACGTAAAATCACCTCTTCCCATGCGCCAAATGAAAAGTGGGAAACCGAAGCCATTAGCGGTGATCAGCTCGAAGAGCTGAAAACTCTTTTTGACGAGCCTTTTTACTACTTGGCAAAAGGGTGCCAATCCTACGCTTTTGTCTCAGCAGATGGGAAAACAGTTCTCAAGTTTTTTCGCCAGCGTCGCTTGGGGCGCCACACATGGCAAAACGCGCTTCCTCTTCCTCACTCCTTAATGAAAGGGTATGCGAAAAAATTTGAGGAGGGTCTTGCGCAGAGGGAAAAAGAGTTTTCTGGTTATAAAGAGGCTTTTGAAAACTTGCGAGATGAGACGGGACTTGTCTACCTCCATTTAAATCCTACTCACGAGCTCTTAAACAAAAAAGTAACCCTTTATTATAAAAATAAGCGCGTTGACGTAATCGATATCGACAAGTTTGAATTTGTTTTACAAAAGCGCGCTATACTTGGCTTTGATCATTTAGAAGATCTCATGAAGAGAGGAGAACAGAGGCGCGCTCTTAACTCTATCTGTTCGTTTGTCAACCTGATCATCAACCGCTGCCAAAAAGGTTATGCTGACTATGACCAACAATTCTCTAAAAATTTTGGTTTTATAAATGACCAAGCAATTGAAATTGATATTGGCTACCTAGAAAAAGACCCCTCCATGAAAAGTGCGGATAAATGCCAGACTGAAGTAGAATCGGTAACCGAGTGGGTTTTAAATTGGTTTTATGAAAATCATCCCGAAACCCTACCAAGAGTAAAAGAGATCATCAAAAGAACCGTTAATGAAAAATGCGCTTGTCAAGGGAGCGATCTCTCTACACAAACTCTGCCAACCCAAGAGGAATCCTCTTCACAATCCGACTAGCCCTCGTATACTCATATTTTCTACAACAGGGGTAGGTGATACTCTCTGGGGAACGCCAGCTATCCGCGCTATAAAAAAAACTTTTCCAGAAGGAAACATAACTGTTGTCACAAGCAAAGCGGGAAAAGAGCTTCTTTTGCACAATCCCTATGTAGATCAAATTATTCCCTTTGACGCACCACACTTAAAAAAAACTATCCAATCATTGAATGCGGACACCGCTCTGATTTTTCACATCTCACAGCGTATCATGATGCCATTGAGCTACTTCTCAAATGCGAGCCGTATCGTAGGATCTGCTGGCATCAATAAGGGACTAGATAGTCTACTCACACACTGCTTAGAGAAAAAATATGAACATGAAATTCAGCGCCGCCTGAGACAAGCTGAACTAATAGGAGCTTCCCCTGATGGAAGTGAAATGGAAATTTTTCTTACAGATACAGAACGCTCTCACGCACCTGCCCTCCCAAAACCTCTTATTGCAATTCACCCAGGAAGTAAAGATCTTTTTAAACAGTACCCCCCTCACCTATTTGCCGAAGTGGGGAAAAAATTATCTGGAACAGTTGTAATTACAGGAGGAAAAGACGAAGTCGCCCTTTGTGAAGAGGTTGCTAACGCTATTCCTGGTAGCACTTCTCTAGCAGGAAAATTCTCTTTACGAGAGCTTGCCGCCCTCATCGAAAAATGCAATCTTTTTATTACAAATGATACAGGACCTATGCATATCGCCTGTGCAATGAAAACAAAAACCATCGCTCTTTTTGGGCCCACTGATCCAAAACTCTGCGGTCCCTATCAAAATGAAAATACAACTGTTTTGCAGCGCTCGCCAACCTGCACGCCCTGCCTAAGAAAAAAATGTTTGGATCCTTTTTGTATGCATCAAATTTCGCCATATGATGTGGTAAATGAGATTTCATCACTTATAGGGTAATTCTTTAAAGTTTCCATAACTCTTTCATTTGAGAAATACCAAATTGAGCTAATATCATCATTAGGGCAGGAAGAAATCTCTTCTTGATAAGCGCCAAAAGGAACGCTTCGCTCTTGGAAAAGTTGTAAAATGTCTTTATGAGAGTAAAACCAAGCCTGTCCAATATCTCTTTCTGCTGGCAGATGACCCACATCCATCATTGCACGTACATTTTCAGTTTGTCCCTTTTTCACCGACCAGTGAAAAGTCTCTTCTCTACTGATTGTTGGACGTGAAATAATCGAAAGTGAGCCAAAAATTCCCACCCCTATAAGTGTAAACAGAGTTAATTTGAGTAAGTGGGCAGCAACTAAGAGAGTTCCTGCCGCCACAACTGCGGAGACTAAAGAGGGTCCCACAATGAGCAGAGCGATTGAAAAGGCGGCTGTAAGAGCTACAGACGTGAGAAAAAAATAGAATTGAGGATCACTTGCCATTTTCCGCAAATGAATAGGGGTGTAAACACGCAATTTTTCCTTAATAGTTGCATGGGGAGCTTTTGGCACTGGAATCTTCGGTATTTCAACTTCTTCCGGAGGAGCTCCTGTAACCCACTGTGGTTCAGCTGTATAAGTTTCTGTTCTATTCATTTTCTTTCTCTATTATACTGACTACTGGGTCCATTGTAGCATAAAAATTTTTAATTATAAAGGTTTTATTTGATCTCTGTTGTTATTCTCAATTGGAATGGTAAAAATGATACTCTCGCATGTTTACAGTCGCTTGATAACGCTGATTATCAGCAACTTAAAACCTATGTGGTTGATAATGGCTCAACAGATAACTCGATTCAAGCTATTCAAGCGCAATTTCCCAACGTTGAGTTAATAGAGACAGGGGAAAATCTGGGGTTTGCAGGAGGCAATAATGTGGCTCTTCGCAAAATCTTACAAACAGAGACAGACTATATTTTTCTTCTAAATAATGACACTGTTGTAAGGCCGGACATTTTTAAAAGCTTTGTTGCAAGAGCTGAAAAAGAACCGAATAGCGTCTGGGGAGGAAAACTCTGTCTCTATGACCTTCCTGACACCCTCGATCATCTTGGAGGAATTTGGGATGAGAAGCACGCCTCTTTCCGATTAGTAGGAAATCGTGAAAAGAGTGCGCTTTTTTCAGAGCCAATCGAAATGGACTATATCTGCGGAGCTGCTCTTTTTGCGCCAAAGAGAGTTTTTGAGAAAGTTGGCTTACTAGAAGAGAAGTACTTTTTAGTTTGGGAAGAAGCGGACTGGTGCACGCGAGCAAAGCGCGCCGGTTTTAAAATGCTTCTTTGTCCTGAAGCCACTCTTTTTCATAAAGTCTCCGCCTCTTTTCAAGACAGGGCGCACCAATCCTACTTCTCTTTTCGCAATCGCCTTCTCTTTATTGAAAGAAATTTTGAGTTAAAAGAGCGATGCAAATACCTCTTTCGTATTTTCACAAAAGAGGTAAGCAAAAATTATAAGCACTATCAAATTCGTCTCTTTACTAGACGTGTCGGTATTGCTCTACGTAGAGATAAACCGGAAAGAGCTGAGAAAATAAAAAAATTACGCGCACGTCTTTGCGCTTTTCGCGACTATACTTTGAGAAGATTTGGTAATTGTCCTAATTGGCTATATAAAAAATAGACCTCGATTGTTATAATCAGGACAAAACGGGTGTAAATGATTTTGAAAAGAGTTTTTTCTTGTCTGTTTCTTTTGCTTCTCTTTGCAGGATGCGAAAAGAACCAAGCAGTTATCACAAATGTTGAAGAGCGTGAAGCAAATGTTGTCGTTGTTTTCTTAGAGAGCAAAGGAATTCCGGCAATGAAAGTCAAAGCTGCCTCTTCTGAAGGAGCTGCTGCCGGCGATAGCACAAAGTCCATGTTCAACATTATTGTTCCCGAGACACAAGCTGTTGATGCAATGTCTTATCTCAACCAAGCGGGTCTACCAAGAAAGCAGGGAACAAACCTCTTGCAACTCTTTTCTAAACAGGGACTGATGTCTTCGGATAAAGAGGAGACGATTCGCTACCAAGCGGGTCTTGCGCAGCAAATTACAAATATCATTTTGCGCATGGATGGCGTGCTCGACGCATCTGTGCAGATCTCTTTTCCTCCGCAAGAGACTCTTCCTGGAGAAGAGCAGACAGAGCAGATCACAGCAGCTGTCTACGTAAAGCATCAAGGGATTTTTGAAGATCCCAACATGCAGATGGAGAGCAAGATCAAGCGTCTAGTTTCAGGAAGCGTGTCAGGTCTTGATATCAATGATGTGACCGTTGTCAGTGATAAAGCGCGTTACACAGATATTGCGATCGATCAGCAAGCTGAGTGGCTCTCTGATCAACCCCGTGAATATGTGAGCATCTGGTCAGTTGTTATGAGCCAGAGCTCTGCAGGCCGTTTTCGCTTTATTTTCTTTACACTCCTCTTCTTTACATTCACATTTGTCATTTTGGCGGGTTGGATGGCGTGGAAGCTCTATCCCGTAATTAAAAGAAAAGGATTTAAAGAGATTTTGAATCCCAAACCAATTTTGATGAAAGAGCTGCAGCCAGAAGAGCAGCCTGCTCCTGAACCTCCTGAAAGCGAGGGATAGAGGCTCATGGATTTTGTCCTAGCTCACTATCTGCAAACTCTTACAGAAGAGCAGCGCAGCAAGCTTGCTTCTTATTATGAAGGGCAAATTCCAACTGTTGAAGATGCAGAAAAGCTCCCCCTCACAGAAGATATTTTGCGAAGCATTCATCCGAGTTGGCTAGAGCCTATTATTCATAATTTTAGCTATGGAGATAAGAGAGCTTTTCTTTCTGTGTTAACAGAAGAACAATCCAAAACAATAAAAGAGGAACTGCGTATCGAAGAGCCTCTAAAAGAGCCCTCTTCTCTTTTAACAAAGTTTCTTCTGCAAACATTGGCAAAAGCACTTTTAGAAGATGCGCCCCCCCTAGCTCCGCTAATTCCTAAGGCTCCTTTGAATGAACTTCTCAACCTGACAGAGCAGCAGTTGGAACAAGTATGTTCCTTTTTAGGATTACACGATCTCGCATCAGACATAAAAAAAATCATTCAATCGGATAAGCTAAAAAGAATTGAAGAAATCCTTTCAGCTGATGAGAAGAAGCACTTAAAAGAGCTATTAAAAACAAAAGAAATTGTTACTTTTGGCTCTCTTAATTTACAAAATTGGGATGGAAAAGCAGAGAGTCTGCGTGAAGTCTTGCGAGCGCGGGGTCTAAATCGACTCGCTAAGGCGCTTTACAATGCATGCCCTACTTTGATCTGGCTTTTGACACACCGCATGGAAAAATCTCATGCAGAAATGTTGCAAAAGCTCTGCGTTGATCCAAAAAATGTGATGGCACAAGAGGCACTGCAGGAGCAAGTGATGACAATCATCAAGGAGTACTCATGAAACTCTTTTCTCTAATTGAAGATGGTGAAATCCACCTAGAAGAGGGAAAAAAAATTCTTACACAAGAGGAGTTTGCCACACTTTTAGACGCTAAAGGCGTTCTCGATAAAGCGAAAAAAGATGCTGAGACCTATATGAAGGGTGTCAAGACGCGCGCAGCAAAACTACGCGTATCGGCAAAAGAGGAGGGTTTTGCTGAAGGACTTAACCGTATAAATGCTCAAATTGTCGCTCTTGATCAAAAAGTAAAAGAGATCGAGCATGAAATGCAAAAAAAGATCCTCCCTTTAGCATTAAAAGCAGCTAAGAAAATTTTTGGCCGTGAGCTTAATCTCTCTTCTGAAGCAATTGTCGACATTGTATTGCAAACATTAAAGCCTGTAAAAGAGAGTCACAAAATAAAAATTTTGGTGAACAAGGAAGACTTAAAAACTTTAGAGAAAGAGAAAGCAAAACTACGCGAAATGTTAGAATATGTAGAAATTCTCACACTTGAAGAGCGGAGTGATTTGGAAAAGGGAGATTGTATCATCGAAACAGAAGGTGGCATTATCAATGCGACACTAGAAAATCAGTGGCGCGCATTGGAGTCTGCATTTAAAACGTATCTAGAGCCGAAGAAATGAGTAAAAAGATTCCTCTCTTTCTCTTTTTTGCCGTAATCCTCTTTACTTTCGCTCTTCCTGGTCAGGAGGAACTTCTCCCTGGCGCGCAAGATCTTTTGGCGCAGACAACAGGTAGTGACCCCTCTGAAGCGATGCCCAATGTGGTTTCACAAATGGCAATCCTCTTTGGATTCGCTATTCTTCCATTTGCGATCATGCTTCTCACCTCATTTTTGAAGATGGTCATCGTCATGTCGCTCATGAGAAGTGCCCTTGGCGTGCAAAACTCTCCTCCTAACCAAGCGATTATTGGAATTTCTCTGCTCCTAACTATCTATGTAATGGCTCCTACTGGAATTGCCATGTGGGAAGCCTCAGAAGAGCTACGAGAAAAAGCGCCCCCTGAGCTCTTTTCAGGTAAGTCTGCTGGATTTATGATCGCCATGGTGGATGTAACAAAAGAGCCTCTACGGCAATTTTTAGAACGCAATACCTACCCGCAGCACGAACGCTACTTCTATCAACTTGCGTATAAAAATTTCCCTGAAAGTGTAAGGAAAAACCTTAAACTTAACGACTTTATCGTCCTGATGCCCTCCTTTATTACGACACAAATTAAAGCGGCATTTGAAATAGGCGTCTTGATTTATCTCCCATTTTTTGTCATCGACCTTGTCACTTCCAACATTCTCCTTGCTATGGGAATGATGATGCTCTCCCCTCTCACAATCTCCCTACCCTTAAAGCTACTTCTTCTTGTGATGGTAGATGGCTGGACACTCGTAGTAAGAGGACTTGTTCTTACATATAGGTAATAAGAGATGTTTCAAAGTGAAATTTATCAACTATCGTATCAAGCGCTTCTCTTGATTCTTGTTCTTTCAGGACCACCTATCTTAATTAGCATGACCTTTGGACTATTTGTTGCCGTTTTTCAAGCTGCAACGCAAATCCAAGAGCAAACTCTCTCTTTTACAGTAAAACTCTTTGCTGTCTTTCTTACGATCATGATCATGGGAGGATTTTTAAGTTCACAGATCATGCAGTTTGCGGCAACTATTTTTGAAAATTTCTTTCGATGGGGAACTTAATACCTGCAGAGAGCGGCTGGCTCTACGCCATTTTTTCTAATCCCGTGATGACACCAAGTGGCGTTCTCACCATGTACCTTTTGATCTTTGCGCGCTTTGTCCCTGTTGTTTCGCAATGTCCTTTTTTGGGAGCAAAAGTTGCGCCAGCTCCTATTCGCATCGGCTTTGCTTTCTCCCTTGCCGCAGTTATTCTTCCTTTTTCTATTGCAGGAGCGACAAAGGATGTGCCCTTCAATGCGAGTTTTGTTGGGTTAATTTCTAAAGAGATTATTATAGGTTTTGTTCTCGGTTATCTCTCATCTATACCATTTTATATGGTGCAGTCCTCAGGGATCTTAATCGACTTTCAGCGCGGCTCCTCCTCAATGATGCAGCAGGACCCTACTTTGCAAGGACAATCCTCACCTCTTGGAATACTATTTAATAACATACTCATCGTAATCTTTTTTCAAATTGGCGGGGCATTCTATTTTATGAGTGCCATCTTTCAATCATTTGAAATTGTCCCTCCCAATGGATGGATAAGCGCAGCATTTTTCTCAGCTAAAATGCCGATCTGGCAAGAAATAACTGGGCTTATGCACCAAATCGTTGCGATATCCATACAGCTTGCTGCTCCCTCTCTCGTGGCAATACTAATGGCAGAAGCCTTTTTAGGAATCGCAAACCGTCTCGCACCACAAGTACAAATCGCTTTCCTTGGAATGTCCCTGCGCTCGCTCCTTGGCTTAGCGCTCCTCTTCTTAGGCTGGGCCTTTATCCTCAAACAGATGGGCTATGTGACTCTTGATTGGTTAAAAGAGCTTTTAAAACAGCTGATAAATGTGAATCTTTCTTTCTAAATGGATTACCTAAGATATTTAAGGTAGTTTAAAATTAGACCGGTAAAACAAAAAAAAGCCTGGGCGATTTCTACCCAGGCTTTTAGATTTTTAAGCAATTAAGCAAGAAAATTTAGTCGCAAGCTTAAGCTGCGTCATCTTCTTTTGGTTTATTTGCTTCGTCTGCTTTTTCTTTTTCATTAGCTAATCTAGCTTCAGCACTAACTATTCTATCATCTGCAGCTTTAACTTCTTCTTCTGAAGCATCTTCTGCCAAGTCAGCCCTCGCTTGTTCAGCTGCTGCTAATTCCTCTTCTGCCTTTTTGACTGGATCTTCAGTTTTATCTCCTTCTTTTGTCTTCGCAAGACCTCCTAATCCTGGAATTGATGCAACTGCGTTTATTACTTTAGTCGCAAGTCTGCTCACAAGTGATGCGTCCTCTTTTTCATCAGACAAATTTTTAGTTACGGCATCGGCTATTTCTTTAGGATCAGGTTTAGCTGTCCATCTTCCCAAAACAAATCCTGCAAAAAATGTCAGGCCTATTCCTACCACTAGAATTGTTGTTCCTTTTGGGTTCTCTGTAAAAAGCTTAATTGCATGGTTGTTTGCATCTCCTATTGATTTCAACGCTGCTGAAGCCATATGTATCTCCTGGTTTAGGTTTTAAGAGATGATTATATAAAGAAAAAATCAAAGCGTCAACATTTTTTCGTTAATAAATGAGAATAAGTTTGCTTTTGCAAACAGGGAAACTTTTGAGCAAAAAAAAACCTGGACATTACTGTCCAGGTCTCTATTCAAACCTTAAGCAAGGCTAAGAATTAGAATCCAAAGCGGAACTTCAAAGTAAACCCTTGGATATTTAGATTTCCGTGGTTACCTTCTTCGTAGATTCCGTAGAATTGGTTCATATTCCACCATGCTTGCTCTTCCCATCCAGCTTGGATTTGGAAGTGGTAAGCATCGTCACATGACCACATTTCCCAACGTAGTCCTAAACCTAGCTCTAGCACAGGAATGATTGTGTGGAATTCATTTTCTGTGTAGAAGTTTGTGTACGCTGCTGTGTTATCAGCTATGTTATCGTCACTTGTGTCACGACGGCATGTTTGGAACTGACTCCATAGAGCAGATAGTGCTACGTTACCGTAGATTGCCCAACTTTTTGTGAAGTACCATGCAGTATCGAATCCTGTACGGATACCAAAACCCCAATAGTCCATCTCTTGCTTGATGCGAGTCAACTCTTCAACACCACCCTGTCCATCTGTAGTAGTATAAGAGTTCTCATATCTTTGTGACTGCCAGGTTCCTTTGAAACCGAAGTGTGGTCTCATTGAAAGATACTGACTTACAAAGAAGTTACGTCCAAGATTCAAATCAATTGTTTGGAAGTGTAGGTCCCAAGTAGTTGAAGCAGCTGTCAACACGCTGTCCGGAGCAAATAAGTTACCTGGTCCTACTGCACCAGCCTGGCGTGTAAACCAGTTTGGTCCAAGTCTTGAGGTATCAAAATCGGTAAAGCTTGTTGAATCTTTTGCATCATCTGTGAACAACCATGTGTACTCAGCTTTTACATCCCATGCATCGTGGTCAAGCATCAAAGCTAGGTCCACTTTGAAACCAGGATCAAAACCAAAGTCAGGATGCTTTACGCTTCCTTTTGGAATTGTTGTGTTAGCTGTGCGATCGTTTACGCTTGCCCAGTTAGTCGCAGCATAAGCAAGACCCTCTTGACGAGCTGTCCAGTAAATAAAGTCCGCTGAGATAGCTAGGTCAACACCACAAGCTACTCTTGGTCCTGCTGGTGGCAGGAATGCCATGTTTAAGCAAAGTCCAGGCATGCCATAAGCTTCTTCGTCGCAAGGAGCGCAAGTTGGCGGTGGTGGACATTTTGGCGGACAACTCGGTGTACCACAGCCGGAAGAACCGCTGTTGTAATCACCGTTTAGGCCTGCACCTGTTAAAAGGAGCAAACCCGCTAAAGGTAACATTTTTTTCATTCTGTACTCCAACCCTATATGGTTTATTTTAATGTAATCTCCATGATTAACCTAAACAATTGATGCTGTCAACACCTTTTTTGTTTTGGCTATCATTTTCGGAGACATCGAATAATGCATTCACCAACATTCTGGCCGAAAAATTCTTGAGAGCCCTATTTTTAATCTCTACCAATTTCAAAATATGTTGGTCGAGATTTCCGACTAGCGCTTTTTGGACTTTTCAGCTCACCCTGTTGACAAAACAGTTGTTCAATGGCTCCTTCGCAAGCATTCTTGCAAATCTTGCGTAAGTATTCACCAGGAGTCCTGGAATTATTTCCAGGTAGTCTACTTCCTGGAGAACACTTACGCGCAGAAAAAAGCAAAAAACCTTCTCCTGCCATTCAGGACCATACTAGCATAGTTGAATTAAAAGTCTATACGAATTTTTGCTGTGAGACCATTCAGAGATAGATTTCCATGAGATGTTGGTTCATAAACGCGATAGAATTCGTTCATGTCCCACCAGTATTGCAGCTCCCATCCTAACTGAAATTGGTAGTGAAAGCGTTTTGTACATGAGAATCCTTGTGCACGAAGACCGAGCCCAATTTCTAATGCCGGAATCACAGTGTGAAACTCATTTTCCGTATAAAGTGACGTAGTTTCAGGCAGCGAGGGTACTGCAATATTTGCAAAGCGATCTCTTCGCACTACCTCAAATTGTCCCCAAAGTGCTGAGAGTGCAAAGTTCCCATATAGGCTGACTGGCTTTGAAAAAAACCAATTTGTATTCAACCCCGCTCGCGGACCAAATCCCCAAAACTCTAAATCTTGCGTTATGCGCCACTGCCTCTGATCAGCAACGCCAAGAAGGCGACGGTAGCGTATCGAAAGATCTTGATCTTGCCAGGTTCCCTTAAACCCAAAAAATGGCCTTGTTGTGAGCCAGCTGCTCACAAAAAAGTTGCGGCCTAACTCGAAGTCGAGTGTTTGGTAGTGCAGACACCATCTGCCCCGCGCTTCGTTAAGGAGAGGATCGTCAGGTGTGAGTGGAAAGAGTCCTTGAGGAAACCAAGTGGCAGCAATCGCTGCATCTTCAATGGAGTTTGCCGAGATAGAGTTTTTCTGATCTCCTGTATAAAACCATGTATATTGAAAGTAAACATCCCAAAAGTCGTGATCTAGGTTAACTCCGAAGCCTGCTTTGAACCCAGGATCAAAGTCAAAACCGGGATGCACAACTTTTCCCTTTTTAACAGACTGTGTGGGATTTGCTCTCCATCCACTCGCTGCAAAGCCTAATCCATCTTGATCCGCACGCCAGTAGATGAAATCTCCTGTAAAATAGATGTCTACTGGACAGCGTACGCGGGGACCCGCAGGAGCTGTTGATCTCTCATAGCGATGCTCGTGATACTCATCAATTTTACCGGGTGCAGGCATAGGAGGATGATCTTGATAAGCCATCATAAGTATCGGAAAAAAAGTAATGAGGCGCGAAAGTTTCATCTATTAAAAGTCTAACCTCAGCTGAAAAGTCAACCCCTGCATGGTAAGGTCTCCCTGGTTTCCCTGTTCATAAACACGATAAAATTGGTTCATCTCCCACCATACTTGGTGTTCCCATCCTAATTGCATCATGTAGTTATAGAGATTTTCATTAAAGCGTTTCTCCCAGCGTAGCCCTAAAAAGAGCTCAAGCACTGGGACGAGAGTGTGGAATGAGTTGCATGTGCGAAATGAAGAGAGCTCAGGTGCACTCCCATCTGTAGGAGCAAATCGATCGTTACGCTCTACATCAAATTCACTCCATAATCCTGAAACAGCTGCTTTTCCAAGCAATCTAAACCAGCGATTGAGATGAAACGCTGCATCAAAACCCGTGCGTATTCCAAATCCCCAGTAGTCTAGTTGCTGTGTCATTCTGCGGAAAGTATTGTTTGCAACGTTTGGCAAGGCTTCATATGCCACTAAAAGGTGTTGCTTTTGCCAACTCCCTTTAAATCCGAAATGGGGCCGTAGATCAAGTTTTCTACTTGCTCTTGATGTACGGGCAAACTCTAAGTCTATGGCGTTAAAATGTAAATCCCAACGGCTACGTGCTGATAAAAGGAGGGGGAAATCGGGCTCTAAAAGAGATCCTGGTGCTCCTTCTCTCATAAACCAGGTAGCTCCATCGCTTGTTGTCAAAGAGTTTGGGCTCTCCGTACTCGATCTCTTATCACCTGTATGTAGCCACGTATATTTCGACTCAATTTCCCAAGCATCATGTGGAATGCGTATTCCAAGCCCGACTTTAAAACCGGGTTCAAATGCAAAATCAGGGTGCTTAACACTGCCTCTGTTTGGGTCTTCTCCCAAAGCGTTACGCCACTTAGAAGCTGTATACCCCAAGCCATCAACGCGTGCTGTCCAATAAATGAAATCACCTGAAAGGTTGAAGGTCCAGCACTCCTCCTTCAAAGGGCTTCCACAAAAAAGAAGTGAAGGTCCTCCTGTTTCACAGATAGGATCGGGAGGTGAAGGAGGTTCACAATGGTTGTATGCATTTTCTGCATGCAAAAAAGCAGAAAAGAGTAAAAACAGTAAACCTTTTTTCATATTATCCCTCAAAAGTCAAACCTCAGCCGCAATGTAAATCCCTGCATTACAAGTGATCCATGATCTGTCTCCTCTAACACGCGATAAAGTTTGTTCATCTGGAACCAGCGCTGCTCTTCCCAAAGCATATCTATGGAGAGATGGTACAGACTGTTAAAAAACCAGACCTCACCACGTAATCCTGTTGCAAACTCCAAAACAGGTTGGATCGTATGAGTGCCGTTTTCCGTTCTAAAACGTACAAAATCGACTCCATTTGTTCCAATTCTGTCAGACCTTTGGACATCAAAGTAGCTCCATAAGCCTGAAAAGGCAACGTCTCCAATAAATGACCAATACTTATTAAAATGCCACGCACCATCAAACCCTGTACGCATTCCCAATCCGTAAGAGTCCTGTGTAATATGCATGCGCTCTTCTTGCATCACTCCCAAATTTGTAACAGAGTCGTAATGGACAACATAATCTTGCTGCTGCCAAGTACCTTTCAATCCAAAATGGGGACGAAAAGAGAGATACTTACTAAAAAAAGAGTTACGTCCCAGTTCCAACTCAACTACTTGAAACTGCAACTTCCATTCAGCATTTGCTTTATAGGGAATAAAGTCCGAGTTGATACTCCCACCAATGTACCACGTGCGCTGCAGGTCAGTAGTCGCGCTATCGCGTGTGACAAATCTCTTTGTTCCTTTCGGTTGAATCCATGTGACTTGTCCAAAAAGGTCCCAATCATCATGCTCAAGTGAAACTCCTAACCCAAACTTAAAGCCCGAATAGTATCGAAAATCAGGTTCGAAAACCTCTCCACGTTTTTCTGGTTCTATCCCGAAGTTTTGCACACCGCTTGTTACAAACTCAAGACCTGATTCACGCCCTGTCCAATAGAGGTAGGAGCCGGTCATAAAATACCCAGCTCCGCCTTTTACGCGTGGACCTGCGGAGGGAGTTGCGTAATATTCTAGCATTGCATCGCACGGTCTATGTAAAGCGACAGAACTTTCCCATGGGCAGCCACAAGCTGAGCCCGTTTGGCTCAAGCTTTGTTCGGAGTCTTTTTGTGCAAAAAGACAGACAGGAATTAGCAGAAAAAGTTTTCGAAACATACGGCAGTAGACCTTACTGTAGATGAGCAAAAACAATTTTTGCAAGACCAACATTTAATATAGGGAAAGAGAAATAAAAAAAATGGCCACCATACCGAGTCGGGGTGCGCGTACCGACGCACCCCCGCTCCCCCTTGAGTTTCACCTCGCCATGCCAAATCGCGTGCTCGTCGGAGGGGCGTGCACAGCACTACCCCGTCCTCCTGCGCTGCAATTTTTCAGTGCCGATCTGAAACCGCGGAGCGTTCGGTCGCGCTTCGCGTCATCCCTCACGCGGCTAATTTTTTTTATTGAAGCGCGAAGCGATTAACTGTTTTCAAAAAGTGTGGTATATGCGCGAAGCGGCGTGACGGCTTCATATCGCAAAGCAAAATCGGATTTTAGACGTCGTGGCAGTACTGCGTACGGCGTGGTGGCTGAGAGGGAGGCTTCGAATTGCTTTCATTCACAAAAAGAAAGATTTTTTTACAGAAAAAGTTTCTGCAGAGCGGAGCAAACTTTTTAAAGTTTGTATAGCTCGAAGAGCTTTTACTGGGGAAAAAGATGATTTTTGTGAGTGGAATGAATTTGAAGGCAGCCTCGTAAATTTGATTTGGCGCAGCGAGATGGAGACGAATATTTTAAAAAGATAATTCAGGCTGAAGTAAGAGCATTGTTTCTTTTAGCACTTCGGCAAACGTATCTACCTCTTCAGGCGTAGAATAAATACCAAATGATATGCGAGCAAGTGAAGTAATACCAAAACGTTTGAGAGTAGGCTGCGCACAAAGATGTCCCGTCCGTAGCGCAACTCCTTTAAGGCCCATAAGCGTTCCAATATCAAGGGCATGAAGACCCTCAACGGTAAAAGAGATGATCCCCCCTTTTTCTGGTGCTGCCCCCCAAATCTTCACCTCATCAATAGCCTGAAGCGCTTTTGTCGCTTTGAGGAGGAGTCTCTGCTCCCAATCGCGAATCTCTTCAAGCCCCCAGCGTGTGAGAAAATCGATTGCTTCACCGAGACCAATTACCTGAGCAATAAGAGGTGTTCCTGCTTCAAACTTAAGTGGTGCACCTTGAAAAGTAGTCCCCTCAATGGAGACACGCTCAATCATATCTCCGCCACCTTGATAAGGAGGAAGCTCTTCTAAAAGTTCGCGTTTACCATAGAGAATTCCTACTCCTGTTGGCCCATACATTTTATGGCCTGAAAAGGCGTAGAAATCACAATTGATTTTTTGCATGTCCAGCGGAATATGGCCTGCTGCCTGCGCCCCATCAATCATTACTTTTGCACCTACCGCATGCGCTGCACGGACAATCTCCTCGATAGGATTGCAAGTACCGGTGGTATTGGCAATGTGTGCAAGACTTACAATTTTGGTTTTAGGTGTCAGAAGTTTTTGAAATTTTCCCCAATCTAATTCGCCAGACTCTGTCATGGGAACCCACTTTAAAGTCGCACCGCGCTCTTTTGCCATAAGCTGCCACGGCACAATATTGGAGTGATGTTCCATCTCCGAGATCAGAATCTCATCGCCCTCTCTAATAAATTTTTTGCCAAATGAAGAGGCAACAAGATTAATTGAATCTGTTGTTCCACTGGTAAAAATAATCTCCTCTTCTTCTTTCGCATGAATCAGCTTCTGCACTTTGCGCCGCACTACAGAGTAGGTCTCTGTTGCTTTTGCAGCAATTTCATAAATAGCGCGGTGGACTGTTGCATACTCTTCTGCGTAGAAATGACTCATAGCATCAATTACGCATGTAGGCTTGTGGCTTGTGGCAGCCGTATCGAAATAGATGAGAGGCCTGCCACTCATCTGCTTTTTTAAAATAGGGAATTCACGGCGCACCTCAGAGATGTCAAAATCATGTCTTGCATTCATAAAGACTCCGCTACAACTTTTTGCAGTGCCGTATCTTCAAAGAGTGTAAGAAGAAATCCTTTGAGGAGCATCTGCTTGCCTAATTTTTTTTCGATTCCACGTGTTTGTAAGTAGTGTAGGTAGCGCTTATCCACTTCGCTGACTGTTGCTCCGTGGGAAGCTTTAACATCATCCGCAAAAATCTCAAGATTAGGCTTGCTAAAAGCGCTTGCCTTAGGGTCTAAGAGAAGGTGGTTAGTGAGCTGGTAGGCGTCGGTAAGCAGAGCCTCTTTTTCAACATAAATTTTCCCTTCAAAGCTTGCTCGCGATCTGCCAGATAAAATATTTTTAAAGTGCTGGTGAGAAGTTGTTTTAGGAGCGATATGGTGAGCCAAAACGTTCACATGATGCTGCGCATCATCAGCTAATTGTGCAGCTCCTTTAAGCATTGCATCTGCTCTTTCTCCACGCAACTCTACGTTCACCTCTTCGCGTGCAATCCCTTCACCTGTTCTGAAGGAGTGGTTTTGTAGCCGCGCATTTTCATGGATACGCGCTTGCATTGTACCAAAAAAACGAGCTTGTTTCTCTAGGTGCAGGTGCTCCTCGATTAAAAGCTCCGCTCCCTTCTCAAGGGCGATCTCTGTTGACGAGAAGGTCCAACCACTCACTATTGTATTGCGATGCAGTTTTACTCTAGCTCCCTCTCCTAAAAAAATTGTGAGATGAGGAAACGCATTTTTGAGAAATGTTTTTGATAAATCCAGAGGCGCGTCCAGCTCCACTCGGGGAGGAATATAGAGGAAGAGCCCCTCTCCTGAAAGAGCCTTTGAAAGTTTTAGGAAGGAGCTCTCCCTTCTTTGGGAAAAGAAGAGCGAACCATACTGTTTTTTAGCTTGGGAGAGTGGAAGAGCAACTACAGGTTTTGGAAAAGAGAAATCGTAGTTAAGAGTCTCAAAATCAGAAAGAGTCTCTTCATAGAGACTCTCAAGCGGAAAGTAGCGAAATGCATCCTCTTTTGGGTTGGGCAAACCTTGCTCTATAAAAGCCTCCCAACTACGCCTCTGTTCGCTATCACGCTCCTCTTTTTCAAAAAGAGAGAACAAACTTTTCTCAAGAGCTGACATGCACATACCCCTCTCTTTCAAGCTCTAATGCGAGGCTAGCATCACCACTTTTTACAATTTTTCCATCAGCTAAGACGTGTACAAAATCGGGCTTGATGTAGTTAAGCAGACGCTGGTAGTGGGTAATCAAAATGAGCCCTTTTTCCGGCTTCATTAGCTTATTAACCCCCTCTGATACAACTTTTAACGCATCGATATCAAGTCCTGAGTCTGTCTCATCTAAAATAGAAAATTTGGGGTCTAAAATCGCCATTTGCAAGATCTCATTGCGCTTCTTCTCTCCTCCAGAAAAGCCTGTATTGAGGTCGCGCTCTAAAATGGTTGTGCGAAAACCAAGATCCTTTGCCACATCCTCTGCTCTTTCTCGAAATTCTTCTGCTGAAAGAGGCTCTTCGCCCTTAGCTTTGCGATGCGCGTTGAAGGCTTGGTGTAAAAACTCAATATTTTGAATTCCTGGAATCTCGATTGGATATTGAAAACCCATAAAAAGTCCAAGGTGGGCGCGCTCGTCTGGTTCAAGCTCTAAAATATTCTGGCCCTCAAAAAGAATTTCTCCGCTTGTTACTTCATATTCAGGATCGCCTGAAATAATTTTAGCAAGCGTCGATTTGCCCGCTCCATTTGGACCCATAATTGCGTGAATCTCACCAGGGTTAACACTTAGAGAGATCCCTTTCAAAATAGGTGTTTCTTCAATTTCTACGTGGAGATCTTTGATAATTAACATATTAGCCTACGGAGTTTTCCAGTTTTAAAGTTAAAAGTTTCTCAGCTTCAACGGCAAACTCCAGAGGGAGTTCTTTGTAAACCTGCTTGCAAAAGCCGCTTAAAATCAGCTGAATCGCATCCTCGTGAGAAAAGCCTCTCGAGCGTAAATAAAAGATTTGTTCCTCATTCATCTTGGACGTCGACGCCTCATGCTCTACTTCAGCTTGATCTGTAAACGTTTCAATATAGGGAAAAGTATTAGCAGAACACTCACACCCAACTAGCATCGAATCACACTGCGTGTAGTTGCGCGCTCCCTCCGCCTTCGCCCCCATCTTTACAAGACCTCGATAGGTATTATGCGATTGATCTGCCGAGATCCCTTTCGAAATAATTGTCGACTTTGTCTTCTTCCCTACATGATACATCTTAGTACCTGTGTCTGCCTGCATTTTGCCGCTAGTTAGGGCCACAGAGTAGAACTCTCCGACTGACTCATCCCCTTGCAGAATACAGCTTGGATACTTCCACGTAATTGCCGCACCTGCTTCGACTTGTGTCCAAGAAATCTTGGAACGAAACCCTGCGCAGCGTCCCCTCTTTGTGACAAAATTATAAATGCCACCCTTGCCTGTCTTTGGATCACCTGAGTACCAGTTCTGAACGGTTGAATATTTAATTTCGGCACTTTTTTTTGCTACAAGTTCTACAACAGCTGCGTGAAGCTGATTCTCATCATAAGCGGGTGCTGTGCACCCTTCCAAATAGCTGACATAGGAATCTTCTTCCGCCACAATTAGCGTACGCTCAAACTGTCCGGTCTCCCGCTCATTGATGCGGAAATAGGTGGAAAGCTCAATGGGAGAACGCACTCCTTTTGGAACGTAGACAAAAGAGCCGTCTGAAAAAACAGCAGAATTTAAAGCGGCAAAAAAGTTATCTCCAATTGGCACCACTGTACCAAGATGCTCCTCAATAAGTTCGGGGTATTTTTGTACCGCTTCACTCATAGAGCAGAGTACAACTCCCGCCTCTTCTAATGTTTTTTTAAACGTTGTTCCAAGCGAAACGGAGTCAAAAACAACATCGACTGCAACATTGGCTAAACGCTTCTGCTCGTCAAGCGGAATTCCCAATTTTTCAAACGTACGCAAGAGCTCAGGATCGACCTCATCTAAACTGCTAAGTTGTGGCTTCCCTTTTGGCTCAGAGTAGTAACGAATATTTTGGAAATCTATAGGATCAATTTTAAGATTGGCCCACGAAGGCTCCTTCATCTTTTGCCACTTTTGAAAAGCTTTCAAACGAAAATCCAAAAGAAATTTTGGCTCATTCTTTTTTTGAGAAATGGCGCGAATAATCTCCTCATTTAGCCCTTTTTCAAAGGTCTCAGACTCAATATCTGTCACAAAGCCATACTTATAATCGGCTCTCTCATCAAGAAGTTCTTGTGTTGTCATAAAAAAATCCTATGTGTAAAGGATACGTGGATGGTGAATCGAAGTCAACTCTAACTACCCCAAAGAGTAGCATAGATTTTCTCTAATTTTATGAAATCATTTTTTGTATCGATTCCAAGAGCTTCCCCATCAGTCTTGTTAACACAAATTTTTAATCCATTCTCCAAAAATCGAAGCTGTTCAAGATGCTCAGCCTTTTCGAGAGAAGAAGGGGGGAAATGCGCAAGCTTTCGCAAGGTCTCTTCTGTGTAAGCATAGATTCCAAGATGCTGAAAAAAAGTACTTCCATTATGAGGAATGGGGCAGCGCGAGAAGTAGAGAGCATGTCCTTGTCGATCTGTCACAACTTTCACCTTGTTAGGATCTGTAATCTGCTCTTTTTTTCTAATTCTTTTTTTTAATGTCCAGACATCTCCTCTACCCTGAAGGAGATCCTCGATCATTTTGGGAGTAATTAAGGGCTCATCCGCTTGCCAATTGATGATCACATCACCTGAAATTTTTCCCCTCTCTACAAGTTCGGCAATACGCATTGTTCCACTAGAGCAGTTTTTGCAGGTGAGAATCGCCTTAGCACCAAAAGAGCGAACAAGATCAAGAGTCTCCTCCGCATCAACTGCTACTACAATCTCGTCAAACGGGCATTTTTTTGCTGCCTCGTACGTCCACTGCAATAAAGATTTTCCTTGTAGCTCGGCAAGAATTTTTTTGGGAAATCGTGTTGAGTTTAACCTCGCTGGAATCACACAAACTTTACGCATAAGCGCTCATTATACCTCAACTGTTTCGCTTAGTCGAGCCTCCCACCAGCGAATTGTCTCCTTTAATCCTTCGCGAAAAGGTTTTTCAGGCCTCCAGTCTAAAGAAAATATTTTAGTCGGGTCGATTGCGTACCGAAAATCGTGTCCTGGGCGATCTTTTACATAGATAATACGCCCCTCTTTTTTACTACCTCGCACTTCACCAAAAAGCTCCACAAGTAGGTGGATCAGATCGCGGTTACTCCACTCATTTTCTCCTCCAATATTGTAAACTTCACCCGCACGCCCCTTCTCAAGAATCGCATGCACAGCTTTTGCATGATCTTCGACAAAGATCCAATCCCGTACATTTTCTCCATTTCCATAAAGCGTTAATGGTTCATCGTTGATCAAGCGCTTGATCATTTGAGGGATCAGCTTCTCTTCATGCTGTCCGGGGCCAAAATTGTTAGAGCTGTGCGAAACCGTTGCAGATATCCCGTAAGTTTTTATATAGCTGCGCACAAGATGGTCTGAAGCTGCCTTCGATGCGCTATAGGGAGAGTTAGGACGATAGGGCGACTCTTCAGTAAAAACTCCTTCCGGGCCTAAAGCTCCGTAGACTTCATCGGTTGAGATGTGGTGAAAATGGATCTTTGGATGACGGCGCACAATTTCAAGAAGATTTGACGTTCCAATAACATTTGTCAGTAGAAAATCTTTCGGGCCCTCGATGCTGCGATCAACGTGACTCTCTGCTGCAAAATGCACAATAAAATCAAACTGCTCCTCGCGAAAAAGCGTAAAAAGTAAATATTCATCTTGAATATTCCCTTTTACGAAACGGTAGTGCTCCCCCTCTTCAATCCCATTTAAATTTTGCAAATCCGCAGCGTAGGTCATAGCATCAAGATTAATAATACGGCCAGAAAAATCTTTATCCTGCAACAAATGCTTTATGAAGGCAGAGCCCATAAAACCCGCACCGCCCGTTACTAAAATTTTAGCTTTTGATAAGTTCCTGCACATAATCTGACAGCCCCTCTTTCCAATCTCGCGCTACTATGAACTCTTGCGCTTTTTTTGTCGACAGAACAGAAAACTCCGGTCTTGCTGCTGCTGTCGGATACTCTTCAGATCGAATCTTCTCGATCGTCTCACATATTAAACTCTCTTCCGGTAACAGCTCCGCAATCACCTCTGCAAAACCGTGCCAGGAAATTTCTCCCTTTCCTGCAACATGATAAATCCCCTCCTGCTCTAATAAATCAAGCGTTGCTTTCGCCAAGTCATCCGCATAAGTGGGTTTTCCAACCTGATCTCCTACAACACGCAAAGATTTTTTTTCCTGCAGTAGTCTGACCATTGTCTTCACAAAATTCCCTCGCCCTCGCCCAAAAAGCCAAGAAGTACGGATGATCAAATTATGAGCGGAGATTTCTAAAGCGGCCTTTTCCCCTTCCCATTTGCTCTTACCATAAACAGAGAGTGGAGAGGGAGGATCACTCTCCAGATAAGGTTTTCTCTTTTTGCCATCAAAGACAAAATCTGTAGAAAAGTGGACCAACTTGGCGCTATTTTTCTTTGCAGCTAAAGCTAAATTGCGTACGCCTTCACAATTGACTTGATACGCTCTCTCTTCTTCCGATTCCGCTTTATCCACATCCGTGTAAGCTGCGCAATTAAAAACATGCGTATACCCAGTGATCGCATTTACAGCCTTCTCATTGCAAATATTGACCTCTTGCTCACCTGTTACAAAATAGTCAACAGAGAGCTTTGCAAACAGCTTTTCAAAACTATTTGCCAACATCCCCGACTTTCCAACAAGCCAAATCCTCATCCAAGAGCTTTTCTGAAAGAAGGACAAGCGAGATCACGATCAGAAACGACAACATGATCTATTGGCCAGCTAATACCGACCTCAGGATCATCGTAGCGAAAACCACGCTCCTCTTTTGGATCGTAATAATTGCTCACCTTGTACGTTACAATCGCCTCCTCACTTAGCACACAATAACCATGCGCAAAGCCTGCAGGAATAAAGAGCGATTTATGCTCCTGGTCATCTAAAAAGACCGCAAACCAGCGTCCAAAAGTTGGAGAGTCTTTTCGAATATCAACAGCAACATCGTAGATTTTTCCCTTAGCAACAGAGACAAGCTTTGCCTGTCCTGGTGAGCCCTGGTAGTGCATCCCACGAATGGTTCCTTTTCTTGACATTGCCCGATTATCTTGTACAAAGTCGCAATCAATCCCCCCTTCAGCCAACAACTCTCTGCGGTAACTCTCTAAAAAATAGCCGCGATGGTCTTTAAAAACCTTTGGCACTAGGATTTTTAAGCCTTGAAGGGCGAGGTCATGCACCTCTATCGTCTCTTCACACGTATTCATAATACCCTAACAAATCAGTAATATGAATTTAATCTACAACCCCTAGTATTTAATGCCAATGATTGAAGCGTTTCTTCCTGTTTTTTTTTCATCTCGGCGAAACGAAAAACAGAGATCTGGGTTGTCGTAAGAACAGATGCGCGAAAAGTGCAGGTGCTTTTCTTGCAAACCTAACTCTAACAGCTGCCACTTTGCAACGGCCCATAAATCAAAGTAGTTGGGTTTCACTTGAAATTGCCAAAAACTCTCCGGAAGTTCGCTTCGGTAATTTACAAATTCTCCTCGATTTTGCCCCAAACTTGGAGAGATGGAAACGCGCAAATCTGTAGGAGAACTTCCAAAAACCTCTTTCATCCTACGCACTATTTTCGCATAAATGTTTTGACACTGCCCTCGCCAACCTGCATGAGCCACTCCCACCGCTCTTCTCACTGGATCATAGAAAAGTGCAACCTGACAATCAGCCCATGTCATCATCAGAGCAATCCCAGGAATATCTGTAATCAAACCATCGCAGTTTCCTACAAACTCAGTCGAATCTTCCTTGACGTGTGCAATGGTTGCACCATGAACAACTCCTCCCGTGATCCATCTTGAAAATCCTAAAGCTTCCGCCGCACGCCTGCGATTTTTCAAAACATTTTCCTTATCATCACCCACGTTTAAAGAGAAGTTTCCCTCGCTACGAAAAAAGTGTCCATGAGGCACTTCCATCTCCCTAGAGTGCGTGAATTTTTTATTTATCACTTTGAAACCTATTTCTAATTGCGGTACCATTGATGCATCTTAAGCAAAAAACTAACATGGGACTATCAACTTATTCAAGCATTGCCACTCCGTTTCTCTCCATTAGAATGTACGAAAGAGAGAGAACAATCCGCGCCGGAGGAAACCGCTACCTCCCGCTCCTTATGCAAATTTTGCAACTATCTACGGTAATCAATTTTGTAAACGAATCCGATGTCTTAACCCCACTTTTTGGCAGAGCCGTCAAACTAAATTCTGGCTATTTCATAATGGCAGAGATTGCATTCGGGGTTTTTCTCCATCTATCCCCCATTAATAAACAGCTTAAAACACCTACAATTGTACCGGAAAAAACGATCAAAGGGGTAGATTTAGAAAATAAAAAATTTGTTGTTGTTATTCCCTCTCATAAAAAAAATCCTACTCGTGTTTCCAATGCTCTCTCAAGAGCCATTACACCTCTTGCGAATCAATTCGATGAGAGCACACCTGTATCTCGGACTGCGCTTCGGATTTTTAACAACATCTCAAATTTTAGCATGATCGTTTTATTCGCTACATCTTTCGGTCTTATTGCAAAGGGAGAACGAAGAAAAGGCGCTACAATTCTCGGAATTTTTGCCGCAAAAGGCGCCATAGAAACCGCCAACTCATTAGATAGAATTGCAGAGGTGTTTCGAGATCATAAGTTTACATCTACTGGGGATCGAATAAAAAGCTTTTCAGATGCAATTGCTATTCCCCTTTCTCGTATTCGTTACCACTTCAACTCAATCTCAAAGAGAATCAGCGTCGTAAGAGCATATACAACACTCTATACAGGAGACGAATTAGAGAAGTTTTTTTCTGTTTTAGATTTAGCAAATGATCACTTTGGAAATCTAGTCTATCGCATTTACAAGTGGAGCCAAGGTGAGAAAAAAGATGCATACGTCAAGCAAAAACTCTACTCACCTGTAGAAAACCTTAACCACTGCGAAGTCGATGAAACACACATTCAACAGGCAATCATTCTCCCCCCAGAGCCTGATCTTAATCTTGAAAAATCTCTTATTGAGCTCTACGATAAGACAACTTTTTCAGATCAAATCTGCTTGGATAACCAGGAAGATAAAAAATTAATGAAAAAAATCATGGAGGGTGTGGTTAAAAACACTCCTGAATCCATACGAGCCTATGCTAAAGATGGAATCCGTTTGTTTATTCGAGGAGTGATTTGGCAGAAACCTATCGCTGGAAAAATGCGTTCTCAAATGGACTATGACAGAGTCCGCATTATGACAAAATGCCTTGTAGAAAAATTCCAAAACTCTAAAGATCCAAAACAAAAACCCTACATAGATCGAGCACTCTTCACGTTAGGCCTTCTAGGCCACTACTGTTCAGCGGGGTATTTTCGAGTTCTTGAACCTCTCTATTCAAGTTTTGTTGAGTCTAAATCGACAGATAGAAAAACAAAAATTCTCAACCTTTTAAGAAACACAAGACACAATATCCTTGATGGTAATTTTCTACAAAAAACCAATCCCTTACAAGCCTCGGTAGAAGACCCTAACGATATTGATTACCGAAATCAAACCCTTCTTGAAGACTACTGGCTTGCAAACGAACCTCCCACCTTTGGAGCACAAGCTGAATATGGAAATAACCTTAGCTGGATAAGCGTTGGAGTGCGCTATTTACAGTTCAAACCGTTGGAGAATCGAAGGAAACTCTACACTCCCCAAACTATCTGTGAAGCAATTAATGAAGATTTAGCTAATGAGCGGATAGTAAAAAAAGAAGAAACCGAAGAGATTCAAAGAAGTCAAGTGCCCATGGACGACTACCTGGAGTGGTTTGTTATGTGGCTCATGATAAGAAAAAACTATAAAAATAGAGATGATGCCGTCAAGTTTTTTAACGATAACATCAAAATTGAAGAAGAGATCGCGCCCAACAATGAGGGAGAAGATTGGCAATATCGATACACAATTAAAGAGAATTATCTTCGATTGATGCTTGTCGAGTTGGGAATCTTAAAAGTCCCAGAAGACTCTCCTTATCTGAAAAAATAATTTTTTGTTAGTCTAGATAGTGTCGTCAAAAGGCTATAATCAGATTATTTTTCATGTTTGCAGCTTATTTTTGTGCAGAAATTGAAGCTGAATTTGTAAATTCCGCTTCATTTGAGCACAAAAATGGAGCCCAAACGTAAAAACAGGGTGATCAAAAGGATTTAACGACACTGTTTAGAACATGCAAAGTTTTCTGCAAAACAAAAAAAACAGCCGCGCAAGCGACGTGAAAGGGACCCTACCCAAAACGAAGTGGAGGGTGGGGAATGAACGCGCGATGCGCTCGATGGCTTCAGATTGGCTTTGAAAAATTGCGGTGCAGGAGGAAGAAGTAGTGCTTTGCACGGTTTTCCGACGAAACGCAATTTGGCATGCCAAGATGAAGCTCAAAGGGCAGCGGGGATTTGCCCGACTGTCTCTATTGGCTGTTTTTTTTAAATTAAACACTAATATTTTCTGTTACAGAGTACTAGTACTCTGTAACAGAAAATTTTGCTATTCTTTTTAACGTCAAAGCCTTCGCATAAAAATGGATCCCAAACGTGAAAAGTAAAGCGATTGTATGTGATTGAAAAAGCTGTCTAGACCTTGCAAAGTTTTCTGCAAAACAAAAAAAAACAGCCGCGCAAGCGACGTGAAAGGGGCCCCTCCCGAAACAAAGTGGAGGGTGGGGAATGAACGCGCGATGCGCTCGATGGCTTCAGATTGGCTTTGAAAAATTGCGGTGCAGGAGGAAGAAGTAGTGCTTTGCACGGTTTTCCGACGAAACGCAATTTGGCATGCCAAGATGAAGCTCAAAGGGCAGCGGGGATTTGCCCGACTGTCTCTATTGGCTGTTTTTTTAAATTAAACACTAAGATTTTCTGTTACAGAGTACTAGGGAAGTGATTCAGGAACTTTTCCCCAACGAGAAGATTGGCTCTTATCTAGCAGGCTCCTTTGCACAAAAGGGCGACAGTGAAAAACAGCATTACTACCTTGTTACAGGCAAAGAGCGATAAACTCTTCTTTTCATTTTAGAACCGCCGAAAAAATGCCCGTGAGGAGTTTTTATCAACCCTGTTCCTGTAAATTCAATTTTTGTATTTGCGATATTGACCATCAATCATCCCTATGATAAAATCTACGCAAATTAAAATAAAAAACAAACAGGAAAAGCTGAATAATTGCCCTCCTTAAAACTTTTTCGAAAGGAGCAGTTATTCAGAGTTTATGATATGAATCTCTCAGCCTTTTCAAGCATTGCTGAACCCCTAACATTTGTAAATGATTGTCAGGAAGAAAACACTTACCGTACAGGCCGATCCTACTATCTTCCTCTGATTTTTCAAGGCATAATTGCTTACAACACGATCACCTATGTTAACAGCACGGACTCACTTAAACTTCTTTTTGGTAGAACTGTAGAAATCCAATTCCGCTATTTTCTTATTACGCAAATTGCTATTGCTACTCTTTTAAATCTACCCAGTTGGAATAACTTCCTCAAAGCTCCTCGTATCGGACCGAAGGAAATTTATCATAATGGGGTTCCTACGATTTATACAAATGTCACCGAGAAAAAAGATCCTGGACCAACCGCTAAAAAGATTTCAAAGGTGATTTCACCTCTATCTAGTCAAATGGAGGGAAGCACACGACTTTCCAAAACTGTTTTCTTTATCCACGATAACATTCCAAGGGCTGCAAGAGTTGCAATGATTGCGAGCTCTGTAGGTCTGATTGCAAACGGATATCGTGTGAAAGGGGCTTCAGCACTGAGTGTGTTTGCACTAGAAGAAATAATTCATTTTTTGTACTCACTCGAGGAAATTGCGCAAAAATGCGATCAGTACGGCTTGAATGCATTTGCAGAGAGAACAAGGGGATTTTCAAAAAAAATTGCTCCCCTACTTTCACAGTTTCGATTTAGGTTTTACAACCTTGCAAATAACATTGAGACATTAAACAACTATTATAAGGTTTATTCTGGAACAGGAGAAGGAAGACTTATCTCTTTGATTATGTTACTTGATAGGCATTTAGGAAATACAATTTACCAAGTTTACAAGTACGCTCAAGGCGAGCAAGAAGAGACTAGAATAGAGCAAAAATTGCATTCTCCTATTGAGGATATTGACGAATATCACTGTGAGATAAATGAAGCACATATTCGTCCAATCTACTTGCCAAATGAGCCCAATTTAGATCTAAAAGACTCTCTAAACTCTCTTTATAAAAGAAGCACGTACTCAGATGAGTTCTGCAAAATAAAAGCAAATGAAGATGATGTTTTAAAAGTAAAAATCCGAAAAGGAGAAGTAGAAAACTCTCCTAAAGCGATCAGAGAATACCTAGGAAAAGGCTTTGAAAAATTTGTAAATGCTGCCGTTAACCATAAACTTCAAGCAGGTGAACTCCGCACGCAAAAAGATTATGACAACCTACGTATAATGATAAAATGCTGTGTAGAAAAGTGGTTAGAAAGCTCAAAAGAAAATGTTCCCGTTGAAATTCAAGATGCCTTATTCAATATTGGTCTTGTCGGTCACTACTGTGTAGATGGTCTCTTTCGTGTTGTAGAGAGTTACTACGCTTCGTTCGTAGATTCCAAAGCAATAGGAATTGATGCGAAGCTCTCGCATCTTCTGCGCACAATGCGACGCAACGTTCTTGATGGAGTGCTGACGGAGAAAACTAAGCCTGCAGCACGAGCTCTGCTCAACCCAGATGATATTCACTTAAGAAACGAAATAATCTCTGAATTTTACTGGCTCGCAGGAGAACCTCTGACTTTTGGAGCTCAAGCATTCAGTGGAAATAAGATTAGCTGGTTCAGTGCCATCTTCTATCACACCTTTTACCACCCACTGGAAAAAAGACGGCAGCGCTACACTCCAAAAACCATCTGTGAAGCGATCAATGAAGATCTTCATAACGGTCAAAACGCTACCATTCCATTTGATGAATACACGAAATGGTTTGGAAGATGGCTGGCTGAAAAACATAAAATCTCACAAACAGAAGGAGAGAACCGCTTCTATTCTGAATTTGTAGTTGAAAAAGAACTTGGCGATCCAGAAAACCCTGACTATCGCTACTCCATCAAAGAGAGTGCTCTCCTAATGATGCTTGTCGAGTTGGGAATCTTAAAAGTCCCAGAAGACTCTCCTTATCTGAAAAAATAATTTTTTGTTAGTCTAGGGAAATGATTCAGGAACTTTTCCCTAATGAGAAGATCGGCTCTTATCTAGCAGGCTCCTTTGCACAAAAGGGCGACATTGAAAAACAGCATAATTCCCTAGTTACGGGAAAAGAGTTAAAAACTCTTCTTTTTGTCTCCGACAAACAAATTGATGAAGCGCTGCAAGCAGCAAAGCTCGGCCATGAGAAGATGCGCTCTAAAACTGCTTTTGAACGGGCTAACATATTGGAAGAAATTGCCACGCTCTTAGAGCAGTATCGCGATTCACTTGCAAATTTGATTACGCACGAGATGGGCAAACCAATTAAACAAGCCAAGGGTGAAGTAGATTATACGATTGGATATTTTCGCTTTTTTGCTCAAGAGGCAACGCGCATTTTTGGTTTAGAAATCCCCTCTTCCAATCCATGTAAAAAATTGCGTACGCGCTTTGAGCCAATTGGCCCTTGTGCTGTGATCACACCCTGGAACTTTCCTCTTGCGATGGCGGGACGCAAAATTGCCTCTGCGATTGCTGCTGGCTGCGCTGTTATTGCAAAACCCAGTTCAACATCCCCTCTTTCACTGCTAGCTCTTGGTACGCTCTCTGCTCACTCATCTTTGCCAAAAGAGGCCCTCTCCATCTTGATTGGCGACACAGAAAAGATTAGTCACGCTCTTACTTCTTCATCGATCATTCGAAAACTCTCTTTTACAGGAAGCTGCGAGGCAGGAGAGTCTCTATACAGAGCGTGCGCAAAAACAATGAAGAAATTGACTTTAGAGCTGGGTGGTCACGCTCCTTTTCTTGTTTTTGCCGACTGTGATATTAAAAAAGCAGCTATTGAGGCGGTTCAAGCAAAGTTTCGCAATGGTGGGCAGACCTGCATTTGCGCCAACCGCTTTTTAATCGAGCGCAAAGTGTATGAGAGCTTTGCAGAGCAGTTCACAAAGCAAACAAAAAAACTCCATGTTGGTGACCCTCTTGATGAGAGAACCGATCTTTCCTTTCATCTGCATCCCACATCCGTAAAAAAAGTGCCTCTTCATATCGAAAACGCTCTTGGCCACGGCGCAAAGTCATTGATGAGAAGCGGCCACCCCTACGAACCTGAAATTCTTCTCGACGCCAAACCCGAAATGCAGATTTTCCAAGAGGAGACCTTTGGCCCCGTTGCACCACTAATGCCTTTTGATCGTGAAGAAGAGGCGATTCATTTAGCAAACGATACACCTTACGGTCTTGCGGCCTATCTTTTTACCAATAATCTGCAACGTGCAGAGCGCATAAGCGCTGCCCTAAACTTTGGAATTATTGGTCTTAATGATGGAGCGCCCAGCACTCCAAATGCTCCTTTTGGAGGAGTCAAAGCCTCCGGCTTTGGTCGAGAAGGCGGTCCATCAGGAATTTATGAATATTTAATGGAAAAAACAATTAGTTATGGAAATCTTGATTAATAATCCTCTGCAAAGCTTGACCTTTGCTCTTATGATTTTTGCCCTCCTTAGCCTCTGGATTCACAAGAATTCCTACCTCTGGGGGACACTCTTTGGTACCTCCTATCTGCTTGGCTCTATCGCGGGAATTCTCCAGCTTAACTCTCTTTTTGCTATCGTTCTTCTTCTTGGATCGTATCTCTTTCTCACAACAGAAGATCCCAAAGGCTGGCTGCGCCTCATTCCTACATCCATCATCACTCTCATCTCCTTCGGTTTCATCTTCCATCGCATTCCTGGCTTTACGAATTGGCTCCTCCTTCGCGAAGTTCAAGTTAGTCCTAACTCCTACCCTCACACCATTTTTTGGAATTACGACAAAGCCCTCTTAGGACTCTTTCCCCTAGCATTTACAATTCCCCTACTCAAAACCAAAGCCTCCATTAAAAAAATTCTCCCAAAAACACTTTTACTATCGGCTATTTCTATCGTCGTTCTTCTAGGCTTAAGTCTCTTTTTTCGATTTATCTCCTTTGATCCGAAGTGGCCTCCCTACTTTCTTTATTGGGTAGTGGCCAATTTCTTCTTCGTCTGTGTTACTGAAGAAGCCTTCTTTCGCGGCTTTTTACAAAAAGAGATCACGGAAGCTCTTCCTCACCGTCACTCCGCTTGGTTTGCCATCTTCTTTGTTTCTCTTCTCTTTGCCTTAGCACATCTCCCTTTCTTGCAAGATTTTCGCTACCTCATTCTTGTTTTCGTTGCCAGCTTTCTCTACGGCACGACCTATCACCTAACAGAGGCGATCGAGAGCAGCATCTTTGCACACTTCCTCGTCAACCTGCTACATATTCTAATTTTTACTTACCCTACGATGAAGCCATAAGCATCGAAAGTTATAGCAAGTTATACATAGTTATAGTAAGATTCTGCTATAACTGCTTATAACTTGCTATAACTCAACTCAGGCCATGGACGAAATCAAAAATCCTTTGCCCTTCTTACGGACATATCGCATTCACAGTACCATTATTTGACCAGTTCATGATAAGAACTATGCAAGACTGGAACCAGAATGAAATAATCTAGTAACTCAAATTGCTACCCCCTTCCCCCTCTGGAGAAGCTGGGCAGCAACTTCTAATTTAATTTTTACTTACCTCATAACCAGGTAAAATAAGTTGTATTAAATTGGTCATTAATGTAAAATATTCTTAATTAACGAGTGTTTTTGTAATGAATAAAATAAGTACTGCACTTTCCTATGTTCCGTTTTGGGGATGGAATCCAGCTAAATCTGGAGCAAGACTTATTTTACCTGGACATATCAACCGCTTAGATACTTGCGGAAGTACTCTTCTTAGCCCCGACTACCTGCCTCTCTATCTCGGAACTGCCGCGTTGATTCAAACTTTTGTTGCAATTCCTTTTCTTGTTGCTCACGATCAAATTGAAAAGTTGGATAAGGATGTTTCAAGGGAATTACAGAAAAGTACAAAGATTCTTATCCCTTCGCCTCTATCCACTGCTGGAAAATGTGTTGCTGCAACTTCATTTGGCGTTTATGTTCTTGCTCATGTGCTCTTCTACCCCGGAAAAGCTAGAGGAATAATTGCTTTCCTCTCTCGCTTTAGTTTGGCTTTGGGGTTAGAACTTGCTTCTGTGGGTAGTTCAAAAAAAGATAAGCTGATTGGGATTAGCTGCACATCGTCTCTCTTCGTTGCGTGCGAAATTTGGATGCGCGTTTTTAAGAAAGATCTTACTTAATAATCGTGAGGCCTTTGTGTTTCTTTTTTCCCGCAGGCGGAGCTGTTGGTGCTGTCCCACGACTCTCCGTTAAGACTTGTTCAATTGCTTCATCTGGTGTAAGGCCTGTACTCGAAAGCTCCATCGCTTTGGCACGCTGCTCATTTGTAAATTGTCCGCAAAAGATTTGTTGGTGAGTAGCACTAAGAAGAGAAGCAAAGGCCTTTTGGTTCTCTGGAAGATATTCACACGCTGCAGATGTTCCTGGGCCCGATGGCTGATCCCCTTTTTTCAAAGGACAATCTGCTAGCAATGCACTTACTAAACTGACTAGTAATAAAATATTTCTCATAAAACTTCTCAATATCTTTCCCCTGATATAGCATACAAATAGAGAGTGAACAATAGCTCTTTTTTGAAAAAATTTGGCCTTATGTCGAGACCGTACGAGTGCAACAGTTGCAAAAAACCTATTAGTGTTTTCTATAAAGAGATTACGGGAGAAAGCATTACACAGACAGAGATGTGTAAAGAGTGCCCCATTTTAGAGAAGAAGTTAAATCATGAAGCGTCGGCTGTTGCGCACACGCAAGATCTCACTTGCCACTGCTGCCACACAAAATTTTCTGATGTGCGCATGGGCAGTGAGTTAGGATGTCCTGATTGCTACAACGCGTTTGAAGATCTGCTTGCAGAAGAGTTGAAGGCGCGAGATCTTTTGCCTGCATCAGTTTGTGGAGCTCTGCAAACACGACCTAAAGCGCAGCTACACCAAGGGAAATGCCCTGAGAGATCAGAAGAGACGCCTCTACCCCAAAAACTGCAGGAGATGAATCAGGCGCTCAATCGCGCGATTGGGGAAGAAAAGTTTGAAGAGGCAGCTTTCTTAAGAGATCAGATCAAAAGTTTGATGGAGAAACAAAATGGAGAGTAAACTTCCCAATTTTTTTCTGGAAAACACGCCCTGGCAAAACGCGGAAAATTCTATTTGGCTCTCTACTCTTTTAACGCTGCGCCGTAATATTATTGGCTATCCTTTTTCAAAAAAATGCACTGCTTCTCAAAAGGCGCAATTAGAAGATGTTTTGGTCCCTTCTCTTTTGCAACTTCCTGAATTTGAAAATGGAAGAAAATGGTTGTTTAGTGCACTATCTCCTTTAGAAAAAGAGCTATTATTTGAACAAAAAGTATACCCAAGCAGTCCCAAGGATTCTGAAGAGAGTACGCTTGTTTTTGGAAGTAATGCACACGCTCTTTTGCACCATTTTGACCACCTCACTCTTTGCTTGAGAAGCAAAAGCTTTCATGAACTTGGACAGAGTTTGCAACGTGTTGAGGAAGCTTTTGAAAAGAGTTTGCCTTTCGCCTTTCATCCGCGCTTTGGCTATCTCACTGCAAAAATGCACGAATGTGGAAGCGGGCTCAAGATTAAGACTTTTATGCACTTGCCCGCTATGATCCACTTAAAAGAGGAGCTGCCTTCCCATCTTCACCTGTCAAATTTTACGGGGAGTAAAGAGGGCTTTCCTGGTGATGTGGTCGTAGTAAGCAACCATTTTACTCTAGGGCTTACGGAAGAGGAGATACTCAAGGAGCTTTTTACAACATGTACTCACCTTAAAACAAAAGAGGAGCAGCTAAGAGAGAATTTAAATGGAGCACAAGAGTCGCATATCAAGGATCTTGTTACTCGAAGTATCGGGCTCTTAAAACACTCTTATGAATTGCACATTGAAGAGACTTTAGAAGCGTTGAGTCACGTAAAATTGGGACTGGGAATGAAGTGGATTTCAGGCATTGAAGAGAGTGTTGTCAACGATCTGCTCTTCCGCTGTCAAAAAGCGCATCTCTCTCTTACTCTTTCAATAGGTACAAATATGAGCGAGCTAACGCAAAAACGCGCTGCCTATCTCCATGAAAAAATGCACTCTGTAGAGTCAAGAATATGAAAAAAATTGCTGCAATTATTTTAATGGGCGGTGCGGGCAAGCGTTTTGGCTCAAGTATACCTAAACAGTTTCAACGTCTCTCTGGAAAGCCTCTCTATCTCCATACTTTAGAGAAATTTCTCTCTATAAATCTTTTCTCGGAAATTATTCTTGTCTGCCACCCCAATTGGATAGAAAAAGTGATCGCTCCAGAAGGAGTGCGGGTAGTTTCTGGCGGTAAAACCCGCCAAGAATCCTCCTTTTTAGGAGTTAGTGCAACCAAAAACACCATTGAAGCTGTTGTGATTCATGATGCGGTACGACCGCTCATTTCTGAAGAGATTTTACAAGAAAATGTAACAGCTCTGCAGAAGTATGAGGCTGTGGATACTTGCATTCCCTCTACTGACACAATTGTCCATGCAAAAGGAGAGCAAATTGTTGCCATTCCTAAACGTTCTGAATATTTGCGCGGACAGACACCCCAAAGTTTTTCAAAAAAACTTTTTTTAGAGGCGCATAAAAAGGCGCAGCGTGTGGGAATGGTAAATGCAAGCGATGACTGCCAGCTCATACTGCGATTGGGCAAAGCGGTACACGTGGTAGAGGGTGCGGAAGAAAATATTAAAATCACAACTCCCCTCGATCTCTATGTTGGTGAACAGCTGATGCGTCAGGCAATTCCATCTACAAGCTCTAAAGAGAGTCTTTCTGGAAAGCGCTTTGTGATTGCAGGTGGTAGTGGCGGTATTGGGAAAGAGATTTGTAAAAAATTAGAGCGGCTGGGTGCAATTGTGATTCCTCTTGCTCGCTCTACAACCCCCTTTTCAGCTGATCTAAGAAGATTTGAAGAGTGCCGCAAGGTCTTTACTCAAATTGGCGAGATTGATGGTCTAGTGCACGCTGTAGGCAATCTGCTAGTAAAACCTTTTGTTGAGTTTGATGAGACTGAAATTGAAGAGTTGTTAAAGGTCAATTTCAAAAGTATTCTCTACTGTGCGCGCTTTGCTCAAATCAAGAGCGGTGGAGACTTTTTGACCATTGCATCCTCCTCCTATTACCGAGGACGAAAGGGTTACGGTATTTACTCTGCAGCAAAGGCTGCAGCTGTTAACTTCACGCAGAGTTTTGCAGAAGAGCGGCCCGATCTCAATGTCAATATTTGCCTTCCTTCCCGTACAAATACAGAGCTTCGAAGAAAAAACTTTCCCGATGAGAACGTAGAAGAGTTACTAGAACCACGCTTTGTCGCAGAAGAAGTGGTAAAAATATTAAAAAGAAAAGGTTCCATGGGAACATGGAACCTAAGCGGGACCCTGAATAACTCATGTACCGATTTCTCGGCTGAGAAATGCTAAAAAAGATCATTTTCGACCTCCAATAACTGTTCACAGTTATTTACAGCCTCCAAATGAGCTTTTTTAGCATTTTCAACCCGAGCCATCAGCACAGCAGCTATCCAGGCTCTCCTCAAGTATGAGGCTTGATGGGCTCGAACCATCGACCCTCTCCTTAAAAGGGAGATGCTCTACCAACTGAGCTAAAGCCTCAAAAGCTGACCCCAAGGGGATTCGAACCCCTGTTATCAGGATGAAAACCTGGTGTCCTAGGCCTGGCTAGACGATGGGGCCATAAGTAGAGAGCATTATCTAACGCTCTCATACGTAGGATGCAACTCAGTATAGCGCACCCTAGCATTTTTGATCAAACAACCAGAATATCTTTTTCTTTGGACTTTACCAATTCGTCTGCTTCTTTGCAGCATTTATCAGTAAGTTCTTGAATTTTCTTCTCTAGTCGCTTCTGATCATCTTCGGAAATGTCGCCACTGCTCTTCTGCTTACGCACAAGATCATTCCCGTCACGGCGAATATTTCGAATGGAAACTTTTGCTTTTTCACCCTTCTCTTTTGCTTGCTTCGCCATATCTTTGCGCACCTCTTCACTCATTGGAGGAATGGGAACGCGTACAATATTGCCCTCTAAAATGGGTTGCAAACCGAGGGAGGATTTTTCAATCGCCTTCGAGATAGGTCCCGCTGTTTGCGCATCATATGCTGTGACAACAAGCTGTCTATCGGCAACCGCAACAGATCCCAAATCGCGGATCTTCATGTTAGATCCATACACTTCGACAACTATTGAATCGAGCATACCCGGATTCGGGCGATTGGTGCGCAAGTTGCGCAAATCTTCCTGAAGATGCCCGAGGGCATCTTCCATCTTTTTTTGAATCTCTTTTTCCATGGCTATTACATCCCCAACTGCCAGCGCAAGAATGAGGTAAGCTCTAAAGTCTTTCCTTTTTTCTTCGCTTCAGCTGCCACAAATTTCTCCACACTCTGTGAAGGGTCTTTGATGTACTTCTGGTTAACAAGACACATTGCATCGATTGTAGAGCGGATTTTACCCTGCACAATCTTTTCTGCAATTTCTGGTGGCTTGTTGCCAGGAACCTGGCTCATGGCAATCTCTTTTTCCTTCTCAATAACTTCGGCAGGTACAGCTGCATGATTGAGGTATTCAGGAGATTCAGCCGCAATGTGCATCGCAATTTCGCGAGCAAGAGCCGCTTCATCGCTGGCGCCTTTTAGCTCTGCCATGCAGACGATTTTTCCACCCATGTGTGAGTAGTGACCATAAGAGTGATTCTCTTTTTTCTCTACAAGCTCTACACGCTGAATGCGAATATTTTCTCCAATCCGCTGGATAATCTGTGCGCGCATCTCTTCCAAGGTTAGAGAGCTATCTTGAGTTGATTTAGCAGCCAAGAACTCTTCTGCGCTCTTCGGCTTAATCGCAAGAACTTCAATACCAACACTTTTGACAAAGTCAGCAAAAAGATCATTTTTTGCAACAAAGTCTGTCTCTGCATTGATTTCGACAAAAGCAAGAACTTGATCATCTTCAAAGACGGCAATCACGCCCTCTTTTGTCTCGCGACCCTCTTTCTTTACAGCAGAGGCCATACCCTCTTTGCGAAGGATTTCAATCGCTTTTTCAATGTCGCCTTCCGCCTTTTCTAAAGCTTGTTTACACTTTCCCATGCCAACGCTTGTGCGGCGACGCAATTCTTTTACTTGATCGGGAGTTACTTTTGTGCTCATTCTTTCTCTCCTTCTTCTGCATCTTCAACAATCTCTTCTACTTGTGATTCAATCGTCGCCTCAGCTGTTTTTTTAATTTCAATACTCTTTGCAGCTTTTTTCTCGATAATTGCATCGGTCAGAGCGCCTAAAATCAATTTAATGCTTTTTAAAGCGTCATCGTTACAAGGGATTACGTGATCAATTGGATCGGGATCGCAATTTGTATCAACAAGTGCAAGAACAGGAATACCGAGTTTATTCGCTTCAGCCACAGCAATGTGCTCTTTGCTTGGATCAACAACGATAATCAAGCCTGGGGGTTTGCGCATAGCGCGAATTCCGCAAAGGTTGCGATCTAGTTTTTCCTGAGATTTTCCAAGAAGAACCATCTCTTTCTTTTTCAAACCTTCTCCGCCAGATGCGATCACCTTCTCGATCTGCTCTAACTTCTTTACAGAAGCACGGATCGTAGTCAAATTGGTGAGCATACCACCCAGCCAGCGCTCAGAAACATAGGCTTCGCCCGCATTTTCTGCGCACTCTTTCACAACGCTTTTTGCCTGTTTTTTCGTTCCAACAAAAAGAATTTTTTTATGATTTTCAACAGCATCTTCGACCATTTCAACAGCAGTTCTGACTTGCTGCATTGTCTTTGCTAGGTCGATGATACAAATTCCATTGCGCTCGCCGAAGATGTAGGGGCGCATTTTAGGATTCCAGCGACGCTTTTGGTGCCCGAAGTGCGCGCCACTCTCTAATAAGTCTTTTACAGTAATTTGTTTTTTAGCCAAGTCTTGTCCCTCCTATTTGACATTGCGGAGCCCCCAATGGTGACCCCTTCGGCATCCTCAGCTCGTGAAGATTTCGATCTTGGTTAGCGTTATTTTCTCTCCCACATGGGAGGAGATCTATTCAGGATAGCAGAAAAGGTTGGAGAATGCAAGATCACATTTAAGAAATGATTGACACTCAGCAACAGAAAATTTTACTATCCCTTTTAACATGAAAAAACCTCACACCAATCGATAATTTTATCAAAATATTCGCTAGAAATAACCTCATTCGAAACACCTCCCACATGAATTAGAATCGGTCGATATGTAATATGTTTTGGAATTTCTAGTTTCTTTATTTTTTGCTCCATTTCTTCTATTACCTCTTTGCCTATGTTGTGAATAGAAAATTTAATCTCACATAAGAAAATTGCGCTTTTAGTTTGGATCAAATAATCAATTTGACATCCTTTTCTCTTCTTTGTAGTTGTTTGAAAAAAAGGACCGTCATGTAAGCAATCTGATGGAGAAATTTCTAAAATATTTAGAATTTCTTTGCGATTATGAATAACGAGATTTTCAAATTGTAATCCCATAATCGATGCCCATTGTGTTTGGGCAAAAAGCGACCCCTCTTCATATTTACCTTCTATAATCTCTTTCTTTCTCGGTTCTATAAATTTTAGATAAAACCTCAAATAATTATCACTTAATCGATATTTTCTTAACCTGCTCATTTTATGAGTCTTTAAACTCCATGAAAAATCATCTGTTAAAAAGCCAGCTGTTACTAAATCATTTAAATATTCTGAAATACTCCTCCCTCTATGTCTATTAATTCCCTTGCTAATTTCTTCTTGATTCAATGAATGGTTGTTAGCTAACAAAGATACAATTTTCTTATATAAAGAGCTTCTTTTTTGAAAAAAGATCATGAAAAATTCTATCGAACTCATTAAACAACAGGCCCGAATCCATAAAACATAACTCTTTGAGATTTTGTTCTGCTGTTTTTTTTGGATCTATTTGATTTAAATATTTTGGAACTCCCCCTGTTACTCCAAGCACTTTTAATTTTTCAAAAGCTGAAACAGATTTTTCTCTTTTACCCCAAAATTTTATACAATCTTTTATTGATAACTCTTTAAGACTCAGGATCAAATCTATACGACCAAAAAAACCTGTATTTTTTAGAATATTCTTATCAATCCAGCTTGAAATAGAGCTTGCAACTACCAAAACCAATCGAGGGTTTATCTCGAAGTGCTGGTCCCACGCAATTTTTAACTTACCAAGAAACTCTGGATCTTTAGCTCCAATCCATGAAATTTCATCTAAGACCAGTAAAACAGGACCTTTATCACATGCTTTTCCCAATACCCAAAAAATATCTCCCCAATCGTCTCCTGCTACAGATGGAAGACCTTGCTCTTTCATTTGTCTTACAAACTCTGATCTTTGCTTCTTTGCTGTAGTCTTCTTATTGGGTGGCAGTGCTGTAAATAAATATTTTTTTGAAAAGTCCTTTGAAAATTCGGTAATTAGGCGACTCTTTCCAATACGCCGTCTACCTCGGATCACAACAAAACTGGCCGATCTCCTTGATTCCCTGCCCCTTAACAGCTTTAACTCTTTTTCTCTACCTATAAACATTCATACCCCTAAATCGTCTTTTTCCATTTTAAGGGTATGTTTTTTTGCATTTATTTTCTACCCTTAAATCGTCTTTTTCCATTTTAAAGGTACGTTTTGCGAATTGGTTTTCTTACCCTTAAATCGTCTTTTCCACATCTAGATAGTGTCGTCAAAAGGCTATAATCAGATTATTTTTCATGTTTGCAGCTTATTTTTGTGCGGAAATTGAAGCTGAATTTGTAAATTCCGCTTCATTTGAGCACAAAAATGGAGCCCAAACATGAAAAATAAGATGGTTGTATGCTTTTGACGACGCTATCTAGATGGAAACGAGAAAAACTAGCAATAATTTAAACAAAAAAATGAGCGCCTGATCAGAATCGAACTGACACTAATAGCTTGGAAGGCTATTGTTCTACCATTGAACTACAGGCGCGCAGTTACAGAGCATCATCGCACAATCGCTTTTTTTCTGACAAGTATTCTAGCGCTCTATAATAAATTAAAATTATTAATATTATTATTAATTATTTTAATCGATTTTTTATCCAAAAATTGATAGAATAGAGTCTCGAAAAACATTTTTTTTACATAATGGTCGCTATAAATTTAAAAAATTGCCTCAACACAGCAAAGAAGGTCCCACAACTTCCTAAAGCTGTAAAAACTTTTGTTGAAGAGGAGGTGCGTAGTGCAAGCCGTTACTTTAATCCTAAGCGCCATGAGGGTGTAGATAAGGTTTTTCAAACGGCTAAAAAAGCTTTTTCCTTCCTTCCCATCTTCCCTAAAGGCCGCGCAATTTTTTTCGGCGAGGGCCGAGTCTCAAAATGTTTAGAAAAAATCCATAGCGCTCTCTCCTCTAAACTTTCTATCCCAGCTAGCCGTGATGTTGAAGACTCTACCGGTGTCGCCTCTTTGAGAGAACAGTCACACTTGCGCAAAACTCATCACAAACTTCCTGTTGACCGCAAGACATTTTCCGCTTTTTATGGCTCTCGTGTTGAGAAAATGCGCGCCCCTTTTGCTCAAGCAGTTGATATGCTCAAAAACTTCCTTGAGGGGAAAAGAGATGGGGCCTTTTTCGCTGAACGTGCTGCTAGCCTGTTACAAGCAAAAAATAGTGAAACAGAATTTGTTACCTACGCAAAAAGAGTTGAAGGAAATGAAGCACAAAATACGTTTGTTTTAGAAAATGCGCGTCTGCTTCATCAACAAGTTGCGGCTCTTGATAAAAACTCTACTCCTATTTTCCACTTTGGTTCTGTTGCTTACGCTAAAAAGACTACTTCTGAACTTTTATCAAGTATCACTGGGGTGGATAAAGCTTCGAAAGAACAAAAACAATTCTTAGAAGGAGATCTTCACGTTTTAGCCCATGAGCTTACACGAAAGTTTCTCGACCCTATCGAGAAAGAGGTAAAACAACCCAGCGAACGTTTAGAGAAACTGGCAGAAGACCTTCAAGCAAAAATGCCGAGGTTTTTAGACGGTATCCCGTCTGCTACAAGAGATCTTTTCTTAAATGTTTTGCGAAAACGCCTCTTTGGTAGGCCGGCTCCAGATGGTGTAGCAAAGCTTTGCGATACTTTCTGCGACGAGTTAATGAAAAATGGCTTGGAAGAGACTTTAGAAGAGTACATTCTTGCTACTCTATCCAACTCAAGGGAGTTTGTGGACCAGCACTTCAATGATTTTCGCTATTTTCTCTCTCACCACTTGAATGCACCGTTAAAGGAGTTGATTGCTGAAAGTTCTCTGCATCTTGAGTCAGACAAACGTTTCTGGATGGAGATTAACAAACAAGAAGATGGAGCCTATACGCTGCGTCTTTACACTAACGATCGCGACGGTATCGCGCACCCACTTAATCATCTTGAAAGCGGGATTCACTACCCTCTCATCTTCTCAGGCATTCCTGCAGAGAAGATGTCGAGTGAATTTTTTGAGCAGCTCATCGCTTTCCAAACATATGATCTTTGGGACAAAGAGCGCACGATCACACTTGATGATCTCTACACCTATCTGACCCTCCACTTGGGAAAAGAGGCCGAACCATCTAACCCTTCCACAACACTTCCCAACTCTGCTGTTGATGGTGATAATGCGATTGACTGGCTACAGAATTATGTTCATCATCACTGCCTAGGCAATGAGGAGGATTTCTCTCTGCTCTTTGAGTACCAGATGCCTCTTGAATTTTTGCAAAATCTCTGGACCAAGATCAAAGAAGAGCCTAAGCAATTAAAAGAGTCTTCGCTTCGTAGAGAGCTAAAAGGCGTTGTTGAAAGGCTAACCAATGTGGGTTTAAACCTTCATGAAAAAGGAAAAATTTCAGATGGAGAATTAACCGCTCTTTTTGGAACAATTCTCGATGTAAATGAGGCTCTCAAAACAGAGAAGAAAGCAAAAAGTGAAGCGTATGAGGTGCGTCGATCAAATATCATTCCTGAAGATCTGCAGCATGTTCTTGCTTACATCATGGACAAAACGGGACTCTCTGCAAGCTCTTTAGAAGGGGTGCGTACTCTATTGATGTCTCTTCTTGGTGAGGATTTTGGAAGTGATTTTGATGCCCTGGTTGAGGAATTTCTTTTTGATTTTAACAGAACTAAGAGCACCGAAAAGGAGTATGAATCATCATTTTCTTATGCTGCGTGGAGAAAAACTTTTTCTGGTCTTAATGATCGTGTAAATGTGGCTGATTTAGCTCTTATGACAACGTTTAGAGCTGCTGTTTGTATTTTGACGGTTTTAGCCTACTCACAGAAAGCCTATCTTTTCCAATGGCTTGTGAACAGCTGCCTTTCTAGTCTCACTGGAAAAATCTCTTTTAAGGTAGCTCTACTCATCGTTACTTTTGGCCCAAGCGTGTGTCAAGAGCTTCTACCAAAAGAGCTTCATGAACCTCTAATTGCTGCCTATGATCTCTTCTTTGAAGTCTACACCTATCTTAGAAATCGCATTCTTCTTACTGGTCTGCGTGCTGCTTTTCACGGAATATTAGCATTGAAACTCCACCCAAAATTGAGTGAAGAGGGTTTAGAAACGGCAAAGAAGTACTTGAGAAAAGGGGTATCGCATGTATCTCATGGCGTAGAGGTCTCCTACGATTTAGATGTAGAAAAGAGCAGTAAGCCATTCTCTGTTCCCCTTCCTACGGAGCAAGCGTTTCAAACTGAAGAGAGCTCACCTCCTGCAACTTGGGATCTACCTAGGCCTAAAAAAATTCAGCTAAACCCTCAAAATTTAGTAGGTCATCTTGAAGGTATCGTAAGCAATCTTGACCAAATAGAAAAAGAAGGCTCTTACCAGAGAGATGTGCAGACGCGGAGGCGTGAAGCTCTTGCTTATATTCACGGTGCTATCCTAAATCTTCCCTTACCAGGAAGAGGTGAAGGAGGTATTTGGAAAGAGATCCAACATCCACATTTAGCTTTGAATCACGTAGAGCGAATTCTCGATAAGTTCACACATCTTGTCAGCGCTCAAAAACATACACATGATGGAGCTACTGAGAATATCATCTCCCTCCATACCCTTTTTGCCATCACAGCAGAACTAGCAAAACAGACCTCTGATTCGGCTCTTGATCAAGACTTTGTCCCTAATGCACACCTCTTTGAGGAGTGGTTGAGTAGCCCCGCACTCACGATCTCAAACCAACCTCTTCTTGCAAGAGCTAAAGAACTTGAACTCTTCTTTAGTAAAGATAAACAAGAGGGGCAGGCGCTTTTTAACTTCCTAAAAGATGCGGAAAAAAACCCTTATATAAAACAAAATTTGGAATTTTTCCAAACCTATGTTGACCCAGGAAAAGTTATCCATACTGCTGATCTTCTGATCATGAATCCTAATTTAGGAGAGATGCAAACTTTAATAGAAAAGTTTGGAAGGGGGCCTAAAACCGCCGGACTGCAAGCGTTAGATTCAACTTTAGTAGAGATGCTCAATCTGACAGAGCAATTTGAGGAGGTAAAAGAGGAGATAGGGAGGAGAAAACAGGCAATAGAAAGAGCTCTCTCAACACATTGCAATGAGCACGATCTTCAAAAACGCCTTCTTCCTTTAGGGCTTAGCCTTCTACAAAAAATACAAGAGAGCGCAAGGTCCTACACCCACTTTGATCATGACAAGCAGAAAATTGATAAGCGCTCAAGTGATGTGGCCATCTATCCATTCAGCCTAGCCTTAGAAAAAGTTCAAGAAGCTGGGGATGGGGCCGTAAATAGCGTAGATGATGATCACTTAAAAAAAGTAGTAGACTGGCTCGCAAGAGGAATAAAAGGAGCCGCGCGCTATTTTGGAACAGCATACAAAATCACAGGCACTTTGCCCGATCATAGCGAGCTTCTTGATACAGAGAGGGGGCTAGCAAATAGATTTACAGGTGTATCATTTGACCTGCAGTCTATTCACGATTCACATGAGCGCAATAGCCAGTTTGGCTTGCAAGTCGCAGAGATGCTAGTAAAAGCAAAGACTCTTTCTCAAGCGGAGATCATGCAAGATGACTCCTCTTTCGACACGCTTTCTCGTGAAGAGAAATTTTTGCTTGCGATGGCTGCCCGACATAGCTCTGATCAAATTGTGCGCTGTATGGACTTCTTTACAAGTGGAAGAGGGCGCCTCTCACAGCAGCGCTATCGCACTCTTTTTGAAACTCTGATGAATAATGAGTCTGCTATCAAAGCAGCCCTGGAAGACGAACCTGCAATGATAGAGGTTGTTGGGGCGTTTTTCGATGAGGCAATTCAACATTTCCTTGAAAATGATGACTACGCTACAGCTCTTTTCTTAGCAAAAACAGGTTTTGACCATCTGGTGCACTCCTCTTTCTATGCGGAAAATGCGAAGGCGCACTTCCCTAATTTCCGCGCAATTATTCGCGAGCAGATTCTTCCTAACTTTCGCGCGCAAGCGACCCTTAAACCAATTGGTTTGATGGAAGATGGCTTTGTTGGCTCACTTCTCTATCTTACTTCTCTCTACTCAAATCTTATTCCTGATAGCAGCGAAAAAGAGGTCCTACTCGATCTTGCACGTTTGCACTTTGCGCGCACTCCAATGGCCTGGAAGGAGCTTGAGAGTGAGGCTTCTGCAAAACCTCTTCGTACACTCTACATGTGGGAACCCTTGATCCACGACGCAATTCAAAATGATTCCGTCTTCCGCAATACTCTTCTTGATACTCTGGTTGCAGACCGAGGTGGAGAGGTAACAAACGGCCCATGGGAGGGGGATTTTCCACGCTACACAAAAGGGGCTCAAACACTCTCTTTAGTCCCACAGGAGTTTGCAAAAAATGGAATTACTACTAGCATTGCTCATGCAAAAGTCTCAAAATGGGTAGGTGAAAAGTTAGGCCCCTGTCGCGAGATCTCTGATGGCACATTTATCTTTTCAAATTCAGACGTTGAAGCCAAGTTCCTTGGTAAAAATGGTTGGCTCATTACGCGTAAGCTTGATGGCAAAAATTTCCGCCTCATTACAAATACAAGAGGGCTTCCCGACTTTGTTTCTCAGGATCCAAATAGTGCTCTCTGGATCGAACAAAAATCCCTTGAGCCGATCATCTATTGCATGAAAGAGGGAAAAGTTGTCACAACTCATCACGCAAAAGTTGTAAATGACGATTTAGAAAATCCCACGCTTGAGATCACTAAAACATCCCCCCTCTCCCTAGACCAAGCAAAGTTTAGTGGACTCGCTCCTCTTCACTGGTTCCAATCATCAAAAGATACACGCGTTGAAACAGAAGGAGAAAAAGTTAAAAAGATTGCGTTTCCAAAAATGGGTTTAACTTTTGAAGTCGATAAGAGTGATCACGCCATTTCAACAGATGGATCCACACCTGGATTCTGGATCGCTAAACAACAGAAAGTTTCAAGCCTTGTCCCTTTTGCAAACACGCTTCTTCTTGAAAATGAGCGCGGCGAGAAAAAAGCGCATATCATAGCCAACAACTTTAAAGAGCTTTTTGCATCCTATTTGGTTACCAAAAGCTTAATGTTTAATCGTGATGGATTGTACAAACTGGGAAATCTCATCACACTATTTTTGTTGGATCTTGGAGCTGATGCGCCAAGCTCTAGTTCTGTAGTTCCTCTCGCAATTTCTGAAAATATAAAAAAGCTTCTCGAAGAGGCGAAATTTTTCGATGCGGAGAGTCGCAAGATGTACACTTACGATCTTGATGAAAAGGGTCAACTTCAGAGCCAAGAACCATGCGCGATTGCCTACCTTGCTCTTTTTTATGTTGTAAATGGCCAATTAGACCAGCTCTTTCCTATTGTGAAACAACTCGACCTCTTGAGCCACACCAGCTCGTTTCCAGAGGAGCTCTTTCCCCTTCTCGATACCATTGTTCTTTTTCTCTCTTTACGAAAAGGCAAAAAAGCAACAGAGCTTCTTCTAAAACTAACCGCTATGCGTGAAGCAAATAGCGTTTTACACCAAGAGGAAATCCCAGCCGCCAATCGAGGAAATAGACTCCTCTGGTTAATTGTCCAGAGCAACTACAAAAGTTATTTGGAAAGCAAAGAAAGTTCTCTAAATGAGTTTGAAGAGCTCTACATTTTAAACTCGATTAGTCGACAAAACCGCGAGTTTTCTCACACAAACACGGCTCTCAATAGCGAGCTTGAACAGTTTGGTCTTGGCAATTTTGTTGAGAGCATGGCTATGCTTCCCTCTCTTGCAAGACGCTATCAAGTCCTGCGCGCACAATTTGAGCAAGGAAGCACTTGGCGCCTAAAAGCGGAAAAATTGATTGTGAACACACTATTTGGGGAGGGCCATCCCAAATTAGTCTCTTCAGATGGAAAAGTCGCTCCTATCTCAACTTTTAGAAAGATCTCTCAAGCTTTTCATCAACTCTTCCGCTTTGCTAGGAACAACTGCAAAGATTATATCGAGATTGAGAAAGATCTCAGAGCAGCAATTCATTTTGACACCACTGTTTTAGACCCTAATGACTTTGAATATTTTACCAGCCTTCATCTATCTCCATCAAATTTCACAAAATCATTTCTCAAGGAACATTTTTTTATACTCTACCACCTTGCTTGTAACGAGTTACCTGAAGGATGGCGAGGTAATCGTGAGAGAGAACAGCTTTTTGCAAACAAAATCGCAGAACTCCATCGTGCGATGTCTCTTACTGTTGGACGCTTTAAAGATCCAGAATCTCGAGCAATTTGGCTCACTCTTCAAACAGCTGTTGAACAGACCCCTCTTCACTCTCTGCTTGGCTCCTCTTTAGCTTATCTTCTTTCGATGAAACAGAGACCGATTGCAACTGGTACTAAAACGGTTGTTGCTGCTTATAATAGCTCCGCTACAGCTCTTCTACTAGAAAAGCTTCAAGAGATGCCTCTGCCTGCTGCTACAAAAGATTTTATTGAGAGTCTGAAGAGTTCCGTTCCCTCTTCTGCTGAAGCTCTTCTTCACTCTTTGAGTGACAAAGGGCTACGACCGGCATCTATTGCCTTCTTACGCTCTTTAAAAAAGCTGCCCCTAGCACATGAAACGCTCCAATTTATTGCTTCGCTTGAAAAAATTCCTCTCCCCACAACGCAGTTTACAACTCTTCCTAAAGCTACAGAACTAAAATCTAAACGTGATCAAGGAAGCACCAATCTCGACTATGATTTTTTAATGATAGAACTTGGAAAAGTTGTCAAATGTTACCTAATTGAACAGGCAGGAAAAGCTTCTCTTCATACGGTTACAGGATACAAGGTTTTAGACTCTAAACTCGATGCACTAAAAGCTGCTGGTGTCGCTACTTTGGGAACTACATTTTCCGGGCTTAAAGTCTTGAATCAGGTCGGAATGAATATCGGCTTATTGAAGGCACAACTTGTCACCTATTTTACCATAACAAGAACCGCTGCTGCCCTGAATGCTGTTGTCGACCCTGTAGCAGAGCCAACTCCTCAAGCCTCCTCAAGGCAGCTCTCAAAAGAGACGATTTCTCAGATGAATCAGCGAGAGCGTGCGATCTCTAATTTGCTTAGCCAAATTTCTGAAGAGTATTTTGATAAAGAGAACATTCCTGCAACCGCTGAAGAGCATCTTCAACCATTTGATGAGGATGATGAAGCCTCCGTAAAAGAAGCCTTTGAGAGGCTCAATGAGAGTCTTCACGCCTTTTACTCTAAGCATCAACCTGATGGCACACGCTACCACTTAAAAAAGAAAAAGTATGCCGTTGATTTAATGCGCTCACTTCATACGCTACAGGGCGAGCTTTCAACCCATTTAGCAAAAGAGCGTGCAGCAATTGTTGAATTCGTCAATCACGTCCATATCGATTCACTGGATCCGATTGAAAAGCTTGTTGCCGATACACAAAAAACAAGAGAAGAGCGCGATCTTACTTTTGAAGATATCTCTATGCTCTTTGCCCAAGAAAATGATGCAAAACTTCTTAAAATTTCGCACATGCAAGAAGAGGATTTAAGTGAGATGAAGCGCCGCCTCTACCTCTATCACCTCTCTGCCTCGCGCTGGCAGTTCCTCTTCGATCGCATTGGTGAGCTTTCTGAAAAGCCAACAGCTGAAGAACTCGACCAGATCGGCCAAGAATTAAATCGCGAGCGCACTTACAAGTTTAATAACTCAAGCGAGCGCGTTGTGCGAGGTATGCTTCTCTTTGAATCCAAAGATAATGTGCTATTACGCGGGCCACAAGCAAGGCAGCTAGAGAGAGTGCTGCGCAGTGAACACCGCCGCGTAGTAACAGGATCAAAACCAGGCTCAGGAAAAACCTCTATCAAGATGGTAGAAGCTGCAAAAAACAAGGCTGATGGCGAGCATCTTGTGCTTAACATCTGGCCGAAAGAGACAGCTGAGGAGAATACCAAAGTAACAGCTGAGAAATTTAACAAAATTTATAATCAAAAAACAAGTGCCTTCACAATCACGCGTTCGAGCTTCAAAACAGTTGAAAGTCTTATCCACTTCTTCAACTACCTGCGAAGCGCCGCCTCAAGTGGGCGTGAACCGATCAACATGACAAAGGAGAGCTTGCAAGCGCTAGAGCTCAATATGCTTGAAGCGGGTCTAAATGAAGAGAAAGAAAAATTTTCCATCTATAGGAGAATTTTACATTTGATCCATGAAAAAGGCTTTGCCAACTTCGATGAAGCGCATTCGGCTTACAATCCTAATAAAAAGCTCATCTACCCCTTCGGTCCTCCCTCAACTCTCCCTAAAAATGAGATAGGACTCATCACCGAAATTCTTGGCCATTACGCTACAATCAGCCAAAGAGTCGCGCTGCCAAAGAAACTCTCTCTTGAGGAGTACAAAAAGAGATTCCTTCCCTCTCTTGCTCGCACAGTTGCAGCACGCAGCAGCTGGGACTTTACAAGTGAAGAGCAGAGCGAGCTTGTAAAATACTTCACTGAGGAAGCCGAAGAGATCCCCGGTTTTATTACCCAAAGCCCCTATCGAGGTGAAGTTGCAGCTGCAAAAGGAGTGATTACCTCGATTTTATCCCACTCATTAAACAAAATCCCTAACGTTGACTTTGGCCGTTCAAAAGAGGGGAATGGAGAGGTTGCCAAGCCAAGTAGCGGTAACGAAAATGTTACTGAACAGGAGAATTTGGGAAATCCACGTGAAGCTTTAGTAAAGTCGGGTCTTCTCTATTTGCATAGACGTCTCTCAGATGATCAAATTGAAAATCTAATTGAAATGTGGCGCGAGAAAGCGCGTTCAAAAGCACAAGACAATGGCACGTTTGCTGAAAATACACAAGAGGTAAGACTCTTTAAAGAGTGCTGTGGAGGAGTATTCCATCTCTTCCACTTCTCTGATGCAGATCGCGCGACCATTTATGGAAAAATTCGCGCAAGTGATCGCGCAACGCTCTACTATTTAACCCACAAAATTGCACCTCAGATTACTTTTTATAAAAAAACCCTTGCTCACAATCCCATGAACTTTGGTTCCATGACACAGCGTTCATTGGGATATACCGCTACGCAAAAAGGAGGGACTTATCCAAATAAAACTGAGGTTCTTCACGATCCTAAAGAGGATGGGGAGAGCTTAGATGCATTAGCGCGCGCTGCACAAGAAGTGGGAGGTATCCGCATCTTAGAAGCAAGCAGCCCTCATGCACTGCTAAATGAGGCAGTCGAAATCTTAAAAAAAGATCCAAGTATTCGCATCTACACAGATCGAGGCGCACACGCTAACGGAATTCCCGACCGAGAGGTAGTGCAAGAGCTTTTGAAATGGACAAAGGGCGGCGTTGTCTTCTATGAGAAGGGAAGTTCTCTTATCTGGGAAAAAGGAGCAAGCGAGCCAGTCCCTATTAGTCAAGGCACTTCTCCTCTAAAAGATCGCCTGACCTATTTTTCGCAGCCACAAACGTTTGCTGCTGATGTAAAACAAACCCCTGGAACAAAAGCCATCTTAACCATTTCCGAAGAGACGACTCTCAGTGAGCTTGTGCAGGCGTTTGGACGCAACCGAAATGGAAAGAACATCTTTGTCATGACCAAAGACGTACGCGATCGCATGACGAAAAATCAGATCCCCTCCATTCGTGAAATCATTCGCTATGTCACAAGAAATGAGGCAGAAGAGGCTCTCGAGAGTAATTTTCAAGCGGATATTTTAAAAATGCAAGATCTCTTGCGTAGTAGAGTGCTAAATAAGATGCGCACGACAATGACCGATTGGCAAGCCCTGCGAATTCTTAAGCAAAACAAAAGCGTCTTCTTAAAAAGCGAAGAGAGCGATCCATGGAAGCTCTATGGTCAGATACGTAGAACTACTTCTCCTGCCAACTTCTTTAATGAGTTGCGCCATCAGGTGTTAAGCGATGCAAAAGAGACAGCTCTTTTCTCTGATGAAGAGATCTCTGCAATTGATACTGAATTAAGAGGACTTGGGCGTGGTACTTATCCAAAAGAGATTTATAGTTATCACGATCAAAGTGGACGCATTACTGCTCATCTTAGAGATTTAGGCAGCACTGTTGAAGTCCAAGAGCAACAAGAGCAATCACAACAGCACCAATTGCGCGTTGCTGTGAACGTTAACGAGCAACAAAAACGTGTGGAAGTTCCACGTCAGAAGCAGCCATCCTCTCCATGGCCAAGCTGGGTGACTCCTCTAAACCTTGAGAGTTGGTTTAAAGTCTCTTCCGCCCCAATATTTGGAGCCCCTCCAGTTCAAAAGAGCTTCGGATCACAAGTTCTCGGGATGATAGCAAACGCCCCCGTGCCCAATATCTACTCACTTAAAGATGTGCTCATAAAATCGGGGAATCGCCACGCAAAAAAAGTAGCAGAAGATCTAAGCCCTTTCATCTACTCCACAAACAATATAACGCCGTTGGGTGATAGTGGAAGGAAAGAGGTGCAGCCTTTTGGTCCGTATCAAATTCCCCCTGGGGAGCTTCTTTTAATCCAAAAAGAGGGCGATGATCCACGACTGCTGCTTGTAGATCAAGATGAGGCGCAGTTTTGGCGTAAGCAGATACGAGAAAATCGAGACACAGAGACCAAATTCTCGCTTGTCAACATAGCAAATGGAGCCATTCTTGTAGGAAGTGCGCTTGATGACCCAAGAATTTACACAGCGCTTATGCAACTGCGCTTTCTTCGTGGAGATACACACTTCCCCCTAGATGAGCCTGACTCCTTAGAGCAGTGGGTTAAGAGGAACCCGCGTGAGAAGGAGCGCTTCTTCAAGTTTGTCCATGGCTTCCATGGAAAAAACCCTCTTGAAGGGAGCTTGTTGGAGGCAATCTTTGAAGGAATAAGTAAGCCTTCACCTCCCCTACGTGCATAAATATTAAATTTTAAATTTACACTATGAAGATTAGATTGAAATTCTTGCAATTTTGTGCTAAGATAGGTGCACAAAATTTAAACTCTGCTCATGTTTAATACGATCATTCGAAATAGCTGGGATTCTTTGCAAGCATTTGGTAAACAAGAGTTTACGCAAGCAAAGCGCACATTCTCTGTCAGCCCGGCATTGAATACGCTCCGCTCGATTTTTAACCGCGCTATTTCCTTCCTCCCCCATTTTACAAAGGAGGCGGCATCTCACGAAACAGAAACTGAAAAAGATCCAGAACTTGCCGCATTTATAAAAGAGATCAAAGAAGCCCTCTACTCAAATTTTTCTATTCCTGATCTGCCGCGACACTCTTCGACACAAACCCGTATTAACTCGATTAAGGAAAAATCTTATCTAAGGCAAAAACACGATGCAATCAAAGTTGATCGCGAAGTACTCTCTGCATTTTTTGGTCATACACTTCAGCACCAAAAAAGTCCCTTTAATGCCGCGTTAACTTTTCTATCAGAATTTACAAACAAAAAAAAAGGGCAAAACCCTCTTAATTCAAATATTACCTCAGCTATTCGTAATGCCAAAGAGAGCGAACTCGAATTTACTGAAGAGATCAGAAATGATTCTATAAAAAATGAGGAACAGAAAAGGCAGAGACTTTTGCGAAAAGCGCAGGATTTAGCTGACCTGATGCCCCTTCTTGAACAAGAAAGTCCATTTTTTATCTTCGGAAAAACATCCCAAGAGGCAGCCTTCCAATCAACTCCTCTTACTGAGTATCTTTTCAAAGACATGCTTCCCGAAGAGTACCAAGATCTCTTAAAAAATGATGGTAAAGGCCTCTCTGAGAAAATCCAAGCTAAGATCTTAGAGGCGGTTATTTATCCAGAAGAGGGGGAAACTTCTTCCGACTCCCCTATTGCGCAGCTGAACCAATACTACCAGACGATTATTACAAGAATTCAAGGCCCTATTACGGCAATCTTTCCGAAGAAATTATCTCAAACAATTATTGAGAAGACAAGTGAAAGTCTGCGAAGACGTATTTTTGGCAAATCATCTCAGGAAAGTGACAGAGTTTTGGCTGAGAAAGTATGGGCAGAGTTGCAAAACAACGGTCTTGAACAGACTCTTAACCACCTTTTGCACGATGCTCTTGTAGAATCTCAAAGTCTAGTCATGGAGCATATCCAAGATATTGCGGAATCGTTTGTTCAAAAAATGGGCAAACCGATGATGCAGGGGCTCTCCTCTTTCGGGATCAACCTGCAGCCTGATGAGAAGTATTGGATTGAGATTCAAAAGGGTAAAAATGGCAAATTTAACTTAATCCTCTACTCAAACGATTTGGGGTCAAGTGTCCATCCCATGATTAAGAGTGGCAATAAAAAGGGATACCATCTTCCTCTTGTCTTTTCAAACATTGAAATTGGGAACTTAAGTCAAAAATTTTTCTATCAACTGCTCGCATTTGAGGCGAGTCCTGCGTGGGGACAGGGAGTTTCATACACTTTAGCAGATCTTCATCAACACCTCCTTAATCATCTTGGCAGTCCTGATTCGGCAAGTAGTAATACGATTATTACCGATTCCCTCCGACCAACTGATCGTCCTGCTGATTTGTTAAATATTTATCTCCACTATCACTCCATCAAAGCGTCTCGTAATGATCAGATAAAAATGTCTCGTGATGAGTACACAAAACGCTACCAATACGAAATGCCTCTTAGCATTTTACAAAACTACTGGCAAGAGGTAAAAAAAGATCAAAAGGTGCTGAAAAAGTTTACAGTCCGCACAGAGATAAAACGTCTTCTAAAAAAGCTTACCAGGTCTGCCCTTTCTCTTAATCATTTGAGAAAAGTCTCCGATGAGGAGTTAACTTCTCTTTACGGTACAGTCTTAGAGGTACAAGAAGCCTTTGATGCTACTGCAGAGAAAAAAGACCCTTACCCCACAAAGCCCTCCCTTGTTGTTCCCGAGCAGATGCAAGGCCCCATTGCTGAACTGATGAACAAAAGAGGTTTTACTCTCTCCCATGTAGAAGGCATTCGCTCGACACTTGTCGGAATTCTGGGAGATGAAATAGGAGGAGTCTTTGACTCTGTCTGCGATGAAGTCCTTCCTGAGCTTGCACAAGATTCTGGCATTCAGATTAAAGGCCTTAAAAACTTTTCCTACGCCTCGTTGCGCAAAATTCGTGAAAATCTTGATTACACAGATTGGGATATTCTCACCCCGTTCTTTGGCCTTGCCAAAACTCTCTCACTTCTTCTCACCTACACTTCTGTCAAACTGCAAGAGAGTCTCTTGGAAAAAATGTTGCTTAAATTTTTCCCCAAGCTAGCGGTCTACACTACCTTTACCAACCGCCACTTGGCGATGCTCCTCATCTACTTCGGTCCCTCCTTCTGCAAAGCCTACCTTCCTAAAGATCTCTATGAAGGAGTCTTTGCTCTCTACGAGCTCTGCATTGAAATCTCTACCTATATCAAACGCCGTATCTACTTTTTGCTCATCCGCAGTTTTTTAAAATACGCACTCGGTAAAGAGAGAGTGGAGCAGGTCCACCGTGTTGCGGAAAAGTTATCTCAGCAGGTCACGCGCGAAGGAGAGCTCTCTTTTGACTTTCCCGACGATGCTGCAACAAAAAAAGAATTTACAATCATTAAGCCACAACCAGTAGAGATCTCTTCGGAATCAACCCTTGAGGTAGCAGAAGCCCCAGAGTCAAGAGAACAAATCAATACTAGTAAACTTCCAAGACTTCGAGCCAATTCCTTTTCACAAGCTTTCCTTGATGCTTTCTCTAACAAAGCTTTTCTTAATTGTTACGAAGTTGACGCCTTCTGTCTTCGTTATTTTGTAAGAAAGGCAGAAGGCATTCAAAGTGAAGAGGTTGATCTAGAAGAAATTACAAATACTTCGCAACTACCGAGATTCCAAACTGATTTTTTTCCACTCGTTCTGGAGCTTTTACATCCTGGACGCCTTTTGTCATACCCCCGTAATTATTCACCTATCGACACTATTTTAGTAGAGCACCTTGATTATACTCGAACTGCCATTGAAGAACTTGAAAAAGATCAAGGACTGGGGCGTAGCAAAAAAAGACGCAAAGAGGAAGCTCTTTGGTATCTTCATGAGTTTGCGCGTGCCCTTCCAGCTGGAGGTTTCCTCTGGAAAAATGTGAATTATCCTACCCTAGTCTTAGAGCGATTCCATACGATTCTCAGCCAATTCTCTAGACTTGTTCATGAAAAAGAGAACCTCACTCCAGAAGAGATTGCCGAAAATGTTGCCACGCATTACACCTTATATGCTGCAATTTTAGAAGTGGCAAAACTGGATCCACAATCCGGCTTAGGAAATCAGCTTCCGCCAACTGATCACTTGGGATACTTTCTACATAGCCCGGCATTGAAAATCTCAAACAAAAAAACCTATACTCAACTAATGCGGGTTGCTACCTATTTTGGTTGGGATCTAGATACACCCTACAAAGGTTACGATTTTGAAAAAGACCCTGAACGAAAAGAGTACGAAGGTAAAGATCTTACTTACAAGGGAGCTTCTTCGTGGTCGTGGGAATCATTTAATATAAGCCTACTCCCAGAGCTAGGAAGGCCTGTAGAAGGAAGCGCGGAAGAGAGTGTGGCAAAAAAAATTGCACTTTTTTCTCAGACTTTTCCTCTCTTCAGTAGGGAACAAATTTTAGAATCAGACCCTCCCTTAGAGCAATCTCTCCATTTACTAAAAAAGAAGCTACTGAAAGAGGAGAGAGTCGATCAGGTAAGCGATCTTTCTCAAAAGAAAAAAGATCAAATTGAAACCTTTAAGTGCCTCATGGAAGAGCACTCGGATAAAATGGATCCACGTAAAGGTATTCTTTCTCGCTCATTCTATGTAGCAAGGTTTGCTCACAAACTCTCTTTTGAAATCACTTCTTGGAGCCTACCTTCTAACGAGAGCTTTCATAAAAATGCTCATACCCTGGGGATGTATTCAGAAATTCACTATCCTTCGGTGACCCCCCAAAAAACTTTATGGGGGCGCACGATTGGTTCACTATTTTCAGGTGAAAAAGTGACAATTGGGATTTCCAACTTCAAAAGTAGCGGCAGCTCTGCTCATAAAAATAGCATTGGGTTAAGACTTCACAGTAACTCATCAGATGAGAGCTTAGCTATCGCGCGACACTCTCTTGCATTCCCTACCACAAAGTCGCAAAGCGAACTCGTTTTTCATCCTACTGTCACTCTAGACAATGAAAATGAGAAAAAGGAAATTAAGAGAGATGAAGCTCAAGACCTTACAAGAGAAGAGACTTTTTTGATCGAGATGATCAATCTCGATCCTTCCGATCAAATGATTCGTGCCATCAGCTATTTCGGTCTTGCTCTTCACCGCCTTGCAAAGCCTGAAAATCGCACTCTACTTCGTCTCTATTTGCTCGATTTTAAAGCGGTAAATAAACAGCTAAGGCAAAGACGTGAAATCATTCAAGATTTAGGAGAATTTTTCCAAAAAAGTTGCGATTACTTTCTGCAGTTTGAAGATTTAGATGCTTTTTTAGAGATGTCAGAAATAGGTAGGGATTTATTCATGCACTGCGAGCGATTTGATCCCGATGTCGCTAAGTATTTTCCCGACTTCAAGAAGTTGATTCGAGAAAATAGAAAAGATCTTTGTAAATCTTATCCCTTTTTAATCAAACACTACTCAAATACAGAGCCCGATAGTGGAAATGATGAGGCAATGCTTGATATTGCACGAATTTTCTACTCCAATATTTGGGATCAGCCCATCGACCTTAAGTCAAATGTTCCCTACTTATGGGAACCTCTGATCGTAGAAAAACTCCAGTCAAATCAAGAGTTCCGCAATCAGGTTTGTAAAGGGATTTTAGAAGATAGGGGTCAAGCCTCCCCTTCTGGAAATTGGGTGGGAGCATTTCCGAACTTCCGAAATGGTCAACATCAAATCACTTTAAAGGGAGTAGAACAACCAAGAGAAGTTGATCCCAAGACCCAAATACTGAATAGATTAAAAGTAGAATTGCATGAAGACTTAGGGAAATACCAGCAACAAAATCCCTCACGCTATGTTTTCCCAGAAAGCGGTATCACAGTAGAATTTCAATCGGACCAGGAGCCTACTCTCACACGTAAAATAGATGGAAAAACCTTTCGATTTTTAAAGAATTACAAAAGAGATAGTTTTCCTTTTCTTCTCTCGACAGATAGCACGCTTTGGATAGAAGAGAAGACAGAGACTCCAATCATTCATGAAATGCGTAAGGGAGAAGCTGTCTCTACATTCCAAGCCAAAGAAGTTGAGGATGGACCCAATAGACGTGTGCTTGAAATCAAAAGTAGCAGTGAATACTCCCAGCATCTTACCGATCACGATCATAACCTCACTCTTTTAAGCGGGTTCCAACCTTTAGATAGCATTGAAATTTCTATAGAAGAGAGGAATCAGAAGAAGAGGATGAAACGTATTCGCTTCTCAAACCTTGGTCTCTCATTTGCCATTAGAAATGGCCAAGCCTTTTCTGACGATGGAGCCACACCTGGATTCTCCATCAGCAAAAGACAGAAGCATCCCGCACTGCGGTCTCTGCCCAACTATCTTCTTCTTGAAAGCAGCGAAAACAAAAAAAAGGTTCATCTTACCCCCCTCCACATAGGCGAACTTACTGGCACCTACTTTCTTAAAAACATTGGAAAGATTCCCACTTCACCATTTGTAAAAAAACTTCTTATGGGTCTTGTAGAGAGCCCAATCAAAGAAGAGCGCAAATATTTAACTTACAATTTGGATGAAAATGGGAAGTTAGTTGGGACAGACGCTTACGCCATTACCTACCTGATCCTCTTCTATTTAGCGGATGGCAAATCAGAAAAAGCACTTGAGCAATTTGAAAAGTTAGAGATGATGGGGCGTATCACCCCTTTTCCTGCAGATCTCTTCACTTTAATTGACACCCTTACCTTTCTTCTGACCTTCTCAAAAGAAGAGAGGCTTAAAACCCTCCTTCTTAAAGTCGCTGCGCTGCGACAAGAGAATATCCTTCTACAACCGCACTCTTCCCCGATAGAAAAGAGCCCTTTTGAACCTTTTCGCTGGCTCATCCTGCAAATATTCTATATGAACTATTTGAAAAACCATATAGAGGGCCTAACCGACTTTGATGAGATCTTCCTTCTTAAAGCGATCTCTTCTCAAAGCAAAGAGATAACAGAAGATCTTCTTAGCAAATTTAAATCCGATTTTTTTGTAATCAATTGGTTAAAAGAGATGGGAAGTAATTTTCTCTCTGAGCATCTCGTAATGATTCCTCGTGTTGCTAAACGCTATCACGCCCTGCGGGAAAAACACGGAGAGGGAAGCCTATGGAGCCAACGAGCTGAATCCCTTTTCCTTCACCTCTTTTTTGGGAAAAAGGCGCCTCAGAGTTTGCAAATCGATTTAGAAGCTGGTACTCGTCTGCCTGAGCTCAAAATTCGAGCCAATCGCATCAATCAACTTTTTGAGTGCGTAAGAGAGTTTGAACTCAACGCCGCACTCCTTCATGCAAAAGATTCTATAAGTTACGAAACATTAAAGAGTCTTTTTTCAACAAATGATTTCACTGATATTCCTATTCTTACTCCACCTTTGCTCACCCCCAATTTTATTAAAAAGAACTTCTTCTATCTCTACCATTTAGCACGCAATCAGCCGCCAAAAGGCTGGAAAAAAGATCGGGATAAAATGGAAAACTTCGAGGAACAGGTTAAAAGATTTGATGATCTCCTTCCCATGATTGTTGGACGATTTAACGATCCCATGACACAAGCGCTCTTCATTATCTTGCAGACTGCCATCCATCGCTACACCGTACGAACACTTCCGAACGCCGAGTTACTACAAAATCTATTTACTCTTACGCAAGAAACCAAAGAGATAAAAAGTGAACTACTCTCGGTAACTGAAGAGCTTGAAAGTCTTGAGTCTGCCGGTAGCCAATTTTCAGATGAGTGGAGCGCCCTGTCCCAAAAAGAGAGAGAACTCAAGGACAAACTCAACGAAAGAAAATACGAAGAGAAAGATCCTGAAACTGTATTGAATGAACTTTTAGAAGGAATGCGCCTTACAACGCAGAATCTTTTTGCTCTTAAATCCATCGGAAAAGTAACCGGTCTTGATCAAGCCCTTTCAGGAAAAGGAGCACTGGAAATTCTAGCAGAGGTGGCTAAAAAAGCTGCAATGAAACTCTTTGCCAATGACCCTAGTCGTTTAGTGCAAACCGCTTCTCAACTAGGTGTAAATTTGGGGCTATTGGCAAGCACTAATGTAAGCCACATCCTTAGAGAGGCATACAATGAAGAAAAAGAGGCGATTAGGAAGAGACTTCTCTTTGAAAAGAGTACTGTAATTGAAAACAAGGAACATCCTTCTGCTCAATTAACAGAATCGATGGAGGAGAGAGAGTCTCACATCACTGCACAGCTACAAAAAACTTTTGATGAGTTTTTTGTAGCTGAAGAGCGATCTACTTCTCCTCCTGTCCAAGCAGAACCCTTTGAAATTTACTCAGATGGTGAAGAGTCCACAAAAGAGGCCTTTCAAGAGTTAAACAAAAGCTTAAAAGATTACTACGCCCGCCCCCACCTCAAAAAAACCTCTTACCGACTGAAAGAGGGTAAAAGAGAAAATGAACTCTTACACTGCCTAACTCAATTTCAAAAAGCCGCTTCTGCCCAAGTTGAAAAAGAGTGCGACTATATCACGCGTTACGTAAATGAACAAATACAAGAGGAGCAAATCGATATAAAAGTCGAGCTTGCAAGAAAGAAGATGAAACCTCAAATGCGTACTCTTACATTTGATGAGATCATCAAATTTTTCATTCAGGGTGAAGATGAAAAACTCTTGGGTAATAGAGGAGAAGAGATTACGGATGCCAAGAAAGAACAACTTCTTCACATAAAAGAACGTCTTTATCTCTATTTGATTACCACTTCGCGCCTACAATTCTTTTTTAGTAGACTAAAAAGCTTTTCCAGCGACTCTCCTGAACTGCAGATACAAAAAATCGGTGAAGAGCTAAAACGCAAACGAGTCTACGGTTTTAAAGACCAGCCAGAAAGACTCATTCTTGGAAAACTCGCTTTCGAACTTTTCACGCCAACAATGCTTTGGGAAAAACCTGTGTCGCAGATCGATAAGATGCTCTTAAGCTCGCACTATCGCCTCGTTCTTCAACTCATTATGGGAAGCGGAAAAACTTTCTACGGGATCCCGATTACCGCTTTCTATGCGGCAGATGGCAAGAACTTAATAACCAACATATGGCCAAATGCAACAGTAGACGACCATACAAAAGCGACTGCAGAGCGATCCTACGCAGACTTTGGCCAAAAATCTGCTGCCTTAAATATTACCCGCAGAACATTTTGGGATAAAGAGTCACTTTCTGCCCTCCGCTATCAACTCTTAAGAGCACAGTCACAGCACGAGTATTTAAACTTAACTAAAGAGAGCGCACAAGCCTTAGATCTCTCTCTTATAGAGAAAGGTTTAGAAGCTCTAAAGCTGCGCAAAGCAAATAGACCCGCTAGTAAGACAACAGAAGAGTTTGGGTATCTGCGTCGCACTCTTGCACTACTTCGTAAAAAGGGAAAAGCTAATTTCGAAGAAGCGCACATCGGTTTTCAAAGAAAAAAAGAGCTTAAATATCCTCTTGGACCCTCAACAAAACTGCAAGAAAATTATGTTTCTCTCATATCTCAAATTTTTATGCTTCTTGTTGATGACCCTGAGTTGTTAGCAATCACCAAAATCAAAGCTCCTAAGCCAATCCCTATTCCAGAAAGTGTGTATAGAAGAGACGTTCTCCCTTCGCTTGCTCAAAAAGTCATAGATTTTTTTGATTGTTGGAAGCTTTCAGAGGAAGAAAAAGTGATTGTCCTCGACTATATTGAAGGACGGGCAAAAGAGATTCCTGAAGGTATTTTAAGCAACTCCCATTATAAAAAAGAGATTGACCTTGCAAAGGGAACGCTCACTACCTTGATCCCCTTTGCTTTAGGGAAAACTCTCCACGTAGACTTTAACCCTTCAGAAAAAGGAGATGGTGAGTACGCCAAGCCGTCAGAAGGCAATAAAAACACTCAAGAGCGATCCTCTATCCGCAGTCCCTACGAAACAGTCGTAAAAACTGCAATTCAGCTCCTACATGATCGCCTTGGAGAAGAACAAATTCAACGTCTTATTGCTCACTGGAGAGATCAAGCCCGCTCATTTCAAACCAAAACTGGATTCGATAAAAATAAATCTGAAGAGGTCAAACTTTTTAAAAAAATCTGTGAAGGTTTTGATCTTTATACATTTACCAATGAAGAGAAAGAAGAGATTTACAGAAAGATAAGGGATAGCGATCAAGCAACTCTTTATTATTTAACCCACATTATTTCCCCTGATATCCGTTACTTTCCTAGAAATATTTCAAGTAACTCAGCTAATGCCGCTTCAATGTTCTCTTCATTCTTCGGTGACACTGGTACCCCTTATAATACAGGCTCTTTTCCGATTGATACAAAAACTATTTATGATCCAGGAACAGATGGTGAGAGCGTTCACGAAATGGAGCGTGTAACACAAAAAGCTGAGAGCATTCAAGTCCTTAAAAATGAAGATCCTCAAAAGATTGTAAAAGAGATTATTGATGCCATTTTTGATAAGGATCACAACATACGCGCCTTCATTGACCGCGGTGCTTGTGCAAATGGCATAGCAAGTATTGATGTAGCGCAAAAGCTCATAGAGTATATCGAAGAAAAACGCCCCGATCTTGATGGCGTCGTATTCTCTCATGAAGGTAAATTAAAAATATGGAAGAAGGGCTCCAAGAAACTTGTACCTTTTTCAAAAAGCACTATTTTTAACAACCGCTATCTCGCCTATTTCCCGCAACCCCAAACATTTGGTACTGATATCCCACTCCCACCAAATGCAGTTGGAGTGGTATCAATTTCTACAACCACTACTTTCAGTGAGTTAGCTCAGGCATTCTGGCGAATGCGGGGTATTGTTAAGCAGAATCAACGTGTTGTCTTTGTGATGACAAAAGAAGTAAAAGAAGCAATTGGATCCGATTCTCCTAAAATGCGAGATATAATCACTTTTACGAAAAAAAATGAATCTATAAGCAATTGTGAAGACAACTATTTTGCCGACATTCTAAAAATGCGCGATGTGGTTCGTTGCGCTGCACTTAGCAAAATACAAGAAGCCAAAACAGAAAAAGAAGCCCTTGATCTGCTCGAAGAATTTCAAGATTTATTTATTGATGAAATCACACAAGATCCCTCCAAACTCTTTGGTTTAATTGATGCCTATGTCTCACCAGAAGAAGTTTTTAAAAAGTTACGCGACAATCTCAATGGAAGGATTCAACGCTCTAGCTTTACACCTGTGGAAAGAGTGATTTTGAAGGAGAAGTTAGAGCAAATTGGGACAGGACTCTACCCCGAAAAAGTTCACAGTTATACTAAAAATGGAGATTTAATTGTTGAACGCCTAGATGATTTAGGAGTAGATGCACAAGTCACTGTAAGTCAAAACTGTGATGTGGAGTTTGAAGAAAAGCAAGAACAGGAAGAAGAACAAGAGCAAGAGACGAATATAAATGTAGACGCTGAAAAAGAAAACGATATACCTGATGGCAAACCAAGACCCCAAACCTATATGCCTTGGAAAGAGTGGCTCAATCCTACAAAAATTGACGACTGGTTTGAACCTGTCGAGCCACCTGGGGAATTTACTGTCTCTTCCACATTAATGGACTTTATGGATATAGCAGCAGGAAGAGACTGGCAGAGCCATCACAGTGGAAATGTTGCGATTTTCCATATGAAAGATGTCTTAGGGCATGCAACCGCTGAAGAGAGCGTTGCAGTTGCAGAGACCTTTACCTCGATGATCTACTCGACCAATAACATCTCTTACATGATCTCCCCTGACAGAAGTAGAATAGAACCTCTGGGCTCTTATCAAGTTCCGCCACAAGAGGCTCTTGTGATTAAAAAAAATGGGAAAACAAGACTCTTATTACTCGACCAAAACGAAGCCAAATTTTGGCGCAGAAAACTACAAGAAGATCGCGAAAACCGGCACGAAAGAGATAAAGAGGTAAAAATTTGCTTGTTGGACATCTCTACACAAATGGTAGGCGCTCAAGGAAAAAATACGTTTACCAAAGAAGAGCTGCAAAAAGTCGATCTACAACGCGCAATTGTCCAAGCCAAATTTATGCGTGGGGATGTGCATTACAGTGATGAAGAGCTAAAACGCTTAGCTCTTTGGCTAAAAAAAGAGACGAAGCCAAAAATGGACTTTTTCCACTATGTGCACCGGTTGCACAAGCGGAACTCCTATGGAGGAAGTCCTCTACAAACTTTGGTTCTCGAAATCGAGCAAGAGAAAGACACAGCAAAGAAAGTTCCCCTGCCTGCCTAGGGAAACCCTGAACAAGTCATGCACCGATTCCACGGCCGAGAAATCCTAGAAAAGATTATGAACCTATCCAACTAAAGCTGCTTTTGAAATTTTTTCTCAGTTTTGAGAAGGATTTTGGGATCTTTTTGAAAACAACTTAATTAAGTTGTTTGAAAAAATAGCTCAAAATCCAGCCAAAAATGTGGAAAAAGGCAAAAGCATGTTTAGTTGGATAGGTTCATCTTCAACCTCCAATAACTGTACACAGTTACTTGCGGTCTCCAAATAACCTTTTTTAGAATTTTCAGCTCGTGCCATCGGCACAGCACTTATTCAGTCTCTCCCTAAGAGAGTGTCTTCGAATGACCAAAGATGAGACTTGACTCAAGCTCCTAACACTCTCACAATAGGTTTGTGAGAAAGAACGTTCCCCAAAAAGCTACCTCCGTATTGCACTTCTTCATTGTGTTGCTGGTTCTTATTGGGGTGCGTGTTGGGCATCTAACCCTCTTTAAGCACGATGAGTACGAAGAGCGCGCCCGCAAACCCCAACGGCGCGAAGTCATGCAAGCTGCACATCGGGGAAGCATCTGTGATCGCTTTGGCAAACCCCTTGCGATCAATCAACAAGAGTACCAAATAGCAATCCTCTATGATGCGATTCGCGCTATCCCGAGAGTTAAATGGGATCGCTCCGGCAAAAAACCGAAAAAGCAGTTTGCAAGACGCGATTACATAGAACAACTTTCGAAATTACTGGGTGATACTTTAAATCAGGATCCCCTCGATATCGAAGATCGCATCTACTCTTACGCCGCTCTCTTTCCCTCCCGCCCCTACCTCCTTCAGGGAAACCTCTCCGAATCTCTCTACTACCGGTTAAAAGCTTTAGAAAGAGAATACCCCGGAATTCATATGCAAAGAATTCCCAAACGCTACTACCCAGGGGGCCCTGTAGGTTGTGATGTCATTGGCTACATGGGCGCCATTAACCGCCCTCGTCTCTTTGCCATTACTCATGAGATCAAAGAGCTCAAAACTTTTCTGAAAGAGCGCGAAGAGGGACTTACTCCCCCCCTCCCCAAAAACTTTACTAGCGTAAAAGAAGTTTGCCAACGCATCAGTGAACTTGAAGAGCGCGCCTATTCACAAAACAGTTTTATTGGACGTAGCGGAGCAGAGGGAAGATTTGAGGAGGCTCTACGTGGCCGCGTAGGACAGACAGACTTTGAAGTGGACCGCGAAGGCCGCTATATTCGCAAACTTCCTGGAGAAGTGGAAGCAGATGCAGGGGAAAGGATCTCTCTTTCCCTATCTGCTGACCTGCAAGAGTACGCAGAAAAACTTCTAGCTTACAGTGAGGCTGTGCGAGAGGAGCGCTTTGTAAGCGCTGGAAAGCAGCACGCAAAAGTGCCAGCGCCCTGGATCAAAGGAGGCGCCATCATTGCCATGATCCCCACAACAGGAGAAGTAGTAGCGCTTGCCTCGTACCCTCGCTATGATCCCAATGACTTCATTCAAAAAAACACTCCTAACATTCACAAATGGTTAGAGAGTCCTACTTATACAGCACAAATATGGAATGGAGAGAGAGATTTGGAGCGCGAGTTTTATTCCATGAAAAAAAAGGAGTATTACACGCAAAGTCGCAAGATGACCTGGGAGTTCTTTTTAGAACGCGTATTCTCAACAAAGAGTCCTCTGAAGGAAAAAATTCTCTCCCTTACCACCATGCAAGAAGTCTTTGAACTGCAAGAAAAAGAGGAGATCCCTCTCCTCTCTCTTCTTGTCAAAAAAGAGGAGATTTCAGAGGAGCTGCGCAGCGCTCTTTCTCTCCTATCCCCCTCCGAATACCGGGCGCTCTGCCAAATAAAAGTTTGCCTTGAAAAGCAAGCCAAAGAGGCGGCAAAAAAAGAGTTCCACATAAAGGAATTTCGCAACTGGCGAGATGAGCACTTTGCAGCTTACCTCAAAGAGAAGCGCGCCATCGAAAAAGAGAATAAACAAGTCGAGCGCCCCTTCCTAGACTATTTGAAAAGTAAAGAGCGGAGTCTTTTTTCTGCTTTTTGGGAAGAAAACAAAATAAAACTTCTTCTTCAATATCTTAGCCATACAGAGGAGGCGAAGGCGCAGCAACTTCTGCAGCATTTGCAATCACTTCCTGAAGACCTTCAAAAAGAATCATTACAAGCCATGCGCTCTTTTGAAGAACTTCCATCAAATCTACAAAAGTTGGCTGGACACTTTGCCAAACAGCCTTTTGGCTATTTGAGCTCGTACGGCATCCACCAGGCGACTCCCCAAGGGTCTATTTTTAAACTTGTCACTGCCTATGAGGCAATGCGTCAGCAACTTCTTGCGCGTAAAGAGGTCAATCCTCTTACCCTTATCGATGACTATCGGCCCTACCAAAAAACGCAGCGCGGCCCAGTTCTTGGATTTACAACAAAAGGTGAAAAAATCACGCGACGCTACCGTGGAGGTACACTCCCTCGCTCACGTCTAAACATAGGGCGTATCGATATTGAGAGTGCTATCGAACGTTCAAGCAACCTCTACTTTTCTCTACTTGCTGGAGATATTCTTAAAGAGCCAACAGACTTGATCGCTGCAGCAAAAGAGTTTGGTTTTGGCAAACGCACCGGCATCGAGCTCCCAGGAGAGTACAGAGGCATTTTACCGCGCGATTTGCGTGATAACCGCACAGGTCTTTACTCCCTTGCCATTGGACAGCACACCCTCTCTGTTACTCCCATTCAAACCGCGCAGATGCTCTCTACCATTGCCAACGGAGGCCAACTCCTTAAACCGCAAATCATTTATAGTCGTAAAGGAGAGAAAAAAGAGAACCGACCCTTCACTGCACAAAACTATCTCTACCAAGAAGAGCTCCAAAATATTGGTATTACCTTTCCTCTCTTTACCCAAACAAGCTCAGAGAAAACGATCCCTTACCTTATCAAAAGCCAGCCTGAAATCAAACATGAGCTCTACATGCCAGAAGCCTTGCAAAAAACCCTTCTTAAAGGGATGGCAAACGTTGTTCAAGGAGAGAAGGGCTCGGCACGTCCCAGCCGTATTCGCACACTCTACGAGCACGCTCCTTTCCTTCGAAATTATCTCGCCCTAAAACACCAGCTCGCTGGAAAAACATCAACTGCAGAATTTATCTACAGACCGACTTTAGACCGTGAAGAGGCTTTGAAATGCAAAGACATCTGGTTTGGAGGAATTTCTTATAACCCTGACTTTGATCATCCAGAACTTGTTGTTGTAGTCTATCTACGCTTTGGCGATTATGGGAAGGAGGCTGCTCCTTTAGCTTCTGAAATTATTCAGAAGTGGAGAGAGTTGCAAAAGAGCGCACCACTTCTTTAAAATAGGTACGTTCATTTTTTGATCTACAAGATAAAGCACTTCCTCCATAACTGCAGACTATTCCGAAAATTTCAGATCTTTCAGAAGTGGAGAGAACTGAAAAAAGGCGTAGCACTTCTTTGAAATAAATATGTCTCATTTTCTTAAGCTGCCTAATGCATCGAGAATGATATTGATCAAAACCTTCAGGAAGTTCCTTAGGTGAAAGACGGGCTTTTACTTCTTGGCAACGTTCAATTCTTTGAGCTAACAAATCTATAGATTTAAGTACTCTTTCCGTAACTGTAGAACGTTTTAAAAATTTTACATCTGAAGGGGTTAGTAACAAAGGTATTGTTCTGTTTGAAATCCCGCGTGGCATAATGTATCAATCGAGTTTTGTTTTTGATTAGAATGAATCTTAATACACTTCAAATTTAAAAGGGAAGCTATTTTATTCTTTTCTTATTAGCTCTCTATTTTTTAGTGATAAAAAACCTCTGTAAACGAGGGATGAACCTATCCAAATAAAGCTGCTTTTGAAATTTTTTCTCAGTTTTGAGAAGGATTTTGGGATCTTTTTGAAAACAACTTAATTAAGTTGTTTGAAAAAATAGCTCAAAATCCAGCCAAAAATGTGGAAAAAGGCAAAAGCATGTTTAGTTGGATAGGTTCATGTTAGAGAACTTGAGTTGATTAGAAGTATAAGCACGCGCATGGTAAAATAATGGCAGATATGGCCATAAAGAAAAAAAGAGTTTTTATTACCGGAATTGCTGGGTTTATTGGTATGCATACCGCTCTAGCATTGCAGGCACGCGGCGATGAAGTCTTCGGCTGCGATAACTTTAACTCTTCTTACGATCCTGCTCTAAAATTTGCACGCAAAGAAAAACTTCAAGAGGCAGGAATTGCAGTTTTCCAAAAAGACATTCATGATTTAGAGAGCCTCAACAACTGCACCCACCTTGTTCACCTAGCTGCGCAGCCTGGCGTACGCTACTCTGTACAACACCCCGAACAAGTGATGAGTGCAAATATGAATGGTCTCATTCACATACTTGAGCTCTTAAAAAATTCCGGAGCAGAGCTGATCTTCGCCTCTTCTTCTTCTGTTTATGGACAGAATGAAAAAGTCCCCTTTGCAGAATCTGACGTAACAATCCACCCCTCCTCTCTCTACGCCGCCACCAAAATGGCGGGCGAGCTCATCTGCCATAGCTACCACCACCTCTATAAAATTCCCATGCGTTTGCTGCGCTTTTTCACCGTCTATGGTCCGTGGGGTAGACCCGACATGGCCTACTATCTCTTTGCTGACGCGATTGCAACCAACCAACCAATTCAAGTATTTAATCATGGGAAAATGGAGCGCGACTTCACCTACATCGACGATATTGTTCAAGGTATTCTAGCGTCTATTGACGCCAACTTTGCTTTTGAAGTCTTTAACCTGGGAAACTCACACACAGAAACTTTAAGCACTTTCATCTCATTGATCGAAGAGAAGATGGGAAAGAGAGCTGAAAAAAACATGTTACCCATGCAGAAGGGCGATGTGACACGCACCTTTGCCGACATTTCCAAAGCAGAAAAATTATTGGGATTTTCGCCAAAAGTCCCACTTGATGAAGGTCTTGATCACTTCGTGAACTGGTTCAATGCGCAGACAACCCTTTCGCGCTCCTCTTGAGAAAGCTTCGCTCTTTTTAGCTCCGCGCAAATCTTTTCTAATAGGCGAATCTGACTCTCTTTGCTTCCCTTGCGTTTATCACCGCGCTTGAGAGGAAACGCTTTTTGAATCTTTTCGATCATTACACGCGGTTTTTCACCCGCATACGCCTCAACAATCTCAGCTTTTTGCTCCACCTCACCTTTACGCGATGCCAAAACATAAGCCGCCTTCAGCGGCAAAGCCTTAAACTTTTCCTTTAAAGTGTCGTCGGGAAGAGCCTCATGCAACTCATAGTAACTTAAAATATTATACGCTGTGCGTTTTGAACCAAAAGTTTTAATAAGCCAATCCGTGAACGTACTCTTGCCATCACCATAACGTCGCAAAATCTCGCGCGCCTTGGTCAAACGCTCACCAATGAGAATCAAACCCTGCTTATTGATCGAGCGTACCTCAGCAGTGATGTTTTGCACTCTTGCTATATCGCGCTTAACCTCAAAAGCAGAAATATTTTCAGCCCCCTCCAAAAGAAGAGCTTCAATCTCTTGCGCCTCCTTTTCAGAAAGCGTTGACAAGTTAAAAACAGAAGAAAAACTATTGACTTGCGGGAGTAAATTCAAATTCCCCTTTTTAGGAGCACTTTTTTTAAAAAAAGCAGACGCTTGACTAGACATGAACACCTACTTCAATTCGCGATAAAAACTCCTCTCCAAGCTGCGCAAAATCTTCACTTGCTCGGCTCTTCGGAGCAAATTCTTGCACCGGTTTGCCTGACAACACCGCACGTGAAACATGCATATCACGTCGAATCTTTGCCTCAAACAGCATCCGAGGAAACGCATCTTCAATCTCTTCTAAAAACGCGCTATTGACCGCACCACGCTCATTCCAAAAAGAGAGCACCACACCTAAAAGCTCAATCGGATGATACTTTTGAATCCCTTCATGAAACTCTTTTAATCGTCTCAAGGCAATTACGCTAAACGCTTCAGGAATCGCACAAATAATCGAGCGGTTGGAAGCAAAAAAAGCGGACTGCGTCAGCCATCCAAGAGATGGCGGCGTATCGATAAAAATATAATCATAATTGAGAAGTGCAACTGCGCGCTTCAAACGCTCATGCGCATAAGGATCTCCTGCCAGCTGCGCTGTACGCTCAATTCCGTCGAGATAGGCGTTGGCAGGAATCAGATCTAAACCCTCAATTTCTGTCGGAAGAATCACCTCATCAATACCTTTTTCTTCCAGCAATACAGCTGCCATCGTCTCCATGCGATCAGGACCGAAGCCCAAACCAACAGAGAGATTGGCCTGCGAATCAAAATCAATTAATAAGACCCGTTTGCCATGACGCTTGCTTAGCTCATAAGCAAGATGCAAGCAGGTGGAAGTTTTTGCCGTACCACCTTTAAAACTACACAACGTAATTACATCCATAATGGAGTCAATGTAACGGTTGCACTTTTTTCTGTCGATAAAATTAGATAGTGTCGTCAAAAGCATACAACCATCTTATTTTTCATGTTTGGGCTCCATTTTTGTGCTCAAATGAAGCGGAATTTACAAATTCAGCTTCAATTTCCGCACAAAAATAAGCTGCAAACATGAAAAATAATCTGATTATAGCCTTTTGACGACACTATCTAGTTAATCACAACCGTTACAGGTGTCGATTCACCACCAGACGCATCAATAGTCGAGATTTGGTAAGTATCTGTTCCTTTTTTGGGACGGTTATGGTCACGATATTCAGACATATTTCGACCCGATACAAGTGTTAAAAACTCCCCATTCCTAACAATTTTATATCCAGTAGATGCAGAAGAGCTACTTGGTGTCCAATTCAACTTATTAAAATACTCTTTTTGAAAAGGAAAGCGATTTTCAACGCGCTTTCCTGTAGCTCTTGATGGAGGAGAGATAATAGCACTACCTATTCCTGTAGATGCTTCGATCACATTTGTTACCCCATCTTCACCTGTAAAAACAATCATAGCCCCAACACCGGTAGAAGCAACTGCTACATGTGGGTCATTAACATTCTCCCCTGGAGAAGAGACCATTTCTGGTGCAGACCAGGTATTGGTTTCTAAATCAAAAGAAGTTACATAGACTTCTACAGGAGGAACAAAGCGTTCAAAAACAGCGACTCCATTTCCGTTATTATCAATTGCAACATCTCGATCAATTGATGTCTCTCCAGGATCAATATTTTGTGGGGTAGACCATGTATCTGTAACAGGATTATAGCTCGATGCTTGAGATATAACAGTCACACCATCAAACCCCTGCCAAGAAGCAATCGCTTGTAAAGAGTCATTAACTGCTATAAAAGGATTTTGGTTAACAGCAGCGGCAGGAACAATCGAAACAGGAAGTGCCCAACCTACTCCTTTTGTATAGCGCGCAGCGCGAATATCCACAGAAGGGACCGTACGCTCCCAAACGGCAATCGCATCTCCAGCTGCACTAGTTCCAATTTGAGGATCACCAACAGTACTTCCACCATCTGAAATAGTAATTGGTGCACTCCAAGTCATGGTTCCTACATCGAAGGAAGAGCTCTGTATACTACCACTTCTCTGCCAAACAGCAACAGCATCTCCATCGCCGTCAACACTGACTTCGGCATTATTCGAACTAGCTGCTCCAGGAGAAATCTGAACTGGTGCGGACCACGTCATTAAACCAACGTCAAAATAAGAAGCAGAAATTTCTAAAAATCCTGGAATAAAGCTCTGCCAAACAACGACAGCATTACCACTAGGATCACAACTCACCTGAGGATTTGAAGCGGCAATTCCGTTTGCAACAAAAATTGGCGCTGACCAAGTCTCTGCTGTCGAATCATAGCGCGCTGATTGAATGTCTCCAGCCGCGGTTTCTGACCAAACTACAACTGCATTTCCGCTAGAATCAGAACTGATAGTGGGCGAGCTTGCTGATACACCCGCTGCAGAAATAGTCACTGGAGTAGTCCAACTCTCTGTTGCAGCTGAGTATTGAGCACCTTGAACCCGGCTATTAAAGCCATCAGACCGAGTCCAAACTGCTACGGCATCTCCATTTGAAATCACCGTAACTTCAGGATTGCCTGCACTCTGCCCGGAATCTGAAATCTGTTCTGGTGGTTCAAAAGTGTATGGTTCTGCACCAAGACTCCCTAATGTAGAACCTAAAATGATTAGAATTGATAAGTAGCTCTTACAATTGCGCATATAAAAACCTATATTTCGTAGATGCAATTATTAAAATTCAAACCCGAGAGCTCCGCCAATGCTAAGTCCCCCTACTTCGACACCTTTACCCGAAACTCCCGCTCTTGTGTTGATTATCCCAAGACTTCTAAAAGAGTAATCGATGAAGCCCCTTAGAAATACAGACTTATCGAGGTAGTACAAAGCGCCCCCTTCTACAACTCCCCCCATTCCACTCTTTGTCACACGACTTTCAACAAAAGTTACTTCATTTTTAACGCGGACAAAAAAGTAGCGAAGCCCTGCACCCAAAAATAACTTTATAGGATGGGGCCCCTCAGAGACCTCATAAATATAATCGAGACCTAACGAAAGAGGAATAATTCGAATCTCAGTTTTGTTATCTCCTCCAATCGAGTTTCCTTCACTATCGAGATAGTTAAAGCCCCCAAAAAGATAGAGATTTTTAAAAAATGGCTGAGAAAAAGGAAGATTTCCTGAAATTTTCAATCCTGAATTTAACCAGTGACCTCCATATATATCTCTAAGAGTGCTAGAGGTCGGCCGAAAATAGGCAGCGCTCCCCTCAATTAAAACAGGTTGTGCCGCAAGAGTTCCCCCTAATCCAATAAAAATAAGGAAAAATTTAAAAAATAATTTACGCATTTCTAGACACATACAGTAAAGAGATTTTTTGAGCAACTTAAGTGATATATAATCTGAATACTAAGAGGCTGTCTAAAGACAAAAAAAAACCGCTTACACAGTTTTTTTTAGCAAATAATTACTAGATGACATAAAAAAAGGCCGCTTTCGCGGCCTTTTTTTACCCAAATATTTTTTTGTACATACTATCCCAATCCAATGGAGGGTTTCCTTTTTCTTTTTCATATTCGAGCTTCGTATCAAAAAATCTCAATATATAAGCTTCTCTTGGAGTAAATGTCTCCACTTCTTGCCTCTTTTTTATTCTATATAATGCAATATCTGTTTCCATCGAATTTTGTTGCATTTGTGAAATTTTTTCTTTTATATTCTTTAGGTATTTAGAGAGTTTTTGTCGATCTACTGGGTGAGAACTATCTACGTCTCGGACCGTTCTATGTACGGGCATTACCATAATCATCCTTTTACTTTTTAAAATTGTTATATATATTTTTTAATTTGTGAAACTTATTAATTTTTAAATATTTAATTTTCACCGTTATAAAACGATAATTTCACAAACGTAGAAACAGTATATTATTAATTAAAAAAACAATCAACTAAAAAAGTTAATTTTAAAAAATGTAGAAATATTTTCTATTAGATCAGAAGCAATCATTGCTTCATTTGAAAGTTTTTTTGCTGCAATCTCTCCAGAAACTCCGTGAAGAGTTACTCCCAAAAGAGCAGCAGGAAGAGCATCGAGTTTCTGGGCAAGAAAAGAGCCGATAATACCAGTGAGTACATCCCCTGTTCCAGCAGTTGCCATGCCGGGGCAACCCCTAGTCGAAATAAAAGGTGATTTACCTGGTGAAAAAATCCAAGTTGGGGCGCCTTTTACAATTAAAACAACCTCTTTATCCTCTGCATATTTTTGACAAGCTGCGTGAGTTGGTTCTGCTCCAAGCAGTCGTTCCATCTCTTTTTTGTGAGGTGTGAGAACGGTTGGGACTTTTGCTTGGAAATTTTTGATTTCACTTAAGTGAAAAAGTCCATCTGCATCAATCACCCTCGGCAGTGGCACATCAAGCAACCGAACAAAACGTTTTTTTGCTTCTTCATCTCTCCCCATTCCAGGACCGATCACCAGGGCATTTGCGCGCTTAACTTCCGTGAAGAGCTCTTCAAAATGATCCGAGCGGATTAATTCATAAGGGGCTGCTGCTAGCTCCTCTTCCATCTTCGGCATGTGGTAGAGGCGCACGATTCCCACTCCCGTGCGCAAAGCAGCAGTGCAGGCAAGAAGGGCAGCGCCGGGCATACCGGGAGATCCCGCCACAGCAAGCAGATAACCCGCTTCGTACTTATGACGTGTGCGTTTTGGTTTAGGCACAATCTCAAAAAGCTTCTTTTCATCCAAAAGATAGCCTTGCAGCTCAGCCTCTTTTTGGTACTTGGGATCAAGACCAAAATCCACAATGCGAAGCTCACCGATATGATTGTATCCCTCGCCCACAAAAAGCCCCAGCTTAGCCATACCAAGCGTGATCGTCATTGTTGCTTGGATCGCGCTACCTTCAACTGCTCCGGTATTACCGTCTACACCTGAGGGAATGTCCAAAGCGACAATCGGTGCGCCGCTTGCATTCACCTTTTCAATTGTTTCCGCCAGTAATCCTTCCGTTTTTCCAGAAAATCCTGTGCCCAAAAGACCATCTAAAATCACGCAGTCAGAAGGAAATATCGTGGTTTTTTCAATGGGAAGAAAGGGACCTTTAGCATTGTAGAAAGCTTCGCCCTTTTTCTTGCAAAGTGGCGAGTACTCCTCAGGCGGATAGAGATGATAAGCAGTGACCTCCACGCCGGCGTTATGCAAGTGCAGACCGGCAACGAGTGCGTCGCCTCCATTATTTCCTTTACCTAAGAGCAGAAGAACTTTTCTGGGAGCGAATTCCTCTTGCACAAGGCGCGCAATCTCTTCGCCTGCCTTGTCCATGTAGGCTTCATCATCTGCCCCCTCTTCAATACTTTTACGCTCAATGCGCGCCATCTCTTTTGCCGTAACAATCGGCGCGCCTCTCATCTAAAGAGACTCCTCTTTAATCGTACGAGTGAGCAGAGCGTGCACAGCCTTTTTGGGATCTAATCCTTGATAGACAACTTGATAAACTCCCTCCGTAATCGGCAGAGCAACATCATGTTTTTTTCCCAATTCGCGTGCAGAAACACAGGTGTAAGCTCCTTCTACAACCATACCAATCTCATCACGCGCTTGATCAGGTGTTAGTCCCTTTGCAAGTAAGTTGCCAAATTTATAGTTGCGACTCTTATCAGAAATGCAGGTTGCGCAGAGATCTCCCATGCCAGCTAAGCCATTGAGCGTCTCCATTTTTGCCCCCTTGACCATTCCCAGCTTGCGAATTTCATGCAAACCGCGTGTCATGAGCGCCGCTTTGGTGTTTTCCCCAAAACCCAAACCATCGGAGATCCCGCTGGCAATCGCAATAATATTTTTCATCGCGCCGCCAAACGCAACACCAATCATATCGCTGTTGGGATAGACACGGAAAGTAGAAGTTGTAAATGCCTTTCCCACTGTATGCATCAGCTCTTCATCATCGGAAGCGCTGACAACAGAAGCGGGTAGCTCATGCAACACTTCCAAAGCGAGCGTGGGACCACTCAAACAAGCGATCTTTGCTTGATCACCTAAAATGTCTTTTGCCAATTCGGGAAGTAAAAATCCTGTCCCCTGCTCAATTCCTTTTGATGTAATGACAAAAGGAGGTAAATCGACACCCAAATCTTTTAACTGCTCTAAAACCGAGCGCATACCCTTGGATGTAACCGATTCCACAACAAGTTCTGCGCCATCCAGGGCTTCTTTAATATCAAACGTGTAGCGAAACGAGCCCTTCACCTCAATATCGGGAAAGCGCGGGTGCCTTTTTGTTTTAGCAAAATGATCGGGAAGATCTTTTTCAATTGTCCAGATCACAACTTCGTGACCATTACTGGCAAGCAAGCGAGCTAAGCTAAACCCCCATGCGCCAGAACCAAGATATGCAATTTTCATACAGACCAGTATACCAAAAAATTCCCAATTCGAAACCGGTTTTTCACCATCATTGATTATCAACAACTTACAAAAATACTCATATCATTAAATCGCGTTTTTGCAATTTAATGATATGGGTTGTTACCTACCTTCTTTCAAATATTTAATACAAGCTCGATCAAAGTCAGAAAGATATTTTTTATTTTGATCAACTCGATATTTTTCGTATTCTTCAGAAGCTTTCGCTACTGCCATTTCATGAGAAACTCTACCTGCATGTCTTAGAACTTGTTGGTCTGTTAAACTTAAAAATTTTTCTACTTGGAACAACCAGTCTTTCATTGACATAATTTGTTTTTTCAATGCCTTTAACTCTGCAAAATCAATAAACATAGTGACTAGACGATTTAACTTTGAAATTTCATCTTTTTTTAAGTAATTTTTTGCAATTAATGTATCACTCTTAAGAATCTTTCCTTTAGGAGAGTTTTTCCATGAAGTCAATCCCATAAATGGTTTTTCGCTATTCGCTCTTTGATAAACAATTTCTGCAGCAGTTTTTCCAGTAGTTGCAAAATGCAATTGATTCTGAATAATTTGAAAAAATTTCTTAGTTTCTTCACTTCGAGATCTATAATCGCTGCTACATTGTTCAAATACATCTGCTATTTTTTGATATGCTCGACGTTCACTCGCTCGAATTTCTCGAATCTTTTCAAGAAGTTCTTCAAAGTAATCTTCTCCAAAAGCATTTCCGTTTTTTAGCATTTGGTCATTGAGCACAAACCCTTTAAGCATAAATTCGCGTAAAGTATTTGTGGCCCATATTCTAAAATGTGTTGCCTTGATGGAATTGACACGATAGCCCACTGCAATTACAGCATCTAGATTATAAACCTCCACCTCGCGCAAGACCTTACGCCGACCCTCAATTTGAACTATTTCCATTTTGGAAACAGTTGCCTCTTTGGTTAATTCGATGCTAGAATAAATGTTTTTAAGGTGCCTAGAAACCGCTGGGACATTTACACCAAACAACTCAGCAATAGTCTTTTGCGTTAACCAAAAGTTGTTTTTAGAGTAAAACACTCCCACAACAACTTTTCCGTCAGTATTTGTGTAAAGAACAACTTTTTCTTCATGACTGAATTTTTGTAGAGGGTCCTTTGTTTTACTTGAGAAATTGCTCATATTTAAAGCCTAGAAAGGGTGAAAAACAAAATATTACATGAAAAAACAATTACTGACCACTTTGTCAGCTTATTATGAACCTATCCAACTAAACATGCTTTTGCCTTTTTCCACATTTTTGGCTGGATTTTGAGCTATTTTTTCAAACAACTTAATTAAGTTGTTTTCAAAAAGATCCCAAAATCCTTCTCAAAACTGAGAAAAAATTTCAAAAGCAGCTTTAGTTGGATAGGTTCATCTAGAAAGTAAATCTTTTTTTACTGTCTCAAAACTATCGCTACCGATAGCATTTTTTAGAGGAGAAAAGCAGGTTTTTCGATCGGCAAGAATCCCCGCATAAGAGTTGGCATGGAGAAATAAATCAAAATTGAATTTTTCAAATTTAAATACTTTCTTTCCCTTTACAGTTTTTCTTGCGACGTGAAGTGGAAGATCGATCGCATGAATTTTTTCAATAAAATCCATTGTGACGCAAAAAAGCCCCGCGTTGGCGATGGTCCATGTATGCAGCTTTTTTTCAGAGAACTCGGAGTACTCTAAAACGGAGATCCGCCCGCCCTTTTCTGTAAAAAGCCCCATACTCTCATGACAATTGCACTTTTCAACTGCCTTTATTGCTAAGGGAACTTCTTTTTCGATTTGCAACCCAACAAGTTCAGGATCAAAGGGATTGGCAAGGGGGTTATCAACGTGAATGCTGTTGACATGAGCGACTCCCATCTCCCGCCACTTGGCATAAATCCCATTTTGATAGAGCAGTTGCAAAGCTTCGCCATTTCCATTGGGTGCCATCACAGTTTTGCCGTCCTTATCTGCAAACCAACTTCCTGACTCATCCATAAGCGGCAGCTGATTCTGCTGAAAGAAATGAAGATTCTTTTCTGACAATCCAAAAAGTTGATTATCGAAGAAAAACTCGCGCGTTTCTCGGTCGTTTTGTGGAGAAGTCATGATTGCAACTTGTGCATGCGAAGGAATTTTTTCACAAAGGAGTTCAAAAAGAGACTTTTCTCCCAACACTTTTGCCGTCCCCTTGGGTCCTGGAAATCCAAGCCGTGTTCCCTGTCCCCCTGCCAAGACCACGCACGCAACACGCCCCTCATCAATCGCTCTCTCTCCTCTTTGTTTCGTCTCTTTCGAAATTTTTTTTGTGAAATTTTTAGGAGGAAAAAAAGCAGCATCTAGCGACTCTTTTGGAGCGACAATCAACTCTTTTTGAAGACGATAGAGATCATCATCGAACGGGAGGTCAGGTGAGGTATGAGGCGAGGTCATCAACGTTTATATTCGCTACAATTTCATCTTTTCCGATTAAAGGAATATGGTCAAGATAAGGGTTAGGTGGATGGACATTTTGACGCAATACCCCTTGACGTGGATCCGCCCATAGCGAGATCAATCGCAAGGAAAAGGGTTCATTAATGTAGTAGAGCGTAGATAAAATTCCCGAATCAGGAGCAATTACAATAGAGCAGCAATTTTTTATCAGTGAGAGCATCTCATGCAGGGTTGTTTCTCCGCGCAAATCCACAATATTTTTTCCTTGATAAATGGGACTCTTGCTCATGCCAAAAAGCACAAACTGCTTCTCGGGAAAACGCGCAAAAAGCTCCTGCCAATACTCCTCTGGCCAATCTTTTGTATAGCCATAAAATTGCTTCGTCTCAGACTGCACATGTACACCTACTGCGCCCTCTTTTACAGAAAATTTTTTACTAAGTGCATCCAATTTTGGATTCCAAAAAAGCCTCGGCACTAACTTCCCTAGTTGCCAAGAGAGCCAACGCGTCGGATCAATTTTTTCCAGCACATGATCATAATCATCAATTGAAATTCCCGCTTCTCGAGCCCACTCTTCGATCGGCTTTGACTCTCCACGACGCATTGAAGGAGCAATAGCTACCTCTACATCGGGCAGCATCTGAAAACAGTCAGCCAAATCGGGACGCGTCAAATAAGTGATTTTTGCATCGAGAACAAACTCCCGCACGCGCACGCCAAGAGCATAGAGCCCAAGCGGGATGTCACCAAGACCGCGATTCCAGAGAAAGAGAAAGTTTTTTTCGCTTTTTTTCTTTGCTTTTCTAAGCAAACGATCCAGAGGATTACCGAGTAATCGCATCGACAACCTCCTCAACTGTAATCTGTTTCATGCAGCGAAAATCGATTGGACATACGCGTTTATAACAGGGAGAACAAGAGACATCTTTATTGATAACCGTCCCACCATTGTAGGGACCTGTCGCCGTGCTATTGGTCGATCCAAAAAGTGCAACGAGTTTCACACCGACTGCGCTAGCTACATGCATCGGCCCACTATCATTGGTAAGCAAAACCTCTAACTGGCTAATCAAAGCCATCATTTCACGAAGGGTCGTCACACCTGCCATATTAATTGCGCGAGCTGGTAATCCGTCACAAATTCCTTTAATCAGCTCACTCTGCCCCACTGATCCTAAAAAGAGTACATAGCAATTGGGATCCTTTTCTAAAAGTTGCTTAGTCACCTCGTGAAAGCGGTCGGGCAGCCAGCATTTTGCCTCACCATACGCCGCACCCGGGTGAATCCCAATAATTTTTGCCCCTTCAGGTACATCGAACCGATCCAGCAATTTACGTACATGCGCTCTCTCTTCATCAGTGACAAAAAGCTGCGGCTCTGTCTCAGAAATTGAAACCCCCAAAGGCACAAGCAGCCGCTTGTAGGTCGTGACAAGATGCTCACTGCCCCTCTCCTTCGGTTTCGGAATTGGTTTTGTTAAAAGCCAGCGCCGCCAGTTTCCTACAAATCCGATGCGCTCCTTAACCCTTCCTTGTGCCATCAACCAAGCAGAAGAAAACGAGTTTGTGAGCAAAATCCCCAAGTCATACTTACCGCCACGCAGCTTTTGAATCAAGTCTCGCTGCCCTTCACGCCGGCTCATCTTACCCAGTTTCGTAAAGGAGAAAATTTCGTTTACATGAGGATCTTTTTCTACAATTTCTTCCATGGGCTTTTGGCACATCGCAGTGATTTCTGCATTTGGAAAGTAGCGCCGAACATCAGCCAGAATGGGTGTTGCCATCACCAGGTCCCCAATCCAGTTGGGCATCCTTATGAGAATATTTTGAAACTCCACACCACAATTGTAACAGCTTGAAATTTAATGAAAAAGCTGACAAAATGTTTTCAGAACTTTGGAGGAATTATGATCAATTACCACTCACTTTGGGTCCTACTACCCCTACTTATCATCATCACAAAGGCATTTCATATCGTGCCACAGCGCAAAGCCTACGTTGTAGAGCGTTTGGGAAAATACCACCGCACCTTAAGCGCCGGGCTAAACATCATTATTCCCTTTGTTGATCGTATCGCCTATCGCCACTCGCTTAAAGAAATTGCTTTAGATGTAGCAAAGCAGGTCTGTATCACACGCGATAATATTGCCGTTGAAGTTGATGGCGTCCTCTACCTCCAAGTGATGGACCCTGTTAAAGCCTCCTACGGCATCACCGACTATCTCTTTGCAACCACGCAAATTGCGCAGACCACCATGCGCTCTGTTATTGGGAAACTCGACCTTGACCAGACATTTGAAGAGCGTGAGCAGATCAATGGCCAGATTGTGGAAGCGTCTGACAAGGCGTCTGATCCTTGGGGCATTAAAGTTTCGCGTTATGAGATTAAAGATATTAAGCCGCCGCGCAGCATCTACGATGCGATGGAAAAGCAGATGCGTGCCGAACGCGAAAAACGCGCCGTTATTGCAACTTCTGAGGGAGAGCGCCAAGCGCGCATCAACCGCGCCGACGGAGAAAAGCAAGAGCTCATTGCAAAAGCTGAGGGAAAAGCCAAAGAAATTGAGACTGTTGCGACTGCCAAAGCGGACTCTATCCGCGTCATTGCGCAAGCTTTGCAAGAAGAGGGTGGCAAAGATGCGCTTACCATGCGCCTTGCAGAAAATTATATCTGCGAATTTGGCTCTCTTGCCAAAGCAAATAATACCATGATTGTTCCCGCTGACGTAGCTGATCTCTCAAAAATGATCGCCACAGCGACTACACTCATCGGTAAAGGCAAACCTGACCTAGAGAGATTAAGAAATTAGTTATCGTTAACGAGCAAAATCAAGAGCTTAGGAGCAGAACTACATCTTACTTTTTAAAAAAAGAAAGAGAGAATGTAATAGACTGAGGGTGTGAAAAGACGCATTATCTTTGGCATTGATCCTGGTACGCAAGCAACCGGTTACGGCATCATTGCCGTATCCGGTAGAACCCACGAAGCGCTTAGTTTTGGCGTTATTCGCTCCAGCACAAAAGTGCCCCTCAATGAGCGCTACCTCCATATTTTTAATGAACTCGAGCGCCTAATCGATCTCTATCAACCAGAAGCTATTTCTGTCGAAACACAATTTGTTTATAAAAACGTGCAGAGCGCTTTGAAACTTGGTATGGCACGCAGCTGTGCTATTCTTGCCGGTGGCAGAAAAAATATTCCTATTTTTGAATACGCTCCAAGCAAAGCGAAACTTGCCGTTGTTGGACGAGGAAATGCAACAAAACCGCAGGTGCAGAAAATGATTCAGATGCTGCTTGGCCTTGGCAAAGTTTCCGTGCCAGAAGATGCCGCAGATGCACTTGCACTTGCCATCTGCCACGCACATCATCTAAAATCAAGGAGACACTGAACAATTGCTGTGCCGATAGGTCGAGCCGAAAATTCTAAAAAACTTTCTTTGGAGATCGGAGTCAACTTTGAAAAGTTGATGGAGATCGAAAATAAAGTTTTCTAGAATTTCTCGGCCGAGATAGCGGTGCATCAATTGTTCAGTGACAACCTAAATTATGTTTGAGTACATTCGCGGAACACTTGTTTCTATAACACCAGAAAAAGCGGTTGTCGATGTCAATGGCATCGGCTACCAGATTCACATTCCTCTTAGCTGCTACGCTGATGGGTTAAAAATTGAATCGGAAATTACCTTCTATACTTGCTTTGTAGTGAGGGAAGATTCGCAGCGTCTCTTTGGTTTTAGTAAAAAAGAGGAGCGAGAGCTCTTTATTCTCCTGAGTGAAGTCTCTGGTGTGGGACCGAAAACTGCTCTCAATCTAATTGGACACCTTGGAAGTGATAGCTTGGAGCAAGCGATTCTTTCTGCTAATACCGCAACACTCTCTAAAGTGCCAGGAATTGGGCGCAAGACAGCTGAGCGTCTTGCTCTTGAAATGCGCGATAAAATTCATAAGCTTAAAGGACCAAAAATCCCTTATATTCCAGGCAAGCCTGATTTAAAAAATGACGCCGTTTCTGCTCTTGTGAACCTTGGTTACTCATCAACACAAGCAACCAAGGCGACAGACAAGGTGCTAAAAGAACTTGGCGAGGAGCCTCCCCTCACCAAGTTAATTGCCGCTGCCCTTAAAACGATCTAGATCTAGATCTAGATGGTTTGATAATATCTCTTAGAATATCTTGAAGCTCCTTTCTTTGACTTCCTTCAATATTCGTAAAGTATTGAGTTCCATTTTTAGGGAATTGTAGAAGTAATTTTCCATCTTTAGCAAAAAGAGTATTCTCTACATTTTTGTACGTAAAGTACACTTTTGTATTTTTCCCATTGCGGAAGATTTTGATCTGCTTAGGCTTAACAGAATCATCGGTAGTATTAGTTAACGGTTCTCCGAGATCCACTCCAACCTCTTCGAAAAAGAGTGTAAGTATTTCTGGGGTTTTTACTTCTTGAGTTTCTACTTCATTTGGATCTCTAAAGTCTGGAGCTTTTGTTTCAGGACCCTCAACTTCTGGATCCTCTACCTCTGGCCCCTTTAATTCTGGAGTTCGATTGAACAAGACAGGAACTTCTCCTAAATTTGGAGCACAAATACTTATATTACGGTATGCATAGACAGCACCACCAATCACAAGAGCGGCTGTTCCAAATAGGGCAATGGCTATTGCTACTGTTTTTTTATCGACTTTTGAAAGAGTATTTAAAACCTCTTCTTTTGCAGACATGTAAGCCTGCGTTTTATTTAAAAAATAATTTAATTTTTCCATAAAATCCACAACTTTTATATTTTATTTATTAATAATTATACAAAATAAACACATTTAATAAAACAAACAAAAAAGATTTAGAGGTTTTATTGTGTTTTTGGCATGATCTTCTCTATGAAGGGCTCAAATGTTAACAAAACAATCGCTGCAGTAGCAACTCCTCCAGGTGATGGGGGTGTTGCGATCATTCGAATTTCAGGGCCAAGGGCAATTTCTATCGCCGATTCTATTTTTTCAGGGAACATTAAAAACTTTATTAGTCATAAGGCCTATTACGGTAAAATTTTTTCTTTAACAGGCGATGTTTTGGATGAAGTGCTTCTTCTGCCGATGCGGACGCCGCGTTCGTTTACGGGAGAAGATGTAGTTGAAATTCATTGTCATGGCGGGCGCCTAATTACGCAGAGGGTTTTAGCAAGGGTATTAGAGGCTGGAGCTCTGCCAGCTGGTCCAGGCGAATTTAGCATGCGCGCCTATCTCAATGGTAAGCTGGATTTGGCGCAGGCTGAGGCAATTCAAGAGTTAATTTGCGCTAAAAATGAGTTAGCACTATCAAGCGCGCAGGAGCAATTAGATGGCGCGCTTTCCAAAAAAATTCGGGGTTTTCAAAAAGAGATTGCTGATGTGACAGCAATTATTGAAGCTTGGGTTGACTATCCAGAAGAGGGATTGGAGTTTGCCTCTGAAGAGGAGATTTTGGAGCAGTTGAAGAATGTCCAAGAGAAAATTCACTCCCTCCGTGAGAGTTTTCATGATGGGAAGATTTTGCACGAGGGTGTTAAGCTCTGTCTTTTAGGTGCGCCAAATGTGGGAAAATCTTCTTTAATGAATGCTTTGCTAAATCGCAATCGGGCAATCGTTACTGAGATTGCCGGCACTACGCGCGATCTGATTGAAGAGAGCCTTCGCATTGGTGATCTGCATGTACACTTAACAGATACGGCTGGGATTCGTGAAGATGCGGAGCGTATTGAGGAAGAGGGGATTCGTCGCTCGAAAAAAGCAGCTGAGCATGCCGATTTTATTCTCTTTGTTCTTGACGCAACGCGTGCAATAACAAGTGCAGAAGAAGAGTTGCTCGCTTCGCTCCCTAATGAGCGTACAATTGTACTGCATAACAAAATCGATTTAGCAGAAAAAAAATCACCCTCCTATTTATCTGTTTCAGCAAAAACAGAAGAGGGGCTTAGCGAATTAAAAAAACTGCTTCATAATCGCATTTGGAAAAATGGTAGACCAGGAAAGGAGCAGATCGCCATTACAAAAGAGCGCCACTATTTTGCCCTAAAACAGACTGAAGAGTTGCTCGATACTGTTGCATCTGGACTACGCGAAGGGATTTCACCCGAATTTCTCTCGTCCGATTTACGTAGAGCATTAAAAGAGTTAGGTAGTATTATTGGAATCGATGTAACCGAAGAGATCTTGGGCTCGATCTTTTCCAAATTTTGTGTCGGCAAATGAAAGTGGAAGAAATTCTTACCATTCTCGATCACTACTTTCCCAATCCAAAAGTCTCTTTGGACCATCGCGACTCCTACACTCTTCTCATTGCAACTCTTCTCTCTGCGCAGTGCACTGACAAGCGGGTGAATGAGATAACTCCCCTGCTTTTTGCCAGAGCGAAAACGCCCGAGGAGATGATTCAGCTAAAAGTTGATGAGATTGAAGAGATCATCCGCCCGTGTGGTCTCGGGCCGACAAAAGCAAAAAATATCTGGGCTCTTTCAAAAATATTAATCGAAGAGTATGGAAGCGAGGTACCTGGTTCGCTTGAAGAGATGGAAAAGTTACCGGGTGTGGGACACAAAACGGCCTCAGTTGTTCTAACGCAAGCTTTCAATCTTCCTGCGTTCCCCGTCGATACACACATTCATCGTTTGGCAAAGCGCTGGAATTTAAGCTCTGGCAAAAATGTACGCCAGACAGAAAAAGATTTAAAAGAGCATTTTCCTAAAGAGCGCTGGTGCAAAGTCCATTTACAAATGATCTACTTTGCGCGACAGTTTTGCCCTGCAAAAAAACACCAAAAATCTCTCTGCCCGATCTGCAAAGTTATCTCTCAAGAATGTTAAGAATCTCAATAGCGCAGTAGAGGCGATTGCGTTTTCCTTCCGTGTATTGAAAAATGGCGCCAATGTTTTCTAGTTTTTGAATCACTCTCTGTGCAGTTGTAATCGCTACATTGTACTGTTGCGCAATTTTCTTTGTCGTAAGAAATGGGTTGATCGCAAGATATTGAATCACTTCCATCACAAGTGATGAGGTAGCTTGCGATTGCCATTTGTTAATGAGCTGGTTGATTTGCTCTGCGCGCGTGAGTGCATCTGCTGCTTGTTCACTTACGCCATGCAAAAAGTAGTGCAGCCACTCCTGCCATGTTCCACTAGTACTAATATTTTGTAGATGGCGATAGTATTCCGTTCGCGACGCTTCAAAAAAAGCACTCAAGTAGAGAAGAGGTGCAGGGAGAAGTTCTCTTTCGATAAGAAGGAGTGTGATGAGAAGACGACCGATGCGTCCATTTCCATCAAGAAATGGATGAATGGCTTCAAATTGGTAGTGACAGAGCGCTGCATGAACAAGCGGAGGCAGCTGTTGATTATGAAGGAACTTTTCAAAATCGGAAAGGCAATCGGCTAATGCATCAACAGGCGGCGGAACATAAGATGCTGTGTTCAGTGTTGCACCTGGCGGTCCTATCCAATTTTGTGAGCGCCGAAATTCCCCTGGAGTAGCGTGTTGTCCGCGCACCCCCGTCATGAGTTTTTCATGAATTTCTTTGATTAGACGAATGGATAGAGGAATTTCCTTGAGACGCCTGAGGCCATGTTCGAGAGCAAGTATGTAATTGCGCACTTCTTGCAAGTCTGCAGAACGCTCGCGGCTCATTCTCGCCTCATCAGCTAAAACTTCCCCCACTGTTGCTTGCGTTCCCTCGATTTTGCTAGAGAGAACGGCTTCACGAGTGACAAAAGGATGGATGAGTAAGTGAGGATTGGGAAGCTTGCTCCCTTCTCGAGCCAGTTTTCCTAAAATATAATCAGCGCGTGAGAGTGCGTTAACAAGCGCCTCGTCCCAATCAATATGCGGAGGAAGCGGATTCGGAACATAGGCCTTATAACCAAGTAAAGTTTTTAGTATTGTCCCGGCTGGAGTCTTTGTTGTCATGTTTCCATATTAGCGTTTTTGGTGTTTTTCGAAAATAAGAGATTTCTTTATTAGCGCTAGCGCTAATATGGGTTTGCCTTATTAGCGATTTTGTTGAATATCGCTAATAAGAGACTCCGAGCGATTCACCGAAGTTGGCTTTCATCTCATACCCTTCTTGGGTGGCATCGATGAGATCTTGGTCAAGCTTTACTTTGTTTGGTTCAAAAAGAAGGAGAAGGGATGAACCACCAAATGAGAAGAAACCTTTCTCGTCTCCTTTTTTCTGCGGGGTATTTTCTTGAAAGGTTTGATGAATAGTACCAACGTAGGTCGCTCCCACTTCGATAAAGAGAATGGTGCCAAGGTGGTCGGTTTTGAGTTTAGTGATCACACGCTTGTTTTCGATGAGATAGCCGATGTTTTTTTTGAGTGCAAGCGGATTAACAGAGAAAAGCGGGCCATCAACAGGTTGCGGCTTTTCAGGAATGCAATCGCAAGGGAAGTGAAAACGATGATAGTCAACGGGAGCCAGACGAGCAATGACAAGGGCCCCGCCGATGTATTGCTTTGCAAGGGCTTTGTCACGCAAGAGTTTTTCTAAACAGTAGGGCTGTCCTTTTACTTTGAAGGCGCGACCTTCATCAATTTTTGGATAGACAAGGTAGCGGCCGTCGGCCGGTAAGATGAGATCAGTAGAAGCTAGAGGACGTCTCTCCGGCTTTAGCTTGCGAGTGAAAAAGTCATCAAAAGAGACGAAAGTTTCGGGAAGATCCTGAAATTCGGTAGCATCTAACTGGTAACGTTCGATAAAGGGAAGAATCTTTTTTTTGCTTTTGGGGGAGCGCTGACTGCGGCCGTAGAGATTAGAGAGGAATTTGAAGCGGGCAATAAGGGGAAGAAGAAAACAAGTAAAAATTTTAATTAACAAGGGGCTCTGGTAGAGCAGCTTAATCGCCTTCTCTCCATAGACTTTCTCTCGTTCCAAAGCCTTGGTATTGCGATTTTTAAAGATTAATGGGTCCTTCATCCTTCAGGAGTTAGTGAGTGATTCCTATAAAATAACATATAGGGTACAATAAGTGTTGAACTTTCTGGAATCACGAAGATGTTTGGCATTTTAAAGAAAATATTTGGCACTGCGCAAGATCGATTAGTAAAAAAATATTTTAAATCCGTAAGCGAGATCAATCGCCTTGAAGAGTCCCTTCAAAAACTCTCTGATGAAGAGATTCGAGCCAAGCATCAAGAGTTACAAAAACGCGCTCAAGAGGCCTCACTGGATTCTCTTCTCCCTGAAGCATTTGCTTTAGTCAAAAATGTTTGCCGCCGTTTGGTAGGAACTGAGGTACATGTCTCTGGTTATGACCAAAAATGGGATATGATCCCCTACGATGTGCAGCTTGTTGGCGGAATTGCGATGTTCCACGGATCTATTGCAGAGATGCAAACCGGTGAAGGAAAGACTCTCACAGCTGCAATGCCACTTTATCTAAATGCATTGACGGGAAAGCCGGTTCACTTGGTGACAGTAAACGACTACTTAGCACAGCGTGACTGCGACTGGATTGGGGCAATTTTTCGCTGGCTAGGTTTAAGAGTTGCCGCTTTAACCAATGGCACGGCTCCTCACGAGCGCGCTGAGGTCTACAAGGCTGACATCGTCTACGGCACAGCTTCAGAATTTGGTTTCGATTATCTGCGTGACAATTCGATGGCAATGAGCAAAGAAGAGCAAGTACAACGCGGTCACTACTTTGCGATTATTGACGAAGTTGACTCTATTTTGATTGATGAGGCGAGAACCCCTCTGATTATTTCTGGTCCTGTAGGTGAGTCTCGCCAGATGTATGATGTGCTAAAAAATCCCGTTGCTACTTTGGTGCGCAAACAGCGCGATTACTGCACAAAAATTGCTAATGATGCGCGTCGCACACTTGAAAAATTGGGCCTTTTTGATGAGGAACCAAAAAAGCTTGCTAAGGATGAGCAAAAAGATTCTGATGAGGCGTTCAAACAGCTCTGGCTTGTAGGCAAAGGTACTCCTCGTAACAAGGTCATCAAACGTATCAAAGAAAATCCCGATTTACGGGCGAAGTTAGAGACGTGTGAAACAGAGTTTTATGCTGAAGCGAACAAGGAAGAGCGTGTCAAACGATTGAGCGATCTCTTCATGATTATCGATGAGCGCTCGAGTGATTATGAATTAACTGATAAAGGGATTCAGACTTGGGCTGATGCGTGTGGCAATGAGGAGAGCAAAAACGACTTTTTGATGCTCGATCTCGGCCATGAGTACGCAATGATCGATAAAGACTCCTCTTTAAGCGATCAGGAGAAGATGCAGCGCAAAGTGGCTGCCCGCGAGGAAGATGCGCTCCGCAAGGAGCGTGCTCACAATCTACGCCAACTCTTCCGCGCCCACCTTTTGATGGAAAAAGATGTCGACTACATTGTCCAAGAGGGCAAAATTGTCATCATTGATGAGAACACGGGTCGCCCCCAGCCGGGTCGTCGCTTCTCTGATGGTTTGCACCAAGCGATTGAGGCAAAAGAGTCTGTCGCCATCCAGGGTGAAACGCAAACATATGCGACAATTACGCTACAAAACTTTTTCCGCTTGTATGATCGCCTTGCCGGAATGACCGGTACGGCAATGACCGAAGCGCAAGAGTTTAAGGAAATTTATAAGCTAGAGGCTTTGGACATCCCTACTCATCGTCCTTGTGTGCGCGATGATAAGGATGATGAGATCTACATGACCGAGCGCGAAAAGTACAACGCGATTATTAAAGAGATTCAAGAAATCAATGAAAAGGGGCAACCGATTCTTATTGGTACTGAGTCTGTCGAGATTTCAGAGAAACTCTCGCGTATCTTAAAACAGAACAATTTAGAACATGTGATCCTCAATGCGAAAAACCATGCGAAAGAGGCGGAAATCATCGCTAGTGCTGGTAAGCGCGGCGCGATTACAGTCGCCACAAACATGGCGGGTCGCGGTACCGACATTAAGCTTGAAAAGGGCATTGCAGAACTAGGTGGTCTTCATGTGATTGGAACGACGCGTCACCAATCACGTCGCATCGATCGCCAACTTCGCGGTCGTGGCGGCCGCCAAGGCGATCCAGGAAGCTCAAAGTTTTATGTCTCTTTAGAAGATCAGCTCATGCGTCTTTTTGCAACGCCAAGACTTACTGCGTTCCTGCAGCGCTTTCGCCCCCCTGAAGGTGAACCGATCTCTGCTCCGATTTTAAATAAGTCAATTGAGACAGCGCAAAAAAGAATTGAACAGCGCAACTACTCAATGCGCAAGCACACTCTTGAGTATGACGATGTGATGAACAAGCAGCGCGGTGAGGTCTACAGCTACCGGAACGATCTGCTTCATGAAGAGAACGCTATTGATATTGCGGAAGAGTCTTTAGAAGAGGTCTGTGCACAGATGTGTAGCCAATATTTGGTTAGTCGTGAGGATGAAGCGGGCTGGAATCCTGAAGGTTATCGCAACTGGCTGATGGAGCACTTCCCTGTCACCTTCTCAACTGAAGAGTTTGATGATGACTATCTTACTGTTGAAGAGATTGAGAAACGTGCGGCAACAAAGGTTATTGAAGCGTTTGAAAGAAAGCTTGCTCATGAGCGCTCTACTATCGAAGCGATTCAGCGAAAGAGTGGCCGTGTAGAGGAGGGCGATCCTCTCAATAATATTTTGCGCAACCTTCTCACTCGCATCATCGATAAGCACTGGCAGCAGCACCTGCTTCACATCGACCACTTACGCTCTGAAGTCGGCATGCGTGTTGTCGGCCAGAAAGATCCTTTGCAAGAGTTTAAGCATGATGCTTTTGCTCTCTTTGATCGCTTTAGCCAAGATCTGAAAGTGGAAATTGCGCACGCTCTTTTTAAGTTTGCCATCCTGACTCCAGAGGAGTCAGAGCGCATGCGCAAAGAACAACTCCAGCAGTTAGAAAAGTTAAAAAAAAGCAAAAATAAAATTAGTTAGTTTTCATCAAATGCAATAAGTGTTAATTAAAAGGTAGAATAATTAGGTTTGTTATGAATTCTACCAAATTACTTATATTAACTTTACTTGTAACCAATTGCGCTTTTGCAAATCCTTCTGCAAAAAATCTGCGTGCAATGAGACTCAAAAGTCTGAAAGAGAAGCATGAAGAGTTTCAGAAAGAGATTGTCAATCTTAAGCGTGAGGTAAACCAAAAAGCCTCTTTTGTTGATGAAGAAGTAGAGGAGCTAAAAGAGATGATCTTCATGCAAGAGGAGATGATCTTAGAGCTTACCGAAAAGCTTCGCGACCTCAAAAGTAAATAATTTTTTAAATTCTTGCCTTGATCTTTATTTTATAAAAACTATATAATTTTTATAAATTTAGAACAGGGTTAGATTATAATGTGGGTTCTCAAGTTAGTTAATAATTTCGCAGTTTCTGTTAATAACAGTTCTGTTGTTTGTGAGGTAAAAGACTCATCAAAAAAAATTTACAATTTTCTGGCAGAGCACAAAGGAAAGTTTTTTATTTTAGTTGCATCTGCTTCTGCATACAAAATTAATAAGAAATACAAAATTATTGATCTCATCAAAAATAATAAGGCTGAAACGTTTAACTATATTCATCGTTCTGCTCAGATCTTAGGAAATCTTTCCTGGTATCTCATCCCATTTACTGTTGCGTATTCAGTTCGCTCAGCAGCAAAGATATCTGGCAAAGCGAGCATAGCAGCTACTAAAATGCGTGATCTAGTAGAAAGCGCACGAAAAGGAGAACTCGACCCTTATTTTGGCAATGAAAAGATTATTGATGAAGTTTTTGTGAACCTTGGAGTAGAGAAAATGGGCAATACATTTCTTGTAGGCCCTGCTGGTACTGGAAAAACCGCTCTTGCCCATAGAATTGCACAAAGAATCGCAGAAGGTAATGTCCCTGAATTTTTAAAAGAGAGCAGTGTCTATGTATTAAAACCTGATACCCTTTTTTCTGGGGCAAAATATTATGGAGATACTGAAGAGCGTTATACACAATTAATGCAAGAGCTTAAGAAAAAAAAGAATACGATTCTTTTCATCGATGAGGCCCATCTGTTAGTAAAAAATAAGGGTGGGGATCGATCGCTAGGGACTAATTTATCAGAAAGATTGAAAACCGATTTATTAGAAGGGGGATTTTTGTGTATTGCTGCGACCACAAGTAAAGAATACACAGAGTTTCTTGAATCTGATGAAGCCTTTACTAGACGCTTTTTCCGTATTGATTTAGAAGAGCCTTCTGTTGAAACTACGGGACAGATTTTAGAATCCATTAAGGAAAAACGTTTTGAGAAACGTTATGGTATCAAGATTTCTGCTGAGCTCCTCCAAACAATTCCTCAAAAGTGCAAAGACCTTAAAGGAAATTTCCCTGCAAAAGCAATTGCATTGGTTGAAAAACTTTGTTCAAAAGCAAGATTAGAAAAAAAAGAAGTGATTTCAAAAGAGATGGTATCGGCAGCAATTGCAGCACAAAAATCTCAGAGCAATAAAGAAGAGACCTGGGCCTCCATGTACAATTAGAGAGGCGCCTCGCCTAGCCAATAGACATCATCTTCGAAGTTTAATGAGCCGTATGGATCAAAGCCGGGATCGCAGAGCAGTTTGCGACGGCGTATTTCACAAATATTTGTATGGTAGAAGGGGTAGTTTGGCAATCGCATAAAGCGGAATAGGGGCAGATCATCTTGCAGCTCGGTGTTTGCTACAAGTAATCCATTAAAAAGATCGATTCTTGATCCTCGACTTCGGCCAATTTTATAATAGATACGGAATGCTGCTGTAGAAAAATCTCCTTGAGGGAAATAGACGCCAAACTGCTCTTGAGGATTATTCCCTCTTCCTGTTCCTGGCATAAATGCTTCTCCATTGATAAGGGAGATAATGCTGTTTTCTGGGCGGTCAACTGTATAGATACGCAGCTGCCTCGTTGCGTTTAGGGTACCATCTAAATTAACGCCAGCGATTCCAAATCCAGGTGGGATTGGATTGCGATTGTCGGTTACAATAGTTAATGGCCCGTTGCCATTTTCGGCTTGTGCTGCGCCAAACCCCGCGCTCTCTTGCAAGGTGAAATTGCGTCCTGCTGCAAGAAGGTGGGTCGAAGCGGTTAACGTTGGCGCTCCTCCATGCCCTCCGTGACCAATTCTTGCAAAACTTGTTGCGCTTGCACTCCCACCTAAAATATTCATATCGCCAAAGGGGCGCACGGTGATGTCTCCACCAAGTGATGATCCGGCCACACCTGCGTGGCCGATTTGCGCAAAGCCTGCAGCTCCTCCAGCGACTGTCGCTCCTGTAATTGTTGCGCTGCCCCCGATAAAGGTGAAATTAATTGGGGCATTATACGTAAATGTGGAGGAAGGGTCGCCATGTCCGATTAGCGCATAGCCATCGGTATTTTCTCCATCAATTAAAAGATTTCTTCCGATGTTAGGAAAGCGAATTGCGGCTGTTGAGGAGGCGCTATTTGCTCCTATCTGGGCGAAGGTAGTAGCAAAAGTTCCTCCTGTTAAGGTGACATCGCGTCCAACAGCTCCTCTAAAATTTCCTGTTCCCAAAAATATTCCTGAAGGGGTTACTGCTGTGGTGTTGCCATTGATGATAAGATCGCGCGCGCTATCAACTGTGACAAGGCCGCTACTTCCCACAACTGATCCCCCTTCATCGATCACAATATCGCTAAATGTTTGCAATGCAATGGGCGCTGAAACTGTTGAGGAGACAAGGCCATCATCTGTAATGTGAATGCCCATTGTGCTTGTGCCCGAAGCGCGTCCAATTAAATTTATTTTTCCGGTTGCAGAGGTCACAAGGGTGGGCGTATCTCGGATATCTACTCCTGCATCACTTGTAGCCCCCGATCCCGCTCTTCCATCAAAATTGATAGTTGCTGAACCTGTAGAGGATACTGTTGCTAGATTGCGAATTGTAATCCCGTGAGAACCTCCACTCGCCCCCAGACCCCCTACTCCTGTAACAGAGATATTTCCATCTAGTGAGGTTAAAGTTGCGTCTTGGATGCGTACGCCTTGCAGAGCACTTGCTCCATCTCCTGCTGTACCATTCAAGATCACTTGTCCGCTACTTGTCGAAGAGACGTCTGACTCAAAGAGAAAAATTCCATAGTTATTGGTTGATCCGGCTCCTCCTGCTCCAGTCAAAGAGAGATTACCTGCTGCTGATGTAGTAATCGTTGCCATGCTGCCAATATTTGTTCCGATCGCCTCATTTGCTGCTGCCACTGAACCTGTTCCATTTAACACAACATCTCCAAAACCTGTGGTTTCAATAAGCGGTCCTGTATTCACATTGACTCCGCTTGAGCTTGAAGAAGAGTTGGAAAACGATCTACCGGTTAACGTAATACCTCCATCTGTACAGGTAACGGTTGTTCCTGCAGTATTGATCAAAATACCGTGATCATTATTGCTCCCAGCTCCGCTGTTGCCCGTGATTGAAATGGGACCTATCGAAGTGCCTGTAAGAGTGGAAGCGCCATTGATCAAGACACCGTGATTATCTGTGCTGCTTCCATCCCCACCTGTTCCTGAAAAGATAAGTCCTCCTGTGCTAGATGCACTTAAGAGAGCGGCATTTAAAAGATGTATACCATAATTGTCTGAGGTTCCATCTCCGCCTGTTCCAGTAAAAGTAAATGTTCCGCTTCCCGAGTTGATTACTGATGTACCAGAGAGGCTAATTCCAATAAGATCGCTTATGCCTGTTGCATTGTTCGTTCCAATCGTTTCAATATTTCCTGCACCCCCTGTAAATGTGGCTGTTCCTATACTAACGCCGCTTACAGGAGTCACTGTGCTTGATGCTACAGTCCCTGAGAGCGTAGCAAGGCCTGAACCACCAGTAAATGTGGTGCTGTTCCCAAACCGAACTCCATGATCATCTATGCTTGTCCCTGTAATAGTGCCGGTAGTTCCAAAAGTAATGGCGGCAGTCGCACCTGTTACTTCAACACCGGCTCCTGTTCCTCCTGTTTTTGTTCCAGAAATTGTAGTTACAGCTGTAGATGAGATAATGGAGTCGCTAATCGCTACTGCACTTGAGCCTGAGCTTGTATCAGATGGGGTGCGAATAGTAAGCGTACCCGCAGTTCCTGTTTTTTCAATTAATGATGTTGAGGAGATCCCAATTGATCCTCCAGTATCTGGGGCGATGGTAATATCAGATTGAGCAGAAGCGACTTTTATATCTGAGCTTGAGATCACAATCTCTCCTGATGTTCCCAATCCTGTTGTGATTGTTACATTATTGGTAGTCGTTCCAGTATCGATAGTACCAGTTGTTTCAATCAGTGCTCCACCTTGAACTTGAACTGCTACATTTGTAGAAGGACCTCTTGTTCCCGTTATGAGAATTGAACCGTCAATACTTGTAATCTGAGCGCCATCTGCAACGCCTCCCCCCTCAATTTGCACGCCGCGATTGTTCGTTCCCCCTCCCCCATCACTAACACCTGTACCTGTGATCGTGATAGATGCAGCTGTTGATCCTGTTCCCAAAGAGCGGATCAGCAACACGCTCCCATTTCCATCAATATTGATTCCTCTATTCGACCCACCAGGAGAAAGGGGTGTTGTAACAGCCTGGTTTCCATTAATCGTAATGGCTCCTGTTGTAGAGGTGATTGCTGAGGCATTTACAATACTTGTGCCAAAATTACTCCCAGCTACTCCAAGGCCCGAGAGTCCATCAATTGTAATGCTTCCGGTTGCTGCTGTGTCTGAAACAACACTTGAATCACTGATTCGTACGCCATCTGCAGAGCCCGTAGTGCTTGCTGCTCCCGTTCCTGTAAACTGAATCGTAGCAGGACCAAGTGTTGTAACAGAAGCTGAAGAGTCTAACTGAATACCGTGGCCGCTATTGCCTGTTGTTGAAGGAATAAAATTTTGATTTCCGCTTAGGAGAATATTGCCATTTGTTGACGTAATTGCTGTGCCATTAAGCTCAACACCATAGCAGTTATCTACACCACTACCACCTTCACCCGTAACTGTTATGGTTCCAGCACTACCACTTCCAGAAGTAATAATTGAGTCAAAAAGAGTCACCCCTCTGATATTTGAAGCACCCGTTTCTAAATGAGCATCTCCTGAGATGGCAATATTCCCTGAGTTTGTCGTCAATGCACAAGTTGTAATTGAGACTGCATCAGCGGTATTGGCTGCCGTCTGCACTCCTGTGATCGTCATCCCACCCGATCCACATGTGAGAGTTGCCATGTTTGCTGTTACACTTCCTGTTGCTGCCGTCAGGGTAATCGCGTCGGTACTAATCGAAGCTCCTGTGTTGACATTGACGTCATTAGCAGCTGTTGCAATTAGAGAGCCTACTGTATTTGTGATGGCCGCATCGATATCAATATCAACAGCAGCATCTAAGGTTAGCGTCGACGCAAAAGACCAATCGATGGGTACGCTAACCGTAAGTGTTCCACCAGTTCCTGTTGGTGTGGCCGACCCTGACGTGGTTACCGTCACGCTTGCAGTGGCAAGATTTGTGGTTAATGTGTCCACGTTTAGTACTGCGGGATTTGAGGTTGGAGAAAAAGTGGGAAGCGTAAGGTTCATTCCTGAATCCGCTCCCGCACTGATTACAACATCTGTATCGGGATCTAATAGCAGATCTCCCAATTTTCCGAAGGGTGCCCGGCAGTCGCACTTGCCGCGATAGAGCAAGCTCTGATTTCCGGATACTTCTACAAAACCGCCGTCCCCTCCTTCGCTGCCTCCGCGTGAGGTGATCTCACCAAAAAATTTCATTTCACGATCAGCCCAAAAGACAACTTTACCGCCATTGCCCTCTTTCTTGGCATCCGCATCGATGAATGCGCCATTTGTGACAACTACATCTAAGGCGTTGGGAATCTCCATATCAAGACCGCGGTAGTCGCCACCAACTAAAAGTGTGCCTCCACCATTTTCTGCAGAGATATCGACATGGGCGTGATCTCCCAAAAAGATTTTATCACCCAAGATGTGTACCTCTCCGCCCTTGGCCTCAATCTCTCCGTCAAAATTTGTCTTCCCATGTTCCGCAACAAGATAGATTCTTCCTTTACTCTTTTTAGAAGAAGTCGCCTCAATTTTCCCTTCACAGCTAATCGCTTTGTCATAAACACTGCCTGTTCGCAGCTCGGTAACTAAAGATTGAATTTCCCCGCTCTGCTGAATCGAAGTGCCCCCTTTTGCTTGTACAAAGATACGCTGGTTACCTTCAGGTTTAAGTAAAATTTTCGGTCCACTAGCAAGAGCAACAAAATCCCCTTTAATGTTTCCGCGATTGGCGACATTGTGCGCTATGAGTGCAACCTCTCCCTGCATGCAGGAAATTTTTCCTAAATTGATCACATCTGCTTGCGAGTCTCCAGAAAAAAGTAACTCCTCACCACGCAAAAAGTCCTGGTCCAAAACATCTAAAGAGGAAGCCACAAATCCAGCCGTATTGATCACTGCATCCTTACCAATTAAAACCCCTTTAGGGTTAAGCAAGTAGACCTTCCCGTTGGATTCGAGCTGACCAAGCAATTCTGAGCGCGCTCCTGAAACGCGATTTAAGATCGCCGATTTTTGATCTGGCATGGCAAAACGCACCTTCTCATCCTTGCCAATCGAAAATTCATCCCATTTCACGACAGCTCGCTTGCCACTTTCAATTACAAGCGTACCCGATTGCTCTTTGCAGCTCGCCTTTCCAGAAAGAGTTTTCATTCCGGCCGGTTTCGCAACAAGTGCTAGAGGAAGTAGCAAGAAGAGTGCTCTCATTCTCCCCCCATCCAGTAAACATTATCTTCAAAAATAAACGAGCCGTACGGATCAAAGCCAGGATCACACCCAAATCCCTCACGCGTGTTCCCACAAAAGTTTGCGTGATAGAAGGGATAGTTTGGCAAACGCATGTAACGGAAGAGGGGCAACTCATCTTGGAGCTGCCCTCCAGATGTACTACTTAATTCATAGACATCTGAATGAGGAAATTCCGCGCGAATCGGAAGTTTATAGTAAATGCGGAATGAGGCAGTTGAAAAGTCTCCTCCAGGAAAATAGATAGAAAACTCTTCTTGAGAATTATTGACTGTCTGCACCGGTGGAGAAAAAATTTCTCCATTGATTGGATTCGTTATGGTATTGAGCGAACGCTCTACTGTGTAGATACGCAACTGCCCTGTTGCCGTTAGCACTCCATCTTGAGTAATCCCAAATAGTCCAAATTCTGGGGGCTTGCGATTCAAGTTATCGACAACAAGAATCAAATTACCCGCAAGGTTAGACATTTCTGCAACCCCAGCTTGGTCTACAAGCACAATATTTCTTCCAGCACGAAGATTCATACTAGACGTCCCAAAAGTTCCTGTTCCTCCTTGGCCTCCATGACCGATACGAGCGTACGCAGAAGCAGTAGTTGTCCCCCCTCTAACTGAAATAGAGCGCCTCGTATCAAGAAAGATATTGCCACTTAAATCTACAGCTATTCCAGAAGAATCTACATGACCAATCTGTCCAAAACCAAATGCACCCCCACTATCTGTTGTCGCTCCAAGAACGCGTACACTTTCTCTTACAACAGGGAAGCTAATGCGCCCTGAAAAAGTAGCAGCACCACCTAAAGGATCGCCATGACCAATGAGCGCATAGCTGTTTGTGTCTACCCCATCCACAATAAGAAGTCCACCAATGTAGGGGAAGAGAATATTTGCAGAAGAGTCTGTCAAAGCACCAATTTGAGCAAAAGAGCCTGCACCACTTCCTCCAAAAAGAGAGAGATTGCGATCAACTCGAATACGCGCATCACCGCTTCCTAAGAAAATCCCAGAAGGCGTTGCAGCAGCTACCCCCCCTGTAACGATCAAGTCTCTCTCACTATCAACAGATATGAGGCCGCTCCCGCCAACGACTGAGCCTCCTTCATCAAGAAGAATATCGCTATGTGTTTCCAAGGAAATCGGAGCAGCTCCGGTTGAAAAAATACTCCCCCCATCTGTGATGTGGATTCCTGTGGTGCTCGTACCTGAAGCATTTCCTGTTAATGAGATTGCCCCTGTTGCAGAAGTGATCAAGGCTCCTGCACCCTCTATGCGAATCCCTTCATCACTTGCAGTTCCTGATCCAGCAGTACCTTCACAAGTGATTGTTGCCGATCCTGTTGAAGAGATCGTGCTAGGAGCTAAAAGATAAATCCCGTGTGAAGCTCCTCCCGTGCCAAGACCTCCTTCACCTGTGATAGAAATGTTCCCGTTTGCAGAAGTTATAGTCCCATCATTTACAAACAGACCAAAAAGATCACTTGTACCTGATCCTCCTACTCCCTCTATTGTGATCCTGCCAGACCCCGTTCCCGTAATGAGGGAGGTCCCCTCTATTTCAACGCCATAATTTCTAGCTCCCGTGCCATTACCGCCAATCCCATCTAATAAGAGAAGACCGTCTGAAGCTGTGAGAGAAGAGCCAAGCGCGATCTGAATCCCACAATTATCTGCTACTGCTGGCCCCCCTCTCCCACGAAAAGTCAAGGTGCCGCTACCCGACTGTGTCACAGTTGCAGTATCAAGAAGAATTCCTGTTTCATTACTCGAAGCAGTAGCGCTATTTGTTCCAATGAGAATTAAATTACCCGATCCACTCGCAATTGTCGAAGTAGCAACGTTTATTCCAGGAAGTCCTGCGCCGGTACTTGTCATACTCCCTCGAACAGTGACATTTCCAGTCCCAGCTGTAAAAACGGAACCTGCTACTAAGTTCACGCCACTTGAACTTCTACCCGTACCCGTCATTGACCCACTCGACAAGAACGTGATCATAGAACCAGAAGAGTTCACTCCTATTCCAGTCGCTCCTGTTTTGGTTCCCGCAATCACGGAATTGCCTGCTCCAGTAATCGTTGCGGAAGTAAACGTGATCGCATCTTGAGTTGTAGGGCCGATCGCGCTCATCTTAAGAGAGCCCATAGCATCAACCTCAGATGAATCGATTAAAATTGCTCCGCTAGCCGAGGTAAACAAAATATCCCCGGTACTGCCTACAGTAGATTCCACAAGCGAAGAGTCAACAAGAGAAATTCCGATATTTGTTCCGGTTCCTGGTTCTCCTGTAATCGAAATACGTCCATTCGCACTTCTCACCACAGCCCCATCAGATGTCCCATTCCCATCCATGAAAACCCCGCGATTCGTACTAGAACCGCCACCACCTGTTCCTGTAATTGTAATCGACCCCGTACCGGTAGATTCAACCGTTGTGATGCTCGCATCTCCCAAAATATTGACACCATAGTTGAAGGTTGATGAACCCGCTCCACCAGTTCCTACTAAAGTGATACCACCTGATGAGGTGCAAGAAATATTTGCTCCATTCTTGACATTGATCCCATAGTTATCTGTTGTCCCAGCTCCACCTGTCCCCATAAAAGTAAAAAGACTACTTCCTGAATTCGTGGCGACTCCATCAAATTCAATTCCATACAGATCGGAAAAAGCCAGAGCAGCGTTATTCGTTCCATTTATATGGACCGCTCCCGTTCCGAGAAGAGACGAGGTGGAATCAAAACTCACGCCACTCACAGAGCCAATAGTGCTAGAATCTACTACCCCTGTAAGAGTAGAGAGACCACCTGTTCCTGTAAAAGAGGAGCCTGAAGCAAAAGCAATTCCATCATCGTCAATACTCGTACCAGCCAATGTGCCCCCCGAATCAAACGTAATACTACTTGAAGAGGATAGACTTACCCCTTTACCGGTACCGCCTGTTTTGACTCCCATAATCATAGAGCTACCCATTCCGGTAAGTGTTGCCGAAGTACAGGCAAGAGCATCTTGAGTACCAGATGGACTTGTAGCACTCATATTGAGCGCACCCATCGCATTAACCTCTGAAAAACTTACAATAATCCCCCCGGTTGCTGACGTTAGCGTGATAGCACCGCTGCTGCTTTTTGTATCGACAAGTGATGAATCAACAAGAGAAATTCCAATATTTGTTGCAGCTCCAGGTTCCCCTGTAATCGCAATCGCGCCATTGGCACTTGTCACAAAAGCTCCATCAGGAGCCCCATTACCATCAAAATAAACCCCTCGATTTGTACCAGTACCCCCTCCACCAGTTCCCTTGATTGTGACCATCCCACTTCCAAGAGACTCTATTTTTGTTATGCCTGGATCCCCAAGCAGACTAACGCCATAATTGTTTGTGCCTGTCGTTAATAGAGGGGCTGCCTGATTCCCATTAATAGTAATCGCACCCGATACTGAAGTGATTTCCGCTGCATCCGATACCAGAACTCCGATATTATCATCTGTTCCTGAACTAGCATCTCCATTAAAAATAAGTTCACCACTTCCTGTAGACCTTACTTTGGCAGCTGAAACAGCAATCCCCACATTATCGCTTCCCGATCCATCACCTTGGCCTGTGATCGTCATCGTTCCACTCCCTGTTGACGTAACAGTAGTTGATGCACTTCGAATATCCACACCTATATTTCCAAATCCAGTACTTGAGGCGAGAGTCCCCATAAAATCAAGAGAACCACCAGAAGAGACCGTTGAATCTAAAATTAAAATCCCCTTAGAGATTCCCCCATTTCCAACACCTGTAAAGTCTAAATCACCAGTTGCCGTTTCAATGCTAGAACCAAATGAAAAAATTCCATGATTCGGTGAAGAGCTGACCCCAATATTTGCATTACCAGTAAGATTTATATTCCCGCTATCACTCTCAACATTTGAACCGATCAGCAGTTCAATTCCATGACACTCAAATGTTCCTGCTCCCCCATTTCCAATAAGGGTAATACTACCACTTTCACTCCTGACCACCGCAGGAGAAAAAATTCCACTTTGAGCGAGCGAAATCCCGCTGTTTTCATCTGTTCCATTGCCGCCTGTCCCTGTCAACAAAATAGCGCCAGATTCTGTTGTAATGTTCGTTCCAGATCCAACCATTCCTTTGCTTCCAGTTCCTGTCCCATTTCCTGTACCCGTAATCGTAATATTTCCACTTGTAGTAGAAATAGTTGTATCAATTGCAAAACTCACACCAGACCTAAAACTAGTTCCAGATGAAACAGAACCTGTAACGGTCACATTTCCTGCCGTTGTGGAAATATTGCCAGGAAATACCCCAATCCCATCTACAGCATTGCCATCAAGAATAATATCTCCCCCCATTGAAGAGAGAGTGCTCGAATCCACAACAACCCCATCGTAAGATCCTGCCACAGACCCATCATTATGAAAATTCATTGCTGTAAAGCCCGTTTGAGTCGAACTATTTGTAATATTTACTAGAGTAATATCAATGGTTCCTGTTGATTCAAGCTCAAGCGTTGTAGCAGCAGACCAAGAAATCGAATCTGCTACAGTAATTGTCCCTGTACCTGATGGAGTCACAGCTCCTCCTGTAGTCGTAACAATCACATTTCCATTTGCAAGCGCATTTGTAAGCGTTGTTACATTCAAAACAGCAGGGCTTGAAGTAGGAGAAAACGTATAAGGAGTTGTATTCATTCCAGAGTTTGGACTTGAGCTTATTGTGATATCTCCTTCTGGATCGAAAAGAATCGTTCCAAATTTTCCATTAGGCGCGCGCGCATCACAGCGCACATCTGGATTGATTAAATACTGGTGACCTGAGACCTCAATAAACCCTCCATTTCCACCATCACTCCCTCCACAAACAGAAACATTTCCGTTATGATGCATCATGCGATCGGCCCAAAAAATAATTTTTCCCCCATCGCCACTACCCACCGCATCTGCCTTTGCACTAGCACCATATGTCACTACCACATCAGTCGCAGTGAAAATTTCCGGATTCAGGCCGCGGTAGTCACCACCAACAAGAATCGTTCCCGCCCTCCCACAATCTGAAACATTCAGTTCCGCATGATCGCCGAGAAAAATATCATTTCCTAAAACTTGGATTTCACCGCCCGTTGCAATAACCTGCCCATCAACATTTGTCTTGCCATTTTCTGCAACAAGATAAATTCGTCCACCACGCTCCTCAATCTTTGTCGCTTCAATTGCTCCCTCACAGCAGATCGCTTTATCAAACACACTTCCCGTGCGTAGCTCAGTAACTAAAGATTGAATCTTGCCACTCTGAGCGACACAATCGCCCCCTTTAGCTTCAATAAAAATGCGTTGATTGCCCTCAGGCTTAAGCAAAATCTTGGGTCCAGTAGCAAGGCCCACAAATTTTCCTTCAATTTTTCCGCGGTTGGCAACATGGTGAGCAATGAGTGTGACATCCCCCTGCAAACAAGAAATTTTTCCCAAGTTGATCACATCCGCCTGGGAATCCCCTGAAAAAAGAAGCTCCTCACCGCGCAAAAAATCCTGGTCCAAAACATCTAAAGAGGAAGCGACAAACCCTGCAGTATTGATGATCGCATCCTTGCCAATCAAAACACCTTTCGGATTGAGCAAGTAAACTTTTCCGTTAGAATCAAGCTGCCCAAGTAGCTCTGAGCGCGCACCACTCACACGATTTAAAATTGCCGAATTGCTATCTGGCATTGCAAAGCGCACTTTTTCGCCTTTGCCAATCGAAAACTCATCCCATTTGACAACCGCACGCTTGCCACTCTCAATCACAACCGTTCCCGACCGCTCACTACAAGTCGCATTTCCAGAAATTGTTTGCATCCCAGAAGGCTTTGCCATCAGGGCAAGAGGGAGCATAAGACAAAAAAGTTTCATACTTCCCGACTTTAACAAATAAATATTTTAAACTTCAGAAGAATTTTCAGGAGTTGGCTTAAGTGAGAGACACTTCCAACCAAGAAAAAGAAAGGGCGCGCTTAAAAAACAGTAAAGAAACCAAGTGCCACTTTTCCACTCCAAAGTGAGACGACCCGCTTCGGAGAAAAAGAGAATGAGCAGACCGAGTGTAAGCAAGTTACCCCCAACTGAGAGAAGCAGAAGAGCCCATACAGAGCGATTGCCCGGCTCTTTTTTATCTTCGTCAAAATACTCCTCCTCTTGCTGCGGTTCCTCGTAGGAATCTTCGCGCTCATCAGGCACACCGTACCCATGACTCTCACGAACAAGGTAAGGAGGACGATAGAGTGACGCTAAACTTTCACTACCCTGAGATTTCGTCTCTTGTTGTGCTGGTTTTTGTGCAGCACGCGACAAATCTGCCCTGCAGTAGGGACAAAAAATGGCATCGTAACTGACATTCCCTTCACAATTGGGACAAAGTTTCTTTTTCTGCGTCGTTTCCATCTAGCTTTATCCTAATGAATTATTCCCATCAAAACAAGTCCTTTTAACAAATAAACCCAGTATTTTATCCAATAAAATGGTGAAAATTAGATAGTGTCGTCAAAAGGCTATAATCAGATTATTTTTCATGTTTGCAGCTTATTTTTGTGCGGAAATTGAAGCTGAATTTGTAAATTCCGCTTCAATTTCCGCACAAAAATGGAGCCCAAACATGAAAAATAAGATGGTTGTATGCTTTTGACGACGCAATCTAGAGGATACTATCGCCAATTAAATGGCAAAAAATCCAGGGTAACAGGAACCTATCCAACTAAACATGCTTTTGCCTTTTTCCACATTTTTGGCTGGATTTTGAGCTATTTTTTCAAACAACTTAATTAAGTTGTTTTCAAAAAGATCCCAAAATCCTTCTCAAAACTGAGAAAAAATTTCAAAAGCAGCTTTAGTTGGATAGGTTCAGATTGACATCGCTCACAAGTGCGGTATACTTAGGGAAGCACTGAACAACTACTGTGCCGATAGGTCGAGCCGAAAACTCTTTTCTAGAATTTCTCTGCCGAGGTAGCGGTGCATGAGTTGTTCATTGTCTCCTTAATGTAATGAGTGAAGAAAAATTTGATATTGCGATCATCGGTGCAGGACCGGGGGGTTATGTTGCGGCCATTAAAGCGGCACAAACAGGCAAAAAAGTTGCTTTAGTTGACAAGAGCCACTTGGGAGGCACTTGTCTTAATGTTGGCTGCATTCCCACAAAAACACTCCTTTCCAATGCCACCTTGTACCATAAAATGAAAATGGCCAAAGAGTACGGCATTCATACAGGTGAGCTCTCAGTCGACTATGGCCAGATGAAAAGCCGTAAAGATGCAGTTGTGCAAAAATTGCGCGGTGGAATCGAAGGTCTACTCAAAGCGAATAAAGTAAAATTTTTCTCAGGGCATGCCAAATTTGTCTCACTCAAAGAGATCAAAGTGGGCGAAGAAACTCTTATACGTTTTGAAAAAGCAATTATCGCAACGGGGTCTGAACCTGTTGACATTCCTGCATTCCCTTGTGACCATAAACAAATTTTAAACTCTACTTCGATTCTAGAGTTAACAGAAATTCCCAAAACTTTAGTTGTCGTTGGCGGTGGTTACATCGGCTGCGAATTTGCCTCCCTTTTTGCAGAACTTGGAACAAAAGTCACAATTGTCGAAGCGCTACCAAAAATTGTAATGGCGCAGGGCGACCAGATTTCTAAAGTTTTGCACGACGCTTTAGAAAAACGCGGCATTGAAATCCTAACCGATACGATGGTCGAGTCGATTGACTCCGGTCTCAAGATCAATCTCAAAGGAGGAAAGACTTTAGAGGCAGAAAAAGCGCTTATCTCCGTAGGTCGCCGTGTCGTTTCAGAAAATCTAGGACTTGACCGCGCGGGTGTTGCTGTAAACAAGGTGGGCATGATTGAGGTCAATGAGAAGATGGAGACGAACTCTCCTGGGATTTATGCCATTGGGGACGTGACTGGCATTGCAATGCTGGCACATATCGCCTCTCACCAAGGAATTGTAGCAGCAGTTAACGCAACAGGCGGTAGCGCACAAATGCACTACCACGCCATACCCGCTGTGATCTTCACTACACCCGAAATTGCGATGGTTGGTATGACCTTAGAAGAGGCTAAAAAAGAGGGCTACGCTGCTAAAACAGGTCAGTTTCCTTTCCAAGCGCTTGGGAAATCGCAAGCCTCACTTGATACCGAAGGCTTTGCTCAAATCGTTATTGATGAGAAGACCGGACAAATTTTAGGCGCACAAGTTGTAGGTCATGAGGCCTCTGCACTCATTGGTGAAATGGCAATTGCAATTCAAAATGAGCTAACCACCGATTGCGTCATTGATACAATTCACCCCCATCCCACCATTACCGAAGGGTGGCTTGAAGCAGCGCTTCTTGCCAACAATACCCCTATTCACCTTCCTCCTAAACGATGAGTAATAAATTAAATATTTTACCAAACAATCCCGAGGAGAATCTCGGCCGCTTTCCCTCCTACTTGCATCGCAAGCTTCCCAAGGGCGGCAATCTCTTTGAAACTGGGAAACTTGTTAAAAAATATCGTTTAAACACCGTCTGCGAAGAGGCAAAGTGTCCCAATCGCACCGAGTGCTACACAAAAAAAACCGCAACATTCTTGGCACTTGGAAGCGCCTGCACACGCGCATGTGGATTTTGCGAAATCGATTTTTCTAAAAACCCCTTGCCACCGGAAGAGGATGAGCCAGAGCGCATTGCAGAGATGACAAGAGAGCTCGGGCTTAAACATGTCGTGATCACTATGGTCGCCCGCGATGATCTCTATGATGGCGGTGGTGCACAGATTGCGCGCACCATTCGCACCGTGCGAAAAGTTAACCCCGGTATCACTGTTGAAGTGCTTACCTCAGATTTTAATGGCAACATCGGCGCCCTCGACTTAGTCCTTATCGAAGAACCTGAAATTTTTAATTATAACATCGAAACCGTGCGTCGCCTAACGCCAAAAGTGCGCCATACTGCCACTTATGAGCGCACTCTATCAATTTTAGAGTATGCGAGCCACAAAGGCCGCAGCCAGTTTGTGAAGTCAGGATTGATGCTCGGGCTTGGTGAGACCAGAAACGAGGTCTTTGAAGCGATTCGCGACCTTCATCGAGCGGGTGTAGAGATCATCACAATGGGTCACTACCTGCAGCCTTCCAAACGAAAACTATCTGTAAAAGCTTTTGTAACCCCTGAGCAGTTCAAAGAGTATGAAGAGTACGGCCTCTCTATTGGAGTACCACACATGTATTGTGGCCCCTTTGTCCGCTCAAGCTATAACGCCGATCTATTTGTGAAATCCTATGCATGACATTCCAATTTTAGACGAAAGCGACTTGCAAATCATCATGCACCGCGACTGCCATTTTGGTAAAAATTTTGGTATTATGCTTGATTACTACCAGAAGGAAAGCATTGGCTGCCATCCCGAAATTGAAATAAGTGCCATTCAAAACCTGCAAAAGATTGAAGAGGCGCTAAATGAAGATCTTTCTGACAAACTCCTTCCAGAACATGAAAAGGGACGTGTAAAAAAAATGCGCGATCTCTACCGAGAACTGCGCGATAACTACAAAAATGGCGGACGTCTTGCAGAATTGCTCTGTGATCTCATTCTTTCAGAAGAAGAAGAGCCAACAAAAGAGATTGAAGCCCTCGCAAAAATTTCAGATAGCGCCCCTCTTATCGATCTATTGGGATCCGATACATTTTACGATCCTTTAAGTCCTGGCTACGGCAGAGCGCCCATGCTTGCAGCTAAAGTTTTGGCAAAAATCGCTGATCCTAAAGCGATCACCCCCCTCTTTATCGCCCTCAAACAGGAAGACTTTTTTTACGAACAAGAAATCCAAAATGCTCTTACCTCATTCGGCTCTGCTGCCAAAACTTTTCTCTTAAAAGTTCTGCAACAGAAACCCCTCTCTATTGATAATGAAACAGCTGCTCGAGCTCTCTGTCAATTTTCTGAAGATAAAGATGTGACAGACACTGCATTGAAGTTATTGCAGGATCCCGAAATCACCCAAAACCTGGCACTCTCTTGCTACCTCATCTCGCTTGCAGCCGAAAAAAAAGAAGAGCTTAAAAGCCTTCTTAACAGTGACTTACCGCAAGAAATAAAAGAAGAAATAAATTTTATTACAAAATAATATTATTGACACAGATTAATTATTATTTTATTTCAAAAGAATAAGATTAATAAATTAATCAATGAATAATATTGCTAATAAAGTCGCTACTCTTGTGCTTGCTGGCGGTCAAGGGACAAGACTTTTTCCACTCACACAATCGCGGTGCAAACCAGCCGTCCATTTCGCAGGACGCTACCGTCTAATCGATATTCCCATCTCCTGCGCACTCAACTCCAAGTTCCACAACATCTACATCTTATCGCAATATCTTGCCTCAGGCCTTAATAACCATGTCACGTCAACCTACCACTTTGACCGCTTGCAAGGTGGCCACCTTGAGTGCCTTACCCCTGAAGAGAGCGATAACCACAAAGTCTGGTTTAAAGGTACGGCAGACGCTGTCCGCAAAAACATCAACTACCTCTCTACCCAAGACTATGAGTACTTTCTTATCCTCTCAGGTGATCAGCTCTACAATATGGATCTCAACCACTTTGTTGACTTTGGCCTCAAACGCAACGCCGACCTCACCATCGCAACCCTTCCCATAGAAAAACGCCAAGCGTCCCGCTTTGGGCTTATGAAAATTGACTCCAACCACAACATCACAGACTTTATTGAAAAACCACAAGATCCCAATGTCCTCCGCCACTACAAGCTTGACCCTAGCGAACTCAAACACAAATCAGATAAGGCGCACTACCTCGCCTCAATGGGTATCTACTTTTTTAAACGAGATGCCCTCTTTAAACTTCTAGAAGAGGATGACCGAGAAGACTTTGGCAAACATCTCATTCCCAACCAGATCCGCAAGGGGAGCTCCTACGCCTACATCTACGAAGGGTACTGGGAAGATATCGGAACTATTGAATCCTACTTCAATGCTAACCTTGGCTTAACCCGCGGCCACATAGACCTCAATTTTTACTCAGAGCACCAACCCATCCACGCCCATACCACCAATCTACCCGCCCCGCGTCTTACCAACGCACGAATCTCCGACAGCATTATCTGTGATGGCTGCATCATTAAAGCCAAAGAAATTACCCATAGCCTTATCGGCCTTCGTTCAAAAATCGGTGAAAATACAATCATCCGCAACTCCATCCTGATCGGCAATGAGTTCTACCGCCCTCCAGAAAACAGCCAACTCCCCGAACAATTCACTATTGGCAGCGATTGTCATATTGAAAATGCCATCATCGATGCCCACGCTCATATTGGCAACAATGTCACCCTGACTAACAAAGAGAACCTGCAGACTTACGATAGCGACCTTCTCTACATTCGAGACGGCATCATTGTCATCCCTTCTGGTGCTACTATCCCTGACTCCTTCCACAAATAAATGAATCGTATTTGGTGTATCAAAATAAGATTTTTCTTATAATCATAAAAAAATCCTAGATAGTGTCGTCAAAAGCATACAACCATCTTATTTTTCATGTTTGGGCTCCATTTTTGTGCTCAAATGAAGCGGAATTTACAAATTCAGCTTCAATTTCCGCACAAAAATAAGCTGCAAACATGAAAAATAATCTGATTATAGCCTTTTGACGACACTATCTAGAAGACTATTTCAACAGAAGGCCCATTGAAGTAGCTAAAGAAGGCAGTGCAACATGCCAAATTCTTCTTGCAAAAGAAAGTTCCTAATCTATCTTTAAAGCTGCCAAGCAACCCTTAACATCATCTTCTGTCAATAACTTATCCCCATTCACATGGTAAAATCGATTACCTAATGCTGCTAATGCTCCCCAGTCATCAATTGCTAAATACTTGCTATTTTGAAGACCATGATGCTCAAGCCATGAGAGGATAGCTGCAACGCGCTCGCAATAATTACCTTCAAATTCAAAACCTTCAAGCGCTTCAAACTCAAATCCTTTCCTACATTCAGGGGAGCATTCTCGTCCCTGCGAATCTGGAGGAGTTTTACCACAGATATACTTTGCAAAATCATACCCTGCAAATACTTCATCCTGTAGCTGCTGCAACGTTGCAAAATTTCGCCAAGAAGAGGAAATTATAACAAGCACACGATAGCCTGCCCCCTCAATCCTGTTAATTAATTCGTGCAAGTTTGCTACGGCAGCAGAGTTAAAATACTTTGCACCTTCTACATGAACCTTGTATAGAGATCTATATTGTTCTTCATCTTTCAATTGGCTAACTTCTGAATACACGTTTCTAATTGCAATTTCTGCCTCTTTCGGATGCTTTAATTCAAGTAATACCCCATCAACATCAAGAAAAAGAGAGACCGTTTCACGCGAATCTTCTTCTGGAAAAATGCGGTCACGAAAAGAGAGAAGAGAGTAGCCATCTTTTTGAAGGCCATCGTTTTCAATTGATGAAATGGGTAAAGAGCTCATATTTTTCTCCAAATATTATCAGCAGTTGTAGCATAAATCATAAGCTGTTTTATGATAAGAAGAATGAAAGTCTATGCCCTTGCCGATCTCCATCTCGCTTTTGGTGCGCCTGAAAAAGACATGCAAGTCTTCGGGCCCTCATGGAAAAATTATACAGAAAAAATTTCTACTCATTGGAAAGAGATAGTTTCAGATGGAGATCTTGTTTTGATTGCAGGAGATATCTGCTGGGCCATGAGTTTAGAGCAAGCCCTTGCCGATCTCAACTGGATCGACCAATTGCCTGGAACAAAAGTGATTTCACGCGGCAACCATGACTACTGGTGGCCCTCAAAAGCAAAACTGCATGCTGCGCTACCGAAAAGCATCCATGCTATTGATAAAAACGCTCTTACTATCGGAGATATCACCATTGGTGGCGTGCGTCTTTGGGATAGTGAGGAATACTCTTTTGAGTCGTTTATTGAGTTTCAAGAAAATCCGCGTGCATCTGAAAAAGCGCCACCTGATCCTGAGCAAAACCGCAAAATTTTTCAGCGCGACCTAGAACGTTTAAAATTTAGCCTATCTCAGCTTGATCCCAAGGCAAAAACACGCATTGCCATGATCCACTACCCCCCGATCGGAGCAGATATGGAAGACTCACAAACATCAAAAATTTTAGAAGAGTTTCAAATCGATATCTGCGTTTTTGGCCACCTGCATAATGTGCGAGCAAATGCTCTTCCTTTCGGAGAAAAAAATGGCGTTCGCTACATTTTCACTTCCGCCGACTACCTAAACTTCAAACCAGTTCAAATTTATTGATAAACTTCTCTTCGGTGGCCAACTTTAACAATTAAAACTGTGAGTTTTTTATTTTCAATTGTGTAAATAATCCGCCAATCTCCTTGGCGAACACGGAATAATGAGTTCGCTCCTTGTAGTTTTTTGACGCTTGGAGGAAGAGGCCTTTCCGCCAGCTTTGCTATACGCTTAATGACCTTTGTTTGTTCGCGTTTTGTGAGTTTTTTTATCTGTTTTTCTGCAGCTGGAGAAACAACAATTTTATACATCTATTCCAAGCTCATCCGCAAGACGTTTTAACGATTTTCCACCCTTCCGTTTGACTTCATTGAGAGCTTTACGCGCATCAGCAATATCAGAAGCATCTTCGAGAGCTTCCATTGTTTCTTGAAGAAACCGAAATTCATCAATAGAAATTAAAACTGCCGTCTCTTTTCCGTGACGCGTTACAATGAAATGCGCCCCGCCGAAAGCAATTCTATTCAATATGTCGGCTTGTTGATCTCTCAAATCTCTTGCTGAAATCTCTCTTGTATTCATTGATTCCCCTTGTTTATGTACAAAGTTTACCATATGTACATAATTTAGTCAAAATCACTGTATTACAACGACTTATAATATCAATATCAGACTGTTCACTTTACCGTGAACATCTATGTTCAGGAAGCACTGAATAACTGTCTACCTTGGTATGTAACCTCATTAAGAGCTCTATATACATCGCCAATTAGAGCTTTAGAGGATGTTTTCGAATTAGATAGCGTCGTCAAAAGCATACAACCATCTTATTTTTCATGTTTGGGCTCCATTTTTGTGCTCAAATGAAGCGGAATTTACAAATTCAGCTTCAATTTCCGCACAAAAACAAGCTGCAAACATGAAAAATAATCTGATTATAGCTTTTTGACGACGCTATCTAAAATTCAGTCAATTTTTCGGCTCAATTTAAGGGGGTCATATCCGTAAGTTGATATTACCCCTTTAAATTGAGTCCAAAAACTTGATGAAAGTTAATTTGAAAACGCCCTTTTATACGCCAGTGATTTCGGAAATAATTCGATTAAAGTGTCCCCTTTTTAACTTTCCAAAAGGATCCTGAGCTTCAAGAATGGAATAATCTGATGGTGAAGCATCTCTCAGCCAATTTTTCAAATTATTTATAAATGTTTTTCCCCAGTTTGGACGTTCTTTTTTTAAAATTTTCAGTTCTGAAACTGCTTCTATTGAAAACTCTCCAAGTTGTGACGAAACGTACCAAATTCCATAAAGATCCTTACAAATTTTGGGTAAGTTTCTTCTTTTTAAAAAAGTAAGTCCTTTATGGAAGATCCAAGCACCAGGGGAAACAACCCAGCCCAACTCACCAGATGAAGTTTGAAATTCTCTAGTCACCTCAAGACTTAACTCTAAATAACTAAGAGGTTGCGCTACAATTCCTGAAATAAATACATTCTTATATTTATTTTTCCTAGCTAAAGCGTCTGTTAAGAATTCAATTTCAATTTCTAAATTATTGACTTTTTTTATATAACCTTCAGTTGGCGGCTCATTTAAATCTTTGAAAACGTGAGTAAATCCCGCTTCAATCAAAAATTTTGCAATATTTTTTTTGGATACCTCTGGAATTTTTCGAGGAACAAGAGAGTCAATATCCCTTGTGCCAATGGGTATTCTCTCAGTTGTTGGATCTGAAAAATAAAGCTTGTATATCATTAAAGCAAAGCCTCCACCAACCACAATAAAATCTTTCCAAGGCCCTATTGAACGAAGAAACTCCTCTATAATTTTTTCCTCATTTTCCAATGATTTAATCGTCATTTTCCACCATATATTTTTTTGAGTTCAGGAAAACGCTCAGCCATAAATTCTGCTTGCTCTTGCCCACGCAAGGGGAAGTGGTAAAGATCGAGATACGTGAGCATTGTGGAAGAAATATTTACATCATTTTGGGGCTCAAGCAGGTTTTTATAGTAGGGCTCAATGAGCAGCACTTCGTATCCTCTTTCTTGAGGTTCCAGCTGAAGACAACTTTCTAATTTAGGTCGTATTGCCAAATCCAGCATATACAATTCTACTGTTTCAAGATTAGTGTTTTTACACCTATACATTTCTGCTGCGGTGTGAAGCGCGAACGCAACTTTTTTTGATAAAGCAAATTCTTTGAGAAAATGCAGCACCTCTACTCTCCCTTCTAAAGAGGTTTGGTAAGTCCACATCCTACATTTTTTTCTAATATCGTAATGATTTAGCCAACTTTTAAAAAGTAACTTTGGTTTTTTTAAAATAAACCTTTTCGAAGTGCGTACTCCTTCTGTCTGAAGAAACCCATACTGAGTTAAAGTTTTAAAAATTCTTTGCACGAGGCCAAGACTAACCCTAGTATCTCGTGAAACTTCTCTTAGCGAAAACTGCTCCTTTTCAATCCCAGTTAAGAGAAGCCAGGCTAAAACAGTAGAAGATTTTTCTGCATAAATATTGCTCTCTTTAAAGAGTGCATTCGAGCCAATAACAAACCTGTTTCTCATCTTACTGTTCACTATAACAGACTGTTCATTTTATAGTGAACAGTCTGTTATAGTGTTAATAATCAAGTGACTACCTCATTTTTTTGTTGCTGAAAATAACATTTTTTGTAAAGATAAACTATCAATTCGGGAGGTTTATTACATGATTGATTTTACTCTTTTAATAATCTCTGAAATTTTTGAGTGGATAATTAAAGCTATTGTATTAGTTGTTTCCCGCGTTTTAAATTTATCCCAAGGAATAAAGAAGTTATTTAGGAGATAGTCTTTCTCTCCATAGGAGAAACTGGGTAACAACTTAAGTTTTTAGACGGATTCGAATTTGTTAGCCACAATCTGCTCAATATATGAGAGATCATCTTGCCGTATAGGGCGATCACCTAAGAGCTCGCGGAGCGTCTGCTCATCTTTTTCGTAATCGTTAAAATTGAGGTAGTCACAAACAATTTCTGTAAGTTCGCGAAGATCTTCTTCTTCAATGACTTGTTCTTTAGCAAGAAGAAAAACCTCTAAGAAGAGATCACTCTCTGTCGCAGAAGCGGTGAGCCGCAAAAGTTCATAGAGAAGTTCTACGTCAGGCTCTTCTTTAAGCTCTTCAATAAGACGCTCAGCCATTGTCTCTGCTTCTGCTTCGTCTGTCTCAAAAAGAAGGGGCAAGCGCAAGAAATCAAATCGCCGCTTATCATGCACGTAAGAGTGAAAACCATCGACTAGCTCTGAGACATCGAGATGGCGTCCTTCATCAATCAAATCAAGGCAGTAATCAAAGAGAAAAATTTCTAAATCGTGGGCCAAGTAGGGTTTTAAAGCATCCCAAATCTCCTCTTCGTCTAAACCCTCATCAAAGGAATCATCTAAAATGTTTTCTAGTTCTTCAAATTTTTCGAAGAGGGCTTCAGGTTCTGTAAGCTTTTCTAAGTCATAAAGCAAAAAGAGATAGTCGAGCTCATCACAAAAAATAGAGAGGGGTTGCTCATCTTTGACGAGACGGCGCCATAGCTCAAAAATGGGAAGATAGAGCTTTTCATTCTCCTCATCTGTGAGTACTTCAAATAGCTCTTCTGGTGAAGCGCACTCATTAGCAGCGTGAACGAATGCCTCTTCATCAAGCAGGAGACCTTGATCCGCTAAAATAGCAAAGAGACGCTTCGTTTCGAACACGCGGTAGTCTTCGATCTGCCATCGCTCCACTTCCATTGAGGGATCCTCAAGAAAGTTAATCTGCAACAAATTGTAAAAGGCTCTGCCTTGAAACTCCATTTAATTAAAAAAACAATTAGATACTTTTTATCTATTGTATAACAAAAGTGACTTTTTTTTCCTTTCTCTTGTAGAATATTTTTGTGAGGAAGCGCTATTCATATCTTTTATTCGAAGTCGTAATTGGTATCGGTCTTTTGGGACTCTGCTTAACGATGCTCACTATGCGCCCCATTCTTTGTGGCCGCAAAACTTTTAAAGATTTAGAAGCAATCGAATTGGAACGTATTGCTGAAGTTACTTTTGCAGAAATTCAAGAAGAAATTTTGCATAACCATCCATTTGCAAGCTTTGCATTGACAGAGAAGGAAGCTAAAGACTTTGACTTGGATGATTATCTCTTTACTTTGGTTCCAGGAAAGCCACGAAAACTCAAGCGCTCCTATAAAATTTGGAAGAGACGCAAACAGTTTGGAGCTGATGGTCACAATGTAAAGCTTGTGCGTTGTGATATTTTTTTAGGAAAAAATAGATATTCTAACCTTCTGTTTTTAGAAGAAACTTCACAATAATAAATTTTTTTGTATGTTAAATACATGCAAGAATTTAAGCCCTATGTACCTGCTGAGGAATCTCCTCCTGAATTCACGTTTAAAGCCATTTTTCTAGGTCTAATTTTAGGTCTAATTTTCTGTGTGGGGAATGCCTATCTAGGCTTAAAAATCGGAACCACTATCTCTGCCTCCATTCCAGCTGCTGTCTTTTCTATGGCCATTTTGCGTCTACTTTTTCGCAATGTTTCTATTTTAGAAAATAATATTGTGCAAACCGTAGCAGCTGTTGGCGAGGGTTTAGCTGCAGGAATCGCTTTTACTGTTCCCGCTCTTTTTATCTTAGGAGCCGCCCCTTCTAGCGGGCATATTTTTTTATTAGCTCTTCTGGGGGGTGTCTTAGGAATTATTTTTATGATTCCTATGCGCCGCTTCATTATTGTTCGAGAGCATGGGATTCTCCCTTTTCCAGAGGGGACAGCGTGTGCTGAGATTCTAAAAACAAGCGAAGGAAGCAGAAGCTCTACGCTACTTGCCGGGATCGGTCTTCTAGTGGGCTCCCTTTACAAGTTTGCAAATAGTGCGCTCTACCTCTGGAATGAGGTAGTGAATTTTACTTTTAAAAAATTTCAAAATGCTCTCCTCTCAATCGACTGCACTCCTTCTCTTCTGGGAGTCGGCTACATCATTGGTCCACGAATTTCTGCAATCATGTTTTCAGGGGGTCTTGTTGCCTGGTGGGTGATTATTCCTCTTATCAAGACTGTTGGTACCGGTGGTGCGGTGATTTTCCCTGGAACAATTCCCCTCGATCAGATGGACTCGGGAATGATTTGGAGCACCTATGTCCGCTACATTGGCGCGGGAGCAGTCGCCACTGGAGGAATTTTTAATTTAATAAAAATTGGCCCTGTCATTTGGAAGACAATTCATGTAAGTATTCGTGAACTCTTCGAAGGGTTTGGCGCAAAAGAGGGTGTTCTGCGCACTGACAAGGACATCTCAATGAAGTGGCTCATTTTGGGATCAATTGCCACAATTATGACGCTTTGGCTTTTTCCCGGATTTCACTTAAATCTTCTCACAATTATCCTCCTTATCACTCTCGGATTTTTCTTTAGTTGTGTTACCTCCATCACAGTCGGACTCGTGGGAAGTACTTCTAATCCTGTTTCTGGGATGACCATTACGACTCTTTTAATTACTTGCTTTATCTTTCTTGCTCTGGGTTGGACAGAACGCGTCTATCTTCTTGCCGCAATCACTATGAGTTGTGTGGCCAATGTCGCGATTGCCCTTGCAGCCACTACGTCTCAAGATTTAAAAACAGGGTTTTTGCTTGGTGCTACGCCGCGCAAATTGCAAGTTGCAGAATTAATTGGCGTGATTCTACCCGCTCTAGCAATTGGTGGTACGCTCTTTCTTTTAAATAAAGCATACGGGTTTGGGAGCGAACAACTGCCAGCTCCACAAGGAACACTGATGGCAATGATTGCAAAAGGAGTGATTTCTCAAGATCTGCCCGTTACACTTGTAGGAATTGGGGTATTACTTGGGCTTGTCATGGCTCTTGTACGTGTGCCGATTCTCCCCTTTGCAATCGGTCTTTATCTTCCTCTATCTCTCTCCTCGGCAACTGTGATTGGAGGCGCGCTTCGTGGAATTGTAAACCATTTTTCAAAAGATAAGCTTACACCAGAACGTGGACTTTTGGCGGCTTCTGGCCTAATAGCTGGCGATGCCTGTACAGGTGTGATTGTAGCATTGCTGACTGTTCTTGGCGTAATTCCGGCAGCAGCAACGGGAAAACTACCCGATCTTCTCTCTGTTGCTTTTTATTTGATTCTTGCGGCTGGATTGGGGTATTTAGCTCAAAAAAAATCTTCTCTTGATAGTGCTGATTGATTTTATGTGCTACAATTTCTAGCATGAAACGTCGCGCATTTACTCTTGTAGAAATCATCATCGCTTTTGGGCTTTTAGCCCTCATCACAACAACGCTTTTTACAACGTTTAGACGCCAAGCGCTTCTAAAGGCAGAGCTAACTCGCGCTGAAAGGAGTGTTTTGCAAAGAAAATATTTCTCCGAGCGCTTCTCTCAAATTTTTTCTTCCCTTGCTCTGCAAGAACCCTTCTACTTAGATGAGGAGCAAGCTCTTCATTTTGTTTTTGATAATGGGATCGATCCCGAGAGAGCTTTTTGTCACCATGTGCACGGCAAGATTTTTCTTAAAAAAAAGAGGCTTCTGCTGGAAATTAGCTCTCTTGATCGGAAAGAGAGTCGCGAGGAACTTCTTTTTGAAAAGGTAAACGAAGTGGCCTACCGCTTTATCTCTTTTCCTCCGAAAAACGACGAGATGGGCCAAGAGATCGTACCTACAAGTTGGCCCAAGGAAGAGAGCGCTCCTCCGCGACTGATGCGCCTCTCTCTTAAGTTCAAAGATGATGAGGTGAATTACGCTTTCTCTCTTAATCCAAGTAAAATCTCCTACGTTAGATGAACATTCTTCCCTTTATTACGGTCTTTCTTCTTGTCTTTGCTCTTCTTGCTTCAAGTTTTATGTCTGGCGTAGGAGAAATTACAAGTACAGCCAAAGCGCATCGGGAGTACATGGCGGACATGCGGGCAGAGCGTAATAAGATAGAGACTCAGCTCTACGAAAAGACCAAGCGCAAGCATAGGAAAAAGCCTCCCTCACCGGGATTGAAAAAAGAGAAGAGGGAGAGACCCTACATCTCTGCTCGTATTCGCGCAAAAAATTCAGATTTTGCAAAGTTCAACTTGTTTCGCCTCATAAGCGAGACCCAAACGCCAAAAACACTTGACCAAGCTTTTTCAAATTTATTACACAAACTCTACTCTGGAGCGATTCCGTCTCATGAAATTGAATTATTAAAGAAAAAAATCCTGCAACGCGGTCAACAAAAATTAAAAAAAGCAGCAAAAAAAGGGGAAGAGATCGATTTTTTTGAGTTGACAGAGCTGCTCAACGTCGAAGACCCTGCAAGTTATAAAATCCTGCGCGGTACACATAAGCACGACTTAACAACTGGTATTATGCCACTTGGTGAGTTTGTCTATTTTGATAAAACTTCCTCCCCTTTGTACATCAATCTCGCTTCCCCCGAGCTTCTTCTTCTCCTTTTTGGAGAGGAGAAAATGCAAAAAATCCTTTTCAAAGAGCAAAAACTGAAGCGTGGTTTAAAAAGACAAGAGTTTCAGGAGATCATTCCTGAAAAACTATTCTCTAGCATGTGGCTGCAGACGTCCCAGAAAGTTCCTTCGGGATAAGAATTGTAAAGGTAGTTCCCTGATTGTGTACTGAAGAGACATGGATCGTCCCACGATGCTTTTCTACGATACGACGCACAATAGAGAGGCCAAGGCCTGCTCCTCCCATACTGCGCGAATGCGCTTTATCTACTGTGTAGAAGCGATCAAAAACATGAGGCAGATCTTGTGGAGGGATACCGATCCCTTTATCTGCAATCTTGATCACCACTTCATTTTCTCGATCTTCAACGGTCACGCGGATAGAGGCATTCCCCTCTGAATACTTGACAGCATTTTGCAAAAGATTTGTAAGGGCGAGGCCAAAAAGGTCGCCGTTAAGAGGAATTTCTATTTGTTCTTTATTGTGGAGGATCTCAATAAATGTTTCTGGATGGATAAGTAATAAATTTCGGTTGCAGTCATCGACAAGTGAAACTATGTCTGTCTCCTGCAAAGCTCCTGCGTTTTCACTATCAAGATCTGCGAGGGTAAGGAGGTTAGCAACAAGGTGGTTCATACGATTGCAGTTGCGAATAATTTTTTCTAAAATTCCCTCTAACATGTCGCTTGAAATTTCATCAATATCTCGCAGAGTCTCAGCAAAACCGCGAATAATGGTGATCGGTGTGCGCAACTCGTGGGAAGCATTCGCAATAAAGTCGCGGCCCATCTCTGAGACTTGGTGTTCTACAGCATCATCGCGTAGAGTTAAAACAACCCCGGACGCACCAGGAACAGGACAGACGCGAAGAATCACATGCTCATTTGTGACCGCAACTTCAGAAAGTACTGATTGCGTCTCCTGAGAGCGAGAGAGCATCCTCTGAATTTGCTTCCATAAAGCCGCAGGTAGGCAGTCTGTTAACTCGTGAAACCCCTTGCCAATAAGATCTTTTTTTGGAACTTTCAAGATTTTTTGCGCGCTACGATTGGTCACGACCGCCTGTAGATTGCCATTAAAGAGAATCACCCCCTCTTCTAGGCCCTCTATCAGCGCTTTGCGTTCTTTGTGACACTCTCCTAAAAAGTACTGCTCATCTGACGCTTTGCCTGCCATAGCATTAATTTTTTGCGCTAAAAAACCGAATTCATCTGAGCGAGTTAAAATTTTCTCATCTTCGATGTAACCCTCTTCATGATTTAGTGCTGAGACAATTTTGCGCAGGGGTTGTAGGTTCCGCCAGAGAACAATTCCTGTCACAATTGAAAGGGTAAAAAAAGAAAAAATTGCAATATAGGCAAAGCTCCACTCAAAATTTTGCGCAAAGAGTGGATAGGCCTCTGTTGCGAAGCGTCTTACCTTCGCTGCGTGAATCACAAAAGCATTTAGTACAACTGCCATTAACCCAACAAACCCTACCGTGAGAACACTTAGAGTGCGAATTAGACGTCTTTGGATGCGAGGCTTCATTGCAGAACACTTTACCACCAACCAAAAAAGTGTTCAAACAGAAAAAGTTAATTCAGAAACAGTCACTTAAATCCCGTCACGCGGTAGAGCTTAATTGGCTCTGTAAAACCCTTGAGCTCAATTGGTTCCATCGACTCGACGTTGATCTTTTCTTTCACAAGCGAATGCTCGTAAGTACTTTCAGAAATCAAAATTTCCATGGGCTTTGCAGCTGAACAGAGTCGTGAAGAGAGGTTTACATTTGCACCTAAAACGGTGTAATTAAGGCGGTTTTCTGCTCCCATATTGCCCGCAAGAACAGGACCGGTATGAATGCCAATACCCATCTCAATTGGAGAGAGACTTTGCTGCCCACGCTCTTGATTCCATGAGCGCAGAGATTCTATCATGCCAATCGCACTTGCAACTGCTTGGTAAGCGCTATCCTCTTTTTCAACGGGTGCGCCAAAAAGAGCCATCACTTCATCTCCAACAAATTTATCGATCACTCCATGATGCTCATCTACAAGGTGCGAGATGCGTGTCATACAGGTATTCAACATCGTGACTACATCAGCCGGTTGCATTTTCTCTGTATGCTTGGTAAAGCAGCGTATATCAGCAAAGAGTACGGTCACAATTTTCTCCTCTCCGCCAAGGTGCACATTGCCTTTTAAAATCTCTTCTGCAATCTCATCGGAAACAACTTTATTGAGTACGCCTCGTACACGCTCTTTCTCTTGGAGACCTTTGATCATACCATTAAAAGAGTGAAAAAGCTGTGCCACTTCATCTTTTCGTTTGTGCGTTGGCTTTGGAAGCTCAATCTCATCTAACTCTCCAGCTCCTACTCGCTCAGCTGCAGATGCCAAAATCGTAATCGGTTTTGTGATTCTCCTTGCCAAATTGTTGAGGATAATCAAAACAAAGATAAGGGAGATCAGGGCGATAATCCGCATATTGACGCTAATACTTGAGATCAACTCATTTGCGTTTTTATCAAGGGCGTGAAGCAGCTGAAACTCACGGCTGGCTAAATTAAATATATAGAAGTGAAACTTGCTCTCCTTGAAAGGGTCCATGTGGAGGAAAAAGTAGTCGGTACCTCCAATTTTGATGATTCCCGACTCTTTATTAATAATTTGAGATACGTCGATTCCAAGCCACTGCTTCTCTTTAATTTCTTTTCCTTCAGGATCAAAAGCTTTAAGAATTTTTCCATCATTTACAAACACAGCGACTTGATTAGTGGAAAGAGCAAGGCGCTCCATTACACGATCTCCGTCAACAGCTGTTGTCAAATACCCCTCTCTCTGACTTTTCTCTCCGTTTTTAAATTCAAAAAGACGCAAACTATTTCCAAAATAAAAGTGATCGATCGCAGGAACAGGTATGATCTCTAAGGATCGGCTTAAGCAGAGCTCCTCATTTGGAGGATAATTTTCTCGTTCACTAAATTTTCCATAGAGAGGTTTTGGAAAAAAGATCTCTTCACTCAAGAGCGATTTCCCCTCGGCCTCTCCTGCTGGCGTGCGCGCAACTCCTACGGGAGCTTTGGTGTTGAAAGGAGAAAAACCAAAAGGACCAAGAGTAAATGCGAACGTAAGATCTCTACTTAAAACAAGGTCATCCAGCTGATTGCTCAACTCTTCAAAACGCCTAAAAACTCGGCTATCCATCTGATCGCTGTAGAGTTTGCGATCGTGAGCTGTTGGTTCGTAAGCGACCCTCTTTCCTACTCCACGAATAGAGCGAGCCGCGATCCGGCGATTCCAAATTTCACTCTTTGTGAGAATTGTAGGGTTCTCTTCAATATACTGCTGCGACTTCTCAATGCTTTTGAGTAGTCCTGCAAAAAAGGTTTTTCGAAACTCTGATGAGGGCCAGTGAACCATGGGGCCAAGTGGCAAATTCTTCGCGGGAATATCGGGAATCTTTTCATCCAATGGAAAATTTTGAATCTGTTCCGGAGTAAACAGAAACCAGATAGCAGGAATTGTCGGCTCAATTGTTTCAAACAGCTCAATTGGAACTGTCTCATGCATCATAAACCGATCGAGGTAGAAGCGGATGGCAAAGTAGGGTCCCCTATTCTTGCCATTTTCTGTGACTACTGCCAAGCCGTGATCTTTCGAGAGAGCCTCAATCTTAATGCCTGTATCTTTTACATTATTTCCAATAATGAGAGCAGTGAGTTTGTTTTCGTTTACGTTCTGTACGTAATCGATCCACTTATTATGTAACATGAGACTGGAGCAGTGAAACCAGGTATTATAGCGCAGATTCTCCTCAGTTGGCGCAAAACCTCGACGCATCAGCGGATACTCTAGTAACTCTTCTAAAATTGAGTCGAGCTTTGCCTCCAACTCAGCAAGTATCACTCCAAGATATTTCTCAATCGTATCGCGCTTTTTCTCATTAATTGAAACAATTTGCTTTGAAATATTCTCTTCTGACTCCCGCAATTTTTTGCGCACGAGCCTTCCTTCAAAGAAATAGGAGAAAATAAAGGCAATGAAAAAGAGGGCGCCCACCCAAACAAACAGTCGTGTTTTTAACTTCATAAGAAGAGATTTTCAGGTCCTTTCTTACCCACTACAATCATCTCCTCATGGCGTATGCCGCCAACTCCTGCGACATAAAGTCCCGGTTCGATTGTGAAGACCATCCCGGGTTCTAAAAGAACCTTGGCATCATCTCCCTGATGGTGGATGCGAAACCCTTCGTGTACTTCCAAACCTATACCATGCCCTAGGGTATGAAGAAAATATTTTTCTAATTTTGCTTCGTGCATGACCGCGCGCGCCGCTTTATCCAATTCTCCAATTGGCACTCCTGGCTTGCAAAGAGCAATTGCTGCTTTTGCTGCTTGCTTGACCACCTTTTCCATCTCTTGAATCTGGCTACTCACCTTCCCACGCAAATGGCAGCGCGTCATATCACTTGCATACCCCTCTTTCATCACTCCAAGGTCAAAGAGCACGACATCATTTACTTTGAGTTTAACATTGCCAGGATGGTAGTGCGGTTTGCTTGTGTTTTCTCCAAAAGCAATAATTGGCTCAAATGAGAGCCCTTCTGCCCCTTTTTGCAGTGCGATAATTTCAAAAGCGCGCGCCATCTCGATCTCGGTCACGCCGACTTTAAGCTTTTTTACAAGTGCTTGATAACACTCCCAAAGAAGCTTGGCACTTTTACGCATAGCAACAAGCTCGTCCGCATCTTTTACCCAGCGCATACGGTCTACTGGATTTTTTTTCGTCTTCAGAGTTTTACAAAGTTTTTTGTTTAGAAGGTAGTTCGTATACGTAGTAACAGCAGGATCGAAATAGAGCTTTTCAGCTAGTTTTTTTTCAACTCTTGGGAAGACATGCCCGGGTAACTTTTTTTTACACTCCTCAATGTAGCGGCCATCAACAAAAAGTTTATACCCACGCTTTGTAATGAGCAGTCTTCCAAGTGAGAGTTTAATCCCAGTTAGGTAAAAAATTTGTGTAGGATCTTCAATGAGATAAGCCCCATCAGAAAGCGTTTGCTGAAATTTTTTGATGCGTGATAAATTTTTCAAGATCTTCCTCTTTTAAACTTTTATATACTGGGGCTCTGGGAAACTCCCGCAAAATTTTTTCTGCCATCTCATGCGCTTCATGAACAGAAAAGGTTTTTCTTCTCTTTGCCGCGCTAGCCGCTTTTTTGGCAAATGCTCTCTTCGGATCTACATGGATCTGCCGATCCTCTAACCACTCCTCCAAAATCCTACGCACCTGATCTTCTGCAATAAAATTGCAGAGGGAATCGAGAATAAATGCATTCTCGCCAAATGGCCGGATACCAACGCCAAGATCTTCAAAGAGGGAGAGATTCTGCGCGATTTTTGCCGCCTCGTGGGGAGCAAAATCTAAACGGTGCGGCAGGAGCATCTGCATACGCGGCAGATCTGCATTAGAATTCATTGCTTTTTCAAAATAAAGCACCTCAAGCGTTTTTGAAAGGTTAAAGAGGTAGAGTTGCTCCTCTTTTGTGGCAAAGTAGTGGTGACCAAAGAGACCAAAAGAGGTAAGAAGAGGTTGCTTAAAAAAAGTCTCCTCTACTTCTTCTTCAAGTTTCGTAGGTAGAGGAGGGGGAAGGTCTAAAGTAAACTTTTTAAGATTTGCAACTGGTTGCACGTTGCTCTTATGAGGGGCAAAAACTTCTGCAACAGTCCTCCGAATAAAGTCCTGAACTTCTCCCTCTTTCTGCAGTCGCACCTCTTTTTTTTGTGGATGAACATTCACATCAACTTCATCAGCTGGAAGCTCTGAAAAGAGAACAAAAGTAGGATAACGCCTTGTTGGCAAACGCGTTCCATACCCCTCCTCAACAGCCCAACTCACAGGCAAACACTGAACCATACGACCATTGATAAAAAGATACTGCCCACTACGATTCGTACGTGCAGAAGTTGCAGGACCTAAAAATCCGTGCAAACCTTCTACAGAGATCTCCCGCATCCCTTCTAAAAATTCATTTCCCAAAAGGGATTTGATACGCTTCTTTAAATTCCCTTCTTTTAGATCAAAAAGAGTCTTTTCATTTGCTTGTAAAGTAAAACAAATTTCTGGATAAGCAAGCGCGATCTTTGTCACCATCTTCGTAATTTCCGATTGAGCACTTGTAGCCGATTTCTGAAACCGTTTGCGAGCTGGAGTATTAAAAAATAGAGAGCGCACCTCAAAAGTTGTTCCACGCCCTCTTGCTGCAGCCGTTTTTTGAATGATTCTCCCCCCTTCAGCTACGACTTGAACAGCCTCTTTACCAGATGAAGTAACAAGCCTCATCTTTGAAATGGAGCAGATAGAAGCAAGCGCTTCTCCTCGAAAACCCATGGAGTGCAGTGCATGAATATCTTCTGCCGCACGGATTTTTGAAGTGCCGTACCGCTCAAAGCAGAGTAGCGCATCATCTTCGGCCATGCCTTCCCCGTCATCACTAATGCGAATCAACTGGAATCCTCCGCCACGAATCTCGACTACAATTTTTTTTGCCCCCGCATCAATGGCGTTTTCGAGCATCTCTTTCACAACAGAAGCAGGATTTTCTACGACTTCGCCAGCTGCGATCTGGTTAATGACTTTTTCTTCTAAAATTTTGATCTTCATTATTTATTAAAATAAACGATTTCTGTAAGATATTCAATTATGAGGCAAACTTGGGATCTAGAATCACTATATGATGAGGAGCATTTTGATACATTCCTTATTGCCCTTCACAAGCAGATCTTTAAACTTGAAATGCTCTCTTCACTTGAAAAGCGTATACTTCTTGCGCAAGAGCTGCGTCTCTCCATTTTGCAAGCAAGTAGTTTTGCATATGCACTCCTCTCAAGTAACATTCACCATAAAAGAGCCCGCGGCTGGGAAGCTGCGCTCACATCCATTTCAAGCGAGCTTGAGAAAATATGGATGGAAATAGATGCAGAACTTACCAACAGAAGTAATGAAGAGATAGAAGAGCTTGGTGAGCCGGCTATTTACTTTCCTCTCAAGGAACGACGCGACCTGGCAAAACTTAAACTCTCCGTTGAACAGGAACAGCTCATATCTGATTTGAGTGTTGATGGCTACCATAGCTGGGGGCAGTTTTACAAATCATTCATCGCAACACTAACTTTCCCCTTTCGAGGCAAAGACCTCTCAGCCGCTCAAATTGCCAACAAATTATTCTCCCCTGACCGTAGCGTTCGAGTAGAGGCTTTTGCCTCATATGAAAAAGTCTATGCAAAAGAAGCTCCTATTATTGCGCAATTTCTGAATCATCTTGCCGGCTTTCGGATTAATGTTTACGAGCATCGCAATTGGATGAGTGCCGTTGAAGATCCTTTGATCCACAATCGCATGAGTCTTAAAACGTTAAATAGCATGTGGGAAGCAGTGACAGAGAGCCGGCCCGTCTTTGCAAAGTTTCTCATGAGAAAAGCGGAGCTACTCGGCGTTGATAAACTCTCTTGGCACGATTTAGAAGCACCACTACTCGAAAATCAAAACGAGATACCTTACGAAGAGGGCATTACATTTATCATCAAACAATTTGAGAAAATCTCCCCGAAGATGGCCGACTTTGCGCGACATGCTGTTGAATCAAACTGGATTGAAACAGAAGATCGTCCAGGGAAAAGACAAGGTGCTTATTTTCTCAGTTTTCCATTTACTAAAGAGACGCGCATTTTCATGACCTACTCAGGGACAGTCGACAATCTCTATACCCTTGCTCACGAGTTGGGACACTGTTTCCATTCTCATCAAGTCTTCTCTTTACCTGAGATGGCGCAACACTATCGTAAAAACGTCGCTGAAGTTGCCTCTACCATGGCAGAGATGATCGTTGCTGAAGCGAGCATAGAGCGCGCCAAAAGTAAAAAAGAGAAAATTGCTCTCTTAGGGTACCGCGCAAGCCGCTCACTTGCCTACCTCATTCACCTGCAGTCTCGCTATCTCTTTGAAAGTCGCTTTTACGAAAAGCGGAAAGAGAAATATTTAAGTCCTGACGAGCTTAATGCCCTCATGTTAGAGGCGCAACAAGAGTGCTATTCAAACTCTCTCTCTGAATACCACCCCTTGCTCTGGGCTTCTAGACTGCACTTCTACCTTACAGACGTTCCTTTTTATAACTTCCCCTATACATTTGGTTGTCTCTTCTCATTCGCAATTTACCGAAGAATAAAAAAAGACCCTACAGCGTTTGAAGAGGCCTATATTCCTTTCCTTCATGACACCGGCATGATGTCTACTGAGGAGCTTGCAAAAAAGCACTTTAATATTGATATTGAAACACCTGAATTTTGGAGAGAAGCCGTTGCAGCTACCCTTCGGGACGTACATGAGTTTTTAGAACTTACTGAGACAGCCGCTACATGTATGTGACAAAAAACTCCTCAAGCCAGTATAGATAGGATTATGAGAATTTTTTCTTCCCTCTTTACCATCGGAGCATTAGCTATTGGAGCATGGTATACCAACGACCGCTACCCGGATTTGAAAAATCAAGCACTCGAGTTTTTTCATACCTCTACATTTCACACACTAGAAGTGCGCCACACTGGCAAACAAATCATGGAAAACAATCGCTATGAACTTCTCAAAACAGCTCAGCACAAATACAAAGACGTTACTTTAAAGTTTTATCCGTATCTCCTTATGGAGGTAAAATATACCCAACCAAATAACACTACTAACGAAGGAATTATTCTTTGGGATCTTGTCGACGGAGAGATGGTTGTGAACACCCATGATTGGGAAAAAACACACGGTTTTGGTGATTGCATTCACGCAGGCCTTGAGCGCAATGAATTTAAAATCATCAATCTCCTTGCACAAAAGGGTGGTTCTATTGATCGTGAAGGACTTACCTCATCGCTCCATGTAGAAAACGAAGTACTCGACAACTGGCTTGAGCGTTGCCGTCGCAAGAAGCTCATCGTACAAAAAGGCAACCAGTATCGATTGCATATGCAAACGCCACGCCTTAATGTCCTTCCCCACACAACCGTGGATGACCGTCTTGTGACAAAACAATCTGAGAAAGCGCAGCGTATTCCGCGTCGCTTTTCTCCCATACAAATTCGCAAAATGGCAGAGCGCGCGTTTGGATACGATTTTGCGATTCGCAGCACACTCGATGTCTACCTCCCAATCTTTAGCATCACAGTTGAAAACCCCGACAGCACACTTCATACAAGCAACTGGAATGCCGTCAACGGAAAGCGCTTATCACACTCTTCCTTCATTGAGTAAATCTTTTTTTGTGTTTGTAAATTAATAAAAAACTAGATAGTGTCGTCAAATCCTTATGATCACCCTGTTTTTAACGTGAAAGCTCTCGCGTCGCTAGTTTTTTCAAATACATAAACAAGTAAAATATTTATAACGAGGGCTTTTATCTAGCCAAAAAAGTCGATTTTTTGCATACTTAGTGGTTCTGGAAAGATGGCTGAGTGGCCGAAGGCGCGTCCCTGCTAAGGACGAGTACTCCTTGTGGGTACCGAGGGTTCGAATCCCTCTCTTTCCGAATTTCTAACAATACAGACTAAAATAGAAAAAGTAGGATTTAGAAAAAACTTGGGATGAGAACCCTCAGGGTTCGACGGCCAGCATAGCTGGACGGGGCTTTTGAGCGCAGCGAGAAAGAGTCCGCAGGACCGAAGGGCTGTACAGCCCGTAGCCAATCCCTCTCTTTCCGAATTTCTAACAATACAGACTAAAATAGAAAAAGTAGGATTTAGAAAAAACTTGGGATGAGAACCCTCAGGGTTCGACGGCCAGCATAGCTGGACGGGGCTTTTGAGCGCAGCGAGAAAGAGTCCACAGGACCGAAGGGCTGTACAGCCCGTAGCCAATCCCTCTCTTTCCGAATTTCTTACAAAGCAAATTAGAATAGAAAAAGCAGGATTTAAAAAAACTTGGGATGAGAACCCTCAGGGTTCGACGGCCAGCATAGCTGGACGGGGCTTTTGAGCGCAGCGAGAAAGAGTCCGCAGGACCGAAGGGCTGTACAGCCCGTAGCCAATCCCTCTCTTTCCGAATTTCTTACAAAGCAAATTAGAATAGAAAAAGCAGGATTTAAAAAAACTTGGGATGAGAACCCTCAGGGTTCGACGGCCAGCATAGCTGGACGGGGCTTTTGAGCGCAGCGAGAAAGAGTCCGCAGGACCGAAGGGCTGTACAGCCCGTAGCCAATCCCTCTCTTTCCGAATTTCTTACAGAACAAATTAGAATAGAAAAAGCAGGATTTAGAAAAAACTTGGGATAAGAACCCTCAGGGCTGAAGGATTGAAAGCCCAAAGTCAATTCCTATTTTTCTTATCTGAAATAGAAAAACCTTCCCTGTTTCGGATTATTTTCGTTACTGATATTCTCTGGAGGTATGTCCAAAGAACCTCAAAAAATCAAAGTCGCTCCCAATTCCAAAGAGTCCGAGATGATGGTACTCGGCTCCATGCTCTCCAATGTCAATGCGTTGAATGCAGCGGCTGATGCGCTGGACGCTTCAGACTTTTACTACACTGAACATGGCTTAATTTTTGAGACGCTCAAAGAGGCGTATAAAAAAGATAAGCCTGCTGACATTCATCTTGTTGCAGAGGAGCTAAAGCGCAAAAAGAAACTCAAAGAGATTGGCGGTATTGGCTATTTGACAACACTTGCGCAGTATGCGGGAACTTCAGCATATGTTGAAGAGTATGCGCAACTTGTCAAAGATAAGGCGATTTTGCGACGCATGATCACTGCTGCGCAGGTAATTGAAAAAAAAGCGCTTGAGGAAGAGGACGAGGTCAGCAAAACTCTTGATGATGCGCAAAGCCTCTTTTTCAACATTAGCCAGACAGCCAATCGCGAAAGTGGATTGCTCATTGCCGATCTCCTCTCAGGTGTTAAGGCCGAATCACAATTGCCATTTTTGAAGGAGCTACAGGATCGGCAAGAGAAGTTTCAAGAACTTGGCGAAGGAGAAGAGCTTTTTCCCGGACATCCCACGCACTTTAATGATCTCGACCACATGCTTGGAGGTCTTGGCAACTCTCACTTTTTAATTCTTGCAGCTCGTCCTGCTATGGGAAAAACAGTTTTAGCTCTCAATATTGCAGAAAACGTCTGTTTTAAAAATAAAGTTCCTGTCGCCATCTTCTCTCTTGAAATGAGCGCAGAACAACTGCTCAACCGCATGATCAGTTCGCAATCAGAGGTGGAGGCAGAGAAGATTAAGCGCGGCTCTTTAAGCGGTGGCGAGTATCAACGTGTTGTCTCTGTCGTGAACGAAATGCAAAAACATACGATCATCATTGATGATCAACCAGGCTTAAAGATTACCGATTTGCGCGCACGTGCACGTCGTATGAAGGAGACGCACGATATTGGTCTCATCATCATTGACTATTTGCAGCTTCTTTCAGGCTCCGGAAATCGCTCTTCTCAAGAGAGTCGCCAATTAGAAATCTCTGAAATTTCCCGAATGCTGAAAAACCTTGCAAGAGAGCTAGACGTTCCAGTTCTCTGCCTCTCACAACTTTCTCGTAAAGTTGAGGAGCGCGCTGGTCACCGCCCGATGATGAGTGACCTACGTGAATCGGGCTCGCTGGAGCAAGATGCGGATGTAGTCATGTTTTTAATGCGACCCGAGTATTACGATCCATACAATAAACCGGGAATGGCTGAGGTAATGGTAGGGAAAAACCGCCATGGAAAAACGGGCGATGTCAAACTGACTTTCCGCAAAGAAATTGTTCAGTTTGCCAATTACTCTGACCCCAGCACTTCGCCGACTGGCGAAGAGAGCCAAGCTTTTGACGCTTTTTCTCCAAGTTAATTAAAATTTTTATTTTCTTAGAATTCGGCTTTACCTTTTTTTAAACAAGGAGTATAGTGGTGAGATTATATTGGAGCAGTAATGTCATCTGTTAAGAAAAAACGTCGTCTGAAGATCTCAAAGCACAAGCGTAAGAAGCGCCGTCGCCGCGATCGTCATAAGAAAAAGTAATTTTTGAATCATGTTCTCATATCCTGAGGAGTTCGATCTCATTGTGGTTGGAGCTGGACATGCCGGCTGCGAGGCCGCTCACGCTGCTGCGCGTATGGGCGCACGCACGCTCCTGCTCACCATGAATTTGGACACTATCGCCAAAATGAGCTGCAATCCCGCTATTGGAGGCACAGCTAAAGGCCATATGGTGCGCGAGATCGATGCTCTTGGCGGGATTATGGGAAAAATTGCCGATCAGACGGGCATTCAGTTTCGCATGCTCAACCGCTCAAAAGGCCCTGCTGTCTGGTCCCCTCGCGCCCAATCTGACAAGCTCGCCTATCAAACGGCTATGCGTCACGCTTTAGAGCAAATTCCCAATCTCTTTATCATGCAGGGCACGACTGAAAATTTTCTTATTGAAAATGAAAAAATTCTTGGTGTCGCAACCAAAGAGGGCATCGCCTACAAGGCAAAAGCTGTCATCCTCTCTGCCGGCACATTTATGCAGGGGAAAATTCACATCGGTGATATCGACTACTCAGGGGGTCGCGCGGGTGATCCTCCCGCTGTAGGACTTTCCAAATGTTTGCAAGAGCTTGGTTTTTCTCTTGGCAGATTAAAAACGGGGACTCCTCCACGCATTCACCGCCGCAGCGTCGATTTTTCTGAAATGGAAGAGCAGCCTGGCGAAGAGGGTGTCCAATTTTCCTATGAAAAAGTGGCACGTGAATTGCCGCAACAATCTTGCTACATCACTTATACCAACAAAGAGACGCAGGCAATTGCTGAGGAGAACCTGAAGCGCTCTGCGATGTATTCAGGGAAAATTCAGAGTGTGGGACCACGTTACTGTCCTTCTTTTGAAGATAAAATTGTGCGGTTTGCTGATAAGGAGCGCCATCAAATTTTTCTTGAGCCAGAAGGTTTGACAACAGAAGAGATGTATGTCAATGGTATCTCCACTTCTCTGCCCTTTGATGTACAGGTAAGGATGTTACGCTCCATTCCCGCTTTTGCAAAAGTTGAGATTACCCGCCCTGCTTACGCTATTGAATATGACTATGTGAAGAGCGGGCAGCTGCTACCTACTCTTGAGACAAAAAGTGTGTCAGGGCTCTATTTTGCCGGACAGATTAATGGCACAACGGGTTACGAAGAGGCGGCTGGTCAAGGATTAATTGCCGCGATCAATGCGGTGCAAAAAATTCGTGGCAAAGAGCCGTTTTATCTCAAGCGTTCGGAAAGCTACATCGGTGTCATGATCGATGAGCTGATCACAAAAGAGTTGTCAGAGCCCTACCGCATGTTCACATCCCGTGCGGAACATCGCCTGTTGCTGCGTCAGGAAAATGCCGACCGCCGTCTCTCTACATACGGATATGAGTTGGGAATCCTTGACCAAAAGCGCTTCCAAGAATTTTCCAAGAAAAAGGAAATCATTGAATCGGAGATCACACGTCTTGAAAAAGTCTTTGTTCCTTTTGAAGGAAAACACTCCGCGGTTGCACAAATTCTCAAGCGTCCTAACACCTCTTTAGCAGAGCTTGCTAAACTTTTTCCCGAAAAAGTAGAGACTTTTGGTGAAGAGATCGACATGCAAATCGAGGTCGAACTGAAATTTGCAGGTTACATTGCACGAGAAAAAAAAGAGGTGATGCAGGTAAAAGAGGTAGAAGAGAAGGCGATTCCCGAAAAGGTGGACTACAGCAAGATCAAAGGCCTGCGCAAAGAAGCAGTAGAAAGACTCTTAGCGGCAAGGCCAGCGACACTTGGGCAGGCACAGCGCTTGAGTGGTGTTACTCCGGCTGATATCGCTGTACTACGAGTACACATGTATGAACCTCATTGAACTGGGCAACGTCCCCATTTTAGAGCAGTTAAAACTTGAAGAGGGGCTCTTGCGCGCTGGAAAAGGAAATTACTGCCTACTCAATTGCGGCAGCACTCCTGCCATTATCATGGGCATCTCTGGAAAACCAGAAGAGCTTGTTTTTCGGGAAAAGCAGCAAGAACAGAAACTTCCTCTTATCAAGCGCTACAGTGGTGGCGGTACGGTTGTTGTCGATCACAACACTCTTTTTGTCAGCTTCATTTTTGATAAAAGCGCGCACCCTTTCCACCCCTTTCCCGAACCAATTATGCGCTGGTCTGAAGAATTTTACAAAAATGCTCTTAGCCTAAAAAACTTTGCGTTAAGAGAAAACGACTATGTGATTGGGAAGAAAAAATTTGGAGGCAATGCGCAGTACATTAAAAAGAATCGCTGGGTCCACCACACGACATTTCTCTGGGACTATTGCGAGGAAAAAATGTCCGCTTTGCAACTCCCTTCAAGGCGTCCAGAATATCGCGCAAACCGCGATCACAAAGAGTTCATTACTAAGTTAAAGGATTATCTTCCCTCTCAAGAAGAGTTCTTTTTGAAGATAAAAAAAGAGCTCCAAAGACGCTACCATATAACGTCTTTGGAGCCCTCTAAAATCTCCTTAAAAGAGGAGTACCGTGTTGCGACTACTCTACTCGATCCCTTTGTCGAGTAGCAAAGAGGCGAACAGTCCGTTCGCGCACACCTTGATCTGGTCCAACAGCTTCAAACTTTACTGTTCTTGGCCGTACTCCATCAAAAGAGCTTGACCTCGGACGGTTACTTGAATCTCCAACATGTACCTTTCCACTCCAAGAGCTTGCACGCCTATGTGTTTTTCTTGGCTCTTCTGCTCGCATGTTAAAACCTGTCGCTGGGAGAAGTGGCGCGTCTGAAGCGCGCATCCTAAACCCAGCAGCTTCTTCCTCGTCTACCATTCTCAAGGTGTACGAGGCTGCTTTTCCACTAAATGGTTTAAAATAGGGCTCATTAGGAACACCCGGGATTCCGTAAAAAGCAGTCTCTTTTTTAAAGCCTTTACCTGGAATGTAGGTTAATCCAGTCGTATTTTTAAAAATTGCAACTGTTCTCTCATCTTGTCCCTGCAAAAAATTACGCATATCCTCTGCTTGCGCTTCTACTGCAGATTTCGGCGCTTCCAATGAAATCGTAAAGTCATGACCATATACGTTTACTGTCGCACTGTGTACCATTATCTCACCCCCGTTGTTTGGTCATACATCTTAATTATCGAGTTTCCAACTGTTTTTTCACCAAGAAGCAGTTGAGAGCCTGAGCTGATGTATGTTGAAAGCTCTGATGCACAATTTGAAATCAACTGTGTTGATAGCTGGTTGTACCCAGTTTGTGATGTGAGCGTCGTATACTCATCTCTTGTTGAGATATGAGCATTGCTTTCATCTTCCATTTTCTGCATAAGTGAATGACTAAACTGCATCAATACACCCAACTGATTCACATAAGTATCAATCGAGTTATTCACAGCTGTCATACTAGCAGCAACTGCCAGCACTGCTATCAAATAAGTCCCTGAAGCTGTCGCTGTTGTCAAACTCCAAAGATTATCGATCGCATTGCCATTCTCTTGCGTGCTTACCGCTTGTGGTTGTACTTGTGTACTCATATTAACCTCTCAATCCTAACCCAGCATAAAGCTGACTTGAGCTTGACTGTAACTGTGCCAACGTACTGTTAACTCCTTCATAGGCCTTTTGACCTGCTTGCTGCATACCTTGCAACAACCCAGTTTGTGACTGCTTAAAGGAATTCATAAACGACCCAAGAGCTTTTGATGCCATTGATGCTGCTTGCGCCATATTTATATAACCTGTCAATTGACTGTCTGCCTCTTTAAAAGTAGAGTTAATCTGCTCTTTTTCAACAGCGTTCTGGCTATTAATCGTATCAATTCTGGATTTTCTCATATCAAGTTCTGATCGCACATCAGCTTTTTTGCTTTCTGAATGCACCTCTGGATTGAGTGGCTGCCCATCCTCACCAATAGGACCATCTTGCACTTTACCTCCCTTTAAGTCTTGCAACTCAGTATGAGCTTGATTTTGCATGCCCTGCTCAACATCAAGAGAAGCGTTTGTTCTGCTTTTGAGCTCCTCAACTGCAGCCGTATTCTGCTTATTGTGGTACCCTTTTCTAAGGTTTAGCCCCCCTTCAACAAGCTGGAATCCAGCTCCAACGACTTCACCAGTCAATGCAGCGAGCCCCCCAACAAGCGACATCAAAAGAGTGCTTGATCCAAGGCCCACTAAAACGTCGTTGGCTTTCATATTAAACTGATTGATCTTAGACATCGTTTGGGCCACAACAGAGAGTACATTTGCTGCTGACCCTGAAACTTCCCTTATATTGATATTTTGCTCTTGTGTCATAACCACACCTACCTTGCAACAGGCATCATCATCTGCGCCTGTCCCTTATCATAAATTAATTCTTGCGTCGCTCTCTGCAAAGCTTGCCCAGCTTGCAGGGCGGTACTACCAGTCGAAGTGTAACCTTGGGTCTTTGTCTGAAGACTGCTGATCCGCGACTTATCTCTTGATAAGCCAAGGTTTGCTACAGCGCTCCCAACTCCTGTTACACCTGATGTGATTCTTAGAGCCCCCTGAACATAGTTAAGGTTCCCCACTAATTCACTTCCCAAGTTTTTCAAACTCCCACTCATCACACCACTTGTAATCGGCATAATTGTCAGGGATAGCCCTGCTAAAGCACCTGTGGCTGCTGTAAGGAGCCCTGCTGCTTTTGACCACCCTTGCTCGTTATCCATGATGCCCGACATCTGATCTGCCAAGTGACCACTGAGCTCATAGTTTGCTCCAGTCAACTCGGTGAGCATAAGGCCGGCAATGGATAGTGCTTCTGCTGCATCTGTCATACTCATTCCCTCCTTATTGTACCGGTGGGATTGTGTAAAGTTGCGCAGCTGCCTGAAGTGCAGTTGAGATAACTTGTTGATCCCCCTGGATGATTTGGTTAGGTGCACTGATCAACTGCGAGTTGATCTGCCCAATTGTATTATTGATAATTTGAGCCAAGTTGTTTAAAAAGCCATACTGCTGATTAAACCTAGCTGACTTCGTTGAAGAAATCGTACTTGCTGCCATAGTACCAACACCGATACCACCAGAAATAGCAATAGGAGCTGATCCAAGAAGAATTTTTTTATTTAACTTCCCGCTTGGTGTGCCAATATCGCCAAATGGTGTGCTAAACAGCACGTTCTTTTTTGTGATTTCTCGATCTCCATTAGGTGAAACAGTTTCTGTATACCTTGTCTTCTTGCTACCCTCTTCCACCATATGTGTATTTACGATAGAGCCATTCTTTTTCTTCTCTGTCTTTGTCGTTACCTCACGAGTAACCGCTCCATCTGCATCTTTAAACGTTCTAGTTGTAGTTTTTACACCATCTTTTGCAACACTTTCTACGACCTCTTCTGCTGCCTCTGTCGCTGCAAAGTCCACCATCTCTGTCCCAGCCTCACCAGCAATATCTGCACCAAATAAGAGTGTATCTAAAGCACCAGCTGCGACTTCCATCTCTGGACCTAGCACGAAAGAGAGAGCTAAACCTACACCTGCAATCGCAACAGCTGCTGCAATTCCGGCAATTAATCCACCTTTTCCACCACTTGTGTCCGTATCAAGACCACCAAGTTTTTCAGAAACAACCGTTAGGTTTTTATTCTGGTTGCCCAATTGATGAGAACCAAGATTCATCGTCTGCATCTGCTGCACTTCGTTTTTTCCCATCGTCGAAAATATAATATCCATTATATTTCCACCGAACTTACTATTTGCTGGGTTATTACTTGCTGACATATTTATCCTTTTTATTATTAATTTTTATTATACTCTCTGGTTACTCACAGAGTTCATGTTTGCTTTTGTAGCATCCTGAAGAATTGTCTGTGCAACCGAGTTATAGTTGGAAATTTCCTGCGTTGTCTTTTGAATCTCATTTGTTAACAAAGTCGATTCATTGTTCACCTGCGTTAAGGCACCATTTGCCGCATCTACCGCACCGTCTAAGGTTGATCCACCACCATTTTGTAAAGAGTTTCCATAATCGTAGATAAAGCCCCATGTACCATCGCCATACCCTGTCATCTCATCCCAAAGAGTAGAGCCATCACCGTCGTTATTTTGATAGTCGTATAGAATCGACTCGTTCATCGAAACTTGTGTATCACCATCTTTAGAAAACGATTCAAAAAGCTCATCCAAAGAGGTCATAACCGGATCAATCTGATTTGTATACATTGACTCTGTGGTCATGTATCCGTTTTCGTTTGTGAAAGTCACGTTAACATCAACCGTTCCACCGGTATAACTCGCCATATCGACAGCATAAATTCCGTTGGTCATCATATAAAGACCCGCATCGGAAACATTTGTGTCCGAATTAATCACGCCATCTTGGTTTACTGTATGACCATTAACTTCAAATGATTGATCTGTAAACTCTTCTGTTGACCACGTACCGTTCGGCCAAAGGTAGTATGTCGTTCCTTCCCACGTGATGTTCATCTGTCCCCAGGTATAATCTGAGTTAGGATCAGAGACGAAAAGGCTCGTATACGCCTGCTCAAGCTGCTGCGCATCATCTTGCGTAAAGGCATCGGTATTTACGGAAACATCACCATCACTATTAATCGAAACAGCACCCTCTGCGTTTGTAAGCTCATCATCGATTGTTGTAATGTCGTTAGACATTAAAGAATCTGCTCCCGAAATCTGCGAAGTATCATTCAACTGCAAATCACAATAAGCCATAAGAAGTAGCATGAAGCCAAGAATAATCAACTGAAAAGGCACTTCTTCCACAGTAGCGTCAAAAAGCCAAGAGTATTGGTTTTCAATGCTACTCATCGGTGTTACAGGATTGTAACCATTAGGTGTGTTATCTGTTGCTGTACTCATATATTTATTATTTATTCTATATTAATTTATTAACTTTTGAACCTATCCAACTAAAGCTGCTTTTGAAATTTTTTCTCAGTTTTGAGAAGGATTTTGGGATCTTTTTGAAAACAACTTAATTAAGTTGTTTGAAAAAATAGCTCAAAATCCAGCCAAAAATGTGGAAAAAGGCAAAAGCATGTTTAGTTGGATAGGTTCTTATCCTTCATCAGCAATATTCATTAAAGCACTGCTCTCTGAGCTAAACGTACCAATTAATTGCTGGACAAGTTGTAACATCTCTTTTCCTGCATTCTCCTCAATCTGCGCGCTATAGCAAGCGGAAGAGTATGCCGTTTCTCCTGCGGATGAAGTTGCGAAATTCTCCATCTCCATTTTGTAGTAAGAGCCTTCTGTGTCCTTGAACTCTTCAACTCCGTTAACAAAAGCATTCTTTACATCTTGCTGGGAAGGGTTATCTCCATAAGCTATCTCAAAACCTGCACTACTTTTACCCTCATAGAGGGCTCCTTTTATGAACTCTTCCGTGTAATTATTAGGATCAAGATCATCATTCATTGTGCTAGTAATCACACTATTCGTACCCTCTTTGCGATATTGGCCGTTTAGCTGCTCCATAGAGCTCCAGCTATCGCACATCAGATAGGTTTCCCCCTGAGTGTAGAGAGCCATCCCCTGCTCAATGAGCTTTTTAAGGAAGTCTTCCATATTCTTCCCGGCGCCCATCATTCCCATGAAAGCGGCTGCTACCATCATCATTGGACTTCCCTTTGATAACATGTCATCAAAAGTATTCCCCTGAGAGGAGCTTACGCTCTGAACTGATTGACTGTCAGTAGTTTGTGCTGTAGCCATCTTGTTATTCCTATTATCTTTTAGCTTAACTATTTATGAGAGTTTCGCATTAAGGCTCATACCCTCTAGATTGATAATAGCATATTTGCAATATATTAATAAAGTTTTTGCAATATATTTATAATAAAAATTTTTTAAATACTAATTATAAACAACTTAAGAATAAAAATAATTATAAGACATTAAGGTAGAGTGGCTTAGGAAAATACTACGGGGGCTCAGCCTTATTCTCGTCAACCTAATGACCAGGTGGGTCCCCTTCCTAAGGGAGCTAAAGTCCCAAAACGAAGCCAATTCTTCGAACCAGCTACTGCTTAGAGTTAGGGTCCCTTATGCTTAATTGTAGTTGAGGAGGAATTCTAAAAGTCCGAGTTATCCCCGTAGTACCCTTCACTATATATTAAGGAGATATTAATCCAAAGGCTCTGATTTTCAAAAAATTATTACAATTTTACCACTTGCCAATTTTTAAGTAATCTGTTACAAATTGAGATGTGAAAAAACTACCGCAAAACCCATTTAAGTTCGGAGACCCTGTTGAGGGCGACTTTTATCTTCCTCGACCTGAACTATTTAGCACGGTTAAACAATTCTTAGAAAACCGCATTCACGTTGTGTTGATGGGTCCTAGGCGTTTTGGAAAAACTTCATTCACTCTCAATTTACTCCATACTCTAGAAAAAGAGGGTTACACTTGCCTTTTTGTGGATATCTTTAACATCACCTCCCATAAAGATTTTCTCCACCAATTGCTTCGCGCAATCCGATTAAAAAGCTCTTTTAAGGATAAATTAAAAAATTGGTGGAAAAAAGTGGGACAACTGGTCCCTAAGATCGTTGCAAATATTGACTCTTTTTCAGGTAGTCCCAACATCGAGTTTTCTCTCAGCTTACTTACCGAAGAAGACGTTAAAACAGCTATACAAGATCTTCTAGAGGGGCTTGAGGGACTTGGAAAAAAAGTAATCATTACTTTAGATGAATTTCAAAAAATTTCAGAAATACATGATAAAGGATGGTTAGAAGCAACCCTGCGTACACACTTTCAGCGACTGAAAAACGTCTCATTTCTATTCACAGGTTCAAGAAAAAGTCTCATTTCAGAGATGCTCAATGACCCATCACGCCCCTTCTACCGCTCCTGCCAAACCATTGAATTCCCCGCGTTTGGTTCTGAATTTACTGACTGGGTGATTAAGCGGTTTGCCACAATTGGAATTCAATGTGAAAAAGAAGCAATTATACGTCTTCGTCAATTAGTGCAAGATACCCCCAACTACGTGCAAATGGTCTGTTTTCACTTAGTTGCAGCTGCTCTCCCCAAAATAGAGCAACATAACGTAGAAGAAGTTTTAGAAACTGTGACAAGGCAAAATGCTTATGCCTATCAAACGCTTTTGAACTCTTTAACACATGCGCAGCAGCGCTCTCTACGACTTGCCGCCAATGAAAAAGAATCTCTCTTTCAAAAAGAAAACCTTACAAAATATGAAATTGTAAGTAGTGCAGCTCTCCACTCTTCACTAAAAGCTTTAAAAACGAAGGGAATTTTGGATGAAGAGAGCTCAGGCAAGGGCAATGTTCTTTTCGATGACCCACTATTTGCTTACTGGTTAAGAATTTATTTAGGGAGGGACTGAATCACTGCTCCTTTAGATAAGATTTTGAAAATTGAGGCAAAATTGGTTTTGGAGAACAGGGCTAACTCTATAAGAGTTAGCAAGTTCGAAAAACCGATTTGAATCGATTTTCGAAGGCTTATCGAAAGGTCTGAGTTGTTCAGGGTCCCCTTCACTCGCGATCTTCGATGTTAAAGATATCTTTCATCGTCTGGGAGGAGACTTCACGACCTTCAACGGCAATCGATTCTGTAAGAGGAATTTTTTTAGGACAGACTTGAACACAATTTTGTGCATTGCCGCACTCGCTTATGCCCCCCTCACCCATCAAGCTCTTAAGTCGCTCGCGCTTCGTGCCTTGACCATTGGGATTGAGGTTAAAAAGACGCACCTGTGAAATAGGAGCTGGTCCAATAAACTTGGACTGATCGTTGGTTTGTGGATACGCCTCTGAGCAGCAGCCACAGGTCATGCAGGTAGAGAGGACATACATCGTCTCCATCGCACGCTTGTGATCTACCCCCAATTTTCGTCGTCCCATTACCTGCCTTCCTCTACTTTACCCGAGGCGTTCTTTTCTTCTAAAGGCATCTGCCTGATTTTTGAGGTTCACTTTATACAAAAAACGCAGGAAAATAGAAACGCAATTTGCTTGCTTGAAAACACGAGGATTTCGAACAGATTTTGGCGATACAGGTTTATTTATTTGTTTTTAATATATTAAATTTTGTTTTAAAATATTTTTTAATGTAAAAAGTATTTATATATAAATAAACAAGATCTATGATATTATTTAACAATAATGGAACCGAGTAAAGTAGCCCACCCCTATTCCTATTATGAGCCTATGGCCATTCCCCCCATTCAATTCACTTTTGAAATGGGCCTAAAAGACGACTATCTAGCTGAAGTTAAAGGGCATATCATCGCCGACCAAAATAGACTAATAAACCTTTACTCAAACCAACACGATCGCATAGAAACCATAGAAATAGAAAAAGCAGGAGAAGAAACCCACTTTAAAGGGAAAGTAGCTCTATTTCTTAAAATCACAACATTTCAAAATAAGACTATTCGTTTGGTCTATAAACCTCGTAAATTAGACCCAGAAAAGCACCTAGAAGATTGTATAGAAGAGTTAACAGGTAGGAGCAAAAGACGAATGCTCCTTTGCGATACCTATGGGTATGACTTTTTTATAGAGGGCACATCTCTAAAGGGTCTATCAGGAAAACTATTATGTAAAAGATTAATCGAATTATGCGAATTAAATGATATAAATAAAAAAACAATAAGTATATTGCACAAAATTGGATTCGAAGATACTCACGGAGAAAATTTTATAGTAACCGAAGACAATAATCTGTATCTATATTTTATAGATGCAGAAGTTTATCAAACAAAAACGTCTGTTAATATAGAAAGTGTCTACCAAGAGCTCGAAGAGCAAGGTTGCTTTGCACAAGAAGACGAAAATACAAAAGAAAGAATTGAACATTACCGAAACCTTGTCAAAACCACTCCCACTCGACTTATACTTTGTAATACTCAAACATACCAACTTTTCTACATTACAAAAAAGTTCAATAAACCCTTTAATTTCAAAAATCTATCAGTAAAAGAAGTGCTAATTCAAGGTGGTTCTACTCTTTTGGAGCACCACACTGCTAGACTAGCACAATTCTTGTATATAAATGGTTTTATCGAGCTTGAAAACGGTATGAGTTTCAGTGAAATCTCAAAAGTAGTTTCTAATTCTTTTGAAGATGAAAATGCAATCGATTTGATAGAAAAAGAATTAGATGCATCAAGAGAAGTAAAATCAGATGTCCCAGTTTTTTATTTTCACCTAATTGACTGTTTGGTAGAATGTCCAATCACAGGTAGGAAACTACCCTTGAAAAAAAGAGAGGAAACGAGCGATGCAAATTAAATCAGAAGATGCAGCTTATAACGGATCAACAAACCTTTATACCCAGGGTTTCGAGTCTGAAGTAAATGGAATATTACTAGAGTTGTTCAATAAAAATGATGTTGAGAGTCTCTCAACTTACAGAAAAAAAATAGAAAACATTTACACTCAATACTGCAAAGACACAGAAGATCAAAAACACCGCGAAGAGATACAAAAAGACCTTAGCGCATACAAAGTTACAGCCTTAACAAACCTAGAGAATTTTATAGAGTGTATACGAGCTCAAACTACTAATTGAGGGTTTACCATTGACTTGCCACCAATTTTCGTCCAAATATAGCTAGATTTTCCTTCTTTTTTGCTCTTAAATACTCTTTTGGTGCCAGGTATCCTGACGAGCTATGTGGTCTCTGATTATTGTAATCATATCTCTATTCTTCAATGATTTTTGCAGCTTTTGATATATTTTGAAACCAGTTTTGGTTCAGGCACTCTCTCTAAATTTCCCATTAAAGCTTTCTATATATCCATTTTCTGTTGGTTTTCCTGGTGTTATGTAATCTAAATGCACTCCTTTTTCTTGAGCCCATTTTCTAATTGCTTTCGAGGTTTATTCAGGACCATTATCCACGATGATTACTTCTTGTAGCCCTCTTTCTTCTGTTAATCTCTCCAGTTCCTCAATCACTTCCTGTGAGGGTAGTGTTCTCCCTACTTTAACCCCTACAATCTCTCTAGAAAAAATATCTATTACATTCAGCAGCCTCTCACTCAAGTCATACTGCGAACTTAAATAACTCACAGCTTTTTTTGCTTGTGGTGAGCTTGCCCACCCCCTTTTATTGTGACAAAATCAATTTTGAAAGACAAATCTAACTCATTAACAGTTAGCGAATTTGAAAAATTGAGTTTGACCAATTTTCAGGTCCTTATTGGAAACTCTGAGTTGTTCAGAGTCCCCTTCACTCCCGGTCTTCGATATTAAAGATATCCTTCATCATCTGGGAGAAGACTTCACGACCTTCAACGGCAATCGATTCTGTAAGAGGAATTTTTTTAGGGCAGACTTGAACACAATTTTGTGCATTGCCACACTCGCTTATGCCCCCTTCGCCCATCAAGCTCTTAAGTCGCTCGCGCTTGGCGCCTTGTCCATTGGGATTGAGGTTGAATAGACGCACTTGGGAGATGGGCGCAGGTCCAATAAATTTGGACTGGTCGTTGGTTTGCGGACAAGCCTCTGAGCAGCAGCCACAGGTCATGCAGGTAGAGAGGACATACATCGTCTCCTGCACATCTTGAGAAACTTTGGGCCCAAATCCTTTAATATGACTCCCATCACTCTCAATCCAAGAGTGGGTTTTTTTCAGATTTTCAAACATTTTTGTCCGGTCAACAACCAAATCGCGAATCAAAGGAAACTTTGTAAAAGGTGCTAGAACAATTTCATTGGAACCCGTCGCTTTTAAAATAGGATCAACAATGGCGGTGCAAGATTGGCGCGGTCGCCCGTTGATAAGCATAGAGCAAGAGCCGCAGACCTCCTCAAGACATCCCTGCTCCCAAACAACAGGCTCTACTCGCTCGCCCTTGCGATTAACCGGCTCTTTTTGAATCTCCATTAGAGCAGAAATCACGTTGAGAAAGGGCTTGCGCTCAAGCTCAAACTCCTCCCAGTACTGTTTGCCAGGAGTGCCGCGAAAAACTTTGAGGATAAAACTATTTTCCATCTTAAATTGGCAGCTTGATGTTACTCGGAACATCTTTAAGCTGCGGCTTGACCTTCTTTGTCTTCGAATAATCTCGTAATATCGGGTCTAAGTGGCGAATGTCAACCTTCCCGTAGGAAATTTGCGGCCCTTCAGGGGCGTAGGTAGCAAGAGTGGTTTTGAGCCAATTCTCATCATCGCGCTCAGGAAATTCTGGTTTGAAGTGAGCGCCGCGAAACTCATTGCGCTCGAGTGCGCCTTTGGTCATTACAAGGGCGAGCTCTAGCATCGGCTCAAACTGCCTAGCAAAGATATACGTCTGGTTGTGCGCGTCTGTTGTATCATCTAGTTTGATTTTTTTGGCTCGCTCGCGCAGCTCCAAGATCCTGTTGTAGGTCATCTCTAAATCTTTGTTATTGCGCTTAACCGTCACATTACCAATCATCAGATCAGCCAGTTCATCATGCAGAGCGTGTACGTTCTCTGGACCATTTCGAGAGATCATCTCTTTTTTGGCCGCTTTTTCGGCACTTAACGCCTCTTCGTAGTGGCTCTCACCTAACTCTTCAAATCCTCTTTCAAGACTCTCTACATAGCGCGGCACCTCCACACCCGCTACAAGCCCCCCAAAAATACAGGAGAGAAGCGAGTTGGCACCCAAACGATTAGCGCCGTGAAACTGGTGGTCCGATTCACCGATGTTGAAGCAGCCAGGGATGTTGGTCATCTGGCGATAGCGCTCCATACGGTCGGGATCATCTGCAGAGGGCCAGTCGACCCAACCACCGCCCATCGAATAGTGCATACCTGGGAAGATACGCATTGGGGTCTCGCGTGGATCTTCACCTGTGAATTTGCGATAAATTTCTAGAACAGACTCCAGTTTATGCAGAGTAGCTTCTGGAAGATGGGTTACATCAAGATAGACCTGATTTTTGCCATCAATGCCCATTCCCAGCTCACAAACACGCAAAATTTCGCGTGCGGCAATATCGCGAGGAACAAGATTTCCAATTGCTGGGTAGAGCTCCTCAAAGAAAAACCACGGCTCTCCCGTCTTGCCACAAGGAATGCTTTTACCATCAGGTGTAGTAATTGATTTGCCCTCATCCCCATAAACCCAGACTCTGCCTCCCTCACCGCGAATCGACTCCGACATCAGCCGCAACTTGTCGTGTCCAGGAATCGATGTGGGGTGAATTTGAATGAACTCGCCATTCGCATATTGCATTCCTTGCATGTAGAGCCGCCCGTTAGCTGCTCCTGTACAAAAGGTAGAGTTTGTTGAGCGCTTAAACACCATCCCAGGACCACCTGTCGCAATGACTACAGCGTCTGCCTTGAGAATTTCTGGCTGCATGGTGAAAAGATTTTGCACCACAATTCCCCGGGCGCGCCCCTCGCTATCCTTTACAAGACTCATGAATTCGTAAAACTCAAATTTTTCGATGAGTCCCGCTACCTCATGACGGCGCACCTGCTCATCTAGAGCGTAAAGCAGCTGCTGGCCTGTCGAGGCGCCACAAAAAGCCGTGCGGTTGTAAAGCGTGCCGCCAAAACGGCGAAAGTCAATATTTCCTTCAGGAGTACGATTGAAGGGACAACCAAAGCGATCGAGCATCATAATGATCTCAGGAGCGCAGAGGCACATCTCTAAAATGGGCGGCTGGTCAGCGAGAAAATCGCCCCCCTTAATTGTGTCATAGGCGTGAATCTCCGGAGAGTCATCTTCCCCTTTTAAATTGATCGCAGCATTGATTCCGCCCTGAGCACAAACCGAGTGCGAGCGCTTCACTTGGGTTACAGAAACAAGCTTGACACGGCACCCCTTTTCAGCAAGACGCATGGCACACGCCAAACCTGCTAAACCTCCCCCTACAACTATGACTTCTCGCGTTTTAACCAATTGATCCTCAATTTTTTAAATTAATCCAATAAGTGCCCCAGACAGAGGCAAGACCTAAAAAGGCAATCAGTGCCATAATCCCATAGCAGACATTGATTGCGCGCTTCTGCGAGCGCATTTTCAACACAATTCCCCAAGTGATCATGAAAGTCCAGAGGCCATTAAACGCGTGGAAGACTGCAGCCAGGACAAAAATTGTATAAAGGGCACTCTCAATGGGAGAGCTGAACGCGTCGCGAACGGTCAAAAGGGTCGCTGTTCCAAAGTCAGGAGCAGCCGCCATTACTTGGTCAGACTCCAGCTTTTTACTCGCTAAATCCTCAACCCACTTCGCACGCAACTCTTTTTGTTGCAACTCAACACCTGCTAATCCTAAGAGATCTTGTGGACTTATCTCTTTTTGCAGAGCAGCTATTTGCTCAGATGTAAAAAGCTTAACGCCAAGACGATCCGCAACAGTAGGCAGGCCGGGATCATCATTTAACCGCACAAAATAACTCTTTTGAATCCCCTCATCAAAAATCACCGGATAGCGGTAAAAACGCATGTAGCCCACATGAGCAATGATCCCAAAAAGCAAAATCCACGAAGTAATCCTTTGCCAGGTATAGGCGCGATTGCGACCATACTCAGGAAGGGAAGGTTTCGTATTGTCCCCCACCCGATTATTGCTCTTGGCTGTAAAAATATAGCGAATCCCCCAAAAAGCGTGCATCGCAATAGGAATTGCTAGCAAACCAATCTCTATGAAAGGTAGATAGGGCAGATTTTTGATGAAATTGACCGCATGAATAAACCCCTCCCCATTATCACCTATTAAAAGTGCTGATTGTGAGTTAGTTACAATGTGCTCTAGCAAGAAGATCACAAGCCAGAGCCCTAGCAGAGAGTGGATCCGGCGCCAGAAAAACTGCCGATTTAGGCGCTCATTTTTCGCTTTCATTCCTCGGATCATACCTTTTTTCGAAAAAAAAGCTAATCTTATTCAAAAAAAATCTCTTAAGTCGTTGACTCTGAGTATATAAAAATTATTTGACAAAGATTATAATAAAACCTTAACATTAGATTAGTTAAAAATTAATGAAAGGAAAAAATTATGGCAGAGACATTTGTAAGTACCCCTCCATCAAACAGAGACCCACTACAATTCCGAACAGTAGTAGATAAGATTCAACCAACCGAAGTATCTACAAAAGAAAAAGCCGCAGAGCTTGGAAAAGAGATTGTCAAGACAGGCGGCAGCCTCGCAGGAAAAAAGAGCGTGCAAGCGACTGTGATCACAGCAGGCCTCCTCACAGGAAGCGCACTTATTGGAAGCGCTGTGGCAGTTGCAACACTTCTTTCTTCACCCGCATTTATCCTCATACTTCTCCCCGGCTTGATTACAACAGGCATTGGGTTAAGTCTTTTGGATATTTCAGTTGTTACGCAAATAGGAAAGCATCTATCAAACAGAGCTCCTGAATCTACTAAAGAGGTTGCAGATCTTTCTGAAGAGTCAGACTTATTTAGTATTGAAGATGTCGAAGATGTTGAAGATGATTTTCCAGACTTTGAGGATGATTTTAACGTAATCAGTACAGCAGCTGCAAAGATTAAAGATGGGAAAAATGACCTGCAAGAAGTTTTTCCAAGCCATCTTAGTTTCGATTTATTTGATGTAAACGAACCTGTTGAAGAGCGAACAACTCTTTTGGATCTTGTCGATCAAGATAAGCAGAGCCTTCTATACCGCGAGATGAAAATACGCGGTGCAGTGCACTTTACCGAACGAGTTTAAAAAATTGAGAGGCATTCTCGTAAGTTGCCTGAGATGCTTCCGTAAGTGAGATCTCTTTGAGATCCGCAATACATTGGCATGTTTCTAGCACAAAGGCAGGCTCATTGGGTCTGCCTCTCCTTTTTTGGGGAGCCAAGTAAGGCGTGTCTGTCTCAATCACAATATGTGAAAGAGGAACTTTGCGAAAGACTTCGCGCAATGCTTCCGATTTCTTAAAAGTAATGATTCCACTGGCAGAAATAGGCCAGTTGCGATCCAAAGCCTTTTTTGCCTCCTCCCAGGTTCCTGTAAAACAGTGCATTAAGCAGGGGGCGGGCGCTCCTTTTTCACGATACTCATTGTCTGCTATCTCAAAAAGATCTGCAAACGCATCGCGACAGTGGATGATTGTGGGTAATTTTGTCTCCAAAGCAAGATGGAAGTAGCGAGTTAAAAATTTTTTCTGCAGGGCGCGATTGGAATGCTCGTAGAAATAGTCTAAGCCCGTTTCGCCAATGGCAATAAGTTTTCCTTCCTTAGCAGCTTTTTCAAAGTGGGGAAAATCTTTTTCACCGAGCTCCTCCACATCGTGAGGTGTGGTGGCCCCCGCCTGATAAATCCACTCTTCGCTCATCCTAAGGCCCCGGTTGAGCGTCTCCTCATCGGTGCAGATATTTACAATTTTTTCTACGCCTGTCTGCTTAGCGCGTTTTAAAATTTCTGGTAACTTGTCGTAGGTATCGCCCCAAGTTAAGTGAGCGTGTGTATCAAAAAGCATATGGCGATTATCTCAAAATGTGACTACAATGCCAAGCATGAACTCACTTCATTTAATCATGAGCGCCTACCGCGAAAGCGACGGCTTTGGGAAATTGATTTTTTTCTCCCTCTTTGGCCTCTCCGTTTTAAGCTGGGCCGTTTTGATCCACAAAGCTTTAGTTTTAAGAAAAGTGGAACAGGGGCGAGAGGGCGCGCGCCAAAGAATCATTACGCAAAAAGAGCGATTGCTTGATATCACACTAGGAGCAATGGGACCTGAGCTCCCCTCTCCTTTTGTTGCGATTTTTCACTCTTTGAAAAGCAAAACCAAAGAGGTTTTAGAGAAAAACCATTTTTTTAAGAAGGGAGAAGATGACCCCGTCTATCTCTCCCGCTCCGACATGGAGCTAATTGAGGGTTCAGTACAAAATTCACTTGCGGCTGAGACCAAACAGTTAGAAAAAAACCTCTTCATCCTCTCTACGATTGTGACTGTGGCCCCATTTCTAGGGCTTTTGGGAACTGTTTGGGGGATTTTGCTCACCTTTGCCGGTTTGCAACAGGGATCCAGTTTTGCTTCCTCGCAGCTCATTATGGGCGGTCTCTCAACAGCCCTTGCCACGACCGTTTTGGGTCTTGTAATCGCCATTCCCGCTCTTATCGGCTACAACTATTTGAAAAATCGCATACGCGAGCTGCATGGTGAAATGGAAGAGTTTGGCGCGGAGCTTGTGGGGACTGTTGAACTGCAATATCGCAAGGTAGAGTAATGTTTAGGCGTGGTAAATTTCGCAGCTCCTCAAGCGCACTCGAGGAGAACCTCATCAACCTTACTCCTTTAATTGACGTGGTTTTTGTCATCCTTATTGTCTTTATTTTAGTCGCCCCCATGCTAGACACTGATCAAATTGAACTACCAGGATCAGGAGCGGCCACTAAAACTATATCGGGCCATGAGAGCATCCCTGTAAAAATTATGGTGAACCAGAAAGATGAAATCACATTGAATGGACAGCGCGTCACACTGCGTGAACTCAAACACAGAATGCGCGATCTCTATCTAGAACACCCCAATGAAAAACCGCACCTATTCCAGGATCGCAAGGCACACTTTGGCATCTACCAAGAAGTAAAAAACTCTGTTGAAGAGAGCGGCTTTTCGCAGATGGAAGTTGTATTAAAGAAAGAATGAAAAAAATTCTCTATGTTACGGCTGGTTTTCACCTCTTTTTGCTTCTCTTGCTTGTACTTAGCTACCGCACTCCAAAAAAAGTAGAGCCTGAACCTCTTCTTGTGCAAACAGTACAACTCAAACCTCCCCCTCCTCCGCCAAAACCAAAGCCAAAAGTTGTGAAAAAAGTAGCTCGCAAAGCCCCTATCCAAAAAAAAGCAGCGATTAAAAAAAAGAGAACACCGTCTCCGCAGCCAAAGGCAAAAAAAATTTTAGAAGAGCTTGATCAAAGTTTTGCTAAAATCAAAAGCACTTCTTCTTCTCTTCCCACCCCAAAAAAAATTGAAATTGCAAAATCCAAACCAAAACTCAAAGAAGTTCTTATGGGTATTTTGCAGCGCGAGCTCATCTTGCCAGAAATGGGAAAAGTGCAAGTGCGTTTACGTGTTGATCAAGAGGGAAAAATTTCCATTCAAGAATTTTTACTTATCGAGAGCGAAGCCAACCGCAACTACATTGAAAAAAAGCTGGCATCAATCACCCTTCCCTCTTTTGAAAAAAGAGAAGATTCCTATATCCTTACTTTCACAAACAGAGACAACTCATGAAACTTTTTCTCCTTCTACTACCCTTTGCATTGATTTTTTCTGCTGAAGACCTAGTTGTTGAGCTCAGCACACACTCTAATTTAAAACCTCTCTACGTAGAGAAAATTTTAAAAAAAACGACCCCACTTACTTCTGAATATTTAGAGACTCTACACGATATTTTCGTCTCTGATTTTGCAATCGGAGGCCGGGCACGTGTGAGCAGCAACCGCGAGGGAGCACAGCTTAAAACTGAAGTTATCGGCAACAAACTCTCCGCAACGCTATACGATCGGCCTGGCCACGTAAGAAAAAACTATAAAAACATCCACCTTACAGGGAGTATCAACCAAGATCGCCGCACCATTCACATGCTAAGCGATACTATTCATAGCCTTCTTTTTGGAGAGAAGAGCATCGCTTCTCTACGCCTCTTTTTTGCTAAGAGAATGCCAGGTCCCGACGGCTATACCTCAGAAATTTGGGAGTGCGATAGCGACGGCACCAACATGCGCCAAATTACAAATGAGGGAAACTATGCTATCACCCCCACCTACCTTCCTAGTGATGGCTCCTCTCCTGAACAACTCCTTTACGTCTCTTACAAACTGGGCCCCCCAAAAATTTTCTCCACACCACTCACCCACTTTGCTCCCAAGCAGGCCATCTCCCTTCGGGGCAACCAACTCCTGCCCACCTTTTCGAAAACAGCCAAAATGATCGCTTTTATTTCAGATGCGAGCGGACGAGCAGATCTTTTCCTGCAAATTTTTGAACAGGGACGCGGAAGCGTTGGCAAGCCGCGACAACTCTACTCAGTTTCGGGCTCTGTTCAAGCCTCTTCCTGTTTCAGCCCCGACGGGTCAAAAATTGCTTTTGTCTCTGATAAAGAGGGAACCCCTAAAATTTATTTAATTGATCTAACAACTCTAAAAAGTGGTCACCGCCCTTCAGCTACATGCATTACAAAAAAATTTCGCGAAAATACAGGTCCAAGCTTTAGCCCTGATGGAAAAAAAATTGCCTACAGCGCTAAAATAGATGGTGTGAGACAGATCTGTGTCTATGACAGACACACAAAAGAGGAAAAAGTTCTCACAAAAGGAGCAAAACACAAAGAAAATCCTTGCTTTGCGCCCAACTCTCTTCATATTATCTATAATACAACCGGAGAAAGATCGGGAGGTGGAACTGCAGAGCTTTTCCTTCTCAATTTGAACAATCCTACACCTGTACAGATTACAGGCGGGCCCGGAAAAAAACACTACCCAACATGGGGCGCATAACGTATGAATAAAAAAATTCTTTTTCTCTCTTTTCTCATCTGTTTTGGTTGCAGTCGCAATGGAAATGATTCTGTTTGGGACGAGCAGACCACTACTACCCACTACCTTGAAAAGGCAAAGAATTTCTTTAAGCGCCCAAAAAATGATTCAAAGCTTGTAAACAGTGAAGATGAATTTTTTGGTCGTGAGGAAGAATTTATTCCTCTTCGTGATGAGGATCTACGCGCGCAATCAGGCAACTTTGCCTACACTCAAGCTGATCCACCAACCGTTTCTGGGAAGGTCCCAGGGCTTGCAGGGTTTAAAAAACCTACAGGCGACATGGGCGCTCTCTTTAAAACAGTCTATTTTAACACTGACAACCACACACTCAGCCGTGATGAGTATTTTGGTACGCTGCGCAACATTGCACGGCAAGTAAAGTCCCAGCCCAACCTCTACGTCTTTGTTGAGGGACATTGCGATGAGCGCGCTTCAGAATCATACAATTTGGCTCTAGGAACACGCCGCGCCAACTACGTACGAACCCAACTTATCAAAGCAGGGGTCCCACAAAACCGCGTTTTCACAGTTTCTTTTGGTAAAGAGAAACCTGCAGTGCCCGGGCACGACCGCGTAGCATGGGCCAAAAACCGCCGCTGTGAATTTAAAATTTATGAAAAACCTACACTGGTACAAAACTAAATGAAAAAGAAACTGACCCACTTTTTTCCACTAATTCTTCTTATTTTGCCTTCGTGCGCCGCCTTAAACTCTTCACCGAAAGAGGAGAAGCATCAACTAGAGTTGACCCTTACAAAGCTACGCAGCGACATTGAAGAACTTCGTACAGAACTCAACTCCTCGGAGATGAAACAGCATATCTTGGAAGGGAAGATCACCAACCAAGAGAGCCAACTCTCCTCCATTCGTCAAAATCAGCTTGAGCCGCAAAAAGCGGAAATTGAGCAACTATCAACAGACCTGAATACAGTAGAAAAGCAACTTTCAGGACAAATCAAAAAGCAAGAAGAGGCGATCAGCGATATTCGCCAGCTCACCCTTCATGCTAATGAGACAACAAGCGCCCTTACGCAATACAAAGAAAAAATTGCCGATCTAGAGCGTTCCCTCGCTGAAGTTAGCAAAATCAAAGCAAACATCAAGGAGCTGAGCAACATAGCTCTTAATGGCTTGCCTAAAACAAGCGGCACAAAAGCCGTTGTCTACGAAGTACAAGAGGGGGACACTTTAGAGCGCATTGCCCGTCGTTTTGGCACCTCTGCGCCTGAGATCATGGACCAAAACAGGCTCAAAGATGATCGCATCCTTGTCGGACAGAAATTGACCATCACCCTCCCATGGTAATCAGTTACTTTAATTTGGCGCTATCTCAATAAAAAAAGAGATAACGCCACTTTTACGCTACATCCGACGTTATCTCTCTTTCGATTCTATTTTGTGTTTAAAATTTTTTAACACGCACCTTTTGCTTCCCACAACCCAAGAATATTCTCATCCGGATCCGCAATGTAAGCGTAATAGCCCATTTCCCAACCAAAAATTTTGTAAAACTCCTTTCCCTTTTCAAGGTCTTCTAAAGGGATTTCAAAATGCACCACTCCGTTCATAATTCCTCCTTTTAGAATTACCTAGCAGGAAATCTTAGATCTTTATCGAATATTAATCAAGCCTGTTATCTCACTCATATTCACAACTCTTCGAAAAAAAAAGATGAACTTTTTTTTAGATTCTGTTTCAATTGTGAGAAAACTGCTTTAGGTGTTTCTATGGTCGAAAAGAAGAGAATATTACTAATCGAAGACGAAGAAGATATCGCTTCATTAATCAAACTTCAAGCGGAACTTGAAGGCTTCAAATTGCATGTTGAGGTCGACGGAATCAATGGCTATCGTGCGATTGAGCGGGAGAGACCCGACCTTGTTATTTTGGATGTAATGCTACCAGGCTTAAACGGCTTTGACGTTTGCCGGCGCATTCGCAACAACCCTGAACTGCGCAACACTTTAGTTGTCTTCTTGACTGCTAAAGGAGATGAGCTTGACATCGTTTTAGGTTTAGAGCTTGGCGCTGATGATTACATTCCAAAGCCCTTTTCTCCCAAAGTGCTTTTCTCAAGAATCAAAGCGATCTTACGTCGCAAAAGTGAGCCTGAGAAAAATCACAAAGTAATCCAATTTGGTGAGTACACACTAGACATTGACCGCTATCTGCTAAAAAGAGAGAACGAAACTGTCTCTATCACTCTTTCAGAGTTTGGAATTTTACGCAGATTACTTGGAAATCGCGGCCAAGTCCTTTCACGCAGCCAGCTCTTAACTGACATCAACAATGATGACGCATTTGTCGTCGATCGCAATATTGATGTACACATTGCCTCTTTGCGCAAAAAACTCGGTCCCAAATTCAACTGGATTGAGACTGTACGCGGAGTGGGCTATCGCTTCAAAGAGGAAGAAGCGGCTCAAAAAGTTGGATGAAGGGATGTACCCATCGCAGGCAGCTATCAAAGATAGCTGCGCTATGTGTCTTCTTTCTAGATAACTTCGGAATAGCTGTTGTCTATCCGATTTTTACCCCTCTTCTTTTAGAGACGGGGTATGGACTCGTCAACGACTCCACCTCTCTTGCGATGCGAACCCTCATGTTAGGTATTCTCATCGCAAGTTTTCCTCTTGCTCAAGTTTTTGGTGCCCCTCTTCTAGGAAGACTTGCCGATATTTCCGGACGCAGGATCGCTTTCTTCCTTACTTTGATCGGAGGAGCTATTGGTTACCTTCTTTCTGGTCTCGGCATTGAAGTCGGAAGTTACGTACTACTTCTCGCTTCGCGTTTTCTCACCGGTCTCTTCGCCAGTAACTTAACACTCGCTCTTGCCTCTATTTCTGACCTCACTCACACCCCAAAAGAGCGTTCGAGAAATTTTGGAATCTTAGCAACTGTTGCGGGATTTAGCTTTATCGTTGCCATCTTCATTGGCGGTGCCTTTTCAAGCCGCTTGCTTGACCGCGATTTTAGCTCCGCTATTCCCTTCTGGATCGCCTCAGCCATCTCCCTTCTCAATCTCTACATCATCGTGCGCTTTTACGATGAAACATCTCACCACAAAGGGACGACTCCACTTACGATAAAAAAGTTTTTTCACACCCTCCTTCCCCCTATTAAAGAGAAGGGTATCTACGTTCTTTATGGGGCCTACTTTTTCTACATGCTAGGGTGGATCCCCTCTCTCCAATTTCTCTCTTACTTTATGATTGAGCGCTTTGGAGTAGAAAAAGAGACTATCGTCCTGTTATTCCTCTGCGTAGGAGTCGCTTGGATGCTTGGTACTAGTCTGATGAACCCCCTCTTACATAAAGGGATTTCTCCAAAAGGCTTAGCTGTTATATCTAGCTTCTTCACCGCCTTTTTCCTCTTCCTCCCCGTTGCAGAAATCCCCTTCCACAGTTTCTTCACCTTCTACATCTTAGCCGCACTTTTCAGCTCTCTTGCTTGGACCAACATCACAAGTTGGATTTCTGTCCAAGCGGGTCGAGAGATCCAAGGAAAAACATTAGGGATCAATCAGTCCGTTGGATCGTGTGCCATTATACTAGGTCCCATCCTTGGCGCCCTACTTACTCGCCTCACAGATTCCTTTTTAATTGGCTCAATTGCCGCTTCAATATTTATATCGTTTCTTCTTTTATTTACTTTTATGGTAATAAAAAAATAAAATATGAAAATCATGAACAAGTTTCTTCCATTAATTTTATTAACCATTTTATGCGGTTGTGAAAACCGATCAAAAACGCGCACTTTTGTGGATGGAGAGCCTCTAACTTGCACTGACATCACGCGAATTGAACAGAGAAATCCCGATGTAATGCAACGATACAATAGTCATAAAAGGCTTCGACTTGAAGATATCAAAGCGCTCTCACAGGCGGGAATATCTGATGATAAGATCATTGGGATGATTCAAGAGAGTCACTCTCATTTCAACCTGACCTCACAAGAAGTCTTTGAGCTGAAAAACGCAGGGGTATCTTCTTACCTCACCGACTACATGATCAATTACACATAAAAAATTGAGTACCAATCTGAGTTATTATATGATTTTCAACTAAATTCAAACTTGTTATTCTCTCTTCAGAAATTGGAGGAATTTTATGAAACTCGCTCTTTTTTTGTGCTTGATTTCATTTCAAATCAGTGCCCTAACCCCGCCTAAGCCAATAAAAGGCTGGCCTTCTATGGTTATAAACAACTTTCACACCTCATTAGGTAATGACCTTCTTATTTTAAAAGCTCCAAATCATTGGGGTTACGAAGAAATCAACACTTCCAGAGATGGAAATGCTGATATCAATTTTTTTCCTTCTAATGGGGGGTATGGATACAGTCTAAGATTAAGACGCATGGAAAATGAAGAAATCGCTAAAGAAAAAGTTAATCGCCTTAGGGACACGTTTTCTAAATCTAGAATGATTCAAGAAGGGTTTGAAGTGATTGAAAATAAATTTTGCTATACATGTTATCAGTCTGGTTGCTACGTTGTCCAATTTTGGTATGTAGTACCAAAAAAACTCCGTTCTGTGCCTAGCTTTTGGAGGGAGTTAAAAAACTCGGTGATAATCGAAACCAGCCAAGAAGCAAGCTCACTTTCTGAACTCGAATGGGCTCCTGTAAGAAAAGTAGATCGGTATACTTATAGTTGTTCTCATCCAAATAACAATTTGCATGTTCTTGTTGATCACAGAGGCACTTTAAAACAAAAAACAAAACAAACCCCAGGCAAGTCCCATTTAATTGCGTTAACTGATTCATTTAGCAAAATTCTGATTTTTATTAAGTGGGAGCAAGACGAATCAAATACTTTTAATGATATTGAGAGCCAGCTATTTGAAATAGGAAATGAAATTTCAACATATAAAAAAAATCAAGTGTTTAAAAAAGAATACTTGAAATCAAAAGAAAACAATTGGGGGATTTTAGAGGGTTATCCATATTCTGTTATTTCATTTAAAAGCGAAGGTTTCATTTGTTCTTTGGCAGTCAAAGAAAAACTTCTTATTAAGCCTCCTGGGCCTTTATATAGACTAAAAAACACTCCTGTTTCTATCAAGGAACTGAAAAGATGTTTAAAAAAAATTAATTGGTTCAAGGATGATATATAAACTTGTTTCCATTAAGAAAATACTGAATAACTGCTCTTTTCGAGAAGAGATCAAAAATCGAGGGCAAATTAGTTTTGGAGAATTGAGCTAACTCCATAAGAGTTAGTGGGTTCGAAAGTCCGATTTGGGCCAATTTTTGATCTCTTGTCGGAAAGTCTGAGTTGTTCAGTGGTTCCTTAAACAAGAGCCAGAAAAGAAGTTGCTCACTGTTATAAAAGAAATCGAGCTCTTTTACATATTTTAATCTAAATTGCTACCCTATTGACACAAGAAAGCGAAGCCAATACCTGCTTTGTGCATCAAAATTTTTTATTAAGCTGATTTTTTCGGGATTTTGCTTGCGAGGGATTTTCGTGAAACGTACCATTAGAAAATAATGGACGCAAAAACAGAAGACTTCCACCAAGGGCGGTTTCAAGAGGCAATTCATAAAAATAGCGGAAAAGCGCTGCAAGCTCTCGAAAACGTCATGAATAAAACCACTCTCTTCAAAGGAGTCTCTCTTCTCTGTTTTGCTTTTTTAAGCTTGTGTTTTCTTGTACTCATTAACTTCTATCCTAAAAGCTTTTTGCTAGCGTTGAATTTAGGATTAATTTTTCTGAGTGTTTTTACTTTTTTAGTTTTGCACTTCTATTTTGAAATGAAAAAACCTGAAGAGTTGGAATTGATTCGCGAAGGGTTTGTAACCTCCTTACAAAATGAACTTCCTGAATCCCTCTCAGCTAATGAATTCCACTTATTACTTGCCAATTCTTCTTACCAGTTCTCCTCATTTTTGCAACCTGATGACTTGGAGTTAGACCTGCCATGGAAGCAGAAAATTTGGAAAAAGATGAGTCGCGCTTTTAACTGGAAAGACCTTCACTTAATGCGCGAACTTCTTCTCCTTGGCTCTGTAAAAGAGCATATCGCTCTGATTCATAAAGAGCCGACAGATTTAGAAGCGCACGCCTCTTTAGCCAACGCCTACATGGCTTTTGCTAGACTCTACACGATCGCAGATGAGAAGAAAAAACCCTTCTTAAAGCAGCAATTCTACAAGAAGGAGAAAAACCGCGAAAAATTTGCAAATGCCTCCGAAAAAGCGATTGAAGAACTCAAAATCTTACACCACTTTTCACCCAAAGATCCTTGGGTTCACGCACAACTTGCCAATTGCTACCGTGACTTAGAACGCCCTCTCGATGAGATTCAGGAGTATGAAGCAATTTTTGCTCTCTATCCTGAAGATCCAGAAATCTTATTTCGTCTAGGTTCTCTCTACTTCCAGGAGGGAATGAATGCAAAGGGACTTACTACTTATGCAGCTCTTAAATCAATTGATCCTGAGCGTGCTGGAGAAATGATTTCTCTTTATCACCCTTTTTCACTAGAAAAATAAAACTTTCTTTCTATATTGTGGGGCTTATTTGACAAACCAGTGAGAACTAGCTATGAGAAATTTTCTTCTCTTTTTTGTTATGCTATGGGCAGTCCTATTTTCTGCCGAGCCGCACCTTGGAAACGCCTCGTATGAAGAGAGGCTTTTAGCGCGCCGCATCGCGGAATTTTACAAAGATGGAGACTTTGATCTTGTAAAACTACAGATTCAAGACTTCTTCAAAGAGCACCCCAACTCCCCTTTAAAAGACAATCTCTACGGGCTTCTAGGCGATCTTTTCTTAAGCGAAGAAAAATATGAGAAAGCACTTGTGAACTACAACGAAATCCAAAATCCGAAAATTTTGGAAATGACACTTCTAAACAAGCTGCAATGTTACTACGAGCTCTCTGACTACAAAAATATTATTAAAGAGGCGACTCTTCTCATCTCAAAAAACCCAAAAGTTTTGGGCGAGCGTGAAAATGAGCTCTACTTTCTAATGGCTGAATCCCTCTACCGCGAAGCTCTGCAAGAGAGAGATGAAGGGCAAGCAAAACAACTCGCTTCGATGGCTGCTGGCTACTACGAAAAACTCTCTGACCATAGCTTTGGTGAGGTGCCTCTCTTCGCTTTGGCAGACATCTACACACTTCTTGGCAATAACATCAAAGCTGCAAAACTCTATTTGGAACTCGCCTCTGACTACCCTGCAATGAGAGAGGAGCTCTATTTCAGAGCCGCAGGCGCTGTTGCAGCAAACGACCCGCTAGAAGCAATCGACCTCTATGAACAAGTCATTGAGATGGAAGGAAAATTTGCTAAAGAGTCGAGTTTCAACCAGCTTGTTCTCTACTTTCAACAGGAAAACTATCAGAAAGTTCTTGATGCCTACCCTGTTATTGAAACCACCATCCCAAAAGATCAAGTTGCCACTTTTGACTACATTTTGGCCAAAAGCTACTTCTCGTTGGGACAATTTGATGAGGCGATCTCTCCTGCGGAGTCTTTTTTAAGCCATGCTGATCAGGCAAGCCTTCAAGTAAAAAATAGCCTGCTTATTTTAATGACTTGCGCGCAGAAAAAAGAGGATCTCTCTCTGTTTCAAAACGCCTTAACACGTTTTGAGAAAGAATTTGCTGGGGATCCAGAACTTGGAAAAGCGCACTTCATGCATGCCATGCTCCTAAAGGATCAGGGAAATGAGAAAGAAGTTTTAACCATTCTCTCTGAGCTTTTAAATGAAAAGAGCTGCTCTTCAGAGCGCGAAAGCCTTCTCTTTGAGCACGGCTACCTCTCCCACAAGTTAGGACAGTACGAAGAGAGCCGCCAAAGCTTGCGTCGTTTCCTCATTGAGTTCGCCGGCACTGAACGTGAAAAGTCCGCATGGAAGCTCTTCCTTGCCAGCTCTCTTGAGTTGCAGCGTGGAGAGGGAGCGTACACAAAAGAACTCTTTTACGACGACCTTGTTCGAGCACTTTCTCAAAAAGATCTCTTTGATCAAAGTGAGATCGCTGAGTACGAACTTCTTTTAGGAAAAATCGCCTACGACTTAAACCGCTTCGCTCAAACCGAAGGCCTTCTTAAGAGTTATCTAGAAAAAATCACCGATCCAATGCAGCAGTCAGAAGCGCACTTTTTGCTTGCGCTTTGCTATGACAAGATTCAAGGAGAAACAGCGCAGTGCTGCTCTCATTTTGAAACCGTTCTCTCGCTCGATCCAGAATTTCGCGAGAAGAGCCTCGTCCACTTGCATCTTTACAACAGCTACCTGGAGATGAAAAACCAAGTTGGGAATGAGGGACAAGCAAAAGAGCTCACAGAAAAAGCAGCAAACCACCTTTTTGCCGCGATTGAGACCGGTGATCACGAAGTGAAAAGGGAAAACCAGCTCTGGCTGGCAGACCACTACTTTGAAAAAGCGCGTCCCTATCTTGACAATCTAGCCCTTCTCTCTGGAGAAGAGAAGAGCGACCTCTCTGCGATTGTAGAGAAGGCCCTCCCTCTTTATGAAAGAGCATTAACAAAAAACAACAGACTCATCTCCTTTGATGAGAAGAGTCTCTACTTGGAAGCACAAGCGCTTAAGTACGCAGAGCTTATGGGAGTACAAAACGAGCACAATAAAAAAATTGCTCTCCTTACTCACCTTGTTGAACAGCAAGACAACCACCCCAACTGGAGTTGGGACTACCAGAAAAAAGCGCTCTTTGAGTTGGCCAAAAGTTATGAAGAGAAGAGTGAACTTGAAAAGGCACTTGAGACTTATAGCTTTATTGCAAGACGTGAAGGAGCTGTAAGCTCTCCTCTTATTAATATTGCTGCCTATCATAGCGCAAAATTGCGCTTTGCTCTTTTGCATCACTCACAAAAGAATGAGCATAACCCTGAAGTTCACGAGATTTTGACACAGCTCAAAGAGTTACAGATTCGGAAAAATAGTGCTTCAGAACCGATTCACTTAGAAGCGGCACTTGAGTATGCGACTGTACGCGCAAATCTCACTCCCAAAGAGCGACGCGATGAGCGCTATCTCTTCTTCTTAGGCCGTATGGTTGAAGACTTTAATGAGAAAGAGGACATGCTCGCTCAAAGTTATCATGAAGAGTTGGCAAAGTCAGAAGAGAAGGGAGCCCTCTTCACCGCTTATATGAAATTTGTTGAAGCAGAGCGACTACGCATTGCAGCAAGAAAGAAGCAGAAAGAGAACAAACTCCTTGAAGCTGAAGAATTAAGTGAGCAAGCATTGGCCCTGCTTTTTGAAATTGAGAGTAATGATCTTGTAAAGGAGTACTTGCATCAACGCGTAATCCAGAGTATAGAGGCAATTAACGAGGCAGAGTCCTACTCATAATAAACATGCACCGCAAGCTGGCAACGACTGTCTGGCTGGGACTTATCTGTCTCAGCCCTCCGAGCTATACAAATGAGCTCTTAGATGAGCTCATCGCGTTGCTTCCTGCCCAAGAAGAGAAGAGCGATCAAGAGATTTTTCATCCCGACCTTCAAGCTAACCCTGAAGAGTCGAGTGAAAAACTCTTAATCTACCACCTTCAAGCAGAAGAAGTGGAAGAGAGGTTTTCCCTTCCTGCTGAAGAGCTTGCTCTTTTAAAAACCGCGCCAAAGAAAAAGCTCAAGCGCACCCCAGCAAATCTCATCGATGAACTCAACCCCAGTCTTACTCCCAAGAAGAGCAAAGATCGTTATGTTAAAGAGAAAAAGCCAACTGCTACTCTGGAATCTTCTCAAAACAAGTGCTCGATAAATCCTAGCTTAACCTCTGAGAAGCCGGAAAACAGCAGTAATACCCAGGGCTTTGAGTGTCAAAAAGAGACACTACCTCTTATCTCTCCTTTAAAAGCAGAAGCACGTATTCTCTCTGCAAAATTGGAAAAAGGAATCAACGCCTTCATGACAACCATGATGCCCCTTGTTCGAGTAGAAGTTGAGGCGTTGCGGCCCTCAATCTCTCCTGCTCAAGAGCGCCTTCCTCCAAATAAAAACTCACAAAAAGCCCTTCCCGCCCCCACACCATCAAAACCCTTCTCCTCAAGAGCAACCCTTCCCTTAAATCACGAGACACCCCTCTCGCTCACCCCCAAAAAAACAAAAGAGCCCATCTCTCTCAATCGCTCCCTTCCCACCTTCGGCGCTGCTCTTGTAGAAACAGTTGCCCTTATCTCAGACCAAATTGTCTTAGAAAAAAAGTTCGCCCAAGCGGAAGCAGAAGCGGAAAAAGTACGCCATGCAATTGTTCAGACTCAAATCACAACCTCCCTCTCTCCTACCAGCTCGGCACTTCTTGGATTAACAAAAGAGCCTAGTTCTCCAAAAGGGAAGACGATACTCACTCCCCTTACAAAAAAACAGCATTTCGCTTTCTCCTCAGCAAACCATCTTGCTGAGCTTGAGTTGCCCGAAAAAATCAGGGAAATCGGATCTGATTTTATAAACTTTGCAAAAAAAGCTCCCCAAAGAAAAGAGAAGTTAGTCGCACCTACTGAACTCACCTCGATTTTAGTATCAGCCGAATCCAGTAAAGCAGCCCCCTTTATTTTAAAAGAGCAATTGCTTCTTCAACAAAGACCGCGAGAACTTCGCCAAGTAAAAATTCCAACTCCCAAACTTAGTTTAGCCTTAGTGCAGCAGCTGCCTGAAACAGAAGTACATGAGCCCATTACCCTGCATATTTTGCAGCCCAAAAGTGAAAAGCAAGATGTTCATTTTGAAGTAGAGAGTCGAGCACCCGCGATTGCCCAAACGGCAAAACAACCCTTTCACTTTGAAAAAAATGACGGCACCACCATTATCACAAGCTTCAATGAGCTGGAGCCAAAAACCCTAACAAAAATAGCTACTTCTCTTGCTGATGTGATCCTCGCTATGCCCATTGAAATGGAGAGCGAAGAGAAGGACCCTCTTCAGGCCACATCAACAAGTGCAGCTGAAGAGCCGACCTGGACAACAAACATTACAATGGCCCTTTCGAAAGCCTCCGTTCCTCTTCTCGCCTCAAAACCATTAATTGAAAAAGAGCGCCTTCAAGCAGGAAACCTCCTCTTTGCAGAAGAGAAACTCCGCGACCGCAGCTCACATGAGCGCCACATGAGCGCCAACCGCCTCTACCGAAAATCAAGTAGTCTTGATATCGAAGGTTCAAATGATGAGATGGTAAAAATTGATAGCCCCTTCGACCCTTACGTAGAGTATGCGTCTGATGGCAGAGGAGGCTACTATTTTGGTATTGAGCTCCACCTTCTTAAGGATTTTGAACTCCCCTCGCAAAAACAGAACTTTCACTTCATGATCGATCGCTCCAAAGCGACCGATCGTGTGCAATATGAAGCCTACAAACAGGGCGTTCTCAAAGCACTTACCTATCTTAAAAAAGGCGATACCTTTAACATCTACATCTTTGATTCGCGCAACAAACAACTCTCTCCCATCCCCCTACCTGTTAGCAAGCAGACCATAGCCAAAGCGCGCAGCTTCCTCACTGATGAGAAACACGGCATCCTCTTTCGCTCTGCAAAAATGTACAACTTGATTGAGGAGATGGTCGCAAAAGTACAAGACGAGACCCTTCTTACAAACATCGTCTTTATGGCAGGGCCCAAAACCCTTTCCGACTTGCGCACAAAGCGACTAGATGTACAGCATCTTCTTAAAACGAATAGCCAACACGCCAATCTTTTCTTCATCACCTCCTGTGATAAAGAAAATTTCTCTATGATGCAACTCCTTGCCACCATGAATCGCGGCCAAGCGATCTACTCGCCAACAAACACCAGTATCCCACGCAAAATTGCCAACCTTGTTCACCGCATCTCCAAACCAATCGGACGTGAAATGCACGTGCTCACACGCAGCGACAACGCACAAATTGACCTCTACTCCTCCACCAAACTCAATCGCGCCCATCTCTACAAAAATAACGCCTTTAAAATTTATGGACGCACAGACCAACTCGAAGACTTTGAGATCATCCTGCAAGGAAAAGGAGAAGAAAACTGGCTCCACATGACCCAGCCCATCAAACTGAAAAAAGCGCTCCGTGTTGGCCGCTCACTGCGCAAAACACTTGCCGGTCTGCAGGTCCTTCCCCTCTACAAACGCTATATCGATGAAGGCATCCCCGAACACCTCTGGGAAGCAACAAAAATCACCGCACAGCACAACATTGAACAACCCTACTCATGGGATTAATTAAAATCTTAAGCGGCACACTCCGCGGTCAATCGATTCGCACTCCTAAAGGCGAATCTACGCGCCCCACCACCCAACTTGTACGCGGCGCCCTCTTTGATATCTGTCAAAATCGCATCCAAGACGCGCACCTACTCGACCTCTTTGCTGGCAGCGGAGCGATCGGCATCGAAGCCCTCTCCCGTGGAGCCGCCCACATCACCCTGATTGAAAACAACCGTACCGCTTTTCAGACCCTTAAAAGCAACATTGCAACACTCGCCCTTCAAGACCAAACCGAGCTCTACCTTGGAGACGCTTTTAAGCTCATCTCACGCGTTAAAAGACCCTTTGACATCATCTATATCGACCCGCCTTATAAAATGAAAAAGGAGCTCTACTTAGAGCTCCTACAGAAACTAGACAAACCACTTTTTCAAAACAGCTGGATCTTTATTGAAGAGAATCAAAACCTAGAAAAAGAATTTCAAGATCTCAAGCTTACCCACTTTGCCTGGAAGCGCGTCAAAAGCTACGGCGACACCCATCTCCACCAGTTTCAAAATGGATAGCTGTCTATTTTGAAGTAGCAACCTCTGGAGAGGGGGACAACTCTTCAATTCTTGCTCTAAGCTTTGGTGCTAACTCTGCTCGTTTTGCCGAATCATCTCTTGCTCGGTTCACGTGAACAGCTAGCTGGGATAATTCTCTATCAAGTGCTTTTTTTTGTGCACGATTTGGTGCATTTTTTATTGCTGCTTTTAATTTTCGGACTAGCTCCTCCTTTAATCCCATTAATTGATCTCGTGATACTGATTGAGTTTGTACCCTTTCAGGAGCGATGGAGTCTGCCTGCGCTTGAGGCTGCTGACCAACTACTGCAGCTACTGACGACGGCATATTTGGTGCCGCGTCAGCAGGAGGAAGAGCAAAACTGGAAGATTCATGTTTGAAATTTGTTTCATCTACTTTCGCCATAATAATTTCCTTTTTTAATATTTTAAATTTAATGAATTATAATACAACACCTACAGCCTGCATGCGCTCTTGCCAAGTAGAGAGTTGCGTAATCTCCTCTTCAAGAAACCGGATTAGAGCCTCTTCCATCTTAGTGTAAACGCGAAACTGTTCTGGTGTATCAACTCCTCTTATCTGTTGTAATGAGCTCTGCAACGCCTCTTTCACTTCTCGATCACTTCCTGGATTCTTTCCTAGAAGTTTAAAAAATAGCTTTGTAATAAAACCTTTTATCCCTCTTACATGATAAACATTAAGGTATTTGTCGATTTTAAGGCTTTTGTCTTTCTTGAGCCTTTTCATCTTTTTAAACAGAGAATTCACCTGCTTGTCTAGGATGCGCTCTAACTTGAAAACCTTCTGATTCGCAACCATAAACGTCTCATAATCTGTTCCATTCTTAAAAGTTACAACCGGAGACAAATAATCATAAAGCATAGGGAGTTTGTCCGGTCTTTGCTGCAGAAGTTCCTGAGCTCTTATAAGCAACCCTTCATAACGCGATTCACATCTCTTCAAATTTTCTGCGATTCTATTAGTATCCAGCTGCTGAAGCTCTTCCCAAGTAATAGTGTTTAGACAGACCATATCTATTTATTAAATTATTAATTATATATTTATTATACATTAATAATTTTTAAATGTATATAAATTGATTTAACAATTGACAATTAGATACTTAAGAATGATCACTGAAAAGGAAAAAGAGGAATAGAGGGTCAGCAAAAGTATACTCAATGCCATTTAGCTCTAGGGAACCGCGCTTATAAAGGTCTTTTATCTCACTCAAAACCAGGGGGATAACCCCCTCAACACCTTCAGATGGATCTACAGGAATAGTATCATCAAATTCACCAACTTTAGCCAAATAAACGGGGTAAGTCTCTAAGGTAGAAATATCTAGACCCGTATGGGAAAGTCCTAGATACTGAATAGAGTGAATAGGCCTGCGCAGCTCTTCTTCAGCCTCACGAGCAGCGCATTCAGCAAAACTTTCTCCCAGCTCCCTAGCTCCTTTGGCACACTCGGCCTCATACTCATGTGTAGAGACGCGATAGATTCCTAAGAAAAGAAATTTTCCCTCTTTATCTTGAGCAACAATAGCTGCTCCGGGGTGATTTTGCATCTTAAGAATAGGTGTTTGAATGATCTCATTTTTTAATCCCAAACTTCCGTCAGCAAAACGCATCGGAAAACGCACCCAAGTCAACCTTGGATCCTGATAAATCACACCTGCGCGGTAATCTTCTTGCTGGATATTTGCTTCGCCAAATTCTTGAATGAAGCGCTCTCTCTCATAGCTCTCAGCAAGAAGAATCTCTTCTGGATCGCGCAGCAAATGCCCGTTTTCTGGATCAAAAAGTTTTGGATGCAAATTAAGAAATTCAATGTATGTCTCGATACGCCCATCATCTTCCAAAATTGCTTTTGGCATTAGCACCGAAGGTTTTTTAAAAGTAATCTCAAAAGTATCACCCCCATCTCCAATCGCTTCCTGCAACAGTCCTAAATAGATACTGGCATCCTTGCAGATCACTCCCTCAAACTTTTGTTCCCTTGCCAATTTACGCAGTAACCCGGGAGAAACCTTCAAATAACCAATCGCATCTTTGGGAAGAGGTGGCAAATCCTCTACCCCACAAATGTCCTTGCGATAGCAGGGACGTGTACCATTAAGCATCCCTGTTTCTAAATGTAAATTACCGAGAAACTCATCACCCACTTCCTTTGAAAGAGGTGCCCGCACAGCCCTCTCTCCCGTGAACTCTTGAATAAGCGTGAGATAAACATTCCCTTGCTCATCAACTGGAATTAAACTGCAATACTGCCGCTTTAAAAGGATGCGTTTATAGAGACCGTAGACCCCATTTTCAAAATCGACAGGGTCGTAAACAATTTGCATGTAAGGATCTTCAGCACGCACACCAACTCTGGAGTAAGCATCTGCCTGCTCAAAACCTCTTTTTTGCCAAAACTGGTATTCCGCCTGTTCAGCTTTAACAATTTCAGCTGGTTCAGTTAACAAAGTAAGAGCTAAAAAAGCGAACAATTGCAAATCCTTGCCGCGTTAAGCGGCATAGCGGGTTCTTATCGCAAAGCAAAATTGAAAAACGGCCGCCACGACAGTATAGATAATACGGCGTGGCGGCCGTTTTTTGATTTGGCGCAGCGAGAAGGAGCCGAAAATAAAAAACTATCCCAGCTTCTTCCCAGCACGAAACTCTGTTTCAATACACACACCCTCCTTATCGAAGGCTCTCTTCTTACCATCCAACTGATCATTCACAAAATACTGTAGAATATGAGGTCTACCATCTTGGAAATACTTGTTAAACTTCCCATGCCGCTTGCCCAGCTCATACTCCGCTTCAAAGACGAGGATACCATCGGAGTTCCACTCCTGAACAAGACCATGCAACTTTCCTTCCTCATAAGGATAGACACTAGCTAAATTCCCATCAGGATTGTAAGTGCGCTCCTCGCCAACTTGCAGATCATTTTCAAAATAGCCCTCTTTATAAGTCTTGCCATTAGGATAAAACTGTTTGGAGGGTCCTTCGCGTTTACCAGCAACAACATTTGTGGAAAGAATGAGTTTGCCTGCTTTATCAAAAAGCTTGGCTACTCCCTCTTTTTGCCCATTGACAAATGGCGTAATCGCCATCAAGGTTCCATCAGGCCCGTGCTCTTCTAAATCGCCATGAAGCTGGTTATTTTTATAAGTAGCAGAGAGTGCTAGAACTTTGCCATGCGTCTCATTCTCAGGGAAATAAATTTTGTAGGGTCCTTCGCGACGATTCTCCTTAAATGAGAGAATAACTTCTCGTCCATCGCGCTCTTTTCTAAAAAAGCGCCCTTCTAATTTCCCATTGGTGTAGTTTGCTTCTTCAAGAAGATCCCCCTTCTCATCCCAAAGAGCTTTCATTCCATTCAAGTCTCCATGAATGTAAGAAATCGTAGACTGCAAGTGACCCGTATTAAAGTAAGTCTCTTGCACACCGTGGTACTTTCCCTCGTTATCATAGCGCATAACACGCGAAGCGAGGGGCTTTCCCTTTTCTAAAAGCTGCTCGGGTGCAAAAAACTCGCGGTGCTCTCCCACAGGCTGTCCCTTAACAAAATTTCTTGAAGAACTTAGAGAGCCATCTTCATAAAAACTTTTTACATCCCCAATTAAGGCACCCGCATCGTATTTCGCTTCTGTTTTTAAGAGGCCATTATCAAAATATTCTTTATATGGTCCTTCTCGTTTACCATTATTAAAAGTAACTTTTTCCTTCAAATTTCCGTTGAAGTGGTAAGAGAGAAGCGCCCCTTCAGGTTCATCATTTTTATACGTTGCATCAAAGAGAAGAACATTTTCATTAGAGAAGAGTTTATAAACGCCCTCACGCTTACCATTGGCAAAAGATCCAGTCATGGCAAGGGTGCCATTTTCAAACCACTCTTGATGTAAGCCATCTGGGTTGCCATTTTTATAATTCTTCTTACTCTTCATCTGGCCATTTGGGTACCACTCTGTTGCGAGGCCATGATTTCTGCCCTCCACCATCTCAAAGTGAAGCTCTTGTTGCCCCTCTTCAAACCAGCGCTCAAACGTGCCATGCTGTTTTTGGTTGCGGTAGAATCCAACTGCTTTTAGCTCACCCGAAGAGAAATATTCTCTCTGCTCACCTTCAAACTCCCCTACATCATAGCGCAAATCGGAAGCGAGTTTGCCATTATCATACCAACGTTTTACCTCTCCATGGAGTTTTCCATCCTTCATGAGATATTGAGCAGTTTTCACTCCCGCTTCATTGAACTCGACAATCGGCTCTTTTAGCTCGCCCCTCTTGTCGTAAATCGCAGTGAATGAGAGCTGTCCATTTTCATGTTTACGCCAGTGCTTGCCAACTGCTTTACCATTTTCAAATTTTCCACTACCCAAAAGCTTACCATCTGGACCGTAAGTCAACTCTTTGCCACTTGGCTCTCCATTGACATAACTTAAACGATAGCTTTCTCGGCCATCCTCAAAATAGCGGACATGGGTACCGACGGGTTTCCCATCTTTAAAGTCTTGCAATTCAGCAATTTTGCGCGAAGGATGGTAAAAAATTGTGGCCGACTCACTCCCTTCGCTATGCAGCTTACCATTTACAAAGTTACGCTGTGATTTTAGAGCACCGTTCTCATGCCAAGCTAAAACTCTGCCATGCGGCTTGCCCTCAACGTAGGGAAGCACCTGGGCGCGATCTCCATTCTCATAGTAAAGAGTTAAATCACCAGAAAGCAGACCATCAACATAATTGCCCTCGCGTGAAACCGCACCGTTCTCATAATAAACTACAATCTTTCCATGCGGCTTGCCCTCTTTGTAGCAGAGTTCTTGGCGTACATTTGCGCCAGGGAAATAACTTTTCATCGGGCCGTGCAAAATTCCCTCTTTCAAATGGGACATCTGCTTGACTTCGCCATTGGCATCAAACTCAACAAAAACACCGTGAGGCACAACGCGATCGTTCCACTGCGCAAAACCGGGACTCCCTTCAGCAACTAAAGTCAAGTCACACTCTTCTGAAAGACGCCCATTCGCATGATAGCGCATTCTTTTAACTGCAACATCCTGACCATCTTCTAACTCAACGGTAAAAACAAGAGTTTTGGGAGCGCCATTTGGATATTGCTCAACCACCTTTGGTCGCCATTCGGGTTGGCGAGACATCAGTTCTGTTGCAACGGGAAGAACCTCCTCCGCCTGAAGAGCAGCAAAGAGAAAGGCAAAAGCAAAAAATATTTTACGCATGAAAAAACCTGATTTAAACTTCCCCCTAGAATAGGGCTTTTAGACTTTTTTTTGAAGAAGATCGTGAACTCGCACATCAGGACCAAATCCATTGCCCGCAAAGTTCAATATCTCTTCTTCATTTATCAGATTGAGGTGAGGAAAATTTTTTATAACTTTTTTTTGAATACCAGGTTCATCTGTTGATCGGATGAGCTGTAATCCCTCTCTTGTTTGAGTAAGAGAGAGGGTAATATCTGCTTGATAGCTGCGCGAAAGATTGCGCGCAAGTCGGATCTCTCTTTTCAAATTTGCAAGTTCACTATCTGCGCGATGCTTGGATAGAAGGGCTCCCGACTTGATGGCAAGAAACCCTCCCATCATCGCCATTAAAGCGATGCAGATCATCACTTCAATGAGGGTAAACGAATATTTGCGCTTCACTGCTTCAGCGGCTGCATAAAGGATTCGAGTTCTATATTTTTCTTTCTAGCGTACTCATCGTACTTAGTTGAGTGCACGCGAATATCTTCGTTATTGCAGGTAATTTCATACTCGCTACCCCAACCATCTCTCATGAGCTGATCTGCTTTCCGCACAAGTCCTGAGTTTTCAATAATTCTTACCACTTCATCTTTGTTACGAATTTGCTCCAGGGTGCAGTTCCCCTGCGCATACTCCATTGTGAGGATCTCATAGATCTGACGACTTCCCTGCGCGGATTTAAAGGCTTTGCCCTTTTCCATGGAGCCTTTCATATTGACACCCAAGACGCCGACGATGGTTGTGATGATAAAGATCACGATCATGATCTCCATTAGGGTCATTGCAAAACGTTTCTTCATAAAAAATCCTTACATAAATGATTGCATATCGGTTAGTGGGAGAAGAACAGCAAGCACGATCAAGCCGACAATCAGGCCCAAAAAGAGCATCATGACAGGCTGTAAAAGTGCGGTAAACCGCGCAAGATTCCTCTCTAAATTTTCTTCGTAAATTGCGGCGATGTTGCCAAGGGCTGCTGCTGAACTTCCCGTCTCTTCAGCAATAGCTAGCATGCGCGCTACAAGTGGTGGCATAAGTTTTGAGGAGCCCAGAGACTCTGAAATTTTCTTTCCCTCTACCATTTTACCTTCTGCCTCTTCGATCAACTCTTCAAAAAGCGGATGGCCCATCACTTTTCTCGAGAGCCTAAGCGCTTTAACCATTGAGACTCCATTTGTTAAAAGACTTGCCATAGCACGACAAAAGCGGATCAGCACAGCTTCTGTGATGATGGTGCTGACTACAGGTGTGCGAAGTAAAAAACTTTGTAATGAACGCTTATTTTCAGGGCGTTTCATTAAGAGACAAATCGAGACTACAGCTGTAGCTAAGAGAGTCCCTAGGATAAGCTTGTAAGCGCGTAAGAAGTGGGAAAGCCCTAAAATAAATGCTGTCAGGGGGTGCAATTGGCGGTCTTCAAAAAGCTGCTCCAAAGAAGGAATTAAAAAGAAGAGCAGTGCAGAGAGGACAAGCAGACAGAAAGAGCCCAAAAATGCGGGGTAGAACATGGCAGATCCAATCTGTTTTTTAAGTTTCTGCTGACGTGTAAGAAAGCTTGAAAGCTCTTCAAAAACATTTTCAATTGCACCCGATTCTTCCGCTGCCGCGACCATGGAAACATAGAGAGAAGAAAAACTTTTTTTATATTTTTCCATGGCAGTTGAAAGGGAACTTCCCTGTTTGACTTGATCAGCTAAGTCAAGTAAGACTCCATGACACTTTTGGCCGCGGTACTTCTCTTCAACGGTAGCTAGGCTCTCATAAAGAGGAAGTCCTGCGCGTAAAAGACCACACATATCGCGTGTGAAATCAAGAAGTTGCGCAGGTTTTAGATGGTGGCTTTTTTTCTGCACACGCTCATACTGCGAGAGCTTTGTGACAAGAATTTTCTGCTTAAGCAGTCTCTCTTTAGCACTACCCAAACTATCAGCATCAATGATTCCTTTGATTTTCTTGCCACTCGAAGCTAAGGCTGTGTATTGATAAAGAGACATTAGTCGACCTCTATGCCTCGGGTGACACGCAACACTTCTGCAATAGAGGTTACGCCCTCTTCAATAAGTTTAATACCTGACTCACGTAGCGTTGCCATGCCGCCTTCGCGAGCAACGCGCATCAAATCACTGCTATCAGCGGAGTGCATCATCTGTTTTTTAATCGCCCCTGTTAGGTGCATCAGCTCAAAAATACCGCGCCTGCCCTTATAGCCAGAGTGGAAACACTCGTTGCAACCGCGCGGTTTATAGACCATTTTACCGTCGATGGGGCAGTGTAGATCTGCCAACTCTTCTTTTGAAGGGAAGTAGCTCTCCTTACAAAAAGGACAGAGCGTGCGTACCAATCGCTGCGCGAGCACTCCCAAAATTGAGGAGGAGAGAAGGTAGGGCTCTATTCCCATATCGATCATCCGTGTGAGTGCTGACGGCGCATCATTTGTATGCAAAGTGCTTAAAACAAGATGACCTGTAAGTGAAGATTGAATCGCAATTTCTGCTGTCTCTTTATCGCGAATCTCCCCAATCATGATGATGTCGGGATCTTGGCGCAAAATATGTCTAAGACCGCGTGCAAAACTGAGAGAAATTTTATGATTGACTCCGATCTGTGCCATACCGGGAAGTTTGAATTCAACCGGGTCTTCAATGGTCATGATGTTCACATCTTCTGAGTTTACATCAGAGAGTGCGCTGTAGAGTGTGGTGGTCTTACCACTCCCCGTAGGTCCTGTAACTAAAACAATTCCTTGGCTTTGACGAGTTAAGCGCTGAAAATTTTTCACAAAAGTTTCGGGCATCTGGATTTTATCCAAGCCAAGAACAATATTGCCCTTATCCAGAATTCGCAATACAACACGCTCACCATAGACGATTGGCACAGTTGAGACACGAAAATCAATTTCACGTCCCGCCATATGCAGTTTGATCCGTCCATCTTGTGGCAAGCGATGTTCTGCAATATCTAGCTTGGCCATCACTTTTATGCGTGTGATGAGCTGTCCCTGCAAATCGCGCGGGGGTGTATGGCGCTTTTGCAGCACCCCGTCAATACGGTAGCGCACAACAAGTCCCTTTTCCTGGGGTTCAAAATGAATGTCTGAAGCGCCTTGCTTGATTGCTTCTGTGAGCATCATGTTGAGCATGCGAATAACAGGCGAGGCGGTATCACTTGCAAGAAGGTCATACTCTTCATCAGACTCATCTAGCTTCTCATCTTCTTGCAGGGTTGCAAGATAGGCAGAGGCCTCTCCTTCACCTTGGTGATAGCATTGTTCAATAGCAGAGATAAGAAGCTCTTCTTCGCAAAAAACTTCTTCGATAGGACCGCCAATAAGCAGGCGTGCCTGCTCAAGAATAGCAAAATCGAGAGGTGAAGCAAATGCAACCTGGACAACACCCTCTTTTTCCGAAAGCGCCAAGGCAAGTTTTTCCTTTGCAAAGGCGTAGGGCAAGAGCCGATTTTGCTCTTTTACAAAAGGAGCATTCTGGGGGCAGGCGATCGTGGTGATGCCAAATTTTTCGGCAAGTTCGCTACTGTCGGTAGATGGGGGAAGCATTGCACGGGTCTCCATTTTTTCCAAAGAAGAGGTTCCAGCTTTTTTGAAATACTCTCTGCTTTTTGCATGCGCGTGACTCACAAAGACGATCGAGATATTCTGGAATATCTCCGGCGCGCTTCATCAACTCCACTTCACGAACAGCCACAACATCACCACGTGGATCTATAATGATTTTTGGAGTGATGAAAAGGAACATCTCCACTTCATCATCATCTGTTTTGACAGAACCAAAGAGCTTGGCAATACCAGGAATTTCACCTAAGAAAGGGATTTTTTCCGACTTTTCATTTGTCTGTTTACGGCGCAATCCCCCTAAAATAATTGTCTCACCATCCACAACACGAACATTGTTTTCTATATGGCGACGGATCACATCAGGGCGATCGTCCTCATCGCTCATAATGTTGTCAAAATCAATATTCGTTTCTACAGTAATGTACCAATCCTCTTCTCCCATCTCCGGGTCGGGCTCATGAACCGTGGGCGTCACGACAATTGTCGTTCCAAATTGCGCACGTGAAAACGATTTTTCAAACGTGACTTGTCCATCAGCTGTATTGAGCGGTGCCGCTCCATTATTAATGGAGATCTCATCAACAATGGAAATTTTGGCAGGTGTCTGGTTGATGGTCGTGACCGTGGGGGCAGAGTTTAAGTGAATGTTTTCTTGATTCAGCAAGAAGCTGTAGGCCAAGTCGTATGCAGGAAAACTACTCGACTTAGTTCTAGAAAAGAAAAAGTCTAAAAGCCCGGGAACAGAGGCGGCTGGAGTTGTGTCAAAGGTGAGGCCTTCGCGATGTGTTTGCGAAGCAGCATCACCCAATTTCAAAATATTGAGTCCCGCACGCTCACGATCTTTTAAGCGTCTTTCAAAAAGAAGCACCTCAATCTGCACCATCTTTTTTGGCACATCTAACTTTTTAACCAAACGCTTGAGTTGTGGCAGCGTATCTTTGCGCACAACCATCATAATCGCTCCTGTCTTCTCGTAGGGAATAAAGTGAGTCGTTGTACTCTTTTTCTCTTGTGATTCGATCGACCCTGCTTGCACTACTGGAGGTTGTACCATGGGAGGACACGGTGGGGGACCATAAGTTGGTAACTCTTGTGGCATCGGCGGATACTGCGGCTGATTGCAAACTTGTGTACCTTGATTGGGAGGCTCGGTTTGATCAACCTCATTCCCTTCTAATTTCGCACAAATAAGAGAGGCGTAAACTTTTTCCAATACATCAGATAGTGTCGTTGGATCACTGTGGCGGCAATTGTACCAATAAACTGTCATCTCACAGGGATCATCGAGTTGCTCATCCGTTTCGCGAATCACTCTTTCTGCCGCTTCAACAGTCTCTCGCATTCCAACAAGAGCGATCGCATTTTCATGGGCAAGTGAGACAATCGTAATTCCTTCTCCAGAACCCTTTGCCAAGGTCAATCTCGACCCTCCACGTGCTGCTTCTGCACTAAAGTAGGCTTTTAAAATTTTCTCCATCTCTTTAGAGCTAATGCGAGTGAAGGGAACAACGCGCGTTACTTTTGTATTCTCTTCATCGTAGACCGCATCATGCAGAGCAAGAAGTTTGGAAATGTCTTCTTTAGGGGCGATAAGCGCAATCTTTTGGGAGACTTGGTAGATAAACGTCCGCTTCGGATCTCGGAATCTATCAAAAAAGTTGGCTACTCCGCGTACGCGATCGGGAGAGGGTGAGAAAATATAAACAATGCGCTCACCATCAGCTGCACGATCGAGATGTTCCGGCTTTGTGGCGATCAGTGATGTGGTAATTAAATTTTGGCGCATTACATAGAGTTGACGCGCATAATTATTTATTTTTTTTACCCCAACACCGTTCTGTTGCAAAATCACTTCAAGCAGCTGCCCCCAAGATTCACGTGGAATAGGAACAGCGGAGTGCATGTTGATCTTCATTGAGGACATTTCAGGGGGAATCAAATAGAGATAGTCACTTGAGCCGTACTCCATCACAAGGGCTGAGAGAGTCGTCTCATCTTGATCCCAAAGAGCGTAACCCTCATCACCAAAACGCCCCTCTTCTTGTGAGGAGTCAAGCCATTGATTTTCTAGTTGATCAATCTCAAAGCGAATTTGTTTGACATCGTGAAGAAGATCTTTGAATTCTGTTTCATCAGCCTCCTCTTCATGAAGACGTTTGATCTCCCTATAGTAATCTGAGAGCTCATGACGAAGAGTGCGCAGCTCCTCATTCACTTTGCCAAGTGAGGTCTCTTCGCGACTCTCACCCGTTGTCAGAGAGCGGCGCTTTTCCGCAATTGTCTGTGCGCTTAAAGAGCAGCAAAGCAAAATGGTAGCGTTAAAAATCCAATTCTTCATCATCGTCATCAAAATCCTCCTTTTCAGAAGGTGAATAAGTTGGCCTACGAGAAGAGGCCTTTTTCTTTACTCTCTTCTCTTTGACTGTAAGTGGGAGGCGAATCGTCTCCGACCTCTCTCGCATTGCATCAAAATAGTGACCACTAAAAAACTGTGCCCCGCCACTTTTTACAATGCCATCAAATACAAAGAGCTCGCCTCGTCTTTCAAAACAGAGCAGCTCTTCCACCTCTTCCCAGTCTTCAAGCCGCCTCCACTGATTCTCTACCTTCAGGAGCCAGTCGCCTCTTTTCAAGTGGCTGCTTTCTCCCGCAATTTTCAATGAGACAGTTGTTGCCGTGCGGGGTCGGATCCCAGTAAAGAGCTCGCCGGCTCGAAAAGAGGAAGTACGCTTAGGCTTTCTTTGAATTGTAATCCTACGTTTCAAAAGCCCTTTCTCATCGGAAATTTCAGCGTCAACCCTTTCAGGTGAGGTAGTTAAGATTTTAGCAAGAAAGTGGTTTTTCGTCTCCCCACTTGCAAGCTTCCACTCTTTCTCATCAAAAAAGAGTAGATCTCCTTTTTGCACAAAGAGGATTCCTTCATCAAAGAGAAGCCTTGCTGAGCCTGCCTCTTTGGCATACTCCTCTCCGCCATAAAGAACAAAAAGTTGATCAGGGCCCAAAAGTCTAGCGCTTTCCATTGCTACAAAAGGTTTTCCAAAAATCCCTTCGCCCAAAAATCGCGCTGTCTCTTCCTGATCAGCTTGCGCGGCAACGAACCTAGACACCTCATTCACAGCCGCTTGCGCAGATGAATCGATAAATAGCTCTGCATCAAATTCTAGTTTTTCTCCGATCAAAGTTGGGGTAATTGAAAAAGGCGTTTTAGATTTTGAAAAGCGCAACTCTCCCCCTTTTCCATAAGTCAAATAGTGTTTTTCACCCGATTGGCTCTCTCTTTTTTCAAAAGACCCTCTCAACCCAAATAAAAATCGTTTGGATTGGGGATTAGACGAAACTAAGAGCACCTCTTTATCGAATTTGGGTAGCGATAAGCCTGCAAAGTTTGACTCAATGGCTAATGCTCCTGTGCCAATTTGCTCATAATCAAAACTTTTCTTCTTCCCAACAATCCGGTTAGATACAAAGCTGTGAACTTCAGCATTATTTTGATAAACAAAATAAAAAAGAACTAAGGGAGAAAAAAAAGTTAGAGCGATCAAGGAAAGGCAAGCGAGATCGACCCATTTTGTAAGTCGAATAAGAGGAAGACCTTGGAGTATCATAGATAAATACAATATTAAGACATGGTGAATAAAAACCCAAGGGCTCTCTTTGAGTCAATTGCAAAATAAATTATTAGTATATATATTAAGAATATTGGAAGGATTGACTTATTCAGTTCTTCCTAATGGAGGAATTAATTATGAAAGAAGGCGTATCTATTCAAGAAATAGAAAACTTCACTAAAAAGTATCGTTTTCAGCTTTTCTTTTCCGTAGCCTTCATTTTGTCATGTCTCTTTTCGTATATCTTCTTTGGGACAGGATGGAGTGTTTTTATGGGAGCTTTAGGTGGAATCGTAGGTGTAGTTTTCCCTGGAATCGTGGATAAAGTGATGGGCAGTGCCTTTCGTTTTGTTGGAAAGCAAGAGAAAGTGACACAGATGGTACTAGCAGTTGTAGGACTTGTGCTAGCGGTATTTGTTCCGTTTTTCTACTTCATTCTACTAGGTGGAATGGGTGGAATTGCGATTGCACACCACTACTCAAAAGCATTTGCTGATAGCGGAAGCAACAACCAGCAGCAGCCACCTACTGCTTAATTACCCCTTTACGGTATCGAATATAGTCGAGCAAGTCGACATTTCGATCCGTAAAGTGATTTTTAAGGATCTCAAAAGTTTCTTTACTTAAAGAACCTTGTCCGTTTGCTGCGTGCTCAAACTCGTTCCAAATCGCAAGCTCATCGGAGCTATTTCCTAGCTCATGATAAAGTGCGGCTAGCCTTAAAAGTGTGAAACCTTGCAAAAGAGCAAAGTTGGAAGAGGCCTTTTCATCAAGCAACCCCTTTAATCTTATCGTTTCAGCTAGCGCCTTTTCATATTCTTGATTGCCGATCAAGAGAGTTGTGCGACCAAAGTCGGCCCATTCAGGAGCTAGGTCATCAGAGCGAGCAATGGACTCTTTAGCAAAAGGCATCGCCCCTTCATAATCCCCTAAACTAATGAGCCTGTATGCAATGCGATCTTCAAAGCGCGCCTTCAATTCAGGGTGTTTGCCCATCAATGCCTGCAGCCTTTCTAATTTTTCCTTTTCGCCCGATTTTTCCCACTCATCGATCGTAATGCTAGCAGCTAAAAAATCTGCCTCTTTTCCCGTTTTTGCATGAGTGCTTTTTACCATAAAGTAGAGACCAATTCCGAGAAGAGGGAGTAAAAAGAGCAACTGCTTGCCCCTTTCCATTAACCAATAAATCCAGCCTCCACCCGAAAGGAGATCCATATGCATCTTTTCTTGATTTTCAGTAGCCATATTGAAAACTATAGCAGATTTCTGTTTTAATATGACTATGTTCTTTTTGCTTTTGGCCTTTTTTCCCACCTACGAAAATCTTACTCTTCTTAATCAGCTACAAAGCCAAGCCGACAACGCCGCAGTAAAAGTTTTTTCAGAAAAAAAAGGGGAGAGTCAAACCCATATCTTTGGTGAGAATTTTGCCCCAAACGAGCGCCTTATCGTCCAATATGAAGTTGAGCGGAAGTCAAAGCGTCGCAATGCTTATACAGAATACTTAACGACAGATGAAAAAGGCCGTTTTTACAAAACACTTGGCCTTCTCTACCATCACAAACGTGGGGGAGAGAATCAAATCACGGTTAATCGCGTAAACGAAAACCTTACCCTGCAATATACTTGGGAAGGAAAAAAATGATTCTTCTTCTCCTCAAGCTTACCTCACTTATTCCCTCAAATATTGAAATTCAAGCCATAACTTCACCACCTGAAAAACAGAAAAATCAAACCATCACCCATTGCCAGCTCACCTTCACAAACCTTCAGCCAAACCACACCTACAAGCTCGCTTTTCTCCGAGAAGACAAAACAGAGTATCTCTCCTACAACCTTACAAAAAAAACTACGCCAGAAGAGCTTCAGCTCATTGATTTTGACAACTATCGTGGACTTTTCATCTCTTTAGAAGACCAAGCAACAAAAGAGAAATCGCTCTACCGTTACTTTCCTCACGAGCAAATGCTACAAATCGATGGCATTACCATCTCACTTGTGAGCCTTGATCCTCGTGGCCGCAATCTGCTCTGCAAGATGCGCGGTTTTGAGCCCTACGAGCCCTTCCTCTGCCAAGCAATTTGGAAAGAAGAGAACATAATTGAAGGCACCGCAAATGCTGACGGCACTTACACCTACCTCCTCTCTCATTCAAATTTTGATAAAGGAGTGACTGATCCTTTTACGCTCTACCGCAGCAGCACAAAGCAGACCTCAAAAACAACCTACACCTGGGGCAAAGCCCTCATGCGCGGCAAAAGAAATCGCATCATCTCTTCCATAAAAGAAGGTTTGAATAACAGCTGTGCCGATAGCACGAGCCGAAAATTCTAAAAAAGGTTATTTGAAGATCCTAAATAATCTTTTCTTAGACTTTTCGTCCATGAGGTCGGGGCGTGAGTTGTTCAGACCCTCTTAAAGTAAACGCGTTTAATACAATAGAAAACGTTGGATCAAAAGAGATCAGAATGTGTACCGCTTCTTTCAAGTATGATTTTTGTAGAAGTTTTTTTGTATACGAGTAGCCAATCTGGTTCAATATGACATTCGAAGTAAGCTTGATAATTCCCAGAGAGCTTGTGATTTCGATATTTCTCTGGTAATGACTTTCCAGAGACTAATATTTCAACCACAACTTTGAGCTTAGAAAAGTCTTTTCGGCGTTTTTTAACTTTTTGAGATCCTTCTCAAACGTACGCTGAGTTTGAAGAATGAGTTTCATTCATTCAATCCTAGCACATCCCACATCCGCTCAATATTTTCATAAGTTGTTAACCCAACGCCTCTCTCTGTATCCTCAATCGCTTTTCGAGTGGTTTTATTTGGTTTCTTTTCGGGATAAAGAATCGGCTCTAATGCAGATAGAATAAACTCTTTTAATGTTATTCCATTTGCATCTGCTAAGATTTTCAGCTTTTTGTGATCCCTTTTTGGTATTTCAACCGAAAGCCTTGTTGTTTCTGTTGCTATAACTTACCTCAATTGTCTTTATGTATAATAACATATTTTGTGAATTTGTGCAAATGTACACGATTTATAAGTTGTTAACAATCAGTTTTTTAACTTTTTTGAAGGGTAAGAGCATTTAAGACGACAGAGATAGAGCTAAGTGCCATAGCGACACCGGCGATCATGGGATTGAGCAGGCCAAAGGCAGCTAGAGGAATGCCAAGTGTATTGTAGATGAAGGCAAAGAAGAGATTTTGCCGAATTTTGACAAATGCGCGGCGGGAGAGGTTGATTGCATCTACTAAATTATTGAGATGGGAGCGCATCAGACCCACTTGCGCGCTCTCCATTGCGACATCGGTGCCGCTGCTAATGGCAAAGCCGACATCGCTAACTGCAAGTGCTGGTGCATCATTCACTCCATCACCGACCATGCCGGTTTTCTTGCCTTCAGCTTGCAATTTTTTGACGTAGTTAGCTTTATCATCCGGCAATACACCAGCAAAATAACCATCGACTTGCGTCTGCTCTGCCACTTCCTTTACAGCGCTCTCGCGATCACCGCTTAGGATGTAGAGAGTGAGTCCCATTTCGTGTAGTTTGGCAATTGCTTCTTTGGCTCCTGGCTTGATGATGTCTTTGAGTGCAAAGCAAGTTAACGCTTTTTCTTGGGAGCCGAGAAGAACCAGGGTAGCTGTTGAAGTGTCGATCATTTGCTGAAAAGGTGATAAGTCAATATTTTGCTCTGTTAAAAAGTTGGGTGAGCCCATAAAGAACTCTTTGCCATCTACTTTTGCTGTGACACCTTTTCCTGAGATAGAACGGAAATCTGTAACGGACGCTTCTTTTGTATTTGCCAGATATTTGACGATCGCCTGCGAAATGATGTGCTCGGAGGACAAGGCTAAAGCCTTGGCAATTTCATAGCTCTCACCCTGCGCTTCAATAACTTGCAACTTTCCTTCAGTCACGGTACCGGTTTTATCAATGAGCAGAGCTTCGAGTTTTTTACTCTCTTCAAGAGCTTGCACATCTTTGATCAAAATCCCTTCACGCGCACCGCGCCCTGTTGCTACCATGATGACTGTAGGTGTGGCAAGACCAAGCGCGCAAGGACACGCAATAACTAAAACGGCAACAGCGCTAATAAGCCCCTCTTGCCAGTCACCTGTTATCAAACTCCAAAGAGTGAGTGTGACAATACTAATCCCTAAAACGACGGGAACAAAGACGGCTGAAATGCGATCAGCTAGACGCTGAATCGGTGCTTTAGATTGTTGCGCTTCTTCAACAATACGAATGATATGACCAAGTGCAGTATCGCTCCCCACTTTGGTCGCTTCAATTGTAAGTGCGCCCTCTCCATTCACACTTCCAGCAAAAACATCGAGGCCCACCTCTTTAGCTACAGGAATGGATTCACCCGTTAGCATCGACTCATCGATGGTAGAAATTCCTTCAACTACTTTTCCATCAACCGGTACGCGCTCACCTGGTCGCACAACAACAAGATCGCTTTTTTTGACCTGTTCAATCGGCATCTCTTCAATGCCACCATTTTTTTTAATGCGCGCACTCTTTGCCTCCATTTTTAAAAGCGCTGTCATGCCGCTTTTTGCGCGCTCTTTGGAACGATCTTCAAAGTAGCGCCCGAGGAGAACAAGTGAGATCAAAATCGCGCTTGTCTCAAAGTAGTAATGAGGAGAAAAGTGAAGAAAAAGGACAGCAACAGAAAAACCCCACGCTGCGCTTGTTCCCAGAGCGATAAGCGTATCCATATTGGGCCGCACGCGAAAGCCTTGTTTATAAAATGTAGCACCGCAAATGAATTGCACAGGCGTGGCAAGAAGAAACTGTACCCATCCCGGCAGAGGAAAAAGCAGGGGGATGCTTAACAAAATAGAAAAAACCGCAAGTTTGGGCGAACTTTTATGACAAGCATGCTCCATATCTTACTTATAGCAGTTGCTGCAAAATCCGTCGAATAACAAGAACTTTTTTAACCTAGAAATCTACCTAGAAATTTCAAAATTCAAAAGCTTCTAGGTTGAAATTCCTTTATCCCACTTACTAATAGACACTTATAAATTAAAAAAACTTTACCTGGAAATTTTTGAACATGAAAATTTCTAGGTTATTTAATAGGTGGAATGATATAGCTGTTGCAAAATCCGTCGATGGCCTGAAGAAAATGGCAGTTTCACCATCTCCTCCAAAGTTTTCCATAAGTAGGGCGTGACCATCTTTTTTTGTGCATGCCAGTGAGTAGGAAAGAGGTGCGCCTTAAACCGCGTAAAGGTGTGCGTCTCTTTGGGATACTCTTGATGAAATTTGAGTTTGATTCCTAAAAATGTTTCTAAGCACTCCTCTTTTTCTACAAAGGGAAACTCCCAAAGCCCCTCCATTACCTGCCCTTTGGCAACTTGACCCACTAAAAATTCTCCGGAAGCTTCGATAAGGCCAACAGCGCGATAGAGATGGGTCGTTTTGATCTTCTTGCGCTTGTTGGGTAGCTGCAAATTTTTCTTTTTTGCTACGCACTCTTTGCGCAGCGGACAGATGGGGCATTTGGGGGTTTTTCCACAGACAAGGGCGCCTAATTCAATCAGCGCTTCACTAATTTCCCATGGCTTTTCTTCCGGCAGAAGGTTTTGCGCACGTATGCGGATCTCTTTTTGCGTCGCGGGCAAGTCGATCGGTGCTTCTATTCCCCAAAAGCGTGAGAGGACGCGCATCACATTGCCGTCAACTGCTGCCGCTTTCTGATGAAAAGCAAAGCTTAAAATTGCCCCAAGCGTGTAGGGACCAATTCCTTCAATTGTGGCAAGCGCCTCTGGGTCTGCAGGAAGCCTTCCGCCAAATTCGGCCACGATGCGCCTTGCCCCTTTTGTAAATTGCGCGCGCGCGAGTAGTACCCTAGCCCTTCCCAACACTTTAACACTTTTTCTTCGGGAGCTTTGGCCAAATCGCGCACAGTGGGGAAGAGCTCCATCCATCGCAAGAAGTAGGGAATGACAACATTTGCGCGGGTCTGCTGCAGCATCACCTCAGAAACCCAAACACGGTAAGGTGTCACCTCTTCCCTCCAGGGAAAATCGCGTTTTTCAAAATTAAACCAAGATCTAAGCTCGCCTAACATTGCAGCTTATTGTACCATCCGAATTATGAATATGAAAAGAACTTGTGCCCTTATTTTTGGGGATAATATTGCCTACCTTGATCACGTCGCTCCGCTCGCGGCACTTTTAGAAATTCCTCTTGTTGTGACAGAAAGCGAAATCTTTGAACTGGCAAATCGCTACTACCCCGACCTTGTTGTCCACCATATCGATTGGATTGAGGTGACCAAACGCCTCGTTCCAGAATACGATATTTTAATTACCAACATGCCAGCTTTTTTCCTCCGCAAACTCTTTCGCATGTCAGAGATGATGGCAGGCAAAAAAATTCTTTCGATCTGGGTGCCACACGGCAACTCCGATAAACACTTTCCCTTTGAAGGATTGCCTCACGAAACAATCGCCTTAATCTATGGCAACCAGATGGAGCAAATTTTTAAATCGCGCGGCGTCTATAAACAGATTCCTCATGTGCTCACCGTTGGCAACTATCGCCTCACCTATTATGAGCGCCTGAAAAACTTTTATGATAAAAAGATCTCTTCCGAAGTTCTGTCTCACCTCAACAGGGAAAAGAAAACAGTTCTCTATGCACCGACGTGGAATGATGGCGGCGACACCTCTACGCTCTTTGTCACTGCACCTACTCTTATTGAAAAGTTGACTCCCAAATACAACCTCATCATCAAACTCCATCCCAGCACCTCGATTTTGGATATGAGCGGCCTGCAAGCACTCATGCGCGAGTATGGAGATAGCACTCTTTTCTTGGAGCACTACCCGCCTGTCTATCCTCTACTCGATTTAGCAGACGCCTACATCGGCGACATCTCCTCAATTGGCTACGACTTTTTGCACTTTGATAAACCGATGTTTTTCTTGCAGCCCGACGAGGATCTTCCCTTGCACCAAGCCGGCCTTGGCATAGAAAAGCTTGATGAGATTTCTCAGCTTATCGAAAACACGCAAAGCGAATTTTCAGAAAAACGAAAAGCTCTTTACTCGCATGCATTTGCCAAACCGTTTGAGCGCGAAAAACTCAAAGAGATCATTTTTTCAACATGTGAAAAGGCACTCGAAGCTCGGGTATTATGAGATCATCCCACTATTCATGTTCCCAATTTTTCCATGCTTTTGGCTCGTTTATTCCTCAATTTTTTCGACCAACTTTTCAAAGTTTGCCTCACAAATTGAGAAAAAACGAACAGAAAATCAAGAAAAAATTTATAAACAGCAACAGTAGGATCATCTCATTATGAGATCCGCAGCCCTTTGCAATGGCCACCTCTACCACTACCTTGATCATCTCGCTCCCCTTTGCGACCTCTTGCAAATCCCCTTGCTAACCAATGATGTAAAAATTGAAAAGCTTGCGCGCCACTACTACCCCATGGTGGAAACGCGCTACGTTCCGCCAGTCGAAATGACACCGCACTTTTTAGGCCACTACTTTGATTGCCTCTTTGTGACAGAAAAACATGCGCGAAAAAAATTGCAGCCGCTCATTAAAGCGGCCTGCGGTAAGCAAGTAACTTTTTGTTATCTTCCCCACGGCAACTCCGATAAAGGTCTTTTGAATCCTGCACTCAATCCCTTTCCTGAGCAGGAGATGGCGCTCATCTATGGTGCACAGATGGAAGAGCGCTTTTGTAAAAACATCCCAGCAAAACGCATCGGAAACTTTCGCTATGAGTTTTATCTGCGCTACCAAAAATTTTACGATGATCTTGTAGAGCAAGAGCTGCAACTTCCACCCAAAAAAATCCTTCTCTATGCGCCTACCTGGGAAGATGGCGAACATGGCACCACCATCTTTACTAAAAAAAATTTTCCGAAAGATGCACACATAGTGATCAAAGCGCACCCACTGCTCTTTGAAACACACCTAGCCGAAATGGTGCGAAAAGATTCTCTTGCGGACTTTCCTCTGATCTATCCTCTCCTAGCACGCACAGACGCCTACATCGGCGACTATTCCTCCATCGGTTATGATTTTTTAACTTTTGATCGCCCTCTCTACTTTTGTGGAGAAGCAGAGACCGAGCTCACCAAGTGTGGAAGCCGCTGGCCTGAAGAAAATCTCCCTGAATGTGCAGAAAAACGAAAAAAATTGTACACCCACGTTTTTAATTAAAATATTTTTTATATATTCTGATGAGCATGCGAATGGCTGCTGCAATCTTTGGTTCCAAAAGGCTCTATCTTGATCACTTAGCTCCTCTTGCCGCCCTTTTACAAATTCCTTTGATTGTCACAGAGTCTGAAATCTACCAACTTACAAAAAAGTACTATCCCGATATCGATGTTCTTCTCTATGAAGGGCTCGCCGCTACAACTGCCATCGTTGCCGACTATGAAATTCTCATCACTACACTCCCCTGCACACTTCTTAAACGCATGCTCTTTTTTGCCTGCCAAGCGCTCAAAAAAGAGCCAAAAATGATCTGGATTCCTCATGGCAACTCCGACAAAGGGCGAAAAAAACCTTTAATGGAAGGTCTTGGAAGCGAAGAGACAATCCTAGTTTACGGACAAAAGATGATGGACTTCATTGAAGAGAAAGGAGTACTAGAGCAAATCCCCCATGTTCATCAGTTAGGAAATTATCGTTACACCTATTATCTGAAACATAAAGATTTTTACAGAGAGCTCACGCAAAAATACCGTAGCTACCAAAAGACAATTCTCTACGCTCCCACCTGGGAAGATTTTGAATCTTCCGGTACTCTTTTCAATCTCGGCAGAGAAGCGTTAAAAAAATTAGGATCCTCTCATCAGATACTCATCAAGCTTCATCCCAATACCGTGCGGGAAAAGACAGCAGAACTTTTGCAACTCAAAACCGAATTTCCCACCGCCACTTTTATTGAAGAATTTCCTCCCATCTATCCTCTCTGTGATCTTGCCGATATCTATCTTGGGGATATGTCCTCTATCGGTTACGACTTTTTGACCTTTCAAAAACCTCTTTTCTTTCTCAATCCTCACAACGACGATCCAGAAAAACTAGGTCTTTCTCTTCATCAATGTGGCTATACGATCTCCCCCGATCAAATTGAGGAACTTCCTCACCTCATCGAAAAGAAACAAGAAGAACTTTCAGACCAAAAGCAAAAGCTCTATTCCCACACCTTTGCAAAAACCTTTGATCCAGAGAATTTGACAGCGGTCATATTGAATACTTGGGACAAAAACTTAAGTCACTCACAATCAACACCTGAAGAAATTTAACCCTGTATTTTAGCCATTTTTGGCCGAAATAACCCCTAATAATAGCCAATTTTGGCTGAAATAACCCCTAAAAACAGCCATTTATGATAGAGTTAAAGCATGAAACGAACTATTGAAGACGAACTCCAGTTATGGAAAAATGACCCTTTTCGCATGCCCCTGCTCGTGCGCGGAGCGAGACAGGCAGGAAAAAGCCATACGATTGAAAAATTTGGGAAAGAAAATTTCGCTCAAGTTGTGACAGTAAATTTTGAACTGCAGCCCCTGCTCATTGAGTGCTTTCAAGATCTAGATCCCAAAAAAATCGTTAGAGAGCTGGAACTTTCTCTAAAAGTAAAAATCAAACCCGGCTCGACCCTCCTATTTTTTGATGAAATCCAATTCTCCCCCCAAGCGATTGTTTCTCTTAGATATTTCAAAGAGAAACTGCCAGATCTCCATTTGATCGCGGCAGGCTCTCTTCTCGAATTTGCTCTTGTTGATAAAAACATCAACTTTCCAGTTGGACGAGTGCAATCCGTTTATATGCGCCCCCTCTCATTTTTAGAATTTCTTGAAGTAGTAAATGAAGAGGGCTTAGTTGAATTTATCTCAAATTTTGAATGGACCACAAAAATTAGCCAACCCGTCCATGAAAGATTGATGGAGCTTGTGAAGATTTATTTTTTCACAGGGGGCATGCCGGGTACCATCATTCGGTATAAAGAAACGAAGTCTTTTACAACATGCCAAAACTATTTATTAAACCTAATTAATCTTTACAGGTCAGACATGGCCAAATATGCGACAAAAACACAATATCGCAATCTTCAAACACTTTTTGACAAAGCACCTGAAACAGTTGGCCTTCGATTTAAGTATACACACGTCGACCCAAATACAAAATCTCGCGATCTACAAACTGCACTCGACCAGCTTTCATGGGCGGGGCTTGTGACTCCTGTTTTTGCCTCATCAGCAACTGGAGCGCCCCTGCAACATCAAATAAAATCCAAGGTGCAAAAACTTCTCTATCTTGATATAGGAATGTTGCAAACGGCCCTCAAAGTCGACCCTATCCTATTTTTTCGAGAAGACCTAATCATGATCCACTCTGGAGCTTTAGCTGAACAGTTTGTGGGGCAAGAATTCTTAGCCTACGCAAATCCTCATGACAGAATGCAACTCTATTTTTGGGAAAGAGAAAAGAGAGGAAGTGAGGCTGAAGTCGACTATCTCCTTTCCGTTGATGGTTCTATCATTCCAATTGAAGTCAAAGCCGGTAGCACAGGGAGACTTCGCTCCCTGCAAATTTTTCTAAAAGAAAAAAATGCTCCTTATGGAATTCAAATCTGCAGCGCAAAACCTGAAAAAAAAGAAAATGTATTCACACTCCCCTTTTACTTGATCAGTCAAATCCAAAGACTTTTTACGCAAAAAACTTAACTTACGCTATTCTCAGCGTATGGGAAAGTGGAAAAAATCTTCAGAAGAGTTAAAGGAAAAATTCTTAAGTACAATGGCAGCTTTTGCAGAAGCTGAACCAAGGAAAATGTTTGGGTACCCTTGCTGCTTTTTGCATGGCAATATGTTTACCGGACTGCACGAAGAAAACTGGGTGCTGCGCCTACAAGATGAGGATCGCGAAGCAATGATAGCAGAGCACAATGCTGAGCGTTTTGCGCCAATGGGACGTCTGATGAAAGAGTATGTCATCCTACCAAAAGGAGTTTTGACTGATGAGACAGCACTCACCTCATGGATCCAAAAATCCATCAGCTATGTGATGACATTGCCGGTTAAGATTCAGAAGAAAAAAGCAAATGCAAAAGCTTAAGATCATCTAAGTTTTGTACAGCCATGCGCGCTTCGATATCGTAGGAGAAATCTCCCTCTTTTAGCGGAGCTACTTTGGTCACAACGCCTGCAGTTAGGCCTTCAGGAAAGAGCCCATCCATTCCTGTTGTCACAAGCAGATCACCAACGTGTAAGATATCTCCCGTGAGAGGGCGTGCAGCGCCCTTTTCATCTGCATGATCATAATTAAACCCTTGTCCACGAAGAAAGAGAGAGCGCTCGCGCCAGAGCGGCGGGCCGCTACCGTGAAGTTCTCCTTTGGCCAGCTCGAGACTTTCTCTGTTTTGCAAAAGTTTGCTATTGAGAAGAGAGAGATGTTGCAGAGTCTCTTCTTTTTCTTCACTGTTAGTAAAAAGATTTTCTAAATGAGGGAGGGTGTTGAGCAGAGTTTGAATTTGCGAGTGGGCTAAGCGGTGTTGCGCTTCTCCTCGCTGCGCTCGGACGGATGGGACGAGTGTGGGATCGGTGATCACACGCACACGGCATTTTTTTTTGTGCACTTCATCCACTATACCGAGAAGCGCGCTGCCCACAGTTGCGACACTATTTTTTTTGATTCCATCTTGTGCACCTCGATCAACCCAAAGTGTTGTACTCCAAGGCGAGAGATCTCGATTGAGTACTTTTGCGCTCAAAACTCTGCTTTTGTTATGCGACAAGATGGTTTGCTGTTGCAAAAGGTAGGAGTAGAGCTTTTCTACTTCACTACTCAACTGTGTGTTGATCGCTTGTAAACGCAAAAGTTCTTTATCAGTAGGCGTTTTTTGCAGTTTGGTAGGAAGAGAAGCAAGCCCCATCGCCATCATTCGCAAGGGTGCGATGCGCTCATTTGGGAGCGCAGCTCCTAACATTAAGATAAGAGGCAAAAGCAGGTGTCTATTGCACCACTTTGGCAATAGCATCGGCAACTCTCTCTACGTTTTGCTTGTTTAATCCGCAGATATTGATTCGCCCTGAATCGGTCATGTAGATTCCAGACTCTTCGCGTACTTTATGAACTTGCTCTTTGGTCAATCCCGTGTAGGAGAAAAGACCTCTGCTCTCATTAAGAAAGGAGAAATCTCGTCCTGGAATGCGTTTTGTTAGCTCAGCTGTAAACTGTTGGCGCATACCCGTGATGCGCGCCCGCATCTGATCCAATTCCGCTTCCCACTCCGCGCGAAGTGTTGGATCTTGTAAAATCATTCCTACAAGTTTTGCGCCGTGACAAGGAGGATTGGAGTAATTAGAGCGTATAAGCTGTTTTACGTTAGAAAGGACATTCATTGCTTCTTCTTTAGAGCTTGTTAAGACGTAGAGAGCGCCCGTTCTCTCACCATAGAGCCCAAAGTTTTTTGAACAAGAGGCAGCCACTGCCATATTGTGTCCGGCCTTAGCAAAAAGGCGAATGGGTGCACGGTCACGATCTAAGCCGTCACCAAAACCGAGGTAAGCAAGATCAAAGAAAGGAAATAGTCCTTTTTCTAAAAACAGAACAGAGAGTTTTTCCCACTGCTCCATCGAAAAATCTGTGCCTGTGGGATTGTGACAACAGCCATGCAAAATGACAACCGAGCCCTTGGGCAATGAAGAAAAATAGGCGAAAGTTTTTTCAAAATCAACGCGATGCGTCTCATTATTGTAATAAGGATAGCTCTCTGTTTTCAATCCCGCAGCTTTAGCCACTTTTAGGTGGTTGGGCCAACTGGGATTGGGAATGTGAACTGTGCCATTAGAAACTTCTTTTAAAAGATCAAGACCCACACGAATTGCCCCTGTTCCTCCAACACTCTGTGCAGAAACAATCCCCTCAAGATTTTCTCCAAAAATCAGCTCTTGCAAACCATCGAGATAGCGCGAGTCTCCGTCAATGGAAAGATAAGTTTTGCTCGGCTCTCGTTTGCAAAGCAGCTCTTCCGCCTTATGCACAACATTCATTGTTTTCTGTTGCAGGTCGGCGTCATAATAGACACCAACACCCAAGTTAATCTTGTCGGAGCGCGGATCATTTTTGTAAGCGGTGGTTAACCCCAAAATAGGATCTGGTGCTTTTAGTTCGACGTGTTTAAAGAAATCCATCCATTCACTCCCTAGTCTTATCATATGTGTCTGGTCGATTCCCAGCAAATGAGTCGTGGTTAATATAGTAGTAATTATTAGAAGTTGTAGGGAAAAAAGTCGTTGCTGTATCATGGGTCCTCCGGGGCGTTAGCTCAGTTGGTAGAGCGCAACAATGGCATTGTTGAGGTCAACGGTTCGACCCCGTTACGCTCCAATTCCCCCGACTCCCCCTTCCATTAAATCGAGAAAGGCCTGAAGCTGTTTTGCTCGGGTAGGATGGCGCATTTTTCTTAGCGCTTTTGCTTCAATTTGACGCACACGCTCACGGGTAACCTTAAAACGTACGCCCACTTCTTCAAGTGTCTTAGGTTTTCCATCGAGCAGACCAAAGCGTTCAATAAGCACGGTGCGCTCGCGGTCTGTCAATGTCTCCAAAACTTCGTGAAGTTTATCTTTTAAAATCGAGTACCCTGTCGCCTCTGCAGGCGATTCAATTGAAGTATCTTCTAAGAAATCTCCAAATTGGCTCTCACCGCTATCCCCCACCTCAGCTTGCAGCGAGATTGGGTGCTGGGCAATTTTATAAATTTCGCGAATACGGTCCGGCGTCAGCTCAAGCTCTTCAGCAAGCTCCTCTGCTGTTGGTTCACGGCCACGCTCCATCATAAAGGCTTTGGCTTTGCGCAAGACGCGATTGATCGTCTCAATCATGTGAACCGGAATCCGGATTGTACGGCCCTGGTCAGCAATCGCACGTGTTACGGCTTGACGAATCCACCAAGTCGCATACGTAGAGAACTTGTATCCACGACGATATTCAAACTTTTCAACCGCTTTCATCAGACCCATATTTCCTTCCTGAATCAAGTCAAGGAAACTTAAGCCGCGGTTGGTGTATTTTTTTGCGATGGAGATGACAAGACGCAAGTTGGATTCCACCATTTCACGCTTAGCTTCTTGGCTCTTATCCATCCAACGCTGCAGCATGCGGACGTCTTTCTTAAACTCTTCTAGAGTGCGTCCAGCAGCCAGCTCGCGCTTATAAAGTTTGCGATGCGCAGCTTTAAGTTTTGCCAAAGCGAAACGGTTTTTTTCTGCTCGGGGCTCTAACTCTTTTAACTCTTTCTCTAAGCCTAAGAAGCGATCGTAGGCTTCTAAAATCACCTCACCAAAATCGTCTGTGACATTGGTGCGAAAGTGCATCTGCCGCAAGTAAGCTTGTGTACGAATACGACTTTTTTCAATCTCTTCTGTGAGTTTTAAGCGATCAGCTTTTGCTAATTTTTCATTGCGCAGACGAATCAAGAAAGAGCGTAAGACCGCATCTTCTTCTTCTAAAAGCTCGCGCAAACGTGGCAATTTATCTAAAAAGCGCTGCTTATTCTCAATCTCTTTTTCCGCGACAATTTTATCAAAGCGCTCTTTGCCAGTGAGAAGATAGTGCGCAATCGCAACAGTTTCGCGAGAGGAGTAGCAAAAGCGCATGATAATTTTTTCAATCTGAATCTGCGCTTTCTCAATGCGCTTAGAAATCTCAACCTCTTCTTCGCGAGTAAGCAGAGGGACAGATCCCATCTCCTTGAGGTACATGCGAACCGGATCGTCGGCCGAAGCTTCCGCCTTGCGAGAGAGACCTTCAAGCTCCTTTGCCTCTTTCTTGCGCTCACGCTGACGCTCTACTTCAGATTGATTGAGGATCTGGATATCCATACCGCTCAAGAAGATCAGCACCTGATCAATCTGATCGGCAGAATCAAACGTCATGGGAAGAATTTCATTGATCTCCTCATACGTGATGTAGCCTTGCTCCTTCGCAATTGCGACGAGCTCCTCAATTTTTTGCTGATGTTGTGAATCAAAAAGATTACTATCTGTAGTATTACTCATGGACCTGAAATGAAGACACTTGTCTACATTCTATCACGAAGGATAATTACTGGCTAAACATGTTTTTGCATAGAGAAATCCAAAAAAATATTGTAAAAATTCTCCCCGAAAACGAAGTACTTATGGAAAAAAGGTTTTCTGAAGTTAATCGCATTGCCGATCTTGTATGGGAAAAAGAAAAAATAATTTTTGAAATTCAATGCTCCCGCATCCCTCTTCAGGAAGTAAAAAATCGAAAAAAAGATTACCAGAATTGCGGCTACTCTCTTGTCTGGATCTTGCTCGATCGACATTTTAATAGAAGCTGGCTCACACACGCTGAAATTTTCTTACGCAGTGGCCACTGCTACTTTACGAATGGACGCGGCCAATTCTATGACCAAGTAGAAATTATCAAAGGAAGGCGACGCCTCTTTCGTGGTCATCCTCTCCCAATCTCTTTAAGCAATCCAATAAAAATAAAAAACCAACTTCACTTTTCCGGTGACGCAGCTGACCGCAAAGCACGAGTACCTGTACAACCAAAACCGAAAAATTTCTACTTGAGACTACTCGATAGCCTTATGAGTAGGTTTGGTTCAAATAACTTCTGAACCAAACAAAGTAAACCAAAACAGAGAGAGCTAAAAGCATGTGAACAGATTTTTTAAAAGGAAAGTCCTTCTGAAGAGATGAGATGTTTGGGTCTTTTGGAGAGAAGTGAATTTCCCAAGGAAGTTTTTCAAATTTCTCAACTTTTACCCTGCAAGAAGCCTCATTTGGAAAAAGTGTTTTTTCAAACGTGTACTGCCCTTCAAAGTTTTGCTTCCCAACTTCAAATTCATAATTTACAGAAGGAACAAATAGATCGGGCTCAACCTCTCGCGTCTCCCAATTTTTCAGCTCTACTTTTGTCTTAGCCTTTAAAACAAAATATTTTTTTAACTCACGTCCGAGCTGAATCCCTATCCAAAGAGCGCAAACGAGAAGAACCAGAAAAAGGCCGTTCCAAATTTTTTTTGCTACTGAAATCTCCATACCCTTTACAACTTATAGGATTAGTGCTATATTCGCCATATCTATAATGAGGAAATCATGGCAAAAGAAGCTAAAGATAAAAAGAAAAAAAGGCCTACAGCAGCAAAGCGCATGATTCAGGACGAGAAGAAGCGTCAGCGCAATAGTGCCTTTAAATCTCGCATTCATACCTCCGTTCGCGCATTTGAGAAAGGCGTAGCAGAGAAGGGCGATGTAAAAGAAAAATTGAAAACTGTCTTCAGTATGATGGACAAAGCAGTAAAACTTGGTATTTTCAAGAAAAATAAAGCTGCCCGCATGAAGTCTAAGTACCAGCAAAAAGCATCCTAGTGCTCCATAACAGAAGCCCCCGCCATTTAGATTGATTCCGCAGAAAGACTACCTTCCTTAGATCCCTTAGCAATGTGCTTAAAAATAAAATCAGAACTTGAATAGTCGCTGTGGTTGTTAATATACCTACTACTGTCTACTAAATGGACGTTTGGGTGCACATTTTCCAAATTTTCTGGCCCCCCACTGCCTAGAGCACGATCAAGCTCAAACATAGGGTATAGCAAACTTAGCACTTCATCTCTTCTCGAATAAAAAACAAAAAGATTCTCTACCTGACTAATGTCTTCAACTGAAATCTCTCCTCTCTCAAGCGATTCATTATCAATTGCTGGAGCCATGAAAAAAACATTGGAAATACGCATCTGCTCACCCTTCTTTACCGCTTCTAAAACGAGTCTACACCCCATACTAAAAGCGATAATATCGATTTGAGCAGCGTCAGAAGAAATTTCTTCAATAAGCTTGAGTAGACGCAACGAGAGATCGCTCTCCATCGTCAGAGACCTCGCATCAAAGTACTCCCAGGGATCGTCACTTCCCGGCCACAAATATCCAACATGAGTATCATAAAGATCCTTTGTTCCTCCAGCGAGGTTAGAAAAGTATTCAGACGCCTCTTCATAATCATTATTGTAACCATGAATCAGAAGAACAACTTTTTTATCTTTGATTTTGCTGTTCCAGAGATCTTCAGGCATTGAACTCCACCTATCTCTACTATCTCTCTCACTTTTCACCCTTACTTGAAAATCAGAGAGCCTATCTGCATCGTGGACCCCATGACGATCACTGACTAGAATAATATTTTGATAATCTTCTTCAACTCTCATGACTCCTCCAATCCCCGTATACTACCTGTCCATGAACTAGGTATTTAATTAAATAAAGGTGTGTAGATGGCACCTCATCTTTCAGAGGAAGAGAAAGGTCCACTTCCTCATTATCGTAAGCAAACACTTTTACTTTCGGGCCATCTTCACCCAGCTCTATTTTGGCAGCCCCTTCTTCAGGAGAGGCTCCATTCCCAAAAAAGAGCGTTTTTTTATGTTTTTTTTCTTCATATTGTGAATGAAGGACAGCTGCTATTTTTGGTGTTGTAATCGATGGCATAAGAGGTTTGATTTCTTTTTCATGGGTATAAAGCTTACAGCTTGCCAACTGCTGCATCTCTTCTTCGTTTTCACCAACCCTTAATCTATCTACAGCAAGCCAGACAATTTGAAACTTAGTGAAACCGTTAATCGCTTCATGATCACTGAGATTAAAAGTCCATAAATGATAACCATCAACTTCTTCTTGGTTGACGATTACGTCAAAAAGAGGCACAACAACCAGTAGTTTACTTCCTGTTCCAGAGATTCCTTCTGCCTCTTTCAAGGTGACGAATTGGCCTTCAATGTTATCTATCTCCCATGCAGCTCTTAGCTCTCCACTGCTATTAACTTGAAGGTTTGGAATAGAAAGTTTTACTTTGCTCTGCATTTCTTTTAAGAGCTTCGCTTCATTTTCCTCTTTTATTTTTATTCTATTAGAAGAGCTATCGATCTCGATCTCAATTTCAGCAAGCTGCAAATAGGGCTGAAAATTAAAAGAGAGAACCTGGTCTCCTGAAGGAGATTGAACTCTAATGGCCACAGGTTCGGAGGGTGCAAGCTCTTCTTTCTTTGCTGCTAGATAAAGAGTCGCCCACAATTTTGTACCCTCAGCTTCATTATCATAAACTGGCAGTGTCCTAGCCAGATCTTCTAGACCATAGACATCAAAATTATGGTGGACAATCACCTTGAGCGGGAATTGGACCTGATCTTCCTCAAAAATTTGGGGTCGAAATTCAAATTTCCCTCTTTCCACTTGTTTAAATGTATACTCTTCTTGCAAGTCATCAATTCTAACTCGACCAAATATATCCTCCCACGACGCTCGTGCACGCCTAATCCCAAAAAGGGAGTCCGTATCCACTAGATTAAAGCTGACATTTTCAATGGCAGCTGTAACACAGCCTTCGCTCTTAATTTGCTGCGCTTCCCGCATTGCAAATTGCTGCGCCTTTCCTACTTCACATCTCTCTTCACCTTCTACTTGCGAACTCTCATGAACTATGTTTCGCATCTCATGGTGAAACATTGAACCTGGCTTATCAGAGCCGTACCGCATTTTTATGAAATAGGGAAGAAAGTATTCTGCTTTTTCTCCTCTTTTTACTCTATCACTTCCTAACTGCTTATTGGGGGGAAGATACCAGAGTGGTTCCATATTTTTGAAAGCTGGTGTTTCAAAAAAGTAGAGACTTGGCTGTCTCTCTTGATAAAGCTCGCTCATTGACCCGCGATACTCGTAACTTACCTCTCTAAGAAATTTGCATTGCTGATAGCTACCCTCTTTCGAATCTTCTTCTAAAATTTGGTATGAGGCCTCACTTCGAACCCCTCCCAGTCGCAGCATCTTTTTTGGTAATATTGATCTAAAATCAAAAACTTCAATGCTATTTTCGCCTTCAGATTCAGATTTTACGTGAGCAGATTCTTGAGGTTGAGGTCGATTCCCATCTTGATCTTCATAAAATGGTGATGCAATATACTCATAAGTAACCTCTCCTTCATAATCAATTTTTCTGGAGAGTATTATCCCATTCGCACCCATTTTAAGGATTTGCATTTTAACTGCATTTCTTTTCGAATCGTCAATAACGTCTATCTCTTTTTTCTGCTCAGTTCGATTGGAAAGAGCTGTGTAAGGAGGTCGCTCGTAATCGACACTAATCGGCCTATTAATGATTAAAATAGACTCCGTTTGAATCTCTTCTCTAGCTTCGTCTTCTTCTGAGCTTGGCGCTTTTTGTAGAAAAGCGTTGTCACTCATAACAACCAGCTGTTTACTCTCACTCACGCCAATTGGACTAAGAAGCCAATCTCCTATTTTACTGCTTGTATCTATAGGAGGTTGATTATATGTGATGTCACGCTTGTAAAGATTCTGCTCAAGATTAATCCGCATCATGTTCCCGTAAATTTGCCTATGCAATAGCTGAGGAGCAGTTTTTTTCAACTTGATTGTGTTTGTCACTGCTTCTGGCTCTAGACAAAAATTTATTGGTACAATTGAACTTTCAATTGGGAAGAGATGAATCCCTTTCGGAACTGTTTTTATCTCGGAACCTTCTCTAGCTGTTTTCGGTTCTAAAAAGTGATCAAGGGCAACAAATTGTTGTTGCTTCTTTACTGAAGCTTTGCGAATGAAGTAGTTTTCTTCTCCATAGTTGGAGACAATATCTGGCTTCTCATTAACACTATTAGAGATTTCCACCTCTACTTGGTTCATTGAAAACCAACTTTTTTCTATTTGTAGAGTGATTTTATCGCTCTCTTTTTTCTTTTCAAAGTGAACGACAACAGGAAGTTGAATTTCCCCCCTCTCATTAGGATCTATGATTTGAAGATAACCCGTTCTAGCGTAGCGAAAACTGGACTGAGAAAAGCCTGAAAAATTTTGGTCATCAAATCTTAAAACAAAATTCTCTTTTTTAAGAGTAAGAGATAGAGATGTATAGCGATACCAATCCCTACCCTGAGTCAAGTACTCAACATCTAATCCTCTTTTAAGAAGCTCTTCACAAGGTGATGCAAACTCCGTATCATCAGCAAAATAGAATGTCTGATAGAGATCATCAGGATTTATATCTCTTACACATATTGCTCCTAAAGTACCTGCTTCAAGCCATAAAATTATGCTCTCATCGCCCACCCCCTTCTTCTGACTCTTCAACCCCTGCGCCAAAAAGCAGAAAAAGCTTCCCTGTAAAAATTGAGGAGCTAAAAGTTTTTTTCTTTCTAAATCGTCTGCTAAATAGAGGGTAAGCTTTCCTCTATTTGAGAGATAGACCTCAAGGTTTTCGCTTGTTCTCGGCAGATCTTTTTCTAGCTCGAGCTCAACTGGTAGGTGATAGTGAAGTCTCTTTTTGTAAACACTTGAGATTATAAGATAAGAGGCTTCGTAAATCTCAACTTGACAAGACTCTATCTCTTGATAGTTCTTCTGCCACAAAGTATCGAATATGAGGCTCTGAAGTTCATCTTTTGTTTTTGAAAATTCATAAGAGTCTACTAGGTGTGTCAAGAGACCATTGCGGGTAATAATCTGACAAAAACAGCCATAGTGTTCTTGAACCGGCTTAGCAAGTAAGGTAAAATTCTCAAATTCTACTTTTTCTACCAGCTTTTTTCCCCTTCCAGATGCTACCTTTGTTTTCTCTCCTACAAAGCTCGTTGTGGAGGAAAAAATAGAGCATCTCATCTCTCCATTTTTATCAAAAGGGAAGCGCGCAACCAAGCGAATAGTACCATCTGTTTCTGTGCGATTGATGTTCTCTTCAGTAATGCAATGTCTATCCCCATTTTCTTCTTCAAGCACCATAAGAAAAGCATCTTTATTTAGACTTCTCGGTACTTCAATTTCAGCTGTCTCATCCTCTTTGGAGATAGCAGCACTTCCAACAAACTCTAAATCCAAGCTTTTTTCAATATCCTTGGAGTGAAATCCATAATCAGCTTGTAAATAGTTACTCTCTTCATTTCCATTTTTCAGAAAAAAGGCGTGAGATTTCAAATCTGTTTCAAATTCTTTCAACCCCCACGTTTTTCCAAATGCCGAAGCTAAAGATTTCTTGGGGTCGGAAAATATTTCGATCTTGACTGCACGATCTTCATCTGTAACCGGTCCACTAATAGAGCTCAGCTCTCCTGTAACCGGATGAGGTGTCTGCTGATTAGCAGAGGAGAATTGCCAATCTACACTCCCCTCTTTGATTACTAAGCTTTTGTCTGAAAATTGATACTCAAACTTGACAAAGCTTTTTTTTCTCAACGAATGGAGCACAAAGTTAGGCACGTGATTGCCTCTACTGCCTATTGATAACTGCTCTGGATTAGCAATTACCCCATGAAAGACCATCAACTCTGGCTTAAGGTCTGCTCCTATCTTAAACTTTACTAGCTCTGTCATGAGAAAGGGAACACCCTTATAACGGGGCCAATTATCAACTTCTGATAGTGGTGAATCCTTTGCCGATGTAATTTGTGAGTAGAGGCTATAAGCGCCTAGGTTAAAGGGTGCTTGGTGAAAATTTATATTTCCGCCCTTGTCTGCTAGAGTTCCATCCTCTTTCACCTTCAAGCTATCACAGGTAAAGAGTAGTTGCGTTACGAAGTAAATTTCATTTGTCTCATCGATTGGCTCGGCTTCATCAACAAGAGGCATGCCCGCAACTGTCACATCGTATAATTTTCCCTCTTCTGAACTCGTAACAGAAGCAATGGAAATACCTTCTTCTTGGCCAGAATCGGCTTCCTCCACTGGATTTTCTGGAGCGATTTCTTTTGCATAAGCAATTCCAAGGTTGTCATAAAATTTTCCGTTTGAAAAAAGAAGTGGAGTGTAAGAATTCACGGTTCGAAAGGAATTCGGATCCATTGTGCTTACTGGTTTTAGCTCTATCTGTGCTCCCTCACTTTCATCAGTTATGAGCTTTACCAAATAATCGAGCCAATTACTAGAAGGGTGATTAATCGCCAGTGTTTGATTCAAATCAGACTCTGCGTCTCCTTCCCACTCAATCTCAACTTTAGGAAAGTTTCCAGTCTCTTCTTCAGATTGGTAGGAGAGTTTTGGTGTTAAAGGGGTCCCATTATAGAGATATCTCTCAATTGGCAACCAGTTAACAAGCTTCTTCTCTTCAGTTGAAAAATCTGCAGCTAAACAGTATCGATCACGGACTGCCTGAGTAAACGCGTTACTTGCGTTGTATGAGGTGAGAGTATTTTTGCCATCACGATAAACTTGGCTCGCTTCAAACTCGCCATGTTCCAAAACCAGATTGCGGTGATAGAGCCTTTTTTTATCCTTATCGGCAGACTCCAAGCTAGAAAAAAGAGATTCAACCCAGGGCATTAACGCTTCTGCTGCATATTTTTCTAAAACCTTTATGTTGGATGAGTCGAGAACTACTTCGTGTAAGAAAAATTGTAACTTGAATGTTTCAATCGGTTCACAGGAGAGAAGGCTGTGGTTAGGATCTCTTTCTAAAGCGTGAGAATTGGGTTTTGTAACCAGATTTCCTCTAGATGGAGAGACTCGATCAATAGCAGCAATAGGTGCAGTTTTATAAATGAGAGTTTGCTCGCTGTTTGAGGCAAAGGTTGGATCCCCAGCAGTATCTACTGTAAGCTTAATAGATTGGTCAGCTAAATCTTGATTAGACTCTTTTAGGTTGTTCTCAAAAACAAGAGAGCTCTTCGTTATTTTTTCCTCATCGCCCCAAAGCCTATCAGCCGGCATCGAGCTTGGATCAAGAAGTTTTTCGGAGTAAAACCACATCTCAGGGGTTACAGCTAAGATATTTGGTCTGTGTAGCTTTAAAACTAGTTCTTCTTCATTGATTCTCATTTCGAGCTGAGGATGAGAATCCTCCTCAGGAATATTTATGAGAACTTTCCAAGGTTTTTGGTCACCTTCCTTAGGCGCTAAAAAGTGGTAAAATTTTAAAAGTGAGCCACTTAAGGTCTTTGATTTTGTTGCAAGGAGATTCGAATTTGCGCTTATCCTATTAGATGAAGGAAAAGTTTCTAACCGATAACGGACCCACGAGAGCTCATTCGACCTCTCTTTAAGCTTTGCCAAATTCCATAAATATTTCCCTTGCAGGCACTTTGGATCTGCTACACCGGATAAGTAGAGCTTATTCTTTGGATTTTCACCTTTAAGCTTAATCTCTCTACTTCTCTCTTCACTCGCCTCCCATCGAACTTCAAAATCAAAGCTCTCTTTTTGCGTTGAAACACTACCTTGATTCAGCAAAAGCTCTATCTGGTTAACATCCATCAAAGTATAGTGATCTCTGCCTTCAACCCTGTTAATCTTGAGGGATTGTGGGATCCAGATGGTTGGAGGTCCATACGATCGCTCTCTCTCACCCTCTTGAAAAATGCTTACTCTAAGAGCCGGCTTCAAATAAGTCTCCGAAAATCCTCCCGCTCCACTTAGCCAGTAGACTCCCATTTCCGGTTGAGGAAACTTTTCTATTCTAACCGCTCTTCCTCCATTTACTCTTTCAGCAAGCTCGATAATCCGATTCTCATGCCTTCCAAGACGATCTAGAGGCGAAAAAAAATCCTTGTGAGGACATTCAACAAGTTTCCATAAGTATTTTACATCCTCCTGTTGACCAACTTGCCCGTAATATTCGTAAAGTAGATTTTTTTCTTCCTCTTTTAGCTTTAATTGGATTTTAGACCGACCAAGAAAAAGCTCTGCCCCTTCTGAAGTCTGATCAACAAGCCACTCCCACTCTTCGCGATCCTGAAAAGTCTTCTCAAAATTTTTGAAAGTAACTGAACCTGACCTTAGCACCCCCTCGAATCCATCTACACCCTCGCTTTCTCGACCATAAGTCTGCGTAATTTCGATCTTTGCGTTGATTTCGATATCTAGCCCACCATCATGGTGGTCGATAGCAATTCTTTGATCAAACAATGTTAGAATTGAAGGCTCTATTGGGAGGTGTCGAATTCTTAAATCGTCACTGGAAACTGAAACAAAAAATGAATCACCAGCTTCAATCTCTTCTGGCTCTTTCTTTATCTCTTGATCCCACCAATATTTGTTCACAAAGAGGTTGAGTTCGTATGCACCTGAGAAAGTTTCTAGCGAGCCAATTTTTAGCGTGAGCTTTACAAATTCTTGCAAGCATTTTAAAGGTTTTAGGCTAAGCGTCATGATGATACCTCCTCTTCTTCTAGGACAGCAAACTCAGCTTTAGATGCTTCCGCTTGGTTTCTTTTCATCTGCAGTACAAACCGACCTGGATCGTGGAAAAGACTTTGATCAGTACTATCTTTATGAGCAATTTTTAGCTTGAATTGCACTTTGTAAGAAAATAGAGTCTCTGGAGGATCATAACTAGTATCTTGAATCGAATCTAAAACATAATCCTTAAAATACTTTCTCTCTTTTCTATAAAAATCTCCTTCTGAGACATGAGTAAATTCTATTGGAACGGCCGACTCACTCACTGGCTCAATTTCTAACGATCCTACACTCACAATTGTAAAGGCACTGCTCAATTCCTTTAATCTTGGAAATTCTTCCTCGTCTTTTCCGTGTCCGTCAGACCATGGCATGTGAAGGGCTGCAACAAGTGTATAGCGGCTACGTCCTTCTGTGCCCTCTTTTACCTTCCAATAAATACGGTAGACAGAACTTAAATCAGGTAGATCACGCCCACAGAACTCAATGGGACTACTACTATCATCTCCATCACTTAATTTCACCTTAATCGACGCAGGCTCTTTCACAAGTTCCCTGGGTCTTAAATTATCTATGTGGCGGGAGAGGTAGATAGTAAATTCATAAGTCAAGCTTTTCTCACCGACTTCTCTACTCACTTTTGGTATGAATGTATATAAATTTGATGGCTCAACTTTTGCGGAAACAATAGGAAATTCCTTATTTTCGATCGGCAAGGTTTCGCTATCATAGAGGGCTCGAGCACTCATAAAATAGCGGTGATAATATTGAAGGTCTGTTAGAGTAACGAGCCTCTCGTGGTCCGAAATTCGAATTTTAGGATCAAAGTTCTCTCTCAATATTTTTTCATCATAAAGATTAAATCTCTCCCACTCAATCGGAGTTTCGCTCTTCCTCATTTCATTGAGAATCGATTCAATAGCAGCTCCTTTTCCATCTTCGAGAAGCTCATGGCGAAAAACAAGATCGTATCCTTTATAGCCTGTTCGAACTGAAGCAATTTGCGCTTTTAGGGATCTTGCTGCGTCGCTTGGGAGCTGGTAGCTGAAGAATGCTTTTGTAGGATGAGGATAGTTATACGCCGGCAACATCTGCTCTATATTTCTACGCTTTACTCCGTATTCAACAGGCTTCAAGCGAACAAGTTGCATCTTTGATAAAAGGTCTCCATATTCAGGTAGAGGAAAGAGCTCATGGCGGCCAAGTTTCCAATTGATCAGAGGTTCGTACCTAGAGACACGGCGAATAGCAACCTGATAACGATGACCAAAGGTATCGGGATGCTGCCAAGACGCTTTGGATACCCCTCCGCTCGATGGAAGAGTCATCCATCTCTGGCTCACTCTTTCTAAAGGAATCTCAGGAATACTTCCGGGATCTCCATACTTTGAAAATTGCTCTAGCTGAAATGCGATATTTCCAAAGTACTTCTGATATCCTTCTGCTTCTGCAGGAAATTGGATACCACGATGTTCGAGTAACCTCAAAAGATTCGAACTATTGTATTGATAGACAGTAATTTGCGAGACTGTTACTCCAATGGGAAGCTTATCATTTAAAGTAATGATCCATGAGCCTGTTTCTCTACCTTCTTGAATTTTTGTGCTGTGAAAGGCTTTATACCCACCTCCCTCTAAATTCACTTCGAAAATATAGGTGTTTTCTTCAATTTCGTCTTTTTCAATCAGCAAATTCTGCTCATCTTTGATCCCAGATATCGTCATTTCGACTCTCTCTCTTTGGAAAAGAGAGCGCGGCAGTGCTGCGAATTTGACAAATGAGTAGCCATCCACTTGGTCAGTGGATGTTATGCTGTTAGGGGATCTCCCCCTAAGAATAAAGGGAAGTGTATCTTCTCGGTTGATGTTAAGCTGATTGATACGTTCTATAAGAAAATCTTGCTGAAGAGACTTCTTCTCTTTTGTAATGATCCCAATATCCGCAGAAAACCCTAGATAATCCATTAAGTTAAAGAAGAAGGGCAAAAAGCTCTTTTGAGAAGGGTAGAGCTCCTCAATGCTTATTTTTTCTTGCTCATTGATTCTTAGCGCATTAGGAGCAAAGTATTTGATATCTACAGACTTTGACGGAGTGAGAGTTGGATTGTCCTCAGAAGTCGCTTCAGTTAAAACATTATGATGTCTGCCTTTAACAATGCGCTCTTCTTTTTTACCTGCTCCCAAACCATCCAAATGGGTTGTAATCGTTTTTCCTAAAGGAACAACACGAGAGAGAGCGCTTAAATAAGTATTTTCTTTGTTTTCTTGGTGAACAAATGAATTTCTAAAGCCTTCTAAAACTCTTATCAATTCGGTTTTGACTTTATCAATTTGTTTTTTCGTTACGTTTGGGTCATGTAAGAAGAGTGCTAAGATTTTCCCGGAATGCTTTTCTACCTTCACATCTCTGAACTCTTCGCAAAGATCCAGCCAGCGAGGTAGCCCTAAGAGTATATCGCTCTTTTTTTTGTGCCGATCAGCCCCATTTGCAGTAGCAAGCTCTTTTGGGCTTCGGAAAGCAAGAAAGTCATTCACAACAAACAAGCGGCGTTGAATGATTCCTAATAGACGTCTTGCAAATTCACGATCTTTTGCTCTCTCAATTGATCCTTCTATCTCTTCATCTTCTTTGCTGTCTTGATTCAGCTCCTCTTCAATAGCTCCCAATTTCAAAGTGATTTCACTTAAGCTGTCTTTCTTTTCCGTGCCGAGAAAGAGATTGATAAGAGACTGCTCGACTTGCTCTTGCACTTCTATCAAAGAATTATCATTAATATTCAACGGAGACTTTTCAAACTTTCCTAGCTGCAAAAGCAGCAATAGCCCGCTCTCATAGCACAACTTCCAACTATGTTGCTCAAGAGATAGAGTCCCAACTAAATTATCAATCGCAGTAATAATACCCTGAATAATCTCGGAATCTTGATTATAGTAAAGATCGATAAGGTCTAACTCACCTGAAACAAAAATAGAACTACCCTCTGTATATTGAACGGACTGGCTCTCTAAAATGGACCACAAAGGAGCCTGCCAGTTGGAAGGGTCTCGAAAATCTTTTCTGCTATTGGCAAAAGCTCTCTTCCCAAGAATCTCACAATACTGCCTCTGTATATCACCCGGCTCATCATGATCTATATGAAAAATTTCCACTCCACCCTGATTTAAATCTGAAGAGTTGAAATCTGTTTGAATGTAGTTTCTTTTCGCAAGAGGTTGGTAGATGCCGTTGGCGGTAAATTCTTCTGGAAAAAGAAACTCCGGCTTCCTACCGACTACATTATCAAAAGCATTCTCTGGAATCCATTCAATTTGATTTACAAATTTAAATTTCACATTTTGCTCCCATGAGTCTGGAAAAGATCGAACAAGTAGATGCTGAGCTTTTATCAGCTTCTTAGCTCCTTTGGCTCCAATGAAAAATTGATAGCTACAATCTAAACGGAAAATCCCATTGCTGGTTATCTGGTAACGACCATCTTGTGGTTTAGAAAGATGAATATATTGCTTTCCTTCTACAGATTCATAAAGTTTTTCCTTTCTTACCTTTTCAATCGTGGGCTCTTCAGAAAGACCTAGTCCCTCATTGAATTCAGCATCTCCTGCATAAAAGCCTGTCTGCTGAAGCGGCATCTCTTTAATCCAAATCTCAAAATCTTCATTATCGAGATCCCAAATCTCTTGGTTTTCCCCTTGAAAGAGGTAGAAAGAACCCGATAGCTCTTCACTTCTATTCTGTAGCGAATCTACAGAGAAGACAATACTTACCTGATCTGGAAATGAGCTTTTTTCGGGTATATGGAGATATTCCCTTCCCCAAAAAGTGAGCTGAGAAGGATCAGTTTTTATCGCCGTATCTCCCATCAAAGCTGTCGGTAGGGGTTCTATATAGTAGTCCACATAAGCTTGCCCCTCTCCTTTAGAAAGCCCTAAATCTTTACTTTCCACGGCAATTTCATCTCTGTAGAGGTAGGGCTCTACAACGTACTGCGCCTCTCTGCGAATTAGTGTTATTGTGTAGGAGTATAGACCCGGATCTGGCATTTTACCTACTAAAACCCCTTTCTCCTTATCATAAAAAAGAGTGAATAATTGATTGTTATTTTCTAAGATCACTTCCACATCACTTGACTTTGTCCAGTCAGATTCAATCTCGATATCACTTAATTCCCTTCCATTGAATGAAGCGCTCCCCCTCTCTATCTCTTCACGCTCTCGATATTTCCAATACTTTGGTTGAATCCCATCTGCCACTAGCACAAGTTCGTTATTTTTGTGAGTCCTGCGATAGAGCCTAAAACTTCCTATTTCAAAGAGTTTGTTTTCTTCGAAAACCTTAATATCGACTTTAATTGGAAGACTGAGGACAATTTTCCCACTCTCTTCACCAAATTCTTGAACTTCTGAGGCCACGTAATCTTGTCGAATTTTTAAAAGAGTGATTTTGTTTCCCAGCAGATTGGAAGAGGGCAGAGACTCTTGATCTGGGTATGTAAGGTCCATCTCTTCTAGTCGCTTTGCGTCTCCTCGCTGTACGTAGATAGACTCCTCATCTTCTCGGAAACGCCCCTCAATAAGGTTATCTGCTCTCTCCTCATCGATTATTCCAAATATTTCAAGAGTACTATTGTCACCCTCTCTTTTTCTGAAATAACCTGTATCAAAAATTCGTTCATTATCAGAGCTTTTCTCATTCAAATCAGCAATCAAAGCGTTGGTAATCTGCGCCTTTGCCTGTACTTGATCTTCTTCGGGATCAGGATCTAATCCAGCCCCTTGATTTTGCTTTGTGGCTCGATCGTAATACTTCTCAAATTGCTCAACCATTGATAACTCTTCTCGACTTATCGAATTGACGTCGACAGAATCAGCAACAGGATTGAAATATGCCGACAAAACATCTTCCGGAAGAAGCTGTGCTTCTTGAGACATAAATTCTCGCGAAGGCGCTTCTACCCTTGGATCGTAGATCGTTTTTGGCAACTCAGGGGGTTCTTCAATGTAATTTTGATCTAATGTAGATTCTAAAAAGACTGTTTTGATTTCACTATTCACAGAAGTTTCTAAATCAAAATAAGAGACGTGCTCATCTACCCATGGAGTATAAAAGATTTTTTTTGGCTTAAAGATAAGCGCCTCATCTGAAAGAGCAACTCTATCTAAAAAGCTAAAGTCGCTTTCCGGAGAACCCGAGGTTGGTAAATCTAATGCTAGTGTGAGGTTTTTTTCTTCGGGATGGCTCTCTTGTACATACCAAATATTTTGATATTTCTTCTCCTCATCAAGAGCAACTTTTAAGATAAGTGGTATTCCAGATTGCCATTCATCAGGATTAAAAGTATCCAGCCAGATTTTTATCACTTCTGGACCTTGCGTACTCTCTGCAATATGGGTGACGCTCACCTCTCCCAAGTTACCAACTGCTATTTTTCTTACATCTTCAACATAGGGACTTGCCTCACTAAAGTTAACCTCTTCATTTTCATTTCTGAATGGGGTGAACCAGAGACTATCAGGAGATGGAATGTAAGTGTGACGAAGAAGATCCCCCTCTTCCTCGCTCCTCTTCAAGCTCACATAATGGAGCCACTTTTTCGCTCTAGGCTTTACTTGCTCTCTCGCCTCAATTGGTATACCTGCGCTTAATAAGCTTCGCCTTTTGACTCTTGTGGATCTCGATCTCTCTATCAAGGCATCTAGATCTCGTTCATAAGCAGAAATTTTATTTCTAACACTAGAAATAACACCCGTATTGAATGAGAGATGGGGGCTTATGGAGAGCCTATATCCACAAATTGATACAGAGATTGAGACACTGCCATCAAATCCCAATCCTCCCTTATCACTTAAAGCTAGGGCCCCGTGAAAGCCTAATTGCAACCTAGCAAGACGGACTCTAAAAGTTTTATGAAAGCTTATTACATACTTTTTCCAAGGTGTACGGATCGAGATTCGAAATCCAATAGTAATAAAAGCATCTACTTGAAATCCTAAATTAGCTCGGACCATCCCATAAAGATCAATGCCTTGAGAGCTAATAATCCCACCATATCCAGCTATAAATAATAAGTTCCCACTACAAGTAAAGCCTCCAGGCCCTGCGCGAAAAGTTTGGTGATAGTGTCCACGAATCTGAATCCCAGCTTTTGTGAGAAGAGCTCCTCGAAAGATCGCAATGCGGTAATTCCCTGAAACAGACATGTCTGCCCCCAGTAGCCTGTCTCTATAGCTTATCTCTTGAAGATGGTAGTCGACAAGATCGGGTGTCAACCTAAAGGCGAGTCTTGTTGTTGTTTTATCAAGTACTTTTTTTAACAATTCACTGCTTTCAATAGCAGGATTCTTTCGAGATTGCAGCTCTACTCCAAGTCTTTGCTGTTTTGTGCTTAATGCAAGCGCACCAACAAGAGCAGGTCGATCATCATTCGCTTCAACATATCCTACACTAGAAGCGAGCCACAGCTTACCTGCAGCAGCAATATTAAATTCGCTATCTAAGCTTAGAACTAACTTCATAACATAGGCATTAAAGGTATCTGGTGTGCCTCGGTTTGAAGCAAACATTGCTGACGCTAAAATTGAAACATAGGGACCATTCTCTTTTACAGCTGTCCAGTTTCTAATTTTTTGAGGTTCAATTTGATCAATTTTCTCAATGATTTCGCGCTCATCTGGCGTCCTACTGATCGCTTTAAGCCGATTGTTTACCCCAACACCCCCACCAATCTTTTTAACAACAACCCCAGAGAAGAGTTCTGCCTCAATTTCCATCTCAGCATATATAACTAAATTAACCGCACTCTCCCCATTATATTTTTTGAGCGAACCCATCTTAAGAAGCGCTTTGAACTCAGGAAATCCTTCAAGCTTGATCGAGCCACTTGCAAAAAAATAACGTTCATTGTTTTCATCGACCCAACCCAATTCTCCAGAAAAGCTTACTGCTGGACCAACTTTAGCGGTTATTCCAATTGAGGAGGGTGTTTTTATGCGAAAAGGCTCTCCATACTCTACGACCAGCTCTCCAGAACGAATTTCTACATCTATCACACCTGGACTATTGAAGCGAAAGCCGCAGTTCTTACAGTCGAAACTTCCTGACAACGTGCCCCCAGAGTTATCGAAGCGCCAGCTAAGATCCAAATCATCAAATTGGCACGTAAAGAGACCATCTAAAATGTCAATTTTAGTTGGTTCCTTAAGCGCCAGTCCCACATCAATTTGAGGAAGATTCAACTCTGTTAGGTTCAATTTTTTAAATTGAATAGCAGATAGTTTTTTCAAATCAGAGAGATCTGGTATGACTTTCGAAAGCCCTGAAAGAGAGATCTGCCCATCAGCAAAAGCGCGAAAATCCCACTTTTTTGTCTGAGAAGACCAGGCGATATACAGGTCGATTGCATCGAGCTGCATCTGCAACATATCTAGCTTAAGATCAGCTAGCGCGCTCTTATCACTATTTTCTAAATTAATCGTAGCAATAACAGATGGCATCTCTCCAGGAGCCTCTTGTCTCAAACCTGCTGATACAGCAGCTTCTAATGATTTGAACCCGGGAAGCTGCATTTTCGCAAACAGTGTTGCCTCTTTTATTGTGTTATTAATGATGACAATACAGCTCTTAACCCCATTCGATTCTTCAACTGGCTTTAACTTCAGATGGCTCAAAAGTTCATCAGAGTCATCAACAAAGACATCGTCAGCCGTTACTTTTGCCTTAACTGAGATTCCTTCAGGATTAAGTCTCAAAAATGATTTATGAGAGTTTGGAAAACCAAACTCTTCCGGATCGAATCTTTCTAAATCTAAAAGAAATCTTTTCTTTGCCGCCTCTTCTATATCCCTTGAAATATCTTCGGGGCTCCCAGATAGATCTACCTCATCGGCCATTCCTCCTGGGAAGTAGAGCCGGATACTCTCCTGTTTCACAGGATCCAACGAGTTAAATGTAAAACCTAGCTCTCTCTTTTTTAAGTCGAAGTAGGCGTCGCTCCTATCTTCAATGAGGTTTGTATCAGGATGATTCTCTCTTTTGGGAATGACGATTGTGAATATTCCAAAGTCAATCAGCTGCTGGCTAGGATTTTTTGGAAGCTGAAGATAAAACTTCTCCGAATCAGGACTTAAAAGCCACTCATCACCATCTTTTTCAAACTTTACGTTCCAAAAAAGATCAAATGACTGCTTTTTAATCTGATTATCACCACTATTTTTGTTAGCGCTCTCCCTCGAAATAGAAAGAGTTAATTTAAGGGGAAGATCTAGCCCAATAATCTCCTCGCCATCTTCAGAAAAGATAGGTCGAGCATATTGCGCAATATCATCTAATAGCTTATTCGCAGAAGAGATCACAGTATCAATAGCGGGAAGAGCTCCGCCTAGTAGATTTCCTATCTCCATCTGATTCAAGGGAAGAAGAAACGGGACATCAAAGCGCACGGGAACTTTCTCAATAGCATCAAAATCAATCGGCTCATCTACAAAAATTAAGCCGCTCGCTCTGTCTCTAACTTCTTTGACCCGAGTGTAAGTATAAGCTTGTTCACCACGAGCTCTATATCGAAGGCGATACCCAACTTCAACAGGGTTTTCGGCTCCATCAAGCAAAATCCGAACACTATTGGGTTCTTCTGAAACTCCACCATCTTCAATAAAATAAGAGCCATTAGGCAATGGAAAGAAGATATCTCCAACATCGAAATTTTTATCCTCTAAACTACCAAACTCATCCTCTTGACCTTCTGAAACTTCCTCTTCCTCACTAGGACTTTCACCCTCGTAAGGATCCTCATTTAGCTCATTCTCTCTTATTTTCCACATGAGTTCTAACATCTCAGGGGTCATTTGAGACGTTTTCTTGATGAGGTTCGTAATGGGATCGACACTGCAAAGAGTCCCCGGCTCTAAAATAGAGAGCGAGCGTGGTACTTTTATCTCCTCATCTTCAACAAACAGTGGTCGATTAGAGGATTGCGGATTTTCTACAAAAGGAAGGCGTTCCCTATTTAGAAAGTCTATCCTAGCCTGAAAACGAGCCTCGAAAAATCTCTTTGTCGGAGGAACCGCAACTTTCCAACCAGTTGAAGAATTCCATTTTTGGGTTTTGCGTCTCCAGTTTTTTGCAATAGAAAACGCTCTTTTAAACCCATTAAAATCATTTTTATACAAATGTTCAAAGAGAAATTTTCTAGACCTAAAGTGCAGATCGCCTGTGAAAGAGAGATCTACCAATATGGTCTTAATTCGATTATCTAAGCGCGACCAATTTACAGCTTTAGTTTTGTAAGCAGACGTATAAACTGGATGATTGCACATCAGTATCACATCGCTCTCATAGCAAGCAAAGGCAAGATCAAATAAATCTTGTTGCTGAGCAGTGTCTAGCGTAGGAAAGTCTGTATCGGCGCTCGCACCGAACAAATGATCATACGCCTCCCTTCCTACCTTTTCCTTAGCAGCAACGATCTTATCTATCTGCTCAACTGAAAGCCCTAGCGTCTCAAAATACTTCCTCAACTCCAAATCGGGCCGCACGATTTCGGCTTTACTCTCAGGGACAACTCCAGGATACTTACCTTCTACTCTTAACCCAAGTTTCTCCGCTTTATAGCAGTGACGCGTGCGAATGTTGAAACCGCGGCCAATTGTAATTCCGGTACGACTCTGATCAAGACTCTCAGGAACGTATGCCCTTTCCAAGCTTGGTACTTCATCGCAAGACTCGCCATCAGGACAGTAATGAATCCGATTCAACTCCTGCCCAATGCTAAAATTTCCAGATAGAGATATTGCAAGACGAGGTTTTTCTCCTATGTCGTCATGACCTGTCAAAGCGCTTATTCTCGTGCGGAAACGCCCAGGGGCCTCGGCAAAAATTTCAGGAAATGATTCGGGGTTTTCAATAATCGCCTTAAACGCATTATAAGAGCTCTCATCCCCTCTCTTGCTATTATTAAAAATTGCTAGATGGAGAGCTTCAAGGGCAAGGTAGGGTACACTGCCCTCTTCATATACATCTTTCTTATCAAAAAAATCGCCCCTGTACCAAAAATCGACTAAAACAGCTCGAATACGTGGGTCTAGACGTTTCCAATTTACTACACCATCAAAAATAGAGGAACCGATAGAGTTCTCAGAATATACCCAGCTCACAACTTTTGCCTCATTAATGGCATAAGTAATTTCAAAAAGCTTTTTTTGAACTCTCTTTGAAATTTTGAAAGATTCTAAAACCTCATGATTATCTTTCCAGTGTAGATAAGCCGCATTTCTGCTACTCTCTTCCGCTGTATCACTCCCCAACTTTCCTGCAGCCTTTTTGAGCTCTCTAATGAGCCCAGCTCGAACACCTGCGCTTGATAGATGTAATTGAATCTCATCTTCTGTGTGTCTACCAACGTCATACCCCCTACCAATCATAATCCCAGATCCAGTATTCAGATCAATGTGAGGTTTTAAAGTACGCTCATCACCTCCAGTTCCTTCACAATCAAACGTGAGCTGCCCGTAAGGAACCTTGTCATATACAGGAGTCGTGCCTTCAAGGTAGGCGATCCGTTGCTCAAAACGCTCTTCCCATATATGTTCTTTCCCCTCGCAAATCTCCCAAGATCCCCATTCTTCAAGTGCATTTGTCAACCCTGAAATGTCGTTTTCTGACACGTAAGGTAAAAGATTGTCTAATACTTCATCATTATCAAAATGTCCTGTGAAATTTAAATCTACTAAAATGGTTTTAATTTTTTTATCGATTCTATACCAATTAAAACCACCATACTTATTAAGATTACTATCTAAAAAAAGCACTCGCAAAACATCGGCTTCGTAAGCAGGATAAATAATATCAAAAAGCTTTCTCTCTTGGGTCGAATTTATTGCCCCCAGAACATCTTTTTTTTGCTCTAGATATGTAGCAGCGGCATTTCCTCTTTTAGGCACCGCGCCTACAAACGCCTCAAGCTGAGCCCCCGCTAAGCTTAAGTATTCTAAATGCCTTCTCACTTCTGGCTTTTTCATTAGTGAGCTATACCCCTCACCTTTGACAAAGCACTTTCTCTTCCCTAAGGTGAACCCCTTTCCTATCACAAGCCCGTAACTGGGATCTTCGTACATTTTTGGTTGCAAATTAGAAGGTTCACATCTATAGGTAAACTCTCGATCAGGTGGATTTGCGTTCGGATTGCCCTCAAACTCAACTTCAAGGGTGTCGATAGAGCTCGCGTAATCCCTTCTGCTCTTAAAACGCGCGTGGTATCCCTTTATCCTGTCATCTTCAATGGTTTCTCCTGGCTGCATCGGACCACCAGGAATTAACAGCTTCCAAAAATCCCAGTCAGCCATAGCCTCTTTAAATAGAGTCAACTTTCCATTAGGATCAATATTCAGATTAGTAATAGTTGCTTGAAGATGGGCGCGCGTATCTCCATAAGGACCGGAAGCACCTCTGTAAACGCCTAAATACACCATATCCATCAAAGAATCTTTTACCTTTTGGTGGAGATGAGTCCAATCAACAACCCCATAAGCTTTTACAACATCGGGTTTAAAACAAATACGCAGCAGAATCGCAAAGTATGATGGATAAATGATTTCAAATAAAAGCTTCTGTTGATTTGGTGTGATGGGTTTCATGTTGCTACTCAGAACTGCGCAAGCCGCCGAGCCCATCTTTCCAGCCGCAACTTTAAAAGCATTAGCATGCGAATGGGAAAGGCCAGCAGAGCGTAAAGTTTTATAAACTTCGTCCTCCGACCTCTTTTTTAGGTCATATCCTCTGCCGATAGTTAAACCAGATGTTGCACCTGGAACATGAGCAATGCGGCTTTGAAGACTCCGAACATCTGACTCTTTCCCTTCCCAATCGAAGGTAAACTGTCCTTCCGGAACAACAAAATCGGGGTTACCCTCTGTTTCGCGTTTCACAAAAGGATTAAGTTGATCTCTACAGTGAGTAGGCATCCTCAACCCTCCTCTTCTTCTTCAGATAGCCAAGAGTGGACAGTTGCCCCAGATCCTGGATGCAAACCAATAAAAATTTTGTCGTCAATCCATTCCCAAACCGCATCTAGGTAGTAAGCGATAGCATTCAGAATCTCTACCAAAGAGAGCGTATCTTCAACACGTATTCGTACAAACTGATGTTTCAATTCGTGTTCAATGAAAATTTTTCCATGAAAATAACTGAATCTTCCGATTGGCACTGGCTCAGAAGAACCCGGGGGTAAGTCAGTCGCAGGGGTAGTAAGTTCACTAATTATTTCCAAAAGTTTTTTGCCTCTTGAATTTGTTTCATTTCTTGTATCAAGTACCTTCGGAGCCGTGTCGACACTTAAAAGCGTTCTGTCTATCGAAATCAGTTCTGGAGGCCTGCTATAGTTGAAGGGTAGAGGTTCACGCCTCTTTATGAACTTTAAAACCGTTTCTGGATCTCTTCCTTGTTGACCAGAGTTAAAGTAGATTAGTCTAGGCGAAAGGCCACGTATCCAAGCTGTTTTGAGAACCATATCACTCAAAGTGATTCCTTCAGAATATACCAGGGGAAGGGGCTCTATCCTCCGCGCACCTAGCTCATCTCCGGGAAGAATGACGACAGGAGAGTAATCATCTCCAGAAGATCTCTCTGGACTCTCATAGAAATACTGTTTAATTACCTCAGACCAACCGCCATGCAGAAAAAATTGGGAGGCTTGCCAGTACTCTTCTGTAGTAAGCTCCTTTTGAAAACGGTTTAAATGGATTAATGACCCTTCAGAGTTTAATCGACTCAAAAGGTCTCTTGGTTGAGAACGGGAAGGACACATAAAATTACTCCTTTATGCTAACCTCTACTCCTTGTTGTAGATGCGAGCAAATTTACCAAAGTTTTCGCCAGGAATGAGAAGAATTTCATTTCTATCTACCCATTCCCAGATAGTCCCAACGCAGTAGCCGATTGCATCAAGGAAATCGGTTAAGATTGGGGTCTGAATGAACATTTTTACAAGCGCTCTACTCACAGAGGGATCTGCTGCAATGCGAACTCCTGGAAAAAGTCGAGTGAGCTCTTCAATAACTTTTTCGATTAGGAGACCCCTTCCTTGAGTGCTTTCTAGAGTATTAATAATTGGAGCTTGCCTCGACCCGCCATATCTTATTTCTGGCAAACGGGCTGAACTGTCTAAAGCCGGCAATGAGACAGGATTCTTAAGGTAAGGATAAAAGAGTCGATCGATGTAGCAAAATGTAATTGTGGTATGTTTTTCATAAGGATCATCGCTGCGTCTATCAACATCGTAAACATGCGAAATCCTGGGTGATAACTTTTTATTGCCAATCGAAGAAAAAGAAATCTCCTCCTGAAACACATTATTCCAAGCAGTGTCGATAAGAGCGTCACCTGCACAGAGAGGATATCGCTCCGAAAAAGAGAAAGGGTGTAAAAGTCGTCCCGCCTCATCATTTTCAGGGAAAATAATCCTAGTAAAGTATTTTATGTCTCTTTCTCTTCCACCTTGATATGTCCAAGTGTATTCGTCGCCCCAAAGACTTGGGTCTAAACCCCTAAAACCTTGCCAGCCATTCTCTCCAACCAGCTCTACCAAGTCTTCATAATCATCATCCTCTTCAATCTCTCTTGACAAAGTTACGAGACGCTCAACTCTATACTTAAGCTTGTCAGTTAACTCTACTTCATCTCCCATAAGGCAGCCTCCCGCTTTGTCTGACACAGGTTTTAAACCCGTGTAAACGTTATGTCAAGAAAATTCGTAATTTTTCTAAAATAAAAAACTACTTAACGCTAAGAAGCGCTAAAAAATTTGAAAGAATTAGGCATTGCAAACATGAAAAATAATCTGATTATAGCCTTTTGACAACACTATCTAGTAATTTAGACCTGTTTTTAAAAGAGGAAATTATTAAATTTTATTCAAAGAAACTCTTTGCTTCGGACATAAAATTAATTCATTGATAATCGGATCTTCGACGCGCGCGCGCCACTCACGCACTTTCTCCACAAAGCCATTAGCTATGATAGAGAATGCCAAAAGCTCTTTATCTTTTGTAACCAGATACCCAGATATCGAAGAGACACCCGTCATTGTTCCAGTTTTACCTCGAATTCGTGAGCGAAAACGCCCTGTGTCAAAGCGCTTTTTTAACGTTCCATCAACACCGCCAATACTTAAGGCTGCCTTGAACTCCTCCGCATAAGGAGACTCGTCATGCACCCATTGCAAAAGAGAGACGAAGTGGCTTGGGGAAGCAAGGTTATAGCGCGAAAGACCAGAGCCATCTAAAACGACAAAGTCTTCCATCTGGCTAGATAGCTTCTCTTGCAAAAAGTTACGTACCTGACGCGATCCGCTCTGCCAACTCCCTTGGCCCCTCTTTGCTCCTAGTTGTTTGAACAGACTATCTGCATAGTAGTTATCGGAATCTTTTAACATCTTCTTCGAAAGGTCAGCAAGAGAAGCGGAGGATTGCACAGCAAGAGCTGTGGTGTTTCGTGGACTACTTTCAAATTTTATTCTTCCCTGTAACAAAATTCCCTGCTTCTTCAACTCATCAGAAAACGCCATCGCCGCATGTCTCGTGGGATCAACAGCCGGCACCTTATAAATTCTTGGCGCCTCATCTGCTATAACAGAGCCTTCAACAACGACACTCTTTCCCAAACTGGACAGAGGCCTCTCAACTGAAATTTCACTTTTCTTTCCTTGAATCGTCTTCGCGCGATTTTGAATTGTCACCTCTTCACCAGAGTTGAGAATGCGCACAGTAGGCGCCTTTCCCACCTCACCGGCTTCCACCGCCAAGACGATTCTTGAATGATCGATATTCAAGCCTCCAAGAGGAGGGTTCCAACTTGTTGGACTATCATCCCACATCCAACCGGGAGCGCACGCAATCTCATCATAACAACCCGCATCTACAATCAGATCTCCGCGAATCACCTCGATATTCTTAGATTTCAAAACTTCAACAAACTCTTGGAAATGATAGCGCTTCAAAGAGGGATCACCTCCCCCAACCAGCACAAGATCTCCAGAAAGAGCACTTCCCTCAATCTTGCCCCGCATACGCATCTCCGTCTTAAACTGAAAATCGACACCTAGCTGATCAAGACCCGCGGCTACAGTAAACAATTTAGCGGTACTTGCTGGAACAAAGCGCAAATGGCGGTTGCGCTCATAGACCACTCTGCCATCGGATAGGGAAACAACCAAAATCCCCACTTGGGCATTTTCTTGTCCTAAAATCGCATCGATATTTTCTCGATACCCCGCAAAGAGCGAAACAAAACAAAAAACTGTAAGAGAAAGTAGAACCCTCATACCGCTAAGGGTAGGTTATCAAGAGAAATAAAAAAACCTTCTTAAGAGAAAAATCTTCTAAAAAAACTATTGCAGGCTGCTATCAACTTGTGTTTTAGCAACATACTGTAATCGCGCAGAGCTTAAGAAAAAAGTTACTCCTCAAGAACGCAATAGTATAAACTCTGCAATTTTAAACCGATCTCTATAGGACCAAAACCAAAGCGTAACTCTAATAATTATTGTAAAAAAACAAACAAAAAGTAAAAATACTGTTAACCAATTCAAAAGGGAGAGAAAAATGGCATTTCCAGTTAACCAAGGACGCAGTTTTGGAGGCTTTAATACAGGCCCACTCAGACAGACTAATGCCTATTTAGACATTTTTGAAACAGCTAGGGAAGGAGAAAATTGGGCGCTTATAGGTCCTGGGTATATGCGATCAGTAAGTAGTGGTGAAACTCCATATTTTCCTCGTTCTCCACAGGTCGTAGAACTAGCAAAATTAGGTGCTATGAAAAAGATCAGTCATTTAGATGTGTACGATTCAGCCCCTGAGCTTTTTTCAATTTTGAGACAACCCGGACAGGTCTCCTCTGGCAATTTTAGAATCGGCATTCGAAAAATGCTCGAATTAAACGAATGCGATGAAAAACTAACAGAATTTTTTAATAAATTTGCTCAGGCTATTACAGCCGAAAAAAGTGAGCCAGAAATCGAATTCTTGACGCATGATTTTGCCAAACTAGATCGCGACAATCCTCCTCTTCAAAAAAGATATGATGTTGTATTTGCTACCTTTGTTTTGACAAGCAGTTCATATCTATTCCCACTAATGCTATCAAATTTTGTTAGAATTCTAAAACCAGGAGGCCGACTTTATATCGAAAATGTACGACAAGATTTGATTGAAGTGGGCCTAGACTGGAGCAATAAAATATTGACAAAAGAACGATGTGAAGAGAAAAATACACATCTTTTTAAAGTCCATAAAGCTACCCTGCCTATCCTTATGAAGTGTAAACCCAACTCGCAAATACCAGCTTCTGAAAGCGGATGCGAAAGACTTATGTTCATTTGCTCCAGAGGGCGGGAAAATTCAACAGGTGCTACCATAACGACCACAGAAATTGCAAAAATTTCTCTGAGTTTTACTCCTGAACTATCCGTAAGAAATAGAGAATTTACATTCAACGATGAAGAATATTGGTTTAAAAGGGCAAAGGAAAATAAAAAATTAGGCAAAAATATAAAAAAGAGTTTAAAGAAAAAAAGTGAGGGAGGATTGAAGTTCTCTCCACTGGATTCCCTACATGGCATGACCCCTCTCCATGTTGCTGTCCTGTCAAATAACTTGGCCATGCTAAGGTTCTTCTCTAGATTTGTAGAAAAGGCTGAATGGGACAGACCGGACCGCTTTGAAATGTCCCCAAGAGATTACCTAACAGTGCCACATCACGACAACGAATGGCTAAAAACTTCTGAAACAGAAATTAATACTGTGATCAATAATTTTCGAGACTCTAAAAATTAAAAATAAATCTTAACTAGAAATTAAAGCAATTGTTATTTTGTTTTGAATTTCGTTGTTTTTACATAAGTTTTTTTCATAAAAAATAATAACTGGAAAATATGTTTATATAATTACCCTCATTAGAGTTTTGGCAATTTTTGTTATAAAATATCTATTCTAGAAACCTTAAGAGAGATAAAAAAAAGACCCTCCCATCTGGGAGGGCCTTTTAAAAAGCGGTTTTAGTTTTATTATCTCTCTAAGCAAGCTATTTCTAACAAATTTAAAGCAGCAACTTCCGCGGTTAATTTTCGCAGTCTACAAGTATCGTTATGACCAAAAATATTTAGAAAAATAAAATTGCCAAAACCATCCCATGCTTTTCCCCACCCCCCTTTTTGGTATGTTTGGATCAAACCTTGGCCTTTCTTTACAGTTTTTTCCTCTAATCCCACATAATTACCGTTACCTAATCGTCTGTTATGCATAAAAAGAGTTGAGAGTTTTCCTGCATATTTTTCCGCTTCTTCGCGGTTTCGATTCCAAATATTCTGGTCAACTACGGCATACTTTTGCGCAAAATTTCGCATTTCATTGAGATCCTCTCTGGAGAGATTTTCGCGATTTAGAGGTAAGTACTTGTTTCCACACCTCTCAGTTTTTTTCAATACTTCATTAAAAACTAAGCAACTTGTCGAATTAGTTATCTTTCTCCTACATAGGGGGCAAGAAGGTCCTCTTTCTAGACGCTCCAACTCCAACAAAACACTTTTTGAAAACGTATGTCCACAATTTGTGATCACAGGATCGACAAAACGTTCAAGAGTTACAGGATCAGTAAATTGATCCTCAAAATCAATAATGTTTGATTCTTCTCTGGTAAAATCAGCTTGCCTTATATTTTGCATACTCCAACCTCCTTTGGCGATTTTTTAAACAAATCTTAACATAAAAGAAATAATTGTCTACGAAATTCAAATGTTTTGCAAAAAGAAGAGCCCTTTTGAACCAATCCTAAAACCCCAAATTTTAATGGAGAAAAAATTGGCATCGCAACTGCATAAAAAGAATCAATAGAACGTTCTACTTTTAATCCAAAGTAAGTTCCAGTCAAGGGGACTGCTGCTAGCAGAACATAAATCCCTAAATATCTTGCATTGTTCATTAATTAAACTTTTAATTTAGAAGATTGGAGGTATGCTTACCGCTTTTTGCAAGAAGAGTAGTAAACATCTCTTTATCACTGCACATGGTTAGACCTTTGCATGCGCGCGTTATACCAGTGTGCAAGATTTTTCAAGAAAAGCGTTCCGATCCAGGAGGGAGGAGGAGCAAGAGCTCATAAAATTTACTCGCTTGACCTTTCTTAAGAGTGTACAAATAACTGTGTAAACAAAGAAAAGCACCCCATCCCTGGAGAGCTTTAAAATGCATTGTAGAGAGCTTATGTTAAGGCTTTTTCAAGAGAGTGGACCTTTGGTTCTACGCCCTACAAAGCTTTCTAGAAAATTTATTTCCTCTAAAGGAGCTTCTCTCTCTTTTGCTTTATCAATTGAATCCTGAATATTTGCTTGATGTTCGATCAGTAAATACGCTAGCTCCTCATCTTTTTTTTGGGCTGCGTATCTTAATGGTGTCATAAAATTGTCATCAAAAAGGTTTGGATCAGCGCCATATTTTAACAACCGCTTTATTTCTGGAAGATTATCAAGAACTTTTTGAGTGTTCTCAAAGCAAAAAACTACTCTTTTATGAGAACTTATTGCAACAATTAGTTGAGTTTTTCCTTCATAATCTCGGACATCTATAAAACGTTTAGTGTGGGAAGCGAGATGCTTTTTTATTTCTTCATTTTCAATAAAATCCAACAGTTCAAATATCGAACAACCACGAATTTTCTCTTTAAATAGTCTCTGTTCCTTCAAAAGGATCTTCTTTACTCGCTCAACTTCTTCATTGAAAACAGCAACCACCAATTCTTCAAAATCATTCCCACACAAGAATGGTGTTTTTACAAATTCAAAGCTTCCTTTTTTAAGTGCAAGCAATTGCTTTCCAACTTCAAATTTGCCCTCATTTATTGCATAACAAATTGGATGTATAGAAATCTGAATCTCTTGTGCGTATTTAAGAAAAAGGTCTATTTTAGAGTTATCAATAAATCTTATAATCGCATTCCTGGTTCTTGTTTCGTCAAGGCCTTTTAATCCTCCGTTCTCGAGGAGTAGTTCTGTTAACTCAAAATTACCAACCTCAAGAGAAATGCTGACAGAGTCTAGTCCAAAATTCGCCCAATTATTTGGATCTGCGTTATGTTCTAGCAACATTTTCGCAATCTCTTTCTGTCCTTTTCGCACAGCCTTGCACAAAACTGTTTCATACCCGCTGTCACCCTCCTCATCTAAGAAAACAGCACCTACTTCTTCCTCTTCACAAACTTTAACAACATTTGGATCTGCTCTATTTTCTAGCAAAAGTTTGACGATCTCTCTGTTTCCTATTGAAACTGCATTCGAAAGTGCGGTTTTTCCATTTTCTAAAATTGCGTTAAAATCAAAGCCGTTCAAGAGTCCTTGAGTCTCTGAAAAATTTCCCTCTAAAATAGCTCCAAGCAAGCCACTCTCTTTTTCTAACTTTGCTGTCATCTTTACCTCCCTAAAAAACTGACAAGAGATTACAACAATACAAACTTTTCTTGCAACAACTTACCAACTCAATTTGCCATCCGCGAGCGAGAAGGGGATAGCAAATTGAGTTAATAGGATTTATTTTTATCTTAGAATTAGAGTATTTACTTTAAAATATTGGAGGTGCGTTTGCCGCTTTTGACTAGAAGAGAGATGAACATCTCTTTATCGCCGCAAATAGTGAGACTTTTACGCGCGCGGGTGATTCCAGTGTATAAGATTTCTCGAGAAAAGCGCTCTGATCCGGGAGGAAGAAGAAGTAAGAGCTCATCAAATTCGCTCCCTTGACTTTTGTGAATCGAGAGAGCGTAGCTGATTTCATGCGGAGGAAGAAGAAGCGCAGCCATCTCCTTGCCACCGGGAAAATAGGCGCGATCTTCCGGCTGGAGTGTCCCATTTTTCTCTTTTATTTCGCGAATAACAATACCCGCTTCTCCATTGTAAAGCTCATGCTCATAGGAGTTTTTGGTAATCAGGATGGGATAAGCAAAAAAGTAGGGCAACTTACAATTTTCTGTGAGGTGGGCAAGAGCTTGGTCTCCAATTCCAGAGACTCCGTAACGCCCCTCTCTTAAAGGTGTAAGAATGCGAAATTTTTGCAGGTTTTCTAAAAGTTGTTTTGGGTCGGGGCGCTCTTTTGTTGGTTTAGGAAAATGGTGCAAGATCGGCTCTTTTAGATCTGCAGGGAGCGGTTGCAAGTTCGCCATTTCAATAGCTTGCGTTTCACCGTGGCGTACGTGATCTGCTAAGTCCAAAAGCTCTTTGCGGTCAGAGCGCAAACAGCGCGTAAGTTCGCAGTAGTTTTTGGGAAATTTTTGTTTGATGTGTTGGCAAATTTGGGTGAAGAGATCGCCTGCTTCTACAGGCGGCAGCTGATCGCCATCACCCATGATAATGAGGCGCGCGTTAGGTGGTACAGCTTGCAAAAATGTCGAGAAAAGGCGCGCATCGATCATAGATGCTTCGTCTACAATAATGAGATCCGCATCGAGACGCGGTGGAGTTTGATAGAAATCTTTGGGTCCACGAATTTTTAAGAGTTGATGGAGAGTTCCAGAGGTTACTTGGTATTGGGTCATTCCCTCTGCTAGCTTTGCAGTCGCTTTTCCAGTCGGAGCTGTGATGAGTACACGGCCCTTGAAGTGGTTGAGGATGTGCGCAGCGGTAAACGTTTTTCCGCGGCCTGGCCCACCGGTGAGGAGAAGGAAAGAATTTTTTAAGGCTTTGGTGACAGCTTCTCTCTGCTCTTCGGTGAGTTGGGAAGAGAGTTCTTGAGGCTCGATAGGAGTGCAGGGACGGCTGAGAAGCGCGAGCAGAGTTTTCTCCATGCTCTTTTCAAAGTAGTAGTTGCGGGAGAGGTAGTAGTGATTGTTTTCCTGAACGATGGGGCCATTTGGCTTAGGGATAAATTGCTTAGCACCACTTAGCGCTTTTTCCAAAATTTCTTCTGGGCAGTCGGGCAAGATGCGATCTTTTTCTACAGTAATGCAGAGGTGACCCGCGCGCGATTGCGCCATGAGGAGCGCCAAAAATGTTTGGACATCTTCGCGCTCATCTATCGCCTTTGCAAAGGCTAGGTCGACATGGAAGCACTGAATAGGTGCTCTTTTTGAAAAGGTCTCAAAAATTGAGGCTAAATTGGTTTTGGAGAACGGAGCTAACTCCTTAAGAGTTAGCGAGTTCGAAAAATCAATTTGGGCCAACTTTTTGCGTCTTTTCGAAAAGTCTGACATGTTCAGGGGTTCCATACACAAGAATAGACTCCCTCATTCCACTTCAAACCGCGCAGAAAAAAGTAGTAGATACCACCTAGCTCCTTGCCCATCAACTTCGCGTAACGCTCAAGCGCCTCACCATAAATTTTTGCCTGTAAAAAGTATTCATGCGCCTGCATCGCTTTTTCTAAACTCTTTTTTTTATACTGCTCTTTTTCTTTGCCGAGGTAGTTAGATTTCCAGTCGACAAGATAGAGACGATTCTCTTTTTCAAAGATGAGATCAGCAAATCCTTTTAATCGTGTCTGCTCATTTTGAGGATAGAGAAATTCCAATTCTGTGACCATGCTTGCTGGAGAAATTTCGGAAAGGTTGTGTCCATCAAATGAGATCGCAAAAGATCGGGTCACCATTGTTGCAATCTCTTCCGCATGCTCTTTGTAAACACCGGCGCGTGTCATGGCAAGGATTTGCTCGGCAAAATTTTCTTCTTGGTAAAGCGCCTCATCAACCGTTTTTTCCAAGAGCGCATGTAGGTAGATGCCGACATCAGCGCCCGCTGGAAGCTCTCCCTCTTCAGGTCTCTCACCTTCAAAAGTGTAGTGCTTTGTTGCAAGTGAGGTAAATGAGTGGAGATAGGAGGTAGCAAATTCTCTTTGAAAAGAGTGCTGAGTTAAGGCATTTTTCTCTTCAGTATGGAAGGGAGCAGGCTGATCGCTTGCGAGGTCTATCGTTTCAAACTCCCCCTCTACACTTTCAAAAAAGCGCGCGCCAAGGGTCGGTTTTCCCTGCAAAAGAGGGAAGTAGACACAATCTTTTCCTCGGGTTAGCGCAACATAGAGCCCGCGCATCGCCTCAGCTTCGGCTCGCGCTTCCTTAGCTGCTAAATTCAAAGCAAAAACCACAGGAAACTCTAATCCTTTGCTCATGTGCATCGTCATGATGGTGACACTATTTTCATCGGCAAGGCGCGTTGCTTTGTAGCGCATATCACTATCAAGATGTCTCTTCTTAATCTCTTGCAAACGGCGAGCGGGATCTGTCGTCTTCGCTTCTAGCAGTAAATCGGCTATCTGCATTAAGTGGCCATACTCTTCCAGGCTAAGTCTTTCATATAAAGTCACGCCATTCCATGGGGTTTTGAGTAATTCGTCTAAAAAAGTACTTATTCCCTTTTCCTCAAGTAGAGCGCTAAGGTAAGAGAGTCTTGCAAGTTCTTGTGTAAGATCAGAAGAAAAAATTTGTTGATCCGTGTAGCCAACAATGGGGTGAGCTAAAAAGCGACGCATCTCACCTTTAAGAGCAGCAAAAAGATCGATAAAGAATTCAAAACTAAGAGTTTCGGCAATGTGGACCATTCCCTTAGCGCGTACCGGAATGCGACATTTTGCAAGATAGGTCTCCACGCGTGCTGCTTGATAGCGATCTTTTACCAGGATGGCAATATCCGAAAAGGGGCGTTTTAACGCCTCATTTGCGATGAAAGGAAAGAGATCTTCCTCTTTTTCTGCGCGCAAAAAATTGAAACTACCGCCTTCATCTCCTCCTGCTTCTACCGTGCGGTAATTTAGCGGCAGCCCCTCCTCTTCAAGCCAAGAGCCCGCCCCCGCAAAAAGACGATTGAGTTCTGAGAGTAAATATTTTTTAGAGCGATAATTTGTGCCGAGTGTGGCAAACGCCTTTTCTCCCATCTGCTCTTTTGCCCGAAAATAAACCTTTAAATCAGCTCCGCGAAAAGAGTAAATCGACTGCTTTGGATCCCCTACAACAATAAAGCTCTCAGAGTTTAAAAATAGAGTTTTAAAAATATCCCATTGCAGCACATCCGTATCTTGAAATTCATCGATGATGGCTGCGCGATAGCGTTTTTGAATCGCCTCGCAAAACGCAGGTTTGTTCAATGCGCTTCGCATCTTTTGCAATAACTCATCTGGAGAAGTCGTCCCCTCTTCGCTCTTTTGCAACTCCTGATTCACACGATGAGCTAAGCGCAAAAAAGTGTTTTGCGGTGAGCGTGCCTCTTCTATCACAGGAAGAACCGATTCTTGCAATCTAAGTAGAAGAGGAGAGAGCTCTCCTTTGGCTCTTGCCTTGCGATTTTCGTCGGACAGTTTATGCAAGAAAGTTTCTTCTGCAAGCAGCAAAGAAAAATTCTCCCCATTTCCAAAAAATTCCACTTGTTTAACAAAGTGCGGGTGCAACTCTCCCTGCCGATTGGCCAACCCCTTGTACGAAGCGCTTGCCTCTTGCAGAGCCGCAAGCAGGTCCTCTGCTTCTATTGGAGGTAGCTCAGCAGAAAATTGCTCCTGCATCTCTAAAAAATTGGGAAGTGCCTCTCCTTCCCGCGCTGCAATCAAACTCTCTGTCAATCGCTCTATAGAATTTCCAAAAGAACGCAATAAAAGATCGAGCTGCACAGGATCGAACCCCTCTAAAGGAGAACGCAGCACCTGCAAAATGGCTTTGCGCGCATCTTTTGTCCAATCACTCTCATCAGGATCAGGAAGCGCGGGCGTAAGTCCCGCTTCAAAGGCAAACTCCGTAAGCATGCGATGGCAAAAGCCGTGAATCGTAAAGACGGCCGCGCGGTCCATCTCAATAATAACCTCTTCTACCCGTTTGCACTTTGGAAGCGAAGCAATATTGGCATGAATGCGCTCTTTGAGCTCACGTGCAGCCGCACGCGTGAACGTAACAAGGAGCACCTCCTCAACAGAGAAGTTCTCCTCAAGTACAAGCCGGGCAAAAATCTTTTCAATCGCAAAGGTCTTGCCCGTACCTGCAGATGCTTCAATAAAATGCCTTCCCAAAACTTGCGTCTTAGGGTCTAGCACATCAAACATTTTGCACCACTATATTCTTAGTCTGCTAACGAATAGATCGTATCAACAGCAGGCGCTTTTGGAGCTGCTGTAACTTTTACACCTTCGTACACAGGCACTTGCTGATCGTTTGGCTTAGTTTGTGCTTGCTGTACATCTCCAATTGGTCCACCCTCATAGATAGGCGTTGAATGCGGTGGTGTCGACTTAACTCTATAATCTCCAGCTTCCATTTTCTTTTCTCCTATTTGTTCGTAATCAGTTTCTTGAAACGGCCAACTTCCCTCTTCTCCATTACCAGTATCAAAAAAAACTCTTTCTCTCACATATGCAACACGAGGGTCTGTTTCAACCATTGCTCTAAGATCTTTTTGAAGATCTTCAGACTCTTGAGACGATGTTGGTGTATGACCTCTTACCCCTTCAGTAGCAACTCTTGTGGAAACACTCTGCATCATACCTCAAGTTAGACTAGCGGGGAGTATACCATCTCCTCTTTTTCTGCGAAGTGGCTAAAATATTTTTGAAGCTCACCCTCCCAGTTTTGTTTTTGAGAAAGAGCTCTTGCCTGTGCCCATTTCAGGTGAGGATCAATAAACTGTGTGTTGATTGCTGGTGGTTTTCCTTTCAGGATATTTTCTGCTGCTCGTGGAGTAAAGGGCGAGGGGCTCTTTTTCGCCTCTTCAAAATAGCTGAGGTACGTTTCAAGATGATTACCTGAAACTGAAAGGCGCTTACTCTCCTTGAGAATGAGCAAATCTTCTTTACAACCAAGAGTTTGTGCAATTTTTTGAAAGACAAGGAACGTTGGCCAGATGGGCAGGAGTTCATAGAGTTTGCTTCCTCCGATGTGTAAAAGCCCCTCTTCAGAGAGGTTTTCTATTTCTCCTTCGATGGTTACATCACCGACTTGCAACGCTGGTATGATCCATTTTTTTTCATGAAGTTTGTAGGGCGCTTCGCAGGAGGCTTTGAGTTCGACGGCAAAAAGAGTTGCATCAAAGGATTTTTTGAGAGGAGCAAGCTCCTTTTCAAGGCGCATGATCGCCACTTTTTCAAAGAGTCCCGAAGGAAGTTTTCCCGCTCGAGAGACTTCCTCTATTTGCAGTTCTCCGCGCAGTGATTGCAGTTGCATGGCGTTTTTCTCCCAAGGTGCAAGAAGAAACTCTTCATCATACTCAAAAGGGAGATGAATGTTTAGGGTCTCATTCAGGTAGAAGCGCAGAGGATTTTTTGCTAATTTTTTCAGTTGGTTAATGGTGATGGTGGTGGCTTTTTCTGGCTCAACTCCTTGAAAGAAGGGCTGGCGCTCTTGCTCTTCGCTCGCTTTGGAAAAATTTAAGGAAGAAAATTCTTTTATGGTCGCCTCTTTTTTAAAATATTTAGGATGAAAAGGATAGGAAGGATGCGAAGTGTGTAGATCCAATTCTAGGTAATCCATAAGCTCTTGTACTAAAAAGGAGACGCTCTGCTCACGCCCATCTTGAGGGCAGAGATTGGAATAGAAAAAGAGCAGCTTCTCTCTTGCTGAGATGAGAAGCTCTAAAAAGAGGTAGCGATCCTCTTCAGATGCGGTGGGTCCTAAATTTTGAGCTTGCTGCAGAGAGGAAAAAGTCTCTTGATGTGGGAACTTTTCCATTCCCAGTAGGGCAATCACTTTAGCTGGTCGCGCATTTCCAGATTTTAATGATGTAAATGTGATGCAATTTTGATTCTGAGCGCGTACCCGATCACCAGAGCGCGCGAGATTGCGACGAATAGCTCGTTCGACGCTTGCAAAGCGGTAGGTTACGTCTGGAAGAAGCTCTCCCAAAATAGAAAAATCTTCTTGGAAGTCCATTGAACCGAGGTAGCGCTCACAAAGGGTATGAAAAAATTCTTTCCACTCTCGTAAGGTAAATTTTTTGGTTTCCATAGTGCGCAAATCCTCTCGCAAGGAGCGCACAGCTTGCAAAAATTTTCCCAGAAGCTCCGCTTCAGAAAGCTCGATCGGATGCGCGAGGTGCTCGGGCTCCTCTTCCATGGCTAGGCCAAAGAGAAGTCTGCGAAACGCCTCTTCCCAAGTACCAACACGATGGGTTTCATCATAGCCCCACTTCAGATGAACAGCTTCTAACCACTTTTCAATAGTTTTGAGCTCTTCATCAGTAAAGTGTATATGCTCTTTTACTGAGGCGAAGTGGAAAAAACGCAGGATCTCTTCGCGCTCCCAGGCGCAATTTTGTAGAGAGAAAAGATAGAGGAGCGCCTGCGCCGGATCGCTGCGCCGTGAAAAAGGAAGATCTTGAATTTCAAAGGGGATCGGCAGATCTTTCGAACCAAATGAGAGAGAGATGTGAGACTCATAGTCTGCGATTTTAGGCGCGAGTACCAATACATCGGAGGGCTGCAAGTCGGGATTTTCTGCAAAAAGATTAAGCAGGAGTGTTTTCAATACTTCAATCTCGCGCAACATTGAGCAGGCACTATGCAATTGGATCGAACCATCTTGCTCATAATTCGATTTTTGCATCTCTAAAAGGTCTTTTTGTACGGTCTGCAAAAGTGTTGTGCTATTTGGCTCGGCAAATTTTTCTATGTAAGGCAGAGAGAGATCTTGGTAGTAAGAAAAAATTTCGCCGCCCATTTTGCCAAAGTTAGCAAGGAGCGGGTGATGAGAGGAGGTGAGCTCGGTAAATTGTGCAATCTCTTCTTTGGCTACGCCTTTTTTCTCATAAAACTTTATGCGATTTAAACGACTCTTATCAGAGAGCAGATCGCCCCAAAACTCTCTTGTGGGATTGAGAAAGTAGAATGTTGCCCGCGGCATTTTTGCAAAAAAATCGCGATAGAGTTTAGGGATGGCGCCAAAAACATGCACTTCAAGATCTTGCGGCTCAACTTCTGGCAGAAAATTTGCAGGAGCATCCCAGATAGAGAAGATTTTTTCATAAAGGCGTTTTTGCCAGCCATGCAAGAGAACATTTTCCGCCTTAGCATACCGTAAAAAGAGCTGGCTGATGTGGTCGGCAAAATCGCGCAGCTGTTTTGGTGTCTTGATGAGCTCTTCAAGCTCAGGAATTTTAGGAAGCTCACTCTCTAAATGCAGGGCGAGAGCGTTGGGCGTGGGAAAATGAGGAGAGTTGCCAGAAAGACGTAAAATTGCCTGCACACCTTGCGCGGGCTTGTAAAATTTCGCACCAAGTGCAACTCCCTTTTCAGTGGCAAGCTGCGCAAAAATGCTGCCTTTCATCTCATCACTGGGGGTAATCACAAATTTTCGTGAAAACCCCTTGTAAAGAAATTTTGAGAGTTCTTTTACAAGAATTTCTAACTGTTGACTTGCGATTATCGCTGACACCTTATCCCAACTTTGTTAGGATTGATCATATGTCTTTTTTCAAGAAAAAATCAACGCGCATTAAAGCTTTCTTCAACTCCCTCCCGTTCCGAAAAACAGAGGGTTTCGCAACGCGTAACGCTATCCACTTCCATAACTTGACACAGTTTGGTGGTGCGATGAATGACAACATCTTTAAATTTTTGATTCTCTTCTTCCTGATCAGCATCAAAGGGGTAGATGACGCTTCACGCATTCTCTTCTGGTTAGGACTTGTCTATGTCGCCCCCTTTCTCCTCTTCTCTTCTGCTGCAGGCGTTCTTGCGGATCGATTTAGCAAATCGCGCATCATCGTCACGATGAAAGTGACAGAAATTGTCATCATTATTTTAGCTTTCTTTGCCTTCGCAGCAAAAAGTGAAATTAGTTGTTACGCGCTGATGTTTTTGCTCTCGATGCAAAGCGCTTTTTTCGGGCCACCCAAGTACAGCATCATCCCAGAGCTCGTAGAAAAAAATCGCATCTCCAAAGCGAATGGCTGGGTCACCTCATTTACCTATCTGGCGATCATCGTTGGTACATTTCTTGCTAGCTTTGTCAGTGATATCCTCAACAAAAACTACCTACTTTCTGTAAATCTCTGCCTAGTTGTCGCCATTTTAGGCTTTATTACCTCTCTTTTCATTCCCTATACCAAGCCTAAGGGCACAAAGAAAAAAATTAATCCTCTCTTTGTCCGCGAAATTTGGAGAACAATGGTTGGGATAAGTGAGCGTCCTCACCTCTTTGTCTCCGTCATCGGTGCCGGCTTCTTTCTCTTTGTTGGTGCCTACATTCAGCTCTCGATCGTCCCCTTTGCGATTCAATCTTTGAAAATGGATGAGCAAGCGGGCGGATATCTCTTTCTGACAACTGCTCTCGGGATTGCTGTCGGAGCCTTTCTTGCAGGTCGGGTTGTGCGAAAAAGAATTGAATTGGGTATCCCCTGTGTTGCAGGCGTGTTGATGGGCTTTGGACTCATTTTTCTGGGTCTTTTTGCCAATAGCTTAACTGCTGTCATTACAATTCTTGTGATTCTCGGTTTCTTTGGAGGGCTCTTCATTGTGCCTTTTGAAACCTACATTCAAGCATTTAGCCCCGAAAAGCGCATTGGTCAAATAGTTGCCGCTGCAAACTTTCTCGGATTTTTGGGAGTAGCACTGGCTCCTTTTGCTATTGCTATCATCAATGGACTTTTAGGACTTAGCATGGCAAAAGGCTATGTTGTCGTGGGTTTCATCACTCTCATTGCCACCCTACTCATTATGCTGGGATTATCGCGAGCCACACTCCACTTCCTTTCACGCTTTTTGGTCTTGCCATTTTGCCGCCCCCGCTTTGTCAAAAATCCTCTTAATAAAAAGGGGAATTTTGCCATCTTGCTTCCTGGACGCGGACGAGTCCTCACCTGGTTTCTAATGGGAATCTCTTCAGACGTCGAACTCTTTGTTTTAAAAAATCGCCGCAGCATCTGGGACTTTCTCTATTTTTTCACTGCCTCCTATCACTTCTACTACTACAAGCGCGATCCCAAAAAAGCTATGGATCGGCTTCTTGCAAGCGATCGCATGCGCAAGCAGAAAGGATCTATCTCCCTTATTGCTTTTCCATTTGAGAGCGAGAAAACAGCTCTTGAGCTTGTAAAAAAGGCTTCTCTAACACAAGAAAAATACCGTCTCAAACGAGACGGCAAAGAGATTACGTTTCAAAAAATTTAAAAAAGAGTTGGCTCTAGACTAGCAAATTCTAAATCTTCGCATGATTTTTAGAAATTCTTTCTCTAGATTTACATGCCTATTATTAAACCTAAATTCACACTTTTTAAGGTTTAGAAAAAACTTCTGATAATATATCCATTTGTGGAAAATATGGATATTTTGCTTTGTCAATGTACTCGTATCTGACAGCTTTTTCAATGACACAAGCAACTCGCACCACCCAACCTTTGGTCAAGAACCCTTTAGGATCTTTATCATGAAGTTTTTCAAAATAATTTATATATCTATTATTAAAAAATATACGATGACGGTTTTTTTGTAGTTTAATAACTCCACCCAACTCTTTAATAAGCCAGTAAATATCTTTAGAATGGATTTTTCTATCAGGCTGATCAATAAGAACATCGGTTAAAGTTTTTCTGAACCTAAGTGATCTTCCAGTTAACTCCTCTGTTGGTATAAAAGAGATCGTTTGATTTTTAGTTTTAGCCAATAAAGATTTTTTTGACGAAGCAGATCGTTTTTGTTCTTTTGAGATTTTCCATCTTTCCTGTTCTTTTTCAATGAGAGCACTAATTTCATTCTGATCCTCTAAAGAAAAAATGGACTCTTCACCATTATCTGTCGGAGTCAATTCTTTAACAGATGCACCACTATCTAAAATGCTTATATCTTCAGACTCAAAGAAATTTTCAGACGTTAAATTATTTTCGAGATTATATTCAGGAAACTTTTTTAATTGCTTTTTGATTTTTCGGTCAACGAGTTCTCTAGATTCGTCTTTCTCTTGCTCGACACTGATTGAGTTAGTTTGGTTTAAATCTGGGTCTGTGCAATCTAATAAATTTTCTAAATTAAACTTTTTTAAGCTTAAGCCAGTATTTTCCATAATACCTTTGTCCTTCAAATAGAATTGGTTTATCTTTAGAATACCCAATAACTAAACGGGTTTTCCAATTAAACTCTAAGTGGTCATATACAGATGTTCACCACCAATAAAAGCTAGTCTAGAGCCATCACTACTAGCAAATCTTAAATTTTCGCATGTTTTTTAGAAATTCTTTCTCTAGATTTCCATACCTATTATTAAATCTGAATTCACATTCTTTAAGGTGTACAAAAGACATATGATCTGATAATCCGTTGAATTTTGTAAGCCTTCATTTTGCAAAACTCCAAAACGATTCTATTCCGTTTGCATGAGACTTTCCTCTAGCAAATTCATTCTTAGAATGGTAAACCCGATAATGCTCATAGCTATTTAATATCAGGCCATCATGTGCTCTCCATCCGTCAGTGTAAATGTTAACCCTTCGAGGATTTTCCCTTGGATAATTGGTAAAAGTTCCTCCTTAAGCAATCCAAAAACAGGTGGCTTTCTAGCAGCTCCTCTACCTCTTTTTCCTCTGACATGCCTTGTACCAAAGTAGCTTTCGTCTAACTCAAAAACTCCTAACTCTTTGTCTACAAAAGGATAGTGAGCTTTTGAAAATAGCCTCTCTAAATAAGTTGTAATATCAGTTAATAGTATTCTGATTAATCTTCAAAATTTGAGCTGCAACACTTGCATTTATATCGCTACAAAAAAGAGCCAAAAGTTTTATTCGGAAAGATTCTCTAAGCGCGAAGTTACTTCATTTTTTATTTCTTCAAAAAGTTCGTCTTTCTCATCAGCGATGATTTCTAAAGTTTTATTATAAAAATTTCTAGCTTCTTGAAGGGAACCAACATCTTCGTGTAGGAACCCTATTAAGAGGCTGTCTGAAATAATAAGAACTTTTGTTATCATGAAAAAAGTATTCACGACTCTAAGAGCTAATTGGCAGGGGTCTTTCGAAAGCCTAGAAAACATTTCTGCCTCTTTTTTTAAAGAGGTTTCTGCTATACCGACTGATTTCGTTAAAATTTCAACCGCTTCTTCACTCCTTTCTTCATGAAATAACTCCACACCTCTTGCATAAAGGACCTTACTCTCTTCCACTAATTTTTTAATCTCTTCCAACTTCTCATCATAGTTTGATGAAGTAGACTCATACCATCCCGAACTGTCAAGTGGCATGGAGTAGCATGGTACTGCAACAATAAAAGCCGCAGCCAAAATGGTTGTAAATTTTTTCATATTACCCTCCTAAAGGAAATTCCGAATAAGTGCTCTTTTTGAAAAGGCATCAAAAATTGAGGCAAAGTTGGCTTTGGAGAACAGAGCTAACTCCATTATGAGTTAGCGAGTTCGAAAAACCAATTTAAGCCAACTTTTTACGCCTCTTCGGAAAGTCTGATTTGTTCAATATCTCCTAAAAGGCATAAATTAACTCGATTTCATACTGCTTGTAGCGCATGAAAGGACCTCTGCCCTTGTCGAGAGTGATCGATTGACTCCAACTTTGGAACATTGTTAAGTTATTTGTCCAAAGATAGAGAAACTGCATCGTAAAGCCGCGGTAGTTGGTGTTCCCTACAGCATTACTAAAGTCCAAATCGCGCGGTCGTATATTGATCCCATCGCCAATTCCAAAGAGATCTACACCTGCTGCGTTGCCTAAAGAGATACCTGAGGCATCGAAGCTAGGGTAAGCGAGTGTTTGCACCCATTGGTAGTTCGTATCAAAAGACCAATCGCCCTTTTTCCGCGCTTCGCCAAGAGAAAAACCAGCATACCAAGCATTATTTTTCTTCTTGCCGTCCGTAAGTCCTTCAATGGGATCTGCTGCATGGTTCACAAGAAAAGCACCATAAAAAGTCATCGATTTATCCCAGCGTGTTTTAAACTTATATCCTGCAGTAAGCTGTGAAACAAAATAGTTAAAGCGATTGCTAAACACCTCAACTTGATTATCTTTCTGCTCTTCTGTTCCATTAAAATCGTTTCTTTCAAATGTTTTGGTATCCCAATCGATAAGGGAGTACTTCAAGTAAAGACCAGTATTCCAAGCGCCAAGAAGACCCGTTTCAAAAACCCACGCATATTGGGCGCGATTCTCGTTTACAACAAAAGGACCACCTGTCACATAATAGTTCCCAAATTGGTCAAATGCACGGCTATAGTTGAGTACAATTCCATCCATGAAAGAACCAAATTGTAAGCGTGAGTCAAAAGTATAGCTAAGGCGACGACGTCCAAACATCAAGTCTGTCGTATACGTATCTTCATCAAAAAGGCGTGCGCCTAAAAAAGCGCGTTCAACGGTAAGTTTGTCAAATGTTCCCGATCCTCCACCAAACCTTGTTGTACCTGCATTGTTATCAAATTCTAGTTTAATCGTAGCCCAAGTGCGGTCGGCGCGATAATCAATCATAATATTGACTTCTACATCCCAGGCAATAAAAGGCTTGTCAGTAGCACCTCCACTGCCGCGCTGCCGGTCGCCATCCTTGACTTCTCCGGTTGCCTGCATTTCGGTACGCACTTCTCCAGCAATCGAGAGGCGCCCACCAAGCTCTTTAATCGTAACTTTTCTTTGCGTGTCGATGTAATCACGCAGGACATTGTAGTCAACTTGGTCATTGACATCTCCCGGACCTTCTACAGAAAATAGTGCAGTAAGTGGGAGCAAAAAGAGTAAATATTTATAAGCTTTCATTTATTAACTTGCATAGACTTTATCTAGATATCATAAAGGTCGCGAAAATAATTTGCAAGATAACTGTTGAACCCCTCAATACTGGACAAAAATTTTGCCAAGGGGAGCAAAGCGAACCAAAATCAAATCGAAGCGGCAGTGATTCGAGCGACGAATCCATAGCCCATGGCGCTATGGATAAGGAGAAGAATCGATTTGATGAAGGTGCAGCTCTCCCATTAGTGAAATTTTTGTCCAGTACTGAGGTTGAACCCATCCGAATGGGGTTTTAGAACTTTAAAGTACCGGCAAGAGAAATTGCTTCTTCATCAAGAAGCCGCACTTCAACGTTCAACGAGAAGAGACGTTGTGTAGTGAGAGTTGTGCCAAGAGCAAAACCAAAAGGGTAACGGCTCTTTGCATCAAAGTTTGTTGCGGGTAAAAGCCCAGGAGGAACGGAGGAAAACTCCGCTTTTGCATTGGAATACTTTGCTGCAATGTAAGGAATAAAAAGTTCTATTTGATAGGAGAGCCCGAGCCCTATCTGCCACTCAGAGTAGTGGATATCGGCACCTGAGAGATCTCCAAAAGCAAATCCATTCACCCCAATCCAGTCAAGATCAGGAGTTCCGTGCTGGTATTTTGCATCAAGACCAATCGCTAATTGGTTGGTTTGGTAGATAAGAATTGTTCCCCCTACTCCCCAAGTGAAGCGATAGCCTGTCTCGTACTCATTTTTAAACCCTTCCATGGGGCGCTGCATTGCCTCAATGCGAATGGTTCCAAGGGAGCCATACACTTCTACGCGATCGAAAAAGTCGAGTGCAAAAACGCCTTGCTGAAAACTTGTTTTGAATCTTTCAAAATCCCCAGAAAATTGACTTGTCACCTTCATGCGGCGATCAAAGCAGTAGTCTCCTCGGTACCCTAAAGAGGCTGTTACACTCCCCTCTTTTGTAAGCAGAAACCCCTCTTCCATAATTCCGGGAGAGGAAGGATTGCCGTTATAGAGAGCAGGCAGCTGAGCCAAAAAAAGTAGAAAAGGAAGGATTTTGCGCATTTAGATTTTTAGGGAAGGCCGAATCATTCAGCTTCCCCTCAGCATAAGCCTTCTTAAAATAAATCGCCATCCATTGCGGAGTAAATATTTTTTACTCCCGCGTCTTTCATCTCTTGCAACAATTGCAAGCGTGAATATTTTTCTGGAACATTCCCATTTTGCTGGTGAATTAAAACGATCTGCTTCACTCCCGACTCTTTTTGGACGCGCGCTAAATCTTCAGGAAACATGTGGTAAGAGCGTATTTTAAAAATTTTCTCCTCTTCATCTCCATTTCCCCAAGGAAGATATTTTATATTTTTAAATGTGCACCCTTCTATCACAAGAATATCTGCATCGCGCGCTGCTTCAACAAGCCCTTTAGAGTAGTGGCCATCTCCCCCAAATGCAATTACACGATTGTCAGGCTTCGTCGTAAACCGGTAAGCATAAGTATACTCCAAAGCGCCATGCGCACGTAATGTTCGGATTGCCTCCACTTTTACATTCTTATCTTCAAAAACAGGCCCAGGGAATTCCACAGCTGGATCGATATCAACTCCTACCCCAATAGATCCTCCTGGATCAGCGCGAATCGCACCCTGAAACATCTCGTTTCGATCTACCTTCCACGCGCGGTTGATGTTGGCAACCATCTCGCCTATTCCCTTTGGACCAAAGATTTTTTTATCTACACTAGGACCATACTTATACGTGTTTAAAATGAAAGCAGGAAGACCCTCTGTGTGATCAATGTGAAGGTGTGTAATGAACATATACTCCAAATTTTGCAAAGTAAAGACTTCGTTCAAATCAATTCCCGACTGCGAAATTGCCGCTTTTGAAAGACCACGCCACCACGCTTCACCACAATCGACAAAATAGGGAAACCCGTTCACAATCAAAGCACTCGATGGACCATAACGGTAGGGATTTGGGGCTGGCATCCCCGTTCCTAAAGTGATCAGCTTCGAAGATTTATCCGAAGGAGAGCGATCGATCGGTCCGCGATTATAAAAAATGGGCCAACACTCTGGTGGATTCAACAACCCGATTTTTTTTTGCGGATAGAAAGGGTCGTTTAAAAAATTTCTTTTTGTCGTTGCGCTACCATCTGGTATAGGTTGTGACGATAGAAAACCCGTAACTAATAAAAACAAAGTTAAGTACTTCATAATTACCTTTTTTTATTTTACAAACTGCATTAATTTGATTTATTTATCAAAAATAAGTTTTTAAACTTTATATGAAAACCACTCCGGCAAAATGGGTCCGCGACGAATCGAGTCGATAAGGAATCCCCAAGAACGCGTGCTCGTTTCGGAGAGATATTTTTTCCAAGAACTCATGGGATAGCCAAACAGACCGGAACGATCAACGCGCCAAAGTTCAAGCTCTTCTGTTCCAGGGTTGTAGATAAATCCTAAATAGTAGTAGGACCAATTGCTATCCGCAAAAAGAATCGCTGTAGGGGGGCCTTCAATTTTTGCGAGTTTTTTTGAAAATAGCTCGCCTCCCTCTTGCTGCTCTTGAAGAGAACGATAGAAGGGCTTGCCATCTTTAAAAGGAAGGCAGCGACGTATCACGCTATCGAGAGGATCAAAAATTTGTGTCCCAAACATTTTCCCAATCTCTCTTCTAAAGCCAGGTATTGTGCGTTTGACTTTTGTTAAACTTTTAGGAGGGAGATTAGGCACCTCTTCCTGAACAAGGAGATCGAGGAGAATTTGTTGCTCTTCCCATTTGAGATCACAAGCATAGAAAGATTTCGCTTTTCCCACAATCTCATCACGCACCCACGTGTAAGTAAAGCGTTCAGATAGCCACCCTTTTTGGAAAGGCTTGAGTCCGGGTCGCAGAGTAAAAGCGTGTGTGGGAGAAAAAGCAAGAAGACCAAGCTTAGGGTCGTGAGCAAATTTTTCAAGCGTTTTCCACGAGAGGCCTTTCAACGTATCGAGGTAAAAAATGAGCAAGTCTGTGGGGTTCTGAATAGGCCGCGACTCTTCTCTGGGTTTGCTCTCTAGACCAAAGTAACATTGGATCAAGTTTTGCATCGTACCACCTGAGATATAGCTCCAAGGTGTGAGCGAATGGCCTTTTTCTCCCACACCACCTGCTCGCACCTTTTTATGCAAACCTTCAACACGCTTCATCGCCCCGTGTAAAAATTTTTCAGAGTGCAATTCTGCTGTAATACGCCCTGTTAGTTCTGTAATAAAGTTTTGGCTTTTTTCTCCTTCAAATTCCCCGCGCATTTCAGACTCCACGCGCAAGAAAAAATCGCGCAAACTGCTTTTGTACTCCTCTGCGTCATGAATAAATGTCCACGTATTCGGATCCGCTCTGCCGTGTTTATAAACAAGGCGAAAGCCTGCGGGACTATCTTCAAATTGGTGGCTGCGAAACTCTCCCATCTCAGGATCATAAACTTCTTGGAACTCCTCCTCCAACCTACCGGAGTAATTGTCGATTAAGACGGGAAAAAGTTTGGAGAGGTGCTCAGCTTCGCGTTGATGGCGATCGCGCATCTCTTGCAAGCTGTAAAACTCTCCCATATAAGAAGAAAGCTGGGCTTTACGCTGTTGCATGCGCTGCATAGAGTCTGCCTGTTTGAGCATCGACTCCCCCATCCGAACGCGATCATAGGCACGCTCATAATCTCCCTGAATCTCGTGCAACTTTTTATTTGACTCTTCCAGTTTCGATTCAATCTCTGAAACCATTAATTCCCCAAGGCCTCCCTTCTCCTTCGGGTCAAAACCGCAAGAGGCAGAGAGATTCCATTTGTGAAATCCAATTTTATAATCAGCAAAAGAGGCAATGGTATACTCCCAAGCTTTCAAGAAAGCGTGGTGTGTAAAGGAACGAAACGCTGAGAGAACTGCGCGGCGTTTCGCAGAAAAATCGGCCGCTTTTGGATTTAGCATGTTTTTTAGCATGAGCTCAATCAATTCAAGCGCTGTTTTCGCGCGATAGTACGCATCATAAAAAGGTAGTTTTTCAATACCAATCCGAGAAAAGGCAGCGCGCAAAGCAGGAGAATCAAAAGTAGCTAAGTCGACACGAATGGGTCGCAAAAGATCGCCCAAACCAACACTTGGCGAAATAGGAACACTACTCTCTTGTCCCCCCATCACACGAATCAATTTTTGTGTACCCGCAAGCTCAATCATATCAATCAGAAGCTGTAGCGGCTGCTCTTTTTGAATCAAAATAGCGGGAGCTGTGGCAAAACAGGAGCCAATGCTCTGACGCAAGGGAGTCAGAAGAGCAGAGACAATTGTCAAAATAAGTTGACGCTTTGAGGGATACTTCTCTTCAAAAATTTGCAATGATTCTCGAATGAGATCAGCTACGTAAGAGCCTTGAAAAGAGACCATTTTAAGCTGTTTTCTCCCCTCCCCCTCTAGAAACTTTAATATAGAGAGAAAGTGCTCCTGCGCCTCCCCATCAATGTGCTGATCGAGGTAAGGACCGTAAAGATTTTCTTCTAAAGACCGGCGGAGTGCGGCGATCCGCTTTTTTTCAATTTCTCCCCCCTCCCCAACTAAGTAGCCGGCTATCCGCCTTGCACGACGATGCGCCCGAAAGATATGAGGATCGGCCATTTTGGAGTGGCTCACCAACTCCGAAAGCCGCCACTCCCCTTTCAAGTCGACAATTTCCCAATAAAGCGGGAGCGTCGCCGCTTCAATTTTTTTCATTACATCCATCTAGCCCCCGTAATACTACAAAATTATCAAGAATAAGAGTATAATTCACAGAAAAGGAAGAATAACCCAATGTTTATCCAACACAAAGACGCTAAAATTGAACTCCCCGATGAGAGCTCCGGTCGAGACCTAGCTGAAAAATTGAACCTTCGTGAACCTCACCAAGCTCTAGCTGCAGTTGTCAACGGAACCACAAAAGATCTTGACTCTCCCCTCTCTAATGGAGATGAAGTCTGCTTTCTAGATTTTTGCGACAAAGCAGGTAAAGAAGTTTTTTGGCACACCTCTGCTCACGTCTTGGCACAAGCAGTCCTACGCCTCTATCCCAAAGCAATACCAACCATTGGTCCCCCGATTGCCAATGGTTTTTACTACGACTTTGCCAACCTTGTCATCTCTGACGAAGACTTTGCCAAAATCGAAGCAGAAGTGCAGAAGATTATAAAAGAAAATCTTCGACCACAAAGAGAAGTTTTGAAGAGCAAAGAAGAAGCGCTATCTGAAAATAAAGATAACGCTTACAAGTGTGAATTGATTAAAGAATTCCCTGAGGATGGAGAGATTTCGCAATACCGCCAAGGGGAATTTGTCGACCTCTGTCGTGGTCCCCATCTTCCTTCGCTCGGAAAAATCAAAGCATTCAAAATCATGAAAACCTCTGGTGCCTATTGGCGCGGTAGCTCCGATCGCGAGATGCTTACTCGTATTTACGCTATCTCCTTTCCTAGCCGCAAAGAGCTGAAAGATTATCTCTTCATGCTAGAGGAAGCGAAAAAGCGCGATCACAAAATGCTAGGAACCAAGCTTGGTCTCTTCTCTCTAAATGAAGTAGCAGCAGGAATGCCCTTTATTCATCCAAGTGGAATGCGGGTTTGGGACGCGCTTTTGAAATTCTGGCAAGATTTACACACAAAAGCAGGCTACCAGATGATCAAAACCCCGCAAATGATGAGCAAAGAGCTTTGGGAGCTTTCCGGTCACTGGGAACACTATCATGAGAACATGTACCTCTCAGAAATCGAAGGACGTGAGTTTGCTATCAAACCGATGAATTGTCCTGGCTGTATGCTTTATTATAAAACAGAGACGCATAGTTATCGCGAACTCCCTTTGCGAGTTGGTGAAATCGGACACGTGCATCGCAATGAGTTTTCTGGAGCGATCAACGGGCTTTTCCGCGTTCGCGCCTTCCACCAAGATGATGCTCATATTTTCATGCGTCCCGATATGATCCAAAATGAAATTTTAGAAGTGATCCGCCTTGCCGATCAGATTTACAGCGCGTTTGGATTAAAATACCGGTTAGAACTCTCTACAAGACCAGAGAGCAGTATCGGTACAGATGCAGAGTGGGAAAGCGCAACAAAAGGTTTACAAGGCGCGCTTGATGAGTGGGGAGCTGCCTATCAAATCAACGAAGGTGACGGCGCCTTTTACGGTCCAAAAATTGACTTTCACATTGAAGACGCTCTTGGACGCTCTTGGCAGTGTGGTACCATTCAACTCGACATGAGCTTGCCAGAAAAATTTGAACTTGAATATATGGATTCTGATGGCGAACATAAGCGTCCTGTGATGATCCACAGAGCTCTTTACGGCTCTATCGAACGCTTCTTTGGGATTTTAATCGAACACTATGGTGGAAGGTTTCCTCTTTGGTTGAGCCCAAGACAGGTGCGCCTCATTACCGTAGCTGATCGCCATGCAGAATACGCATGTAAAGCCGCTTTACATTTGCGCAAAAAAGGATTTCATGTCGAAGTAGACTCCACAAGTGAGTCTGTAAATAAAAAGGTGCGCAACGCACAACTCATGCAAGTAAATTATATGCTCACCGTTGGAGACCAAGAAGAGGAGAACGGCACCGTGAATGTCCGCACGCGCACAGGAGCGAGACTTGAGCCCATGAGCGTAGAAACCTTTGCAGAAGAAATCGAAAAAGAGTTCAATGAGCGTATGCAAGAGAGTATTTTTTCAGGAGCAGCCGTGTGAAGACGATCACAATTAGCAGCTTTAAAGGCGGAACAGCTAAAACATCAAATAGTTTACACCTCGCCTCTGCGCTTGTAAAATTTCATAGAAAAAAAGTTCTTTTAATCGACTTCGATTCACAAGCAAATCTCACTGCAGGTCTCGGTTTTAACCCCGATCAACACGACAGCCTGGCACCTGTTTTACAAGGTGAGAAAAAGCTCGCATCTGTCATCCAAAAAACCTCCATAAAAAACCTGGATCTCATCCCAGCAGACAGCTTCTTAGAACGAATTGAGGTAACCGGTAGCTTAGCTGGAGATCGCTACTCACATGAGCGTCTAAAGAAGATTTTGCAAGATGCTAAATACGATTACGTCATCATCGACACTCCCCCATCGCTCTGTTGGTTAACAGAGTCTGCCATGATCGCAGCAGATGAATGTGTTCTTGCCGCAACCCCTGAATTTTACAGTGTAAAAGGATTAGAGAGATTAAAGCTCTTTATGGAGCAAATCAACAAAAGACATCCGTTCACAGTTTCAGGAATCGTTCTCTCTTTTTGGAATGAACGTGGCAAGAGCAACAAAGCCTTTCTCGAGCTTATTGAGACCATTTTTCCAGGAAAAGTTTTCAAAACAAACATACGACGCGATATAAGCGTTTCTGATGCATCAATTCAAGGTAAGCCTATCTTTGATACCGCTCCTGACTCACGAGCCGCTTCTGACTATAGAAAATTAACCAAAGAGCTGTTAAAACGAATCTAAATTAGGTTCATTATGGCAAAAGTTTCCCAGCTTCTCTCTAAACGTTTTGAAAGCGATAGTTCAAAACTTACAAAAATGAAAAAAGTCGCCACGCGTGGTGCACAAGGCAACCTCTCAGGCTTTTCTGGCGTCTTTAAGGTGCAACCTTTAAGCGAGCAGGAAAAAGAGTCCATTGAAACGATTCTTTTGCACTACAGCACAAAAAAAAGCACAAACGAAAAAGACTTAACTACACTTTCAACACTTACCTCAGAACTCAAAGCAATTAACAACCAAGCAATCATCTTACATGGTGAAAGAATACAGCAAGCGCAACGCATTTTAAAACGATACAAAAATGGTGCTTTTACAGCATGGCTCATGATGACCTACGGCAACCGCCAAACTCCATATAACTTTCTTCAGTATTTTGAGTTTTACCAAACCCTATCAAAAGATCTTCGTGAGAAATTAGACAGTATGCCTAAGCAAGCTGTCTATACTTTAGCAAGCCGCGATGGAGAGAATTCCCACAAAGAAAAAATTGTGAAAAACTATAACGGGGAACCCAAACATATCCTCATAGAAGAGATTCGCAAACTATTCCCACTTACAAAACGTGACAAACGGAAGAGCAAGCTACCCAAAAACACAATTACCGTTCTAAAAAAGCTACTTGATCGAATTAAAGCAGGTGAATTTGCGCCATCACAAAACGAGCGCAACGAACTCAACCTTCTTCTTACTCAACTCATGAATTTGACAAACAATATGTAAAGCTATTTGACATTGCAACATCAATCGCCCTCTTTGTTTCATCAGAAGGCTCAACCAAGGGAAGTCTTAATCGTGAATTGCACAAACCAAGCTTGCTCATTGCATATTTAATACACTGCGGGTTTGTCTCTAAAGAGAGAGCGTTCAAAAGATCTTTAAAAGCCTCTGCTGACTCATTACCTGAGACGACCTCTTTCCACTCTTTTGGGTACAGGTTTGCAATTACAGAAACAAGGCCTTTTCCACCTGACTGCATAACACCAGAGGCTGCACCTGGATCATCGGCAAAGTAATTTGTTTTTAACGTGCGCGCCCACTCAAGATTAACTGTTGCATCCTTAATAGCAACAACATTTGGAATTTGCAAAACTGCCTTAATACACTCTTTTGAGAGAGTCAATCCTGTACGCGCAGGATTATAGTAAAACATAATAGGCAGGTCTACTTTTGCAACTGCATTCATGTGAGAAACCACACCGTTTTCAGAAGGTTTTACATAGTAAGGGGTGATTACAAGCAGGGCATCTGCTCCAAGCGTCTTTGCTCGTTTTGCATTCAGCAAACTTTGTGTTGTTGCAGCTACACCAACGTTGACAATCACAGGAACTCTTCCCGCAACCTCTTCAACAACTGTTGCCACAATATCTTCTCTCTCTGCATCTGTTAACAGCAGATGTTCGCCTGTAGTGCCAAGCGCAACAATTGCGCTCGTTCCACTCTCCACCTGAAACCGCACAAGAGCGCGCAAAGTTTCGTAATCAACTTCTAAATTTTCTTTGTAAGGGGTGACAAGAGCCACAATAGAGCCATAAAACATAGCCCTATTTTAGCTACATTGCTTTAGATAATAAACGTTCTTTTGTGCTGCGCGATTGAAAGTGGTTTTTCCAGTCGTGAACTTGTTCTAAAAAATCTTTCATTTCTGTGCGCAAGTAGGTAAACATAAGACTAGGGGACAGGGTACGTTTGTAAAAGAGATCTCCAGTAGAAGCATCCATGTAAATCTCATCTTTATTCTCTTCCCAATTTAACTTTCCTCGGGATGATAAGCTATCAGAAATATAGCTTGGAACCACAGTCTTACCGGTGAAAATTTTCGTTACCAGCGTAAGATTTTTTTGAGCCCAGCGCACTTCAATCAGTTGGTCTTCTAAAAAAATTTTTGCGATTCTGTTTTCGTAAAGCCGACAGACAATGTCCAAAAAATCTTTGTATGTCATTTTATTCTCTTTTTAATTTGTATTGGTGAGTATATTAACACAAACAAAAACAAAAAATCAATTACAAAGACCAATTAATCGGCTCTTTTCCCCAATTAATTAAATGATTATTAACTTTAGAAAATGGTTTTGATCCAAAAAATCCCGCATGAGCAGAAAGAGGGGACGGGTGAGGGGAGGAGATAATGGCGTGCTGGCTTTGGCTCACGATTTTTTCACATTTTTCCTTTGCAGAGCGCCCCCACAAAACAAAAACAATGGGATCGGCTCTTTGACAAAGTTTTTCTATAACGCTATCTGTAAACTGTTCCCAGCCAATCCCGTAGTGCGATTTGGCCTGATGCGCCCTTACAGTCAAAGTTGCATTCAAAAGCAAAACGCCTTGCTTTGCCCAGTCCACCAAGTATCCGTGATTTGGGGGCTTGATCCCTAGATCGCTCTCCAGTTCTTTATATATATTTTTTAAACTTGGAGGAACATCTACGCCAGGCTGCACGCTAAAGCACAAGCCGTGGGCTTGATTGGGGCCGTGATAGGGATCTTGTCCCATTATCACAACCTTTACTTTATCGAATGGGGTATAGCCAAAAGCGCTAAAAACATCTTTTTCTTCTGGATAAACAGTCCCTTGAGCTCGCTCAACCTCAAGAAGTTTTTTTAGCTTCTGTATATAAGGTTTTTGAATCTCATCGCCTAGTTTTTCAAACCAATTTTTCGTCAATTTCATGCCACAAACATACCACACAAACAGTTTTTTACAAACTTGACATTCACGCCAGCCAAAGCTAACATATCTCTTACAAAAGGACTCAAAATATGCAAGATCTCTCAGAAAACAACCTCGTTAAATTCAAAAATGTATCAAAGAAAAAAGAGGCGATTTACGCGAACTTTAAGGTTAAGGGAATCAAGTCTGGGGTGGTTTTCAACGCATCGATTGCAGTCGACCTCTCTGCCGCAGAAGTGCACCCCGGTGTGACTCTAGAAAAAATCATCGAGGAGTGCGCGCGCATCGGCGTAAAAGAGTTTCAAAATGCCGCTTTCCAATTTGAAGGTTTGAGTTCTATCTAAAGTTTTATCTGGGTGTAGCGCAGCTTGGCCAGCGCACTAGCATGGGGTGTTAGGGGTCGGAGGTTCGAATCCTCTCACCCAGATTCGTTTTGATTAGTAGTTTTCGTTATAAAACATTCGTCTCCATCTCACTACATAGAATCGCATCCTCGGCTTAGGGGTGTACGCAGTACAACCCCGTGCGCCTGCGGTACGATTCTATTTTGCGATATGAAGCCGTGACTCCGCTTCGCGCATCAATACATTTACATCGCGAAGCGGCCTAGCGGGTTAATATCGCAAAGCAAAATAAAATTTCTGCTGTTGTGAACAGTACTATGTACGGCGCAACAGCAGAAATTTTATTTGGCGCAGCGAGATTAAGCCGAAGGGGGGCGGGGGCTTGCCCCGACCCAAAAAATTATCACTGTGGAAAATCCTGTTGATGGAGAGTTCATAAGATTGTTCATACTCTGTCAATAACTCAGCTCTGTGCAAAACTAACGCCTTATCATCATTTTGTTGACAGCGTTTGAACAAAAGAATTGCCTATGAAATAGGCGATGTTATGAAGATTCCCACACCCCTTAAAGAAGAAGAGTATTCTATAAATAAGAAAATGGATTCTTAATAACGATGCTTATAACATGAGTCTTATGGCAATGTTTGCTTCGAAAAATTTTTTTGATCTGGAAAGCTTTGCTCATAAAGCTCTTTTTAATAGAGCACTCTTTGTTTGGGAAGTGCTAAGAGACTTGCCTTTCTATTTTGAAGAGTTGGTATTGGGTGAAATTCAGGGAAGTGTCTCTTCTCAAGCGATGCTCGTTCATGGGGACAAGATTCATGTGGGAAAAGGAAGTCGGATTGATCCGTTTGCAATGATTGAAGGTCCTGTTTGGATCGGCGAAGATTGTGAAATTCGTCATGGCGCTCTGATTCGTCCCTATACGATTTTAGGAAACGGTTGTGTTGTCGGTCATGCCTCTGAAGTAAAATCCTCGATAATGATGAATAATGCCGCTGCAGCGCATTTTAATTATGTAGGCGACTCGATGGTCGGCTCAGATGTAAATATTGGCGCAGGCGCCAAATGTGGAAATGTTCGTTTAGACGGAAGAGAAATTCTTTTGCGCCATGGTGGCGAGGGGATTCATACGGGATTAAGAAAGTTTGGCGCAGTTTTAGGCGATGGAACGAAACTAGGCTGCAATGTTGTCACAAATCCCGGAACGGTTGTAAGAAAAAATTTTTTGGCTTTGCCAAACGCTGTTATTGGAGGGGTCCATCTTGATGAAGAAAGTTTTTACACCTCTTGAAATCATTGAAGAGGCTTTGAAGGTTAGTCTTAAAGATTTTGGTGATGATCACAGGTTGAAAGAGGCGTGTAGCTATGCGCTCTTGTCAGGCGGGAAGCGATTAAGACCTTTGCTGGTTTTGCAGATTGCAGAGTCGGTTGGAAAGGGACTGGTTCCAATTGATGCAGCCGTTGCTGTTGAGTTTTTTCATACAGCTTCGCTGATTGCCGATGATCTTCCCTGCATGGACAATGAACAGTGGCGCAGAGGAAAATTAGCTCTGCATCACGCTTATGGGGAGACGGTTGCGCTTCTTGCGAGCTATGGTTTAATTACGGCGGCTTTTGAAAAAATTCATTCTGCGTCTGAAGGGTTATCGCCACAGGTTTGTGCGATTGCAGTAAAGGAAGCGGCGCAAGCTGCGGGACTAAAGGGGGCGACAACGGGACAGTTTTATGACCTCTTTCCTCCAAATACAAATCGTGAGCAGCTGGAGCGCTTGCATCATTTGAAAACGGTGACGCTGTTTGAAACGGCGTTTATCTTCGGCCACCTTTTTGGTGGGGGAGATGAGTCGCTTGTTGAAGGGGTACGCGAGTGTGCGCGCCATTTCGGCTTTGCATTTCAAATCGCAGATGATATTGCGGACTTCGAAGAGGATAGTGAAGAGAAAAACATTGCCTGCTTCTTAGGAAAAGAGAGGGCAGAAGTTCTTTTTCAAGAAGAACTTGCCGCTTTTTCAAAAGCGGCAAGTGTTCTGCCGTATGATTTAGACGCCTTGCGGCTCTGGAAGCGTGATCCCTAATTTTTCTTGGCACTTTGTATAAATTTGCGCTTCTAATTCATTTGTGAGTTCTGGGTTTCTCTTTAACTCTTCGCGGAAGCCTTCACGTCCTTGAAAACGCTTGTCTTTATAGGTGAACCAGGAGCCCTTCTTCTCTATTAATCCAAAATCAACACCAAGGTCTAGGATAGAACCTTCGCGTGAAATTCCTTCGTTAAAGAGAATATCGAATTCGGCAATGCGGAAGGGGGGCGCCATTTTATTTTTTACAACTTTTACTTTTACGCGGTTTCCTGTTTCACCAATGGAGGCGATGCGGCGAATATCCATGCGAATAGAGGAGTAAAATTTGAGCGCGCGTCCTCCTGTAGTGGTTTCTGGATTGCCAAACATCACGCCAATTTTTTCACGAATTTGGTTGATAAAGATAGCGCATGTGTTGCTACGTGAAAGGGTTGAGGTGAGTTTGCGCAGCGCTTGAGACATTAGTCGCGCTTGCAGACCGACGTGCGTGTCTCCAATTTCCCCATCCAGTTCATTTTTAGGAACAAGTGCAGCAACAGAGTCGATAACAATGACATCAACAGCGTCGGAGCGTGCGAGCATTTCGACGATGTTAAGTGCCTCTTCACCACTGTTAGGTTGTGAGATCATAAGTTCATCAACGTTCACGCCAATCTTTGCAGCGTAGCTAGGATCTAGTGCGTGCTCCGCATCAACATAGGCGCAGATGCCTCCCATTTTTTGTGCGCTTGCCACAATGTGAGTGGCAAGGGTTGATTTTCCAGAGGATTCCGGTCCGTAAATTTCAACAATTCGTCCGCGAGGCACCCCACCAATTCCAAGAGCAAGGTCTAATGAGATGGCTCCTGTCGGGATTACTTTAAAGTTGCGATTAGCGGTGTGACTGCCAAGCGTCATGATCGCTCCTTCGCCAAACTGCTTTTCAATGTGAGAGATCGCCGCTTCGAGCGCCTTCTTTTTTGCAGAATTATCTGTCATCGGGGGTACCTATCCGTTTTTAGCTTTTATCATAACGGGCAAGAGTATATAGATGCAAAGTATGGTGATTCTAGCGGGTGACATTGGGGGAACAAAGACGCATCTTGCCGTTTTTGAGGGTGATGAGCGTATTTACGAAAAGCGTTTTCCCAGTCGGGATTATGCAAGTTTGGGGTTGATTGTTCAGGAGTTTCTTTCTGAAAAAAAGTTTCAGCCCACGGTTGCCTCTTTTGGAATTGCTGGTCCTGTTTGTGCAGGCCGCTGTGTAGCAACGAATCTGGCTTGGGTTGTCGATAGTAAAGAGATTGCACAGGCCCTTAAAGTTGAAAAAGTTGGGTTGCTCAATGATCTAGAAGCGAATGCGTATGGTATTGCTGCACTAAAACCGGAAGAGTTTTTGGTCCTCAATGAGGGGGAGCAGCAGCGGGGAAATCAGGCGCTTATCTCTGCAGGCACCGGTCTTGGTGAGGCGGGGTTATACTTTGATGGAAGCGATCACCTTCCTTTTGCTTGTGAAGGTGGGCATGCTGATTTTGCTCCGCGCAACGAGAAAGAGATCGCTCTTTTTCAATTTTTACAAAAGCGTTTTGGTCATGTCTCTTATGAAAGGGTCTTGTCGGGTCCTGGAATGAAAAATATTTATGATTTTCTCGTGGAAACGGGAAGAGAGAAGCGCGATCCTGAGGTAGAGGGAGAGACCCCTAAGCGCTTTATTTCAGATAGGGCGATGAATGGAGAGAGCAGGGCTTGTGAGCACGCTTTGGATCTATTTATTTCATTATATGGGGCCGAAGCGGGAAATACTGCGTTAAAGTTTATGTCTTTGGGTGGGATTTTTGTAGGTGGAGGCATTGCTCCTAAGATTGCATCAAAGATGCGCGATCATTTTATGAAAGCCTTTGTAGATAAGGGGCGTTTTGCAGAAATACTTCTCTCTATTCCGGTAAAAATCCTCTTAAATGAAGAGACAGCGCTTCTCGGTGCGCATCAATTTGCAAAAAAACTTAGTTGAGAAAGTTCTTGTTTTTCAATAAGTTATCTTTTTGTTTCTTCTTTAATTGTCAATTAATAATAAAAAAAATTGAAAAAAGTATTTTAAAATAAAAGCTTTTTATTTATACCGATGGCTAGGGAGAAATGTATGCACTCGCTGTCGATATTGTTTCGATGCAAGTGCGAAAAAAATTATCTATTTAAACCCTCGTGAGGTAAACAATGAACAATATGCTTAGCAAAGTCTTTTTCGTTCTTGCAGCATCTGCAGCCGCTAGCGGTTTCGGTGCTATGAGCACTAACGAAAGAGTCGCTCAGCTTGAGCAAAAAATGGACTGCGTCTATATGGATGTGCCATTAAGTATGTGCGGTTGCGAAGTAACTGCAAGTACTTGTGGTCCACGTCTTGCAAACGCTCGTCCTGAAGTAAAAGCGGGTAGCGGATGCACCTGCCCAGGTTGGTTCATCGCTATTGATGCTATTTATTGGCATCCAAAAGTTGGTGGAACTGAGTACGCTTACACAGATAACACAGCGCAAGTGTTACGAGCACCAATACAGAATGCTGGAGAAGGCTTGCCACTTAGCGGACGTGTTAAAGATGTTGATTTCGATTGGGGATGGGGCTTCAAAGTAGGCCTTGGATACAACTTCCAACATGATGGATGGGATGTATCTGCCCTTTACACAAGATTTAGTGAAGAAGATTCTGAGTCAACAAGCCCAGGAAGAAATAGCAGTGTAGTTCCATTAAGAGCTTCTGCTGGTATTACAAGTCCTGCAGGACAAGCTCCAGGACCACAAGGGGTGTTCCTTTTCTCTGAGTTTGCAAAAACTGAGTTTGATATCGATTACGATCGTATCGATTTAGAGATGGGTCGTCACTTCTTTGTGAGTGAAAAACTTTCTTTACGTCCTTTCATTGGCTTAACAGCTGCTTGGATCGACTTGCAACAGAAGATTCGCTATGTTGGCGGAGTTGCTAACGGTGAAGACCTTGGTCTTTCTGTGAACACTGTTCACGTTAAAGATGAGTCTGACTTCAAAGGTTTAGGACCACGCTTCGGTTTCAACACAAAATGGCGCTTAGGTTATGACTTTAGTCTCTATGGTGACTTCTCAATGGCGTTCCTTTATGGACACTTTGATGTTGAGCACAAAGAGAACTACAGCTTGCTACCTGCAAACAGAGTAGGTCTTGATGCGGACATGAACCGTTTCGCTCCTAACTCAACTATTGGTCTTGGTATCGCATATGACACTTATCTTAACGAAGATAAGCATCACATCGGTCTTAAGTTTGGTTACGAGAACCACTACTGGTGGAATGTTAACCAAATGTTGAGAATTGATGATTCAACATTCTGGCGTTATGAAAGAATGAGTGAAGATGTGAGCTTCCACGGTCTAACTTTTGAAGTTCGCTTAGACTTCTAAGTTTAGCCAATAGCTAACTGAAACGATAAGCCGCTGGGTTTCCCAGCGGCTTTTTTTTTCGGCTTAGATAGCGTCGTCAAAAGCATACAACCATCTTATTTTTCATGTTTGGGCTCCATTTTTGTGCTCAAATGAAGCGGAATTTACAAATTCAGCTTCAATTTCCGCACAAAAATAAGCTGCAAACATGAAAAATAATCTGATTATAGCCTTTTGACGACACTATCTAATCTCGCGGTGCCAAATCGCAAATACGAGGCAGCCTTCAAATTCATTCCGCCAACAAAAGTTATCTTTTTCCTCAGAAAAAGTTCTTCGAGCTGCACAAACATAAATAATGTTTGCTCCGCTCTGCAGAAGCTTTTTCTGCGAAAAAATCTTTCCTTTTGCTGGCGAAAGCAACTCGAAGCCCCCCTCTCAGCTGTCGCGCCGTATCACTTATACTACTATGTGGTTGTGTCAAGGTGAGTGATCACATTTTTTTCCTTCCTTGTTTTTAAATTTATTTGTTTCAAATTTTTAACTATGCCTTATCGGCCAATCTACTATTCGTGATCAAACTTTTCTGTCATGGCGGCAGTTTTGTCATTTGGCTTTGCGAGATGAAGCCGCTAGGTCGCTTCGTGTGGTTTAATTGTTTTTTTAGTTTTAGGTAATATTTTCTGTTTCTAATTAAATGGTTTTATTTTATGGTCCGGTTTAAGGATGAGTAGGTTTATTTAACTGTGAAACGTTTTTTTTGTATTGGTTTGTTTTTGCTTTCTTCTGCTTTTGCGGTAGAGGGAATGATGACGTTCGATCAACTGGAGGTGCAGGTAAGAGAGCTGCAAGAGAAGGTTGCCAACATCACTGCGGAAACGCATTTGGATACAAATGCGCTTGTTTTGAAAACTGCGAATCCTGAGGTAGAAGAGGGAACGTGCTGGTTTGCAACAGCGGATATTCTGTATTGGCATCCTAAGGTAGGGGGGACGGCGTTTGCTTATTCTAATTCCCTCAATAATGTTGGGCTTCCTGTTAAAGGGCGCACAAAAAAAATTGATTTTGGTTGGGATTGGGGCTTTCGCTTCGGTTTGGGTCGCAACTTCTGCCACGATGAGTGGGACATCTATGTGAATTACACGCATTTCTATTCGACTGATAGTGAGCATACGGGTGCGGGACTGAACTCAACTGTCATTCCTTTGAAAGGGGCTGTTCTGACGGCAAATGGTGTAGGCAGCGCTAAATCACACTTTGATTTTGACTTTGATGCGATTGATTTGGAGTTGGGAAGACACTTTTTTTTGAGTCAGAGGCTTGCGCTTCGTCCTTTTATTGGGCTGAAGACTGCTTGGATCGACTTGGATCAGGTCACACGTTACACAGGTGGCTCTATCGATATTTTAACGGCTAAGGTTGAGGATCAGTCGGACTTTTGGGGGCTTGGGCCGCGACTTGGTGTTCACTCTGAGTGGAACCTTTATAGAGGCTTTCGTTTCGTGGGAGATCTTTCGGGCTCTATGCTCTTTGGTCACTTTGACGTAGATCGCCGTGAGCATTTGACTTCGTCTCCAGGTCAGGATGTGAAGCTGTGTGCTGATGAAAATCGTTTTTTACCCGTATTACAACTCTTTTTAGGGTTTGGATATGGGACCTATTTTGATTGCAAAAATGTCTATCTAACGATTGATGCGGGGTATGAGGCGCAATATTGGTGGCGTGCCAACCAAATGCTGCGTGTTTACGAATATAACGCTTTTCGCTACGAGCAGATTTCAGAAGACATGACAATGCATGGGCTCACGATCAAACTGCGTCTTGATTTCTGATTGAGAAGTCAGAAAAGTTTTCTCCACGACTTCTTACGTTGATCTCTTTGCGATCAATGCGAACGAGAGGGTTGCTCTTTTCAATCGCAGCTAAAAGGTTTTCTGCTGCCAGGCGATCGCCTAAAAAACAGATTTCGATTCCACCGTCGTTGCAATTACAAACATATCCTTTCAAACCAAGTTTTGCCGCAGTCTTTTTTGTGGCTCTGCGAAAAAAGACACCCTGAACTCTTCCCCAGGCGCGAATGTGGATTTCATCCATAGATGTTTATGATCTCTCTTGCTTCTTCAAGCGAGGCGATGCGGCTCAATTTTTCACGCAGCACCTTGCTTCCTTCACTCTTCTTTAAATACCAAGAGCTAATTCGACGCAAGTCGAGAAGAGCACGCCTTGTCGGCTGATAAGCTAAGATTTTTTCAAGGTGCTCAAGCAGAGTCTCTTTGATCTGCTCTTTTGTTTTGGGGGGCGGGGGATTTCCTTCTAGAGTTTCGACAACATCCTGGAAAATCCATGGGGCGCCGAGTGTTCCACGTGAAATCAAGATGCCATCGCAATCTGTTTGCTCAAAAATGGCAAGAGCGCTCTTGCCATCAAAGATATCGCCGTTTCCGACAACAAGAATCTCTTTGGCAACCTTTTTGGATTCAGCAATGGGGGACCAGTCGGCAAAGCCTTTGTAGCCCTGCTCGCGTGTGCGGCCGTGAATAGTGATCATCTTCGCGCCCGCTTGTTCGGCAATTTTTGTGATTTCAGGAGCAATGATGTGGTTGTCATCCCATCCCATGCGAATCTTAACCGTGACTGGAATTTGAACAGCATTGACCATTTCAAAGAGAATTTCGCCCATTTTTTCAGGATTTTTGAGAAGAGCGGAGCCGCTGCCATCTTTGGTCACTTTGTCTACGGGACAACCGCAGTTTAAATCGAGGAGGTCAAATCCTAATTCTTCCACTTGCCTTGCTGCTTGAGCGGCAATTTTGGGGTTGGCACCGCAAAGTTGCGCCCCAATCGGGTGCATATCTCCCTCATAATCGAGAAGGCGGTAGGTGCCGGGATCAAAACGCACAAGCGCCTCCATCTTGACCATCTCATTAAAGAAAATGCCCGGACGGTAGCGTTGCGCCATTTGGCGATAGGGGAGATCTGAGCAGCCCGCCAGGGGTGCATAGAAAATATTCGATTTTAACTGGAGCGATCCAATCTTTAGGGGACGAAAAAACTTTTTCACAGAAATAGAGCTATTAGCGTTCTCATTACAAGATATTTTATAATATAGAGCGCAAAAAATGCAACAAGGGGGCTGATGTCCATCACTCCGCCAATGGGAGGGATAATACGGCGAAAAATGTTGAGGTAGGGATCGGTGTAAAAGGAGACAAATTGCATAAACTTTGAATTTTGCAGCTGAGGAATCCAGCTGCCGAGCACGCGAATAATCAATAAAAGAGTATAGGCAGAAAAGAGATAGTTGATTGTCTTGATTACATAAAGCATAATCCTCCTTATACCAGATGCAAAATATAGATAAAATCCTTATAATCATTACCAAATGAGAAGTGAAAAGCGAAAAAAATCTGTAGTTGCACTCTCTCTTGATGGAGACACACTAGAGATCACTCGTTACAAAGACGGAGCCTTCTGTTCAAAAAAAATTGTAGGGGAGCGGGCGTTACTGAGAATCGCTCTTGATCAAGAGGTGGGGCAAGCTGAGGTTGTTACAGCTCTTGGTGGTGCAGAGCTTCTTTTTCGCAGCCTTGAAATGCCTTTGCGAGAAAAGCGCGCTATTTTCAAAGCCCTACCTTTTCAACTTGAGAATCTTATCCCCTTTTCTGCCGAAGAGGCTCTTGTCTTGCCCCTTCTTAAACGAAAGGGGCGCAAGAAGACAAGAGTGGAACTGTTTGCCACACAGAAGAAAAGTTTAGAGAGGCACTTGCAATTCTGGCATCGTCTCTTTATTGAGCCCGACTTTGTCTCTGCTCACATTCAAGGGTTGTGGCGTTTTTTGCAAAAGAGAGGGCAGAAAGAGGCGACCCTACTTCATTTAGGAGAGAGGGAGAGCTATTTGCTTCTTATAAAGGGGGGAGAGTTGCAAGCGGCGATCTCCTTGAGAGTGGGGAGCAGCTCCCCAGAATCGGAAATAAAAAAAGAGCTATATAGAGCCTTTCACTTTTTGGGTGCAGATCTCCCACCGCTCTTAATCACTGGAAACGAATACCCAAAAATCCGTGAGTTGATCTCCACGCTTGTAGACAAAATTTCTTTGGCAACTGATGAAGCGGCTCCTTTTGCTTTAACGGTTGGGCTAGCTCTAGATGCAGCGGTGCAAGATCGCCACAGCTTGCAATTTCGGCTAAATGAGTATGCGCCCGTTTTGCAGGTCGCTAAAGCAAAGAAAAGATTTGCACTTTTTGCTTCCTGTACTCTTCTCTATCTTCTCGTTTTCTCACTTGTGGGGAGAGGAGTTGTACAAAAAAAAGAGAGAAGGCTTGAAAAACGCAAAGAGAAAATTTCACTTCTGTGTAAACAAAAGCTTAAAACAACACCAAATGGCTTAAGTAAAGTAGAGGTTGGGTCGGGAACAGAGACACCTCCCCCTTTGGTATCAGACCTTCTTGCCTATTTGGCCGCTCTTCCTGAATTGGAGAGAGGGGTCGAAATCAAGAAAGTGCATTACAGCCTACTTCACTATCCTACGGTAGAGAAGCCCAATACTCGGTACGAGGTGGAAGTCTGCCTAGAAGTTTTCACTGAATCCTCGGAGCTAGCAAATAAATTTTATGAAAAAATTCGAAAAGAGAAGAAAAAAGTGAGATGGCAACGTTATGAAAAGAGCTATCAAATTACATTTACCTATTCATAAACCCTATTTGTGGGTCTCTCTTTTTTGCCTAGCACTTATGAGTGTGGCTATTCCCTTCTGTTTTTTTCAAAAAAAACTCTCCACCCTTATTGAACAGGAGCAAGAGCTAAACAATTTAGAAAGAAGAGTTCGTCTCACAATTGGACGTCATGGCAACCATAAAAGATATGTAGAGAGGTTTGCAGAAGCTGATTCCCAGTACATCAGTCGGTATTTAGAGAAAATGCACTTCTTGGAAGAAGAGAAAAAGACTCTGCAAATTCTAGCGAGCCAGGGGGGACTTGTTAAGCAAGTAGAACTCAAACCTCTTTTAGAAAACCAGCTACGATTTGCTGAAGTGACAAGACGCAAACAGAAGAATTACGAAGAGATAGAGCTCTCACAGATGCAGCCTGTAAAGATGAATCTGCAAGACATAAAAACTTTCCTGAGTGCTGTTGAGGGGGCTCCCTTTTCCTCTATTAAAACTCCAAAGACGCGTCCGCAACTTTTGATCAAGGAGCTTATACTGGAAAAGGAGAAGTTTTTTGCATCTAAAGAGATCTACTCAGTTAAAAGTCAAATTATTCAAAGAGATATTCAATGAAAAAACACCTTCTTCTCACTCTTTTTCTCCTCACATCTTGTGCAACAAGAGTTTCGCAAGACCCTGAGCAGATGACTACTCTGCAAATTGTCGATCGCAACGGCTTTAGTGAAACCATTAGTTCCAAAGATCGATTAAAAAAATTCCAAACCGCTAATTTTTTTGCTTCACAGCCCTACCGCAAAGTGATGCGTCTCTACCCGCATGATCCGCAAGGACGTATTCCCTCTAAAATCACAAGCTACCATGAGAATGGCTCCATTTGGCAATATTTAGAAGTCTCCTCAGGCAGAGCTAATGGGATCTATCGCGAGTGGCTGCCCAATGGCACTCTGCATTTGGAAGCACAAGTCATCGAAGGAATTGGAGATCTTCATTTTGAAGCGCAAGAGAGCTGGGTTTTTGATGGAATCAATCGCGTCTTTGATGAGCAGGGAAGAGTTTCAGCAGAAATCGCCTATCAGCATGGTGTTCAGCAAGGCAATACCTATTTTTACTATCCAAATGGCGCTGTAAAACAGCTCATTCCGTTTGATAAAGGTGTGATTGAAGGAGAGTTACAACTCTTTGATAAAGAGGGTAACTTGATCGGAGCTTCGCTCTATCACAACGGGCTCCTTTCAGGTAGATCCTATTTTTTGGGAGATAAAGAGCAGCCCGCTTTTGAGGAGGAGTACTTGCGAGGCACTTTAGAGACAGGAACTTACTACGATTTTTCAGGAAAAGTTTTTTCTCAAGTCATTGACGGACATGGAGAGAAACCGAACTATCATGAGTCCATGCTTTATGAAATAGCAGAGTACCGCTCTGGCAGACCCGAGGGACTTGTTAAGCGATTTGCTAAAGAGGGCTTTATCGAATCGGAGTTTATGGTAAAAGAGGGGATGCGCCATGGAGAAGAGCGCGTCTTCTTTCCTTCAAAAAAAGGAAGCGCACCAAAAGTGAAGCTTACACTTGACTGGTACGAAGATGAAGTCCATGGTATGGTCAAGACTTATTATAAAAATGGAATGCTCGAGAGCCAGCGTGAGACTTCCCATAACAAAAAACAAGGAATGGCTTTTGCCTGGTACCGTGACGGCAACTTAATGCTAGTTGAAGAGTATGAGAATGACCGGTTAATTAAAGGAAGCTACATGAAGCCGGGAGAAAAAGATCCTACTACAACAGTTGCAAATGGTGAAGGAGAGGCACTTCTCTATGACGGTTATGGAACTTTTGTGAGGCGTGTGAGATATGAGAATGGAAGACCCCAAGACAGTTGAAGAATTAAAAGAGAGTTTACGTCTTTTTCTCAAAGAGAAGCGGAGTAAAGTAACAAAAAAGCATCGCAACTGGGCGCGTGAAGATCTGCTTAATGAGCTCGTGCCTGTTCTTAAGCTCTTTCCCGCTGTACTCTCCTTTGCCAATACGGAAGAAGAGATTGATCTCTCTCCCCTCAATGAAATTTTAGCAAAAGAGAAACGCCTTCTCCTTCCAAGAGTTGAGGAGGGGCAGATCGTTCCCTACTTCGTAACAGATTTGGAAAACGGTCTTAAGTTCTCGAAATGGAAAGTTCGCGAGCCCGATCCTACCCGCTGCCAGAAAGCAAACCTTGAGAAAGTTCACTGCGTACTGGTTCCAGGCTTAGGGTTCGATTCGCTTAAACATCGCCTTGGTTATGGGAAGGGTTGTTATGATAAACTTCTGCAAAAACTGCCCCAAACACCCGCTTTTGGCCTCGGCTTTAAGGAGCAGCTAATTTCGGATCACTTGCCCACTGGCCCTCACGATCGCCGTCTCACAAGGCTTTATCTCTATTAATATCAACATCTTACATCTTGATCTTGTAAAAAGTGACAGATTTGTCATTTTTTGCTAGTATAAAGTGACAAATCTGTCACAAATGGATGGTTTATGAAGCGTAAACTAATGAAAAATCTTCTTTTGTGGAAAAAGAAAAAAGATCGCAAGCCTCTCTTGGTCAAAGGGGTAAGACAAGTTGGAAAGACGCACTTACTCAAAAATTTCGGAAAAGATAATTTTCCTCAATACCATTACATAAATTTTGAAAAAATGCCTAAAATGGCCACGATTTTTGAGCCAGATCTCGATCCAAAAAGAATTCTCTCTGATTTGAGCTTTTATCTAGGAAAATCGATCCAGGTTGGTAAAGACTTGCTCATCTTTGATGAGATTCAGGAGTGTCCCAAAGCTCTAACTAGTTTGAAGTATTTTCAGGAAGAGATGCCAAAACTCCATCTTTGCGGGGCAGGCTCTCTTTTAGGGCTTCATCTTAACTCTGGTTCTTTTCCAGTTGGTAAAGTTACATTTGAAACCTTGCGACCTTTAAGTTTTGAAGAGTTCTTATGGGCAACAAAGAGCAAGTCGCTTCCTTACTACGAAAATCCGAAAAAAATTTCCTCTGTTATTCATGAATACCTTTGGGAGGAGCTTAAACACTATTTCATTGTAGGAGGACTTCCTGAGGTAGTAAAGGTCTATTGCGAAAAAAAGGAAAACCTTTTTGAGGCTTTCTCAGAGGTAAGAAAAAAACAAGATGATCTTCTTAAATCGTATTATGCAGATATTGCGAAACACTCCGGAAAAGTAAATGCAATGCATATCGATCGTGTTTTGAATTCAATTCCAGCACAAATGAGTCAAGTTCATGATGGATCGATCACACGCTATAAATTCCGTGGTGTTGTTCCTGGAATTACTCACTACGATCGTATAGTTGGAGCAATTGATTGGCTTGAAGCAACAGGACTTGCGGTCAAAATTTCTATTGTTAATAGTGCGAATCTTCCTTTCAGGGCTTATACAAAAGAGAACGCATTTAAACTGCTTCTTTTTGATGTAGGAATTTTAGGTAGTATGGCTGGTCTCTCACCAAATGTCCTTTTAAAAGCAACATATGGAAGCTACAAAGGCTATTTTGCAGAAAATTTTGTGGCACAAGAGTTGCTTGCAAGTGGTCAAGAAGATCTTTATTGCTGGCAAGAAAAGAGAATGGAGGTTGAGTTTATTCTCGATGTTCAAGGAGAAGTAATCCCAATGGAGGTAAAAGCAGGTCGTATTACAAAAGCGAAAAGCCTGCACATTTTTGCAGAAAAATATCGACCGCCTTTTCAAGTTATATTTAGTGGAAAGCCTTTTTGTGAAAAACCAAAAATAAAACTATATCCACTCTATCTTGCAGGAAAATATAATGGTTATATGTGATTTTTGTCATAAACCTAATTATGAGGAAAAAATGACTTCAGCAGTCGCGAAGGGAGCTTGGGCACTAGCTCAAAAACTTGAACCCATCACGGCAGCGATGCCTACTTTTGCGGTCATTATGAGTGTAGGGCACTTTATTCACGCTCGCAATGCAGACGTAAATTGCTGGAAGAAAAATTTAGCTATGGCTGGAGCTCTTCTTCTCTTATCTTCCTCCACTCTATACAATCGAAGCTTTGGTATTATCGTTTCTACGATTGCTTGTATTGCATCTCAAGCGATTACTCAAAGCAATTGTAAACACAAAAATTAACTGTTTTTTTCAGGGGGTTGCTGTTGATCCGGTTTGCAAAAGCGACGACCAGATGAGGCCTGGGCAGGGACGGTATAGCCTGTTCCTACATTCTGTTGAACACCATACTCATTGCCATCTTTACAGTACCAGATAACTGTGTAGGGGGTTTGAGAGAAAGTTTGGGTATTTTGTGTCGTATCTTGCCACTTGAATTGATGCTGGGGGGTGAGCTGAATGGTTCCTTTATCAGTACCGTCTGCTGCAATGATTTGCGCTTTGAGCGTGAAAGGCGAGTCGTTATAGAGAACAATTGAGATGGCAAATAGCGGAAAGAGCAGAAAATTCATGGACCACTCTCCTCTTTTGTAGGTTGGCAGCGCCTTGCGCCTGATGCACTTTGTGCATTGCAAGTTGTACTTGCTGCAACTTTATAATTTACTCCATATTCTGCTCCGCTTAAGCATGTCCAAAGAACCGCAAAAGGACCTTCCGAATAAGAAGTGAGATTTTGATAAGTCTCATTCCATTTGAAATAGGAATTAGGAGGAAGAGTCATCTTTGATACAGGTTTTAAATCCTTATCAAAGAGTTCAGCATTCAGCGTATAGGGGCTATCATTTTTTAAAATGACTGAGGCTGCAAGAAAGAGAAGGAAAATCATGGACCCTCCTCTGGGGTCGACTTATGGCAGTAACGGGCGCCTGCTGATTCTTGCGCTGATGTGATGGCACCTGAGCCAATGTTGTAAGAGACCCCATACTCAGCGACGCTTGTACATGTCCAGATGACAGAGTAGGGAGCATTTGTACCGGGCTCTGTAGGTCCATAAGATTCACTCCAGGAAAAGAGATCATTTGGCTCGATGCTCATTGAGGTGAGAGTTATTCCTGCGTTACTAATAATTGTAGCTCCTAAGGTGTAGGGGCTATCATTTTTTAGCGTAATGGAAGAGCCAAAAAGGGTAAGAGGGAGTAGAAAAAGAGATCTTTTCATCTTATGTCATGTTTAAATGAGGCCCACTTAAAGTCAATACTTCCTGTCTCTGTGAGTACGACATTTTGTAGGTTATCATCTTGCACGTAGAGCATAGTAAAGTAAAAAATTGGCATAACGGGCATTTCAGATACAAGAGTTGTTTCACATTTTGCCAAAAGCTATTTTCTTTCTTCTTTATTTTGAAGCGTGTAAGTCTCTTCAAGCTGGCTTGCAAACTCTTCGTTTGACCAGCCAGTGTTATTCGTTCCATTTTCTTTAGAAGCAAAGACTTCTAAGAAATTGATAGGGTCGTTGTAATCGGCAATCCAGGAGCCACATGCAAGTTGGTAATCTTGCTTGCGGACGCGGTCAAAATAAACTTTACTCTCAACGGACTCAAGTGCAATACGAACACCTAGCGCCTCGTTCCACTGCTCTTGGATCGCTTGTGCGATGCGGTGGTTGCGATCGGAGTTTGAGTAGGAGAGGCGAATTTCAGGAAGCTCACTTAGCCCGAGCTCCTCTTTGGCTTGCTGAAATAGCTCTCTTGCTCTCTCAATGTCGTGATCTGTAAAAAGAGGGGTTTCTTGCAACCCCATACTATCGGGAACTATGCCTGTAGCAACAATTTGATTCCCTTGGGTTACATGCTCAATAATCGCTTCTCTATTGATCGCAAGAGAAAACGCTTTTCTAAAATTTGGGTGATTAAAAGGAGCGACTTCTGTGTTTGTGCGAATCCAGTAGGTACCTAAAAATGGTTTTACGCGGAGGTTTTTGCTTTCTCTTAATGTAGTAATGGCATCTGTTGGAATTGTGCTATGAGGAGATCCTTCCCAATGTAGTTCGCGGTTTTCAAACATAGAAAATCCCGTCTTTTCATCAACCATGCTCATTTCGATTTTTGCCATCTGCACTGCTTTTTCATCCCAGTAGCGCGAATTTTTTTCTGCGATCATCTGATTGTGATGTCGCCACTCACTCAAAACAAAGGGGCCGTTACAAATAAAACTTTGGCTGTTTTGCGACCAGTTGGGATTTACCCGGTCAACTTTTGCATTTACAGGGAAATAAATCGGGGCGGCGAGTAGATCTAAAAAATAGGGGGTAGGATTCTCTAATTTGATTGCAAGTGTTTTTGAATCAAGAGCCTTAACTCCAAGGAAGCTCATCGGAAGTTTTCCCTCTTTGATTGACTTTGCGTTTTTGATTGGGTAGAGTTGAGCCGCTTGATCGCAGGGGAAATTTGGGGAGAGTGCTTTCTTCCATGCATAGACAAAGTCGTCTGCAGTTAAACCCTCTCCATTTGACCAAGAGGTGTTGCGTAATTGAAAAGTGTAGAGCCTTCCATCTTCAGAAAGTTCATAGCTTTTGGCCGCAGCAAGAGAAGCTTTTCCATCGGCATCAGCGCGAGTAAGCCCTTCAAAGAACATCTTTATAAGATTTATATCCCCTAGAGAGCGCGCTCTTCTTGGGTCTAATGTTCCCGGTTCCTGACCAATATTGATCTTAAGAGCAGTTTTGCACTCTCTCTTTTTTGATGCTGCGGATGAGCTATCTTTATTACAACCTGTTACTGCAAGAATTCCAAATAAGAGAAGAGCAATCTTTTTCATGACCGAAACCTTTTTTAAAAGGTTATAGTCCTTTAAGATTTATTCTTCAATACGCTCTTTTAATTTACGCGCAGGGATCACAAGGATCTTCTTTAGGGCAGTTTGGGTGTTGTTGACCCTGTTCTGTTGGCTGTGACATTTTTTGAGTCGGTTGCTGCTGTGTGTTATTACAGCTAGTAGCACCGAATAAAAATAAGCAAACAAATAAAATAGATGCTTTGAACTTTTTCATGGTTTAAACTCCTTTTTTTTCACATTATTTGTTATAGTTATTTTATGCAAATTACTCTTGCAAATGCTCCTGTTTTTCACTCCCACAGCTTAAACGAATTGTTTGATGGAGAGATGCAGCTCGATGATCAAGGGCTTTTTCGACCGCTCGAGCTTATTCTTTTTGAGGGGACACAAGTTGAAGTTTTAGGAGAGGAGGAGGATTTTTTTGAAGTTCGAATTTGCCACTATCCCTCTCAGGTACCCCTTTATGTTCCTAAAATTTTTATTGGCAGAGGTGCTCCTAAAAAGCGTGTAATGCCAACAAGAGAACAACTTTTGGAGAGACTCTACTCAAAGCTCGGTCTTCCCTACATATGGGGAGGGAATTGTTCAGCTGGTATTCCCGAGATGCTCACTCTCTTTCCACCGAAAAATCTTCTTACTGAAGAGGAGGAGGCGCGTTGGACATTTCGTGGGCTTGATTGTTCTGGGCTTCTGTATGAAGCAACAGATGGCTTAGTGCCGCGCAACACAGCCTCGATGATGGAATTTGGAGAGCCGGTAACGGGCGATTTAGAGCCGCTCGACCTGATTCTCTTCAAAGGGCATGTACTCTTTGTAGCGGAAGAGGGGAAGGTAATTGAGAGTCACTTAGCTGATGGTGGCGTAGTGCTGCACAATTTGAAAGAGCGTTTAGACGCAATTCAAGAGCCGCTATCATTTAGACGTTTTTCAAAAATTTTGCGCAACTCTTCCCTCTCAAAATCACTCTCTTGATAGAGGGGTTTTCCCTTTTTTTTCTTTAGTTTGCGATGAGCAAGAATTAAAAAATCTTCTGCCGAAAGAGTGGGAATGCCAAACTCTTTTGCTGAAAACGCAAGCGGTCGATCAGATGTAACGAGGGTTGTTTCTTTCGGTTTTTTGTTCAGAGAGAGGATTTCAAGGAGGTAGCGGTCAGCGCAAAGATCACGGGGGGCAAAAATAATTTCAAGGTTTCCCCTTTTTGATTGAACGGGAAGATCAGATCCGCTCTCCTTATGGCTATCAAAAACAACGCGGATACTTAAAGGGATTTTAGCAAGAAACTCTACTAACTCTTTGCGCGTAGCTTCAACATCATCTGGTTGAGGTCTGATACGGAAGAGCAAATTGTAACCATCAACAAGGTATTCCAATAGATTCGAGGGTCAAGAGGATTTTATCGAAGGCCTTGCTTCTGTGCGAGATGCGGTTTTTGACATCTTCTGTAAGCTCAGCAATCGTTTTATTGTAGTCATACTTGATGAAGATTGGATCGTATCCAAACCCTTGATTGCCGCGTGGTTCCGTGATGAGGGAGCCTTCGCAAGTTCCTGTCACACACTTAATAAGATTGCCGCTCTCATCACAAAGAGCCATGGCACACTCAAATCTAGCAAGGCGTTTTTCTGGCTTAATATTTTTGAGCTCTCCAATAATTTTTTCTAAATTCTCTTTGTTGGTGGCGTTTTTTCCCGCATAGCGTCGAGAACGAATACCAGGCCGTCCATCAAGTGCAGGAACAACTAGCCCAGAATCATCGGCAAGAGTCATTACTTTTAACTCTTTAGCCGCGGAAGAGGCTTTTAAAATGGCGTTCTCTTCAAACGTCTGTCCCGTCTCTTCAGGCAGGACAAAATTGGGAAAGTCGCGCAGAGAGAGAAGTTCTAAATTTTTGTACTTGGTTAAAATTGCGCGGATTTCGCGCAACTTATGCAAGTTTGAAGTGGCGAGTAAAAGTTTCATGCAAAATAGTTGCGAATCTTATTTATAGTGTAGGAAGCATCCGCAGATTTAAAGGTATCACCAACTTTTAATCCCGTCATCTCTTTTGCAAGTTTTGACTGAAAAGAGAGAATGTTTTCTTCAGGTTTTGCATCCCAGGGACCTAATAGAGTGAAAGTAGTTTTTTCACCCTTTTCATCGGAACATTCTACAACGCAGCCAACATTGACAGAAGAAGTGTCCACGTCTGTTGCATTCATAATGCGCATGTTGCCGATTAGATCTGAGAGGCGTTTCAACTCAGACTGCAAGCGAGATCTCTGTTCAAGAGCCGACTTGTATTCAGCATTTTCTCGCAAATCTCCATAGCCTCTTGCAATTTCAACCTGCTTAGCGTTTTCTACTGTTTCAACAGTAGCAATCTGGTGCATTCGCTCTTTGACTTTGTTGAAGCCCTCTTCAGTCGTCCAGACAACGATCTCATCACTCTCTTTATCTTGGTAAGCACTGGAAAGGCTCCCAAGCGATGGATGGACCACCTCAGCAAGAGAGTGGAAAATTTTCTTTGCATGATCTGTCAGAGTGTGACACTTAGTTGCAAGAAGAAGAAATTCATGAACCATCTCCTTGCTCGCTCCTTGGAAAATGGCGCGGACGTTAGCAAAACGACCCGAGATCATGAAGTTCTGCATCTTCTTTAAAAGATCGCGCTGTCCCTTCTCTTTTTCTAGCTGATAGTAGAGGGCGAGGAATGCCTCAAATACGCGACATTTTCCCTCTTTATCAGCAAAGGGGAGAGACTCATCGGTCATCACTTTCTGCATGTACCAGAAGGTTGCTTGAGGATGGCGAAGAGGATCTAGAAAGAGTTTTTCTAATTCGGTCTTCAGCTCACTGCTCTTCTTTTCTTTTATCAACACTTGCAACATATAGTCGCGCAGAGGGTTTTGTTGAAGAGCAAAAATCAGTTCTAAGAAGAGGGGACTCCAGTCGGGGCGGAGCTTATGTACAAGAACAAGAGCACGTTTTTTGTAAGCAATGATCTCAATTTTTCCAATTACAGCCTTGAGATTGGAGAAGCGTTTAATGAGCTCCTCCTGTGCTTTTCCTGCTTTTGCTGGAGCAAGCTCTTCAAGTAAAAAATAGAGCTGCAGTTCCTGACTATCATTGAGCTCTTCATTTTTAATCGTCTCTAAAATCTTTTCACTAAGTGAGTCTTTGAATTCGGCTTTTTTCAGAGCACTTGAGAAGTCGCGAAGGAAAGTGTAGACCATCTGGATGAAGGTGTTTGTGTCCTCACACTTATCCAAAGATTTGTTTAAGCGCTCTTCGGGGGAGAGCTCATTTTCACGAAGAAAGAAGGGGGTGCGCAGGTCGTCTGGTGTTTCGATTAGTGAATCTTTTTTCAGTTTGTTGCGGGCAGTTTGCCACCACCTGGACCACTCCTTTTCAGGAATGACAAGATCGGCCAATTCATCTTTGATTTCAGCAGCAGTTTTAGGACCAAGGTCTGAAAGAAGACGGCGAATAACCGCAACAGGATCGCGTTTTGCCCACTCTTCTAATTTATCGGGATCACCGAACCGCATTGCTAAAAAGTGCTCTTTTGGAATCGGAATCAATGCTTTAAAGGCATTTTTAAATGAGAAATCTTTGATGCCTGATACGTAATCAAATTCAATAGAGATTTGTTCGCGCAGGCTAGAGACATCCATAATTTCGCCAACGCCCCAGCCACCGGTATGGAAAACAAAATTGCCCTTTTTCAAGTGGACAAGAAGTTCAAAGTTGCGAATTGCACCGCGAAATTCTTTTTGTTCACGCAATCCGACCATTTTTAGTTTTTGTGCAAAGTCGGGCTCTTCACCAAAGCGCGCTTTTAAATAGGCAATTGCACGAGTCGCAAGCTCAGAAGTGTTTGTAGTTTGGAGGTCGTAAACAAGGGCGAGAGTTTCGCGTGAAAGAGAGGAGTTTTCGATCTTTTCCCAGAGGGGGAGGATATGTTCTACATAGAGGCCAAATGAGGAGGTGAGTTTTGCCTCTTTGGCGGCAAGTAAAATTTCTTTTAACTCTTCGCCGTCGATTTCGTCTGACTCGCAGTACTCTTCCCACAAACTCAAAAATGATGGATAATCATTATTTGAAAGATGTTTCTTAAACTGCTTATAGTAGTCCATGTACCCTCAATTTAACAATTATTAATATTGTACTAAATCTCTCTTTAAATATCAAGAACGGTCTGGAAGTAAAAAAAAAGATAAGAGATAGTTTTGAGTATGCACATCAAAATACGAAAAGGTCTTACTATCCCTCTTCCGGGACCAGCAAATCGATTTATAGAAAAGCTGACGCAGCCAAAGCGCGCTGCACTTGAGCTTAGCTCTTTTAAAGATGTGCGCTTTGCCCTCAAAGTTCAAGAGGGCGATCTTGTGCAAATTGGTACACCACTTGTAGTAGATAAAGATTTGCCCGAGCGCAATTTTGTTTCGCCTGTTTCAGGAAAAGTAGTGGAGATCAAGCGAGGGGAGAAGAGACGTCTACTCGCTATTGGAATCGAATTGGATTCAGAGCAACAAAGTGCTTCGCTGCCTAAAATCACAAATGGTGATCGTGATGCAATCATTAAATCTTTTTTACAGGCGGGTCTTTTTGCTCACATTCGCCAGCGCCCCTGCAATATACTGGCTCATCCCAAGCGTCTTCCCAAAAGCATCTTTGTACAAGCGCTCGCTTCTGCTCCGTATGAGCCTTCACCGCTACTTGAAATGGAGGAATATAGGCAAGCTTTTGCCAAGGGCTTAGAGCTATTAGAAAAGATTGCACCTGTTCATGTTGTATCGAGAGAAAAGCTGGATTTGCAACATGGAACAAACCATACAGCTGAGGGGCCGCATCCGATTGCCAACCCTTCAGTTCATATCTACCACATTGATCCTATCACAAATCGTGAGCAAACTGTCTGGACTGTGCAGGTACATGACGTAATCGTAATGGGAATTTTGGCTTTAGAAGGTCGCTACCACAACACGCGCCTGATTAGTCTTGCTGGCGAGCCGGTTCCTGAAGAAAAGCGCGGCTTTTATCGCGTCACCTGTGGCACGCAAATCCAAGAAATTTTTCAAAACAGGGAGTGCCGCATCATCTCAGGAAATCCTTTGACAGGCAGAGGTGTGCAGCCCGATGATTATCTTGGATTTTTTGATAGCACTATCTGTGCGATACAAGAGAGTCATAAACGCAGGCTGCTCCACTTTTTACGAGCAAAAACAAAAAGCTATTCTGCTCTTAAAGCCTACCTCACCTCAAAGCAAGCGCAATTTTCCACACTCCAGCATGGCGAAGAACGCGCTTTTGTCGATGGCGGGATCTATCAAAAAATCATGCCGATGGAAATTTCGGTCATGCACCTGATCAAAGCGTTACTTGCGGAAAACTTGGAGCTTGCAGATGAATTGGGATTGCTTGAGGTTGCGGCAGAGGATTTTGCTTTGTCTGAGTTTATCTGTCCAAGCAAAGTGCCTATGTGTGCCATCGCAGAAAAAGGCCTGCTCGCCTACGCCAAACAATATTTCTAGTGCTGCTGTTACAGCAAAATGGTTTGGCCATAGCAGTTTGGTGATACTATCTTGCTCTAGTTCTCTAGATTTTTAGCGAAAGAAAAATACAGCTAGAGTTATCGACGTAGCCCTCTCGAACAAAATCGATCTTATAGCCTAATTTTTTATAAAATTCTATAGCTTGGAAACTCATTGTGGTCACAGTCGCAATTCTGCAAGAGTTCTTTTTTCCATACTTATGAATTGCTTCCATTAATTTTTTCCCTAATCCTTTTCTCCTATGAGCCGGAGCTACCCAGAGCTGATCTGTATAAATAGAACCAAAAATAATTGAGCCATTACATCCAGCAATGATTTCTTCACTTTTTCTTAAATACATCGCAAATGGGTACGCATTTCCTTTATTCACAACCTCTTCGTTAATTTTTTTTGTGAGAAAGTTCACATCTTCAGCATTGGGATGCGTTGTGATTTCAAGATTCCAGTTTTTTTGCATTTGGGCCCCTTCCTTTAGCTTAAAAACTTAAATTTCTACCCTCTTCCTCCTCTGGAGAGAAATTGGGTAGCAATTTAAGTTTAAAAGTGGAGTGATTTTTAAATGTTATTGTTTGCCTTGATAAGGAATTTATGCAAGAGATGCTTGCCAAATTCGCAGACGAACTGGAGTTACCAGAGGTTGCAGCAGAGGATTTTGCTTTGTCCGAGTTTATCTGCCCGAACAAAGTGCCTGTGTGTACTATCGCAGAAAAAGGCTTGCTTACCTACGCCAAACAGTACTTTTAATGACCTTACCAAGCGTTGAGGGGCAGATGAGTCTTTCCAATGTTTGATATGAGGAAAACGCTCTTTACCTTCGTTTTTGTCTGGAAACATGAAATACCAAGGCGCCCGGTTATAAGGGATGGGGAGCTAAAACATTGAGGCGCCTAGCAAGGGATTTAAAAGTCGAGTTTTCTAACATGACAGAGTTCTCCTTACGAAATCTACACTATATGAAACAATTTTTTGAGGGGTATCCTGATACAAATTGTGCAGCAGCAGCTGCACAATTGCCATGGGGTCACAACATGCTCCTGCTCAACAAGATAAAAGAAAAAGACAAACGATTGTGGTATATAGAACAAGCAAAAAAAGGAGGCTGGAGTCGCAGCACTTTAGACTCATGGATCGAGTCTGATCTTTATGAAAGAAAGGGAAAGGCACTTACAAATTTTAAAGATACGCTTCCAGCGATTCAGTCTGACCTGGCAGAGCAGCTACTAAAAGATCCTTACAACTTAGATAGCGTCGTCAAAAGCATACAACCATCTTATTTTTCATGTTTGGGCTCCATTTTTGTGCTCAAATGAAGCGGAATTTACAAATTCAGCTGGCCTTGTTGCGTAAATAGCAATTGAAGAAAGTCGTGTCCCGTTTCTTTTTTTCTTTCTCTTACTCAGATTGTTATCCATTCGCCTTTCGGCATCCCTAGACTGCTTATTTTATTCATCGCTACACTCTTCGCGTATGCTTCTGCTCTTTGATTTTTTAGCTTGCGGGTTTTCAGTTTGTCACCAAATATCGTTTTGAATCGATACATCGCTGTTTCTGCCATTGATCGCCTATGATATCCTATTAATTTCTTCCAAATTTTTCTTCCTTCTTCGTCTCCTCCTAGTCCTTTAATTGCCTCTAACGCTTCATTTCTATCTCTCATCCACGGCTCTTTTTCTAATTCGTGCCTCACTCCATTTTTCTGCGGCGGGATTATCGGTTTGCTTTTTTAATTCCCTATAGCTCTCTTTTGTATCGTAGGCTCCATCTCCATAGACTCTTTTTACTTTTTTAGGCAGCTTTTTCATGATTTTTCTTCCAGCTTGGCTGTCTCCTTCACTATTCTTTCCTAGTTTGCTTAAAACTATTTCGTGGCTATCAGGACATGTCGCTAAATGCAGTTTGCGCCAGGTTCTTCTCTTTTTCTTACCGTGTTTACGTGCATTCCATTCGCCTTCTCCGTATACTTTTAATCCTGTTGAATCAATGACGATATCTGCCGGCTGCTTTTTGCTTATTTTTGCTACTTCTTTTCCGAGTTTCCCTGCCCTCCTACATATACGGGTGTAACACGGCACTGGTAGCTCCACTCCTAATAGAATCATTAGAGTTTCCAAAAAACCTGCTAATCCCCTATAGGGCAGGTGGTAAACTGACTTGATAATCAAGGCGCAAAGAATGGCATCATCAGAATATATTTCGGGTCTTCCTCTTTTAGATTTTCCGTCTGAGAGCCATTTCTCAATAGCATCTGGCGACAACCAAAAAGTGATGCTTCCTCTTTTTTTCAGGGATTTGTTATATTCAGACCAGTTGCGGATGATGTACTTTTTATTTGTCTCTTTCATGTAACCTCTAAATCTTCGTAGTGATTAACAAAAATTTAAAGTCTTACTGAAATTTTGACAAGAAAGTCTTTATCCGCAGCTATTTACGCAACAAGGCCAATTCAGCTTCAATTTCCGCACAAAAATAAGCTGCAAACATGAAAAATAATCTGATTATAGCCTTTTGACGACACTATCTAGATTTTATTTCATTATCTACAGCTTACAAGGAGAAAGAGCTTGAACAGGGGTTAGTCGATCATATCCAGAGATTTTTAGTTGAACTTGGTGAGGGTTTTGCTTTTATGGGAAGGCAATTTCAAATCAATGTTCAAGGAGAAGAGCACTTTTTAGATCTTCTTTTTTATCACGTGAAGTTGCGCTGCTATGTGGTAATTGAACTTAAGACAACAGCTTTTGACCCTCGTGATGCGGGACAAATCAACTTTTACCTATCTGCTGTGGATGATCTTATGAGGCATCCTGACGATGAACCTATCCAACTAAAGCTGCTTTTGAAATTTTTTCTCAGTTTCGAGAAGGATTTTGGGATCTTTTTGAAAACAACTTAATTAAGTTGTTTGAAAAAATAGCTCAAAATCCAGCCAAAAATGTGGAAAAAGGCAAAAGCAGCTTTAGTTGGATAGGTTCATAAGCCTACTATCGGAATTTTGCTCTGCAAAACAAAAAATAAAGTGAAAGTTGAATATGCTCTTCGCAATTCTAAGAGTCCGATAGGGGTGGCAAGTTATGAAACCAAAATTCTAAAGAATTTGCCTAAAAACCTTAAGTCTAGTACTCTGTAACAGAAAATCTTAGTGTTTAATTTAAAAAAACAGCCAATAGAGACAGTCGGGCAAATCTCCGCTGCCCTTTGAGCTTCATCTTGGCATGCCAAATTGCGTTTCGTCGGAAAACCGTGCAAAGCACTACTTCTTCCTCCTGCACCGCAATTTTTCAAAGCCAATCTGAAGCCATCGAGCGCATCGCGCGTTCATTCCCCACCCTCCACTTTGTTTCGGGAGGGGCCCCTTTCACGTCGCTTGCGCGGCTGTTTTTTTTGTTTTGCAGAAAACTTTGCAAGGTCTAGACAGCTTTTTCAATCACATACAATCGCTTTACTTTTCACGTTTGGGATCCATTTTTATGCGAAGGCTTTGACGTAAAAATAATACTAAAATTTTCTGTTACAGAGTACTAGTCTTCCAACAGTCGAAGAAATTGAAGAAGAGCTTTTGGGAATCAAAAATATGTAAAATGATTTCACCAATAATTGAGGGAGAATCTTTTTTTATTGCAGGTAGCTTGCACCCTCCCTCTATGCTGTTTTAACTTTTTTGCCTACGTTCGAAATACTGATCTATCTTAGATAGAAGCCCTGTTTTAAATGAATCAGCCTCGGCAATATAAGCGTCATACTCGGACGCATTATTAGGCATATTTTTTTTTAATTCTTCGAATGTATTTTTGCAAGATTGAAATAAACCCTCGATCGTGTTGATCTTTTTTTCTTTATCGGTTGTGTTATTGAGGACCTCTTGCAGCATACTGTCTAAATAAGCTCCCAAGGTCACAGATTCGGTGGGGTACATTTTGCCTCCTTTAGGTTTAGCCTTACTTTTGTCGAAGGTAATTCTATCCAATTTTCAGTTAAATGTATATGAAAAATTGGCACTTCAACCCTATGTTCTTCATTGGTGGATGAATTTTTTGAAATTGCCAACTCTTGGTTAATGCAAGATACAGCCCCCTCTTCCTCAAATAAATCATCGATTTTTTTGACTATATTGTTTTGTTGTGCGACATCATCTTTGTCTAAGACGATTAAACCTTTGTTGTACAGGTACTTAGCAAAAAATAAAGTGTGATAATCGTAAATATTATCTGGCATTTCGAAACTCAAACTACCTATATTGAATTTTTTTGAAAAAAAAGCAAAATTAGACCAATCTTCGTCAGAAATCAACACCATTTCTTTGTAAGTACCGGTCCCACAAAAAACAAGTCTAGCTGGAACTGACTGCAACTTTTCTATTAATTTTTTCAGGTTTTTTTGAAAAAAATCCTTCTTAGATTCATCGATTTTAGCTTGCGCTGTCTCCTTAAAAGTAACTATATTGCGGGAAGATCCTGTGCAAAAAACTTCAGCATCTATAAAGTGCAAGCACCCTTCATTGTCAATTATTAAATTTTCATTATGTATATCTTCAAACGGAGCTCCTGCCAAAGTTGCAATTAAGTTAATGTTTTCCTGCTTAGCTTCGGGACTAATTAATAGCGAAGATAGTTCTAATTCTAAGCGTCTGTTATCTTCGCAGATAAATGATCCCTCAATAAAACTGTCGTAGCCATGATCACCGCTATCTAAGATAGGACGCGCTTTTTTCTCATTTATTTCCTGTAGAAATTCTTCCAGATATATTTCAGGTAGTACGCTCCGCGGTTTGTACACAACTTTGGTAGACTTATTGCTTGGGTCAAAAAAAGTAATAAATAGAGCAATTTTACCGTTGTAATGACATTCGTCTCCAGCAATTGAAACCTCAATTCTATCAATAGGTTCGAGACTTTTGCTTGATAAGAATGACGCTTTAATTTCCTCATAATCTTTTTTAAGATTCTGTTGAACCTCCTGAAAAAAAGCTTCGGATAGGTTTTCGGGTATCGACGCTCTTTCTACAGCCTCATGGAAATGGGCAACAGAAGTTTGATTAGCAGAGAAAGGAGCACTGCTTTCGGGTCTGATTGGCTCTGACATAAACAAACAAAAATTATTTTAATTATTAAATTAATTTTTGTTTGTTTGTCAATTTTTTAAGTTATTCCAGTAGAAATTGAAAGAAGGTGTCTTTTGAAGAGAGTCCTTTGCGGATATTGAGTTTGCTTCCGGTTTTTTTGCCAGCGCGGCTGCCCTCTTTGTGGTTCACTACGCGCGACCGTGTGGTGCGCAGATGGGGGTAGGCAAGAGGGAGCGCTTTTTGCAGAGCATAATCAATTTTATAAAGGGCGCGCGAATGTTCTGCTTGTGTCTGTTTGATTTTTTGACAGTAGCCGTCGGCAATTCCGCGGAAGAAAGAGTTTTTTGCAGCGAGGCCATGTAGGTGGGTCTGCTCTTTGTAGAGCTGTTCAAATTCGTGATAGAGAAAGTGCGCGACGTATTCGGCAATTTCAACGGAGAGGTGCGGACCAAAAATTTCTAAGGTGGTGCTGTTAAAGATCGGATGGACGCCAAAGGTACGTAGGATTTGTGCGATCGATTGGATTTTGCTCGAGGCTCTTTTGAAGGTGAAGATGCGGCGCATCACCATGTCGGTTTCCTCATTTAGATGGGTAATTTGATGTTTGAGAAGCAGTTCTTGTGCTTTGAGGGTGGCGTTTTGCGCTTCATGGGGATTGTTGCTGGAGGAGAGGGCGAGGAGTTTTTTGATTTTTTGGACAATGCGCTCTTCGGTTTTTTCTTGGAGAAGGGGGGCGGTGGCGCGTTTAATTTCGGGAGGAAAACCATACTCATCGCAGATGGCGCGAAAGGCTTTGCTGTGGGTAAGATCATTAAAGCGGAGGTAGGCGATCATGTGTGCGAGCTCGTGGCGCAGGATGTCGGCAGGATTTGTTGCCGCTTTGTGGATACCAATTTCAAAATGCTTAGGATCAAAATAGCCGAGTCGTCTCTCATCTTCAAAAATAAGGATGCGCAGGCGGTAGCGATAGTGATTCCATGTGAGAGTGAGTCCGCGAATAGAGAGGCGCATCTCCTCTTTCATAATTTGAATGGCAAGGTGCTCAAGTTCGCGAATTTTCTTTTCGGGAAAAAGGTAGGTAGTGATGAGTTGACTCCAGGTTTCTACATAGTTACAATGGAGCATTATCTAACAAATGTGGTTTTTTATGGAGCAGACTGAAGAATTCACCCCTGAACAGAGTAAAATTTTAGAGCAATACGTTTCTAATTTAGATAGTAATATTTTCGTTTTGCGGAATTTGCCTGAGGTGATTAAAGGCGCCCTTTTCTCTCGTTACTCCCGTTCTGTCTTGGGGTTGCGGTCACTTTTGTTAAAAGATTTTATTATGAATGAGGAGATGGCGTTTGACTCGATTGTCGGTGAGTCGCCGGAGACTAGTCACGATGGTCAGTTTGTTGCGATTAAGAAGGCACAAAACTTTTATGATCGTATTCTTGATGGTTATGGTGACGATTCGATCGGTGAGCTAGGGGGAACCCACTTGGCGATTGAAAATGTTTCCATGATTGCTGCCAAAGTGATTGAAGATTGCCGGATTGGAGGATCACCGCTTGAGAAGTCGACACGCTACATCTATTTTGACCAAAAAGTAAACGGAAAATTCCTCTTCTATCGTGAGCCTGTGATCATGACAAGTGCCTATCGAGATCTCTATGTGGAGACGTGTGACAGGTTATTTGAAACTTATGGTCGTTTGATTCCACCTCTAACAGAAAAAATTGAAAAGACCTTCCCCAAAGATCCCGATGTTTCTAAGTTCGCTTACAATGCGGCACTACGCGCGAAGGTACTCGACTGCCTGCGCGGTCTATTACCAGCAAGTACGATGACGAACATGGGAGTCTATGGAAATGGACGTTTTTTTGAAGGGTTAATTGCAAAGCTACAGTGCTCTCCTTTAGCAGAGTTGCAAGAGTCGGGCCGCAAGAGTTACGCAGAACTTTCAAAAGTAATTCCCTCTTTTGTGCGCCGCTCTGATCCAACGCACAAGAATCAGGTCTCCTATTTTGAGTATCAGGAGCGTTTGGCAAACGAATTGAAAATCCACTCTTCACGCCTAGGGGAGCTATCTCCCATGAAGGATGCGGGTGTTCGTCTGATTGATTATGATGCCGATGCTCCTGAGAAAGTAGCTGCGGCTCTGCTCTTTTCCAATTCAAATGCTGGTTTGCATGAGTTGCAAGAGCACGCACAAAAAATGGAGCGAATTGATCGAGAAAAACTCTTCCGTTCGATCTCTTCTATCCGAGAAAATCGTCGTCACAAATCACCGCGCGCCCTTGAACATGCGACATTTACGTTTGAAATTTGCGCCGATTACGGTATCTATCGCGATTTGCAGCGTCATCGCATGCTGACACAAGAGAGGCAACTGCTTACTTGCGACTATAATTACTACACGCCAGAAGAGATTGTGGGAACCGAGATTGAAGCTGAATACCACAAGGCAATGGAAGAGGCAAAAGAGGCATTTGATACGATGGCCAAAGCGCTTCCTGAAGAGGCGCAGTATGTTGTGCCGATGGCCTACAACATCCACTGGTACTTCAAAGTAAACTTGCGCGCTCTGCAATGGCTCTGTGAATTGCGCTCTTCACCTGCGGGACATCCGATGTATCGCTTAGTTGCTCAGGAAATGGCCAAGCAGGTCTCTCAAGTTTTTCCTGAATTTGAAACCTTTTTTGGTTTTGTCGACTATGATGGCTACCAACTTGGCAGATTGGGGCAAGAAATTCGCCTTGTTGAAAAGATGCAAGCGAGGCGACCTTGAAGAGGCATGGCAGCATTCTCGGTGGTATGCTCCTTACTACAGGAAGTTGTATTGGAGCGGGAATGCTGGCACTCCCGATTTTGACAGGACTGGCAGGTTTTTTGCCAACGCTGTTAATGTTTTTTTTAGCTTGGGCTTTTATGACGACAACAGCACTGCTGCTTGTTGAGGTCAACAGTTGGCATACAAAACCGGTAAACCTTCTCACAATGGTGGGAGAGACTTTGGGAAAAGCGGGCCGCGCCTTAAGTTGGGCGCTCTATTTGCTGCTCTTCTACTCTCTTCTTGTTGCCTACATGACTTTAAGTGGTAACCATGTCCACTCTTTTTCTGACCACTTGCTCGGAATTCATATTCCCGACTACGTTGGAACTCTCTTTTTTGTTCTTCTCTTTGGGTGGCTCATCTTTTTAGGAACGCGTGCTGTCGACTACTTAAATCGTTTTTTAATGGTGGGTAAAATCGCAGCATTTCTTCTTCTGGTCATTTTGGGCGTGCGTTATATGCAACCGCAATTGCTGCTGCAAAGCGATCTCTCTCTTGCGTTTTACTCGCTTCCCGTTTTGATCATCTCGTTTGGCTTTCACAATATGATTCCGACGCTGACAAACTATATGAAGGGCGATGCAGTGCGCGTGAAAAAAGCCATTTTGGCTGGTTCACTATTTACCTTAGCTCTCTACTTAGTTTGGGAAATTCTGGTTTTGGGAATTTTGACAGATGGGCAAATTATTTCTGCATTTAAAGATGATATTGATGCAGCGCAAGCGCTAAAGAATTTACTTGGTTCGTCGAGCTTTGGGTTTTCCGCACAAGCTTTGGCATTCTTTGCTGTGCTGACATCGCTTCTTGCGCAATCTCTTGGTTTATCTCATTTTATTGCCGATGGATTAAAAATTCCGCATGGCAATCGCCGAGAAAACCCGTGGACGGCACTGCTTGCCCTCCTGCCGCCACTTATTTTTACCATGCTCTTCCCTCAACTCTTTTTTGAAGCGATCAACTTCGCTGGAGGGATTTGCGCTGTCGTGCTTTTTGGACTCTTCCCTGTGATGATGGTCTGGATTGGGCGCTACCGTCAAAATAAAGAGGGGAGTTATCGTCACATAGCAGGTAAACCCCTTCTTGCGCTGATCTTTCTCTTTGCCCTCTTTATCTTCTTCTATCAATTGAGCCAGATGATCGGGCTCCAAATTTTCCCAAAGCCCGCCTAATGACACTAAAAGTAAACCATTTCTTAGGAGGGATCTTTCTAGTTGCAGGCACAACGATTGGAGCAGGGATGTTAGGTGGTCCTCTGACGACAGGATTTTCAGGATTTATTCCTTCGATGGTCTATTTTTTAGTCTGTTGGACGGTCATGCTTATCTCAGCCTTCTGCTTTCTCGATGTGAATCTAGCTGTGCGTGGTGAACCTAACATGATCTCTATGGCAGAGAGGACATTAGGCACTTGGGGAAAAGTCGCAAGCTGGATCGTCTATCTCCTCCTTCTCTACTCTCTTTTAGCTGCCTACATTTTAGTCAGCGGTCCTCTTTTCGAGGGTGCCTACACTTACTTAACAGGCAGCGATCTGCCGCAATGGATTGGCCCCTTTTTACTCCCTCTTATTTTTGGAGGATTTATCTACTTTGGCACTTTTGGTGTTGATCTCATCAACCGCCTTGTCATGTGCGGGTTGTTGATCAGTTTTTTTCTCCTTATCGGCGCTCTTCCCGAGCATATCGAGCCAAAGCTTCTCACTCATTTTGACTGGAGGCCGATGCCAATTGCCCTTCCTCTGATATTAACAGCGTTTGGTTACCACATTATTATTCCCAGTTTGACCACCTACATGAATCACGATCGCAAACATTTGGTTTATACAATTGTAGTGGGTAGCCTCCTCTCATTGCTCACCTACACTATCTGGCAATTTTGCGCGCTGGGAGTCGTACCCCTGATAGGAAGTTCAAGTATTGCAGAAGCGTATAGCAAAGGGACCTCTATTACGCAGGTGATGGCGGTGATTATCCAAAACAGGTGGGTTGTGATCTTTGCCCTTTTCTTCTCTTTCTTTGCGATTGTCTCGTCATTCCTTGGGGTCTCTTTGAGCCTTTCGGATTTTCTTACAGATGGCTTTAAAATTAAAAAGAGTTGGGAGGGAAAATTGTTTGCGATTGCACTGACTTTTCTGCCCCCTCTCTTCTTTGTATTTAGCTACCGTGAAGGATTTGTTTTAGCGCTTGAATACGCTGGTGCTTTCGTTGCTATTCTGCTCATCTTTTTACCAGCTGCCATGGCGTGGACTCTAAAAACCCCCAAGTTCTATCGCAGTTTATGGGGGAGAGTGATGCTGGCTTCCATTAGTCTTTTCGCCCTAATAATTACGATTTTTGTTATTATGGATCGTCTTGGAATGTTCAGGGATGCAATCAGCCAATATGTTTCAACTTAATACTAAGTACCAGCCCAAAGGAGATCAGCCCAAAGCGATCAAGCGCCTTGCAGAAGGGGTAAAGGAGGGCAAAAAGAGCCAGGTACTTCTCGGTGTTACAGGTTCTGGAAAGACCTTTACAATGGCCAATATTGTGGCCGAGGTACAAAAACCAACCCTCGTTCTTGCTCACAATAAAACATTAGCAGCGCAACTCTTTCAGGAGTTTAAAGGATTTTTTCCCAATAACGCTGTTGAGTACTTCGTCTCTTACTACGACTACTACCAACCCGAAGCCTACATCGCGCGTACCGACACATTTATTGAAAAAGATTTGGCGATCAACGATACCATCGACAAAATGCGCCTCTCTGCTACACGCTCCCTCATCGAGCGGCGAGATGTCTTGATTGTCTCTTCCGTGAGCTGCATCTACGGTTTGGGAATGCCAGAATTTTATTGCAAAATGGCCCTCACGATCGAAACAGGCAAAGAGTTTAGACGCGATGATCTACTTCTCCATCTTGTAGAGATGCGCTATGAGCGAAACGACTACGAACTCTCCCGCGGAAAGTTTCGTGTGCGAGGCGATGTGATTGAACTTGTGCCTGCGTACGAAGAAGATGTTGCCTATCGCATCGAATTTTTTGATGAACTTTGCGAGCGCATCTCCGATATCGATCCCCTCACAGGCAAAGTTCTTTCTCGTCGCGAAAGAGTAACCATTTTTCCCGGCTCCCACCACGTGACTCCTGAAGAAGTGCGTGAACAAGCATTAGAAACCATCTCGCAAGAGCTTGTGTTGCGGGCAAATCATTTTGAAGCCAACAAACAATTTTTAGAGCACCAGCGTATCTTAGAGCGCACTAAACACGACTTAGAGATGATCAAAGAAGTGGGGTATTGCAAAGGTGTGGAAAACTACTCACGCCATTTTAGCGGTCGCAATGCTGGTGATCCACCTCCTTGCCTCCTTGACTATTTTCCCGATGACTTTCTCCTCTTTGCCGATGAGTCGCACCAATCCCTACCGCAAGTGCGCGCCATGTACAACGGTGACCGCGCTCGCAAAGAATCCCTAATTGAATTTGGCTTTCGTCTCCCATCAGCCTTTGACAACCGCCCCCTTAAATTTGAAGAATTTTATTCACGACTTAAGCAAGTCGTTTACGTATCAGCAACACCCAGTCCTTGGGAAGTGGAAGAGGCGGGTGGTGAGATTGTCGAACAAATCATCCGCCCCACAGGTCTTCTTGACCCACTAATTGAAGTGCGTCCTGCAGCTGACCAAGTTGATGACTCATTAGAAGAGATCCAAAAAGAGGTAGAAAATGGCCACCGCGTACTCGTCACTACCCTGACAAAAAAACTTGCCGAAGACCTCACCAAATACTTAACTGAAATCGGCATCAAAGCGCGCTATCTCCACTCCGATATCGATACGTTAGAGCGTGTGCAAATCATCAAGGAGCTCCGTGAAGGCCTCTTTGATGTCCTCGTTGGTATCAACCTTCTCCGTGAAGGCCTAGACATTCCTGAAGTAACTCTTGTTGCGATACTCGACGCAGATAAAGAGGGTTTTTTACGCTCCGAAACCGCCCTCATCCAGACCTGTGGTCGTGCGGCGCGCAACGCAAAAGGGCGCGTAATCATGTACGCCGACAAAGAGACAAAAAGTATAGAAGGAACGATTCGCATCACAAAAGAGCGGCGCGCTCTGCAGGAAGCGTACAACGCCAAACACAACATCACCCCCAAAACAATTACCAAAGCAGACGCTGCAGATCTGGTTGAAACCTTTACAGGTGCCAAATTAGAAGAGGCGAAATCGCTCCACGAGAAATCTCTAGATCCAGAAGATCTTGCACGCAAACTTGCTGACTGTGAAAAACTTATGTTGAAAGCGGCCAAAGAGCAGCAATATGAAGAGGCTGCCCGCTATCGCGACCTAGTCAAATTCTACAAAGAACTCTCTTTGTTAGAGGATCATCCCCATTAATTTATTCGGCTCCTTCTCGCTGCACCAAATCGTAATTCAGCCGCCAAGCCGTGTTATTTACACTGTCATGGCGGCTGAATTACGATTTTGCTTTGCGATAAGAACCCGTTAAGCCGCTTCGCGCTGTTGGAAGTTCTTCGAATATCTTATAGCGTTGGCGCTATAGTTTATGTCAGATTTTATGTCTCATATGCATAAAATCTATTGAATTATATAGCGCGTGTGCTATAATAAATATATATGGATAAAAAGATGACAACAGAAAAGCTTCTTGTTGAAGAGGTTGCGTCTGCATCGCGGGAAGTGCGTTCGGCTACAAGGGGCTTACACATAGGTGATTTGATTAGAACCATTCGTAAACAGTTGGGTATGTCCCAACTGGTGTTAGCTAAACGTGCGGGAGTTCCTCAATCAACGATTTCCCGGATCGAAAGTGGAGAGAGAGATATGAATTTATCGACTCTTCAAAAAATTCTTTCAGCGATTTCTTGTGATCTCATCTTGGCTCCTCTTCTTAAAAGTTCTATTGATGATATGCGTCGCAAGCGAGCAAGAAAAGTTGCGAAAAAACGCATGCAGTACCTTGAAGGTACGATGAACTTAGAAGAGCAGCAACCTGATCCACGATTTATGGAAATGCTTTTGAAAGAAGAAGAAGAACATCTATTGCAAGGTCCTGGTTCAAAATTATGGGAAGAATAGAAGGCGCATGAAAAAGAAGTTTGCTTTTCCAAAGAATGCTACGCCTTTGAATGATTGTAGTGGCTTGATTCCAAATTGGATTCACACTTTAAACGACCTGAATAGAGCTGAAGCAAACAATATTCTCCTTGCTCAAAGAAAATATTTGCGAGGTAAAATCAAACATCCAAAAATATGGTTTCACCCGAAAGAGTTGAAAAATATTCATAAAGCGATGTTTGGCTCTGTTTGGAGTTGGGCTGGCATATATAGAAAATCAGTCACTTCGATAGGGATAAAACCCAGCTTAATTGCATATAACTTAGCTAAATTTTGTTTAGAAGTATCTTCATGGTTTGAAGAGGATATTGAGCTTTCTATAATTGAAAAAACAGCGAGAGTGCACCACCAGCTTGTTTTTATTCATCCATTTGAAAATGGAAATGGTCGCTTCTCGCGTTTTATCGCCGATCGTTTTCTGCTTTCTTTCCAAGGCGCTTATCCGATTTGGCCTAGATATTTAAATCAGGATTCTGAAGATCGAAAAGAGTATATTCGAGCTCTACAGGAAGCAGATCAGGGAGTTTATACGCTTTTGATCAATTTCATGAAAAAACATGGAGCGTGTGAACCAAATACAAAATCAATCGTGGGGTGAGGAGAGGAGGTTTTCAGTAGACTCTATCCAAAGCTTTACATTCTTTTTATTCTTTAATACAATCCTCCTCAAAAAAGGAGGAGGCAATGTTGCTCACAGCTATTTTATCCCTGGGAACGGCTTTTGTAAACTTACCTACTTTGACACCCGAAACACTGCACGATAAAAATGCTGTTTTGGAGGTTGCGCGTGAGGGGGTTTTTTACTACCCCATCCCCGATGAGTGGAGAGCTGATATTGAGAAGGCATTACTATTCTGTTACCGCTTTCCTCAAGATTCTGAATTGAAAAACTTTTCTGATGGTCATTTTGGTGGTTACCACAACCGTGAAAACTACCAAGTTGAGTCCTTTTATGTCGAAAAAAAAGAGTGGAATAAAGTCCTTCCTTTTTCAATTGTTCGTCTTGCGAACCATATGGATTTTTTGGCAAAAACAATCTTGAAAAATGTTTTAGAGTTTGCCGATTTTCCTAAGCCATTTTGGCATAAGGGAACAGGAAATGTTTCCAATTGTGGTGGACAAAATCACTTTTCTTTCAATCATTACTGTAGTGAAGTTCAAGCCACTGGAATGAACGCACATCGCGATTTTGGTTATGTGAGCATCTTGTTTTTTGATCAGAATGGCCCAGAAGTTTTTTACAAGAATGAGTGGAAAGAAGTGGCGCCGAAGAATGGGTATTTCGTCATATTTTTGGGCCGCGCCCTTGAAACGTTGGTTAATGATGATCAAGTGGTAAGAGGGGTTTGGCATCGCGTTCCACAAGTAGCAAAGGAGAGGGGCTCAGTTCTCTTCACCTGCGACAATGATCGCGACTCTTCTGTTTATCAACTAAATCGAAAAAAAGAATCTCTAGAAGTGATTCACTCGAACTATCAAGAGTATTTAAAAGAGTGTTTTGCCGAAGTGCATGTCGAATAGAGCTCTACAGCGATGGTGAGCTGGATTTTCGCATTTAGTCTTTCAGCGGATCCCATGGCTCAAGACCTTCTGTTAAGGGAGCAATTTTGGCATAGAGATCGGAGTTTTTCTATTAGGTAAATTGGACAATTAAGAATATTCCCATCTTTTTTTAAATTCATGGGAGAGCAGCGAATGAGCATTTGAGGGTGGTACTTAACTTCATAGACTTTAAGACTCTTTTTTTTCGACGAACTTCCAGATTTCACTTCTAAAGGATAAATTTTGTCGTCATCTTCTAATATAAAGTCAATTTCTGCTTTCCCGGCGCTTGTCCAGTAATAGAGTTGATAATGATTATGAGTTAACTCTTGTGCGATATAGTTTTCAGTGATTGCTCCCTTAAATTCTTGAAAAAGGTTGTTCTCATGAAGGATTACTTTTGGTGATAGGTTGGTCATTGCTCCTAGGAGGCCTACATCCACAAGGTAGATCTTAAAGGCATTCATATCTGCGTAAGCTGAAAGAGGATTTTTGGGAGCGCTGATGAGCCGAACTTTATGAATGAGGCCAGCTTCAATCAACCACTGCAAAGCTACTTCAAATTCTTTAGCTCGTGCTCCTTTCCGAATAGCGGAATAGATGAATTTTTTGTTTTCTTTAGCTAATTGGTTTGGAATAGAGTCCCACGCTTGATTAATTCGCATAATATGCTCGTCTGGAGCATGTTTTGCAAAATCTAGTTTGTATGCGTTTAAAATTGCATGGTGAATTTCTCGAACTTTTAAGATGTTTTGCGATGAAATGTATTCGAAAACAGCTTCGGGCATTCCTCCTACAAACAGATACTCTTTAAAATATTGCAATAGTTTTTCGTGCAAATTAGGAGGGAGGGGATCTACATTTTTTAATTCTTCAATGAACTTTTTTAATTTAAGCTCGTTTAAAGCTTCAAGAAATTCTAGGAAACAGAGAGGGTAGAGGGTTAAGAACTCTACCTTCCCAACAGGGAAGCCTTTGGTATGTGCTAATGTTACTCCTAATAAAGATCCAGCGGCTACAATATGATGTTCAGATGCAGACTCACAGAAATATTTGAGACTATTTAATGCGTTGGGACACTCTTGTATTTCGTCAAAAATAATTAGAGTTTTACCTGCAACGACTTCAGTATCCATCTCAATGGATAACGCTTTTATGATTTTCTCCGGGCTGAGACCTGCATCGAAAAGTTTACAAAGTGAAGGGGTGTCTTCAAAATTGAGGTAAACCGTGCTGTCATACTCGCTCTGGCCAAACTTTTTTAGTACAAAAGTTTTTCCTACCTGCCTCGCTCCCATGAGAAGCAGGGGTTTCTTGTCGGCTCTTGACTTCCAAGAGTGTAATTTTCTCATTATTTTACGCTTCATAAATTTATAATACCTAATTTTTACATTTATTGGTTCCAAAAAGTGTAAAAATTTACACTTATTTGTTCCAAAAAATGCAATTATCGACACTTTTTGGAACCAATAAATGTGAAATAAATTCTAAAAATCTGAATTAGAATGATTTAAAGAATATGGTTCAATCACGAGGATGATGGAGTAGATCTTCGGCAAGCTCTATTTGAATTTTTTGAATCTCCATCAGACGCTCCCACTGCTTTTTCGTAAAAAGATCCATTTTGGCATGTAACTGGCGGATTTCAAGCTCTGTTTTGAGGTTGGTGCGGTAGTCGTCATTGTCTCGCAGATGATCTTTGGTTGCCTGCCTGTTCTGGCTCATCATAATCACGGGGGCTTGGATGGCAGCTAGACAGGAGAGAAAGAGGTTCAGGAGGATGTAGGGATAGGGATCGAAGGCGCGATGCAACAGGATATAGGAGTTAATTCCCATCCAGACGAGAAGGAGAGAGAAGAAACAGACGATAAAGGTCCAGCTCCCGCCAAATTTAGCAACGCGATCTGCTAAGCGTTCGCCAAAAGTAGCACCTGTTTCGAACTTTTTGCTTATATCTTCTGTAAGGAGATCGTGTTGCTCGATACTTTCAAGCACCTCTTGATCAAGCTCTGATAGTTGACCGCGCTCTTCTTCTAGTAAATTTTCAATGTGGTCTGAGCGAGCCTTTCGCAGATCGACAGGGCAGATGTAGCCATTGTCGCAATTATTATGGTTTTTTCTGAGAAACTCAAAAAAAGAGGGGCGCATCAGTGCTGTTGGAAAAAGATGCTTTTTAGAAAACTCCTTCCCACAAACAAGACAACACTGTTTTCCATTACCATTCGAAGGAGTAGTCATAGTTAAGAAAAAGGGGTAGCCAAAGGGCTACCCCTCTATAATTCAAGATGGTTATTTTTTACCTGTACGTGAGGTAATCGCTTTGTAACCAACAATTGTGTAAAGAGCAGCGAAACCGATCAATACATAAATCACTCGGAACAACCAAGCTCTGCAGATAAAGTATTCAACGAAGTTAAAATCGAAGAATCCAACTAAGCCCCAATTCAATCCACCAATGATGAGAAGAATAGCAGCAAGACAATCTAGTTTTTTCATTTTTTTACTCCCAAAAAAGAATTAATTTTTCTCTTCAATTCCATATATCTCATATAATAATTATTTTATCAAATAAATTATACAAACTAACTTCATAAAAAAAGTCTCAACCTGTTTAAATTAAATATTTAACATTTAATTATATTTATTATTCTGCTAAAATGATTAAGAATAATTTAAGAAGAGCAGAAAGATCTTATGGTTGAAAGTGTAAACGGTTTAGGTTCAGGAGTTACTCCAACAGGAAACTCTCCTCAAGTAACAAGACATCCAATTCAAAGAGGAATTTCGGAAACTCCAGACCAAATGGAGCGAGCAGGAGGTACTCTACCTCCAACTTTTACCACTAAAGTGAAAGATGTGCTTCTCTTTTTCCCAAGATTGTTGAATTTTACCGTTAGACTTCTATTTTACATTCTAAAATGGGCAATTTTTCCCCACAGACCACAGCCAGCTCCAGCTCGAAAAGACCCTCCACAACAAGTTCCTCAACCGCAAGCTCCCATACAACCTGTCCCAGTAGAAGATCCCGGAACCCGTCAGAGAACTCGTTTAGAAGGTTTTTTAGGGGAAAGGGATTTAAATGCAGAGCAATTAGCAAATCTTGATAATGTAAGGGCAGCGATTGGTATCACAATTTTTACTGACGAAGATCTTGATGGATGCCTAGCTGCAATTGTGACTCCTGAGCCACAACAAATTCCTCAAAATGATCCGGTAGCAGATGGCCTTATTGCACCACTAGAAAACATGCTGGCAGAACAGACAAGAGGTAGGGTGTTAACAGAGAGGCAACAAGAGGCAATAAATGCTTTACGAGATCGATTTGGTAGAGATATTTTTTCTTGGCAAGATCTTCAGCCACTTCTAAATGCAATTTTGGCTGGAGGTGAACAACGTGTGGAAGAAATTCCTCAAGAAGTGCGGCAAAGGAGTGATGAGCAACGACAGCGTGGAGAAAGGTATGATGCGTTGATTGCTGAGTTGTCTCCAGAGGTAAGAGAGTATAATAAAGAGTATGTTGAAACTACAAAAAATCAATTTGTATCAGGACTAAATAGGGATGAAGGTGACTGGGAGGCTCTTCCGGGTGAACTTATAAGTAGATATGAGGAACATCAGAATGAGCAAGCTGCAGCTGCTCTTCTAAGTCAGTTTGATGAGATAGTTGAAGAACAATTAACTCGTGAAGAAATTATTGCGAAATCACAAGTGATCGAAGCTACTAAAGAAGGTGTACAAAAGGGCACCGTGGACAGAGAGAGGTTGAATCAAGTTCTTAGTGAAATTAAAAAAGCTTCACAGCAAGCTCAAGAGGAGCAAAGAGCTGCTCAGCTTGCTGCTCTTGAGGAGCAATTAACGGAGTTTAAGCAAAAGAGCACCAAGGACCTAAAGACTTTTGTTAGAAATGCTAACCTTCTAGATAGAAAAGCGATTAGAGCTGTTCCAAGTGGTATTCAAACTTTTATTGCAAAATGCGCGAAGCTAGTTTTAGCAATGCCAACTGAAGTTGTGTATGAAACAGATGAAATCAGAATTACATTTGAATCATTACCAGATGAGCTTCCTGATTTCAACGTTCGAGAACTTGAGATGAAACGTGACGGTAACACTTTAACCATTAGAAAAGTTCCAACAGTAGTATAACGTAAGTTGCTCCCCCTTCCCTCTCTGTAGAGACCCTTTGCGTTTTAGCTTTTTCTCTTGAAGGTAAAATCTCTCCTTGCAATTTGATTCCCCCTTTTGGAAAAATGAGGTGAACCAAAAAGAGGATAAAAATGAAAAAGTTTGCTCTGTTTTTTTGTATGCCGTTACTCATTATGGCTTATCCAGCAAAGTATGCTGATATTGCGGATGCAGAAGAGTGTATTTTTGTTCTATCAGAGCAGAAGTCGGGTGTAAACTGGCTGACAAGTTCTCTGCAGTTTCTGACAAGAAGGCCTATTTGCCCACCTAATTTTAATTATAAAGATGGGATGAACAATCGTTTGAAAGTCCTTCTTGATGAGAGAAAGCCTCCGTTTGTTCGTGTGCACTCTGCTAGAGCGATTGCCAAAACGGCCCCTGAAAAAAACAGTCTGATCTTAATTTATCGCGATTATAAAGAGAATACGATACGGATGAGGGGAGCGGAAAATTATAAGAAGGCTTTAAGCGAAGGAACTCTTTTTAATAATCAGGCAAAAAACTTGGCCTTCTTCGATCGATGGCCGGAAGAGAGACGCCACCTTGTCTACTATGAGGATCTCATTTTGTCTCCTAAAGAGACACTAGAAAAAGTCTTAGACTTTTTAGGTGAAGATCATGGAAGAGTGAAAAAGTTTATGAAAAATCTCTCTCAATATCAACAAATGTGTCTTGCCTCCTACGATAAGGCGACAAAAGGAAAAAAGTTTGGTCAGTCGCAGTCTAAAGGGGCAGATCTGCACTTTCATTCGAAAAAGGTCTCTAAGGAGCTGCTTTTGGAAGCGGATGAAATTTTTAAAGATAAGTACCCTTATCTTTGGGATAAATACCTGTCTCACTACGAAACGGAATAATGAAAAGAATCTATTTTTTGCTTCTTCCGAGCATTCTTTTGTCATCCCCAATTAGGTTTGGGTCAGCAGAGGAAATTGAGGGGTGTGACTTAGTTCTTTCAGAACCAAGATCAGGCGTGAACTGGCTGATGAGTTGTCTGCAATTTTTAACGAGAAAACCTCTCTGTCCCATCCACTTTAGATATAGCCACCCCATGAATAACCGTTTGGGAGTAGATCTTGATGAGAAAAAACCTCCTTTTATTCGGAGTCACGAAATAAAAGTTTTTCTGCCTGTGTGCAAAGAGAAGAATCGACTGATTCTTGTTTTTAGAAACTACAAGGAGACAACTATTCGAGAGTGTGGCGATAGTGCTTCTCGGTTTAGCAGGGCAGTGCAACAAAAAAAGCTTTTCCACGAGCTCGCTGCAAAGCTCAATTTTTTTGATCGTTGGCCTGAGGAAAACCGACACCTTGTCTATTACGAGGATCTTCTTCTCAAACCAAAGGATGTACTGCAAAACTTGCTTGTTTTTCTAGAGGAAGAGGATTCTCTTTTAGAAGAATTTATAGAGAATATCCAAGAATACAAGCGGCAATGTTTATCTTCTTATGATAAACAGGTACCGGGTGGATCAAAGTCGATCTCAAAAGGAAAAAGTCTCGATTTCCACTCAAAAAAAGTTCCAAAAAAACTGCTTTATCAAGCAGATGGGCTTTTTCAAAGTCAGTACCCTTATCTATGGAAAAAATACTTGTCTCGCTACAAAGAAAGAGAGTAGTAGCGCAGCTCAAAAAAAATTGATTTGCAATTTGAGTTTTATCGTGTAAAGTGCTTTGAAAGAACACCTGCAAGCTTCATCATATCAAGTGGATCTTTGCTTCCAAAGACAGCAGTGAGTTTTTTATCGGGTACGATGAGACGCTTGTTTTTCTCATCCTGCAGATTGTTCTCTTTGATGTAGACCCAAAGTTTTTTTGTTGCTTCACCGCGTGTAACTTCTTCTTTTCCAATGATAGCAGCAAGCTCTTTTGAGGGTTTGTAGCTGGGTTGGCTTCTGCCTTTTGCCCCTTTCTTTCGCGGTTTTTTGACGTAAGCTGTTTTGGGATGGTTTACGTATTTTTTTCCTAGCTCTTCAATGCTATTTGCAATGACGTCGCAATCAGGATAGTTGGAACATGAGAAGAAGGGCTTGCCAAAGCGTGAGCGACGCTGACTAATCTTTCCATCACACCCAATTGCAGGGCAGTCGGGAAGATCTTCTGGTTTGGGGTCGCCTTTTTTTGGAATATTGACGATCCCTCGGCAGTCGGGATAACGTGAACAGCCTAAGAAAGGACCAAAACGCCCATGGCGCAGAGTCATAGCTGAGCTGCACTTAGGACAGGGTTGATCCCAATCAAAATCTTCAGCGTAATCATCTTTGTTAAAGTCAAGCGCTTCGATAGCTGTAGTGTATTTACACTCAGGATAGTGAGAGCAGCCGTAGAAATATTTGCTTTTCGCCCAAATTTTTTGTAGCTTGTGACCGCATTCAGGACAGTCGATGTCGGTCATCTCTTTAGGAACGTGTGCCTCTTTAACGGCTTTATCAAGAACAGGTTCAAACTTGCCCCAAAACTCTTTTAAAAAGGCTTTCCAATCTTTTTTTCCCTCAGCAATTACATCAAGGTCATCCTCCATGTTGGCAGTGAAGCCAACATCCATGACCATAGCAAAATGATTTTCAAGCATTGCAGCGATGATTTTGCCAAGCTCTGTGGGCTTGAGAGTAAGCTTTTCTTTGACTGTGTAGTCCTTACTCTGAATTTTGTTCATGATCGTTGCGTAAGTAGAGGGACGACCAATTCCCGACTTTTCCAGCTCTTTCACAAGAGAAGCTTCTGTAAATCGCGCGGGAGGTTTTGTAAAAGACTGAGTTTTTTCTACTTGAAGAAGCTTGAGCACATCTCCCACTTTTAAGGCGGGAGGGAGAAGGCGCTCTTGGTCTTCGTTGCTCTCATCATCGCTTCCTTCACGGTATGCACGCAAATATCCATCAAATTTTAGAATGGAGCCTGTAGCACGAAGGAGCAAATTGGTGTCTGTTGTAATGTCAGAAGAGACGGTATCGTAAATCGCCGGTAGCATTTGAGAAGCGATGAATCGACGCCAGATCAATTGATAGAGTTTGAACTGGTCACTGGTAAGATAAGGTTTGATTTTCTCAGGAGGATGAGCAAAGTTTGTAGGACGAATCGCTTCGTGCGCATCTTGCGCTCCTTTTTTTGAACTATACTGCTTTGAGTCACTTGGCAGATAGCGTTTTCCATAGGCCTTCTCGATAAAACTACGTGCTGGACCAAATGCTTCTTTATCGATACGCACAGAGTCTGTACGCATGTAAGTGATCAAACCTTCAGCACCCTCATTCCCTAGGTCAACCCCTTCATAGAGACTTTGAGCGATCGACATGGTGCGCGAAGCGGCAAAGCCGTAATAACGAGAGGCTTCTTGTTGCAGTGATGAGGTAATAAAGGGGGGAACAGGTGAACGACGCTTCTCTTTTTTCTCAAGTTTCGTGAGGGTATAGGTAGATTTTTGAAGAGTGTCAAAAAGTTCTTTAGCTTTTTTCTCGTTTGGGATCGTGGTACACCCTTTTTTCTCCTCTTTTTCAATGCGCTTGTCCTCAATCGAGTGGAGGGTCGCGCGGAAACCTTTAGAATCTCCCTCACGTTGCAGATCGCAGCCAAGGGTCCAGTACTCAACAGGAACAAAAGCTTCGATCTCTTTTTCCCTATCAACAACAAGTTTTAAAGCAACAGACTGCACACGGCCGGCAGAAAGAAATCCATCACGACCACTCTGAATCCGACGATGGAGGATAGGAGAAATTTTATATCCAACAATGCGATCAAGTAGACGTCTGGCTTGTTGCGCATTTACAAGGTTGTCATCAATTTCGCGTGGATGTTTAAGCGCTTCTTCTACAGCACTTTTTGTGATGGCATTGAAGGTGACCCGCTTGCACTTGGTCCCTTTGGGCAAAATAGAGGCGATGTGCCACGCAATCGCTTCCCCTTCGCGATCGGGGTCGGGACAGAGGTAGACAGTGTCGACGGCTTTAGCCTCTTTTTTTAATTTTGCAATGACATCCTTTTTATCTGGGAGAGTCTCATATTCAGGAGTAAAATCACCTTTAAGGTCTATACCAAATTTTTTAACCGGAAGATCGCGAATATGTCCCACAGAAGAGGCGAGTGTGAAGTTCTTTCCAAGAAACTTCTTTATCGTTTTTATTTTCGTCGGGGACTCGACGATAATTAAGGCTTTCTTCATCTAATTTAGAATAGTACTACTGAATCTTGTAAGCATAAGGGGTTTTTTCAATTTACGCAAGTCGCTATTTAAAAGAGATAAAAACTCGCTTCCCCCTCTCTCCATAGGTAGTAACTTAACTATAAAATCCGTTATAATAAGTCTCAATGAAGGTCAAAAATATTTTACTCTGTATATTTCTTTTTGCTGCTGGGGGCTTTATTGGGAAAAAGGCGCATAAGTGGCAAGAGGGGCGTGCACGTGAATTGAAAGTTCCAACTCTTGAAAGAGAGTTTATTGGGATTGAAGAGAGCCCAGAGCGGGATGTCTATCTCTTTCTTCATTCAAAAAACCATTCGCAAGCAATTTGCCGCTCTCTTTCTACCATCAACAAACAGAAATACTCTAAACTTCATATTTTTTATTTTGATGAGAACTCTACCGATGGCACATGGGAAAAAGCTCTTCAATATATTGACGAGCAACACGTTCCTGTCGAATTTACAATGCATGGCAACAGAAGGGCGTTGAAAGATGAGGCGGCTCAAATTATCGAAGCAGCGTCTCCAGAAACCCTCATTATCTCTCTAGAGGGAAAGGATTGGCTGCCACATGATAGGGTTGTCCAACTTGTCAATCACAAGATTGCTGAAGAGAAATGCTCCCTTCTTTTAGGGCAACTCTCCACATACCCCAAATATGAGCTTGGCATTGCAAGCCGCTGGATCAAAATTAAAGTAGACCAACAGAAATGGCCGCGAGCAAAATCTTTTACTAAAGTGTTCAAGGCCTTTAGAGCGTCACTCTTTCAAAAGACGCCAGGAGTTGATCTTTTCGACTTGCAAGATGCGGCTGTCTTTCGCCGTCTTTATGAGGCTGCCAAAGAGAAAACTTTTTTTTCAAAGTCTGTCTATTATGTCGACAATCGTTTAGAGCCGGGTAAAAAACTGCTCTTTTCTGAGGGAGAGTGATGATCTTTCTTCTTTTTATTCTACTCTTTGGTGCGCAAGACTTCTATTCATTAATGGGGGAGAAGAGTTCGCGTTGGAGCTTTGTCAATTGCGCAGAAGATAGGCAGCAGCTGGAGCGCTACGCCTCTCTTTACGATCGCAATGCTGCGCTTCAATTTGAGAAAAATGAAAAGGAGAAAATCCCTTCCGATCTTCATCTCATTTGGCTTGGACCTCGCCCCTTCCCGTCTGAGTCGGTAGAGAATATTCGCATGTGGCGCTCGGCTCACCCTAACTGGACCTTTCACTTCTGGACCGACCGCGCTCGCCCTGCCCCTATTCAAGGAATGGTCCTGCATCAGGCTGATGACTTTCCCTTTCAAGAATTAGGTGACTACTACAAAGAATCATCAAACTGGGGGCAGAAGTCGGATCTTTTGCGTTATGAAATTTTGCAGCAGAGGGGCGGGATCTACATCGATCACGACGCCAACTGTTTGCGATCGTTTGATGGCCTGCGCAAAGGGTATGATTTTTTCGCCTGCCTTGAGATGCCTCATGCGCGGGTTGCGGGATACTCGGTGACTGCCGGCATCGGTATTTTAGGAGCTGTACAAGAGCACCCCGTGATTTCTGGAGCAATTGAAGAGGTTAAAACTCATTGGGAGGAGAGTAAAAATCTTTTTCCCCAAACTTCTCCTAAATCTGTGCGCGAATATGTGATGCACAGTACGTACATGGCGACAACGCGCTCGATGCAAAAACACCTTGATCAGCCTGGATTTACCGACATTATCCTGCCCGCGTGCTACTTCTATCCGCAAAAAGGATTCAAGCCGCTCTACTCCTTCCACTACTACGGAACAAGCTGGGCAGGAATCGAAAAGAGAGGAACTTTTGAAAAAGAGATCAAAAAAAGTTTGCGAAATAGTGTAAAGCTGAAGAACTGGCTCTACCTGCTTTTAGCATTAGCGATCCCTCTCTCATTTTTTAGGAGGCGACAGTGTTCATAAAACTTTTTCTACTTTTCATTACGCAGATGGGCGACCCAACCTACTTGCGTACGAGTGAAGACCATCAGCAAATGCAATTTTATGCTGAGCATTATGAGAAGTTTACTCCTCAAGGAGAGATTCCACAAACATTGCATTTTATTTGGGTGGGCGGGAGCGCACTCCCTGCTGAGAGTAGAAAAAATATTGCAAAGTGGGTAAGACTGCACCCTGGTTGGAAGGTCAAGCTTTGGAGTGATCGTAAAAGGGCAACACCACACCCACAAGTAGAAGTGCAGCTGCTTGAAGAGTTGCCGCGGCTGGGGAATCTTTTTGCCGCTTCAGATAATGAAGGGGAGCGAGCCGCACTTAGTGCAATTGAGATTTTAGAGAGAGAGGGGGGTGTCTATCTTGATTGCGACACAATTCCTAAAAAAAACCTTGAAAAACTGCATGCGACACACACTTTTTACACGGGTTTAGCTCCCTTATCAACCTCTTTATTAAGTAGTTCTGTGCAGATAAGTCCCCATATTATTGGCGCGGCCGCCCACCATCCAATTTTACAAAAGACACTTGTTAACATTGAAGAGTCTTGGAATCCCGCTCAATTTGAGGGACAGAGTTTTGATGCGATCTACTACCGCACTAAACACCACACACTTCTTCCTTTCGAAAAAGCGATTCGCGAACATCTTGGCCCCCACGATCGCATCTACCCAGCGGAAACTTTTACCAAAAATTTTCTCCTACATGAGGAGAAAAAACTCTGGCTGCCAGACGAAGATCGCTTTGCAAAAAGTATCTTACAAAAGCTCCTCGCTCAAGAAAAACACTTAAAATGTCTGCTTAGTATTCTCGCGCTTTTTGTCTGCATACAGCTTATCTTACTCGTTAGAAATGGACGAAAAAGAGCAGACTAACCTCTACTACGAAGGGTTTTTGCAAGGTCCGAAAGAATCTGAAAAGGATTTTAGACGACGCATTGCGCTTACCAAGGAGGTGGCGCAAAACCCAGAAAAATTGGGACTCAAGGATGTAGAGGTGGGGAAGACGATTGGAGAGTTTCATCTCCCGTGGCTTCTTCATAAAATTTCGAATAAAGGGTTGCCTCCATGGGAGGGAGCAGCGATTTGGATCATTGATTATCAAGGAGTAAAAATCCCCTTTTTGCATCTACGCAAACGCTTTGCACAAAATGAGGAGGTACTCAAGCATGAGCTTGTGCATATTCTGCGAATCGCTTTTGACGATCCCCGCTTTGAAGAGATTATTGCTTTCTCTACCTCTAAATCTCGCTTGAGGCGCTGGTTAGGACCTCTCTTTCGCACACCAAGAGAGTCCATTTTTTTTCTTTTCATTACATTTTTTTCTGTTACGATCGCTTTTTGGAAGGAGATGTTTTTAGTCCTCCCTCTGCTCGCACTGCTCTTTTTTGGTTTGCGGCTAGCAAGAGACTGTAGAATATTCTCTTTGAACAAAAAGAGCTTTCCATTTGTAGAAAAATTTGTTTATGAAAAAAATTCTCCTTAGTCTGATTGCATTTTCAACACTCTTTTCCACGCCCGTTGAAAATCGAGAGAGAATTGGACTTCTTAGCTATCCAAGAGTAGGGTCACGTTGGTTTATGTACGCTCTGATTTTCGGTGCAAACCGCTCCTGGAGGGTCAATCACAGCTCTAAAAATACCGATGCCGTTCTCTGGCATAACTTTGAACAGGAGGTGGATGAGAGCAAAGTTGTACTTGATACTTCGCACCACCGTCTTTTTTTTGAGAAAGAGTACTTGCGTGAAAGAGATAAGTTGATTCTCATCCTTCGCAATTATCGTGAGTGCTTGATTCGGCACAGTGGAGTGGAAAAAGTCCTGCAAATGATTCATGAGCTCAATACAAAGAGCGGGGGGAAGTTTTCTGCAAACTGGTACTTAAAAAATTTACAGTTTTTTGATGATTGGCCCGAAGAGAGACGCTTGCTCATCTACTATGAGGATATGATCCAAAATCCAAAAGAGGTATTTGAGAGAGTTGCCACTTTTATTGATGAAGACCCAGAGGTGTTTGCAAGCTTTCTTGCGCACTACAAAGAGCATGTTGCGAAAAGTTTAGCATGGAGAAATGCTAAAGAGGGACACGTACGCGCGCAATCAATGGGAAGAGATTTGAGTTACCACTCAAAGCGTATTTCTAGAAAAAAGAGACAAAAGTTTGATGAGGCTGTAAAAAATAATTATCCCGATCTCTGGGAAAAATATTTAACCCGTTATGAGAGTAAATGATGAAAAAAATTCTATTTGGATTGATCGCGGTAGCAACACTTTTTTCTTCACCGAATGAAGCTCCTGTCTCGCCTAAAATAGGTCTCTTGAGTTATCCAAGATCGGGCTCAAAGTGGTTTATGTATGTTCTTCTTTTTGGGGCGGAGCGCAATTGGAAAATTAATCACCAACTTTGGAAACACTTTCAGACAGAGATTGATTATAGTAAAATTATCTTAGACCACTCTCACCACAAAAAAGTTTTTGCAAGACACTTTCAACCTGAAAGGGACAAGCTAATCGTTCTTGTTCGCAATTATAGAGAGTGCATTATTCGCAGACATGGGGCGGCTAAAATTGCACAAATCATCAGCAGCATTAAAAATCAGAACTTTGAGAAGCTCAACACAAATTGGTACTTCGATCAACTGGCGTTTTTTGATGAGTGGCCTGAAGAGAATCGCCTTCTTGTCTATTACGAGGATATGATTTTACGACCTAGAGAGGTTTTTGAAGAAGTTGTTGCATTCATAGGAGATGATCCGGTAATTTTAGAGGATTTTTTTGCCAGCTACAAAGAGCATGTAGCAAAAAGCTTAGCGTGGAGAAGCGCTAAAGAGAAAACCATGCGTCCTGTTTCTAAGGGAAAAGATTTGAGCTACCACTCAAAGCGCATATCTGAAAAAGAGATTTACGCTTTTGATGAGGCGGTGAAAAAGAGCTATCCCGATCTATGGGAAAAATACTTAACTCGTTACGAGAAATTCCCGCAGCAGCTTTAGCATAAATTCGATGCGGTTCAGATAGGTGTGATTCTCTTTTACAAAATCCATTAATTCAAAAATCTCTTCGTTTGAAATTTTGGGAATCTGTCTATATGCATCGTTAAATAGTTCGGCAGTGTCGGAATTGTAAATAATTTTCCGATTAAAGAGCTCATAGACGCGTTTTGAGTTTGTCACGCCCATTTGTCCATAGCTAATATTTTTAAAAATACGACAGGGGACATACCCTTTTTTTGCCTGCCAAGGTCCTACGATTGTCGGGGCCATAAAAGAGCGCATGATCAAGTCGCGGTTCTCTTTTACACTTACACGCCGTTTAGTGATAAAAGGAATCCTCTTTTTGTTTGAGGCGGATTTGAAGGGTTGAATTGTTTGCATGTTACCAAACTCACCCGAGCCTATGGTTCCAATCCAGTAAATTTTTTTCTCCTTTTCTGTTTGAAGAAGACGCAGCTTGTTCTCCTCAATTTCGTGCGGAAGAAGGTCTGTTGCCCAAGGCATGTAGAGGGCTCTGCGCTCTACAGAGTAGTAGTGGCATGGAGCGTATTTTGTGAGGCCTTTTCTTGTGAGCACATCATCTGTATAGACTTGAAAGCAGAAAGTTCTCCCTGCATCCTTCTGTTTTTTTAGACGCTGAATGTGTGAGCAGTTATGCAAGAAGTAGTAGCTATCATCGCGAAGAGGAATGGTGGTATCTGCTTGTCCCTCTGTAATAAAAAGAGAGTTCGAAAGGTCATATTTTGAGAGATCATCCTTCTCATCAAGCCAGTAAGTCTCATAACCTAAGTGTTTAAACGCACGATAAAAGGCGTTATGAATGTAGGAGTGGGTGTGCGTATGGAGTTTATGGCCCCAGATCACAACTCTTTCGAATGGATCAGCTTGCAAAAGAGCAAAGCAGATAAAAAAAAGAACGAACCTCTTCATGTTTTGTGATGGTACCGTTAAGACAATTTTCAGATCCAGTGAATTTTTCCTCTGTACTGGACAAAAATTTCACCAATGGGAGAGCTGTGCCTTTATCAAATCGATTCTCCTCCTCGTCCATAGCAATATGGGTTACGGACTCGTCGCTCGAAACGCTGCTGCTTCGATTTGATTTTGGCTCGCTTTGCTCCTCTTGGCAAAATTTTTGTCCAGTACAGAGGAATTTTTCTTGCGAAGCTATTTATACAGGAGTACTATCCAGTAGGTATGAAAAAGTTAAGTATTGTTTTTTTTATTTTCTGTTGTTCTTTTTTGAATGCAAAGGTGAGTGGATACAAAAAGGATCCAATTATTACTTTCACAGATGAGAAAGTTCACAGATTTCCCTACCAAGACCAAGAGCCTCATCTCTTTGTTGCCTCGTTTCCTCACAGTGGAAGCCATTTTTTCATGTACATGGTGCAGTATTTTTCTCGGCGCGTTTGGCAGGTCCCAAGAAAGCGCTACTTTTTTCACCTAGATCGAATTGATAAAAAGCTTTCTCCTTATTATCGTTGCCATAGCTGCACAGATACAGATTTTTACAATCGAATAAAGGGATATTTTTTTCCCTATGTTGTAGAAAAAGATAAACTGATTCTTTTGCTTCGAAATTACAAAGAAAACTGTTTTAACAAAAGTCGTTATATTAAGTACCAAGACTCCTCTCAGTTTGAAAAAATCTTACGTAGTGGAAGTAGGCAATATCTTAATCTTCTCAGATGTTTTGATCGTTGGCCAGAAGAGAGGCGGCTCCTCATTCGTTATGAAGATTTGATTAAATCTCCAGAAAAGGTACTGCGCCAAGCTCTAGAGTTTCTCGAGGTTGAGTATAAAGAGAGGGAGATGCATGAGTTTTTTACCCCCAAAAAATTTCAATTCCATCGATTGCGGTGCATGAAATTAATGGAAATTTTGAACGGGGGACCGAGCATTTCGAAGGGAAAAAGTACAAGATTTCATGCGGGATATGCTAAGCAAGAAATTCTTGATCAAATTGATTGTCACTTTGAAGAGGCGGCTCCCGATCTTTTTAACCGTTACCTTGAGGAGTATCGAGAATGAAGCGCGCTCTGCTTTTTATTTTGGTTACCATTTCCCTTTTTTCTCAAAAGAAGGTTCTGCACATCACATTTCATAAAGGGTGTGCCAAAGAGTTTGAGTTTGTTGCAGATGAACTTGATCTGGATTTGACAACTCTTTTTGTTCACAAGTTGGGTCCAAAAGAGTTTGATGGGGTAGCCAAAGGATCTGCTCTCTACAATGTGGGTCATGATCGGGCAAAGCGCGTTTGGGATTTGCATAAAGAGATGTTCGAATCCTATGATTTGATTGTGACCTCTGATACAGCACCTCTCTCTCGTATTTTTTTGCAGAATGGATGGAAAAAACCTCTAATTATATGGGTCTGTAATCGATTTGATTATGTAGCAAAGTGCGCATTAGACTGTTCTTTTCCGGATAAGGAGTACTATCATTTGATCGCTTCAACGAAAAAGAGACCAAATGTAAAAGTTTTTTCCTATACACCTTATGAACATCGCTATGCGAAAGTTGTTCGCGGTGTTGATGCTTGGTCAGATACAATCAAACCGACAGGCGGAGGAAGTCCCTATTGCGGGGATAGATCTCCTATTCCAGCTACTGTTGATCGCTCTGAAACTTTTTTTATTCCGCCTTACCACAACGATACGCATTTTATGAATCTCTCTGCTAAGCTAACATCTCTTGGAATTCCCAACTATCGAGGGCGCTATTCTGGACCTGAAGATCTTGCCTCTTTTAAGGGGATTGTGCATATCCCTTATGCATGGTCGAACCTAGCTCTATTTGAAAACTTAAGAAATGGTCTGATCTACTTTATTCCTTCAAAGAAGTTTCTTCTACGGCTCTCTAAGATGAGTAATTTTTTCTGGTCGCCCCCTTTTCGTCGGGAGTTTGTTGAGGACTCTGAGTGGTACAATCCGGAGTATAAGGATCTATTTGTCTTTTTTGACTCTTGGAAAGATCTGAAAAAAAGGGTTGAGACAACAGATTACCTGGCCATGCAAGAGAGAATCATGCAGTTTTCTAAACAGCATCAGAAAGAGATGTTGGAAAAATGGAGAGCAGCGATTTATTGATAGCGCATCAGGTACTTTTCAGTTAGCTCAGGGTAAGTTGTCATTACAAGGTCATCGATTTTTTTGAGACGTTGAGGGCTCGCCTTTTTTGAGTGGTAGATCGTTCCTTTTCCCTTTGTTGAGGAGCCATGAAAGTTTGCGTCATAGATTTTTATAGCTCTTTTTTGATGCTCTTCATATCTCTCCATAAACGTCTCAAATGTGTTGGGATCGCCTTCTAGAAACTCAACTAGCTTTTCTAGAGATTCGCGAGGATTTTTAATAATGTCTTCGTAGTAGAGAAGAAGTTTTTTATCTTCATCCCAAATGTCGTAACTCTCTAAATTATGGAAGTAGTGAAACTCCTTTTTTGCAATCATATCTAGCAGCTGATTAAGTCGTCCAACGCCAAGTCCAGGTTTGCGAAAAGAGGCATAACGACAAAGGATTTCTTTGTAGTTGCGAACGAGCAAGATGAGTTTTTTTTCTCTGCCGAGCTGCTTTGCTTTGTTCGGGTGGATGGAGTGGGACTTTGCAATGATCGGAGCGCCCTCGGGTTTTGGAGAGAGTTGTGTAAAGTTTGTGTCGTAATCTGTAAGAGTCTCAATACAGTAACGGACCCATGTATTTCCACTTTTGGGGGAAGAGAGGAGATAACCCTCGTAGTGTGCTGGATTTGCAATCAAAAAAAGGGGGAAAAGGAGCAAACAAATCATTTTTTTTAGCATCAATTATTCCTCTCTATTGGGGTTAAAAAGAACTTGCAGCTCTTCATATGGGGGGATATTGCGAATTTTTTCGGCTAAAGAGAACTGTGTATTCCCTCTGACAAAGCAATCACTCAATGGGTTGTCTGACTGGTAAAGAACAAGGCAATCGGGAATGTAGTAAGCGTGTAGACGCGCCATGTCGATCATAGGAAGCATGGTCGCAAGGTCAGAGGTGGAGGGGAGGTACTTCCCGCGGTCTTTCTGATCTTCAAGTCGAATTTTTTTTGCTAACCCTGCGTAATAAGTACGAAGGTGAGAGGTGGTCCATTTGCATTTGCGAATTGTGCCCTCCTCCAGTACCTTTTTAGGGACAGGTTGTGCCAATTTTCCGAGATTATGAGTGGGTACTTCTATGTGAGATCCGTAGGTGAGCCAGACGTGAGGGTTTGCGTAGACTTGATTCAGTTTTTCGAGCACATAAGGATTAGAAAAAGAGTCATCTCCATCTAAAAGTACAATGATCTCGCGATCTTTACACATTCCCACTGCGTTCACGTGGTTAGCCATAGCTCCCACATTTTTTTTATTTCGGATCATGGTGGCTTTCTCTTCTAACCCGTACGCTGCAACCACCTCTTTTGCAACCGAAAAATTATCATCGGTGGAGGCGTCGTCAATATAGATTAAGCGAAAATTTCCATAAACTTGCTCTGCTACAGATTGCAGTGTTTTTCTCACATAAGCTGCATTGTTGTAGCAGCTCATTAAGACTACAAAGGGTTTTTCTTCTTTTGGGGCTGTAGGCTGGGCGATTTGGTACTGCTGTTTTAAGAGATTGGGAAGGGCAAAGAAGGTGAGGACAAAGCCAGAGAGAAATACAAAAAAGCAACGGATCATAACTGTTTGTAGGCTGGTTTAGCGCGAATTTCTTTGTTAATCGCAAACTGTTTTATGTGATCAATACGATGATCACTTATTGGATTGTGGTCATTATATAGGTAAAGGACTTCAGGGACAAAACAAAAATGGTTGCAAGCCATTTCAATCATTGGAATCATGGCGGCAGAGTCCCAGCTCATCTCATAAAACTTTCCCTCTTTTTGAAGGTCTTCAATTTTGATTTTTTGAAAGAGCCAGGCGTAAAAGGTGCGGAGATGAGTCGGAAGATCGGGATGTTTTCGAAAAGTATTTCCTCTAATGACCTCCCTTGGGAAAGGCTTTGCAAAGCCTTTTCTACAACTTCTTTGCTCTAAAAATTGACCATAGGTAAGCCAGATCTCTTTTTTCGGGTTGGAGTAGATGCGATTGAGATTGCTTAGTACGTGGGGGTGGGCGAGCTGATCATCTCCATCAAGGGTGATGACAATTTCATTTCCAGAAATATCGTTGTGTACGGCATGGTACAGATTGTAGAGAGCGAGTTTTCTCTTCTTATTATTAATAATTTTTACGTTTTCTCTTCCTAAGGTCTCTCTTTCTACTAATTCAAGAGTTCTATCGGTTGAGCAGTCGTTAATAAAAAGAACACGAAAATTCTTATACTCTTGCTGCAGTGCGCTCCGAATGTTCGCTACGCAATATTTTTCATTATTATAGGAGGGGATGAGGATGACAAAGGGTTTTTCCTCTTTCGCTTTTGGAAAATGGTTTTTTTTAATTTGAGGCGGGCAAAGAGCAAAAAAACCAGCAGAAAAAAAGAAGAGATAGAAAGCAAATCTTTTCACGGACGATGGAGCAAGGGGGTGTAAACAGGTTTGTTGCGAATTTCTCGATTGATCGAAAATTGCAGCTCTTGGCTTGCTTTGTGATCATTTAATGGATTGAGATCGTTATAGATGTAGAGCACTTTGGGAATAAACTTGAAATGGTCGCGTGCCATTTCAATCATCGGCATCATTATGGCGACATCCCAAGTCATAGGGTAAAAAGCTCCATTACTCTTTAAGTCTTCCTCTTTGATCATTTTAAATAGCCAAGCGTAAAAAGTGCGCAGGTGAGAGGGGAGGTGCGTGTGTTTGCGAAAGGCATTTTTTTCTACCACTTTTTTTGGCATGTCGCTAACCCAAGATTTGCATTTTGGGTTCGACCAAAAACCTAATTGACCATAGGTGAGCCAGATCTCTTTTTCGGGATTGGAGTAGGTGCGATTGAGATAATATAAAACATAATTTGAGGCGAGTTTATCATCACCATCAACGGTTAATACGATCTCATCATCATCAACGAATTCGTGAATAGCATTGTAGTAATTAGCAAGAGCAAGGTTGCGTGTGTGGTTGTCCACAATCGTAACAATTTCTTTTTTTCCACTTTTCTCTATCTCTTTTTGCACAAGCTGAAGTGTACGGTCTGAAGAGCAGTCATTAATGAAGATGATGCGGTAATTTTTATACTCTTGTCTGAGTGAAGCACGAATGTTAGCAACGCAATATTTTTCGTTATTGTAGGAGGGCGTGATTATAACAAATGGTTTCTCTGGTAATCGCGAAAAGAGCGAGAAAGTTGCAATAATAAAAGGTAGAATGATTTTCATGGCGCCTCTATTGGACTGTATGGGGCACGTTTGCGAATGTGCTTGTTATAATCCATCTGTTTTTTCCAGTTAATCTGATGATCACTTATTGGATTTTGATCGTTGTAAATATAGAGAATTTTATTAATAAATGTGTGGTGGTCGCGTGCCATCTCTAACATGGGAAGGATAATGGCTGAATCGCCTGTCATTTTATAAAAGTCTCCTCTATATAACAGATCCTGTTTTGCTATTCGTTTGAAGAGCCAGCCGTAGAAAGTGCGCACGTGTGTGGGAATATGGACATAGGAGCGAAACTTATTCCTCTTTACAATCTCATCAGGGAATGTGCGTCCCCATCCTTTTTCCTTGCTCTTTTTGCACTGAAAGTTGCTATAGGCTAACCAGATTTCGCGCTCTTTATTTTGGTAGACGCTGTTGAGAACATTTAAGACGTTTGGGTGAGCAAGTTCATCATCACCATCAAGCATAACAACAATCTCTTCATCGGATACTTCGTTATGAATTGTGTAGTAGATGTTGGCAAGGGAGTAACGACGCTTAGGATTATCAATGAGTTGCACGCGATTTTTAGCATCATTTTTTTCAATAAATGATTCCACAAGGTTGAGCGTATTGTCTGTTGAGGCGTCATTCACGTAGAGAATGCGGTAGTTGCAGTAATTTTGGTTGAGTGCGCTAAAGAGGTTTTCTTCACAAAACTTTTCATTGTTATAGGAGGGAATAAGGATAACAAAGGGGAGTTGATTTGCAAAAAGGCATAGAGGAAGAAGAAGTAGAAGCATTTTTTTCATTCTGATAGATCCTTTGGTGGGAAGTTTTTCCAATTAGAACGGCAGAAAACAAAGTAGGAGTTTTTGCTTTCTGAGAAGAGTTTATTTCCATTTGCAAATATGCCTTTTAAAAGCCCATTTCTACGAATGAAAACGCTTAATGGGGCCTGACAAGGGGTTGTCACAAAGAAGGGCTCTCGCATTTGTGCCGCCTTATAGTACTCGGTAAGGCATTTGTTTGCTTTTTTGTTTGAGAAGTCAAAGCCAACTACTCCACTCATGATATGGCGTGTTTGGTAGACCTCTTGGAGGGTCATATTCATCGACTTCATAAACCTTTCATGCGCAATCATTGCAAGAGGACAAGGGTCTTTTCGAAAGAGCATACCGTTTTGTTCAATATGACTGAATAAATAACTTAAGTTTTTTGAGGGAAACATGGAAGCATCGATCCAGATAACTTTTTTGTATCCAAGTTTTCGCGCCTCCATAAGAGCGCAGGGTTTAAAAGCGTACGGGACATCAAAAAGCTCTAGCCCTCCATCTTCAATGTAGGGCCACCCTCCGACGCGATAGAGAAAATGTCCTTTGAAGCCGACTCTACGTAAGCGACGGATGATTTCATCGATGCCTTCAGAAAATTTCCCGTTTGTAGAGGTGTAGGTAAGAATGCAGCACTCACGGTCATCGGGCGATGTGTTAATAAATTCTGTTTGTAGAAGGGGAATTTTATGAGAGTTTTCATCAATAATAGAGAACTTTTTTATCCGCTCTGATCTTCGAGAACACAGCTTTCCATCGCGTGTATGAATCCACTTTAACTCAGGGCGCTCCCCATGAGATAGATACTCCTGTAGTAGATGAAAATCTTCAACAGTAGGGTTTTTCCAGTCGGAGATTTCAATATGTGGATGGGCAAAGAGGAGGAGGGGAAGCAAAAAAAGAGTAATTTTATTCATACTTTCCTTAATTTTGCGTGGTCCTTATCTAAAGCAATTAATTTAGGAGGGTAGGCGTGCTGGTTGGTAAACCATTTTTTCTTTCTTTCTGGCATGCAGTAGCTTGGAGAGAGAATTCTGGTGGGAGGGTGATCAATAAAATAGCGATTAAGATGGCTCTCATCATGCCACACAGCAATAACCCCCCGTTTTAGATCGCGATCAACTTTTTTCACCGTAGTTTCAAGAAGTTTGATGAACTCGCTTCGCGTCCCACCATAGTACCCACCGGCAAAATAGAATTTACCTTCCGATTTTTTTACGTAAGCTGTTGACTTTGGAGAGGTTTCATAGCTCCCTCGTTTATTCACAAATCCCGGGTGCTGCGTTCCGATGCGGGCGCCAAGCATCTCTTCACCTACATCCGCAACAAAGAGCATGTCTGCATCTGATGCAAAGATATAATCGAGGTTGGCAAAGAGCTCTTTGTGCTTCAAATAGGTATGAAAACGTTTTAAAGTATCGTGTGGCCACCCTAGTCTCTCTTGTGGAACGACAACTACATCATCTTCAAACTCAAGATTCGTATCTGAAAAAACAAAGTAGGTGACATTGTGACCTTTAAAAAAGTGTTTGCGACAAGAGGCGATAAACTCTTTTGCGAAGACATCGTAACGCCCTGTTGCCATCATGCAAAGGCCAATGTTGTACTCTTTTGCGAAGCAGAAGAGAGGAAGCAAAAGTATAGATAGAAGAAAACGGGACACTTGGTTAACCTAGTTTTTTAGCCCCAGAGTAGTAGAATGAAGAAATTTTTTACATCACTTTTTTTGATCACAACAATTTGTGCGCAGAAAGCAGACCTGATCATTTTTTCCTATGACCGTCCTCTACAAGCCTATGCTCTTCTTGAGTCTGCAGAACAACATGTAACAGGGATTGAAAAAGTAGTAGTGCTTTTTCGTGCGAGCAATCCCGAGTATGAGCAAGGTTATGAGGAAGTTGCTAAGCAATTTCCCGATACGAAATTTATTCAACAGTCTCATAGATATGCAAAGGAAGATTTTAAACCTCTTTTAATGAAAGCATTAAGTAGAGAGTGCCGCAGTCCTTATCTCTTTTTTGCCGTCGATGACATTGTGATTAAGGACCAAATTGATCTCCCTCTCTGTATCTCCTATTTAGAAAAATACAAGGCAGAGGGTTTTCACCTTCGAATGGGAAAAAACTTGGATTACTGCTATACCGAACAGAGCAAACAGCCGCTTCCCCCGCTCACAGAAGTCGAAGAGGGAGTACTACGTTGGCGTTTTAGTCAAGGAAAGCATGATTGGCGCTATCCCCATACGGTGGATTGTTGCGTTTTTCGCAAAAAACAGATTCTTAAAGATTTTTCTTCCATGCGATTTTCAAATCCGAACACATTAGAAGCAAAATGGGCAACTCGTTGTGATTTTTCCCGTTTTGGTCTCTGTTTTGAAACTTCAAAAATTGTGAACCTTCCCCTCAATTTGGTGAATGAGACCTACAAAAATGTTCATTTGAACAGCTTTACCCCGAAAGATCTACTAAAGATCTTTAATGACGGGAAAAAGATGGATATTATGCAGCTCTACCAGATTGAAAATCGCTCTGCGCATATCGATTATGAGCCTAGCTTTACTGAGCGTACATCCAGAGATACTTCTTCCAGAGATTAGGATAGTTTTTCTTCGCATAATCATCTAGAGCCTGCAGTTCTCTGTCCGAGACATCTTTTGAGTGATAAGTTAAATCTTTACCTTTTGAGCGCGCTCCTCCATATTTTTTATAGAATTGCAGTACTTTTCTTCGATGAGCGGCAATATTAAAAAGAAACTCCTCTAATTCTTGCTCATCATAACAGTCTAAAAATTTGAGTACTTTTGTTAGTGTCTGTTTTGGATGCAAGATAAGATCTTCATAGTATACAAGAAGACGTCTTTCTGGATCCCAGGAGTCATAAAGCTTCAAGTTTTCAAAATAGTTCTTTTTCTCAGATATGTTTTGGAGGGCTTTTTTTACTGACCTGTGATGACGTATCATACACTCTTTGTAATTGCGAACTTGCAAAATCAGAAGAGTGTCATCGCTTTTTTCTACTTGTGAGTGAAAATGCGTGTGGCGGTAAGGAGGTAGAGTAGGATCGTGCTCTATACCTGCTGTTGAATAGGAGATAAGCTTTGGCCCAGCTCTGCACTCTCGATGGGAAAAATGACCAATACAGTACATCAACCAGTGCGTTCCGCAGCGTGGATAAGTCAGGAAATAGAGATCAAACTCACTGCTTGATAGAGGAGCGATTGCGAGAAGGGCAAAATAGCACCCTCTAGCTTTTATAAAGTCTCGTATATAGTAAAATACTTTTCCCAAATATCTGGGTAGTGCTTTTTTATTCGATTTTCTAACAGTTTGCATTTTTCCGCTTGTGCCTTTTTAGAATGATATAAGAGATCAGATCCTCGTGATCTTGCTCCCCCTCTTTTTTTGTCATAAAACTGCAAAACAATTTGTTGATGTATTGAGAAATTATCTAGAAATTCTTGCAGCTTTTCTTCGTCGTACTGATTTAGAAATATTAACACTTCGCGCAACACACTCTTGGGATCTTTCATAAAATCTTCGTAATAAACAAGAAGTTTGCGCTTGGGGTTCCACTTATCAAAGTACTGGATATTTCTAAAAAAATAGGACTCCCTTTTTGTGCATTGCTCAATGGCATTATCGATTGATTTACAGTGACGAACAAGTGATTCTGTAGGATTTCGAACAATCATTAAGAGGTAGTCTTTTTTTCGATCTGGTGCAGGCTTTATTCTTAAGTTGTGAGAATGAATATAGCGATTTTTATCTGGATCACACTCTGCTGCTGCGGGCGTATAGATTGTTCTTCCACCATCAACAAGCCATCCTCTATCAGTAAGCATAGTGATGCAATACATCATCCAGTTGGCACCTGATCGGGGATAGGTAAGGAAAATTACCTCAGGAGAACTTGCTGCTAAGTGCAGAGTAAAAAGAAGAGAGAGAACAAAAATTTTTCTCATAATATTTCGATTTTTTCTTGATGCTATTCGATCGCCTTAATATTATCAAGAAAATGAAAAGATTTTGTCTGGTTTTTGTTTTACTTGTCTCCTCACTTAGTGCTTTTGATAAAGTTGTGATTTGGGGTTACAAGCTTCACACGCATACGCACTCCTATATCCATCAAGGATTTTACCGTGCATTCAAACACTTAGGATTTGACGTTCGTTGGTATGATGAGAATGATCCTATTAACGAAGAGGAGCTTGCAAATTCTCTTTTCATCTTGAACTTGACTCGTTCAGATAACATTCCGATACGTTCCGATTGTTTCTATATTTTACACACACGTTGGCGCAAAGAGTTTTCTGCACTTGATACAAAATTTGGACCTTTGATTGAGCAGGGGCGTTGCGTTGCAATGAAGTGCTTTTGCGATCGTTTTCTCGATTTACCAGGATATGAAAAGCTAGCTCCCTGCATTTATAGGTCGTTAAAGAAGCGCGATGTTGTCATGCCGTGGGCAACGGACCTTCTGCCTCATGAGATTGATAAAGAGAAAGAGCGCCTCGCAAACATCTCTCCTAAAAAGCGGGTTGCTTATCTTGGAACAATCGGAAGAGGTGAAGGGCGGGGGTCTAACTATCAGCAGTTGTATCCTTTTTTCAAAGAGGCAAGACGAAGAGGCTACTCTGTAAAAACGAACGACCCTTGGAGTAAACCTCTTTCGATTGAGGAGATGAAACAGCTTTTGCAAGAATCAAAGCTTGCACCAGCAATACAAGGTGCATGGCAAGTAAGAAAAGGGTATATTCCTTGCCGCATCTTTAAAAATTTAAGTTACGGCTGTCTTGGTATAACAAACTCTTATCGCGTTTGGGAACTCTTTGATCGCAAAGTTGTTTACGATCCTGATTCAGCAAACCTCTTTGTAAAAGCGGAAAAAGCTTTAGAGACCTACTCTCTTGAAGAGCGCTTTGCCATGATGGATTATATTAAGGAGCACCATACCTACTTAAGTCGTATACGGCTTCTTTTGGAAGCGTTGCATGTTTGTTCAGGTGATCAACATATTCTTGAGATCATCGAAAACTTCAGCAATAAGAGAGGTTTTAATATTTAAGTTGACAGGCGCTTACTATCAAAGCTAGTTTGAAATTGGAATGAAAAGTCGCCTGCAGAGAGTGATTGCTCTCTTTATTATTTTGAGTGTTCCTACTTTTATTCTGAAGGAGTATCAGAATTTAAAAGTCTCTAGACGGAAAAATATTTTTTCTGAAGTCAAGCCTGCTCAACCAGTTGCGTGTTTGCGTGATAAAGAGTTTGTGATTCTCATTGTTTCGACTGCCATCAATGAGCAATTTTGGGAGAGAAATTTAAACTCTTTACTTACACAAGCTTATGAAAATTATCGTGTGGTCTATCTTGATGGTGGTAGTTCACAGAGAATGCTCGATCGCATCGAGTATTCAGTTGCGCAGAATGAAAAAGCGGAGCTTGTAACGATCATTCGCAAGGAAGAGAAGCGCTCCTTGTTTGAGCACTATTGTGATGTTGTCAAAAACTTAGCGGATGATGCAGTGGTAGTTCACCTTGATGGAAATGACTGGCTTGCACACGACCTTGTTTTGCAAAAACTCAATAGCGCTTACTCTTGCCAAGGGGTATGGCTTACCTACGGCGGCTACTTAGAGTATACGCCTGGAAAGGCGGTATCGAGTATTGAGGCCTTTCAACAGCAAGTTAGTGGTCAAAGGCGCTCTAGCAGTGTTCCGTGGTTTCGCTCACCTCTTAAAACCTATTACGCAAAATTATTCAAACAGCTTGATTTCAGTGCGATCTATCAAGAAGACCAAGCCTTAACTGGATCGAGTTGGGGGTTCATGCTGCCGATGGTACAGATGGCGGGGCGTCATGTGCACTACATTCCTGAAGTTCTCTACGTTCACAACACTATCTAGATAGCGTCGTCAAAAGGCTATAATCAGATTATTTTTCATGTTTGCAGCTTATTTTTGTGCGGAAATTGAAGCTGAATTTGTAAATTCCGCTTCATTTGAGCACAAAAATGGAGCCCAAACATGAAAAATAAGATAGTTGTATGCTTTTGACGACGCTATCTAGAAGCCCGTGATGCGCCTTTCATAAACAGAACCAATGCCAAGCTCATCGCGATATTTAGCTACAGTCCTTCTGGAAATCGGTTTGCCAAGCTCTCGCAATCCCTGCGCCAACTCTTCATCAGAGAGAGGGCGCTCTTCTTGAGCAACAAGCTCTTTAAGTCTCTCTTTTGGTCCTAAATTTTTTTGCAAAAAATATTTTAGAGGGAACATTCCCATGGAACAGAGTAGCCACTTTTCTTGGCAAGCACGAGAAACGGTAGATTCGGCTACCTGGAGTTTTTCTGCGAGATACGTAAGAGTTGATCCTTTCGGGTAAGTTGTTTTTCCTAAAAAGAACTCTTTTTCTTTTTCTATTAAAAGTTGAGCAAGTTGGGTGAGCATTTTTTTGCGATTGCGCAGGGCAACCAATAGCCAGCGCTCAGTACAAGTTTCCCCTTCACCACCAGCAATTTCAATACCACTCTCATCAATAATAATATCGGGCAAGACGTTGCGATTTTCATCGGGTGCAAAAGGGAGTCCTGGGAAGGGGTGTAGAGGGCGAATCTCTTCACGGACAATTTGCTGTACCTCTTCAACACTCAAACACATTCCCTTGGCAATTTTTTCCCATCGCTGTCTGATAAAATCATTGTAGTACTTTTCTAAAAGTTGCTTGGCGATGCCAGTTGCTTGAAGAATAAGGGCCTCTTGAGGGCCGCGTGCGGCAATGCCTATGGGGTCGAATTGCTGAATTTTTTTTAATATGGGAAAATTCTCTCCACTATAAAATCCCTTTTCATCTAAGTTGCCAATGATTTGTTCGGCTTGCGTCAGCTCATATGGGCTAAAAACTTCACGTGCCTGTGCCATCAGGTGATCGTACAAAGTAGGTTTTGCAACTAAGCTTTCTTCAAAAAAAGCGGCTTTAGAACCTCTTTTTTTCTGTAAAAATTCTTCGATTTGGGTGATGGGCATCTCTAAAATTTTTAGAGACTGCTGCATTGTCTGTGTAAGCGCGAGTTGCTGCTGCTGTTTTAAGGTGAGCTGAAGCTTGGGTCTTCCCATAGTTCCACGATATAACATTGACTTTAAGCCTTTGCAAGGGAGGCGATGAACAACTGCTTTGCTGGCAGACAGTATCGAAAATGTCAGGGGGTGAGTTGTTCAGAGTCTCCCCAAACGTGCATACTTAGCAACTAAGGTCATGGAGTCATTTTTTTCGGGGAAATAGACATCATAACAGAGACCTAGCGAGCTCTCATGTACGCCTGTCACATGACCATTACCAAAGTCTTTGTGGAAGACGCGATCGCCAACATCAAATGCGCCACGCTCTTCGTCAAAATCGGAAGATTCTTCGTGGTAGAGAGTAAGATACTCTTCAGGAACCTCTTTTAAAAAACGAGAGGGACGCATGGGCTTGGAGCTGCCCCAGAGATAGCGGTACTCTGACCCTGTCATATAAAGATATTTTTTTGCGCGCGTCATTCCGACATAGCAGAGGCGGCGCTCCTCTTCTAGCGTTTCTGGTGCATCTTTGACATTAACATGAGGAAAGAGATCCTCCTCCATTCCCACCATGCAGACAACGGGGAATTCTAAGCCTTTACTGTTGTGAATTGTCATAAGTCGTAGAGCATCTTCATGAGCCTCTACTTCATCACTTGTCTTGAGAGTAAGCTCTTCTAAAAAGAGTGTTAGAGAACCACTATCGCGCTCCTCTTGCCACTCTGCTGCCTTGGAAATTAATTCATTAAGATTCGCCTCGCGATCTTCTAAAGTTTCAGGGTCAGCTTTGAGAACATCCAGATATCCGGAGCGTTCGATTGTTTCGCGAATAAGAGTACTTAGAGGAAGACCCTCTTTTAAAAGATTGCGCAGAGTTTGAATGAGATTTAAATACTCTTGCAGACCTGCTTGTTGTTTGGGAGAGAGTTTGAACTCACCTCGCTCACAGTAGCTAAGAATAGGCAAAATGCTCTCTTCAGAACCTGTTTTTAGCTTTGTCAAAGTAGTGGGACCAATACCGCGCTTGGGCAAATTGATCGTGCGAGAAAAGGCGATAAAGTCGCTATCTGAAAGAATCATCCGCAAATAGGCGAAGAGATCTTTGATCTCACGGCGCTGATAGAAAGAGACACCTCCAATAATCACGTAAGGAATATCATTGCGCAGGAGCTGATCTTCAAAGAGGCGCGATTGAAAATTCGTGCGATAGAAGATCACACACTCACTTAAAGGGATGTCGTGGGTGCGGTGGTGGGAGAGGATTTTTTCAATGACAAATTCTGCTTCACGCCGATCGGATGGTGCGCGGTAGTACCCAATTTTTTCCCCGTCGCCCAACTCACTCCAGAGATGCTTTTCGTGGGAGCGTGGGTTATTGACAATCAATTCATTAGCCGCTTTTAAAATCGTATTCGTGCTGCGGTAGTTTTGATCGAGAGTGATGACCTTTGCACCTGGAAAATCCTTTTCGAAATTCAAAATATTGCCTACGTGAGCACCGCGCCAAGAGTAGATCGATTGGTCGGGATCCCCAACTGCAAAGAGGTTTTTGTGTTTCTCAGTCAAATACTTAGAGAGCAGATACTGCGCGCGGTTGGTGTCTTGATACTCATCGATCAAAAGAAAGGACCAGCGCCTCTGGTAGTGCTCCAAAACCTCGGGATGATTTTCAAAGAGCTTGACCGGCAAGTAGAGCAAATCATCAAAGTCAAGAGCGTTATACTCTTTGAGTTTTTGCTGATAATGCATGTAGACATCGGGAAGCAACTCATCCACCTTGCTCTCTGAGAAGTCGACGGTGACTTGGTGTGGCATCACCAAATCATTTTTTGCGTAGGAGATCGCGCCCTTTAGCGCCTTAGCAAGACCTTTTTCATCTTTTACCTCCATGCTTTTTAAAATCGACTTGATCAGTGCAATACTATCGTCGCTATCGTAGATATGGAAATTTTTTGAAAATCCAAGAGCGTCAATCGACTCACGCAAAATACGCACGCCCAGAGAGTGGAAAGTACAGGTTAAGACATTTTTATTGCAGAGATCATAAGTGCGATGACGCATCTCTTCGGCTGCCTTATTTGTGAATGTCACAGCTAGAATTTCAGATGCAGGAACTCCATGCTCAAGCAAACGACAGATGCGGTGGGTCACAACTCTTGTTTTACCAGAGCCAGCTCCTGCTAAAACAAGCAGTGGCCCTTCAAAATGCTCAACAGCTTCCTGTTGTTGCGGATTCAATGACGACATGCAAAACAGTCTAGCAAAGCGCTACTTTTTCTTCATTCGCAGAGTATTCGGGAGGAAGAGGTCTCTCTAAGCGCTTTAAGTAAGTTACAGTTGTGAAGGTCATGATCCAAACTGAGGCAAGGCAATCAATAGGGAAGAACAAAACGCGAAATAGAATCTGCATTGCTATAGGCTTTGTGCTGATCACGCTTTCATCAAAAAAGGCTAAGGAACCGATTGCAAGGAAAAAAATGATAAAAAAGAGCCCGATTAAAGTAGTGTACCCGAGAAGACGCCAGCGATATCCCTTTGTCAAAGCGCGGCTTTTTTTCCATGCCTCTTTGATAGTAAGATCTTCCAACACTAAAATAGGAAACATAAAGAAGGCCATAATTGCAACAACGAGAGAGGGAACAACAAAGAGCATACTGCAGAGGAGAAAAATAATAGTAAATACAAGAAGAAAAAGCAGGATTTTTCCATATTTAGAAGCAGCAATTTTTAAATTATCTCTCAATTTATAAGCTTGATCCTTATATATAGCGTTAATAGTAAGAATGGCAAAAGTTTCAAGGAGAACAAGTGTAAAAATATTATAAGCAGGAAACAGATTTAGTTGCTGCTTTGCTGTTAAGAAAAAAGAGAGTGCCACAAGAGGAAGGCAGAAAAGCGTGTTGAGTAAATAGATAGGCCCAATGATTTTGCCAAAGAACCGAAAAGTATTTCTAATGAGTTTCATACAGGTAATCTTAACAAAAAGTTTGCATATTTTGCAAATAAACCCTCACTCTGTCAATGTAGTTCCATGCATAAATTTCTAATTTTGTTTTTTCCATTTTTGCTTTTTGCCAAAATTGAAGTGGGGGTCGATCGTCTTTTACAAAGCAAAGAGTTACAAAGTCTAAACGGCAAGCGTGTTGCTCTTGTCACCAATCAAACAGGTGTGAATGGGGAGCTTAAGCCGACCTATCAGCTTTTGCAAGAGCATTGCAAGTTGACGGCCCTATTTTTTCCTGAGCATGGATTTTGGGGGAGTGATTGGGCAGAAAAAAAAATCAAAAGTGGACAGCTGGGTGAAATTCCTCTCTACAGTCTTCATGGAGAGACAAGACGTCCAACAAAAGAGATGCTGCAGGGTCTCGATCTCATTATTTATGATATTCAAGACATTGGCGTGCGCTCCTACACTTACGCTTCGACACTCTTTTATGTGATGGAAGAAGCGGCAAAAGAAAAAATTCCTGTGATGGTGCTGGATCGTCCGAATCCGCTTGGCGGAAACCTTGTCGATGGACCTATGCTTGAGGAAAAGTGGCGCTCGTTTGTGGGGTATGTCAATGTTCCTTATTGCCATGGAATGACGATTGGGGAGTTAGCAGATTTTTTTAATCAAGAGTACAAAATTGGCTGTCAGCTCTCTGTGATTCCCATGCGAGGCTACAAGCGTGCAATGACTTATGAGCAGACAGGACTCCCTTGGATTCCTACCTCACCCAATATTCCAGAAGCCGATAGCGCGCTTTTTTGTGCTTCAACGGGGATTTTGGGCCAACTCGAACTCGGCGTTAACATTGGGGTAGGGTATACTCTTCCCTTTAAAGTAGTGGGGGCGCCGTGGATCGATGCAGAGAGCTTTGCCTCAGCACTCAACAAACTCAAACTTTCAGGCGTACATTTTCGTCCTTTTCACTTCACGCCTTTCTCGGGAAAATTAAAAAATAGAGAGTGTCATGGTGTTCTTCTCATTGTTACCGATCAAAAAACGTATAAACCGCTCTCTGTACAATTTGCTCTTCTGGGAATTTTAAAAAGCCTCTACCCAGAAAGTTTTTCTAAGGCGTTAAAAGAGGTAAAGGGGTGGCGGCGCGAAATTTTCAACAAAGTATGTGGGAGTGAAAAAGTTCTGCAGCTTCTTGAAAATGAGCGGTATGTAACCTACAAACTTCTGGAAATGGATCGCAAAGAGCGCGAAGCGTTTGCAATCAAGCGCAAGAAATATCTCAGATCTGAATACTAGATAGTGTCGTCAAAAGGCTATAATCAGATTATTTTTCATGTTTGCAGCTTATTTTTGTGCGGAAATTGAAGCTGAATTTGTAAATTCCGCTTCATTTGAGCACAAAAATGGAGCCCAAACATGAAAAATAAGATGGTTGTATGCTTTTGACGATGCTATCTAAGAGAACTTAAGTTCAGAGAGTGTCTTCGAATATCGTATGATTTATTGCGCTGGCTATAGCGTTCTTATAAGTAGCGCAATATTTTTATTTATTGATTTATTGCGCTGGCTATAGCATACTCTATAAGTAGCGCAATAAATATAGAGATATTATGAAAAAAAAGACGGAAGTGATTGGTAGACAAGAGGAAAAAGAAATTTTAGATCGGTTTTTTCAGTCAAATTCACCTGAGTTTATGGCAATTTACGGTCGTCGTAGGGTTGGAAAAACCTATTTAGTAAAAAATTATTTTACTCAAAAATCGTGTCACTTTTTTAAAGTTACAGGGATACACAAAGGTACTATGAGTCAGCAATTGGCAGAGTTCTCGAATGGAATAGGTAGTTCTTTTTTTTACGGCACAAAAATAAAGGGGAAAAATAACTGGTTTGACGCGTTTGAGGTACTGACTCAGTCAATCCAAAAACAAATTCCCAGGAAGAAAAAAGTCGTACTGTTTTTTGATGAATTTCCTTGGATGGCCACACCAAAATCAAAATTGTTACAAGCGCTTGAATATTACTGGAATCACTATTGGTCAGAAGACAACAGGATAAAATTGATCATCTGTGGGTCTGCAGTTTCATGGATTATCAAAAATATTATTCACAATAAGGGTGGTTTGCATAATAGGTTGACGCGGACGATCCTTCTGGAGCCTATGAGCTTGCGGGAATCAAAAAATTTATTACATAGTATGGGGATAAAGTTGAACAACCAACAAGTTGCGCAATTGTATATGGTAACTGGAGGAATCCCCTACTATCTATCTCATGTACCTGCAGGGCTTTCAGACACCCAGATCATTGAAAGGTTGGCTTTTACTAAAAATGGGCTGTTTTTGACTGAATTTGATAAATTATACTCTTCCCTTTTTGAAAATGCGGCTTTTTACATAGACATAGTGAAAGCTATTGCTAGTCAAAGGTATGGGATTGACCAGAAAACACTGTTTGAAAAAATAAAAAAAATATCTGGTGGAGGAACAATTTCAAAAAAACTCAAAGAATTAGAGGAGGCAGGATTTATTATAAGTTTCGTGCCTTATAAAAATCGTAGAAAAGGAATTTTTTATAAAGTTATTGATGAGTTTACCTTGTTTTATTTGTACTGGATAGAGCCCATTAAAAAGACATTGCTGAAAAAAGGAACAAGAAAAGGGTATTGGGATAAAACAAGGCAAACAAGCTCTTGGTCAAGTTGGGCGGGATATGCATATGAAGCGTTATGTTATAAACATCTATTTCAGATTAGCGAGGCGCTTGAGCTTAGCCCTACAGCTCTACCAAGCACCTGGCAATACATTCCCAAAAAAGGATCTGAAGAATTAGGAGCGCAAATTGATCTTTTATACGACAGAGATGATGGCGTCACAACGATATGTGAAATAAAATTTACAAAAGAGCCTTTTGCTATCAATAAGGATTATGCCAAAAGACTTCAGAATAAAATGGAAATTTTCCAAAAAAGAACAAAAACTCAAAAACAGCTATTTCTTGCTATTGTTTCTGCAAAAGGATTAAAAAAGACAATGTATTCAGAAGAAATTGTCGATGCGGTAGTGAGTTTAAGTGATTTGTTCAAATAATCTCAAGTTTGACAAAATTATCTACGAAAACTACCCTATTTTCTATAGAACCAGGAGTTTATATAATGGATGCAACAAAAATTCGACCCCTCGGAAAGCGACTACTTGTGAAGCGCTGTGAAGCCGTGCAAAAAGTGGGCACGATCCTTCTTCCAGAAGGGAGCGCAGAAAAACCCAAAGAGGGAGAAATTGTTGCAGTAGGCAGTGAGCAAAAGGAGTTAAAAGCGGGCGATCGCGTGCTTTTTGGCGCTTATGCTGGTGTAGAGGTTCCTTCTGACGAAGGCGATTTCTTGGTTATGTCAAACGATGATATCTTGGCGGTGGTAGAACATGTCTAAGATGCTGAAATTTCACGAAGATGCTCTAAAATCTCTACTTAAAGGTGTTCGTACACTTGCAAAAGCGGTTAGTGTCACGCTAGGTCCTCGTGGACGCAATGTGGTGATCCATCGCGGGATGGGCGCACCTCTCTCTACAAAAGATGGCGTCACTGTAGCCAAAGAGATCGTGTTAAAAGATAAATTTGAAAACATGGGGGCTCAGCTTGTCAAAGAGGCCTCAGCAAAGACCAATGACGTTGCAGGAGATGGCACCACCACAGCTGTTGTCCTATCTGAAGTTATTTTTGCAGAAGGGATGAAAAATGTGATGGCTGGAGCCAATCCCATGAGCGTAAAACGCGGTATTGATAAGTGTGTGAAAGCTCTTGTTGCCTCCCTTGAGAAGAGTGCAACAAAAATTGCAAAACCAGAAGAAGTGCTCCAGATCGCAACGATCTCTGCTAACAACGACCCAGAGGTCGGTAAAATCATCGCAGAAGCAATTGAAAAAGTGGGTCGCAACGGTACGATTACAGTAGGTGAGGCGCGTGGAATTCAAACAGTACTGGATGTCAAAGAGGGAATGCAGTTTGATAATGGCTACCTCTCGCCTTATTTTGTGACAAATGGGGAGAAGATGCGTGTGGAGCTCGATAACTGTAATGTCTTCATTACCGATAAAAAAATTTCTACCGCAAAAGAACTTGTACCTGTTTTAGAAAAAGCTCATGAAGCATCTGCATTTCCCCTGCTGATCATTGCGGATGATTTAGGTGACGAGGCTTTAGCAACTCTTGTTGTCAATAAGTTGCAGGGAGGAATCGCTCTTTGCGCTGTTAAAGCGCCTGGTAGGGGAGATCGTCGCAAAGAGATTTTAGAGGATATAGCAATTCTCACTGGAGCAACTGTTTTATCTGAGGAGGTCGGTCTCTCCTTAGAAAATTTTGAGACGACGCATCTTGGAAAGAGCAAAAGAGCGCTCATCGACAAAGGCGAGACAACTCTTGTCGATGGCCTAGGTGAGAAGAAAAAAATTGAAGAGCGCATTGTAGAGATCAAAGCGCTACTTGAAAAGTCTGAGTCCGATTACGACAAGGAAAAACTGCAAGAGCGTTTAGCAAAACTCTCTGGTGGGGTGGCGATTGTCAACGTAGGCGCTTCAACGGAAGCAGACATGAAAGAGAAGAAGATGCGTGTTGAAGATGCTTTAAGCGCTACACGTGCTGCAATTATCGGAGGCATCTTGCCGGGCGGTGGAGTTGCACTCTTGCGTGCTGCAAAAAGTTTGGAGAGTCTTGAGCTTTCAGAAGAAGAGGCAGTTGCAAAAACAATTTTGAGAAAAGCGTGCTTTGCACCATTAACAGCGATTGCAAACAATTGTGGACAGCAGGGGAACCTCATTGCAGAAAAAGTTTTCGAGATGGAAGGAAGTCAAGGCTATAACGGTCTTACCGATACTTTTGAAGATCTTACTGAAGCGGGAGTCAATGACCCAGCGATTGTAGAGGTGAGTGCGCTAAAGAACGCAGCCTCTATTTCCGGACTTCTTGTAACGATTGCAGGGATGATAACGGATAAGCCAGAGCCAAAGTCAAAAAATGCTCCGCAAATGCCTCCGATGGGAGGAATGGATTATTAAAATTAAATAATGGGTAATGTGCAAAAAAATTCACCTTTAAAAATTTGTGATACAGTTGTTCAGCCAGGAGAAAGAGTTACACTCGGTCTTCCAACTCCTGAGTTTTATTCCTGCTCCCCCTCTTTTATTCCCATCCATGTTATTCATGGCAAAAAATCAGGCCCAACTCTTCTAGTTTGTGCTGCCTCCCATGGTGATGAGATGAATGGTGTTGCTATTATCCAAAAACTGTTGGAGATGCAGCTTGTCAATAAGATACGCGGAACCTTGATCGCAGTTCCTGTCATCAATGTTTTTGGCCTTATTTCTCGATCACGAAATTTACCAGGGGAGTATGATTTTGAAGACTCTTTCCCCGGTTCGGAATCAGGCTCTTTTTCTTCTCGATTAGCTCATCGTTTTTCAGAAAAAATATTATCTCTTGCGACTCACTGTATTGACCTGCAAACAGGAAGCCTGGGAAATTACCGTGTTCCTCAAGTCTACACCGATACGGACCATGATGAAGCTTTTACTATGGCGCGCTCTTTCGCAGCTCCTATCATTATGCATACAAAATCTGATAGGGGTATGCTCTGGAAACTGCAAAGAGAGAACTCAATTCCAACGCTCGTCTATGAGTCTGGAGAATCGTCTCGGATGGATGAACCTTCGATCACTGTTGGGGCTAAAGGGGTTGTTCGTGTGATGCGAGATTTGGGGATGATTGGGTTGAGAAAAAATGAGGTGAAAGAGAAAAAATCTGTTGTTATCCGCAGCACTCAGCTTTTGCGTTCTCCTTGCTCAGGGATTTTCTTTTTAAAGAAAAAACTGGGATCCTCTATCCGTAAAAATGATGTGATTGCCTCTATTGTAGATCCGTTTGGTGCAGGGAAAAAACGGGAAGTGACGTCAAACCAAGACGGCGTTATGATCGCTGCTAGTTTTCACCCTCTTGTTAGTGAAGGAGAGCCGATCGTTCACCTAGGAAAAACGGAGTATGAAGAGAGCCATAATATTTTTCCCGATAGCCAGAATATAGGCCCTATCGTATGAAAAAAGTTACTTTTTCTGGCGTGGCTATATGGGTAGTTGGACTGCTCTTTTATCTATTTGAATTTTTTCTTGGCGTTTTTCCTGGTACAATAGCCCCAGAACTCATGGAGTCCTTTTCTATTAATGCAGAAGAGTTTGCAATTGTAGGAGCGGGGTATTATATCGTTTATGGATTAATGCAAGTTCCTGTTGGACTTCTGGTAAAAAAATTTGGAACACGCCTTGTACTCACGTTTGCTTCCTCGATCTGTACATTGGGAACCCTTTGGTTTAGCTTTACAACCAGCTTTATTTCTGCTCTTTTTTCCAGAATGATGATGGGTTTTGGTGCCTCTTTTGGTTTTGTGTCCATGCTGGTACTGGTATTGAATTGGTTCCCTCGAAAAAACTTCGGTCTCTTCTCAGGATTAAGCCAGCTAGTCGGAACAGTTGGGCCAATTTTAGCGGGAGGGCCTCTTGCTTTCCTTTTGCGCTCTTTAGGGGGGGATTGGCAACTCATTTTAAGGGGGTTTGCAGCTGTGGGGGCGACTATTACAGTGCTGATTTATTTAGTCGTTCGAAACAAACCAGATCGGGCAAAAAATACTCTTGTCTACCTCACGCCTTCACACTCACTGCGAAAAGATTTGAAAAATTTATTAAAGCGAAGACGGGTGTGGTTTATTGTTTTATATGCAGGCATTGTTTACAGTTCCGCACCCCTTTTGGGCGCTTATTGGGGAACAACTTTTCTGGCAACGAAGGGGTATTCAAAAGAGATAGCAGCCTCGATTATCTCGCTTATTTGGTTGGGAATGGCCATAGGCTCTCCTACATGGGGGTGGTTGTCAGATAGAGTTAAGAGGCGAAAGAGCGTTCTCTCTCTTGCCGCCTTAATAGGGCTCGTTTCATCGTCTCTTCTCTTCTTTCCTATCAACCAAGAGTTTATTTTGATTGCGGTTATTTTTTTTCTTGGTCTCGCTTCAGCTGGACAAGCCCTCTCCTTTGCAAGTGCGACCGAAACAGTGCCAACAGCCCTCCACTCTGCCTGTATTGGACTCAATAATTGCTTAGTTATCTTATGTAGCTCCTTTGTTCCTCCCTTTTGTAGCTCAATTATTCAATCTGCCTCACCAACAATCAATGGAGTAGTGACCTATACTGAAGAGAGTTTTACTAAAGGACTGGCCATCATTCCCATTCTTTTTCTTTTAGCTTTTTTAATAAGTACTTTTTTAATCAAAGAGACTTTTTGTCGACAACAGCATGAAGTGCATCTGAACAATAACTCTTGAACTAGATAGCCCAATCGCGAGGCTTTGACGTTAAAAAGAATAGCAAAATTTTCTGTTACAGAGTACGTAGCACGACCATCCCTCTAAAACTTCGCGCTTTGTGAAATGCAAATTCCAACTTTGCAAAAGACCCAAATACTCTCTGTGCTGCTCTTCCAAAATGCCGGAGGTAATCCAAATAGCTGGTTGATTATGCAAACAGGAGTTCATCTGCCAGGCAACTTCTTGTTCGGAGCTAATCATATTCATCAAAATGAGCAGCTCGCCCTTCGGAAGTTTTTCTAGTTTTTCAAACGTCTCGATTTGCACGCCATTGCATTTCGCATTGGCGCGTGTATGGCGCCGTGCCTCTTCGCAAATATCAAGACCATAAACTTTTTTTGCCCCTAGTTTTGCAGCAGCTACACTTAAAATCCCACTGCCACACCCAATGTCTATAACAACCCTATTTTTTACTTGATAAGGCAATAACTGTAGCATTAGCCGTGTAGTTGGATGAGAGAGATCGCCAAAGCCTCCACCAGCTACAAGTGAGAGCGACTGCTCACCAACCTCTACTTGTAAAATCCCATCTTTAAAACCTGGAGCGAAGGCTTGCCACTGCTCTTCCCAATTTACATCCGATAAATCCATGAAGACAGTATAGCGGTTTTCTGCTATTTTTCATGGGATGGATAAAGAGAAATTGAATTTGAAAGGGTTTTTCTGGAAGCTATGCTCTCAACATAAGCTCTCTCTTTTCTGTTTTGCATTCTGTGCAGGGTTTGTTGGTTTACATGGGCTTATTAATTCTTTTTTCATAAAAAAAATAATAGATGCGCTTAGTAAATCGAATTCCAATTTTTTGCTTGGAATAGGTGTTTGTGTAACCTTAAATTTTGAGTTGCATAATCTTTGTTGGCGAGCGATAAACTATCTTACTTTGAAAAAGGCGCCATTAATCAAGAGCCGAATTATAGAAAAGGCTTTTGCTGATGTGCACAATCAACCAGTACAGTTTTTCGATGAGCAGCTCTCCGGGTCTGTTGCAAATGACATAAAGGTGCTGGCTGATGAAACAGAAAAAGTGTTTTTTTCTATTTCCATTCGTCTTATTAGAGGGATTGTTCAATTTGTTGCTGCTCTCATCTCCATGTACTTCGTTCATTTGATTTTTTCAGTCGTACTGCTTGTTTGGGCATCTGTTTTTGTCTCAGTTAGTCTGTTTTTTTCTCGTAAAATAGTCGGGTTTTCCGATAGTTATGCAAAAATTCAGTCGCAAGCTTCTGGAAGGATATTTGATAGCATATCAAATTTTTTTACAGTGAAGATTTTTTCCAGAGAAAAAGAGGAGATAGGAGCGTTAAAGTCTCTTTTAATGAAAGTGAAGAGCAGTTTTCAAAAGCGCGGTTGGTTTCTGCTTAAGTTTTACTTTGCACAAGGATTTTCCATTACTGCTTTAATTGGTGCGATGATCTTTTTTTTGATTCGCTTTCAAATTAAAGGTTTAATTACTGTAGGAGAGTTTGCCTATATTTTAGGAGCAACATTTTACGTAACAGAGTACCTATGGACTTTTACAGAAAACCTCGATCAAATAAATGATGCTCTAGGAAACTGTCAGCACTCTTATAGCTCTCTCTTATCTCTAGCAAAAAAAGAGCAAAGGAAAGATTTAGTCATAAAAAAAGGGGGAATCTCCTTTCAAAATTTACACTTCTCTTATGAATCTTTTCCTCTTTTTACGGGGTTATCAATAGAAATTGCTGCAGGTGAAAAAGTGGGCATTGTGGGCCGTAGTGGGAGTGGAAAAACAACCTTTGCAAAATTGATTTTGCATCTTTATGAACTCCAATCAGGCGCAATTTTTATTGATGGGCAAGATATAAGTGAGATTTCGCTTAGTAGTCTGCGTCAATCGATCTCTTTAATTCCACAAATCCCATCTCTTTTTAACCGCACCATTTGGGAAAATATTGCTTACAGCAAACAGAATGCATCGATGGCAGATGTAGTAGAAGCGGCAAAACGTGCGCAGATTCACGACTTTATTGTTGGATTGCCAAATGGGTATGAGACAGTTGTTGGTGAACAAGGAATAAGGCTCTCTGGCGGACAAAGACAAAGGGTTGCGCTTGCTCGAGGGTTTATAAAGCAAGCCCCCATTTTGATTTTAGATGAGGCGACCTCGCAGCTTGATTCCATCACGGAAAAAGCGATTCAGAAAGAGCTCTTTTCTATGATGGATGGAAGAACAACGATTGTGATTGCTCACCGCCTTTCTACTCTCTCAAAAATGGATCGTATTTTAGTCTTTGATAGAGGGAAAATTATTGAAGAGGGTACACACGCACAGATGCTCAAAAAAAGAGGAGTGTACCACGCTTTATGGGCAGCGCAATCTTCCGATAGGAAAGTTTTAGAGAATATGTATAATGTTTAACTTAAATGTTTAAACAAATCTCTCTTTTAGGTCTTGGCCATATTGGGTTGCCGACTGCTTTGCTTCTTGCGTGTAGTGGTTTTTCTGTACATGGTACTGATTGCAATCCAGAAGTTGTTGAGAGACTACTTCTTGGTAAGCTCTCTTATCCTGAGAAGGGTTTAAGAGACCTTCTCTTAACAAGTCTTTCTAATGGTTCCTTAACTATTTCGCAACAGACCAAGCCGGCAGAAGTGGTTCTTGTTGCTGTCCCCACTCCGCTAGGACCAAACTGTTTACCCGATCTCTCATCTGTTTACCAAGCAATTGATGCTACCGCTCCTTTTTTAGACCAACTAAAACTTCTGATTATTGAATCAACCTGTCCGATTGGCACAACAGATACGATTGCCAAGCAGTTAAGAAAAATTTCTCCCAATCTGGCAGTTGCTTACTGTCCGGAGAGAGTTCTTCCAGGTAATATTCTTGAAGAGCTTTTGAATAATGATCGTGTAGTTGGTGGCGTCGATAAAAACTCTTCTGAGCTCGCAGCAAAATTTTACCACTCTTTTGTTCGGGGAAGTGTGGGCAAAACAGATGCAAGGACAGCAGAAGCGGTCAAACTTGCAGAAAATAGTTTTCGAGATCTAAACATCGCTTTTGCAAACGAGCTTTCGATGATAGCAGATGAATTAAATTTTGATACTGAAGAGGTTATCACTCTTGCTAATCGCCATCCAAGAGTAAATATTTTGCAACCAGGTGTTGGTGTAGGTGGGCATTGTCTTCCTGTTGATCCCTACTTTATCATTTCATCAGTGCCCGAGCAGGCAAATATGATGCGTGAAGCGCGACGAACAAATGAGAAGAAGACAGAGTGGGTGATTCAGAAGGTACGAGATGAGGCAAAAAAGCATGGTGTTAGTACAATTGCCTGTTTTGGACAGACGTATAAACCCGGTGTTTCAGATTTTCGAGGCTCTCCAGCAGCAAAAATTTCTGATGCTTTAGAAAATGACTTTGATGTGCTCCGTGTTGATCCATTTCTTGAAAGCTCCCCTTCTGTTGGAGATGCAGTTGAGAAGGCAGATCTTTTGTTGGGCCTTGTGGCGCATAAGGATTTTCGGCAAATCTCTTCAGAAAAACTTCGAAAAAAAATTGTATTAGACTTTATGGGAGTCTTTTCGTGAAAAAAATTTTAGCTTTGGTTGGAACACGCCCTGAAGTGATTAAAGTTTTTCCAGTTGTTGAAGCTCTGCAAAAGCGAAAAGGTATTCTTTGCGAAGTAGCCTTTACAGGACAACACTTAGACTTGGTTATGCCAATTGCACAGGAGTTAGGGCTATTTTTTTCTCATACTCTTTCTGGTCCCAAAAAAGAAGCAACACTTTCGATGTCAGCCTCAACAATAATGCAGCAAGTAGCAGAGCTTTTAGAGCAGACAAAACCAGATGTTGTTCTTGTTCAGGGAGATACGACAACAGCGTTTTCTGGAGCACTTGCTGCCTTTTATGCAAAAATCCCAATTGTGCACGTAGAGGCAGGTTTGCGTACCTACGACTTGCACGCACCTTTTCCTGAAGAGATGCATCGTGTAGTCATTGACCAACTCGCTTCGATTTTATTTGCACCAACTTCAAAAGCTCGGGACAATCTTCTCGAAAAAGGAGTGTTGGACGAAAATATTTGGGTTGTTGGAAATAGTGCAATTGATGCAGTTCGCAAGGTTTATAAACCCCCGGAAAAAGTCTATCCGCAAATAGTATTGACCATTCATAGACGTGAAAACCAAGGCGTGTACCTTGAAAAAATTTGTGCCGGTGTCAGAAAAGTAGCAAAGGCTTTTCCCAATTATAAAATCTTAGTCTTCCTTCATCCTAATCCTGAAGTAAATAAGCCGATACGCACCTCTCTTCAGGGGATATCCAATATTACTTTTTCTCCTCCTGCAGAGTATTCAGATTTTATTTCACACCTCTCTCGCTCTCTCTTCATTGTTACAGACTCCGGAGGAATTCAAGAAGAGGCGGCATTTCTTGGAAAGCCCGTTCTTGTTTTGCGCGAAAAAACAGAGCGAGAGGAGGGGGTAAGAGCGTTAACAGCCAAAATTATTGGAAGGGATGAGCAGGAAATTTTTTCCTCTTGCAAGGAACTGCTTGAGGATCAAGAAAAAATTAGCGGGATGGCGAAGGTTCACTACTCTTATGGAGATGGGTATGCAGGAGAGAGGATGGCAAAAATTATCGAAGAGCAGGTGTTGGAGATAGAAAATGAAACTCCTCTTTTTTGCTGATCGCTTACCTCCTCTTACAGGAGGAGTAGAGATGCATGCACGCTATTTTTTAGAACATTTTCCTGTTCAGGAAATTGTTAAAAAGGGGATGCCAACAGAAGAAGGAGACATTCTTTTTTTTAATAGTGGGAGGTGGATTGAGGAGTTGCGAATTTTGAGAAAGCGCTTCCCAAAAGCAAAGTTTGTTTATCGAACAGGGGGCAACGAAATTCTAAAAGCCCCTCTTGAGAAAAAAGTAATTTCAAACCATAAGCTGCGGCAAAAATTTTGGGCTCAGGAGATAAATGCTACAATTGATTGCCTGATTACAAACTCAAAATATACGGAAGACAGGTTAAGAGAGATTGGGATTAAGGTCCCATTTAAACGTGTCGTAGGAGGGGTGAACACGCATGCATTGAAACAGAGAAGAAACGTAAATAAACCTATTACCCTTTTCTGCTCTGCGCGTTTTGTCCCATATAAAAACCATCATCTCCTCATCACATCATTTCAAGAGCTTCTACGTCGTGGTTATGAGCTAGAGCTGCGCCTAGCAGGCGATGGCCCTCTGTTAAATAAAATGAAGAACCTGGCGTGCGAAAACCTGAAGTTTTTAGGAGAACTTTCTAATGAAGAGAGTTGTAGAGAAATCGCCCAGGCAGACATCTATATTCAGCTCAGTTGCAATCACTTAACTAAAGTGCCAGGAGGGTCTTATATTCATTCTGAAGGTATGGGACGATCTTTTTTAGAGGCGATCACTGCCGGCACCTTTATTATTGCAGGTCGTAGTGGAGCTCTTGAAGAAATTATTTACGGGGACCGAGGAAAGATTATTGACTTTGATAAGGTTGCTGATCAAATGGAACCCTATCTCAAAAAGCCATTTGAGAAAAACCCGTTTACCGACGAGTACAGCTGGAAAAATGTCTTTAAAAAATATGAGGAGATTTTCTCATGAGAATTCTTCTTGTTACAGAAAAAAATCGACCCTCAATGCAGCAACGGGATGGTGGATCACGTGTTGTCGAAACAATTAAAGAGGCATTTAAGGGATCTCTCACAATTTTGCAGTTTGCCCAAGAGGATTACCCTTATCAATCCTCCAATCGGTTTGAGCGTCGGATTCGCAACGCGCGCTTTATCGGAAAAAAAGTGAAAGAGATAGAGAGCGAATTTACCCATATCATCTTTCTTCATGTTTCGATGCAGTTTGGGAGTATAGAATTTCCTTTGCAAGAAGAGTTGAAAATTTGGACATTCCCTATGTTTTTAACTCCCTCGTACGAGGCTTCGGGAGAAAAAGTGCCTAAACAGTACACCGAGCTGGAGCATGGAGTGATAAAGAAGGCAAAAAACATTCTTACTCCCAGCTATTTGGAGAAAGAGCAACTTATCTCTTTTTATGGCGCTGATCGGGAGGCAATTCATGTCGTGCCTCGAGGTGTTTATACCGAATATCTTTTTCCAAAAGTAAGAAATTTTTGTAAGCCATTAAGGGTGTGTAGTGTAGGTTCAATTAAACCGCAAAAAAACACACTTGGTCTTGTGCGTCTTTTTGCAAAAATTTGCAAGCTCTATCCTGAGGCAGTGTTACAGATTATCGGTCCCTGCCAAGATCACTCTTATGAGAGAAAAGTGATGGAAGAGATAAAAGAGCTGGGACTTGAAAAACATATTCAATTAGAAGGATATGTCTTTCCCGAAAATTTATCTCAACTTCTTGAAGCGGCGCACATACACCTCTCATGTTCAGCATGTGAAACCTTTGGACGCTCAATTTTTGAAACGCTCGCTTTAGGGCTCCCCAATATTGCATTCTTAAAAAACAATGCTGCGGCAGACTTTTTAGAAGGGGCTTCCTACATCCGGTTTGTTGATAGTGAAAAAGAGGCTCTGTTAGCGCTTGAAGAAATATTAGACAATCTCTCCTACCACTCATCACTTGCAGTTGAAGTTGGTCATCTATACAGCGATAAGAAGCTAGGCTGCATGATACGAGCAAAGATAGAGGGAGATGATCTCAATCAAAAACAGGAGGAGGTAGAGTATGAAAAAGAGCTATTATAAAGGCTATTGGATGGCAACAAACAGATGCAATCTGCGTTGTAGTTATTGCGTTTTGGAAAATGCCCCTGATCAACTAAGAGCAGAACTGGACTTGGAATCAAAGAAAGAATTTGTTTCTCACCTCTACAACAATTTGGATTTTCGTCGTTTAACCCTTTCTGGAGGGGAGGTGTTGATTTTTGGAAAAAAGCCCCCGGAAGAATTTATTGAGCTTTTGCGCCATATTCGCAGTTTTCGATCAGCGGATCGAGAAAAGAACCTTGAAATTGAAGTGTATACGAATGGAACTTACCTTAGCGATCGTGTCGCAGACGAAATGAAAGGAGTAGTGGATCTTGTTGCTGTAACAATTGATAGTGCTCAGGAAGAGTTTTTGATGCAAATCGGACGGACAAATAGAAAATTTAATCGCTACTTTGAGCAAATTATCCAAGTTAGTAAAAGGCTTGCAGAAAGAGGAATAGAACTAAAATTGCATAGCGTGATCAGCCAGAAGAATCACATGTTTTTGACGGAAGAAATTGTACGCATTCTGGATGCAATGGAGGCAACAGGGGGAAAGGTAGCGGCGTGGAAATTTTTTCAATATATGTCTTACGACTCTCCAGAACGCGATAGAGCACACGCAATTGATGAAAGTACCTACAACGCGTTCAAAGAAAAGGCAAAAAGAGCTTTAGCTGGACGGCATCCTAAGTTGCACTTTAAGGATAATAAAGAGATGAATAACTCGCTTTTTAACATCCTCTCTTATGGGAATGCTCAGTACATGTGTGAGGGAGATAGTTGGACAACAAGTCGCAGAACAGAAGATTTACGGAATTATTCATCAATGCAAGATCTCTTTGCAAAACACGAAATTGATGAAAGTCGCTTCCGAGCCTTTCATGAGATCAAGCGATGAGTGAATTTATTGTAACTCTAGATATTGATTGGGCTTCTGAAGTCGCCATTGAGATGACATTAGAGTTTTTTAAAAAAGCAAAAATTTGCACTACAGTATTTATTACTCACTTCTCTCCATATATAACAGCGAATATGAAGGAGTTTGATGTTGGCCTTCATCCATTTTTTGGAGAAAACTCCTCACACGGGAAGACAATCGATGATGTAGTTGCTCACATTACTTCGCTACCTCATAACATTCCTGCATTTCGAGCACACCGTTTTGGGGTTTGTAATAGTTCTATGCAGGCGATGCAAGAAGCGGGGATGCTTCTCTCATCAAATGTTTGCACAGATCTTGTTGCAATTGAACCATTTACGAACCGTTTTGGTATGACAGAGCTTCCCGTTTTTTTAGAGGATGGTGGCTACTTATGGAGAGAGCACTCTTTGAAAGTGGGGCCAATATTAAAGAAGAAACTTATATCGAAAGGGGCCAAAGTTTTGCTCATACACCCCATGCATTTTGTTCTTAATACTCCTCACTTCGGATTTATGCAGGAGATAAAAAAGAGGCTCTCTCGGAAGGCTTGGAAAAATTTAGAAGAGATTGATCTGAAACGATTGAAGTATAGTGGTTGGGGTGTTCGCGATTTTATACTTGAACTTCTGCAAGAGGCCGAACAGTTCTCTTTTCTAAAATCGCATACTCTCCGACAACGCTCGCTTCAATTGCAAAATTAAAGCGTTCAAGCGTTGTACAAAGAGGATAATCTTCTTCGGGATACTGCCACTGATCTTCTTGGAAAAAATAGCGGCCAGGGCCAGCTTTAATTGCTGAAAGATGAGAAGAAAGATCCCACTTTTTTCCTTGGAGAGATGCGGAAAAGTAGTCCGCGCAAAGATTATCCTCTAAGGAGGGTCTTTCACCTTCGTGACCCATTGGAAAGAGTGCTATCTCTGCTCCTGAAAAAGTTTGAATATGGTTTGCGGTGGCCTTGGCGTTCCCGAACCCAACGGCAAAAATAAGATCAGCTTTTGTTGCAGCAAGAATTCCTTTTGATCCCGCTTCTGTTCTATGAATAATTACACGATCCTTTATCTCTAGATCGAATGTACGCTTAGGAGAATTAGGGATGTCATATATGACAGAAGAGTTTTTTTGCGGCTTTCCAATAAGCAGAGAGTTCCTCCATTTTTTTTTGAGATGGGAAACTACCTCACAACTTGTGCTGTAGAAATATGCTTCTGGTTGTTGCTCTAAAACGTATGCAGCAGTTGCAAAAGCGCGAAAAGCATCAATGACTACAGCTATTTTCATGCTTTAAGACTTTACCAGTTTATCTAGATTTCCAGAAACGGGGAGTGAGGATAATCAAAAAGGCGTAGAATTCAAGGCGACCAAGGAGCATGCAGAGAATCATCACAATTTTTGAAAAAGCGGGCATGAACGCGCAGGTGCTCATCGGACCTGCTGCATCAAAAGAGAGGCCAACATTATTAATGCTGCAAGCGATTAAACCAAAAGAAGTGCGAGGATCAATCCCATCAAGTACGAGAAGAAGGGTGGCGATGGCAGCGAGTACAATGACGACCCAGAAAAAGATAAAAACTGAGGTAACAGTCTTCATCGGGATTTCACGATTGCGAATTTTCAGTGCGCGAACAGCTTCAGGGCGAAAGAGGGATTCAATTTTATGTTTGATTGTACGGAAGGAGATCAGATGGCGCACCATTTTAATTCCACCTGCTGTGGATCCCGACATTCCTCCAATAAACATGGAGAGCAGCATAACACTTTGAGCGCCCCAAGGCCAAAGATCGTAATTGGCAGTGAAAAATCCTGTTGAAGTGATGGATGAGAGAAATTGGAAGAGAGAAGTGCGTAGCTTATCAAAATAGGTCGACACTTCAGTAAGCAGAGATGCAGAGGCAAAATCGCTACGAAAAAGAAGGATGGAGATGATCGCAGCACTTGAAATGATCACACCAAGAAAAAGGAGTAGCTCGGGATCAAAGAGGCGATAGAGTTTTCCTCTAAGAGCGAAAAAGATCAGGCTAAAGTTGATCGCTCCTAAAAACATAAATAGCATGACGATCCACTCGGTTGGATGGTGATTGTAAAAACCGATCGACTTTTCATGAATGCTAAAACCACCAGTCGAGATATTAGAAAAAGTGATGGTGATCGCATCAAAAAGTGGCATGCTGTGGTTGAAAACGCGCAGACAAAGAATTTCTAGGAGAGAGAGACCTAAGTAAATTTTCCAAAGGTAGGAGGCTGTCTCTTTAATCCGTGGCGTGAGAGCTTCTTTAAAAGGGCCCGTAATTTCAGCTTCATAGAGAAATTTTCCTCCAATAGCAAGAGCGGGAAAGATAGCGATAAAAAGGAAGATAATCCCCAATCCCCCGATCCACTGCATAAAACTGCGCCAAAAGAGAATCGGTTTGCTAACAGCGTCTAAGCCCTCTAAAATAATTTCGTGACCATCAGGAGTGCGAAGCGGAGTAATCGTACCATTAAACTGATACTCCTTTCCAACTAAACTCTTTGTTGTAACAGGCACCTCTTCATGAGAGACGTTATCAAAGGCCTTCGGATAGATAATTGTGGCCCCTGTAGTTGTAAGACCCGAGACAGATTCAAAAAGTGCATTTATGGGTTCTTTAATTGTTCCTGTGAAAACAAAGGGAAGAGCAGAGATCACCGAAGTGATGATCCAAACAATGGGTACCAGAAGCAAGCTCTCTCTGCGATAGAGTTGCCCCTCTGTTTTCCGTCCAATAAAGCGTAACAGCAGTGCAAGCCCGAATGAAATTCCCAAAGTGCCGATAAAACTTACAGTCGCAAGGTAGGGAGGGTGTAGAGGGTCGACTTGAAAAAATTCAAAATAGATCGAAACCCCGATTGGAATCAGCAGTACAGCTGAAAAGAGAAGAAGAAAATTGCTAATGAGCTTGCAAAGATCTCTCCAACGCATCAAAAAATCCCTTTAATTTCGTCAACGTGCTTGGGTGAGCAAATGATGATAACCGTATCACCTGGCGCAAAAATGCGGTTGCCCTTCGCGATCATGATTTGGCCCCGATTCTCAATCAAGGCAATCAAACAATCCTTTGGAAGTAGGTGCCCTAAGTCGCGTACCGGTACCCCTGCAATTTTCGTTCCAGAAGAGACCTTTAGCTCCATAATCATCACGCGATTTTCATAGAGAGTGCGAGTTGAAATCGCACTCTCTGCGTGAATAAATGAGAGAATTCGAGAGGTGATGCACTCCTTTTCAGAAACCGCATAGTCAATGCCCAAGCGCTTAAGCAGATGCGAGTGGCGCATATCAGAAACAAGCGAATAGACATCTGAAACCCCCGCCTCTTGTGCAAGCGATGCCGTTAAAATATTGAATTCCGTAGATGGGGTGGCAGCTAAAAAGACATCGGACTGGTCGACTCGCTCGGAGAGTAAAAATTTAATATTGGAGGGGTCTTGTTGAATAACAGTAATATTTCCTTCAATTTTTGCTAATTGCTCACAACGAGGTAGATCACTGTCCATCACCTTCACACCAATCCCATGGCCAAGTAAAATCTTTGCTAAATGGTGCACAACAGGAGAGCTCCCTGCTACAACAGCTGACTTGATCTCCTTACCACGCAGCCCAAACCGCGAAGGAATATTCATCATTGTCGATGTATCCCCAACAAACGTTACCTCATCGCCCGGCTCAAGCTTGTCATCTCCGTGGGGAAAAATAATTTCGCCCCCATTCTCCCGTTTTCTGCGGATCATTCCGATCAACAGGTCATCACCAAACTTCAGTTCACGTAATGTCTTGCCTCTTTCGGGAAATTCCGAAGGCAACACAATTGTGCGCATCTGCACCGCGCCGTGAGCAAAACTCTCAACAGCAATACTGCCCGGATGCGAGAGACACTTAAATAATTCATGAGCCACAATCAGTTCTGGTGCGATTAGATGATCAACATAGAAGAGGCGGTCGATATCTAATCGAGATTGATCTAAAAAAGAGGCATTTGTGATGCGGCAAACAGTTGTTGGATACCCCAAATTTTTCGCAATCGAACACGCGAGCAAATTCGTTGCATCGCAGGAACTCATCGCCAAAAAAAGCTGAGGCTTCTGCTCGACAATGCGATCAAGCAACTGCCAATCATGGCACGTGCCACAAACAGTAGCGACATCTGCACTGCGTGCAAATTGCTCTAACTTTTCCTCATCGGGATCAATGATAATGACATTTTGTTGTTCATCAGAGAGAACAGAAGCTAAATAGGTGCCGAGCTCCTCGGCCCCCGCAATGACAATACTCATAAGTTTCCATCTTAACTGGATCGATTACAGGCTGACAAGAATTTATTTCAATCAAAGGGTAATTTTAGATAGCGTCGTCAAAAGGCTATAATCAGACTATTTTTCATGTTTGCAGCTTTTTTTCTATTCAAATTGACTCCATTTTTAATAATTAAATATTTTATTTAATAGTCGGGTGAACGCTTGAAAATAAACACGCTATGAGCGATGATAGGAGATTCCTTGCACCGGTAGCTCAATTGGATAGAGTACCCGGCTACGAACCGGGCGGTTAGAGGTTCGAATCCTCTCCGGTGCGATGTTTCTCAAATGCTTTCCCTCTGGCCCTTTTGCGACGAATGCATACCTAGTTGCTTGTCCTAAAACAAAAAAAGCTTTTATTATTGACCCCGCACCTGAAAGTTCTGCTGGCCTTTTACAGGAAGAGGACTGGGAAGTAGAAGCCATTTTATTGACACATAGCCATTGGGATCATACTGGAGATTGCAAAAAGCTGAAAGAGAAGCTGCAGATTCCCGTTTATGTGCATAAAGATGATAAAGAAAATTTAGAAAAACCGGGAAGTGATGGCTTGCCACTCATGATCCCAGTTGAGGGTGTGGCAGCAGATTACGCACTGAAAGAGGGCGATTGTTTAGAATTAGGAGAATTAAAAATTGAGGTAATCGAGACGCCAGGGCATACGCCGGGTGGAGTCTCTTTCTATCTACCAGAAGAGGGTGTTTTGCTATCGGGTGATACTCTCTTTCAAGGTTCTATTGGAAATTTGAGCTTTCCCACCGCAAACCCTGAGGCGATGTGGACCTCACTTAAAAAATTAGAAAAATTGCCTAGGGAGACTAAGGTCTATCCAGGGCATGGGCCAGCAACTACAATTGGTGATGAGAGTTGGCTAGCTAGAGCAAAAGAGATATTTGGAGATGAATCATGAGTAATTTAATTGGAAAAAAAGCGCCGGTATTTGCGGCAAAAGCGGTAGAAAATGGACAGATTGTAGACGATTTCTCTTTAGAGGATCTGAAGGGGCATTATGTGTTATTTTTCTTCTATCCTCTCGATTTTACGTTTGTTTGTCCAACAGAGCTACACGCTTTTCAGGAAAAGTTGGCCGAATTTGAAAAGAGAGACTGCAGGGTTGTAGGCTGTTCTATTGATAGTTGGTTTTCGCACTTTGCTTGGGTGAACACACCCAAAGAAAAGGGGGGCATCCAAGGGGTTACTTACCCAATCGTGTCTGATATTAACAAAGAGATTGCGCGCGATTATGGTGTACTAAAAGAGAATGAAGGGATTGCTTACCGTGGACTTTTCTTGCTGGACAAGAGAGGAAGAATCCGTCACCAACTCATTAATGATCTGCCGCTTGGACGCTCTGTTGATGAGGCTCTGCGCATGGTTGATGCTCTCGCATTTTTTGAAAAAAATGGCGAGGTTTGTCCAGCTAATTGGAAAGAAGGAGAAAAGGCGATGGCTCCTACAAACGAAGGTCTTCTCAACTATTTTAGTTAGTAAGATAGTCATACAAATCCTGCTCGGTTGTGATGAGTAGGGCGTGATGCATAGCGAGAAGGCGGTCGGAGACCCGAATGATTTCTTCATCAGCAACACCGGGCATGCAGAGGGCGGAGAGCGGCTCGCTCTCTTCTTCAAAACGGTAGAGCCCCCGCATATATTCGGGCTTGCTGTAGCCCTCGTTTGGGACACGGATGAAAAGCACAAGCCTTTCGTAAAGAAGAGCTTGGATGGCAAAAGAGATTCCGCAGGAGTTTTCTGGGGGATTTCCCAGTTTATCGGCAAGTTCTGGAATGGAGGCGATGCGGTAGGGAATACCATATTCACCTTTCTCAGTTTCCCCCATTAGAGCAAGAGTATATCGCATAAAATTATTAATATTAAAAGTTAATATTAATAACAATAAACACGGTTAAGTTAATTATGTTTATTGTTTGTTTTGATTTTCTTTTTTTTGTTTGTTGGGTCGGGGCAAGCCCCCGCACCCCTTCGTCTCCATCTCGCTGCGCTAAACCGAAAAACAGCCGCCACGCCTTATTACTCATACTGTCATGGCAGCTATTTTTCGATTTTGCTTTGCGATATAAACCCGCTAGGCCGCTTCGCGCTTAAATAGGATATTGTGAATTTTATGGGGAGTAGATGGCGTAATTGCCGAGCTCTTCTTCTATTGCTAGTAGTCGATTGTATTTGGCAACGCGGTCCGATCGCGAAAGCGATCCCGTTTTAATCTGGCCAACGCCGGTTGCAACGGCAAGATCCGCAATATAAGCATCTTCTGTTTCACCAGAGCGGTGGGAAATAACAGCTTTGTAACCGTTTTTCTTGGCTAGCTCGATTGCATCGAGCGTTTCAGTTAAAGTTCCGATCTGATTGAGTTTAATGAGGATAGAGTTGGCAACGCCTTCTTCAATCCCCCGTTGAAGGTATTGGGTATTGGTGACAAAGTTATCATCGCCGACGAGTTGTACGTAGGAGCCGAGTTGTGTGGTGAGTTTTTTCCAGCCCTCCCAATCATTTTCGCCTAGGCCATCTTCAATGGTATCAATCGGAAAAGAGCGGAGGAGATATTCGAGATACGCGATCTGTTCTTCTGCTGTGCGGGTCGCAAATTCTTCGCCACGAGCGCGCTTTTTCTTCTCAATGTAGTGGCCTTCTTCATTAAATTCAGATGCAGCGCAGTCAAGGGCAAGGGTAACTTCTTCTCCTGCTTTAAGTCCGGTTTGCGCAATCGCTTCTACGATGAGTTCAAGCGCCTCTTCATTGGAAGTTAAGTTGGGAGCAAAGCCGCCTTCATCTCCCACGGCAGTCATATGGCCACGCTCTTTCAATATACTTTTGAGGGCGTGAAAAATTTCTGCACCGTAACGAACAGCTTCAGAAAAGGTGGGAGCGCCTACAGGACGTATCATAAATTCTTGAAAGTCTAGGCCGTTGTCTACATGCGCGCCGCCATTTAAAATATTCATCATGGGGCAGGGAAGTAGATTGGTATGGCATCCGCCAATATAGCGATAAAGAGGCATTCCAGATGCGATCGCACCTGCACGGGAAATAGCGAGCGAGGCACTTAAAATGGCATTTGCTCCAAGATTTTCTTTATTCTCAGTCTTATCTAGCTCAATCATCTTTAGATCAAGCTCTGTTTGCTCGAAGACAGAAGCACCAACGAGTAAGCGTGCAATCGGACCATTGACATTGGTGATTGCTTTGAGCACACCTTTGCCGCCATAACGATTTTTATCGCCGTCGCGTAGTTCAAGAGCTTCACGCTCACCGGTCGAAGCTCCTGACGGTACAGCCGCTGTGGCGACAATGCCGCCTTCACAGTGAATAGTTGTTAAAAGAGTGGGATTGCCGCGTGAATCTAATATCTCGCGTGCGGATAAAGAGGTAATCTTGCACATAATTCACATCCTAGGAGTTAGAAGCATTTTATTAAAGAATCAAGTTATTACCCCCCTTTCTCCTATGGAAAGAGGAGGTAGCAACTTGAGTTTAAAAGAAGGAGAGAACAAGTGCACTTTTTGATAAACTGGTTAGAAAGGTACGTTTGAAATGAAGAAGAGAGAACATACCCTTTCAATGAAGGGAACTATTTTTTTAAAAGCGATCCGAGAAGGATCAAAAAAATTTGAAGGGAGAGTAAATGGAAGTCAGTGTCGTAAAATGCAGGTAGGAGATACTTTACGCTTCTTCGATCGTAGCGCAGGCTGGGGGATTCTCTGCGAGATTATTAGTTTGGATGCGTATCCAGATTTCCGTTCAATGTTGGAAGATAAAGGTATATTAGCGCTTCTTCCTCAATTAAAGAGAGAGAGCTGTTCCAAAGAAAAATTGATGGAAAAAGCTCTTGCAATCTATCACGGATTCCCGAAATCAGAAAGGGTTAAGAAGCTCGGAGCCGTTGCAATAGGCGTAAAATGGGTCAAAGATATTTCTGAATAATTTTTAATATTTTTCTTTTTCGTAGCCCTCGATTTCATCAAGGAGAGCGAGGTAAGATTCATAGCGTAGGGGAGAAATTTCGCCTTTTTCAAGCGCCTCTTTCACGGCACAACCTGGCTCATGACGGTGAGTGCAGTTGGGATATTTGCAGGCGATTTTGCGCTCATTAATTTCGGTAAAGTAGCTTTCAATTTCTTGGGCTGTGAGCTCCCACATACCAAAACTTTTTATGCCGGGCGAATCGACACAAAAACCACCATTTTCAATGGGGATGAGGGTGGTGCTAGTTGTGGTATGAGCCCCTTTTTTTGTTTTCTCAATCACATCTCCGACAGTGATCTCAAGGCCGAGCGCTTTGTTGATAAGAGAGCTTTTCCCTACACCCGATTGACCTGAAAAAAGAGAGGTTTTCTCTCTCATCGCCTCTTTTAGCGTCTCTATTCCTTCGCCTGTTTCTACACTGGTCATGAGTAGAGGGATATGGAGAGCTTTATATATCTCTTGCACTTGTGTGAGAAGGGGTCTCTCTTTTGGCGTGAGGAGATCGCTCTTGTTGACAATGATGAGCGGCGCCATATTGCCTTTTTTTGCAGCAATGATGTAGCGATCGATTAAGGCAGGTTTGAGGGGCGGGATGCCTACGGAAACAACGATGAGAACTTGGTCGATATTCACAGCAAGTAGCTGCTCTTTTTTTCCTTTGAAGTGTTCACGGCGGGAGAGGTAGGAGTGGCGTGGGTCGACATGAACGATCGGAGAAAGTTCATTCTCCTTCGGGTAGAAGCGCACAAAGTCTCCAACGGCAACAAGGTTGCGTAGCAACTTTTTCTCTTTTTTGAGTGTTCCCTTAAGGCAGCACTCAAAGATTTTTTCTTTCGTAGTGACTTTAATGATCTCACCGTGGATAGAGAGCACGCGGCCGCGCAAAAGGTTAGGGTCAGTAGGAGCCTCTATATCCTTTTTCTGGTCTGTTTTTTTAAATTTCGAGCGATCTTTTTTAGATATGCGTTTGCGCTCTTCACGCTCTTTGCGTTTTTTTCCTTCTCTATGAAATTGCTCTTCAAAATCAAGATAGTCGTTGCTCATAAAGACCTCAATTGGTGGAGAAGGATTGAGCCGGCAATGGCCACGTTAAGGGAGTCAATCTCTTTGCGCATCGGGATAGTGATCCTTTCTCCGATTGAGGCAAGTTCAGAGCTTGGTCCGTGTGACTCATTCCCCAAGATAAGAAGGGCAGGTGTTTGCGGTTTTGTGAGTTGCTTGCCATCTAGATCAGCAATAAAAGTCGGGATTTTTTTGGAAAGTTCAAGCAGTTCTACCAGAGACCCTTGCTGGATGGCGATAAGAAACGTAGCGCCTTTGGCAGCGCGAAGCGCTTTGTCATTAAAAGGATCAGCAGAGCCTTCTGTAAGGAATACACCATCGGCTCCAAAGGCGTAGGCGGTGCGTATCAGGGTGCCGAGGTTACCGGGATCGGAGATCTTGTCGAGGGCGAGAAGGAGTTTTCCAGAAATTTTTTGGTTTTTAGGAAGAGCGACTTCTGCAGCAATCGGTTCTGGTGAGGGAGTACCACTAATTTTTTTGAGAATCTCAGGAGTGACGATCAGCTGCTCCTCTGCTGAAAACTCCGTTTGCTCGTTAAGTGTCACAACGCGATTAAGTTGCGTGTGCGGAGCAATCGTTTGGACCATGCGTCTACCTAAGACAAAAGCGCTCTTCTGCTCCTCACGGTAGTGGCGCTTTTCCCGCAGTTTAACGAGGTGTTTGACAAGAGGATGTTGTAAACTCCCGATCTTTCGTGTATTCATAAAACTATTATGGCAGAGAAGTGGATGGGTGACAAGAAAGAGGGATCGCTGGCCGCAAGAGTGGCGTGGATATCAATTCTTTTTTTGGTTGTTCCTCTTCTTATTTTTAGTTTTGTCGGTTATAAGATGGTCTACAACTCCCAGCTTCGTCACATTTTAGTGACAATGGAGATGCTAGAGCAGGGCGAGCGCGGTGTGATCGAAGAGTTTGTCAAAGGCCAAGATCAGGTTCTGGATGTTATGGCAAAAAATTTTGGTACAGATCCCATTACTTCTGAAGAGTTAGGAAGTTATCATGAGCTGATTTCTGAGCATGAGGAGAGCCAAAACATCTTTTTTATTCAAAAGGGAATTTGCAAGGCAGCTTCGAATACAGCATTTGTAGGAAAAGATTTTACCGGCTTTTTGATGAATCGTACCCGATTGAAGGGAGGCCATGATCTCTTCACTTCCCCTCAATTTTTTAATCGAGGAGCGACGCTTCTTCTTGCAAAAGCGATGCCGCAAGGCTACCTAATGATCTCCTTTCCTCTTGATCGACTTTTGCGAGCGCACTCTATCGTTGATGATGAAGACTATCCTGTAAATTTCTCTCTTTTAAACCAATTTGGTGAAGAGTTAGGCAGTACAAATCCTATCTTTGGTGAGCTTGTTTTTGCAGAGGGCGGAGTCCAAATGGAGATGATCGACTGGCAAAAAGTGCCTCGCATCAAGCAGGAAATTGACGCTTTTCGCTTCACTCTTGATGGAAAGAAGTGGGCGGGAATTATAAAACCTGTTGAAGATACAGGCTATCAACTTCTTTTTGCTATTGGTTCAGATTTTGCCTTTTTCTCTTTTGACCACTTTATCCGCATGCTTATTTTCTTTTTTGGCGCACTGATGTTGATTGGATTTCCCCTTGCCTACCTTTTTACCAAGCGGTTTTCAAAACCCCTAAAAGATCTATCGGAGGTTATGACTCTTGTGGGTAAAGGCAAGACGCATTATCGCTACGAGCCAGATTCCTACGGTTTTGAGATCAATCACGCTGGACTTATCTTCAACGAAATGATTGATACTCTCCTTCATGCTCAGAGAGAAGGAGAAGAGCAACGTGTGGCCAATCAGACGCTCTCAAAAGAGTTGGAAATTGGCCAAGAGGTGCAACAATCTCTAATTCCACAAACATTACCAGAAATCTCTGGTTTGCAGATGGTTGCGCGTTATCTGCCTGCAAAAGAAGTAAGCGGTGATTTTTACGATCTTTTTCAAAGAGAAGATGGCAAGTGGCTCATTGTGATGGCCGATATTTCAGGTAAAGGTATTCACGCCTGCTTCTATGCTCTACTCCTGCGCAGTATGCTCCGCAGCTTTGCCAGCAAAAATGCGGATCTTGCTGAGATTGTCCAGCAGACAAATAAATTGTTTGCCCTAGACACTGCGCCTCATGGCGTATTTGCTACGGTGTGGCTCGGAATTTTCGACCCCACAAGTTTCTCTCTAACGCACCTCAACTGTGGACACCCTTCTGCCTATATTTTGCGCACCGGAGACAAAATAGAAGAGTTGAACAATCGCGCGATCTCACTTGGGGTAACAGAGCTCACCGATCTACCTATTCAAACTACTGAATTGCAGCCAGGTGATCAGCTCTTTATTTTTACAGATGGTTTGTCAGAGATGCACAACTTAAAAAATGGGCTCTTCGGAGAAGAGCGTATAAAAGAGTTCTTAATTCAAAAAAGTGACCTCTCTTTTGAAGATTTTATTGCCGATCTTTTTGAGGAGCTTGCTTGGTTTTCTGAAGGTGCACCGCAGCACGATGATCTCTCCTTCTTGCTCATCCGCCGGGCCAGTGAGAGGAGTCCCGAAGTCGTGCCACAATCTGATCCAAATCCTCTAGAGACTCATTAGCAGCAATGCGCTCCGCCTCTTCGAGCAGATGTCCCATCGACCTGCCGGGAGCAACGCCTTGCTCTTTGAGATGGTGAGAGCGGACGATTGGCTCGCGCATCTGGAGGCGCCAAATTGGTTTTTTTAACTCTTCAATGCGCGTTTTATGCTCTTGAAAAAGGCTTTCTCGCTTCTCCTCACTTTTTCTTGCTCCGATTACTTGTAAGATTAAAAGAAAGTGTTCGTGCGCATAGAGCTTTGCCCATTCATAGGCGTCTAGGATTTCTACTTTTGTTCCTAAAAGAGCCTCTTCAATTTTGTGGCTAAACTCTACAAAGGCACGATCTTTATTTGAGAGACGAAACATTTCGCAAACGGCTAGTTTTTCTTTAAGAGTAGCGCCAGGAAAGAGCTCGAGGACTTTGGCGATGACAGGGGCATCGTCCGGAAATTCTGAGAGATGGCGCAGACGTGACTGGATCTCCTCCACGCTAGCTTCTTTGATTTCGGGAAAAATCTCTTGGAGGAGGTTGAGCCGGTGTAGTGTGACAAGTGCAGTATCAAAGTGGGCAAAGCGCGCCATTTTCACAAATTCTTGCCAGATGCGTTCATAGGCAACAGAAGGAAACAGTTGGTCAGCGTGGACTAAAATAGCCTGCATAGTGTCAGACTCAATCGGAAAGTGGAAGCGGCTGGAATAACGCACGGCTCGAATCATGCGCAGGCGATCTTCCAAAAAACGCTCATGCGGATTGCCAATCGCTCGTACAACACCTTTTTTTAAATCTTCTTTGCCGCCAACAAAGTCGTGCAGCTCTTCTTCAATCGGATCGTAAAACATTCCATTGATCGTAAAATCGCGTCGCTTCGCATCCTCCTTTGGATCAGACGGCTCAATTCCCATCGGCCGACGCCCATCCTCATAGCCCAAATCTCTACGAAAAGTCGCCACCTCAAACTGGTGTTCATCTTCCACAACAACGACAATTCCAAAATTGACGCCGACAGGAATGGTTTTGGGGAAAAGGGCGATGACCTCATCTACGGAGGCACTTGTGGCAATATCGATATCATCAGAAGGGTGCTGCATCAAAAAGTCGCGCACCCAGCCGCCCGCAATATAGGCGGTATGGCCGTGCTCCTTAAGCTTCTCGATAATGGATTTGGCTGTATTAAGTAGGCTCACTTCCTCATTCTATCAGGGAAGAGTTATTGAAAGAAGAGGTGCGCTCGGGCTTCTTCTGCAGTAATGCGGTTTTCAGAATAGGGGTGGCCAAGTTTGTCAATTAGATCTTTTAATTTGGGGTTGATATAGGCTAGTGCGGGGTTCGTAATTAAACGCGGTTCTCGGAGATGGTAGAGGAGATAGTCCTGTTTGTCTTTGGCTCTACACACATGCCTTTTTGTTGCCATGTAAAAGAGAACGGTTGCAACTGAGTAGAAGTCTGCAGAAATATCGTACTCTGCTTTTTGCAACACTTCTGGTGCCATATTCGGAAGAGTACCGCATGAGGAGTAGCGTCTTTTATGGGATTTTTCAATGAACCGTGCCAAGCCAAGATCAAGTAACTTAATACCATCGGGTGTAATGAGAATATTCCGCGGTTTAATGTCGCGATGAATGAGTTGAAGGTTGTCTTTTTGGACATTGTGAATTGCTTGCAAACCCAGAAGAATTTCGCGAGCATATTTTTGGATTTGCGCAGAAGTAAAGCTGTTGCATTGGTTGAGTGTGATCGCTTCTGGGAAATACTCACTGATGGCTCCCACCAAAGTAAGGTTGAGATTTTGCTCACTCTTACTGTTTGCAAAAAGCTCTTGAAACTCCTCTGAATTCATCAATTTGAATTGAAGGATTTTGTGATCAAAGTAGAGGACGCGGAAGGTTTTCAAGACATGAGGCCCTAAATCAAGAAGAGAGAACCACTCTCCTCCAATCTGTTCATTTGTTACCTTGAAGCAGCGATGGTTTTCCTCTTTGGTTGCCGTCCAAAAGTTCACCATTTTGAATGCTGCTTGGGCTCTATTGCCTTCAGACGAAAGGTAGGAAAAGGAAAAAACTTTTGAAAAAGCTCCTTTTCCAATTTCCTTATTAAGCGTAATTTCGGGGTAAGCTTCCGCTAGTAGGTCTGTGATTTTTACAACCTCTTGAGTGCCTTCAGGAGGTTGTATAACAGCGTTGATGGCCTGGGCGGTTTCGACGCTAAGCATTTACTTGAAAGAAGGGATGGTTTAGAGCTTCTTCGGCTGTGGGACGGTTCTCTGGCTCCTTCTGAGTCAATACCTTAATAAGATCGCGCAAATTGCTATCTTGAACAAGTTTTAAAAGGTTATTTTTTGCTTTTTCTTTTGGATCAGAAAGAAAGTTTCGAAGACAGTCGAGTGTATCTATGTTATTTCCATTCTCATCAAGGAGGGTATCTAGCCCTGTTGCCATAAACAGAAATGTGATTCCAAGAGAGTAGATGTCTACTTTGTAATTGTATCCTTCGTTAAAGAGTAATTCGGGAGCAGCAAATATGGGACTTCCTTTTATAGATTGTCTTTTTCGTTCTTTATCAGCCACTCGAGAAAACCCAAGATCAATAATTTTTACCTCTTTCCCATCTTGTGTAACAATAACGTTTTCTGGCTTCATGTCTCGGTGAATAATAGAGTGGCTATGAATGTCTTTCAAGCCTTTTAAGAGCTGTGTTCCATAGATTCGTACTTTTTCAGTTGATATTATTCCAAACTTATCTAGTGTTTTTGAGCCCTGAATATATTCGCTTACGGTACCAATAAGTGTGTAATGCAAATTTTCACGCTCTTCTTGAGAGATTTTCTGATACTCTTGAAACTTTTCCGCGGAAAAAAGAAACACGTCCCGAGTTTTATTATTTAGAGCTATGGCATGTGAGGCCGACAGAACATGAGGACCGAATTTATCAAGTGCATTCCACTCTCCGCCAGGTCTTTTTCTTGTTAGACCAAATAGTTTTACATTTTTTTTACTTGTTGGATTAATTTCCGGCTTCACAAGTTTTAGTGCTTTATGCTCTCGGGTTTGTGTTTCTGGATTGAAGTGCTCCATAACAAGTACCTTGGAATAACTGCCTTCTCCAATTATTGTTTTCCCGAGTTTGCAGTTTGTGAAGTCCGTAAGCAGTCTGCTAGCTAACGTGTTTGGATAAGGGGACTTTCTGCCGTAAATAGTGTTTGCAAGCGTATTTGCTAAAGTTCTTTTTGCTCGCATATCTGCTAAATTTCTTCTGGAAGGGGGGCTAGCTTGACCTGTGGCTTGTAATGTTGTTAATGTTGTCATTTTGTTTTATTGTTAATTATTTATTAATTAAATTATAACAATATTTTAATTTTTATAAAACATAAATTATAAAGAATTTGTAATTCTTTTATTATCAGTTATTTATTAGTTAAGTCCTCTGTACTGGACAAAAATTTTGCCAAGAGGAGCAAAGCGAGCCAAAATCAAATCGAAGCAGCAGCGTTTCGAGCGACGAGTCCATAGCCCATAGTGCTATGGACGAGGAGGAGAATCGATTTGATAAAGGCGCAGCTCTCCCATTGGTGAAATTTTTGTCCAGTACAGAGGGTTAAGTCTCGTAGTAGAGGGCCAACATGAGCAAGAGCTGGGTAGCAACTTGAGTTTGTTCAGTGTCCCGTGAGAGAAGAGTTCGCACAGAGTACAAAAGATATTTCTTAGAGACACTTTTTGGATCAATTATAATTATTTTTAAAGGTTGTGTATTTTTTATTTTTCTTAAAAAAATTTGCAAATCTGTTAGACTCCGATCTATTTTACAGAAGAATAGGAGTTGTGATGATGAGAAAGTTGTTTGTTTTTTTAGGGCTGATTTGTGTAAGTTTGCAAGCGATGTCAGCTGATGCCAAATTGCAATCTATCAAATCGTATCGAAGTTTACCGTTTTACAAAGGCGCAGATAAAATTATTCACGAGATTGTTTCTACTACTGCTAAGAAGAATGAAATTGAGCTTGGCTTAAGATATAAGAAGCATTTGGAAGAACTTGGAGATCGGATTGAGTTTACAGTTCATCCATTGCGTTTTTTAGGGGCAATCTTTTCAGATCCTGAGTTAAAAGTTTGTATGAGAACAATCATGCGCGGGACTTGGTTTAAATGGCCAAACTTCATGGGATCAACAAAGAGACGTGGTGTGGTTAAAAATATGACGCGTGAGATGCGCAAACATAATATTTTTCCTCACCTCTATGGTTTTGCCCAGCATGTTAACGCTGACTACGATCGTATTTTATACTATGTAGAGCGCGAAGATTACGAGGGCCTAGTCAAGTATCTTATTAAACACTAACAAGTTTTGGGCTTTTTGGGAGGAAAAGCGAGGGGCAGCTCTGTTCGAAGCATTCAGCTGTAAGGATCTTTGCACCGCGCTTTTCTTGTAGATAGAAAGCATTTCCAAACTCCCATTTTGGCATACCGTGGTGGGCAAGTGTCGGATCACTCGCTTCTGAGTGGATGCAAATTTGTCCTTTCGCAACGGCCATAAGCTCCATGGAAGTGAGACCACCTGATCTTGTAAAAGTTGCATTTGAGCGAAAAAAGAGGGGGGCAATGACGGCGTCGTCCTGGAAGGTCATGGGAATAACAGTGAGTTTTTCAGGATAGACGCGACAAGTGGTGATCAGGTCGTGTACACGTTTAAGTAAGCTTTTGGCTCCCGGTCTATGCGCATTGCAGAAGACAAAGAGATGGTAGGGCTCTGCGTCGTTAGGAAGTTTTCTTAGCGTTTTAATAATATGGCGGATGTAGCGCAGAGTAGTGCACTCGGCAGGAATACTTCCTAGCATCAATGTAAAAACATGGTCGTTGGGCTGAATGCAAAATTTAAGGATAGCGTCTTGTAGCTTGTAGGGCGCGCCTCCTTTTTTTACAGTCTCTTCAATCAGATGCTCTTCTTCTTCAGAATGAATTTGAATATTCAGTGTGAGAGGCTCTTTGACGCTCTCTTCATGCATGAATTTTTGAAAAGAGGGACGAAGGGGAGGGCTGTCGTATTTTATGCGGTAAGAGGGGAGGTTGCACGCCTCTTTCCAGAAGCCCCGGCTCTCTTGCAAAAGAGGAAAAAAGGTAATCAGGTCGATGTGTTTGCGGTCATGTTTTGAGAGATGCTTAATGGGGTCAAAAAAATGGGAGCAGTAGGGGGTTGGAAGCTCTGTGACGATTTTCTCCATGTGGATTTTTCGTCTTTTTAGTCGCATAACAAGGCGAGCCGCCTTCATGATCGAGGGAGTGAAGTTAGGTTGAGTGTCGATGATCAGTTCAATGTTGTAGCGAAAGAGCACGTAAAATGCGTGCAGAAACATAGGAATCCAAAAAAGAATTTCACTCAGCCACTGGTATCCGATTAGTTTTAGTTGCTCTTTGACATCGCCATTTGCTTGCGCTGAATTCCAGCGACGTACGCAATAGCTTCCCATTCGCTCGCCCATCCAGTCGAGCATAATATCCCGGACGATGAGCTTATGATTGGGATAGCGTTTTTTTGCTTCGATTTTTTTCGCTCTTGCAGCTTGAATATGGCCGCTCCCTCCGGAGGAGGTGAGGATTAAGATCCCGCGCTTTTTTTTTGTCATTAAGAACAAACAAATAGGTTATTCACTCAAGCTGCTACCCCTTTCCCCTTCTAGAAAGATCTTTTTTATGATCAGCGTGATTTAAAATTACATATCTCATCAAAAATCTCTCTCCATAGAAGAAATTGGGTAGCAACTTGAGTGTTATTCTTTTTTTAATTCAAATTGAGGAAGATTTCAACTACTTCATTGTAAGGAGAAATTCCGCATTGCTAGATGTCTTTTTCAATCTTCCACTTAAGAGCTTCATTGCATCAACTGGAGAGAGATCGGCAAAGGCGCGGCGCAACTCATATATTTTATCCATCTCTTCAGGGTGGTAGAGAAGATCCTCTTTACGTGTTCCACTCTTTGGAATATTGATAGCTGGGAAGATGCGCAGTTCTGCCAAGCGGCGTTCTAGAACAAGCTCCATATTTCCGGTGCCCTTAAACTCTTCATAGATGACTTCATCCATTTTTGAGCCGGTATCGATCATTGCAGTAGCGATAATAGTTAAAGAACCGCCATTTTCAATATTTCGCGCTGCACCAAAGAAGCGTTTTGGTTTGTGAAGGGAGTTAGCATCGACACCACCAGAAAGAATTTTTCCCGAATGAGGTTGGACGGTGTTGTAGGCGCGAGCAAGGCGTGTAAGGGAGTCGAGGAGGAGAACTACGTCTTTACCGCACTCAACCATGCGTTTTGCTTTTTCAATTGCCATATCGGCAACTTGCACGTGACGCTCAGGGGGTTCGTCAAATGTTGAAGAGACAACTTCTCCTTTTACAGAGCGCTGCATGTCGGTCACCTCTTCTGGACGTTCGTCTATAAGAAGAACCATAAGCTCGACGTCAGGATGGTTAACGGCAACAGAGTTGGCGATGCTCTGCATCAAAATTGTTTTACCCGACTTTGGCGGCGCAACGATCATAGCGCGCTGGCCCATTCCAATTGGGGCCACGAGATCGAGCACGCGCATGGAGATCTGCTCTTTTGTTGTCTCCATGATGTAACGCTTTTCAGGAAAGAGGGGGGTGAGGTTTTCAAAAAGGATGCGCTCACGTGAGAGCTCGGGGCTCTTCTCGTTAATGCGATCGACTTTATGAAGAGCAAAATATTTTTCCTTCTCTTTTGGAGAGCGGATGGTACCGTAGATATTGTCTCCTTTTTTCAGATCGAAACGGCGGATCTGCGCTGGTGAAACGTAGATATCTTCGGCAGAGGAGAGGTAGTTGTAGTTAGGAGAGCGTAGGAAACCGAAGCCGTCGGGGAGGACTTCTAAAATTCCCTCTGCAACAAGGATCTCTCCATGTTTTTGGGAGAGGCATTTGACCACTTCAAAAACCATTTGGGACTTTGTGAGAGAGCCGAGATGGGTAAGACCTAGATTTTTAGCAAAGAGACTTAGCTGGTCAATATTCATGCGCTGCAAGTCGGCAATCCGCGTGATATTGGGCTCTCTTGCCGGCTCTTTTGGCCTTGCTTCAGCTTTCGGTTTTTTTTCAGGTAAATTTTCAGGGGGAGTCACAATTGGTGGGGGCGTTAAAGCGGGGGGAGGGGAAATTTTATGGTTAGAATTTTCTTCGCTCATTTTATACCTAAATCTTCAATATGGGTTTTTAAAGTTTGCATGTTTTGATTGTTTTCTAAAACATGGTCGGCGCGTCTTGCTTTGTCTGCTTGTGAAAGCTGCCGAGCTGTTCTTTTTTTATACTCTTCCTCTCCCTTCCCAAAACGGTTAAGACAGAGGGAGGAGGTTGCAGTAACACAGATGGTAGCATCAAAGTATTTCTCCCAATTGACTTCAAACAGGAGAGGTACTTCTGCGACACAAAGTTTATGTTGTTTTTCTGCTTCTTTCATCTCACTTAAGAGGTGTTGGATAATTTTTGGATGAATTATTTTTTCTAATCGTTGTAATTTTACGGGGTCGGAAAATACGACTTTTGCTAAATTATCACGTAAATTCCCGGAAAAGACCTCTTGACCAAATTCATTTTTGATTTGTTGCCTAAGTTGGCTGTCTTGATTGAGCAATCTGTGGGTGATCTCATCGGCATCGACCCGATAAGCTCCTGATTCTTCAAATATTTTTGCGACTGTACTCTTTCCTGAGCCAGGCACGCCGGTAATAGCAATCCTTTTAATTCTAACACTCTCCCCAATTTTTGCCAACTGAAATATCTACACTTAAAGGAACTTTCAGCTTAATAATCCCCTCCATAGTGGGTTTAACCACCTTCTCCAGGGAGGAGAGCTCGGAGTCGGGCACTTCAAAAATGAGCTCATCGTGAATTTGGAGGATCATCATCTCCTCCTCTTTTATTTTTTGATCGATTTCAATCATTGCCATTTTAATGATATCGGCTTGTGTTCCCTGGAAGGGAGTATTGACCGCGAGACGTTCTGCTTGAGAGCGGATCATCGGGTTGCGGTTGTCGATGTCAGGCAGGGGACGCTGGCGGCCAGTCATGGTGGTGGCCATCTTTGTAGCGCGTGCCTCTTCTTTGCAGTGTTCCAGAAAGTCGCGGACTTTTGGATATCGATCAAAATATTTCTTTATAAAATCGGAGGCCTCTTTGTGAGAAATATCTAATTCTTGGGAGAGGCCGAAGGCGCCCTGTCCATAAATTAAGCCAAAGTTCACAGCCTTTGCTCGATAGCGCATTTCGCGTGTTACTTGATCAAGAGGTCTGTCAAAAACGCGTGAGGCGGTGAAAGCGTGAATGTCTTCGCCTTCGTTAAATGCTTTTACAAGAGCGGGATCTTCGCTTAAGTGGGCCAAAATGCGCAACTCGATTTGCGAGTAGTCGGCAGCTAAAAAACTTGAAGAGGATTTTTCAGGGTGAAACGCTTCACGAATTTTTCTTCCCTCGCTTGAGCGGATCGGAATATTTTGCAGGTTGGGATCTGTGCAAGAGAGTCTTCCTGTTGCGGCAACTGACTGATTGAAACTGCAGTGGATCCGCCCTGTTTTTTCGTTGATCTGTTTGGGAAGGGAGTCAACGTAAGTGGAGCGCAACTTTTCTAAGCCTCGGTACTCTAAGATTTTTTCTGCGATGGGGTATTCGTGTGCGAGGGCTTTTAAAATTTCTGCTCCTGTCCCTACTGAGGTACCGCGCTTTTTTGGAGGGCGCTTGACTTCAAGCTTGGTGTAAAGAATGTGGCTTAGCTGCTTGGGGGAGTTAATGTTAAACTCTTCATTTGCCAGATTATAAATCTCTTTTTGCAGACGACCTACCATCTCAACAAGCTCTTTTGATTTGACTTTGAGCTTTTCTGCATCGAGATAGATACCATTGCGCTCCATCTTTGCTAAGATTTTGATTAATGGTATTTCAATCTCATAGAGAATTTTTTTCAGCTTGCGGTGCGCAACTTCTTCTTCAAAAAGCTCTTTAAGACGGCAAGTAAAGTCCACATCTTCGCAGCAATAATCCGATACTTCTTTAATCGGAACGTCAAGCATCGATTTTGCTTTTTTTCCTGTACCAAGAAGGCTTTTAATTGAGGTTTTGACTTTACCAAAGTGGTGCAATGAGAGGTGGTCAAGTCCGTGGCGATTCACTTGTGGGGCCAAAACATAAGAAGCGAGCATTGTATCAAAGCAAATTTTTTCAATTTCAATGCCTTCATTGAGTAAAACGTGATAATCATACTTTAAATTGTGACCATAAAAGCTACATTTGGAAAAAAGAGGCCTGAGTTTTTTTAACACAAGTTCTTTGTCCAATTTCCCATTGACAGGGACGTAGTAAGCCTCTTTTGGTTTTACGGCAAAACCAACGCCTACAAGTTCTGCTTCTAAAGGGCGAAGCTTTGTTGTCTCTACATCAACACAAATCTCTTGTTCTTTAGAGAGATTTTCAACAAGAATGTCTAGCTCTTTTTCGCTCTCTATCAAGTGATAAGAGGTTTTTTCTGTTGCTTCTTTTTTGTCGGAGCTCTCTGTCTCTATCCCTTGGGTGTCCGCTTTCATTTCGCGAAGCAGGGAGGAAAAACGCATCTCTTCGTAAAGAGCGGTCAACTCACCGATCTTTGGCTGAAAGCGTTCGTACTCACTCTCACTTGTAGGAATTTCTAAATTAAGGTGAAGAGTAGCGAGCTCTTGGCTGAGATACGCCTCTTTTTTATACGTAATTAAATTTTCACCGCGCTTCCCAGAGACCTCATCAGCATGTTCATAAATTCCTTCCAAAGTGCCGTATTTATTCAAAAGATCTGCAGCAGCTTTAGGACCAAGGCCTTGAATTCCGGGGATATTATCAGACTTGTCTCCCACAATCGCAAGATAGTCGATAATTTGACTTGGCGTAACATCGTAGAGCTCTTTGACTTTTTTCTCATCAATGATGAGATTGCCCTTGTAGGTATTGAGCAATACGATATTTTCATTTACAAGCTGGCAAAGATCTTTATCACTGGAGCAGACATAGCTTTTGGCCCCTTTTCTTTCTGCCCACTTAGCTACACAACCGATCACATCATCTGCTTCGACACCAGGAAGAGAGAGGGTGGGAATTCCTGCAAGCTTGCACCACTCAATTGCCCAATCAAGTTGAGGAATGAGATCTTCTGGCATACCGACGCGGTGCGCCTTATAGTGTTCATAGACGGCAACGCGCGCTTTTTTGTTTTCTGGGCCATCAAAAACAGCTACAAAATGAGCAGGAGAAAAGTCCTTAAAGAGTTTTTGAACCGTACGGATAAAACCGTAAAGGGCGTTTGTTGATTCGCCCTTTGGATTCGTCATCTTCCCAATCGCAAAATAGGAGCGAAAGAGAGTATGAACCGCATCGAGAATATAGATATTTTTCATCGTCTCATAGGATATTCAGCACGTGGCGTGCTATCTGCTTGCAGCAGGCTCTTCATCTGCTGGAACAAGGAGGCAGATGTGTGAATAAAATCTTGAAAAATGGGGCGATCTGGGACGAGTTGAATCACTTGGTAAGAGCCCTCAATTTTCGCCTCTTTTGTCAACTCGCTCATCGCACCTTCATAGCTACTATCTGCAACATCAATGTAGCCATATTTTTGAGCTGTTGGAGCGTCGTAAATGCGCGCACCATACTCATTTTTCAATTCACTCTCAGTGATGCGGGGTCGTGATTTGGCAACAATAGCAACAAATCGATCATAGAGATAAGTGATGAGGGGGTCAAGGGAAGCTGTTTCGTCAGGGCTCCACTTCTCATACGAGGATAGTACAACTTTATCCTTTCCTCGTGTTAGCGTTTTTTCTTTAACTCCATATTTTTCCATTAGGTCGTAGAAGTTAAAGTTAGGCCCCATTAGAACACCAACCGAGCCAATGATACTAGTAGGTGTAGAGAAAATTTTGTCTGCCCCACACGCAGAGTACATCGCACCAGATGCGCATAATCCATCAACAAAAGCGTAAACCGGAACTTGGTATTGCTCTTTGTAAGCCATAATGTGGCGATAGATATCATCAGATTGTGTGGCATCCCCACCAGGAGAGTTAATGTGAAGGAAGACCGCCTTCACGCGTCCTTTTTTTACAGAAAAGCCTTGTGAATCTAATAGCTGGCGTTTGATGTTTTTGGCTGTAGTGCTTTGCATACCAATTGCGCCATTGATGTTGACACGCAAAACTACGGGAACAGAGCTTGCAAGAGCCATGCGATTGCCCTCTGCATCAGGGGCGATGTGCACGCGTGTATTCTCGACAACTGCTTGTGAACTATTGAACATTCCGTAGAGAATGAGCAAAATAAATACCGCAATTGCTAAGCCGAAAGTTCCGAGGCAGACGCGAAAAAAAGCGCGCAGGCCAGACATAAAGATTGATTCACGTTGTATTTCCATAAACAATCATCCTACTCCTGGTTGGGGAGCTTAGTCAACAGATAAATAATAGATAGTCGAGGCTTTGACGTTAAAAAGAATAAAAAAATTTTCTGCCACAGATTACTCGCCTCTGTTTTTTCAATTGACTGTTAAGTTTTTAAGTGAAAAATGGGTGTCACCAAGTAAATCTTAAATTTAGGAGTCTAAGATGAAATTGATTACTTTAAGCCTCGCTCTGTTTTGTGTGTGCGCAGGATTTTTGAGTGCTACGTATGCGAAAATTTGTCCAGAGGCAATCAGCACAGACTGCCCGTTTGGTAAAGGAAATAAAGGAAAAAAGTAGATGGTTTTTTGCTCTCAGGACTCTCTTTTAAAGAGAGTCCTCGGTTTGATTTCAAAAAGTTTTGCAGTCTCCTAGCCAATAGAAGACGGATTGCTACTTTTTCAGGTGTATGATTTTATTATACGTCTGAAGTTTATAACAGAGGGAAAAAGAGGCTCTGGCAAATTATCAAGATCAAACCACTCCCATGCTTCGCATTTGTGTGGCTCCATTACTTGAGGTGTACCAGTAAAACTTTCTACAATCATATGAATCGTGATGTAGTGCTTTTCCTCTTTTGCGAAGATCTCTGTTGTCCAGGGGCCGGGCTTTACTTTTTGCCGTAAGACCTGTCTCTTCTAAGAGTTCGCGCACTGCGCACTCTTCTGGCGTTTCGCCAAATTCAAGGTGCCCTCCCGGTGGAGCGTAGGCACCTGTTCCGTGGGCATTGATGCGCTTTCCAAGAAGAATTTTTCCTTTTTGTATTACATGAACACCAATATCAACCAGTGGCTTTTTTGAAATTGTTGTTGCTTCTCTCATTTTAAAGGAATCTTTTTGTTTTTATGTTTTTGTTTCACTATTTGATAACTTTCAGAAATTAAATGTGCTATTTGTGAGAATGATTTTTCTGAAGGATTGCAGATGGAGACCCAACACATCCAGCCGTAAACGGGATGGGGTGTTAATTGATTAAGTGAAGTAAAGTCGTAAGGTCCTTCGATAACTCCTCCTTTTGAAGGGCGTTTGGGGATAACTTCAAACAGCTCCAAAAAAGTAGGTTTTGAAATTCCAAAATTTAATCGAAAAACGCCTTGTCGATCTAGGCTTGAAGCCTTGTCATTTTGCCCATCCTTCTCTTTGATGGTGCAAAAATAGGTGCCTCTTGGGCTTAGGTTATTTGGGTTATAAAAAAAGCTTGTTTCGCCCCAGGAATCAATCACTCGCAAATCATCAAACGTTTTTAATAAGTAGCAGGAAATAGCATTTGGGTTCATCAGTTTATTACTTTAGCATTTGAATCTAGAGAGATCAACTTCTTGATTTAGAAAAAAAGACAGGATATAGTTTGTTTTCTTAAAAGGTGTTTATGAAAAAACTTGTTTTGTTTCTAATTTTAGTATTTTCATTAAAAGCAGAGGAAAACAAAATTATTTATCTTTTGTCTCCTCCTCGCTCTTGCTCAACTCTTTTTATGAGGATAATTGCAAATCATGAGAGGATGGCAGTTTTTAACGAACCATCTCAGCGCTCTTACGTAAGGGTGCATCACCCGGAAGTAGAGCACTGGTGGCGAGAAGATGGCCCCAAAACTCACAAGGAGATGCAAAAGCTCCTCTATGAGCAGAGAAAAGAATCAAACGTATTTGTGAAGGAAATGAACTTTGCTGTTTATGATTTGCTTCCAAATGAGCTGGAGTTCCTCCAAGATCCTAACGTCCATTTTGTTTTTTTAGTTCGCAATCCCCATGCCGTTGCAATTTCTATCTATAAAAAATTAGAAAGTGTCTGGGATGATATGGATGATATCATGGGCATGAAGCAGTTATATGAGACATTTCAGCTTGCTAGAAGAGAGTCAGCAAATCCAGTAAGAGTTATTTTCAGTGAGCAAATTTATGAAAACCCAGAGAGAACAGTAAAGACTTTTTGCGACTGCTATAATTTTCCATTTAAAGAGAGTTTGCTGGAGTGGCATCCTTATCCTGATGATTTTACTGGGGTAGAAGAGTGGCATGAATTTAAACGTTCTGATCAATTGTTTCACTGGCATGGAAATGCGATTCGTAGTAGCGGGATTGGTCGCCCCCAAGAGTATGAGCTAGACGAGTTGGGAAGACCCACATTTAATGAAATTAAAAATGAGTCTGACCGCGAAAAAACACGAGCCGTTTATGAGAGGCAGCTTATTTGGTACAAAAAGTTTGTCAATAAAACTGGTCCATATTTAATCAAATAGTCACAAACGAATATAGACTTGGAGCGTTTTGGCAAAGCTTTGCCAGGAATACGAACAGTTTTTTCAGTTGTACGATTAAATCGTACAACTGAATTCATTCTATCTTAGGGCCATCAATAAAATTTGACGAGCTTAGTACTTTTTTCCCGCTCTCCTTTTCGAGTTCATGTCGCGCATTTCCAGCAATTGTTCCGCCTGCTATAGCTGCTTCTCTGTTCTCTTCGAACCCTTGGGCATCACGTTGAACGGATATTTCTGAAGTTGATGCTTCACCCAACATGGTAAAAATCAGCTCGAGATCTGTCATATGATCTCTTAAGTTTTCTCTTTTTAGGTTTTTAATTTTTTTATGTTCAGATGGTTTTACTCCAAAAGTTGCTTCAGAAATTTCAGCAGTAAGAATAGCATATTCTTTCTGCTTTTTTACACCTCTCTTTTCCCATTCCCCAGTAAGTTGCTCGCGAGTGGCAATCCCTCGCATCCTTCTTTCAATCCATTCATCGGGGTAGCCCTTTGCTTTGTAAAGTGCTCGCGTGCGCTTCGTTGCAAGCTCTGGATTTTCAATTTCTTTGATTCTTTCAAAGCCGACTCTTGCAAGCCATCGTTTTAGAGGTTCAGCTTTAGGCGATGGAATAGATTGAATAATCCTAAAAAGCGTTTCTGTGTTGGCGGTATCGGTAGCCCTCATTCGTCCATCCGATGCTACTAATTTCAACCGTACGATTTTATCGTACGGTTGGATAAACCCTTCATCTTCAGTAAGTTTCTTCTTCAAGTCAGACCAATATCTTTTAGGGGTTAAGCTATCTGTTAATGTTTCAATGACATCAACGATAGAAAAATACCACTCGTCGTTGTAGATGATTTTTCGAATCCGTTTGCCCCGAAAAACTGCAATTTTGCCTGATTTTTGAATCTCTTGAATCATATTTTTCTCCAAAAGCGACTAAGGTTCAAAAAAAGGATAACTGTTAAGTTTGTTTTTTTCAACCGTACGATTTTATCGTACGGTTGAAATTTACAAGCGGATGTAGACTTGTGCGCCTTTTGCGGGGCGCTCGTTTTGATGGTCCCAGTGGGGTGTTTTGGCAAAGTCTTGCCAGATGCGTGGGTAGTCCTTGCGGCCGTAAAGGCGATCAAGCGCTTGTTTGGGCTGCGCTGGGATCCAGATGCGGGTTGGGCCAAAAGCGCACCGTTTGCGATTTTGAATTTGAGAAGCTGCGTAGGTGTCATTAGGATAATCGCGGCGAAAAAAAGGAGAGCGATGGTAGTAAGTCTCTTCCTCTTTTCTAAAAAAGAAAATATCAATGAAGGGAAAGGTCCACTCGCTTCCCATTTTTTTTCCATTTAGCGGTGAGAGTTTATAAAAGTCACCTTCATCGAGGTAGTGCAGGGCAATGCCCTGGCCAAGTAGCTCTTTTTTTAAAGAGAGAAGGGTGGTCTCATCTTGCTCAAGCATGTAGATATCGAGGTCATCATCCCAGGGGATGAGGCCTTTGTGGCGCACGGCTCCAAGCAGAGTGCCACCGCCTGCCCAGTAGGTAAGATCGTATTTAGTAAAAAGTTTGTCGACTTTTGCCATGAAATTATAGAGTTGTTTGGCAGTTTCTTTTGGGAGTGGAGGAATGTCGTGAATGGTTTTGGGAAGTTTTGCACACGCTTTTTTGATACGATGTGCAGAGATTTTTTTTGGCGCGTAGTGTTTGTATCCTGTGCGATTGGCGAGGCTGCCTAATTCTTTTTTTGTGAAAGAGCTGTTGTCAAGGATCACAATGGGAGTGAGGTTGTGGTAATGGTCAAGTGCTTCGATTTCTCTTTGAATTTGCTTTAGAGTTTTGCCCTTGGGGTTAAGAAGTGTGGCGTCTGTCTGTTTAGCCAATTTTTTGGCGTGGGCGGGAGCGTTAATGAGTAGGCGCGCTTGGAGCTGGGCGAGCAGGAGTAGGAGAGGTAGGTACTTCAGCATGGTTAATTTCTTGGTCTACTATAGCTGTTACGCAACTATCTGACCAGACGTTAAGAGAGGTTTCTACCATGTCGAATATTGAATAGAGAGGAAGGATAAGCCCCATCATGCCAAGTGGTACGTTCAAGCCAACAAGAAGTGCAGAAGTGAGAAAGAAGCAGCCCATTGGAACGCCTGCATTTCCGACAGCAGCCAGGGAAGAGACGAAGACCCAAAGAAGTAGCATGGGAACAGAAAAGGTCAAACCGTTGCTGATGGCAACAAAGAGTGAGGTGATCAAGATGAAGGCAGCGCAACCATTCATGTTGATAACAGAGCATAGGGGAAAGGAGAATCCGGCAACTTTGCTATCGATTTTTGCCCGATTCTCGGCACACTCTAAGGCAATAGGAAGTGTCGCGCTTGAGGATTTTGAGAAGAAGGCTGCGGTCAAAGCGGGTAGCATGCTCTTTCCAAGCCGAAGAGGGCTGATTCCTTTTGCTGTAAGAATCAGGGGTAGAACGACAAATCCTTGAATGATATTTGCACCAATGACACAGAGAGCATAGAGAAGTAAGTTGCGGATACTTCCCTGATTTTCACGAAGCGAGTGCATTAAAATTTCAGAAAAGGCAAAGATTGCAATGGGCAATAGCTTGATTGCCCATGAAGTCATTTTTACAAAAGCGGCAAAGAGCTCTTGGCAAGCTGTGCTAATTACACCCTTTTTGTTGGTTTTTAGTGCGGCAAGGCTGAAAACAACAGCCATTGCCACAATAGCAATAACATTTTGATTGAGGAATGCGGAGAAGGGATTTTCTGGAATAAGGTTGAGGAAGAGGGTGTAGACGCTCTTGTTTTGTTCTACTGTTGGGGAGGCTCCAAGAGGGGCGTGTGCTGGTCTAATAGTAAGAAATAGGATCAGACCAACTACAGCCGCAAGAAAAGTAGTAAAGAGGGTATATTTGGTAACTTTTTTAAACAGAATTTTTAACTTGTCGAGCGTTTCGACATTGAGTAGGGTCGCGGTGATAGAGAGGAAAATAAGAGGCATGCTTAAAAGTTTAAGTATGCGCAGAAAAGCATCACTGATGAAGATAGATGCTTCATGAATTTGTGGCAGAGCAAAATAGCCTGCAATAAGACCGAGTAACAGGGAGACAGGTGTGGAGAAGATTCTTTTAAAGAGCATGCTTATTGCTCCTGGATTGACGGATTACCTGGAAGAGCTCAATGAACGCAAGGGAGCCTAGCAAGATAAAAAGTGGATAAAGCAGTGTTGGAAGAGTAAGGTTAAACGTGAGGGCAATCAGCACACAAAACTGTAGTGTTGTGATGATTTTTCCCCAACGAATTGCACGGCAGCGGTACTCTTTCCATTGGTCTGTGACTTGAAGATAGACCCCAAAAATGCAGAGATAAAAATCTCTTGAGATCATAGCGCATGCTTGCCAAAGAGCGATCCGGTCTTCAAAAAAGAAGATTCCAAGCGCCATGAGAACAAAAAATTTATCCATTAGAGGATCAAAGACAGCACCAACGCGGGAGGCGAACTTGTAGCGTCTAGCTATGAAACCATCAGCAAAGTCGGTGACCATCGCCAAAAAGATGGCGATGAGGCGCACCATTTGACTTTCAACAAGGAAGAGAAGCGCGAGTGGACCACGTAAAAATGTGATCGCGTTAGAGAGATTTAGGAGTTCTTTCACGAAGGACGTTTTTTCCTCCTCTTATACCAGAAAAATCCAATTCCCGTCAGCCCGAACAGTGTAAAAATTATTATATTAAACTTTTTTATTACACTAGCTAGTACTTCAATATTACTCCCAATTGTATAGTAAATAGGAAAGAAAAATGCAGCCCATATGGTGCATGCAACAACGTCTCGCATAGCAAATCTTTTAAATGGTAGCCGCGACATCCCAGAGCTCATAAAGAGGCAGTTGCGTACGCCAAATGGGATAAATCTCCCAACAATTTGTGTCCAAAAACCGTATCGCTCATAAAATGAGCGGACTTTTGCAATATTTTCATCGGATAGGGCCTTGCGGAAAAAACGCATATTTTTCAAGCTCGATCCTGCTAGACGTCCAATCCAATAAGAGATCCAGGCAGCCAGGATGCAGCCAACCAAGACCGATGCAAAGAGAAGATAAGTGTACTCTGGAATTGTAGTGGCGGCTAAAACGGCACTTAAAGCGAGCAGAATGTCGATGCTAATGGGCACATTCATACCAGCAAGCAGTGATGCAGAGAAGACAACCCAGGGGGCATGCTTTGCATGCTCTGTAATAAGTGCAATCAACCCTTCCATAAAATATCCTAGCCTAGCTCAGGTTGTGCACTCTCTTTTGGATTGATGAGCGCTGGTTCTGGTTGGGTCTTGCTTTGGAACTGTCTTCCTAGAGATCGCGTTGCAGCAATCCAGGCTCCGGCAATGAGTACAAAGCATCCCGCAATGTAGGGGGCGCTTGCTGTAACACTCTTTAGAGGGATTAAGAAAGCTTGATGGATCAATGAGCTTCCCGATTTTCCTAAGCGAGAGCCGACGCCGTCAATAGCGGCTTTTCCTTTGAGTTTGCTCTCAGAATCAAGAGGGATGAATGCCATCTCTTTTGTTGCATCAAATAAGGTGTATTTGCAGGCACGCGCGATGCAATTTTGCATCGAACCAAAAAATACAGCTAAGGCAAGCGGCGTTGAGCCAAGCATAAGTGCCATCGAACCAAATCCTGATTCGCGGAAAAGGAGGAATGAGAAGAAGGCGCATCCAGTTATGAGGATCGCTATGGGAGAGATCATGGCGCTAAAGGTCCATCCAAAACGTCTAATGCTACTTCCGCAAATAAAGATGGAGATGAAAGTAGAAAAAGCTCCCATTACCATGAAAACTTTCCCCATATAAGCACTAAAGTCATTGGGGTCGGGAAGTAATTGCTTTAACTGATCTTTCCAGACAACTTCAATCATGTTGATCGAGACGTTATAGGTGAAGACAATGATTGCAATGCAAATCAAATATTTTGATTTACTTAAGAAAGCGAAATTCTCTCGTAAGCCCATTTTAAATTTTGGCTTTCCTTCTTTGCGCGCATTGCTGCAAACGGCGCTTGTATCAAGGCCATTTTTTGAGAGCCAGCGGTAAGCGAATAGGATCGCTACCCCGCTAATAAGAATAACAAGGGTGATTAAAGAAATCGTTTTTCCCCAAGGGTCTTGAGAGCTGGGGAAAAGAGAGGAGAGCGCTTTAGAGGAGAGCTGTAAAGAGATGAACCCTGCGATGAAAGAGGCGATGTTGGCGCCCATAAGCAGAGGCGCGTAGAAACGCTTTGCTCCGCCCACATTGATCATCTGGTTGGCAAAGCCCCAAAAAAGAACAGTCATTACAATTGTCCCCCAGAGCTCACTCATGCAGTAAAAGAGAGTGAAGGTCCAGTTGCGAAACAGGGAAATCAGGCCATTAAACCCATCGGGGAGCTTTGTCGCAAGGGAGTCGCAGAACCCGTGAGGGTGAAGAGCGTGAATATTGGGGTAGATTGCAAAGGCGAAAAGGGCAAAAAAACCCAAGAAAATCGAAACCATGATGTAAAAAACACGGTCACGGCCATAGCGATTGGCAAAACGAGAGTAGATGGCGGTGAAGAGAAGAGCCATGGGGAGGATGGCCCACACCTTGATGAAAGGAAGAGCCTCAGCACCGGAACCTTTCGCTGTGATGACAAGAGCATCCTTTGCAGCGCGAAGGAGCGTGTAATTCATGCAAATTAAAAAATAAATTACAAACATCGGCAGGAACGTACGAAGCTCACTGCGATAGATGGGCCAAAGAAAAGAGCGGATTTTACCAAGCCGCGGTTGGGCGTCGGTAGCCATAGTCTCCTTTGAGGTAAGCCTGGGCAACTGCTCTTTTCGATACCCATTCAAAAATTGTTGCAAAATTTGCTTTGTAGAACGCAGCTAACTTGTTAAAAGTTAGCGAGTTCGAAAAGCAGATTTGGGTCAAATTTTGAAGTGGTATCGGAAAGTCTGAGTTGTTCAGGGTTTCCTCTAAATAAAATTGTTTATGCACAAATCTGTTCAAGGTCTTGACTGTTGGGGGGAATCGAAAAGAAAATTGTTTCGAACTAGCGTTCAAGGGGAGTCAAAAGCCTCTCTTTCTTATCTGCCTCACATTATACCCTATTTTGAGTTAAAACCCAAACTTAAGAAAATATTATAAATATTAAATATTTTCCGATAAAGCGTCGATGCCGGGAAGGGTTCCTTTCTCCAAAAATTCAAGCGAAGCGCCCCCGCCTGTTGAGATATGAGTAAACTTTTCATTTAAATTTAATTTTGAAATTGCAGAAATAGAATCTCCCCCACCAACAACCCGGATAGAGCGCATTTCGGCAAGCAATTTAGCAAGGCTTTCTGTTCCTTTTGCAAACTCAGGAAACTCAAACACCCCCATGGGGCCATTCCAAAAAATAGTATGACTCTCTTCCAAGATAGGCTGCCACTTAGCAACTGTTTTTGGACCAATATCCATCCCTTGCCAGCCATCTGGCACACCCTCTTTTAAACGAACTGTTTTCACCTCTGCCCCGTTGGAAAATTGGTTGGCAATGACGATATCTTCAGGTAGCACAAGGTTTGGTGCCTCGTCCAAAAATTCGCTTGCTAGTTCGAGGTGAGTCGGGTCATAAATGGAGTTTCCAATTGAAAGGCCCATCGCTTTCATTAAGGAAAAAATCATCCCCCCACCAACAAAAAGATGGTCAACTCGCGGTTGAAGGGCGTGCAGTATTGCGAACTTTGTATCGATTTTTGCCCCACCCAAAATAGCAGAAAAGGGGCGTTCAGGATTTTCAACAAGTGGAGTGAGATTGTCGATCTCTTTTTCCATGAGAAAACCGGCTGCACATTTTCCAGGAAAGTAGTGACAAATGGGTACAATTGAGGAGTGATTGCGGTGCGCCGCACCAAACGCATCATTGATAAAAATCTCGCCGTGGGAAGCTAACTCTTTAGCAAAACTGGGATCGCTATCTGGATCTTTTTCCGCTTTATGAAAACGCAGGTTTTCTAGCATGACAATTTTGCCCCGGTCCATCGAGACCTCTTTTCTCAAAAGTTCTGAGAGTCTTTTTGCACACGGTTTCAAGGAGAATTTAGGATCGGGTTCGCCCTTCGGTCTTCCCAAATGACTCATAATCGTAAGAGTTGCGCCCTGATCAAGAATGTAGTTGATGGTGGGAAGCGCCGCGCGGATACGCGAATCATCGGCGATCGTGCCGTCCTCTTTCAAGGGAACATTAAAGTCGACGCGCAAGAGCACACGCTTATTTTTTAGATCGAGATTTTTTAGGGATAGCTGCTTCATAAATCGGAAAAGGGAGTCGCTGCTTGAGCGAAGTTCTTCCTTTTCCTTTTACTGAGTTCGCTTTTAATCGAAAAGAGCAGATCCATATCAAAATCTTGATGGACCGCCCAGCGTAGATAATCAAGAGGGATCTCTGAGAAGGGGCGCGCCTTGTGTTTCCCGAGAGGCATCTGCCTCATTAAGATCGGTTTTTTCAACCTTTCAAGAAGCTCTTTAGCAGTGCGGAAATTCTGTGAAAGAAATTTGAAAACCTCAATATTGACAACCACATCGCTCATCGCGCGATGCGCTCCCTCTTCGGGAATGTTAAAGTGTTGTCTTAGTGCCTGCAGAGAATTTGTGGGACTCTCGCCATAAAGTCTTGCAAGGCGCAGAGTGTCGATGCGCTTGTTGTTTTCAATTTCGCAGGGAACTGTGTGACGCTTTGCTGCATTTTGCAAAATATCGATATCAAACCCAATCCCATGACCGACAAGAATATGATTGCCAATCAATTTCACAATCTCTTTTAAAACAGAGCCGATCATAGGCTTGCCTTGGACCATCTCATTTGTAATGTGATGAATTTGCGTTGATTCTTCAGGAATCGGACAACCCGGATCGATCAAGGTCTCGTAGGTTTCCAAGATCTCATCAAAAGTAAATTTTACAATAGCAATCTCAATGATCTGATCTTTTTTTGTATCAAGGCCTGTCGATTCAATATCAAAGCAGATGAAAGGCTGTTTAGTGAGTAAGGACACGGGCAATTTCCCTTTTTAATAAGTCGCGATAAACGCCACTTTTGATTGAGTATAAGACGTGAGGAAGTTCTTTTAAACCTGTCGCCTCTTGTAAAATTTTACTATTGCGCTCCTGCGCTCGATTTAGCTCGCTCTTTTTGAGCTTGTCTGCCTTTGTGAATACAATCAGCAGCTTTTTTCCATGATGCGCGGCCCACATTGCAAACTCCAAATCATTTTTTTGAGGCGGGTGGCGCAAGTCAATGAGCTGAACTAAAAGGCTTAAATTTTCACGCGACTGCAAATAGTGCTCGATCGCCTCGCTCCACTGTGCCTGCTCTTTTTTTGAAACTTTTGCATAGCCAAACCCGGGCAAATCAACAAAAACAAGCTCGCCAGGAATTTCAAAAAAATTGAGCGTCTGTGTCTTTCCAGGGCGTGATGAGATGCGAGCGAGTTTGCTGTTTTGTGTGAGGTGGTTGAGAAGAGAGGACTTGCCCACGTTGGAGCGACCAATAAATGCGATCTCGGGCAGATCACTTTGGGGATAATCCTCCTCAAAGAGAGCCGATTTGATGTAGCGACACTTCTCGAATTTTTTCATTTATATATTTAATTTCTACTTGGATGGCCCCTTCAGGAAGATTCGACCCTAACCTTTCAGCCCACTCAATAGCAGCAACGCCACTGCCGCCTAAGTACTCCTCAAAACCCAAAGCGTAAAATTGCTTAGCATTTTCCAATCGATAGAGATCGAAGTGGTAGAGAGGGACGCTGCCCTCATAAATGTTAAGATAGGTGAATGTGGGACTTTGCACTTCATTTGTCTCAACACCGCAAAGCGCTTTAGCAAGCCCCTTAACAAACGTTGTCTTCCCCGCACCTAAATCTCCGTAAAAAAGCAGAATGGCTCCGGGAGAAAGAGTTTTGGCAAACTCCTCTCCAAGAGCCATCATCTCTTCGGTAGAAGAGATTCTTCTACTCTTCCATCCAGCTACTAACATAGCTTTCAAATTCCTTGTGCGTGCCTAAGTCTTCAACGAAGGCAGAGATTTGCGATTCATCTAGCTGCTTTTGCAAAAACTCCATGAAGTCCTCTTCAATCTCAAAGCGATTTTGAGAGGGAACATCGATCAGATCAATTGCCTTAATCTGATTTTTTTTGAAATCATCAATCACCGATTTTTTCGTATTGAACAGCTTGCCTGTGATTGCAGAAGAGTAGACCGTTTTTGTGACCGCGGCCTTCTCTTTTTTAATGTAATTTTTAATGACTTCCGAATCTTCGGAAATATGAAAGCGCTTGACTTTCATGCCCTTGTCCATCTCGGTGTTTTCTGGGCAGCTTGCAACCCAATCATAGATCGCATCTTGGGGGTTTGGGTGCGTGTTATCGCCAAAAACTTTCCCTGTAAACGGGCAGATATAGATGCGTTTTGTCTCAGCATTGACACTCTGTTGGCCATACTGAATCTTGATCTGTGTTTCGCGCCAGACCTTGCCCTCTTTTTCCAGCTTCGCGAGCAGCTCATCCGCACTTTGATAGATCTTGCGTTCACGACCGAAAATAACGGGATGCAATTTAAATTTTTTCTCCAAAAAGAAGAAATATGTCGTGAGAAGGTCAGCCTTCTTATTTTTCTTTAAAAATTTATCTAATAGCTCTACGAGCGAATCTGTAACAATCTTCGTTGCCATAACTACCTTAAAATATGATTTTTTAGGATACCATTAAGGGAGTAAACAAGCAAGAATTCCATTGTTTTTATAAAGTAAAATATTTATTTCACAATCGATTTTGATAGACTTTTTATTAAAATTTGGGTAGAATTGCTATTAATAAAATTTGAGATTTAAAAAATGTTTAATTTAGTAAAAGCTCACCAAGATCCTCGGCATGAAAGTAATGGTCTCTTGCCACTATTCGGAAAACTTGAAGATGCCGCTATATTGATTGGCACATTTGCCCTCCCTGTAATGCTTTATCGCGGAGGTTTTTTTCAAAATTACTCTTTACAAAATGCAACTAAGACCCGCGTTTTTGTTTTGACCTACGGAGTAGCACTTGCTCTACGACTCCTCGCTACCACAGTCGGAAGGGCAGTCCGCAGATCGTCTAAAAATACAGAAACTCCTCAGCAGTCTGAAAAGGTTAGCCTGCCGAAGCCTCCAGTAGAAAAACAACCGGAACAGAAAGAAACAACAAGCTGGTGGGTAAAAAGGTTGCTAAGTGAGGCCGAAGAAAAAGATCGGGAAATAGAAGTCTTGAAAGGGCAGTTGCGTACTGTAGATGACGAGAAAAGAAAACTTCAAAGAGCAAATCGAGAACTTCCAAGAGAAAAAGCAAAAGTTGAGGAATTAGAAAAAGAGCTAGAGAGAGAAAAAAAAATCCATGCAGAAGTAGGATCAGACTTTGTAAACAAATTAGCAAGCCTTAGAACTCAGTTGAAAGAGAAAGGACAAGAGCATTTGGAAAGTCAAATTATTGAATTACAAGAGAAAAATGAGCAATTAGAGAGTAAAGTAGAAGAGCTTCGAAGCGAAAATATGCAATTAAGAAGTGCAAATATAAATTTACAGACTAGCCATAATGATGAGAAGAACAAAATGGCGCGAGAAATTATTTTCCTAAAAGGAAAAATATCAGCTCAAGAAATAGATATTGCCTCCTTAAAGGGAAGAGATGCACTTCAAAAAAAATGGAGTGCAGTGAGTAGAGGACCCGGCATAAAAGAAGCTTCGAAGGAGAAGATTGAAGAGGTAGAGTAGTTATAAAATAAAAAATAGATTTTCACAAATTTGTATTTTCTACGAATTTTTGGTATAATTGCTGTAAAATAGTTGCATCACCATGGAACCAATACTAGAAGAACTCGACATCCCCGGATATCACAGGGTTGTAAAAATTACTGAGCCTACATGTGGGCTTGTAGGAATTATTTCAATTCACGATCTGACCATGGGGCCAACCCTTGGTGGGATTCGCTTCTATCCTTATCAAAGTTTTGATGATGCGCTCTTTGATGTACTGCGCCTCTCTAAAGGAATGACGTATAAGTCGGCGATGGTTGAGCACGGCTGTGGTGGGGGAAAGAGTGTCATCATTGCTGATCCCAAGACGCAAAAAACACCTGAGCTCTTGCGCGCCTTTGCTCGCGCGATCCATAAGTTGGAGGGTATTTACATTGGTGCTGAAGATTCAGGCTGCACGCCTGAAGATTTAGCACTCATGAGTGAAGAGACTCCTTATCTTGTCGGTTTGATGCATGAGAAGAGTTCTGGTCACCCGTCGCCGTACACGGCGTGGGGTACTTTTCGTGGGATTGAGGCAGCTTTGCAGTTTCGCTATGGCTCAACTGAGGTTGAGGGGAAACATTTTGCTTTCCAAGGCGTAGGCTCTGTTGGAGAAATCATTGCGGAGCATCTCTTTTGGCGCGGTGCCAAGTTGACTTTTGCAGATGTCAATGTAGAGAATTGCCAGCGTTTAGCAAAGAAATTTGGCGCTGATGTGGTCTCTGTAGAAGAGATTGTTACGCATCCATGTGATGTTTTTGTGCCTTGCGCTCTGGGCGGTGTGATCCATAAAGAAAATATTCCACAGCTGCAGTGCGAAATTATTGCAGGCTGTGCTAACAATGTTTTACTAGAGGAAAGCGATGGCGATCTATTGAAAGAGCGCAATATTCTCTATGCTCCCGATTTTGTTATCAATGGCGGGGGGTTAATCAATGTGGTTTGTGAGATTGAAAAAGAGGGCTATTCACCAGTGCGGACGAGAAAGACCACAGACCAAATTTTTGAGCGGCTTCTCTCGATTTTTGAAGAATCTAAGAAAACAGGTTGCTCTACGCATGCAGCAGCAATTAAACTAGCAGAATATCGTCTACAAAATAGAATAGGAAAACGTCCTTATGAGCCCTGTTTCCACCACGCAAGCTGCGAAGCTGCTCGTTGAAATTTTAAAGAAGCGCGCTACAAGCGCCATTCAAAAAGCCTTTCCCGATCTGCAAAATGAGATAGCAGAAGTCGTTCCTAGTACACAGGAGCGTTTTGGTCACTACCAGTGCAACAGCGCTTTGCGCCTTGCCAAGCAGATGCGCCAAAATCCACGTGAGGTGGCCCAGGCGATCATGCAAAATCTTCCCAATGAAGATGAGCTTGCGATCAAGATGGAGATTGCGGGACCCGGCTTTATCAATATTTTTCTCAATCCAAGTTTCTTAAGCGAAAGGACAAATCATCTTTTGCATGATCCGCGTCTTGGTGTGCCGAAGCTAGCAAGTCCTAAGCGCATGGTCGTAGAATTCTCCTCTCCCAACATTGCTAAAGAGCTGCACGTCGGGCACTTGCGTTCGACAATCATTGGCGATTCGCTTGCGCGTTTAATGGAGTTTTTAGGGCATGATGTGCTGCGTCTCAATCACATTGGCGATTGGGGAACGCAATTTGGCATGCTCATCTCCTATCTCAAAGAACTTCAGCCCGAGGTTCTTGAGGGTAAAAAACAGGCGGCGCTTAAAGAGTTAATGGGCTGGTATCGCGATGCAAAGAAAAAATTTGATAAAGATCCCGGTTTTAAAAAGCGCTCGCAAGAAGAGGTTGTGCGTCTGCAAGGGGGAGATGAGCACTCTCTTTCTGCGTGGAAAAAGATTTGTGAAATTTCGCGCGACGCGTTTAAAGAAATTTATGGGTTGCTTGATGTAGAGCTTATTGAGCGCGGTGAGTCGTTTTACAATCCCTTTCTTGCATCGCTTGTAGAAGATTTAGAAAAGAAAAAATTGGTTACGCTTTCTGATGGAGCCAAGTGCATTTTCCTCGAAGGTTTTGTGAACAAAGAGGGCGATCCACTCCCAATGATCGTGCAAAAATCGGATGGCGGTTACAACTACTCGACAACGGATATGGCGGGTATGCGTCATCGCATTGAAAAAGAGAAGGCTGAGCGCATTGTTGTGGTGACAGATGCAGGACAGAGCTTGCACTTCCAAATGATTGCTGCTGCTGCAGAAAAAGCGGGCTATCTCGACCCAAAAAAGACCCAGTTCGATCACGTGCCTTTTGGTGTTGTGCTCAACACTTCTGGAAAAAAGTTTAAAACGCGTGAAGGCGCGACTGAGCCACTTGTCTCTCTTCTCACAGAGGGGATTGCTCATGCAAAAAAACTGTTATCAGAGCGTCTGCACGATGATCCTGAACTTGACCAATTGGCCACTATCTTGGGCATTGATGCGATTAAATATGCCGATCTCTCCTGCCATCGCATGAAAGATTATGTATTTAGTTATGATCGCATGCTCAATTTTGAAGGCAATACCGCTGCCTACTTGCTCTACTCCTATGTGCGCATCCAAGGGATTAAGCGCAAAGTAGGAAAAGATCTTGGTGAGGTGCAAGACCTTGCAAAAATTATGTTAGAGCACCCAAGTGAGATTTCTCTTGGTCTCAAGCTCTGTCAGTTTGGAGAGACGCTTCGCGTAATGGAACGCGATCTTCTGCCCAATCGATTAACGGATTATCTCTATAATCTTGCTGAGAGCTTTCACGCTTTCTTTCGCGATTGCCGCGTTGAGGGAGTCGATGAGGAGAATGCGCGTCTGCTTCTTTGCGAAGCGACCGCCCGCGTTCTCAAGCAGGGCTTAGAAATTTTAGGCCTTAAGACCCTCGATCGTATGTAACCCTGCTTTTGGAATAAGCTTTAAGAGGGTTTCAGCTTCTACAGAATTGTTTTTGGCGTCATTTAGTTCTTGTGAAAGTTGTGTAGAGATGTCCCTTTTCCAGCGGTTGAATCCCCAGTGGGCGATCGACCGTAGTTTAGACCCGCTCTCTTTTGCATAGGCGCTTTCGATCATGAGGGCGTGCATTTCTTCTACATTGTCGAATTGATCAAAGCGAGGAACGTCTTTGAATGCGGTAGGAATTTTATACTTGTCATATGTATGGGTTAACTCATGAAGTAAAATTTCTTTTAAAGAAGTTTGAGCTGTTCTGATATTTCCGTCTTGATTTAGAGAGACTCTCTCGTGACTTTTAGAAGTAAGAAGGATTTTGTAACTAGAAGGAAGTGCGTTAAAATATTTTTCTTTGGGAGATTCGGGATGTAGATATCTCCAGGGAAGAAAGAGTAGAGGAGCTAGCAAAATTAAGAAATTTACTTGAAGAAGATCGACAATTAAGGAGTTTGCCTCTTTGCAACAGGGAGCAGACTCGCTCATTTCTAGAATAATACGAGAATTTCTTTCGATAGCTCTGTTAATAACAAAATATCCTGTTTTTGTTTTGGCGATTTCCCTGATCGATGAGATTAATTCTGAAGAATAGATACCTAACTTTATTGATGTATTTCTAAAAAGGATTTCATCTACAAGAGCTGAAACTTCTTTTTCTGTCGGATTGCGGAGTTGCCCTAAAAATGAGTCGACTCCCTCTTCTATTTTTTCGTAATAAGTCTGAGACTCTTTTAAAAAAGATAGAGGGTCTTTTTTGCTTAATGAAAGATGAGACTTTGCAACGTTTGAGGTCCGAGTGTCTAATTCTTTTTTCTCAAGATTAGGGGGGGGCGTGGGACTGCTGCTTTCTGAATATTGGCTAACTTTATTTATCATTTTATTTACATCATTAAAATATTATATAATTATTATAATAAATAATTTAATTAAATTCAATTATGTTTATAGTGTGTTGATATTCAGTGGGATGTAATTCGATCTATCTGACTGATTAAATAAAAGGGTAAAGAGAGAACGTTATTTTCTATGAGTTTTTCCAATTTGCCTTGCACCGCGTAAAAGAAGAGGTTTGTGTCTTTTTTCATTTTTCCATTTGAGTAGATCTTGTTCAATATCCCGCTTCATTCTTTTATAATAGCATAAAATTGCCCCCTGTTTTATGTAAGTTGCTCATTTACAGTAGTTTTGGATTTTTCACCTGCAAGCTCCTGAACATAGCGCGGAACGGCGTAGCCGGGAAGAGATTCGCGGAGTTGTGAGATGATTTCTAGGCCTTTTCTGGGAGAGACCTCAAAATGGGCAGCTCCCTGCACGCGGTCGAGTTGGTGCAGGTAGTAGGGGATGATCCCGTGGGCAATCAATTTTAAAAAAAGTTCCTTAAGGGTTTGAAAATTGTCATTTACGTCTTTTAGGAGCACGGTTTGGGTGAGCACTGGGCAAGGCATTTTTTTTAATGATGCTAGGACATCGTTGTCTAGTTCTTTGGGGTGATTGGTGTGCACAAGGAAGATGGTTTGCAGACGGCTTTTTTGCAGAATCTCAATGAATTCTTTTGTAATGCGTTCAGGAATTCCAATAGGAAAGCGGGTGTGGAAGCGCAATATTTGAAGATGAGGGACCTCTTCTAACTTTTCGATGAGTTGGGCTAAGCGTCGATCGCTAAGTGAGAGAGGATCGCCTCCACTTAAAATGATTTCTATAGTTGTGGGATCATTTTTAAGAACTTCGATTTCTGCATCCCAGTTGTCCGCTTTTTCGTAATCATAGTTTTGACGAAAGCAGTAGCGGCAGTGCATGGGACAAACGCCAGTAGTGACAAGGAGGGCACGGCTCTGATATTTTTGCAAGAGTTTGGGGGTTTTTTGAAAGGAGCAGTCGGAAACAGGGTCAGAGATAAAGTTGGGAAAGGAAATTTTTTCTTTTGATAGGGGAAGGAATTGTTTTAAGAGGGGGTCATTGAGATCGTTTTTGGCAATTTTTTCTGCGATTCGCCTAGGAAGGTTTAGGGGGAATGATGTATCGGTAAAACTTTTACGGTCTTCTATTTCTAGATAGTCTAGAAGGGTGGGAAGATCGCGAAAATTTTCTCTAAGGATGCTTTGCCACATAGTTTGTTATATCATACCAGAAAGTCTAAAATCCAAAACCATAACGGATTGATACCGATGGAAAGTTGACTCTCTCTTTGGGGTGACCATCGAGAAATGTACAAGGAACAAATTGCACTTCTAAAAAGCGTTTACGGCCCTTGCTTGTGCGGTATTGTTTTCCAAAAACAAATTCAGGGGAGACAAATGTGAGCGAAAAAGGTTGAACTGTTGAGACACCTACTCCTGCCCCAAAATAATATTCACTTCGTTGGTTTGGTCTAGGGTAATAGAGAAGAAGGGCGCTGCCATTTAAGGCGTAGACATCTGAAAAGAAAAGGGTTCCGTTGGCGCTTAAGTCAATACCGAGGTGCTTTGATTGCGCTCGCAAACCAAGTCCAAGAAAGGGGCGGGTGTAGCAAAGAATTTGCGTTGGAACATATAGACCAGTCGTTCCATAAACAAAAATATTTTTTGTCGAGGGGAGTTCACTCTCGTCAGCTTTTAGTGTTCCAAAGGCTGCTGAAAAGAAAAGCAGTAGTCCAAATTTTTTCATAATTATTTCTACACAAATGGAGTGCTTTGTTGGTTAGACGTCGACAAAGCACTTGTAATTTTAACAGAAGAAGTTAAAACCCGATACCATAGCGTAGGATTAGGCCGGGTACAAATGTTCCTTCACCCTGACTATTCATGATGTAGGGTGTGATTTGTGCTTCAAAAAAGCGTCTACCGCCTGTATCGGGGCAGTACTGCTTTCCAACAACAAGCTCTGGTGAAAATGCCGCGGTTTCATCTAAATTCACTGTCATAATTCCGGCCCCTGCTCCAAAATAAAACTGGCGTTTTAGGTTGGGTTTCGGATAGTAAAGAACTGTTGCATTTCCTTTTGCTAAAAAGATGCCTGGGATCCCTGTTCCCTGGATGCTTATATCAGAACCAATATTTCCGGACTGGTTGCGAAATCCAATTCCGACGATTGGAAACATGATGAGGGAGGCAATTGACCCCATCGAGCTATATACAAAAGCATCTTGTGTATAGGTTGAAATGCCTTCATCCGCTTTTAGTCTGCCAAAATTTGCTGTAAATAAAAGTAGTAGTAATCCGAATTTTTTCATTATTATAATCCTTATTGAAGTAAGAAAAGACGAGAGATTTTCTCTCGTCTTTTCTTGAACCTATCTAGATAGGTTCTCGTTCTGAGCTTAGAATCCCCAGCCGTAACTTAGTGTTACAGATGGTGTCCAGCTGCGTGTGGTCCCTTTGAAGAAAGGTGTTTTCTCATCACCGTTTTCAGGGGTCTTAAACGCATCATTCGATTTTGAAACAACAAAAGGAGTGATTTGCGCTTGGAAGAATCGTCTTCCACCACCGTTTGAGATGTACTGTTTTCCGAGGGTTAACTCTGGAGCAACAGAGAGAACATCATGACGCTCACGAATCCACTTGTGATAGCGCTCACCGTTTCCGTTTACCCCTCTGTACTTCTCTTCAGTTGAAAGAGTTTTTGTTCTGTCAAAGATCTGTTTTACGCTAGCGCCAAGTCCCGCATAAAATTGTCCTTGAAGATTTGGTTGAAAATAGTAGAGGTAGCTCAATGCTCCTTTTACCATTTGTGTTTCGCCATACGCTGCACCTTGTGCATGCATGTCAAAGCCGTTGTGGCCTGATTGCCCGCGGAATCCAAGTCCAAATACTGGAAGAAGGTTTCCTGGCATTTCTGTACCAAGGCTGCCGTACACAAAACTATCGCTTGCATATTCAGTCTCGTTAGCGTTTGCTGTAGAAAATACTCCAACAAATGCTAGTAGAAATAGTGTTCCAAATTTCTTCATCGTTATTCTCCATTAGTTAATTAAATGGTACGTGATAATTTTATCACTAAATTAACATTGAAGAATAGAAAAATTAAAGATTGGATAGATTTTAATTTTGAATAAAAAACAGATCCGAGAAAAAGTTAAAAAACAAAACTAGTTTGCTAGTTTTGCAATCAGAAAAATATAAAAATAATTATAATTTGTTGGAAGTGAGAAGAGATTCGAGCTTTTTAGTTGCGCGAACTCTCTCAATATTGGCACCTAAAGAGGCGAGTTTGCCCTCTAGGTTCTCATACCCACGGTCAAGAAAGCGTAGGCCAGTAATTTCACTAGTGTTAGGGGCGATAAGGGCTGCCATAACATAGGCAAATCCCGCTCTTAGGTCGGGGATATCAATTCTTTTGCCATAGAGAGGGGTTGGTCCTTTGACGATTAGGCTGTGATCAAAGTTTTGAGAGGCAAAGCGACAGCTCTTTCCGCCGAGGCATTGGGTGAAGAGTTCTATGTCTGCTCCCATCTCTTTAATTGTTTTCGCGTAGCCAAAGCGATTCTCATAGACTGTTTCATGAATCACAGAGCAGCCACGGCTCTGAGTAAGTAAGACTACAAAGGGTTGCAACCAATCGGTTAAAAATCCAGGGTGGACGTCTGTTTCTAAATGAAGATTGCCTTGCAATGGTCCTTTGTAAAAAAATTCTATACCATTCTCTTTTACTAAAAAACCTCCGCCAATGGTGCGTAGTTTGTTGAGAAAGCTAATCATGTGGGATTGCTGTGCACCCTCCACAAAAACGCATCCCTTTGTTGCAATAGCTGCCATTCCTAAAGAGGCTGCTTCTATGCGGTCTGTCAAAACGCGATGTTCAGCTTCGAAAAATTCTTTTGTTTCTTGGATGTAGATTGAGCGGTTGATGTCTACACGAATGATAACCCCAAGCTTTTGTAAAAAAAGAATGAGGTCAATAATTTCTGGCTCAACAGCCGCATTCTTGATGAGTGTTGTTCCCTTGGCTCTACAACCCGCAAAAATAGCATTTTCTGTTGCTCCTACAGAGGGATAAGGGAGGTGAATGATGCTTCCCTTTAACATTTTCGCTTGTGCTACGTAGGCTCTACCATCTTCTCGAGAGATAGAGTCAATTTTTGCTCCCATCTGCTCTAGAGCTTGAATGTGAAAGTCAACAGGACGCTTTCCAATTTTGCACCCTCCCATGGTAGGTACAGTTATCGGCTCTTGTGTACGTCCTAAGAGGGCTCCAAGCATCAAAATAGGGATGCGGTTGGCACCAGAAAAACGCTGATGAACTTCTGTACGGATGAGCTTTGGCGTGACAATTTCAAGTGCGCCTTTTTCACGGTCCCAAGTGATTTGCGCTCCGACCTCTTTACAGAGATCCACTGTTACCTCAACTTCTAAAATATTGGGAACATTTGTAAATTTTACGCTTTTATCAGAAAGTAAAGAGGCAACAAGCATTTTGGTGATCGCATTTTTCGCACCTGCTGCTTTAACGCTTCCCTGAAGAGGGGTTCCGCCTGTAATCTTGAAAAGCTCCATTCACTTTATACTCTAACAATCGAAAGGTTTTTCCGATAGCCAGCAGGCAGAAGATTCCCATGGGAGCCGTATGTAAGTTTGATGGGATAGCCCAATTTTTTTGCAATCAGAACGGCAATGGAGCTCATCGTATGTCGTGGATTGATTTCAACAACGGGGTGAATGCCTTCTTCATAAACAAAACTATCGATACTGATCGGACCAAAAAATCCCCTTTTTTGGATTTTTTGCAGAAGGGGGAGATGATCAACTTGGGGAGTATCTGCATCTGTTGTGCAAGATAAAAAACTACCTCTTGCGCTATTTTGCATTGTAGTTTTTCCCACACATGTGATGCTTTCTCCGACTTCATAATGCGTACTAAAGTCAAGTGTACGCTCTACCCAAGGCTCTCCAATTAGGGGGAATTGTAATTTTGAAATGTTGGCGTCTGCATGCCGTAAAATGGTGTGACCGGTGCCAGAAAAACCGAAAGGAGTTTTCAACACTTTTGGGAATTTTCCGACTGCCAACCAAGCTTTTGTCTCATCGAGACTATGTAAAATTTTACTGCCGGGAAGTTGTTGGGTATTTTCAAATGAGAAAACCTTTGATGTGATCTCTTCTACAAGATCAAGTGGTGGTATTTGATAGGGGATTTTTTTCTCTTTGGCCCACTGTTGAAGAGAGTGAGTAGGTGCATAAGAAGTAAGTTCAAAGTCAGAAAAATTTTGATCAGAGAGAAGGTGGATTTTGGCTTGAGTAGGAAAGTTGCGAGGAGGCGCTTTGGCCAAAAGCACATGATCAGCAAAAAGAAGAGGGAGGTAATGAAGTTGAAAGAAGAGGGGGTGAGCTCTCAAACCCTCTTCAATTGTTACACTCTTTTTTTTATCTAGTTCCCACTCAAAAAAAGCGTTGCAGAAATAAAGCTTTTTTCTTAACATACTCCTTATTAAACAGGAGTTGGCTCTTATGTCACAAGCACGCAAATTTTTATTCGCTGCTGCCTTTCTTCTATTACACTGCACCCTCTACCCGCATGAGATTTCTATTCGTCTCAAAGAGAAGTTAGAAATAAGGGTTCAAAGTGAGAATTTAGTAATCGAAAGTTTGAAATGCTCTGATATTCCCGCAATGCAGGAGCTGCGCGCAAAAGAAGAGAATATGAGTCTTTTTGCTAACAGGAATCCTGTTTCCAAAGAGAAGACTCTTTTAAGATGCATCAACTGGATCAAAAGATGGGAGAGCGGCAATCCCTTTTCCGCTATGAGTATTTTCACAAGAGAGGGAGAGTTTATCGGGTATGCTGTGATGGGGTACGGAGATGATCCTGATACCGGTGAAGAGAATGCTCCTGGCCTATCAGAGTTTGCTATTATAATTGATTCAGATTACTGGGGTTTGGGATATGGAACAGAAGCTGCAGGTGTAATGCTATTTAAGTTAGCACCTGAGCTTAAAGATAAGAAATTTTCCCTTTCGGGTGCCCCCCTTCAAAGAGTTATTTTTACTACGAGTCCCGACAACCCAGGTATGGTGCGTCTCTGCGAAAAACTGGGCATTGGAATCCAGCGTACTTTCGGTCCAAATGAGCCAGGAAACCCTTGGAATTTTGAAAAATACTTTTACGAATTGGAGATTTAAATTTGCTTCAGATTCAGCAGGTTACAAAGTCATATAAGACGAAAGGTCGTCCAATTAAACGCGCTTTAAAGGGTGTCTCCCTTGAAATCCAAAAAGGTGAAGTGCTTGGTTTATTGGGCGTTAATGGAGCAGGGAAAACGACTCTCTCCTCTATCATTGCGGGGTTGATTCCTCCTACATCGGGCGATTTGATTTGGGGCGATCGCTCTATTTACAAAGATATTGTTGGTTACAAGCGCCATATTGGTTTTTGTCCGCAGTCGCCAAATTTGGACCAGCAACTGAATTTGGGCCAGAGCCTTCTTTTCACAGCACGCTGTTACGGTTTTTCTAAAGAGAGAGCAAAAAAACGGTGTGAAGAACTTACAAACCGCTTCGGCTTGGGCAATTACTTAGAAGCTTCTCCCTTTCAACTGTCCGGTGGTTATAAACAGCGCTTCCTGCTTGCAAGAGCGCTGATTCATGGACCTGATCTTGTAATTTTAGATGAGCCAACAGTCGGACTCGATCCTCATATCCGTCATGAGCTTTGGGAAGAGATCAAAGGTTTGCGAAAAAGTGGCGTTGCTGTTTTGCTCACAACACACTATTTAGACGAAGCAGAAGAGCTCTCCGATCGCGTCTGCTTTATCCATAATGGTGAAATTCGCATTGTGGATAAACCGCAAAATTTAATTACAAAGTATAAGAAGAAAAACCTCGAAGAGGTTTTTTTAGAACTGGTTGATACTACTGAAATGGAGTTATTTAAGAGAGATGAATAAGAGTTCTTTTTCCGTATTTGTGCAGCTACTTTTTAGAGAGCTGACGATTTTTCGGACTCGCTTTCGCCAGCGCGTTATTAATATGTGCATGGTCTTTTTTACAAACGTAGTAGTGTTTAATTATTTTCTTGCTCCAATGGGGATGGGTCCAAACTATGGTCCATTTATCATGGTGGGGGCAATCGCTATTTTCGGACTATTTGATCTGATGATGTATGTTTCGGAGATGGTGATGGACATGGAGGGAAACCGCCGGATTAATCACACACTCTCAATGCCCATTCCCTCAACTCTTGTCTTCATTTCAATCGGATTTAACTGGGCCGTAACCTCTGCGATTTTGATCGCTTTTCTGATTCCTGTTGGGAAGTTATTGCTTTGGAGCCAATTTTCTTTATCAGCAGTTTCATGGTGGCGTTTTGCTATTATTTATCCGTTGATTCACCTCTTTTTTGGCTTTTTTGCCCTTTGGATCAGCTCGGTCTTTTCCAAGGCCTCGCAAATTGGGAACATTTGGACACGTGTTGTGAATCCGCTTTTTATGTTTGGAGCCTACTTTTTTCCGTTCTCATCTGTTCTAACAGTATCCCCAATGCTTGCAAAATTCTTTTTAATTAATCCTATAATTTACGTTACAGAAGGACTGCGTTCTGCCATGCTTGGACCTTCAGAAGCGTCAATACCATTTTGGATTTGTCCGACGATGCTTATTTTCTTCAGTATGGTATTTATCTGGCATTCAACAAAACGCTTTAAAAAGATTCTAGACTGTGTTTAAGACAGGACTTGGGCAGGACTCGCACCGCTTTTTAAAAGAAAAAACTGATAAGTCTTGCGTTATTGGGGGCGTAGTTTTCCCCGATGCACCTGGGCTTGATGCAGACTCTGATGGCGATATCATTTTTCATGCGATTTGCAACGCCATTACTTCTATAACACATGTTTCCATCTTGGGTGAGATTGCTCCTAAACTCTGTAAAGAGGAGGGAATTACTGACAGCCAAGTCTATCTTGATAAAGCTCTCGATACATTAAAAGAGTGGAAGATCGAGCATGTAGCCCTTTCAATTGAGGGAAAACAACCACGATTTCAAAAACGCGCTCTAGATATTCGAAAATCTGTTGCAAAGGTTTTAGGTGTTCTTATAGAATCTGTAGGAATTACGTTTACCTCAGGTGATGAGCTTACAGCTTTTGGCCGAGGTGAAGGTCTGCAATGTTTTTGTACTCTTACCCTTAGGAAGTAAAATGTTTATTGTTAGTTTTTTTGCACTTGCCATCTCTCCAGCTGTTGAACAGCAAGATTATAATGAAATCGTAGAGCATTTTGAAGAGGTGCATATTTTAGAGTCTCTTTCAGGACTCGCGTACTGGGACCAGGAAGTTTACATGCCCAAAAAGGGCCTTGATTTGCGCACCAAGCAGCTCGCATATCTCTCAGGAGCGATCCATGAAAAACAGACAGACCCACTTTTGGGTGAAAAACTTGCAAAGCTGATTGATTTAGATACAGGGGAGATTCTTTCAACATCTCTCTCTTCTTCGCAGATGATTGCCTTGCAAGAGTGGCGAAAGGATTATTTAAAAAGAGAGAAATTAGATCCGGATTTTGTAAAAGAATTAACAGCTCTAGTTTCACAGTCAATCCCTCGTTGGATTGAAGCTAAAGAGAATCACGATTTTGCTGCCTTTGCTCCACAGCTAGAACAGTTTGTTGAAATTTCACGAGAAAAAGCAGAGCTTTTGGGGTATGAAAAACATCCTTATGACGCTCTTTTGAATGAATATGAACCGGGAATGACAACAGAGAAGTTGGATGCGCTTTTTGCTTCGATCAAGCGACCCCTTATCGAACTAGTGAAAAAAAGCCGTACACAAGCTCCTTCACAAGAGACTTTTCTTGGGAATTTTAATCCAGCAAAACAGATCGCCTTTTGTAATGAAATTTTGGAAACGATGGGACTCGATCTAGATCGTGCACGCCTTGATCGCACGCACCATCCCTTCACTTTAGGAATGCATCCAAACGATATTCGCTTAACAACAACTGATCGCCCAAATGACATGAAGTCAGTGCTCTCATCTACAATTCATGAGGGGGGACATAGTCTCTACTACCAAGGATTACCAGGTGAACTTTTTCATACTCCACTTGGTCAAGATGTTTCAACAGGAATTCATGAGAGCCAATCACGGATTTGGGAGACCTGTATCGGACTTTCCAAACCCTTTTGGCAATATTTTTTTCCAAAACTACAGGCTAGTTTTCCCGAGTCATTTCAAGATCTCACCTTTGAAGAGTTTTATGCGAGAATGGTTGAAGTTTCTTCCTCTCTCATACGAATTGAGGCAGATGAACTTACCTACACATTGCACATCATTTTGCGCTACGAACTAGAAAAAGAATTAATCGCAGGAACCATGAGTGTCTCTGAGATCCCGGAGCAGTGGCGAGCAAAAATGCAGGAGTATCTGGGAGTTCAGCCGGAGCATGATGGAGAGGGTTGTTTACAAGACACACATTGGGCGGTAGGCTATTTTGGCTACTTTCCCACCTATGCGTTGGGCAATATGTACGCAGCACAACTTTTTCACGCCTTAAAAAAAGAACATCCCAACTGGGAAGAGCGTGTACGCAATGGAGACATGCATTTTATTCACGACTACCTTAAAGAAAATGTGCATCAGTATGGCCGCCGTTTTAGCCCAGAAGCCCTTGTGAAGAGAGCAACAGGCGAAAAACTCAATGCGCAATATTACATTGATTATCTCAGTACTAAATATGGGGGTGTTTGATCTTATTTTTTTGTACCAGAATATCCAAAATAATTGGATATTCTGGGTGAAATTAGAGGCTTCCGTCTCCATCAACTGAAATCACTTGTCCTGTGATGTATCCCGCATCCTCAGAAAGAAGATAGATAATCAGAGATGCTACCTCTTCAGGGCGACCAATGCGATTCATTGGAATTGTTTGCAGAGTTTCTGCTTCTGCTGCACTTCCTTTTGGTCTTCCAGATCGAAATAGTTCTGTTTCAATGGGACCAGGTGCAACAGCATTTACCGTAATATTATCTTTTGCAAGTTCTAAAGCCCAAGTGCGTGTGCATCCGACAAGTGCGCATTTTGCTGCAGAGTAACTTGTACGATTTTTTGATCCAAAAATAGAGCGACTCACGACATTGACGATTCTTCCCCAGCCATTTTTCTGCATTTGTTTAAGAAATGTCTATGCAATTTGGACAGCTGCTTGTACATTTACTTGATAGACCTGTTGTAGAGAATCGAGTTGAATTTCGCCAAAAGGCTCTGGTAGTACTAATCTAACATTGTTGACAACTCCATCAAGTGAATATTTTTCGTGAATTTTGGCTAGAGTTTGTTCAGTCTGAGCTGTATCCGATAAATCGCAAGGAAACAAAGTTCCTGGAAAAGGCTCTTTTGGCTGATTGCGAGCAATGCCTACAATTTCATGCCCCAGTTCTTTAAGTTTTAAGCTAGTTGCAAGGCCAATACCTTTGGTGGCCCCTGTGATTAAGAATGTTTTTTTCATTAATTTGCAGTATTGATTAACTGTCTAGTAGACGTCAAGAATGAGACGATCCGATTTACGCAACAATTTTACCTGCTCTTTGTCGCCAAGAATTTCTGCTAAGGTTGCTGTGACTTGTTTGGCCATCTGTTTCGCATCTCCACAGACATAGATGACAGCGCCTCTGCTAATCCAATCACGCAGTTCTCCTGCCTGCTCAAGCATGCGGTGCTGGACATAGATTTTTTCTTCCTGATCTCGAGAAAAAGCGGTCGAGAGTTTGAGATGAGAAGAGGCGCAGTAGCGCTCCCAATCTTCTTTGTAATAAAAATCTTTTTTCTCTTGACGTTCGCCAAAAAAGAGCCAGTTTTTAGAGGGAGTCAAGCTGCGCTCCTCCATAAAACCGCGATAGGGGGCAATGCCTGTTCCTGGTCCAATCATAATAATGGGGGTATGGGGATCTTCAGGTAGAGAAAACTTCTCATTTGGTTGAATGTAGCAGCGGAGTTTTGTCGTTTGATCGGCACGATGGCAGAGGAATTCACTGCCAAGTCCAGGAACTTCTTTATCTCCTCGCTTGTGAGTAAAAGTGACAACCGTCAAATGAATTTCATTAGGATTCGTTTTGGGCGATGAGGCGATGGAGTAGAAACGGGGGAGTAGGGGCGAAAATTTTGGAATCTGGGAGGCGTTGTAGGGGTGCTGCTCGAGAAAAGAGAGAAGATCAGGTGCGTGCGTGTTGGGGTGCTCTTTGGCAAGTTCGCGAGGAACGCGTGAAAGGTTTATCTCTTTTGTTAACTTCTCTTCTAGAGAAGAGTCTCCGAGAATTTTGAGTAGGGCTTCCACTTCACTTGGGGGATTTTCGGGGTAGATGGCAATTGCGTCACCAACAGAGAAGGGAATGTTAGGCACCTCTAAAACAATATGATATGTGCGTTTGCTTGAGTCTTCTCTATTCAGAAGATAGCGTTTCTTTATCGAGGCGGTAAATTCAACCTTTGTGGGGCTTGCACTAATTGCCATAAATTTTTATTAGTTAAAGTATGCGCTACTTTGCTTTTCTATTCCTTTTTCTACTTGCTAGCTGTGAACAGGAGACGGCATGCAACCGTCCCTACATTATTTCGGAGCATCCTAGCGAAGAATCTTCAAGCATCGCTCTGGATTAATCCTTTACAATCTCCTGCTGCCCAAGCCTTTTCAAGCGCTGTAAGTTTTTTCTTGGAAATCCCACCTAAAAACTCCATCGCTTGTAAGAATCGCGCTCTTGTGCGGTCTTTTCCGAGCAATTCTACAGAGTCAAAAAGTGGAGGACCAGTATGCTTTCCAGTAATGGTAGCATAGAGCAGGCGCATGACGACTTTCTTGTGGTTCACACCAAAGAGCCCTGCTACATCACGTGACGCTTGCTCAAAACCACTCCGCCCCCAGTTTTCGCTCTTCTCCATGGTCCAAACCATTGTTTGTAAAAGCATCACAGCGACTTCGTTTGTCGTTTTGCTTCCAGGTGTGAGGAGCTCTTCACTGTAGGGAATGTGATTAATAAAGAAGAATTGGCACAGCTCCATAAATTCAGAAAAAGTCTTAATGCGCGTATGGACAAGCGGCATCAGACGTTTCATAAATTCGTCAGAAAAGCCCCACTGCTGGATGCGGTCCCACAGCTTGTCTTCTGGGATTGTATTGATCATGTATTGCTGATTGAGCCAGTCCAGTTTCCGCGTATCAAAAATGGCTCCGGAGACGCCCACGCGCTTTTCGCTAAAGCACTTAATAATTTCCTCAATCGGATAGATCTCTTTGTCATCGCTCATGCTGTAACCCATGAGTGAGAGAAAATTGACAAAAGCTTCAGGTAAATACCCAGAATCGCGGTAGTAGAAAATAGACGTAGGGTTCTTTCTCTTAGAAAGTTTTTTTCCATCTGTGCCCAGAAGGAGGGGCATATGGAGGAAAGTCGGGGGTTCCCAACCAAAGGCTTCATAAAGCATGATGTGTTTTGGTGTGGATGAGAGCCACTCGTCTCCGCGGATGACATGCGAGATTTCCATCAGATGATCATCAACTACATTTGCCAAATGATAGGTGGGGTAACCGTCTGATTTTAATAATACTTGGTCATCAATATCAGCCCAAGGAGTGGTCATACGCCCCTTGATGGCATCTTCGTAGACGCACTCACCAGTAAGCGGAACTTTTAAACGAATGACAAAGGGCTGCCCTTCATCTTCGCGTTTTTTGATCTCCTCTTCAGAGAGATTGCGGTGGCGGCGGTCATAACCTTGGCGCTGCCCAGTTTTAGAGGCAATTTCTCGCATCTCTGCAAGCTCCTTTGCCGTGACAAAACATTTGTAAGCTTTACCTGCGGCTAAAAGATCGTAACAGTGCTTGCGGTAGATTTCTGTGCGCTCAGATTGACGGTAGGGGCCATGCTTGCCCCCAATGTCTGGACCTTCATCCCAATGCAAACCACACCATTTCAGCGCCTCAAAAATATTCTTTTCATACTCAGGACGTGAGCGTGTCTGGTCTGTGTCTTCAATACGAAGAAGAAAGTCGCCTTCATGGTGGCGAGCAAATAAATAATTAAATAGGGCCATGTAGGCTGTTCCTACATGAGGATCACCAGTAGGTGATGGAGCAATACGAGTTCGAACGCGTTTCATGGGGCAGATTGTACCATTTTTTCTACTTGCTCGTCCAGATGCTGCTGAGGTAGTATGATAAAAAAAATACTTTATAAAATGAAAAAATATCTACTTATTCCTTCTCTTATTTTTGCAAGCCCCTCTCAAGGATTTCAAAAAGCAGAAAAAAAGGCGTTTCCTGGCCTCTCATATGAAAATGAGAAGAATTGGAAAGAGCCGTTTTTTTTCATTCAAATGGCCGATTGTCAATTGGGATTTATTGAAGAAAACAGGTCTTGGGATGAAGAGATTCGACTTTTAGAAAAAGCAGTTGATCAGATTAATCAATTACACCCCAAATTTGTGATTTTGTGTGGAGATCTCGTGCATGCTTTTCCGAGAGAGCCAATGCGAGAAGAACAGATTGCAGATTTTAAAAAAATTGCATGTCGTATTGATCCCGCAATTCCCTTAATTTGTCTCTGTGGGAATCACGACGTAGGCAACCAACCTGATCGCTCTACGATTGCCATGTATGAAAATGATTTTGGAGCGCACTATTTTTCTTTTTGGGTAGGAGGAACACAAGGAATTGTTTTGAATTCGAGTTTGATTTGGGATCCAACGAATGCGCAAGATTTATACGCAGAACAAATCGATTGGTTTCAAAACCAACTCGAGTTTGATCGAGAAAATCCTCCCGTGCATCGCTTTGTTTTTGCTCACCACCCTTGGTTTGTCAAAGATATTGAAGAAGAAGATTTTTACTTTGTCATTCCCAAAAAACGTCGGAGAAAATTTTTAGATTTGATGAAAGAAGCAGATGTTTCAGCCTGTTTTTGTGGACACTATCATCGAAATGCCCTTGCTGATTATGACGGCATGCCTGTGATTACTACAAGTGCTGTCGGAAAGCAGTTAGGAGACGATGTTTCAGGTTTTCGAATTGTGAACGTTTTTGAAGATCGCATAGAGCATGAGTATGTTATTCTCGAACCAAACAAGATTGAGGACCTCTCTCCTTCTAGACTAGAAAATCCGCGTAACATTTAAGAGTATGTTAACTCAGGTTGTTACCCAGCTTCTAATAAAGAAAACAGCTTTCTGTTACGGAGTACTAGATAGTGTCGTCAAAAGGCTATAATCAGATTATTTTTCATGTTTGCAGCTTATTTTTGTGCGGAAATTGAAGCTGAATTTGTAAATTCCGCTTCATTTGAGCACAAAAATGGAGCCCAAACATGAAAAATAAGATGGTTGTATGCTTTTGACGACGCTATCTAGATAGCCTTTTGACGACACTATCTAGGCCGCTTTTTCCCCGATAGGCTGGCGGAAGGAGGTTAGAGTGATCAAATCTTTCATTACATTCTTGGCTTCTTCGAGTTGAAGATCAGAGTCGTGAAAGAGAGTAAAGTCGGGATCCTCTTTTTTAATCTCAACTAGGAACTTCTGATAGTTTTTATTGGCGTCTATACGCATCTCTGCATTCTTCCGTAGGGTAGAGAGGTAGGGACCGTAGAGATCAACAGGCTCTTGTCGCCCATATTTGTACGTGCGTCTAATACGGTGACGGTGGAAGGGGTGTACATCATCAAGTTCGTCTACAAATTGAGGGTCAATTGACTGGTTTTCTAAAGGGAAGGTAGCAAAGGCTTCTCCTACTTCTAGGTTTGCGTAGGGACCGGGTATGTTGAGGTCAAGATCCACGCCGTTAAGTTGGGGGCTTTTCCCAGAAGCGGTAAAGAAAATACCGCGAGTTACCTTGAATTCACCAAGCGGATTGATTTTGCTTGGGTTTGATCCGTCAAAGGTAAAAACTTGATAACTCCCTTTGCCGTAAGTTTGATCGCCCATAATGAGCGCGCGACCATAATCTTTTAAAGCGCCTGCCACAATTTCACTAGCGGAGGCTGAACCTCGGTTGACAAGAACAGTTAGAGGGCCATCCCAAACAGGTGTGTCGCTATAGTTGCGCAATCGTTGAATTTTGCCGCTGCTATCCTTAATCGCACAGACAATACCTTTCTTTAAAAAGAGGCCGCTAACTGCAGCAGCTTGCGGCAGCAGGCCACCGGCATTGCCTCTTAGATCAAGAATAATTCCATAGAGCTTGTGCTCTTTTTTTAACTCTTTAATTGCTTTTTCAAGATCAGCAGCAGAGGAGCTTTGTGGGTCTTGGTAGAAGGTGAAGAGGCGTAGATGACCGATAATGCCATCGCCAAATGGCTCTGTTTTGACCTCAAAGCGCCCCTCTTTTAAGACGACTTCATCACGCACTATATCGATATTAAGTTTTTCATCTTTCTCTCCCTCTTTCTCGCGCATGACCGTTAAGGTCACTTTGGATCCTTTGGGGCCGCGAATAAGCTCAACAGACTCTTCAATATCAAGACCGATCACAGGCTCGCCGTTCACAGCAATAATTCGATCATGGAGCTTAATCTCTTCATTGGCTTGGGCGGGGCTATCCTCTAAAAACCCAACAATGGTTAATCCATTTAAATCATCGCGTAACTGGGCGCCAATACCAAATAGTCGGGACTGTACACAGATCATAAAAGTATTCGCTTCAGAAGGCGTGAAGTAATGGGTATGATTGTCAAGAGAAGCGCAGACCGATTTAATAACGAGGGTTAAGAAGTGTTTTTCCTGTTTTTCTGTAGATTCTCCTATGAGATGCTGCTCATGGTTCTGTCGGCGCTTGATCACACGCTCCATAAAGTTTTTTTGCAAATCTTCCGCAAATTCTTTAGAGACATCTAGTTGCAAGGCACGAATCTTCAAATTGCGCTGCAAAAGGGTATCCTCGCTCTCAGACCAATTGAGATCTTTAAGCTTTTCCGCTTTTGGATTTTTTGGAAGCTCCATACTTAGAATCTCTTCTTCTATTTTATGGCGCCGCTCTACAGCCCTAGACATTGTATCGAAAATTTCGCGAAAGACAGTAAAACTCTGTTTTTGGTACTCATCGACAATTTGTGCAAGAAGTTCATCGGATGGGGTTAACCACGGTGCTACTTCCGGATTGATCATATAGGTTTTTGAAGGGTCGAGTTCATCAAGAAAATTGCGCAGAGCGCGCTTTGCAACTTCCTGATCGAAATTTTTATGTGAGACGTGCGCTTTTAAGATCTCTTCAATTCGTTTGTGGACAATTTGTGGAGTTAGATCTGCAGGTTTTGCAAGAAGAGGCGCGCAACCAAGCGCGATAAAAAATAGAAACTTAGGGAGTGTCTTCATCACTACAGCCTATCGAAAGGGCTTTATTCGGGCTAGGGAAATTTTTGGAATTAGTAAATTAAAAAAATAAATACCTATATTTTTCAACACATTCAAAATGAATAGCTTGCGTAAATAAAAATAATTTATACACATTTTGATAACACTTTTTTTACCTTATCTACGAAAAAATTGCAGAAAACCCTTGCTGTATACCCATTTTTATGTAATAATAACTAATCTAAAGGCAACGCAAGCTTAATTAAATAAGCGAACAACAATAAAGAAAGAAGCTGGGGAACAGTTTAAACACCTTTGACAACAAAGGGTTTAAGAAAAAACCCCATTGGAGAAACAGAAAAATGATGGAAGACGAAAATAAAAAAATTGCAGCTGAGATCGTTGACGAAGCGCACGCTCAGCCTAAGAAGCTAGTAACGATTACAGAAGCGGCTCGGATCAATGGTGTAACCCGTCAGGCCATCTACGTCGCAATTAAGCAGAAAAAACTAAAAGCGCAGAAAGATGCGACTCGTTGGTTAATTCGCTTAGAAGATCTAGAAGAGTATCGCAAAAACAAATACTCTCGTGCGAAATCTACTTTCGATGGCGAGCTTGTTTTTGATAACAACAAAGGTTTCTACTCTGTAAACCAAGTTGCTAAGATGCTTAACATTCCTGCGCAGAAAGTTTATTATGCTACTCGCATTGGTTTGATGAAAGCGATCCGTAAGGGTGCTGCATGGGTAATTCACATTGATGATATCAACGGTTATCGTGAGAATTATCTAAATAAAAGAACTACTAATTACGAAGTAATGTAAGCTAGTTGTAAGTTTTGTTTGAAAAGCCTCTGGTTTTAAACCAGAGGCTTTTTTTTTGGGCCTCACCTCGCTTCCCAGAATGCAAAAACCGCCATCACGTCGTGTTATCTACACTGCCGTGATGGCGGCTTTTGCATTCTGCTTTGCGACGATCGGCATCCTCTGTAGAGAATGCCTTGAGCCCCTGGCTGCCGCTATCGCTCTTTAAAACGAATGTGATCTCACGGCCTTGTAGTAGCGGACGTAAAGAAGATGATCTGTTTCCTATGTATTGCATAAGGTGGAGCATGGTCAATAGGCCAGAGAACATTCCGTTTGTGCGCTTTCGTACTTCTTCAAATGTTTTCGATAATCTAATGGGGGGAGGCGGTGAATGTATAGAAAGAAAGGCTGATTTTTCTTCTGCTGACTTAGGAAAAAAAACGGTGTGAACTAAGGTTCTCCCCTTAGGGTCTGAAAATTGAAATACTGTTTTAGGAAGGATTTCTGCAGCTACCATGTTTGCATTCGTTACTACCATACTAGACAAAAAAGCTTGTAATGGGGGAGCTGCGCTTTTATCAAGATGAAATTTTCGTCTATTAGAGAGATCCCTCATTAACTCATCTTTGTCTACCGTAAGAAGTCCTCCAATTGCAATCATTGGAGCTGAGCTTGCGTTATAAAAAATTTTTTTCTTTCCTGTCGTTACTTCCGTCTCAAAGAGGTCTTCACCAAGCCCAAGGCTATGGTTGTCTTTATGGAATCTTTCTTGGGGGTCTGCAAAGGGTTTTATCGCATAGTTTATACGGGGTTTTACTGCGTAGAACAGCCCATTTTCTCCTTCAGAATGTGCTAAAATGTACATCGGACTTCCTTCGTCAAGGTCACCAGGTAGTCTTCTGCCAGGATATGCAGCAACACACTGCTCGAAAATTTCTGCTATTTTTTCATTAGGAGTTGCAGTTTGTAGCCATGGTTTCTCTGGATCTACATTTGTAAATTGTAGTTGGTTAGTAAGATGATCAAATGGTTTTACGCCTTCTGGTAAAATGCTATCTGCTCCCATAGAATACCCCAATTATTAAGGTTGTGTTTAGGGCAAGTTATGTTAAGAACGGGTTTATGTCAACACTATATTACAGCGCGATAGCGGCAGTCGGGGCTTCAAGGCATTTTCCGCAGAAAATGCCGGTCGTCGCAAAGCCAAAACGCAAAACAGCCGCCATGGCAGTATAGACGATACGGTGTGGCGGTTGTTTTGCGTTTTGGCGAAGCGAGGTGGAGCCCAATTAAAAAAGGAGATATTAAACCGCAGGTTTAATATCTCTTATCTGGAGTTGAATACTAGACTTATTTAAAAAAGTATTGATTTGAGGTGTAAAGGCGACCTCTACGGAGGTCTTCTTGCTGCGTATGTTCGGGCGCTTAGGGGCTAGGTTAAAGCCAATCCCTTCGAGATTGCGCTCCGACTCTTCCAGGTAAACTTTGAGATGATCTTTTCCGACGATTTTGGGCGACCAGATCTGATTCGCTTTGCAGTAGAGGAGGGGAGCTGGATTCTCTGTACCAAAAGGTTCAAGCAGATGCATCATATCCATGAAATCGTAGGTAAGGTCAGCAAAACTAACATGAGCATCGAGGTGCAGTTTGGGGTGAATATCTTTTTCCGTAATGACTTTTTCTGCAGCTACGATAAACTCTTCTCGGAATGCGGGGATGTTTTTCTCTTCAATCGCAAGGCCGGCAGCAAAGTCGTGGCCACCGAAGTTGATGAAGTATTTGGAGAGATTGTGGAGCACGGAGAGTAGGGGGAATTCGGGAATAGTACGGATCGAACCTTTGCCTATACCATTTTCTAAAGAGATGAGGATTGTAGGACGGTTGTATTGTTTTGCAATGCGAGCAGTGATGATTGGAATAATGCCCGGGTGCCAATCTGATGAGTCAAGAACGATAGCGCGTCGCTGCAAGATTCGAGGGTCGTTTGCAATTTTTTTCTGGACATCGAAGGAGTTATTACGGTCGATTTTTTGGCGCTCAATGTTGTTAAGATCAAGCTCATTTGCCAGTTTTTCTGCAGCGGCAGGATCGCGTATAAGAAGCAGCTCAACACCTTTTTGTGGGTCGGCAATGCGTCCAAGACTGTTGAGACGAGGGGCCACTTTTGAAGCGATGCTCATGGTGGTTACATCGCTCTTTTTAATTTCACATACGTCTAGCAATTTTGTAAGCCCTACACGCTTGGTTTTGCGCAACTGCCTAAGACCGTAGCGCACCATGATGCGGTTCTCTCCGACAAGGGCTCCCATGTCGGCGATGGTTCCCATGGCAACTAGATCGAGGTAGCGTTTGAGATCAATTTTTGTGGCGCTTATCGTTCCAGAACCAATTAGTGAGCTTGTGAGAGCATGAACAAGTTTGAAGGCGACACCTACACCTGTGATGTCGCGGTTAGGATAGGTGCTCTTGTGAAGTTTCGGATTGAGGGTAGCAATGCAGTGGGGAAGTTTTGCAGTAGGCTCATGATGGTCGGTGATGATGACATCAACACCTTGACCGGCGATCTCCTCTACCTCTTTTGCTGCAGTAATGCCGCAGTCTACAGTAATGATAAGGGTGCAAGAATTTTTTTTAGCAAACTCTAATGCATCAAGTAGGATGCTTTTTGTGGTTGAGCGATTTTGAATGTAATAGAAGGCGTTTAGGTCGATCTCTTTTAGAAATTCTGTAAGCAGTGCCGTACCTGTGATGCCGTCGACATCATTATCTCCATAAATGAGAATATTCTCTTTGTTGCGGATTGCCTTCAAGATACGATTGACCGCTTTTGCCATATCGGCAAACAGCTGCGGATCGTGAAGATCGGGGAGTTTTGCGTAAAGAAAGTTATGGACATCATTGAGGCTTTTAAAGCCGCGCGATGCGAGTACTTGAGAAAGGACCGGATGCAAATTAAATTCTTTAGTAATTTGATCACACCACTCCTGCTTGTATGCAGGGTAGATCCACTCGGGCTCTGAATTTTCAGGCTTTCGCATCATTGGTAGATAGGAGAATTATCCCCTATGCTACCACGTTATTCTCTTGATATCAATTGGTTCTTTTCGCCTGCGAACTATTTCCGTTCAAAACCTTACTTTCTCTCTCGTGAAACTTTAGCAGAAGCGGAGCTGCAATAAAGAGGGAAGAGAGGGTCCCGAAGATGACTCCGAGAAGCATGACGAAAGCAAAGCCAAAAATTGAGCTTCCACCAAGGATAACAATCGCAAGTAATACAGCGAGTGTTGTGGTAGAAGTCATGACTGTGCGGCTCAAGGTTGCGTTGAGTGCCCCATTAATAATGGTTTTAAATGAGGTGCGGTTTTTCAGCTTTAGGTCTTCACGTATGCGGTCGAAGATGATGATCGTATCGTTTAGGGAGTAACCGACGATTGTCATCAAGGCAGCAATTGTTTTGAGATCAATTTGCAGAGGCACTCCAACAAGATAGAGTAGTGCAAGGGCTCCTAGCGTTACGACGACATCATGTGCTAGGCAGATTGTGGCACTAACTGCATATTTGAACTCAAAGCGAATGGTGATGTAGAGCAAGATGCAGAGAAGTGCTAAGCTGAGGCCAAAGAGGGCGCTTTTGCGCATGCTATCAGACATCTGGCCACTAATACTTGACCAGGTTTGGTCGAGCTCTTGCAGTGACTTTTGTGTAAGTTCCACGTTGGATTGCTCAAGTGCTCCCACTACCCAGTTGATGCGTGGGTTATTTTGGTAACTATACTTGACATCGGAGTCGAGGATCTCAAGTGGCATTCCATAGAATGGCTTGCTTCCTGCATCCATGCTTGTTCCGAAGAAGAGGCGTAGATGGTTGGCGGGTGCGAGTACGCGTACGTCAAAATCATTTTTAGAAGCGCCAGCCGCAAGTAGGGCGTTTTCTACTTGCTTGCGGTAGTCTGTTCCCGCTTCCGGTTCCACTTCAACAGTTAGAGAGTAGCCACCTGTGAAATCCATTCCCATAAGGGTATTTCTTTTTGTGAAGAGGGTATAGCCACCGGATATTGCGATCACAAGTGCTACAGCAACACATGGTTTAAAGAGTTTGAGGAAGTTGATCTTCTTCGCGCTCTGTAAGAGGCTTGCCATAGGTAATTCTTTATTTTTGGGGTTTTGTGCCCAGCGAGTAAAGAAAGTGCGCGTCATAAAGAGCGCGGTAAACATCGAGGAGACAATCCCCACAATAAGAGTGATAGCAAAGCCTTTAATCGGTCCTGAGTTAAAGTTTAGCAGGATAAGGGCTGCGATGATTGTTGTGATGTTAGAGTCGGCAATAGCAGAGAAGGCTTTGCGATACCCTGTATTGATCGCAAGACCGATACGTCCACTGTTTTTGAACTCTTCGCGAATACGTTCGAAAACAAGTACGTTTGCATCGACTGCCATTCCCATAGTGAGGATGATTCCCGCAATCCCGGCAAGAGTGATTGTTGCCTGAATATTTTGGAGAGTGGCCCACATAATTAAAATGTTAAAGAGCACAGCAACAGAGGCGATTACACCAGCAAAGCGGTAGTAGCCAACCATCAAAACAAATACAAGGCCAAGAGCAATCAACATGGCTACAATTCCTTGCATTCGCTCTTTTTGTCCTAGTTCTGGGCTTACATTTTGCTCAGAAAGAATTTGTGGCGTGAAGGTCAAGGATCCCGCTTTGAGGTCCGATTCTAAGCGGTTGACTTCACGTGTTGTAAAACTTCCATAGATTGAAGCGTTGTTACGCAGTGGCTCTTCTAGGCCGGGGGCACTTATAATGGAACCGTTGAGGATTACTGCCATGCGCCATCCACGTCCGCCTGAGTAGTTGCTCAAAGCAGAGCTTGCTACGCGATCTTTTGAGAAGGTCGCTGTCCAATCGTAAAAATCGTTGCGCGCTCCACTTGCAACTTCGAAAGAGAGGAAGTTTCCTTTCATTGGATCGTAAGAGCCGCGGATGTTTTCTAAGTTTGCTCCTTCAAGCGCGTAATTTTTAAATACGATAAGAAGGGGGTGCGTCTGGTTGTGCCACTCAGTGAAGTTATCTCCACGGAAAAGGGCAATCTTAGAAATGGAATCATTGAACGCGCTGCTTGCTGTCGTGTCATTTACAGAGGCGAGGCGCAAACCATTTTTATAAAGCATACGGGCTGCTTCAGAGCGGTGCCCTGAAACATTGCTCTCGCTCCCTCCTTCACCATAGAGATGACGCCAAGCGATCTGATTGATACTTTCAATATCTTTTTTCCCTGTTACAACAGCCTCGTTCCACACCTCTTGTAAGAAACGACTTGTCGCTTCTGAAAGGTTGGAGTTGCCAGTAGAGAATTGCTCATTCACAACATGGAAGTGCATGGAGCTTGCCTTGATCAAGTCGGCGGCAGAGAGTCCTTGCGCTCCAGGAAAATCAAGTGTGATGTGAGAGCCTTCACGTCGGATGGAGACTTCTGAAACTCCCATTTTATTCACGCGGCGAGAGAGTTCGTTGATTCCTTGTGAGATATCAGCTTCATCAGTGACCAGGCGGTTGCTTGTGTCGCGTAGAGCGATTTGTACCGTCTTTCCTCCAGAAAGATCGAGTCCCCAGTGCAAAATTTTTCGTTCATCTCCGCGAAAGTATTTTTTTGTGCTTAAGAGAAAATTTGCCCAAAGGGGATTTGTGGTCGGTTTTGGGACTTCGAGCTTTGCATCGAGATCGGGCTTGCTCTGAGCTGCACTGTAGCTATCGCGCCATTTAAGAAGCTCTTCATGTTCGGTTGTTTCGATACGATTAAGCGTGAGGATACGTTGCTTGACGTTAGAAAATTCAAGGGTAGCGAAGCGATGTGTTCCGGTTGCCTCAAAACTTTCACGCGTAGCGCTCAAAAGATTTTGGTAGTAGTCTTCTGCTTCAAAAATGTAATCCGCAGCAAAACGGCTCCCGAGTGGATAATTTCTGCCTGAGTAACCAGTATAACCATTTTGACGCAGCAACTTTTGTAGGTTACCAAAATCACGAATAAAGCTCTCTGCTTGTGGTGATTGTGGGTCTGCCTCATATCGGCTAACGATCTCATCGATTCCTTTTGCAATGACATAGATCGAGCTGTTGCGCATGCCCTGTGGCGGTTGGCCCGCTTCAAGTACAGGTGCGTAGAGTACAAGACCTAAATGCTTCTGATTTTTTGGAAGTCTTGCAAAACTTTCTGAATCGTAGATAGGGAATGTCTCGCGGCGTAGATCTTGATGCTCAGGATTCCAATTTTTCTCTAAAAAACTTTTTAGTTGCGCCATCTCTTTTTCAGCAACATTCCCAAGTTTAAGGCTCAAGAAACTGTTGCTCTCTCCAAGACTTGAGAGGGCGATTTGAAAGTTATCTAGATGAGGGCGTACATCCTCACCAGTCTCGCGTGTAATGCGGGCAATTTCGTTGTAGATAAGCTGATCGAGCTCTTCTTTGCGGTGGCGGTTTCCCCCGTTTTCAAGAGAGGCTTGCAGCTTAAGAATATCGTTATGAAGTTTTAATTCTACTTGTTCAGTAATCCAATCAATTTCAATGCTTTCGATCAAAGGGTTGTGCTTGCCAACAGCAAGTGTTTGCGTGGGACTTGTTTTTCCCGGTGTTGGAGCGCTTGCAAGAGAGGACTGGATTTTTGAAAATGTTAGGGGAGAGGCACTCGCAGTAAAACTATTTTTCTGACGAGTAATGATGGCTGCGGCACTAGATAGACGCTTTTCATAGCTCTCGATTGTGTCGAGCTTCTGCTTTTTCACAGAATCAAGAAAAGATTCTTGTTTGCGCAGGTTTTCCTGCTCTCTTTCCAAATTGATTCGCTCTAAGCGAAATCGATCTTTTAAGCCGTTTAGTGCACTTGATAATTGATCAACAGCTGCAGCGCGGTTGTCGAAGCGTCCTTGAGTAAAGCTTGCATAGTAACGACGTGCAGCGGAAGAGCTCTCTCCCAAGGTGTCTGCGGCGTTAATAATGTTGCGCGAAAGGAGAAGAAGGAAGTCCGTAGATCTTGGATCTTGTGGGTTGTGCAGTGCAGCTTCGAGATACTGAGCGTTTTCACTCACGCCCCCTACAACAAGGCCAATATCGAGGAGACGGTCGTCGATAATTTCGCGATAAAGAGGAGTGACATTGCCATTTTCGTCGTGTTTGAAGGCAAAGTCAAAATAACTTTCATAATTCCCTTTTTCGAAGTGAATCGGAATGTTGCGATGAATAAGAACTTTTTTGGAAAGGGAGTCGTGGTCGGCAAGGCTCAACTGTGCAGGGACAAAAGAGACCAAAGCGCCTGCGCGAGGGAGGTAGTTGCGGAAGCGTTTGGCATCTTCGACGCTGACAAATTCAACATGGATAAGGTCAGGATTTTCTTTATCCAGGGAGACGCTCTTTGTCTTTGTGCCAAGCAATTTGTTGAAAGAGGCAATCCATTCGAGAGACTCCTCTTCTAACCGATTGACTCTTTGCATTGAAGAGAGAGCGACCTCTTTGGCCTGCTTCGGTCCAATCGCTTGATTCAAAGGTTTTGTATAAAAGAAAAGGGTAGGAAGGATATTCCACACTGTGAGCCCGATCACAGCACATATTACAACTAGGGGCCAACGTTTTAGCTTTTTCATAATGATACAATCATAACCCTCTTAGGATCATTCTGTCCAGAAAATTTCCTCTATGGTATATTCGATGAGACATGGTTCCACAACATATCGCAATCATCATGGATGGAAACCGACGTTTTGCAAAAAACAGAGGAATTCCGGTTAAAGAGGGCCATCGCCTGGGTGGTGAGCAGTTAGAAATTATTACAGATGCTGCCGTAGACTTGGGGGTAAAAACGCTTACAGTTTACGGATTTTCAACAGAAAATTGGCGACGACCCGCTTTAGAAGTAAAAGTTTTAATGAATTTAGTTGAAAATTTTCTTAAGAGCAAACGCGCAAGCATGGTGGAGCGTGGTGTCTGCTTCAATGTGATTGGAGATTTGTCAAAACTAAATAAAAATTTGCTTTCAGAAATTGCTTTAACCCAAGAGGCGACAAAGGGGTGCAATCGGATTAATTTAGTGGTAGGATTAAATTATGGGGCACGTGACGAAATTGTGCGTGCTGCAAAAAAGATGGCCGAGAAAATTCCGGCAAAAGATTTCTGCGAGGAGGCGCTTTCCGCCTCTTTAGATACTGCTCCTTGGGGGGATCCCGATCTGCTCATCAGACCAGGAGGAGAGATGCGGTTAAGTAATTTTTTACTTTGGCAGATGAGCTACGCAGAAATCTACGTTACGGATCGACTCTGGCCAGAGTTTGGAGTAGATGAATTAAAAAAAGCGGTGCACGCCTACAGTTTGCGTGACCGTAGAGGAGGAGAGTAAATTGCGCTTTGCAGATTTAAAAAAACGTCTTACAACAAGTGCTGTTGCCATTGGGGCAATTGCGCTGATTCTCTTTCTCTCTGAATACCTTTTTATCAAAATTCTTGTTGCCCTTCTTCTCGCTCTTTTAAGCGCAACAGCAGTAATTGAGTACTCCCATTTTTTGGAGAAGAAAGGTGTTGTCTTGCCCAAACGTCCCCTCGTGATTTTTGCAGCTCTATTGACACTCTCTTTTTCCCTACCTTTACAAGCAGCCCCTTTGATTATGGCGGTGTTACTGATTTTTTGCATATTTTGCATGCAGATGAAAAAAGTTCATGGATCGATCGTTCGTATCGCAACAAGTTTTTTTGCTCTTTTCTACATCTGCGTGCCTTTGGGGCTTCTCTTTCGGATTCTTTATCCTGGAGGAGGGCTTGGCCCACTAGGAAACGGGCCTTTCTGGTTGCTCTACCTCCTAGCGGTTACAAAAATTACCGACATTGCCGCTTACTTTGGCGGGAAGATTTTGGGGAGACGCAAGTTAGCTTCTAATATTTCACCTGGAAAAACAGTTGAGGGAACAGTTGTCGGAGTCTCTGCTGCCATTTTGTTGAGCGTGCTCTTCTCTTTTTATTCTGACGCACTTCCCTTGATTTCAGCGTTAGTGCTTGGACTTTTTATTGGAACTTTTGGTGTTTTAGGAGATCTTGCCGAATCGCTCTTAAAGCGAGATGCTAAAGTAAAAGATAGCAACCGGCTTCCTGGACTTGGTGGTGCGCTTGATATGGTGGATGCACTTCTGTTCACAACACCCCTCTTTTATGTCGTGATGGGGTACATCACATGATCATAACGATTGATGGTCCCTCTGGTACGGGAAAATCAACAGTTGCTAAGAGGCTTGCAAAAGCGCTTGGGTTTATTCATGTAGATTCTGGAGCTATCTATCGTTCACTCGCCTGGTTTTTACGAGATAAGAAGATAGATTCTACGGACGTTGCTGGAATTGAGCAGCAGTTAGAAAATTTTGTTTACCATACAGAAAATGAACGCTTTTTTGTAGGGGAAACAGAGGTGACAGCGGAGATTCGCACACCAGAGATTACAAAAATCTCTTCAGAAATTTCTAAATATAAAATTGTGAGACAGAAGCTCTACACAATCCAGCGCTCCTATGCCCATAAAAATGCAGTTTTTGAGGGCCGTGACTTGGGGAGTGTGGTCTTTCCCGATGCTGATCTAAAGTTTTACCTTACCGCTACATCTGCTATTCGAGCAAAACGGCGCTTTAAAGAGCTGAAGCAAAAATTTCCAGATCAGACATTTACGCTTAAGCAGGTTGAGAAAGAGATTAGAGAGCGTGACTATGTCGATTCGACGCGAAAAATTGCCCCACTTAAGTGTCCAGCAGATGCAAAAGTTCTCGATACATCCCATCTCACTTCTGACAAAGTGTTAAAGCGCGCGATCAAAGCGTATCGAAAAGTCATTGAGTCGCGTCGTAGTTATTGCGCACCTTACATGGGACTCTTCTACCGCATCGTAATTTTCATTGTGTACCACTTTTTTCGCATTTTTTATCGCCACAAAATTTACGGTCTAGAACACTACTTCAAAGGGGGGGCGATTATTGCTCCCAACCACGTCTCTTTTTATGATCCTATGATTGTGCCTGTCTCTTGGCCGGAAGAAGTAAACTTTCTTGCGCGCTCTACACTCTTTCACAATCGTCTGCTTGGGCATTTCTTGCGTAAAGTGGGATCGCACCCCATCAAAAGAAACGCAGGGAATACAGAGGTCATCAAGCGAGTGGAAGAGCTGCTAAAAAACGGAAAAAAAGTTGTTCTTTTTCCAGAGGGCACGCGAGCTAAAGAGAATGTCTTACAAGATATTAAACCCGGAATCGCTCTAATCGTTGTGCGCACACAATCGGCAATTGTTCCGACCTACGTTGCGGGTACATTCGAAGTCTTTGGCCGAGAAAGACGTTTTCCAAAACTTTTTGGAAAAACTGCCTGTGTTTTTGGATCGGCAATCCACTACGAGGATTACGCCTCCATGCCAAAAAAACAGGCAATGGAAGAGATCACAAAAAAACTAAAGTCTGCAATGCAAGAGCTGCGCACTTGGTATGAATCAGGTGCAAAAGGCTCTCCTCCCTAACAGCTCAGTACTGGACAAAAATTTCACTAATGGGAGAGCTGCACCTTCATCAAATCGATTCTCCTCCTTATTCATAGCGCCATGGGCTATGGATTCGTCGCTCGAATCGCTGCCGCTTCGATTTGCTCCCCTTGGCAAAATTTTTGTCCATTACTGAGCCCTAACAGAAAACTCTAAGCACAAACAAGAAAACTTTACTTTAAATTCATTAAATATTAAATTCTTCCAAAAGGTAATTAAAAGCTTGAATAAAAATACACCAATTTAGGTGTATTTCAAGCTGCTTTTTGCAAAAATATTACAAAATAGAGGTAAGGAAATTGGGAACAGCTAGCGTTGGTTCAAAAGTTCAATTTGTAAATCTCAATGAAAATTGTTCCCAGCTTTTTCCTCTCTTTAAGGCTGGATTTGAACGAGTTGTTGGGGATCTTTATACCAACACTGCCGACTACTTGAGTCGTGTGGAAAGGGGGCGGTATGAGTGTTGGCTGTTGCAGGTAGAAGCAGAATTTGTAGCAACTGTCGTTCATGAGAGGGGTTTTATCGAAGAGTACAGAGGAGCAACAATACCCCCAAAAAGTATAGGAATAAAAACTCTGATTGTGTTTGATCCCGATAAGAATCGAAAAAAAGGTTACGGAACTCGCCTTTTAGATAAAGTTTTAGAGTATGCAAGAGCAAACCTTGCTAACGGGGTTCATGTAACAGTGTCTGAAAAGGCTGAAAGTGCTTGTGGATTTTTTGCAAAAAAAGGATTTGAACCCCTGCATGTATGGGAAAATTTTGAACTTCGTGCTCAGGGAGAAGAATACCTGTACTATTTAAACCTGTAAAAAAAATTAGTTAAAGGAGACAAAAATGCACAGCGTAAAACAAGAACCATTGGATGCAAAAGGCTGGATGCAAACTCAGATTACTGGAAAGCGCCCAGCTCCAGATTATCCAGGTACTGAAAAAGCAGCTGCTAGCTACGAAAGTCTGCGTTCAGATTCTTGTAAAAAAGTGAGAAGGATTGCTAGTCTTTCACAAAAAACGTCTGTTGATTGCGTAGACTTAAAGGTCTCAAAAGAGATGTTTATTAGAATTCAGACAGGTGTGGAGGTCTTTGGCAGTATCTTTAAAGGTCCAATTCGAAGCGTGCGTCCTGATAATTTAATCCGCTTCCGTAATAAGAAGGGAGAATCGGTACTGTGCAGAGTGGAGACAGTAAGAAAAATTTTTATGCTCGATCAAATACCCAAGCTATTTGAAGGTAAAAATTATGCGATTCAAGTTGGGGATTTTGCCGATTCTAAAAAGCTGTTTCTAGAAAACCAGAAGACTTTTGGAGCTATTGCTGTTCAATTTAAAATAGAGTCTCCATGTGAGCATGAGTTGCTTCTACAAGAGGGTTACTACCATGATATTAAAAACGGAGATAAAAAAGTTGAAGGAAGGCTCTTTAACGAAGAAAGATTTGGAAAAGTAAAACCTGGGGATCTCCTCTCTTTTCGAATAACCCCAGATACGCCTGATAAAAAGCCTTTAAAGTGCAGAATTAAGCGAATAGCTAGATATGAATCTTTTATGGCGTACTTAATGGAAGAAAAATTGATTCACTGTTTGCCTAGAACAAAGACTTTAAAGGAGGGAGTAGAAATTTATCGCTCTTTTCCAGGGTATAGAGATGGGGAGCAAAAGTATGGTGTAATTTGTTTTGAAATAGAGCTTTTGAAGTGAAATTCGCCTTTCGGTTATCATCTGTAGAAAAGGAGTAGTGCACGTGGAGCATATTGACGAACAAAATTTTGAAGAGATGACGAAGAAGGGCCTTGTGCTCGTGGATTTTTTTGCTGATTGGTGCGGTCCTTGTAAGATGCTCACACCTGTGCTTGAAGAGGTGGCTGCAGAGATGGAGGGTAAAGCAATTATTGCAAAATTAGATATTGATAAGTCCCAGGCAATCGCAAGCAAATTTCAAGTCACTTCTGTACCGACTTTGATTCTTTTTAAGGATGGTGCTGAAGTGGGAAGGCTCGTCGGCTTGCGCGATGCGCCTGCAATTAAAGAATTTATTCAAAACGCTTAGGTTGTGAGTCGAATTTTTATTATGTTGGGGATTTTGCTGGCAACAGTTGGAATCCTCATCCATTTTGGAGTTCCTTTTTCCTGGCTGGGCAATTTACCAGGCGACCTTCGCTACAAAAGCGGCAGCATCAACTTTTTTTTCCCCATCACAACTTCGATCATTATTAGTTTTTTTCTAACGCTTGTGATTTCTTGCTGTCTCTATCGCAGGAGCTAGCGCTCTGTAAATCAAAAATTATTGCACGCGTTAATCCCCAGTATGGTAGATTAAAGCCTCTTTAGCTCCTGGAAGTATTGGATAGTTTTGGACTGCATCAAGAGGTTTTTTCCATACAAAATCATCATGTTCATCAGAAATAATTACACTCGGAAAGTTTTTAAGAAGAATTTGAAAGGGATAGGAAATGTAATTAATACCAGGCTTTACTATGTAAAGTTTATTTAAGGGTTTGATTTCAGTAGTATTTAGTATTTCAATGCCAGTTTCTTCCTTCAGTTCACGTTTTAAAGCTTCAAATGCAGTTTCCCCATTTTCTATTTTTCCACCAGGTACGCTCCAAAAAGAACCTTTGTTGGCGGTATATTTCATAAAAAGCAAGCGTTCTTGTACTTTTACATATGCAGCTACAATTTCTATTGAATGGGTAAAATCCTTCGGACGTTTTTCGAAAATTGAAATAGATTCACTATTCTGTGCTTGAAGATTCATGAGCTATATAATACATTAAAACCTAGATTATTTCGAGTTTTTTCTCTATGATGTCTGTGTTAAAATGAAAATTAAACTATTGAATATTAATTCAAAAGAACTGTATTGGATTAATTTTGATTTTTGTTTGAAAATTAAAATTGTTTATAAGGTTCTAAATCCCATTTGACGCCACGCTTCATATATGACAATAGCAACGCTATTGGAAAGATTTAAGGAGCGTGTTCCTTCTACCATTGGGATCGTATAAAAGTTTTCACTATAAGTGTCGTGATAGAATTGAGGAAGGCCTTCTGTCTCACTTCCAAAAATCAGAAGATCATTGGGACTGTATTCAACGTCTGTATAGAGTTTTTTTCCTTTTGTAGAAAAGAAGAGGGGCCGACAGCTCGTTTTTTTTATATGCTCGTTGAGATTATCTGTGTAGCGAACGTCTACTCCTAGCCAGTAATCAAGGCCGGCGCGCTTTAGCATCCGGTCAGAAGTGGAAAATCCAAGTGGATGAACAAGGGTCAGAGAGTTACCAGTGACTTTACAGGTGCGAACGATATTGCCCGCATTGGCGGGCATTTTGGGCTCAAAAAGGATGACTTCCAGAGGGTTTATCTTAGATCTTTTGAAGATTTTTCGTCTGGTATTGCAATTTCACTCTCTTTCTCTTGCTCTCCAGTATGGATATTGGAGTAGAGAGACTCCGACTCTTCGACAACAGAGTTCGCTTTTACCACTTCAATCTCAAACGTAAGAAGAGAGTTGGGAGGGAGGTAGCCAGAGGCGCCGTAGCCCATATCTGGGTGGATGTAGAGAGTGCGCTTTTCGCCCTCTTTCATCCCTACAATCCCTTTGCTAAAGCCTCGAATGGTCTCATCAAGAGTGATCATCTCCTCTTCTGTTGATGCACCAAATACGCTGCCATCTAAAAACTTTCCTGTATATTTGATAACGGGTGCAAAGTGTGCCTGTACTTCTGCTCCGGTTCCTTCTTTGTCTACATGGTAGTGAAGTCTCTCTTTTTCAATCGCAACAATGCCTTTTTCTAAAGCGTTTTTTGCCATGAATTCGTTAGCTTTTGCTAAATTTTCATCTGCTTGCTTTTGGAATGCGCTCTCTTGAGCCTGCGAAATGGCAGCAACGCACTCTGTTTCACTTAAAGGAGATTCTTTGCCTGCTACAGCATCTTGAATGCCTTGCAAAATCGAGTCCATATCAAAATCAAAACCAAGGGCACCTAAATTCTGTCCGATCATATGACCGAAAGCTTTAGAGACTTGGTTCATATCTGCTTTCTCATTTTCAGCGTGAAGAGAAAGAGAAAGAAGAAGGGCAAAGAGAATAAATGTTTTTTTCATATTTCTACCAATTAGTTTTATAAAGAAGCCCTGAACAACTCATCCACCGATCCCGTGGCTCAAAAGTTCCAGAAAAAAATTTTTTCAATTTCCAATAACTGTATCCAGTTATTTAGGGTCTACAGACAACCTTTTTTAGAATTTTCGGCTCGACCTATCGGCACAGCAGTGGTTCAGTGTTTCCTAAGTAATTATACATAAGGAATTTCTTTTGGTTCAAGTTCATTGAGATGAAGGTCTCTCCACTGCTCACTGCGCACAGGAGCAGGGCTCTGCATCATAATGTCGAGAGCTTTTAATGTTTTTGGGAAAGCGATCACATCACGAATATTATCAGTCCCACAAAGAATCATCGTAAGGCGGTCAAGACCAAGAGCAATACCCGCATGAGGGGGAGTGCCGTAACTGAGACTTTCAACAAAAAAGCCAAATTTTTCTTCAATTTCTTCAGGAGAAAGTTTGAGTAAAGAGAAAAGTTTTTTCTGTAATTTTGCATCGTGAATCCGCTGCGATCCTCCACCCAGCTCATAGCCGTTGAGGACAACATCATAAGCAAGAGAGCGCACTTTTAGCGGATCACTATCAAGGAGAGAGGTATCGTCAGGGTGAGGTGAGGTGAAGGGGTGATGCTCAGCAACAATGCGATTCTCATCCTCATCCCAAGAGAAGAGAGGGAAGTCTGTGACCCAAACAAATTCCAATTTTTCATTATCAATGAGGTTGCGCTCCTTTGCCAAGTGGCGACGGAGATGATCAAGCGATTGGTTGACTACGTTTTCAGCTGCGCAAGCAAAAAGTAGTAAGTCGCCACTTTCAGCATGCATTCTTTTTTCGAAAGCAGCGAGTTCTTCGGTGGAGAAAAATTTTGCGATACCTCCGGTGAGAGAGCCTTCAGAGTGTTTCATCCAAGCAAGTCCTTTTAGTCCGAAAGGCGCAACAAAAGATCCTAGTTTTTCAACCTCTTTTCGGGATAGGCTTGCCCCTCCTTTAACACAAAGTGCTTTGACAATATTTCCAGAAGCGATCCCTTCCTTGAAAATGGTAAAGTTGCATTTTTCGGCAATGTCATCAAGACGAATTAACTCCATCCCGTAGCGCAAATCAGGGCGGTCAGAACCGTAGCGTTCCATTGCCTCCAAATGTGTCATTCGCTTAAACGGGTGAGGGATCTCTTGACCCATCACTTTTTCAAAAATGGCTGCCAACATCTCTTCTGTCATTTGTTGAATGTCTGCAGGTGTGACAAAACTCATCTCTAAGTCGATTTGATGAAACTCAGGCTGACGGTCTGCGCGCAAATCTTCATCGCGAAAGCAGGGAGCGATCTGAAAGTAGCGATCCATACCGCCGATCATCAAAAGTTGTTTAAAAATTTGCGGTGATTGCGGTAGAGCGAAAAAGTTTCCGGGAAAGAGGCGGGAAGGGACGAGATAGTCGCGCGCTCCTTCAGGAGTTGAGCGACCTAAAATTGGTGTAGTGATTTCAAAAAAGCCTTTTTGATCTAGAAAGTTGCGGGTAGCAAGCATAGCCAAATGACGCTTCTCTAAATTCTCTCCAATTTCACCGCGACGCATGTCGAGGTAGCGAAAGCGCAGACGCGTCTCCTCATGTGTTTGCGTGCCATCATCGGCAACAGCAATCGGAGGAGTGTTCGCCTCTGACAAGATAGTGAATTCTTCGACGTCGATTTCAATATCGCCCGTTGCCATCTGCGCATTTTGCATCCCCTCTTTTCGAAGAGAGACTCTTCCTGTGACGGCGATGACCCACTCCATTCGTAGCTTTCCGGCAGCGGCATGCGCACCAGGTGAGCGTTCTGGATCGATAACGAGCTGCGTGATGCCATAGCGATCGCGCAAATCGATAAAAATCAAGTTTCCATGGTCGCGACGCTTGTGGACCCATCCGCACAAAGTTACTTTCTGCTTCTGTTCACTGCTGCGCAGCTCTCCACACGTATGAGATCTTCTATACTGGCTCACAATTTTTCCTTTATCGTTTTCATCACATCATCAATGGCAACTTCTTGCGCTGCGCGAGATTGTAAATCTTTTACTTGAACAACGTTTTTCTGTAGCTCTTCTTCACCCATAATCAAAGCGAAATGGGCTCCACGATCGCTCGCCTCTCCAACAGCTTTGCCGACTTTTTTTGAAACAGGGCTCATCTCTGCAGCAATTCCTGCGCGTCGCAAAGCAAACAGAAGAGGAAATAGCTTCTCCTGTGCTTGGTTTGTCATGGGAATCAAAAAGCAGGTAGAGTGGGGGGGCTTCGGAAAGCTTAATCCCTGTCCATCCATCGTGTGCAAAATGCGCTCAATGCCGGTAGCAAAGCCCATTCCAGGAAGGTCTTTTCCTCCCAGCTCATGCATCAAGCCGTCGTAGCGTCCACCTGCGCCAATGCTATTTTGCGCTCCCAAAACATTCGAGGTCACTTCAAAAACTGTCTGTGTGTAGTAGTCAAGACCGCGCACCAAGCTGGGAGTGACTTCATAAGAAATTCCCAACCGATCCAGCCATCCCAAAACCTTTTCAAAATGCGCCTTACTCTCTTCACTTAAAAAATCCAAAATTGAGGGCGCGCTTTTTAAAAGCTGCTGTTCTCTCTCATTTTTTGTATCCAAAATACGCAAAGGGTTTTGTTCAAAACGTGCCTGGCTCTCTTCTGAAAGCTCAGCAAAATGTGGCTGCAAAAATTCTTTTAATGCTTTTACATAAGATTCTCGACACGCCTTATCACCAATTGAGTTGATCAACAACTTTAACTCTTTGATCCCAAGGCGGCGATAGATCTCCATGATGAGATCAATTACCTCAACGTCCTGCTCGGGGCTCGCATTGCCAACAGCTTCTACACCATACTGATGAAACTGGCGAAAGCGGCCCGCTTGTGGGCGATCGTAGCGAAAGTAGGGGCCAATATAAAAATATTTTCTATTTCCCGACATTTGATTTTCAACAAGCGCGCGAATAACAGGTGCAGTACCTTCAGGGCGCAAACTCATCAAACGCTTCGCTTTATCTTCAAACGTATACATCTCTTTTGAAACAAGATCAGAAGCTTCACCAGCGCTACGCGTAAACAATTCAGTCCGTTCAAAAATTGGTGTGCGAATTTCTTGAAATCCATAATCCAAAGAAGTTTTTCGCAACACTTCTTCTAGATAAGCATAGCGATGAATGAGCCGCCATTTCCTATCGGGTTTTACCGCTTCTGGCAGAATATCAAAAGTTCCTTTGGGAGTGGAGTATTTCATATGACTATTATACTCCGTGAAAGTAAATGTTTGCAATTTCAAGCGAAATGAATGCCTACGTTAACAATTTTTTTGCTTAAGTTCGCTTTGGAATGCTAGCTCTTGTAGAGGTGTTTTTTGATAATTTGTAAATGTTTTTGATGCTAGTACTCTGTAACAAAAAATTTTGCTATTCTTTTTAACGTGAAAGCTCTCACGATTGGGCTATCGAAAATCACCTCGTAAATACCAGGAAGGGTTGCGATAACCCAATCGCGAAAGCGTTCACGCTAAAAAAATAGCAAAATTTTATGTTGAAGAGTTAGTTGGTAGGTATTCAGAAACTTCTCCATTTTTCAATGGAATTAGAAATCCAAAAATTTAAAAAAAAGCATTTTAAAAACTTAATTTAAAAGGGACACTACAAAGTGTTCAGGAACGAAAAGATATCGGCCTAAACATAATGAGAATTGCGACATCGTTCGATATTTCTCTCAGATTGAAAATTTTTTTATATTTTTCTTAAATACTTTCTAATAACAGGAAGTAAAAGAAAAAGCGGAGTTATTCGACAGTGCTGGTCAGCTTAAAAATGGAAGTTGAAAGGGGAGCTATCCCAGGGAATATTTGTGGTGATTTAGAAGAACGCTAACTTGATACTTGAATTAAATTTAAAGAGACTGTTAAGTTATGGTCAATTTGATTTACGGCCCTATAAAAATTTGTGGAGGATTGCGTAAGTAGTATGACAAATCTATTAGTTTTAGGTAGCCAATCCCAGAATGGTCGAACCATATCCAGACAAGATGCTGAATTGAGATTGCGCGAATTAGTTCCAGGAACAAAAGAGCATAGCTTATTAGAGCATGCCCTTAAGATCAAAGCGAGCGGTATTGTGGAAATTAATTTACCAGCAAGCTCTTATAAAGTTGAAACTTTTCGACGGCAAGAATTGCTAAGAGGGGGCTTTGGTGCAGCGGAGCATATCGCGATTGGAGAAAATATTAATCTACCCGGGTTGGGTGAAAACACTCCCTTAATAACAGTTGGAACTGTGCCTATTTTTTTTCGTCACATCGTTGCGCTAGCTGGGGATTTCTATGGCGAATTGGATAGAGTAGTAAATGGAAGACAGGTGTATGGAGCAATATCACTTCCTGGGGGGACAAACGAGCAGAAAACAGAAAGGTTTAATGCGGCTTTTAATACACTTGCTCATGCGGATAGGAGTCAAGTTCAGAATGTAATTGCAGAGATAGAAAACGAGTATCATGCTGTGAGAAATTCAGGACTGCCCCACCACTGCTACAGCGCAGATTTGATCGAAAGAGGTAGGGTAATTGAAAAATTCAAGCCCGATATTGGTCAATTGCTTGTCGACAATAGTGATCATTTTTTTGTAAATGCAAAAGAAGTTTACTTCATTGGTCATAACGAGGCGATACGCATTGCACAAGAAGCTGGCAGAGAAAATGACTTAGAAAAATTGAAGGATGCTTACGCGCATGATGCTTATGCCTGTCACTTTCTGGAAGACCTATTTGCAGCTGGGCATATTCGTAACCAACGAGGCGCTTTGGAGTTGTTTTTTATAAATACTCTAAATTGTTCTAAGAGCATTGCGAAAGCCTTTGCTGGGTTATTAACAGCAGCGCAGCATGAAAGAGATGGAAATGAGGGTCTAAATGTTTCAAGTGAAGAGAACGGCTGTTGGAGAGTGTATGGAGATGGCTGCTTTTTTAGCCCTAAAAACTCTGGAAATAAAGCGAAAGTAGTCCAGGCAACCCAGCGATCTATTGACGAGGTTTACCAAGCTTATCGCAATCCAAATTTGCCATTTGTGAGTCAAATGCAAAGTTTTATACCTACAGCTACTAGCTGTAATCCGAAACCTCTCTACAATGTTTCAAACAATAGCTTGGTCTTAAATAATAGTGGCAGAGAGATAGAAATCGATAGTATTCCAAATTATTTATTACACGGAATTCCATTAGCACTAAAGTACTTACCTAAAACTTATATTGATGGTTACTTTGTGAAATTAATCGCCTCTGTCTGCCCAGAAATGTCAGATGTTTTGTTAAATACTTTAGAGGTGGTAGGACAAATCATTTTCCCCCCCATTGAACGAATTACAAGCTCAATTTGGCATACGGTAGGAATTGCTACTTATTCTCAGGTTAGAGAGCAAAGTGAAAGAACAAGAGAAACAGTTGATGAACTGGCTGATATTGCGAGTTCTACGCATAGAAATACAGAAAAAATTTTGAAGGAAGTAGAGAATATACAGGCACAGTTGGAAGATCTTAGACATGAAAACAGGTTTAGTCCCATTACACAAGCAGTTGCTGCTATACGGGATGCTGCATATCAAAATAGAGAGTATGGCGCGAATGCGCCAAGAAGGTATGAAAATGAAGCAGCTAGTAGAGCTTGGGAGGCCCATATCTCTCTAGGGAGGATTTTTTCTGGGCGAAGTATCATAGAATCGTATCGGTCATTTCTTAGTCAAAGAGGAAACTTGACAGATAAAGAGAAAACTCTCCGTGCAACTCTCTGGTTTCGGAAGATGTTAGATTTTCAAGTAGAGGCTTTTGGTCTCGCTTTTTTAATGGGGGGAGTTGAAGAGGATTTTGCTCATCCTCATCTAATGATAGATAACTTTCAACGGTTAATTGCAAGACAAGTTGAAGAAAATGCTGGATTAATAGATAAAAAATTAATTTTTGAATCTGAATCTTATATACAGCAGCAGATAGACATATTGCAATTAGAGAGTGTTTTTAAGATTCAGGCTAGAAACTTAATAAGGGGGTGATCATTAATATGTTAAATCCAATAAATAGCTTGTGGTGTGTAAGAGAGTATTGTAGCAAAGGATCTATCGAGCAATCTTTGCCAGTTAATATAGAAGATGGGGTTAATCTAATTAGAAGGCTTCTTGATAAAGATGTGATTTGTAGACATGATCTGAAAAAAGTAAATCAAACATATGAAAAAATTGATGATTTAGAAAAAAGAGCACACCAAATTTCACGTAATGGAAGCTATGAGGTAGTGGAGTTAGTGGCGAATAGAGTTATTTTGCTTTTAAATCAGCAGAGAATTGGTGCTAAGGAGCTAATATCTTTATATCAACTTCAGCAGTTTTCACAATTAAAGGAAACTATTAGCACATGTTTTGGACATAAGCGGCGCGAATTTTTTGATAACTCTTCCACAATTGAAGAACTAGCTCGTCACATGCCTTGTTGTATTTCGACCAGTAATTTTGAAGAAGAGATAGTATCTTTATTTGGTTCTCATACTAGAAATGAAAAAACTAATGGAATTTTGGATGAGAAAAGAAGAGATATTCAGGCTCATGAGGATAGACTAAGGCAAATCGAAGAAAGGAAGTCTGAGTTAGCTAGGATGAGAAGAGCAAATCCAGGACAGTATCCGCCCTATTTTGATGAGCTTCTTGAATATGGGTACTTATCACTGTATGACCATTTACTAAGGATGAGAGTTTTTTCTTCAGGTTCTGAGCGCGAAGCAGCGATTAGAAGAAGTGCATTTTCTAGTATCTCCCTTATAATAGCAGAGACTAGGGAAGCAATTATACGAAAGGTTGAAAACTCCATTCCTGCAAATGCGCGTGATATCGTATTTCTTTTAGGTGGTGCGAGATCGGGCAAATCGACTACGTTCTGTTTTCTTCGAGGTGACAGAATGCAAAAAATTGGGGATTCCTTCTATGAATCGATCAATGATAATGGGGCAATCATAGGCAACAGAGAAAATATGTCTTCTACATTTTTGCCAAATATTCAAGTCTCTGGCGACGTTGTAATTGTAGACTTTCCTGGTTTCAGTGACTTTGGTGGGCAGCCTACTGAGATAGGCATTGAATTTGCTCTAAAAGCACTTATTGCAAGGTATAATCCAAAAATCTTAATTTTGGAGCCGATTACCAATATAAACGATGGGTATGCTTCGATGCAAAGACTTAATATGCGCATTTCCCGGATCCTAAGCGATACAAGTAGCTGTATGTTGGGGGTTACAAAGTACTCTAGAAACCCTGCTGTGATAAGAATCCAACAACTAGAGTCAGCGAGCCCAAGCCCTGATGAAATTGCAATTGAAAGCGGGATTAGAGCTCTGTCTGAACTTCATTTACCTAATCTAGAAAGAAGTATTGAAGAGCAGCAAAGAGAATTGCACAGAAGACTTTTGGAGCTACAGCAAAGAAGACAAAACCAGCAAAGAAGGGAGTTGAGAGAGTGCCAGGAAGCAATAAGAACAATTGAAGATAATTTGCTTAGAGAAAGTGGCCTTGGAACAATAGTTAGATTAAAAAACTTAGAAGATCGAGATTATTTAGACGAATGTTTAAGTGTTATTCGCAATCATCCTCAATCTGGTAGGGTAAATACCATCCACACGCTTTCTTCAGAAAATAGAGAATTTTTAAGGGAAATGATAAATGCTGACTTGCTAGAAAAAGCGAGGGCTGAAAATGGCTACTGTGATCAGTTTGAAAGTGTTTCCGAATTTGAGCAGAGTGTTAGAAGACATAGCTTAGTAAAAACTATTTTTTCTTACTCTAAACCTGAAATCGGAAAGTTTTTTCACCTGCCTGAAATGGAAACTAGCCTTGTAACTTATGTTGATAAACTTATTGTAAGCGAGTGCATAGATAGTTACGTTAGATACATAGTCAACAAGATTGATTTTAGGCAGACAAGATATGTGCTGGATAGATTAAGAGAAAGACTTGGTGAAGAAGGAACCCAAAACGCTGAATCTGAGCTCAACGCAATACAGGATTATATATGTCGTTTAGAGAACATCGAGCCCAGAGATATAGATGATCTAGGGGCGAAGTGGGAGCAAATCCAGAGACAGAATCTTGAAGCCATAAATCGTTTTTCAAGAAACCTTGAGACAGAGCTTGGATGGACAGGGCTAGGCAAATTTTTTGCTTGCCTGCCTTTTGGGATTCCTTTTGGTCTTGATAGATACATTCCTGATCAGCAGATAAGGCAGAGTATCGAAGCCTATTCTGCTTCAAGGGTATTGGAAAACCTTGAGAGCGAATATAAGTCTTTATTTCAAACACGGAATTCTTTGATGAAGCTAAGAAATATAAGAAATTTTATCAGTGCACACGGTGAGATAAGTAACACTCTTCAGGCAAACCCCTTAGATTTGTCTTCAGTGGAAAATTTCGTCAGTTCTGTGAACAGAAGAGTCAATGAAGCCCGTAATCTCTGTGGCAGAGACGAATGGGATACAAGCATGTCCTTTTTAGCTAATAGACTGGAGAGTTTTTTTAGAGAAGTTCAAAACACGCATATCCCATTTTTTGGAGGGGCAGCTGCCATTAGCTTGCTTTTATATATTCAAGAGGGTTTAGCCTATGACTTCATTCAAATTGAGGGAGAAAATTCGACTTTCCAGCAGTTGCTAGAATTGTATGAAACAAGAAGTAGCGGAGAGCTGCTTTTTGTTAGAAATAATGGAAGACTTTTTTCAATGGGTAGGTGTGCGGAGCTAAAAAATGAAATAAATGCAGGTACTTTTCCGAATGCGCCAAGAAATTGGCAATCCGTTTTGAAGGTTCTAAAGTGGGATCGTTTCGTAAGACACGACAGAGTAACAGCTGCTTTTGCTGGATTTGTACATGTTAGAGAAGCAGCTCAGAGTTCATATTCTGATTTTAGAGCAGCTAATGTAGACGCAATTAGTAAAGCTTGTGATGCTAACAGGGCAAATAGTGATGATACCGTTGCGCGCGTGCGCGACGAAGCCGAAAATGTTTATCTAGCTAAATCTGAAATTATTAATAGGTGTCTAAATATGCTTGATCAAGCAAGCCCCGCTGGAAATACAAGAGATCCGATAGACTACGCCCGGTATAACACTATTTATTTTAATTGTAGTGAAATTGCTTTAGCTTACGCGAGATATGCTAATGCTGTATCTGCTAATAACCCCTCTTTAAACACAAGTAATTTGGCATATAAAGCTTTCAGTGCCTATACAAAGGCAGCAAATATTGCAGCCATAGCTGCAGCTAGTGCTGGGTACTCTTTCGATCGAATTGGAGAAGATAGCAGGCGTCTTGTGTCTGGAGTTGTTGATTTGGGAATAAACCCAATAGACTGGGTACGTAAAACCTTGGGTGGCCGATGGTTTGGGAGTGATTTTGAAATATCCAGTCAGCTTCAAGAAGCTGGTTTGGATAATACGTTAGCAAATGAGTTGTTAAGAACAGGTAGGGTTTTTATTGCAAATACAACAGCAATAAATCAAGTAGAAGATGTTGGTTTATACAGATCAGTAGATCAGCTAAGTATTTGTGATCTTTGGAAGTGTTTTTCCGAGGCATTAAGTGATTTAGACATCGATTTCCGTTTACCCTTATCAAAAGTGTTGTTGGAGGCTGTTATTCTTAGAGAGTGTCCATTAAAAATAACAAATGAGGAGGTAGTATGAGCTTTGTTGTCAATTTAAGTACAAGATGGAGTGGAAATCGTTACTGTAGTAACGGATCTGCTCCCTCTTTTTGTTCCGAAAGTGTTAAATCAATTGAGAAAATACTTGATCAAAATACGATTTGCATTCACAATGTAAAAGAAATTAAAAAGGTTTATAAAAAAATAGATGGTTTAGGAAAATCATATATTGTTCAATTAATAGAGAAAAAAATTAATTCTTTATTTTCTGAGAAAGGTGTTAGTGCAGATAATTTAATCTTTATTTATTTTTTACAGAAATTTGTAGGTGCAGAACAGACGGTCAAAGCAAAAGTTGAAAAAGAAGTGGGAGCAATTGACTCACTTTTAAAAGAAAAAATTCAGAGTATTGCTAATAAATCTTTAGAAATTGAGAAGTTAGCTAGCAAGATACCTTGTTGTATTTCAATCGATCATTTTGAAGAAGATATAAGCTTTCTGCTTGGGTCATTCGAGCAAAATGAAAAAATTACCCGCATCCTGGATAGAAAAAGAAGGAGAATTCAAGCTCACCAAGAAAAGAAACAGAAGATTCAAAACAGAATGGTAGAGTTAGCAGTGGGTTCAGAAGGCACCGAAAGGAACTGCTCGCAGTATCTTTACTATCTCCTAGATCATGGATATGTGACACTTTACGACCATGTACTAAACATGAGAGCTTTTTCTACAGCAAGTGAACGAAGAAGTGCAGTTAGAAGGATTTCGGTTTCTGAGTTGTCTCAAATTGTTTTAGAAATGAGAGAAGCAATCATCAAAAAAGTTGAGTCTTCAATTTCAGGTAGTGAACAAGAGGTATTGCTTCTTTTAGGCGGCACAAGATCAGGCAAGTCAACTACCCTTAGCTTTCTTAGACGTGATGAGATGAAGCTAAATAGCGATCAGAACTACGAGCCGATTGACGGGAGAGACACAATTATAGGTCATGATGGGGCCGCGTCTTATACTTTTTTACCGAATATTGAAGTTGTCGACAACTTAATTATAGTAGATTTTCCCGGTTTTAGTGACACCAAGGGACGAATAATTGCTCTAGGAGCTGAGTTTGCTCTCAAAGCTCTTGTTGAAAAGTACAACCCAAAAATTCTCGTTATCGAATCAGTCACAAACACTGATGATGGCTACGAAGCGATTAGGCGACTTCGAACGCGGCTAGATCGTATCCTTGATAAAAAGGAAAACTGTTTGCTAGGGCTTACAAAATACACCAAAAAAGATGCATATATTAGACTTAGAGAAATAGAAAACAGACAGAGGGATGAGTTATTGAAACCAAGTTCCGAAGAGTCAGAGCTCGAGGGTGCAATTGGAGCACTGTCATCTCTTAATATTCCTGACCTGCAGCCAAACATCGAAGCAAAAAAAGAAGAGCTTGCAGCTCTTAGAAGAAAGAGAGAGGAGAGACAGATTCAAGAGTTACCAGAAACTAAAGAGAAAGCTCAGTGTAGAGCAGCTTTAGATAAAGCTGAACAAGAGCTTTTGGCAGAGGCTGGGTTGAAAAAAATTGTTAGATTAGATGATTTGGAGGACGAAAAGTGTTTAAAGGAGTGCCTAAAAGCCGTTTTCCAGCTCAGTCAAGGCCTCAGGGTGGCTAGCAAGAGTAGGGTTTCTCCAAGCGATAAATTATTTTTGGAAAAAAGAATGACTGATGAGTTAACTGCTATAGTCAAAAGCGAGGAAAGTTATTTTAGAGAGTCTACAGACAGTGTAAAAACATTTGAAAGAAATGTGCGAGACTTTAGTTTGGTCAGAACAGTTTTATCGCATTCGCATCCTGAAATAGGAAATTTTTTGCACTTACCAGAAAACGAACCGAGCATTGTGCATAATTTCGATAAATCAATTGTTGAAGATTGTATAGAAAAGTATATTAAGTATATTACTAGTCAAGTCCATATTTACCAAACAAGAATTGAGTTAGAAGCTTTAGAGAGTAAAGTTTCAAAAAAGAGTCTGGTTAAAACCAAAAAAAAATTGAATGAGTTGCAAAAATATGTGCTTAACTTATTAGGCGAAACTTTCGATTCTGAAAGACATGCAGACGAGAAATGGAAAAAGTTTCAAAATGATAATTTGGTAGCAATTAAAAATTTGGAAGAGGATCTAGAGCGAAAATTAGGACTTACTGGATTGACCAAGTTTATATCTAAAGTACCATTGAACATACCTTTTGGTATTCATCGGTATAGGGTGAATCAAGAAAAAAGGAGACAAGTCGAACTTCTTTCTCGAAGGAAAGCAGAAGAGTACATTGATCAGGAGTACAGGTTGCTAGATGAAACATTAACATCCCTAATAAAATTAAGAGGTATAGAAAGGCTAATCAAGTCTCAAGATGCAATTGATAAGGTTTATGGGACTTTTCGTTTGTCGTTTAAAAGAATGAGTGATTTTGCGAGTTCAATAAAGGCTAGGGTTGATGAGGTAAGAGGTATTTATGGAAGTGAAGATTGGGACGTTCGCGTCCGCTCTTTGCACAAATATTTTAAAAATTTTTTTGAAATGGTTAGGGATAAATACATTCCCTATTTTGGAGAGGCTTGCTTGCTAAGTTTATTGACCTATATTGAACAGGACAAGAATATTGATTTTATTCAGATCGACACTGATTCTCATGGCATCCAAAGGTTGCTGGAAAAAAGAGGGTTGAGCGAAAGTAAAGATTGTCTAGTTATTAGAAAAAATAATAATATTTTTTTGATAAACCGATGTTTTGTTCAAGCTGATAATTCGCAAGTTGGTACATACTTTTCAATAGATAAAACCGCAAGAGGAATTTTAGAAAAAGCATCTAGTTTAAAAGACGTTTTAGAAGGTAATAAAGAAATAAAAAGAGAGAGAAAAATAGGCATATTAGACACACCTAATCTCCCCTCTTATGAAGAGATGGCTAGGGTTGAACAAGCGTTTGAATTGCGCGCAAGTGGCAAGGGAGACGTTGAAAAAATCGATTTTTTATCTTTTAAGGGACTTAAACCAGAGGTAGCTAATATAGCTAAGAGTTATTTTTCAGACTTTACTCGATTAGAAGAGGTCGAGTATGGACCTAACGAGTTAGTAGCAACAGCAAATTTAGCTGCTTCTCGTGCTGCGCTCGCCTCTACATTGGCTTGCATATTTGACGCCACAGCTGAGGCAAAAGAGGCTACAAAAGTGGCAGATGAAGCTCGTAGTGAATATGCGTCTGCTTCTTCACCAAACGATATTAATTATGAAGCTTTAGGTAGAGCTGCAGCATGCGCCGGAGCTATTAAAAATTCTCAATCTTACAATCAATTATGTGCGGATCTTGAAATTCAACTTAAATCAGCTTACAGAGCATACATTCGTGAATTACAAATAGGTCGTGCTATACAAGTTATTAATAAATTAAGAGTTGATCCAGGTAAATGGATAGAATTTTCTATGGTCGATAGGACTTTTGAGTTAGATCAAAAGGTTGGAAATGATCCTCTGAAAATAGACAGGGTGGTACTTACAAATGTAAAAAATACAAAGCTTAAAGCTGAGTTGGTGAATTCTTTATCTAGCGATCAATTAGAAATCTCTGATTTGTGGAAAGATTTTTCTAAAGTAGTTCAAGAATTAGATATAAATCTCCAAGCTTCGTTGTCAAAAGCGCTATTATCTGCTCTTATTTTGAGAGAATGGCCTAACTTAACCTAGAGATATTAGGTAAAAGTTGTAACGCTTTGCAGATATTAGCTTAAAAAAAGTAAGATGATTCTAACGATAGTTCATGCCATGAGGCTCTAAGGGTACAGGTGTCAAGAGATTGATATATCGATTGCAGCAATCCATTGCGTGAGATGTGCGTTTTTGGGATTTTGTTGCGCTTCTTTGTGCAGGTTTTTCAGCATTTCAATGAAAGGAAAGGGAAACCAGCTCATGCCAGCGTGTTTTACAAGATAGAAGTGAAAGGAGTGGAGCTCTCCTGGTGGATAAGATTCAAAAAGAGTTTGCAGGTTGCCAACGGTTTCGAGTAGTTTGGGTTCGATCAGGGCGCCTGTCTCAGTAAGTTGGTACAGCTCTTCCCAAATTGAGGAGAGGCGTTCAATAAATAGGGGGTTCTCACTCTCATCGCGCTCCTCTAGTTGTGAAAGATATTTTTTGAGTTTTCGCAGGTCATCGCGGATCGCTTCTGTATCTTTTTTGAGCAGATTCCCCTCTTTTTCCGACGTGAGGATATGAAAAACTTTTTTTATTAATCCGGTAACCCAGGCAAAAGGTACGCTCGGTTTTCGATCCCTCTCCTCTCTTGAATGAAAGTAGCGTTTGCGGATTGCTCTTTGCTCTTGTGAGGAAGAGAGACGGACTTTTTCCTGCTCAGATCGATCGGGTGGTGGGATTGGGGGAACGGGGCCATCCATCCCTTCCAATTAGAGCAAAATTCAAATTATAATTCTAATGTTTTGGCTCTTTGTCATTGACTTTGCACTATTTTTTAGGTATTATAAGACCACTCCAAGGGAGTAGTTTTTTCGTTGTGAATTTATTAAATTTTTTTAAACCAGCCCCTCATATTGATGAAATCGAGGATCCGAAGAAGGTAAAAGAGAAGTACCGCTACTGGCGGATGCGCACCTTCATTGGGATGTATATTGGCTATATTTTTTACTACTTTACAAGAAAAAGTTTGATAATAGCGATGCCGGTCATGATTCATGATTTGGGATTTACAAAAGTGCAGCTGGGAATCTTAGGTAGTGTCCTCTATGTAAGCTACGGGATGAGCAAATTTGTGAGTGGGGTTGCTGCTGACAGGTCGAACCCGCGCTATTTCATGGGTTTTGGGCTCATTTTAACGGGTATATGTAATATATTTTTTGGTTTCTCCTCCTCACTTATGCTCTTTACTGTTTTTTGGGGGCTCAATGGCTGGTTCCAGGGATGGGGATGGCCTCCATGTGCGCGCTTGCTCACACACTGGTACTCTCAAAATGAGCGCGGCTCTTGGTGGGGGGTGTGGAATACTTCTCATAATATCGGGGGGTTAGCAATTGCCTTTTTAGGAGCTATTGCAGCAGCTCATTTTGGCTGGCGCGCTGCTATGTTTTTACCAGGCGTTCTCTGTGTTGCTGTGGGAGTTTTTCTTATCGCTTGTTTGCGCGACACACCGCAATCTCTCGGTCTGCCCCCAATTGAAAAATTTCGTAATGATGAGACGGAGTTGGCAGGGCCAGAAGAGAAAAAAGATCTTTCTGTTAAGGAAATTCTTTTCGAATATGTACTGAAAAATCGCTTCATTTGGATTTTAGCTATTGCCTACTTTTTTGTTTATGTTGTGCGTACAGCTGTTAATGATTGGACGGCTGTCTATCTGTGCGAGGCAAAAAATTACTCACTTTTGACGGCGGGTTATTGCGTAGGAATGTTTGAGATTGGAGGGATTTTTGGTTCACTCGCTTCAGGAGCCATGTCCGATCGGATCTTTAAGGGCAAGCGAGGGCCTGTAAATGTGATCTTCACAGCAGGAGTTTTTGGTACCTTCCTTCTCCTCTGGTTTTTCCCAGGCGTACACCACGTCTTGCACATGGGAATTCTCTTTTTGATGGGCTTTTTTGTCTTTGGTCCTCAGATGCTGATTGGTATGGCAGCAGCAGAGCTCTCTCATAAAAAGGCGGCAGGGACAGCAACAGGATTTTGTGGCTGGTTTGCCTATTTTGGTGCGGCAGCAGCATGTGTGCCAATTGGGATGATTATCGACGCGTATAGCTGGACAGGGTACCTCTCCGTAATTGGTGTCTGCTCGATAAGTGCGCTGTTGCTTCTTCTTCCTCTCTGGTCTGCTAGCCGATCTAAAGCTGTTGCAGCGGGCGCATAAATCCGCTAAGATAGTTTTTAATGTCTTATGTTTCTCTTCACACCCACTCCCAGTATTCTATTCTAGATTCTAGTGCTTCGGTCAAAGATTTGGCTGGGCGCGCCAAAGAGTTTGGTATGAGCGCACTCGCTTTGACCGACCAAGGCAATATGTTTGGCGCGGTAGAGTTTTTTAAGGCGTGCAAAGGTGAGGGGATCAAGCCTATTATTGGTTTAGAGATCGCTTTGGCACCGCGCTCGTGTAGAGAAAAGAAACGAATGCCGGGTGAGGCATCTGGTTATCCAGTTCTTCTTCTTGCCAAAAACCAGAAGGGGTATCAAAATCTTTGCAAGCTGAGTTCGATCGGCTTTTTAGAGGGTTTTTACTACACGCCACGCATCGACTGGGAGACTTTAGCTGCGCATCATGAGGGATTGATCTGTCTCTCTGGTCCCACGTACGGAAAAATTGCTTCGCTCGTTTTTCAGGAGAAAGAGGAGGAGATTCGCCCTTTCATAGATCTTTTTGGGAAGGACTTCTATTTTGAATTGCAGCGCCATGAGATGGCGGATCTAACCGCGATGGAGGAAGAGAGTTGGGTGGTGCGTGCTCATCGCGAGTATATTGAAAAACAGAAAACTTTAGAGGCGCGACTGCTTCATCTTGCAAAAGAGTGGGATGTGCCGATTGTCGCAACAAACGGTTCGCACTATCTCAATGCTGATGATTGGAAGGCGCACGAAATTCTCATGAATGTGCAGTCGGGCGAGCCGTGCGAGATTTGGGAAAAAGATGCGATGGGTCGCAATAGGCGTCGCATTCCCAACCCCAAGCGCAAGATTGCACCGACACATGAGCTCTATTTCAAATCTCCAGATGAGATGGCAGAGCGTTTTTCCGATCTGCCCGAGGCGATTGCAAACACGCAAGAGATTGCCGAGAAGTGCCAGTTTGAAATGGATTTTAATGCGCGCTTTTACCCTGTCTTTGTTCCACCAGAGTTAGAAGGAAAGGAGATTAGCGATGAGGAGCGCAAAAAAGCTTCAGAGGAGTATCTGCGCAGGCTGTGTGAAGAGGGGATTCCACACCGCTACACAGAGGCGCGTCTTGCCAAAGTAGCAGAGAAGTATCCAGAGCGCGACCCAATAGAAGTGGTGCGTGAGCGCTTAGATTATGAGCTGGAAATTATTATTTCAAAGGGCATGTGCGACTACCTTTTGATTGTTTATGATTTCATTCATTGGGCCAAATCGCAAAAAATTCCTGTAGGACCTGGTCGCGGCTCAGGTGCGGGCTCAATTATTTTGTATTTGATTGGGATTACAGATATTGAACCGCTGCGCTTTAACCTCTTCTTTGAGCGCTTTATTAACCCGGAACGCCTCTCCTATCCCGATATTGACGTTGACATCTGCATGGATCGCCGCTCAGAGGTAATCGACTACACGATCCAAAAATATGGCAAGGAAAAAGTTGCGCAGATCATCACGTTTGGCACGATGAAGGCAAAAATGGCGGTTAAAGATGTGGGCCGCGTTCTCAGTGTGCCCCTGACAAAAGTCAATGAGATTGCCAAGTTAATTCCTGAGGATCCGGGAATGACTTTAACGCGCGCGCTTGAGATCGATGCGGACCTGCGTCGCATGCGAGATGAGGATGAAGAGACAAAGCGCCTGATCGATTTGAGTTTAAAACTCGAAGGTTCGATACGCAATACGGGGATTCATGCTGCAGGTTTAATTATTTGTGGAGACTCTCTTACTGATCACATCCCTGTTTGCACTGCAAAAGATGCCGATATGGTCGCGACCCAGTATTCGATGAAGCCAGTCGAAGCAGTCGGAATGCTCAAGATCGACTTTTTGGGATTAAAGACGTTAACGTCGATTCAAAAAGCAGTTGACGCTGTCTCTGCGAATACGGGAAGAGAGATTGATTGGGTCGACTTGCCACTTGATGATACAAACGCCTTTTCTCTGCTCAACCAAGGCAAGACGATGGGGCTCTTCCAGCTTGAATCGGGCGGTATGCAGGACTTAGCGAAACACTTGCACATAGATAAATTTGAAGAGATCATTGCGGTGGGCGCGCTCTATCGCCCAGGTCCGATGGAGATGATTCCCTCTTTCATCGCGCGTAAACACAAGCGCGAGCCAATTGAGTATGACCATCCTTGGATGGAAAATATTTTAAAAGAGACCTACGGCATCATGGTTTACCAAGAGCAGGTCATGCAAATTGCGCAGCACCTTGCCGGCTACAGCCTCGGTGAGGGGGATCTTTTACGCCGTGCGATGGGGAAAAAAGATCACGCAGAGATGGAGCGCCAGAAGGTCAAATTTCAAGAAGGTGCTGTAGAAAAGGGAATCTCAAAAGAGCTTGCCGGTGCAATTTTTTCCAAAGTAGAAAAGTTTGCTTCCTACGGCTTCAACAAGTCACACGCGGCAGCCTACGGATACTTAAGTTATGTAACGGCATTTTTGAAAGCCTCTTATCCGCGTGAGTGGATGGCGGCTTTGATGACTTGTGATGTGCATGACATTACAAAAGTGGCCAAACATATCCGCGAATCGGAGAGCATGGGAATCCCGATTCTCTCTCCTGATATTAATGAGGCGGGAGCAGAGTTTGCAGCCACGCCAAGCGGAATCCGTTTTGCTATGTCGGCAATCAAGGGTGTAGGCAGCGGTGTTGTCGAAGCGATTGTTGAAGAGCGCAGAGAGAATGGATCTTTTGAATCTCTCTACGACTGCTTGTCGCGCATTGACATTAAGCGCGCAAACAAAAAGGCCTTTTTGCATCTGATTGAGGCGGGAGCATTTGATTTCACTAAGTGGTCGCGTGCTGAGTTGCGCGCTAGCTTAGAGCCAATCTATGAGATGGCATCGCGTGAGCAGAAAGAAAAAGCAAAAGGGGTTATGGACCTCTTCTCTACCTTTGATGATCAGGCAAGTCAATCTTTTCTTAAACCGCCTGCGGATGTTATGCCCGATGCTAAAAGCGATATTTTAGTGAAGGAGAAGGAGATAATGGGATTTTATTTGAGTGGTCATCCGATGGATGAGTATCGCGATCTTCTGCCCAAGCTCTCATGCTCACCTTTTGAAAGAGTGAAAGGAGCCGGGCACTCCGATGTTTTTCGTATTGCTTGCATTGTGGATACAGTTCGCGTGATGATCTCCCAAAGAAATCAAAGAAAGTTTGCAATCCTTACGATTAGTGATGGAGTGGAGCATTTTGAAATTCCCATTTGGTCTGACCTTTATGAAGTAAAAGCTCCTCTGCTTGTAGAAAATCAGCTGCTCTATGCTGTTGTCCAGGTAGATCGTCGCGACGGCGACTTTAGATTGAGTTGTCGCTGGCTGGATGATCTGACCCATGTGGGAGAGGAGACGATTCGTGCTGCCGATGCTGCCTACGATCAAGCAAAGAGCAATCCGATTCCTGATAAGCGCCGCCCGAAGCCGAAAGAGGAGAAAAAAGAGGAGAAGAAAAACGCAATTGAGATCCATCTCGATGCAGATGTAATGCGGCTTAGCCACGTTCTCAAGTTAAAACAAATTTTTCATGAACACGCTGGAGGGGACGATGTGCAGTTGCGCTTTTTTTCTGGAGAAAATCGCGTAGGTTCGATTGAGATTGATGAGGGTTGGGGTGTCACATGGGATCCCGAAATTGAAAAAAAGATTACTCAACTCTCCTTTTTTCAGAAGGTTGTGCAAAAGACTTGAATTGTGTCATAATAAGTCTTCTATTATGAGAGCAAAGATTCTTCTATTTCTAGTTTTTTTTAGTACTTTTCTTCATGCTGAGGAGGAGCGCCCCTCTGTAGAGGATCGCTATCGGATAGCAATGGAGGCTCTTGGTAAGCAAGATTGGAAGACCTCTATCAAGCAAAATCGTCGCATCTTGGCCTATCACCGAGGTACAACTTTTGCTAAAGAAGCAGACTATTATCTTGCTGTAGCCTACCTTGCACAAGGTGAGTATATCCGCGCCGATCAATATCTTACGCGTTATATCACAACGCAAGAGAGCCCTACTTTCTTTGAAGAAGCCATAAGGAAAAAATTTGAAATTGCTAAGGCCTTTGATAATGGTGGAAAAAAACATCTTTTTCACGCAAAGCTCCTTCCCAAAATTCTGCCTGCGCGTGATGAAGCTCTGCGCCTCTATGATGAGGTAATCGCTTCTCTTCCGCGGGATGAAATTGCAGCGGAATCTCTCTATCGAAAGGGAGAATTGCTTCTCTTTTTTAAAAAATATAAAGAGAGCGTTGATGCTTTTCAGACATTGATCCGTCGTTTCCCGAAGCACGCCCGTGCACCTGATAGCTTTATGAGCATAGCCAATGTCTACTTGAAGCAGTGTTCGGCTACTTTTCCCGATCCTGCCCATCTTGAACTGGCAGAAATTAACCTGCGTAAATTTCGCCGAGCGTTCCCAGGTGAGTCGCGTATTACGGAAACAGAAGGGTTAATTCTGCAAATGAAAGAGCGCTTTGCTAAAGAGCTTTTTGATGTGGGGCACTTCTACCAAAAGACAAAAAAAGTTGATTCGGCTGCCATCTACTACTCGACAATCATTGTACGTTATCCTGAAACGATGCAAGCAAAACATGCAGAAAAGCGATTGCGCAAACTAGGTCGTGAGATTCCTCAGCCTGGTACTGTTGCAATGCCTTCTAACAATGAGCAAGCTGCTTCTTAGCTTTTTTCTCTTCAGCTCTTGCGGCTATCACCTTGCTCAAAATACAAATCCCACAATTACAGTTCCCTACATAAAGGGAGATATTGATGGCAGGCTCACAACAGCACTTGCCTATTCGATTTCAGCAGAGACACCACTACAATACCAAGTGAGTAGCGGGCGCTATCAGCTCATAGGAGAAATTTTGACAAGCTCTTATGAAAAGACGGGGTTTCAATATGATCGCGATGAGACAACGGGTAAACGCATCAACCGTCTTAATCAAATTGAAGAGCGCAAAACCGTGGAACTGCGTGTTGAGCTTATCGACACCTTGACAGGCACGACACTCCTTGGTCCAGAAGTAGTGACATCTTCTACTGACTACGATTTTGTGGACTCTGACTCAATTCAAGATCTTTCGTTAACTTCCCAGACTGGCAGGCCTATCTCCGTACTTCAATTTTCTATGGGACAGCTGGGAGCTTTTGAAGATGCGCGAGGGGAGGCTTCACACCCCATCTATCGGAAATTGGCTAAACGAATATCAAGTGCCATTTTGATTCAAAATGCCGAAATGAATTAAAAGAAAAATGTGACACACTCTGTATCGCAGCAGTTTGCTGCAAAACTCGACCAGCTCTATCCAATGCTAGATTTTGTGCGTGAAGCGATTGCGCAAATGGGTTTTGATGAAGCAGCAGCACAACGCTTTGAAATTGCTGTTGAAGAGGCGGTTGTGAACGTTATCCACCACGCCTACCCAAAAAAAGAGGGGTATCTTGAACTGACTCTCAATCTTTTTCCGAAAAAAAAGATGCAAGTGGTTGTCAAAGATCAAGGGGTTCCCTTCAACCCGCTTTTACAAAATCCTGAAATTGATCGTGATGCGCCGATAGAAAAGCGCCAACCTGGTGGTCTTGGTATTCCTTTTATGCATGAGTTTGTAGATAGCATTCACTATGAGCGCGAAGATATCTACAATGTCTTGATTTTGGAAAAGCAGTTTCAATCCTTATGAATAGAGGAGATTGCTTCTTCTGTATCAAGAACTTCCGATAGATAGTAGCGCAAGACCTTGAGTACAAACTTGGGCGTGTTGTAGATACCCGAAGTGGAAAAGACAATTTCGAGTTTGGGTTTTTCACCCGATAGCAAACTAATGAGTGTAAGAGTGGTGGGGAGTTCGTCGATGATTTTGGGAACGATCCAGATGGCAAACTCCTCATTGAAGAGCGTTACTTTCTCATCGGTTTCAATGACGTGAAATTGATGAGGGAACTCTTCACTATCTTCCTCATCCTCTTCAGCGTCAAGAAGGCCAAGATCGCGAAGAAGTTTTAGGTCAACGGAGATGATGCCGTCCGGCACACACTTCGGGAATTCTTGCATAAACTTTGTAAATGTCTCTTCCAAAAGTGTAGGATCGCTCATGTTTCTCCAATTTTATGAGGGGTTTTTTGAAATGCAGACGCCCTCTGACCCCTGAATATCGATTGTATTTTTATTTTTAAAGAGAAAAATTCATTTTTTTTCGCTATAATGAATAAGATGGGAAGAATTTTTCTTTTTCTAATCACGATTCGTCTCTTTTCTGCTCCACTGCAAGTTCCTGTTAATGCAAAAGCAGCAATTGTGATGAATGCAGAAACCGGAAGAGTCCTTTTTGAAAAAAAAGGGTACGAGCTTGCCTATCCGGCAAGTACAACAAAAATTGCGACACTCCTCTATGCCCTTATAAAAAAAGGGGATCAGCTTGAGCAGGAAGTGGAAGTAAAAAGCTATACGCTCTCCCGGATGAATCAGGAGATGAAGGAGGCGAGAAATTACCGCATTCCGCCCTATTGGTTGCAGCCTGATGGAACTTCCATTCATCTCCAGCGAGGAGAAAAAATCTCTTTTGAGGCGCTGCTCTACGGATTGATGCTGCACTCTGGTAATGATGCTGCTAACGTTATTGCAGATTATGTCTCCGGAAGTATTTCAACTTTTACTCGCGATCTCAATCTCTATTTAAAAAAAATAGGTTGCACAAACACCCACTTTGCTAATCCTCACGGTCTACACTTTCCTACCCACAAAACGACGGCCTACGATTTGGCAAAGATGGCATCCTGCGGACTAAAACACCCGACATTTAGAAAAGTTGTTTTAAGTAAGGGGTATAACTGCCCAAAAACCAACAAGTCCGATGTGCGCGAACTCGTGCAGAAAAATGAGCTGATTATGGATGGGCGTTTTCATTATGAAGGGGCACTGGGAATTAAAAGAGGAACGCACTCAAAAGCGGGCTATTGCCTTGTTGCTGCCGCAAAATATGAGGGGCGGACACTTGTTGCTGTAGTTTTGGGATGCGATGATAATAAATCGCGCTATCGCGATGTGATCGCACTTTTTGATACTGCTTTTGCAGAAAAAAAAGTATCGCGCAAACTCTATAACCGGGATGAAAACCTCTTTTCTAAACAGATGAAAAAACATCTCATAAAAGCGCGTTTAAAAGATGATGTCTCTCTCTCCTACTTTCCTGCTGAAGAGCCGGACATTCAAGTTAAGGTGAAATGGAAAGTGGATGCCCTTCCTGTCTATGTAGGGATGAAAGTAGGAGAATTGCAAATTAGAGACAATCAAAAGCACGTGATCACCACTTGTGATCTTCTATCTGAATCTGATATTGCTTCTCCTAAAAACCATTTGATTTGGTGCCTGATTTTCCTTCCTGCACCTATGGTTTTGCTTGTATGGCGCAAAATTCATCGAAAACCCATTATCCCAAAACTTTGGAAATAAACAATTTAGAAAAAACAGTAAAGGGTTTTTAGGGGCTCTTTCCTGTAGTTGGGATAATGAACCTATCCAACTAAACATGCTTTTGCCTTTTTCCACATTTTTGGCTGGATTTTGAGCTATTTTTTCAAACAACTTAATTAAGTTGTTTTCAAAAAGATCCCAAAATCCTTCTCAAAACTGAGAAAAAATTTCAAAAGCAGCTTTAGTTGGATAGGTTCATAGGGCCAAAACAGTCTGGAAAGTCGACTCTTTTGCGCCAATTGCTAAAGGGGTATGAATACGTCACATTTGATGATTCACAAAAAGTGCTTCTTTTCTCAGAAGATCCAGTTGGTTTTAGAGACTGTCATTGAGTTGCTAGGGGCGCAAGTGATTCAAACGCTCGATATATCTCATTATGCGAAGAACATTGGCATTTCTGTTTCTACAGTCAAAAGATGGATTTCTATAGGTGAAATTGGGCAAAAACTCAAGTTTTTAAAGCGTTTTATATAGAAGTAGGAATTGATCAAGAGAGAGCTCTTCAGGGCGAGCGCCCGGATGGCTACCAATTTCCTCGAGAGTTTTTTCAATTTTAGGTTTTGGCGCGATGGCAGAGAGAGATCCGCGTAACATTTTGCGACGCTGTTGAAAAGCGGTATGAATGATTTTGAAGAGTTTTTCTTTATCTACCTGTGGAGGTTCATGCAGATCCAAGCGGACAACGGAAGAGTCGACATTGGGTTTTGGGAAAAAACAGTTGCGCGAGACTTCAAATCGCGCAGTGACTTCTGCGTAAAATTGAAGAAAGAGTGTCAGCGTGGAGTAATTTTTTGTACGAACTTTTCCACACATGCGGTCTGCAACCTCTTTTTGTACAACAACGGTTACAGAGTGAAAAAGTTCCTGGTGCGGCATTATTTTTCCCAAAATGGGGGAAGTAAGATGGTAGGGAAGATTTGCCACGATCTTAGCACCAGATTTTCCTTTAAGAAGTTGCGCGAAATCTACGGTTAAAATATCGCTCTCAATAACTTCTAAGTTTCCATTATTTAGGCGGGGGAGCTCTTTGGCAAAGCGGCTGTCAATCTCAATCGCAATTACTTGCGCGCCTGTTTCCAGGAGAGCTTCTGTAATGATACCTGGACCGGCTCCAATCTCCACAACGAGGTCATTTGAGCTGACCTCAGCTGTTTTGAGAATTTTTCTTAGAATATTGGGGTCGGTTAAAAAATTTTGTGACAACCCTTTCCGGGGAGAGTAACCGCCCTCTTCTAAGAACTCAAAGAGCTTCACTGCATAATGAAGGGTTGGTAGTTCTCAGGAATATTTTGTTCGATCTCTTCGGAAGTAAAGTTATATTTTTTACGCAATGTTGTGGTAAAATTATTTTGATGCACGTCTAACCGCTCGCGTAGAAGAGCGCTTTTGATCTCTTCCTCTTTTTCTTTAAAAGCGACGGCCTGTTTTTCTACATGATCCTTCAAGTGAAAAAGGCGCCAAACTCCTTTAGGATTAGCTCGTGACTTCTGATTTTCAGGTAGGCTTACTTCTCCGACATCAAGGGCGGCAAGAACTTGCTTGTGCATCGGTGAGAGTTTTGTGCTCTCTACAACATAATCGTTTCCAACGCGAATCTTTACGCCTTCAAACTCCTCTCTTACTTTTTCAGCCGCCTCGCTTAGGCCGGTTAGGCCGGCGGAGAGAAGAGAAGAGGCGCGTTTTGCTGCTTCTTCGCACAGTTTCTCATCGCTGCCAGATACAGAAAGAACTTGATAAGTGTAGAGGTCGGAGTTAGGGTTTTTTTCTTTAATAATAGCATAGCTATCTTTAATTTTTTGTGGGCCGACGTCTTGCAACGCTTTTGAGTGGACAAAGTAGCCGGTGAGCTTGCCAACAACCAGCTGCTCGTGAATATGCTCTTTTGCCTCTTCATAAGTGAGGTGGAGTTTGTCAAGATTTGCCATGATATTGGGGCCAAAGCGCTCTTCCATCTCCTCACGCACCTCGCCGTCGCTCACTTCCATCTTTTTTTCTTCAGCTTCTTTTAAGATGAACTGGTTGTTGACCATTTCATCTAAGGTCACGCGCCAATTGCCCATGTAATACTGGTAGAGAGAGGCTTTAGAGTCAAAAGCTGCAGGCCAGTAGCGGTGGAGGAAGAGATCCATACGCTTGACAACGTCCATTAAAGAAAAAGTTTTATCAAAAACTTTTACCAACGGACGATTGTTAATGATGATGTGCTGCTCTTCTGCTTTGGGTAGAAAAGAAGAGTAGGGGGCCTCCTCCTCAGCCATGAGGGGAAAGGCTAAAACTAGGATAGGGAGAAATCGTTTCAACATATGATAGAATTTTATGTGGTCTCGTGATAATTTAAAAGGAAAAAACCACTATCAAAATTGTTTTTTAGACGTTTCGTTGGGGCTATTGGCCGAATTTTAATCAGTGTTGTCTTCATCATCTCAGCCCTAAATAAAGTATTTAATTGGGATGAGGTTCTTGAAGGGGTGATCACAAACCTTAATGAGTGGCTCTTTTATGGTGTCTACTATCCCTGGTTGGACCAAGCCTTAGAATTAATGATGGATTTTGCTCCACCAATTTTAGCTGTTGTAACAGCGCTTGAGCTAGTAGGAGGCATTTCGCTTCTCCTTGGAATTCGCCCTCGAGTTGGGGCCGGTCTCATTATTTTATTTTTGATTCCAACAACGTTTTTCTACCATCCCTTCTGGTTTTTTTATGGAGATGAGCGAGAAGTGCAGCTCATGATGTTTTTAAAAAATTGTGCAATCATTGGGGGATTGCTTCACGTCACCTCCATTGGCCGTGTGATCAAAAAGTCAGAAATTCTTGATGCGATATCTCGGTCTAATAGTTAGCTTTTTTCTTGTTGCGTTTGGGCAGCCCTACTTCAACAAAGGGCTTGCTGTTGTTGGCGCTCTACTTGGTTTTGGGATTTTCTTCCACGCGCTTTTGCAGTTCAAAAGGCGTTTTTTAGTCGCGTCGCTCTGGTTTACCGCGGTGCAGCTCATTGATCTAATCTGGTTTTGCACGCCAAAATATCATGGTCCAATGATCATTTTGGTGTGGGTTTTGATCTCTCTTTGGTTGGGAGTGCAGTTTGGCGCGATAAAGTGGTGTTTGCCAAACCAGGGCAAGCCGCAAGTAAAACACGCTCTTGCTGCGGCCTCTTTTTGCACGCTTACAGAGTTTGCGCGCTATTTTGTTTTTTGCGGGTTCGCCTTTAATCCTGCAGGTCTTCCTTGGACAGCGTCGCTCTACTCTCTGCAATGCGTCTCTTTTTTTGGAATATTGGGGTTTACATTTTGGACGATTTTTTTGGGAGTCATTTTTGCAGCGGGTAAACGTCACCTTTTTCTTGCATCTGCTGCTCTCCCATTTCTACTTGGAGCGCTTCTCTATTACCCAAGGAAGAGAGGAGCAGAGAGGGAAAAGGAGAGTTTGAAAGCTCTTCTTGTACAGACAGGGTTGAAACAGGAGCAGAAGATGCCGATGCCAGGCTTTTACTCCTCTTTTATTCCTCCGATTGAGCAGTGGCAACATTTGCTCTCTTTGATTCCAAAAGATCAGGAATTTGATTTGGTTGTTCTTCCCGAAGCGGCTTTTCCATATGGGGCGCATCAAGTCATTTTCCCCAATCAAGAGACAAATGGTGACTACGCAAGAGAGTTGAGAAGATTCTTAGGTGCTGATTTGCTCGTTGGTCTAGACGATTCAGATGAAAAAGGAAATCATAATGCAGCTTTCTTTTTTACCGAAAAAGAGAGAGAGCGTTATGAGAAGCGCGTGCTTGTCCCCCTTGGTGAGTACCTTCCTTTTGCGGGATTGCGGAAGCTCGCAGCAAAATATGGGCTCACACAATTTTTTACTGAAGGGAGAGAGGCAAAAGTTTTTTATGGCAGAGTTCCTCTCTCTCCAACAATTTGTTATGAAGAGTGCTATCCTCACCTTGTGCGTCAGGGCCGAAGAAAGGGGGCGGAGCTTTTTGTAAACATCACAAACGATGGGTTCTACCCAGACTCTATTTTGCCCAAGGTCCATTTTGCTCACGGCCTGGTGCGTAGCGTCGAAAATGGAGTGCCTGTTTTACGCTCGTGCAACACGGGTGTGACGGCAGCAGTTGATAGTCTAGGAAGAGTGCAAGGAAAAATAGAAGGAGAGTGGGAGAAGCGAGGACTTGTCACCCAAGTTCCCATGTTCACTTATCAAACTCTCTATTCGCGCTTCGGAGATTATCCTCTTCTGTTTTTTTCATTAATAATTTTGCTATTCTTGCAGTTAAACTCTAAACGAGATAAATTGGATCATTGCTAGTAATCGAGGTTTCTAGTACAAGGAAAATAACATAAATTTGTATTTGGAGTCGTCTTTGTCGACCACAACATCCACATCTACGGCTTCTACAAAGACGCCAATCTCTTCTTCTGCAAAAAAGCAGAGAACTTTAAAAAACTACATCACCTTCGACGGAGTTGGCCTCTTCACAGGCTGCAAATCAGAAGTAACCTTTTGTCCTGCGCCTGCTGGAAGTGGAATCAACTTTATTCGAGTGGACCTACCGGGCAAGCCGGTTGTGCCAGCATCTGTTGAATATGTTTGCTCCACACCGCGCTGCACTATCTTAGGAAAAGATGATGTCATTGTGCAGAGTGTAGAGCATCTAATGGCAGCACTTAAGGCATACGAGATTGACAACCTCAACATCGAGCTTAACGCGCCTGAAATTCCTGCAGGGGATGGGAGCTTTCAATATTTTCTTGAAAAGATCGAAAAGTGCGGTATTGCAATGCTCTCTGAGTCCAAGCAGATCTATCATCTATCTACACCAATTTTTTGGTCACGCGATGAAGTCCATTTAGTTGCTCTTCCCTCAGATGATTTTCGAATCAGTTACACTTTGAGTTATCCCAATTCAGAACTTTTAAAAGCGCAGTTTTTTACGACAGAGATCAACCCGGAAGCTTTTAAAAAGGAGATCGCTCCTTCTCGCACCTTCGCTCTTTATGAGGAGATTGTTCCGCTGATTGAGCAGGGAAATATTAAAGGGGGAACTCTTGAAAATGGAATCATTATTAAAGGCGATTCTGTTCTCAACCCTGAAGGGTATCGTTTTCCCAACGAACCAGTTCGCCATAAATTAGGAGATCTGGTTGGAGATATCTCCTTGACACAGCACACCATCTTGATGCACATTATAGCTCTGCGATCAGGTCATTCGTCCAATGTGGCATTGGCTAGAGAGCTTTTGGATCATATCAAGATGGAGTACTCCCTATGAAAGAACCTCTCGATATAAAGAGGATCATGGAGGTTTTACCTCACCGTTACCCGTTTCTACTTGTGGATCGCATCAAAGAGATTGATGTCGATGCAGGCACAATTGTCGGAGAGAAATGCGTCTCAATGAACGAACTTTTTTTCCAAGGTCATTTTCCCAATAATCCTGTGATGCCGGGTGTTCTCATTATCGAAGCCTTAGCGCAAACCGGGGGAGTGCTCATTCACTATAAAGGCTATACTGAACATCTTGCACTTTTACTCAATGTGAATAATGCAAAATTTCGAAAGCCTGTAGTTCCAGGCGATCTGCTTACCCTCCACGCAGAAGAGGTGCATTTTAGTGCGCGTGCAGGAAAGATTTCAGCTAAAGCGATGGTTGGAGAGAGCGTGGCCGCGCAAGCGGAGATTGGCTTTGCACTGATTAAAAAGGAGCAAGAGTAGAAGCATGATTGATCCCACAGCAATTATTGAAAAGGGCGCAGAGCTTGCAGAAGGCGTCACTATCGAGCCTTATGCTGTGATCAAAAAAAATGTGAAGCTTGAAAAAGGCGTTACCATCCGTGCGCACGCTTATATTGATGGCCACACAACAATTGGAGAGAATACGGTTATCTATCCAAGTGCTTGCATTGGATTAAAAACCCAAGCGCGCAAGTTTGCAGGAGAGACAACTTACGTGAAAATTGGTAAGAACTGTGAGATCCGCGAATTTGTTACTGTAAATGCCTCCTTTGATGAGGGATCAACAGTCACAATTGGAGATAATTGTCTCATTATGGCCTACTGCCACATCGCGCATCATTGCACACTTGGTAACAATATCACGATGGCAAACAGCGCAATGCTTGCAGGACACGTCACGATTGAAGATCATGCGATTATTGGGGGAATGACTCCTGTGCACCAATTTTCACGCATAGGCGCCTATGCTATGGTAGGAGGATTTTCTCGCGTTTCTCACGACGTGCCTCCCTATACACTTGGATCGGGGATTCCCTATCGCTTAGGGGGCCTCAACATCATCGGATTGAAGCGCAACCAATTTTCTGTTGAGACGCGTCGCGCCCTTACCAAAGCTTTTCTTCTAACCTACCGCCGCGGGCTTACGCTTCCTGAAGCGATCGCCCAGATTGAAGAAGAGCAGCCATCCGATCCTCATGTTTTACACTGGCTTGATTTTTGCAAAACAACCAAGCGCGGCATCATTGGGTTGGAGGGAGTCACACGTATGCGTCCTGAAGACCTAGAGAATGACAAAGAACTCCTAGAAGTGTAAAATAGAGCGCTTATGCGTATCGTATTTTTTGGAACCCCGCCCGTAGCGGCAAGAATTCTCGCTTCATTATTTGAAACAGAGCATGAAATCGTTGCCGTCATCTCTCGACCCGATAAACCAAAGGGACGCTCTAAAAAACTTTTGCCTACTCCTGTCAAGCAGTACATTGAAGAGAATCATCCTGAAGTCCCCCTGTATCAGCCAGCAAAAGTCTCATCGGATGAGAGTGTCTCCCTTATTCGTTCTTATGAACCCGACCTTTTTGTCGTTGTTGCCTACGGCGCTATCCTAAAACAAACTTTACTTGATGTGCCTAAACTTCTTCCCATCAATATCCACTTCTCTCTTCTCCCAAAATATCGTGGAGCAGCCCCCATGCAGCGCTCCATAATGGAAGGAGAGAAAGAGACAGGTGTCACATTCATGGCGATGGACGCTGGAATGGATACAGGTGATATTTTGCAGGTTGAAAAAATTCCTTTAACTCAAAATCAAACATTACAAGAGCTTGAAGATTCGCTTACCGATCTATCAATTAAAACATTTCCTTTGTTTTTAAAAAATTTAGAAGAAGGAAAAGTTCAACGACAAAAACAAAATTCAAATTTAGCAACACACGCAGAAAAAATTTCAAAAGAAGATTGTAAAATTGATTTTACTGGCTCAGCACAATCCATTCACAACCAAATTCGGGGTCTAAGTCCCTTTCCGGGTGCTTATACATTTGTTGAAATTAATGGTAAACAGCTACGCTTAAAGATTTTACGCAGCAGAGTCTCTGAGCAGTCTGGTGCTCCTTCTCAAATACTTTCCTACACCCCTGAGGAGTGGATTGTGGGTTGTGGAATGCAAAGTTTGCAAATTTTAGAAGCGCAGCTGGAAGGAAAAAAAACTTTAAAAACACGCGACTTTGTTCGTGGAACTTCTTCCTTAATATTCCTTTAACAATAATTTTCAATCCTCTATAATGTCTGTAAAAAATTATGAGGTTTGGGTGTGACGCTATCTGCAATTTGTTATAATCTTGGAAGTTTTGCCGGCCATATATCTAACTATGTAGGCCCTTTTAGAAGGGATATGGTGAGAATAATCGGTCTTGCGGGCAAGTGGGCTGAATATGCTGAAACTGGGGATCCAAAAAATTCTAGTCTTGTTAAAAGAGCTAGTCGGGTAGCTAACACGATGGCTATTGGAGAGCTGTTGGCTTATATCGCTACGCTAGGTAAAGACCTTAGCCCAGATTGGGATGCAGAAAAGCGGGAGTATAACTGGAGTTTGAGTGCCGAAACCCTCTTGTTTGATGCGGGCTGTTTCTTCGAGGCTCTTCCCCGTGCTTTTTCAGGAGTGAACTGGCTCCTTGGAAAGGGGTGGAAGATTCCTGGTGGTAAGACTGTGGGAATTGCCGAAGATGTTGGGGGGCTAGCATTTGCCACAATTTACGGTATACGAGCCTACCGTCAATTTAACAAACCTGAGAAAAGTATTGAGAAAGATGTGTCAGATCTTACTAAGAAATTAGGAAAGCAATCTGGTGACACTGTTCATATACTAGTGGATAAAGATCACAAGCAGAAATTAACATCCGCAAGAAAGCTAAAGGCTATTGCTGGGCTCTTTTTCTCAGGAGCGCTTATTGCTGGGTATGGGCTTTCCCTGCTTACTACATTTAAATTTATCAAACCAGGTATCGAGCCTAAGTTGTGCTCATTAGCAAGATCAGCGGTAATTCTGTTTGCAGATCAGCTTAGAAAGTATAATCAACAGTTTGAATTCAAATAGGAGAAGAATTTTGGCGGAAGCAATTGAACAAAGAAATATTTTTGAAAAAAGTCTTGATCTGTGTGAAGCTACGGTAGGAGGGTCTAATCCACACAGTAAGTTAGCGAATTTAGTACAAAAGTCAGCAATATCTGCAAACTATCTTGGATTCGATCCCGATGGGGCAACTTCTGCGTTTTTAAATGTTAGCTCAATGGCTAAAGTATTTATGTCGCCCTTTCTTTCGGCACGACATGTAGCTCTTTTTTGTAAGGAGATTTTTGCGTTTCTTAAAGTTGCTGGGGAATATTTTTCTGGAGAAACAGTCACAGGCGAGGATGGAGTCAAGCGTAAAAAACACACTTTTGAGTCACTTGTCATAGGTAAGAGTAGAGAGACTCTCACAGCAAAAAAGGTGATTAATGTTGCAGGTAAATTAACTCCAGTAAAAGACGCTTACAATGAACATCAGTCGCTTATGTCTATTGTTCTTCGTCTATCAAAGTGTATGCAAAAGCTGCAGGATTTTGCAGGCATAGTGTATTACTCAAACATGTCAGGTGGCCCTTTTGTCTCAAATGCTGCTTTGGGTAAGTTCAATAAAGCGAAGTCCATTTCTCAGGTATTCGAATATACAATCGGACTATATTGGGATCGAAAGATGATTAGAGATGGCCATAAAGAGGCGAGTTATTTTGATGCAGCTGGTAGCTTCTCTGCCGTTGCAGCTAGTGGGGTCTCTTCGTTTAGCTTTATCTTCTTAGATAAAAAGAGTAGTCTGGCGAATAAGCTCCAAGGGGCTGTCTGCTTTTTTGCTGTTATGGCGGCGGTAATCCCATTTGCAAAAGACTTTTGGAATATGGACAATCCTCCCAAAAAGAAGTGAGCAAAAATCCACTAAAACAGTATGAGTGGTGGATCGTAATGATTCTCTTAGGGACAATGACCGCAATTGCGGTCATTTCTTTTTTGTCCTCAAAGGCTTACAAAATAAAAATCACAGAGATTGCTGGACCTGAAAGTTAAGGCGTGCTATAGTGGTCGTTCCGAAGGGTGTAACGAGCCCTTTCTCACGGCAGAAAATTTGGAAAGAAGAAAAATACAAAATTTCTTTCGTCTATTTTTTTAAAACAAAATTTTAATTTAACTCAGGCAAGTTAGTTTGGCGAAGTTTATCCCGATTGCTTGTCTAAAATTGTGTAAGTTGTTATGCTTTCGCAATAGGCTCTCGATAAGAGCAGTAGAAAACACCGACCGCGAAAGCTGGTTCGTTTTGAATAGAGGCAAATATGACCTTCATAAAAGGTAGAAAAAGTTTTAAGTTGTTAGGCCGCAAATTGGGCATGACAAAAGTGTTTGATGAGACAGGTGGTCTCATTCCATGCACTGTTATCCGCATTGAGCCCAATGTTGTGATCCAAAAGAAAGAGAAAGCAAGCGATGGATACGACGCTGTTCAAGTTGGCGCATTTTCGCTAAATAAGTCTCAAAAAAAGAATATGGCAAAACCTGTTGCCGGACATTTCGCTGCTGCTAAGCAGGAGCAAAAAAAACTTTTAAAAGAGTTTCACGTAGAAGACCTTTCTCAATACGAAGTCGGCCAAGAGCTCTCTGTCGCTCTTTTTCAAGATGTGACACATGTTGATGTTGTGGGCACGTCTAAAGGTAAAGGTTTCCAGGGAGTAATGAAGCGTCACGGATTTAAAGGTGGACGCGCTTCTCACGGTTCAGGAAATCACCGTGAGATGGGATCTACTGGTATGTGCTCTTATCCTGGTCGCACTTTCAAAAAGAAGAAGATGCCTGGCCACATGGGTGATGTGCGCGTTACAATGGAAGGCTTAAAAGTTGTCAAGTGTGACGAGGAGCGCGGCTTGCTAATTGTAAAAGGGGCTGTTCCTGGATCAAATGGTGGCACTGTCTACGTTCGTAAGGCTCTGAAGAGGTACAACAATGGCTAATCTAAAAAAATACGATATTGATGGAAAAGAGGTAGGAGAGGTTGAAGTTAAGGACGCACTTCTCGAGACAGCCCTCTCTTCACAGACAATCAAAAACTATCTTGTTGCTCTACGCAACAACACTAGACAGTGGTCTGCAAACACTAAAGGCAAAGCGGAAGTTAAGCACTCAAATGCAAAGCCTCGCCCTCAAAAGGGGACAGGTAATGCGCGTCAAGGTAGCTTAGCCTCCCCGCAATTTCGTGGTGGTGGAATTGTTCACGGTCCAAAGCCAAAAAAAGAGCTGCAATTCAAAGTCAATCGTAAAGAGAAGAAAGCGGTCATTCGCGCTCTTCTTGCAGAAAAGGTCAAAGAGGGAAAGATCCGCCTTCTTGTAACAGAAGAGATCAAGACTCCAAAAACCAAACCAATGGTTGACTTCATGAGAGCTCTCCAAATTCACGGAAAACGCTCTCTATTTTTAACAGGAACGGAAGGGAAAAACTTTCCTCTAAGTATCCGCAATATTCCTAGAACTGAGTTCACTCCAGTTGGAGCTCTGAATGGACACGACGTAGCACTCTCGCAAGAGATCGTTGTCACAGAATCAGCTTTGGATGGTCTACTACGAGCATTGGGAGGCGACAATGAGTAAAAGAGATCCTTATCAAATTATTAAATCACGTTACATCACTGAAAAAGCAACTATCCTAGAAGGTCTAGAAAAAGCAGAGAGCAACCCTTCAACAAAGCGTTGCAATCAGCCTAAAGTTGTTTTCCATGTTGATGTTAACGCAAATAAACAAGAAATTCGAAGAGCGGTCGAAGAGATCTATCGCGAAGAAGGCGTCAAAGTAACGGATGTAAATACAATTCTTTTGAAGCCAAAAGCAAAGCGTGTTCGAGGTAGACCTGGAAAGACGATTCGAAAGAAAAAAGCTATTGTCACTCTTAGAGCGGGAGATCGCATCGGAGGAAGGAACTAACAATGGTTAAGAAGTTTAAACCGACAACTCCAGGACAGCGTAGACTGATCCTGCCGAGCAACGAAGAGCTAACACGTGTTGGAAAAACCCGTAAGACGGTTAAACCGACAAAAACTCTTCTTTTGAAGAAAAGACGCGGAAGCGGGCGCAACCACCATGGCCACATCACATGTCGCCACAAGGGTGGAGGCCATAAGCAGCACTACCGCATTATCGATTTTAAGAGAGATAAAGATGGCATTGATGCAAAGATCGCCTCTGTTGAGTACGATCCAAACCGCTCTTGCCACATCGCTCTTCTCCACTACTTAGACGGAGAAAAGCGCTACATTTTGGCTCCGCAAGGTGTAAAAGTTGGCCAAATGGTCAAGTCAGGCAAAGAGGCAAATTTCAAGCCAGGTTGTGCAATGGAGTTGCGCGACATGCCTGTGGGCTCTGTTGTCCACAACATTGAAATGCGCCCTGGCGGAGGAGGAAAACTTGTCCGCTCTGCTGGACTCTCTGCACAATATCTTGCTCGCAGCGGAGGCTATGCCACTTTGAAGATGCCATCAGGCGAAACACGTCTTGTAAATGAGAAGTGTCGCGCTACATTTGGGGCCCTCTCAAATGCAGAGCATGCTCTTCGTATTGAAGGGAAAGCGGGCCGCAATCGTTGGAAGGGAAAGAGACCAACTGTTCGTGGAACTGCCATGAACCCGGTTGATCACCCGCACGGTGGTGGTGAAGGTCGCCAAAACAGTTACATTCCGCAGACGCCTTGGGCAAAACAGACCAAGGGTATGAAGACGCGTCGTAAGAAGAAAACGAAAAAGTGGATCGTAAAAGATCGTAGGAAGAAATAATTATGGGTAGAAGATCACTAAGAAAAGGTCCTTTTGTTGACCACCATCTTCTGGAAAAAGTGAAAAAGAAGACAGGTCGTCCAATTCGCACATGGTCAAGACGTTCAATGATCATGCCAGAAATGGTAGGAGAGACGTTTGAAGTACACAACGGTCGTAAATTTATTACTGTCTACGTATCGGAAAACATGGTGGGTCATAAGCTAGGAGAGTTTTCTCCAACTAGACTCTACAAAGGTCACACGCAGAAAAAGTAGGATAAGATTCGATGAGAGAAGCGTTAGCAAAAACAAAATATGTAAGAATCAGTCCGCGCAAGGCGCGCCTTGCTGCTGGACTTATCCGAAGCAAAAAAGTTCAAGAAGCTAAAAACCAGCTTACTTTTGCTGGTTCTAAAGCAGGAAGACTTTTAATGAAGACACTTGATAGTGCTATTGCAAATGCAGAGACACTATTCGAACTTTCAAGAGAAGAGCTAGTTGTTCGTGAGGTACGTATTGATTGCGGCCCCACTATGAAAAGAGCGAAATCAAAGTGCCGCGGTGGACGTACACCGATTAATAAAAGAACAAGCCACTTCACTGTTGTCGTAGGACCGAAGGAGTAAGGAAGAGAATGGGACAAAAAACATCTCCAATAGCATTTAGACTCAAAGAGAAAAAAGGATTTAGCTCTTTCTGGTTTGCAACAAAACACGAGTACGGAGCCCTCATTGGTGAAGATGAGAGAATCCGTAGATATTTAAGAAAGAGATCCTCATGCCAGGCAGCATCTAAATTTTTGATCCGCCGCATGAGCGGAAAAGTTGAAGTCACGATCTTCACAGCTCGTCCCGGTCTTGTGATCGGAAAAAAGGGAGCTGAGATCGATCTTCTTAAAAAAGGACTCGCGAAACTTACAGGCAAAGATGTTTGGATTGAAGTGCAAGAGGTCAAGAGACCTGATCGCAATGCGAAACTTGTTGCTGAAAACATCGCCTTCCAGCTAAAACGCAGAGCTTCGTTCAGAAGGGCCTTGAAAAAAGCTCTTCAACAAGCGATTGATGCAGGCGCAGAAGGAATCCGTGTGCAAGTTTCAGGACGTATCGGTGGTGCAGAGATTGCGCGTACCGAGTGGTACAAAGAAAAACGAATTCCTCTCCACACGATCCGCGCCGATATTGATTACGGCACAGCACGTGCGGAAACGACTTATGGCGCGATTGGCGTAAAAGTCTGGATTAACAACGGGGAACAGTAAGAGATGAAAATTCCGAACAAAGTTAAATATCGAAAGCAGCAGAAAGGTTCTCTAAGAGGAGTTTCAAAAGGTGCCCAGTTCGTAGACTTTGGCGATTTTGGCATGCAAGCTTTAGGACGTGGACGTGTTACTGCACAGCAAATCGAAGCGTGCCGTGTTGCGATTAATCGCTTCTTAAGCAGAAAGGGTAAAGTTTGGATTCGCATTTTTCCAGACAAACCCGTTTCAAAGAAGCCAGCAGAGACGCGTATGGGTAAAGGTAAAGGCGCTCCCGACCATTGGGTAGCTCAAATTAAACCGGGACGCATCCTCTTTGAAGTAGGGGGAGATATTACAAAAGAAGCGGCGCAGCAAGCTTTGGTTAGAGCAGCTGCTAAGCTTCCAATTAAAACGAGATTTGTTTCTCGATTGGAGCAGGTGTAGAAGCTATGCAGAAGATGGAAGAATTATTAGCACAATCGGAAGAAGAGTTAGTCTTAGCGGCCTCTGATCTGAGTCGAGAATTATTTAAACTCCGTACAGAACTTGCGGAAGAGAAAAAACTATCACAACCTCACTTAGTTGGGGCAAAACGCCGCGAGCGCGCAAGAGTATTGACGGCTCTGCAGCAGAAGAAAGCAGCAAGGAGCAAATCATGAAAGAGCGAGCTCATAGAAAAGAGCGAGTCGGTGTTGTTGTATCAGACAAGATGAACAAGACTGTTGTCGTAAAAGTTGGCCGCAAAAAGCCCCACCCACAATATCAGAAAATTGTTGTTTATAACAAAAAATACTATGCTCATTGCGAAAATCCTGATGTGAAAGTGGGAACAACTGTCAAAATTATGGAGACACGACCTCTCTCAAAACTAAAGAGATGGCGTGTGACTGAGGTACTAGCATGATTCAAGAAGAAACGGATTTAGAAGTTGCAGATAACACAGGCGCAAAGCGAGTGCGCTGCTTTCGTATCCCTAAGGGATCAAAGCGTCGCTATGCTCACGTTGGTGATGTGATTGTTTGCTCAGTAAAAGAGTCTGATCCAAAGGCGAGTGTGAAGAAAGGCGATGTTGTGAAGGCAGTAGTTGTAAGAACACGAGCTCGTATTGGAAGAAAGGACGGTTCCAAACTGAAGTTTTTCGACAATAGTTGTGTGATCATTGATGAGAAGCAAAACCCAAAGGGATCTCGTATTTTTGGACCTGTAGCGCGTGAAGTTCGTGAAGCGGGTTTTGTGAAAATTTGTTCTCTTGCACCGGAGGTTATCTAAAATCATGAGTAAGTGGATTAAAACAGATGACAAGGTTCTTGTTAGATCGGGAAACGACAAAGGTCGTATAGGAAAAGTTTTAGCACGCAACAAGACTCGTATTGTTGTTCAGGGTGTAAACGTTCGTAAAAAGCACATGCGCAAAAGAGACCAGAAGTCTGGTGGTGAGATCATTGAAGTTGAGCGTCCGATTCATATTTCAAATGTCTCCTTTTGTAGCAAGAGCGACAAACCTGTGCGAATTAAAGTTAAACAGAAAGAGAATGGTACGAAGGATCTCTACTACCTAGAGGGTGGAAAAGAGGTCGTGATCCGTACTGTGGGAAAGTAAAATGGCTGAATCACGAATAAAGAAAAAATACAATGAAGAGGTTAAGACCAAGCTTCAAGAGAAGTTTGGATACAAAAACCCGATGCTGATTCCGAAGCTTAAAAAGATCGTGATTAGTATGGGCGTTGCAGAAGCCTCAAAAGACAAAAATGCCATGCAGCAGATTGAAAAAGAGCTTGCACTCTTATCAGGGCAAATTCCTATTAAACGTGTTGCTAAAAAATCAGTTGCTAATTTCAAGTTGCGTGAAGGACAAGTGATCGGATTTAAACTGACACTTCGAGGCAATAGAATGTGGGACTTTTTTGATCGATTTACCAATATTGTAAGTCCTCGTATTCGTGACTTTAGAGGGTTTCCTCGCAAGTGCGATGGGAGTGGAAACTATTCACTAGGAATTGACGATCAACAAGTATTTCCCGAATTGAATTTGGACGATGTTGTCAAAGTGCAGGGGATGAATATTACCTTTGTCACAAGTAGCAGCACTGATGACGAGTGTCGTGAGTTATTAACCCATCTCGGAATGCCTTACAAGAAAGCGAGTTAACGGAGTATAAATATGGATCCTATAGCAGAATTTTTAACACGAGTGCGAAATGCCAAAAATGCAAGGCATCGTCACCTCGAGATTCGCTTTAGCAAGATGAAAGAACAGATTGCAAAGAACTTAAAAGAGAAAGGCTTCATTGATAGCTATCTTGTAAATGAGAAGCAGGGTCTCATGCGTGTTTTCCTAAAGTATGGGAAAGATCGCGAGCCGGCAATTCAAGGATTGATGCGTATTTCAAGACCTGGTTGTCGCAAATATGTTGATGCAGATAGCATTCCAACCGTTATGGGTGGGATCGGATCTGTAATCCTCTCTACGCCAAAGGGAGTGATTGATGGTGAAACGGCTAAAAAGGAGCGAGTCGGCGGAGAGCTCCTCTGCAAAGTCTGGTAATTAAGATATGTCAAGATTAGGAAAACGACCCATTCCTCTACCACAAGGTGTAGAGATTAAAAGAGAAAAGAGCAAACTTTCTGTGAAAGGCAAGCTTGGCAACTTAGAACTTGACGTTCCTGAAGGAATAGAAGTGACCGTTGCGGATGGTAGCATTGTTGTTGAGCTGAAAGAAGGAAAATTACCTGGGCCTATGCATGGACTCTACCGCTCTTTGATTCAAAATGCAGTTACTGGAACAAGCCAAGGCTTCACAAAAGAGCTGACGCTCATTGGTGTTGGATTTAAAGCTGCTGTGAAGGGAGAGGTATTGGATGTAGCTGTTGGCTTTTCCCATCCCTGCCAAGTCACGATTCCTAAAGGAGTCACAGTAAAAGTTGAAAAAAATACAAGCATTCTCATTTCAGGTGTAGACAAACAAGTCGTTGGCCAGTTTGCCTCCGATGTGCGCGCACTGCGTAAACCAGAACCCTATAAAGGTAAAGGAATTCGTTACAAAGACGAGTACGTCAGAAAGAAAGCGGGTAAGGCTGCAAAAGGTAAATAAGAAAATGGATTTAGAACTAATTAAGCGAAACAAGAAGAGAAAAAAGCGCGCCCTTCGCAATCATAAGCGCGTGCGAGGAAGTAGTGCTCGTCCAAGGCTTTCTGTCTTCAAAAGTAACTCACACATTGGAGCTCAAATTATTGATGACGAGAACCAGTGTACGCTCGTGAGTTTTAGCACCCTTTCCAAAGAAGTAAAGGGAACAGAAAATGCGAAAAAAAGTATGAGCTCAGCCCAATTTGTAGGGGAGAAGCTCGGCACTCTTGCAAAAGAAAAAGAGATCACTACCGTTGTCTTTGATCGCGGACGTTTTAAATATCACGGATTGCTAAAAGAGCTCGCTGATGGAGCTCGCAAAGCAGGATTGCAATTTTAAGGAACTCTCATGGCGAAAAAACAGAAAAGAGAAAAAGAAATTCAAGAAAGTGATCTTCAAGAGAAAGTCCTTTTTATCAACCGCTGCTCAAAAGTCGTAAAGGGTGGGCGTAAATTTAGTTTTTCAGCTCTAGTCCTTGTAGGGGATGGAAATGGACGCATTGGCCTTGGCTTTGCTAAAGCTAACGAAGTTGCTGACTGCATCAAAAAAGCAGGACAAGCAGCTCGCAAGGAGATGGTCACATTTGAGATGGACGGAACCACAATCCCTCACGAAATTCGTGTTCAGTGGGATGGAGCTGTTGTCATGCTAAAGCCTGCAAAGCCTGGTACAGGAATTATTGCAGGTTCAAAAACACGTTCGGTACTTGAAGTCGGTGGTCTAAAAGATGTGATTGCAAAGAGCCTTGGTTCTAACAATCCCATTAACCTTGCAAGAGCAACGGTCAAAGGCCTTCTGCAATTGAAAAATAAAGAACAGATACTAGCTGCTAGAGGAAAAACATCATGAATCTATCCAATTTGAAAAACAACCTAGGAACGCGTAAAAAACGCATGCGTGTAGGTCGCGGTACAGGTTGCAAAAAGGGTAAGACTTGCGGTAAAGGTACAAAAGGCCAAAAAGCAAGACAAGGTTATAAATCGCGCTATGGTAAAGAGGGTGGACAACTTCCCCTCTATCAAAAACTTCCTTGCCGTGGTTTTACACGCGGAAGATTTCGTAAAGAACACTTTGCCCTAAATCTTGATCGCATCGAAGAAAATTTCAACGATGGCGAGACAGTGAACTTTGAGACACTAATTGCAAAAGGTTTTGTCTCTAAAAAACTTCCTGGTGGACTAAAAATTATTGGGAATGGCGACCTTAAGAAAAAGGTTGTAATCGAAGCAAACCGCTACTCAAAAAGTGCTGCTGAAAAGCTCGAGAAAGCGGGAATAGAGTATAAAACCTTAACATAAAGTGTGCTAGATGGTTGGAGCAATTCGTAAGATCTTCTCGGATCCGACATTAAAGGAAAAAATTGTATTTACATTACTCATGCTTCTTGTCTGTCGCATTGGTTCTTTTATACCAGTTCCTGGGATCAATGGAGATGAAGCGGTAAAAATATTTAAATACACCATTGGAGGAGGGCAGAACCTCTTTCAGCTAATGGATATATTTTCAGGCGGAGCCTTTGCCCAAATGAAGATTATTGCGCTTGGTGTAACGCCCTACATCTCTGCATCGATCATCATGCAGCTTCTCGTTGCTTTGATGCCCTCGTTTCAAAGAGAGATGCGTGAAAATCAAGAAGCAGGCAAGCGTAAAATGGGAAAGTGGATTCGCATTATGACGCTCTTCCTCGCACTGTTTCAGTCTCTTCTTTTTGCTCGCTACGCGGTTTCTATTAATAACTCAAGTCCTGGAATCATCGTTCCTGAAATTGCTTCGGTTACAGCATTTGGAGTGCCGTGGCTCTTCTTCCTTATTATGATGGTAACCATGACAACAGGATCCCTATTTCTTATGTGGATAGGGGAGCAGATTACCGAGAGAGGAATTGGTAATGGAATTAGTATGATCATTACTATTGGTATTCTCTCTTCTCTACCAAGAACACTAGGGACTGTGATCCGCCAGTTGAACCTCGACTCTCAAGAGCCAGGTCAGCTCTCCTTTTCATCACTTCTTGTTCTCTTTGCTGTATTTGTGGGGATTATTGTAGGGACTATTCTGATTATCCAAGGTGTTCGAAAAATTCCTCTGCAATACGCAAGACGTGTTGTTGGTCGTCATGAAGTACAAGGTGGAAGTGCGCACATCCCATTAAAAGTAAACTATGCTGGTGTGATTCCTGTCATTTTTGCCTCATCCCTTCTTATGTTTCCTGGAACAATTGCGCAGTTTATTGGAAAAGGAAACTGGTTAGGAAGAGTCGCATCGATGCTCACTCCCGGCAATATGGTCTATACATGTGCCTATGTTGCATTGATTATATTTTTTACTTACTTTTGGACCGCAACGCAGTTCCAGCCAGATCAGATCGCTTCTGATATGAAAAAGAACGGAGCATTTATACCAGGTGTAAGGCAGGGAAAGCCGACAAGAGATTTTTTAGAAGGGACCATGAACCGCATCACACTTGTAGGAGCTCTCTTTCTAGCATTTATAGCTATATTACCAACCATTGTAGGTCGTGTTTTGGGGCTTGACGCCTCGATTAGCCACTTTTTTGGAGGGACCTCTCTCCTGATCTTGGTTGGGGTCATCTTAGATACTACTAAGCAGATTGAGTCTCAATTGCTTACCAAACGCTATGATGGCTTTATGAAGAAGAAAAAAATCAGGGCAAAGAGTTTGTGAAGAAAGCCCTAAGATGATAAAATAAGTCCAAAATTCAAAGGAAATTAGAGATGCCCAGAGTTATCGGAGTCGACATTCCAGGAAAGAAAAGATTAGTAATTAGCCTGCAGTACATTTATGGTCTTGGCCCTAAGCTTGCAGAAGAGGTAATTGCAAAATTAAAATTTGATCCCAATATGCATGCAGAAAAGCTGACAGAGGAGCAGATCTCTGCGCTAAACGCCATATTGCAGAATGACTACATTGTGGAAGGGAATAAGCGTCGCGAAGTGCGCGCCAATATTCAACGCCTTATTTCAATAAACGCCTATAGAGGTTTGCGCCATCGTTCCAAGTTACCAGTACGTGGACAGAGAACGCGTTGCAATGCGAGAACGCGAAAAGGCAAAAAGAAAACAGTAGCTGGTAAGAAACAAGTTGGTAAGTAGGAATAGACATGGCTAAGCAAGAAAAAAAGAGTACAACTAAAGCCCCAATGAAAGGTGGTACCAAATCAACAGGACGTGTTCGCAAAAAACAGCAGAAGTCTGTCCCAGCGGGCGTTGTTCATGTAAAAGCAACCTTCAACAATACCATTGTAACGATAACAGATCTTTTAGGAAATGTCGTTGCTTGGGCTTCAGCAGGTAAATCAGGATTTTCAGGGTCGCGTAAATCATCAGGATTTGCTGCAACTGTCGCTGCGCAAAAAGCGTCAAAAGATGCGATGACTCATGGAATGAGAGAAGTAGAAATCAATATTAGCGGTTCTGGAGCGGGTAGAGAGTCAGCAGTAAAAGGCGTTCAAAGCGCAGGTCTTGCTGTTACCATGATACGTGATGTAACCCCAATTCCTCACAACGGATGTCGCAGCAGAAAAAAGAGAAGAGTTTAGGAGTTTGAAGATGACAGTTAAGTATGGCAAATTTGAACTGCCGACAAAAATTAAGAAAGAGAAAGAGACAAATACCTACGGGAAGTTTATTGCTGAGCCCTTTGAAAGAGGTTATGGTCACACTATTGGCAATGGCTTGAGAAGAATTCTTCTTACATCTCTTGAAGCGCCTGCGATCGTCTCCATCAAAATTGAGGGAGTTTCGCACGGATTTATGGCGATTGAGGGAGTTGTTGAAGACATGACCCATATCATTCTCAACTTCAAAGAGGTTCTTTTAAAGAAGCATGCGCAGTCTGATATGAACCGTGAACCTACACCCGTCTCAAAAACCATTGACGTTACTGATGAGATGATCGAGAAGTCAAATGGTGGCTATGAAGTCACTGTAAAAGACATCTTTTCTGACGATCGCTATGAGCTGGTTAATCCAGATCACAAACTGTTTACTGTAACAAAACCGATGACTAAAAGAATCGACTTAAAAGTAGCAATTAGTCGCGGTTACACTCCATCAGAGAGACAAGATATTCCTGGAAAAGTTGTAGATGAAATTGTACTTGATGCGATTTTCTCGCCCGTGCGACTTGTAAACTATCACGTTGAAAACACACGTGTTTTAGGGGATGTTGATTTTGATCGCCTGATTCTTGAAATCACAACAGATGGAAGAATCACACCACAGGAAGCTCTCTCATTTGCAACCCAAATTGGAATTCACCATTTTGAGTGCTTTCAGAACCTAAAGTACCAAACCATTTCATTTGAGGAAGAAGCTGGAAGACGCGATAGTGACCGTGAGGAACTACTCTCAAAACTCTCCCTTAAGATTAATGAAATCGAGCTCTCAGTTCGTTCTACAAACTGCCTATCTCAAGCAAATATTGAGACAATTGGCGAACTTGTTGTAATGCCTGAGATGGACATGTTGAAATTCCGTAACTTTGGTAAGAAGTCTCTTCATGAGATTAAAGATAAACTTGAAGAGATGGGCCTCTACCTTGGTATGGACCTCTCTAAGTTTGACATTACACAAGAGAACGTGGCGGAAATCATCGCAGAGTATAGAAAAAATAATGGCGCGAGTGCAGCTGCCGAAACAAACCCAGAGTAGAAGAATATGAGACACGGAAAACATACCTTTAAAATTGGCAGAACCTCTTCTCACAGACGCTGCATGATGGCGAACATGATGAAATCTCTTATCCTTCATGGTCGCATTGAAACAACAGTGCGCAAAGGAAAAGAGCTAAAGCGTGAAGCAGATAAACTCATCACAACAGCAAAAAAAGGTGGGCTAACAGCTACACGCCGTGCTGCTGCTGAGCTGATGGTCTCCTACAACAAGCTAACCGCAAAAGAAGCACGTAGTGCAAAGAATGGCAATACAGCTGCTTACAATGGTGATCGTCAGGTTATTGGCAAGCTCTTTGAAGCAAGTGAGCGCAACAAAGAGAGAAACGGAGGCTACACACGTCTAATCCGTCTCACAAATCGCGTTGGTGATAATGCTGAGCGATGCCTTGTTGAACTTGTTTAGAGGACGTATTCGAATTAAAGTTCTGTCGGTTTTTCGATTCTTTTGAGCCGAAACCTCGACGAAATTTCATTTGAAGGTACTCTCTTAAACTCATTGCATTTCTTATGTCCTCTTGATACGATCAGAATACGGATCACTATCAAGAGGATTTTTTATGAAGCCACGCGTTGCTATCAATGGTTTTGGCCGAATCGGCCGCTCAATCTTAAGACTCGCAGCCAATTCAGGGGCTTTTGAGGTCGTAGCAATTAATGACCTTGTTCCTCCTGATAATCTTGCCTATCTGCTCAAATATGACTCTACACATGGCCGTTTTGGAAAAAAAGTTGATCATAAGACTGACTCAATCATTATTGAAGGTCATGAAATTAAAGTTTGCGCTGAGACCGATCCTGCAAAACTCCCTTGGAAAAAATTGAACATCGACTACGTCATCGAAGCAACAGGGCGCTTCACACAACTTGAAGATGCCCATAAACACATCGAAGCGGGAGCCAAACGTGTTGTTATTTCAGCTCCAGGAAAAGGGGGAGTCCCTACTTATGTAATGGGAGTTAACCACGAAAAATACGATCCCAACAAAGAGTTTGTTGTTTGCAACGCCTCTTGTACAACTAACTGCCTCGCCCCCCTAACTAAAATACTCCTGGATAACTTTGGCATTGAAGAGGGGCTTATGACAACCGTACACAGTGTTACCGCCTCTCAGCCTACTGTTGACTGTCCATCAAAAAAAGACTTTAGAGGCGGCCGCGCGGCCAGCCTCAATATCATCCCTGCCTCAACAGGAGCAGCTAAGGCAGTAGCTCTCTGTATTCCTGAAATTCAGGGCAAACTTACAGGAATGGCTTTTCGTGTACCTACAGCTGACGTGTCTGCCGTTGATCTGACAGTAAAGCTGACGAAATCAACAGATTATGATACAATATGTCATGTGGTTAAAGAGGCCTCAATGACCACAATGAAGGGGATTATGGGCTATACAGAAGACCAAGTGGTCTCTACAGATTTCCTCGGTTCTACCTACTCGTCCATCTTTGACAAAGGAGCGGGAATCGCCCTCAATCCCAACTTTTTTAAACTAATTTCTTGGTATGACAATGAAATTGGCTACTCGCAAAGAGTGATTGATTTGATCCTCTACATGGCCTCTGTGGAGTAGCACTAACAACAGGAGAGGTCTAAGCAATTGCTCTTTTCGATCTAAATTGTTTAGAAACTCCAAGGGAGAGATCCGTGAATTTTACACGAGAACCAATGATTGAAACGATCATCACACCGCGTGATGGATTTAAGCTCATACTTCGCGCGAATCGCGGAGATAAGGAATTTAACGTAGATGCAGTTGAAGTGGTAAACTTTGGTAATGCGCTCTTTTTTCGCTCAACAGAGCGTCCAAAATCTTTCCTGCTACCAGTAGCAGAATATGAAGTTGTGGAGACACGAGAAACACGTGTTGTTCTTAAAAACGCTTCTGTTGACAAATCGGTAAAAATTGCCGGTGGTAAAGAGGCAAAAGAAGAGAAAGAGCCTGCGCCAAAAGAGGCGAAAAAACGCGAGCGTCGTCGCACGCGCCGCCGTCGTGGATCTGCAACAGAAGAGACAGCAGAAGGTGAAGCTGCGCCCACAAAAGTCTTTACAGGACTTATCCCTCCGCCATCCAATCTCATTTCTGAAGAGGAAAAACCGAAAGAGCCTGATCTTTTCAAAGATCAGTTAGGTGAAGGGGAGACTAAGAAAGAGGAGCAGCCTAAAAAGGAAGCAAAACCGGATGAACTCACTCCTGAAAAGGAGCAAGGTCAGCCACCGCTACCACCTTTCGACCATTCGGATAAAGCAATACCTGTCATTGCACCGCCGCCAATGCCAAATGAAGAGGAGTAAAAATCCTTGAAACACAAACTCTGAAGGATTATAATTACCCCTTCAGAGTCTCCATCTGCTCGGATGGTGGAATTGGTAGACACAAGGGACTTAAAATCCCTTGACCTTTTAGGTCGTGCGGGTTCAAGTCCCGCTCCGAGTAACTTGTTGATTGGGATCTTTTTCCTTCTAGCACTTTATCTGCTAGACTCTCATCGCTCGGAAAGGTTAGTTTAACCTTCCCTTCGCTCCTCGAGCTACCATCTAAAGTACTAGAAGAAAAAATCTCTCCAATCCCCAAGTTCCTCGCAGCGGGGCTCCGAGTAATTTCGAACGTTAGTAAGAAATAGCAAGAATTAATGCCCATCTTTGCTTTTGCCTCGCTCGAAAAGACTAATTAAACCTTTCCTTTGAGTAAATTTTGGACTCAGATGTGGGAAACGCGCGTAATTTTTATCACTCTCTTTTCGCTACGATTGTAATTGAACCGATCCCAACAAGGCTTGGGCCATTAAAAGCGCCTATAAAATAAGTATTGACCTCTCCCTTTCTTTTATTGTGATCTATAAATACCCGAGGGCCTCCTGCATTAACAACACCAATAAGGTGAGTTAAATTCTCATCCAAAAAAATTCTGTACTCTTTTACATTAGCTCCATCTGGTGGAGACCAAGTGATGCGATTGTATAGCTCTGTTTGGGTAAGAAAAATGTTCATTTTACTGCTTCCTAAAATATCCATTGTGAGCGAAGGAGTGACAGCAACTCCAACCGGCTGAGATCCAACAGGAATACTTCCAATCACTGTGTCTGTGTTTGCATCAATAATAGAGACATTATTGCTAAAACGATTGGCAACATAAGCCTTTTCTCCATCTGGCGTAAATGCGATTCCATTAGGATTATTTCCTACCTCAATAGTTCCAGTTACAGTGTCTGTAGCGACATCAATGATGTAGATTTCATCAGTTGGTGCATTGCCTTGTGTACCGACATATAATTTGGTTCCGTCAGGTGATATTGCCATGCTAATTGGTTGATCTCCTACTGGAATAGTATCAATGACTGTATCTGTTGCAGTTGCAATCACAGAAACATTATCGCTATTTAAATTTGCGACATACACTTTAGTGCCATCAGGAGTCACAACATCAGTTTCAGCAGGGTTATTGCCGACTTGAATGGCTGTCAGTACAGTATTGGATGGAATGTCAATCACAGAAACATTATTCGTAGAAAAATTTGTCACATAAGCTTTTTTTCCATTAGGTGTAATTGCAATGTCTACAGGGAATGCACCGACAGCGATAGTTCCTGTTTCAATGCCACTTGATACATCAACAACTGAAACTGTGCTATCAAATGCATTTGTGACATAAGAGGTAATTCCATTTGGGGTAAATGCGCTATTCACTGGAAAATTTCCAACAGAGATCGTATTAATCACTGTATCTGTTCCTGTATCGATTACACTGATGTTATCTGTTCCTTCATTCATAACATAAGCAATTGTACCATCAGGTGAAACCTCGACTCCTGTTGGTAAAGAGCCGACTGCGATCGTGTTAATAACAGTATCTGTTGATTCATCAATGACAGAAACGCTTGCTCCACTTTGATTTGTGACATAAACTTTGAGCTCTCCAATCAAAGGAATGCAGATACAAGAGAGGCAAATAACAACCCATTGAAACATATATTTTCTCCTCTTTTGTTGTAATTAGCATTGCAAAACTAATTCAAATTAAAAATCGAAAAAGTTGGCTTTAATTACCAAAATTACAGCAAAAACAAAAAATGAATAACTAACTCAAGTCACTACCCAATTTCTTCTATGGAGAGAGGAGGGAAAAACGTAATGACTTGAGTTAACTATCCGAATAGTACAAGAACAAAGAAGAATCAACAACATATTTCAATCAGACACTCTCTAAAATCGTTCATGCAAATGAAAATATTGGATAAAAATATTTCTGGTGTTACTACTAGGTAATGATTAAGAAAAATATTTTAATATGGAATTTCAAAACTGTGATGTTTTTTCTAATCACTGTTTTTGGCTTCTGTCAATGTCAAGCTATCGAAGTTTTATCAGAGGTCAGAGCCGCTTACTATTACCCTACAGACTCTCGGTTTCGCGATATCTACTCAAATGCAGGTCTTTATAGTTTTGAAACCAGTGTCCAAACTTATAAAAAACTCTACTCGTGGACCAGTATAGGCTTCCTGTATACTTCTGGAAATTCATTAGGTGAAGAGGATAGTACAGAACTATATATGGTGCCAATAGGACTTGGGTTAAAGTACTTCTTCCATTATCGACGCGTTAAACCCTATCTAGGTGGAGGACTTTTGACCAGTTATGTACATATTCATAATGATTCCGCCTATGTCGAGCGCAATCAGTCTGATTGGGTTATTGGAGGAATTGTCAAGACGGGTTTGCTCGCTGATCTTTCAGAGGCTGTATTTTTAGATTTTTTCATGGACTATACCTATTTGAGCAAAAATTTCGATAGCTCAAGTCATCGATATGTTATCACGCGTAAAGGGAATCTGAGTGGACTCTCTTTTGGTGCTGGTCTGGGATATCGCTTCTAATCGACGAATCAATCGCGATGATTTTTCGCAGAAGTTCTGAAGAAACCGGGCTTTTCCAAAAAGCGCAAGAAATGGGCTAAAATAGGTTCTTCGAAATTGATCGCTTATTTTGTCTCCAATTTTTTCATCTTTAAAAATACAAATGAAATATTTAGACAATCTTTTCGATCAATGCTGATGGAGAAAACTTTTTCTGTTACTATATCCCCATATGAATGCGCATTCGCGTATATTAGATAGCGTCGTCAAAAGCATAGAACCATCTTATTTTTCATGTTTGGGCTCCATTTTTGTGCTCAAATGAAGCGGAATTTACAAATTCAGCTTCAATTTCCGCACAAAAATAAGCTGCAAACATGAAAAATAATCTGATTATAGCCTTTTGACGACACTATCTAGTTGGAATTGTTCTGTAGCTTTAAAGGGAAGCATGCAAAGAAAAATAACAGTATTTTTTTTAACTTTTTTGATTATGGGTAATACACAAAGTATGAATATTTTTACTGATATTGCAAAAGAGGAGCTCTGCCGCACTCCTGATTTTATTTCCGCAAAAATCAGTCCTGATGGGAAACTGATTGCGAAGATTGGTGCGGATGAATTTGGGATTCCTAATGTAACCGTATCTCCTATTGATGAAGCTGGGGCAGCTTCTCCATGTTTAAGCTCGTTTAAAACTCCTGAGATTATCCAATTTTTTTGGTCTGCTGATAGTAAAAAAGTTTTACTTCTTAAGGATGAAGAGGGAAAAGGGCAGCTCCATTTGCACGGTTTTGATGTAGAGACAAAAGAGCACACACCTTACACAAAACAGTTTTCTCAGGTAAATACAAAAGTGATTAAACTAAGCTCCACAGAGAATGTAGCTGTTGTGGGATTGAATCATCGAAATCCGCACTTTCATGACTTATATAAACTCAACTTAGATTCTGGCCAGTTTTCCCTTTTGCTTGAAAATGATACTTTTGCAAATTTTCTTTTTAGCGATGATTTAGAGGCATTTCTTAAAATAAAAATCCACGAAGATGGATCTTGGACTGCTTATTTAGACGATGATACTGTTTTTCTTAATTTAACGGCTGAAGAGGCATTTGAGACGAAATTTCTTTCGTATAATAACCAGGAAAAGCGGGTGCACTTTTTAGACAACCGTTTTTCCAATACGAATCAGTTAACGCAGAAGAGCGTTGAGGCTCCCTATGAAGAAAAAGTTTTAGGCGGGCAAAAGTTTAGCGATGTAGATGAAGTGATCTTTTTCCAAGGAAAGCCCAAAGCATATGCCTCCTATTACACACAGAAAAAATGGCATACGATCGATTCAAAAATTCAACAAGACATAGATTTTTTGATTGAGAAGGTGGGGAGCAATTTTACACTTGTAAGCCTTAATCAGGAGGCTAGTATTTGGATCGTTTCGAACAGCATCCCTGATAAAGGAAACTACTTTTGGATTTTTCAAAGAGATTCTCATAAACTTACACAAATTTCACCTTCAACCTCCTGCGAGCCGAAAGATTATTCTAAAATGTACGAAATGGTGGTAACAGCAAGAGATGGAAAACAGCTTGTATGTTACTACACAATTCCAAGAGAATATGATCGAGGCGGCTATCTAGATACTCCGCTTCCTCTTGTAGTCATTCCTCATGGAGGGCCATTTAAAGTACGAGACAAGTTTGAATTCAACCCCTATCATCAATGGCTTGCGAGTTGTGGGTACGCAGCTCTCAGTGTCAATTTTCGTCTCTCTTCAGGCTTTGGCAAGGAATTTGTCAATGCTGGAAATGGAGAATGGGGTGGAAAAGCGCATTTAGACGTAATCGACGCTGTCGAAGCGTGCATAGAAAAAGGTCTAACGGAAAGAGGCAGGCAGGCTGTTTTTGGCGGTAGCTACGGAGGGTATGAATCTTTGGCCGCGCTAACTTTCACACCTAAATATTTTAACTGCTGTGTAGCAATTTGTGGTCCTTCTAACTTAAAAACCGTCCTTAAATCCACACCAGAGTTTTGGGAGTTTACCTCTAAGCCACTATCTGACGAAACCATGTTTTTTACCCGGAGAGCCTTTGTAACTAGTATGGGAGGTGATCCTAATGATGAAGAGGGGGCTAAATATTTGGAAAAGTGTTCTCCGTTGCATCATCTTAATGAGATTCAATCCCCATTACTGCTTGTTCATGGCAAAAATGATCATGTTGTGACAGAAAATGAATCTAGGCAAATTTATGATTCCATGAAAAAAAACAATAAGGATGTAACATACATTTTCTTCCCTAACGAGGGACATCGGTTTGCAAATTATGCAAATAATTTGATGTATTTGGATCAAGCTGAGCAGTTCCTGTCTCAACACTTAGGAGGGAAGTATCGTCCAGCTGAAAGATCACTACTTGCGGACTCAACTGGAGAAGTTTTCAGCTAATTTTTTGTTATATAATAGGTAATGAGCCCGATGTTACAGCTGTTATGTGTGATATTGCTGATGACACATTTAATTATGTTCTAGCGGCTCAATTTTAAGGGGGTCATATCCACAAGCTGATATTACCCCCTTAAACTGAGTCCAAAAATCGACCAAAATAATCCAAAACTCAACGAAAGTTCATTTGAAGACACTCTCTATGTTCTATAAAAAACTGGTTAATTTCTCAAATTTTCCTGGAGCGGCGCGCTGAATATCATCTAAAAAAGCCTCTTTATCAGATGCATTCATATGTGGGAAAAGTCCGTTTAACATGGAAGTTAACTGGTTAGGAGTCATCGCTTTGTATGTAGGCTCTTCAACCATTCTTAGCTCACTATCAGTATAATGTTTTTGCAATTCGGGTAGAATCGAGGTCTCTTCCTCATGAAGATGCAGTAAATTCTCCCCAACAAATTTTCTGTAAGTTAAGTAGAGTTGATAACCTTTTTCAACTTTTTTTTCGGGAGAGCTTTCGTTATTAATTGCTTCTAACAAGTCATCAATAAGGCGAAAAGTATCATCAAAGCTCTCATGATCTTCATGAGCGTGTAAATGTGCTTTTGAGCCTTTTTTTTCCAGGAGTGGATGAAGACGCTCCTCTTCGTATTTAGCATGTTCGTGGAGCATATGTGATACTTCCTGCCATTCAGTTTTTACGCTACTCGTTTCCTGATAGCTTCTAAAATCTGTTTTGGCAATAAGGCGCTCTAATTTGTTAAGGGCAGCACTCACATACTTATGTTCTCTATAAAATTTATATCTCATAATTTTTCCTTTTTTGATAAATATCTTTCTAAAATATAGCCTCTTATTTCATGCAGAGGGTAGGAGGAGGGTTCGAGCATATACTCAAGAGAAATACCCTGTAATAAAGAGCGCATATAAGTGGCTTCAAGTTCAGGGTTTGAGAAGCCGAGCTCTCGGAACAAACTTTGTTCCATTTCAAATATCTTTTTAAATGTATTTTGAAATTTTTTCATGGCTTCTTGGATAGCTTTGGCTCCATCATTACTCAAAAAGAGCAAGTTATAAAGTTTTAGCTTTTCGGTCTCTTCTTGAAGCTCTCGAAGGACGAAGTCGACAAGAAAAATAAGCTTATCTTTTGCTGATGTTAGCTGACTCATTCCCTCGACAAGTGGCAAAAAGTCCTGCAGTCGTTTTTCTGAAAAGATAACTAGGAGATCTTTTTTGTTTTTAAAGTAGTGGTAAAAAAGAGCTTTGGAAGTTCCAGCTTCTTTAGTGATGTCTGAGATGCTGCTGCCATGATATCCTTTTTTTGAGAAAACTTTCATGGCGGCATTAAGAATTACAAGTCTATTTTTATCCTTCATAAACTATGACTATATCAAACGCTGACCGATCGGTCAACACAAAGTTCGCTAAAATTGAAATTCTCTTGTTTTGAAGAATTTTTTTCCAAATAAATATACGTGTGAAGATTAAGCAATTTTCAAAAGTTATTCCAAAGGAGTTTCACCAAAAGATTCTTGATGAAATTTTAGAACTGTATGGTGAAAAAACCTCTTCAAAACAGGAAAGTAAAAGAGATCAAATTACCTATTTTGATACAATGTGTAAGGTTATTGTAAAAAAGTAGGAGGTCTTTGTGTCTTTCATCACCGTTCGAGGAAAAAAACTCTACTTTCAAGATCGAGGAGAAGGATTTCCTCTGCTTTTTGGTCATAGCTATTTGTGGTCATCCAAAATGTGGCAACTGCAACTGGATTTTTTATCAAAACACTTTCGATGTATAGCGACAGATCTTTGGGATCACGGTATCTCCGATCACTTAGGCGAAGAGTTTAGTTTAGAGTCTTGTGCCGAAGAGCACTGGCAGTTAATGCAGCACTTGGAGGTAGATGAGTTTGCAATGATTGGTCTTTCTGTCGGGGGAATGTGGGGAACTCACTTGGCTCTGCAGCATCCAGAAGCAGTAAAAGCTCTGGTTTTGATGGATACTTTTGTGGGATCAGAGCCTAGTGTCTCTCAAAAGCGTTACTTCAATCTACTGGATAAATTGGAGAGTGACGGTCGCTTTACGCCAGAATTTTTTGACCTGATTGCTCCTATGTTTTTCTCTCCCCATACTTTTCAAAATCAAAAAGAGTTGGTTGACAACTTTCGTAAAGAATTACTGGCAGTTGAGAGCGAGAGGATTCCTGGGATTGTAGAAATTGGGCGCAAAATTTTTTCACGAGCAGATCTGTTGCCCAAATTGAGCACAATTGAGCAGCCCTCTCTTGTGATTGTTGGTAGAGATGACCTTCCTCGTCCACCAAAAGAGTCAGAGCTTATGGCAGAGAGTTTGCCACACGCAACTTTGCAAATTGTAGAAAATGCGGGACACATCAGTAACTTGGAGCAAATAGAAGAAGTAAATTCTCTTCTTTTCAACTTTATTCAAACGGTTTCTCAAAAGATGGAGGTAAACCAATGAGAAAGGTTTTTTTAACAGCAGTATTAGGGATGATCGCCCTTTTTTCAGGAGAGGGAAAGATCTCTTTTTATCCAAATCCTGAGATCGAAGGAGGACAAATTGAGGTTTATTCACAAGTCCCTGACATAACATCGAAAAAGTTGATTGTAACTTTAGGCGGAGCTGACAATCCTGGGATTAAGTTTGATGATGAGAGAAGAACTTGGTTTGAACATTGGCTCAATAAAGGCTATTGTGTTGCACTAGTAGCTCTGCCGGGTTTTGGCGAGAGTTCTGGAAGGCGAGATCTACATGGCCCGCTATCAGTAAAAACTTTAAGTCATGCAATCGATGCCCTGATCGCCGAATATCAAATAGAGCAGACAGGGGTTATTGGTTTTGGCTATGGAGGGGCGACAGCCCTGCTTTTAACGGCCCAAAGAGATGATATCAACTGCTTAGTTTGTGCTAATGGCCTAGGCAATTTGCAGCGGATGAAGAACAATCCTTCGTGGATGTCTAGGTTTTTATCCCGGAATTATAATTTCAATTATGAAGATGAAGATGCGCTTCGCGCTCGCGTTCCTTATTATCACGTGGATAAGATGCATACTCCACTTTATATTCTTCATCGATTTCCCCATCGTTGGGTTGACTTTGAAGGTGTAAACGAATTTGTGCAAGCAATGAGAGAAAAAGGGAGAGAGTGCCAAGTTGCGATCCAACAAAAACGGCCTGAAGATCATCCAACCCGAGTTTCGATGGAAGAAGTTTTAGAAGTAACAGAGGAGTGGTTTGATCAGCATATGGAGAAAAATGGGCACGGGGTATGACAGAAGCTTTGTAGAGCTTGTCGAATTTATTTATGGGGAAGGGAATCTCTCGCAAGGTGGGAGTGAGTCGACATTTTCCCAATTTGAAGGGATTGATCTTGAAGGGAAAAAGCTTTTAGATATTGGCTGCGGTCTTGGCGGTCGTGACATGGAGCTAGTCAAGGCTTTTGATGTTGACGTTACAGGAATTGATCCTGAAGCTTTTTTAATCCAGATGGCAAAAGAGCGCTTGGCGCAGAAAATGATGAAAGGTAGAGTCGATTTCCAAGTGACTAAGAATCCGCTAACGCTTTTGCAATTTGCAGATGGCTCGTTTGATGTTCTTGCAGCACGTGAGACTCTTTTGCATATTCCTGTAGAAAAAAAAGAAGCCTATTTCAAGGAGATGTTTCGAGTCTTAAAGCCAGGGGGAAAAATTACTGTCATTGATTGGATTCGCAATCGTCCCTACTCCGAAACAACCTTGAAAATGATGGAGATGGATGGTGTTGCTTTCAACATGATTCGCTCAGAAGAAGTAAAGGATCTTTTGCAAAATGCTGGTTTTAAAGGCGTGCAGATCATTGACAAAACTGAGGAAAACATTGCCGATACGGATTATTATGTGCGAAAAATTGAAAATACAAAAGATGAGTTTATTGAACGATTTGGCGCAGATGAATATGATTATTCTTTACTAAGTTGGAGTCATCAAAAGAGGGCTTTTGAAAATAGGGAAATACAGGTAGTGAAAATAATCGCGGATAAAGAATGACATCATATGAAAACAAAAAATTCCAAAAAGAATTCTTTACAGAAGACTGCATTGCAAATTGCCAGTTTGAGCGTTGCGAGTTTACTGAGACGCATTTTTGGAATACTAAATTTTCTGATTGTGTATTCAAAAATTGCAACTTGCATTTGGTGAAGTTAGAGGGCTCTCGTCTGCAAAATGTCCTTTTTGAGGATTGCAAGATTATTGGGGCTGAGTTTCATAAGTGCGATAAAAGTTTTTTTTCACCGCAATTTAAGAGTTGTATCTTAATGGGATGCAATTTTTCCGACGTGAAGATAAAACAAGCAAGCTTTGCAAAATGCAAGATTAAAGAGTGCTTTTTTAATGGGTCGAAGCTTTTAGAATGCGATTTTCGCGAGAGCGATCTGCAGGGGAGTGTTTTTCATCACGCAGATCTTTCAAAATCAGATTTTCGCGAGGCGGTGAATTACGCGATTAATCCTCTCGTGAATACGGTAAAAAAGGCGCGGTTTTCAATGCCAGAGGTGCAATCTATGTTGAAATTTTTTGACATTCAAATAGATTCTAATTTCTTTTATGAAACATAGCCAAACTTCCAGTAAATGAGATAGAAAAAGAGAGGAGCTGTGAAAATCAAGCTATCAATGCGGTCTAGCAAACCACCATGTCCTGGAAGAAGTCTCCCAAAATCTTTTATTTGTACATCACGTTTTAAGGCAGACATAGTTACATCTCCCAAAAAACCTCCAACTCCTACCAAAATGCCTACAAAAGTAGCAAAACCAAAGTGGGTTGGTGTTAAAAATGGGCTTAGTAATGCAGCAAAAATGATCGTTGTTAATATCCCTCCAAAGCAACCTTCATAAGTTTTTTTTGGGCTAATTAATGGAACGATTTTACGCTTTCCAAAAAGCTTTCCCCAAATATATTGGCTGGCATCATTGATCTCTGTCAAGATTAGTAGATAAAGCACAAGGCCTAAAGGCCCCGCTTCAAATTGCATTTGTGTGGAGTAGGTAGAGAGAAATGCGATGTAGCTTAAGCTATATCCCATCATCATAATCCCCCAAAACATGGTACCTATAGAGTGTAGGAACTCTTTTGGAGTTCCTGCAATAATCATCCTGACAGGAATACAAAGGTAGACGTAAACGGGTATGAAAATTAAAAACCCAATAAAAGAATTTGTGAGGATTAAAAGATACTGGATTGGAAGAGAAAGGTAGAGCCAAAGTCGTACGCGCTTGTGCTCTGAAAGTTTGGGGACTGCCTGGAAATACTCTTTTAGTGCTAAATAGCTTATTCCCATCCAAAATAGTGTAATGCACCAATTACGGGTTAGAAAAAGAAGAGCGAATACCCCAAAAATAATCCACCACGCAATCAATCGCTTCTTAAGATCGGAGAACTTTTTTGTGGGGAAAAGCCAAGCAAAAATTTGAAAAGTAAGCAGGAGTCCTACAAGAGAGAGAAATGTCCAAAATACTGGAGGTGTGAGAAGGGGGAAAAAATTTGTATTAAACATAAAGATACATTTAGTGCTAAATTTGACGATCTATACTGGATAGTGTAGTATTGAAGCGGAAATTTGGCAAATTTTTATGAATGTTGGTCTTTACAATTTAAAATATCCGTTTAGGAGAGTAATAAGTTTTTTATTGCCTATTTTTAAAAATATTCATCCCGATGTAGTGAGTTACTCCCTAATTCCGATTGGGATTTTGACCGCAATTCTCTTTTTTTATGCTCCAAGTACTCCTTTTTTCTATCTGATTGGGGCACTCTTTATTTTACTCCGAATGATTGTAGGAACTCTTGATGGTTTGATTGCCGTGACTTTTAACAAAAGTTCACCAAAAGGGGAGATGATCAATCGCATTGCTCCTGAGGTGTGTGACATGCTTCTGATCACTGCGATTGTCTACTCTTCTCCAAATTATTTGATACTCGGATCTGCTGTTCTTGCTGCCTGCTGGGCTGTGACATTTTTTGGGCTGATTGGGATTGTTGCAGAAAAAAAGATTCAAAGCGTTGGGCCTGCTGGGCAAACAGATCGCATTGTCGCGCTGGCTGTTTTCTCTCTTTTTCACTATTTTCAGAAGTTTTTTTCTTTTCACATCGATTTTATCTATCTCTTTCTTATCTGGGTTCTAGTTGGAAGTGCTCTAACGCTTTATTTTAGAATTTCCCGGAATTTTTCAAGATGATCGCTAAATCTGTTCGAAAGAATTACCCTGTTTTAAAGAGCGGAGTTTTTCTCAATCATGCTGCAACAGCACCTGTTTCGTACGGAACGATTCATCGCATGCAGTCTCTCTGTCGTGAGATGGAGGATCCTCTTGGTAAGCATTTTTATCAGTGGCTCGCAATTGAAGAGGAGACACGACGCATGATCGCTGAACTTCTTGGCACCTCGCCTTCGGAAATTTCCATTACGCCAAACACCTCTTCAGCTCTCAGTATAGTTGCAAATTGTATCGATTTTCAAATTGGTGATCGGGTACTTGTTCCGCGTAATGAGTTCCCTTCGAACCGCTATGTTTGGCAAAATTTAAGAGCAAAAGGGGTAGAGTGTACTTTTTTTGATCTTGATCCAACTAAGTCACTGGTTGAACTTCTTGAAGCTCTCGACCTTACCAATGTACGATTGATTTCTATTAGCCAGGTGAGTTACTTGACAGGACAAAGACATAATTTGCGCGACTTTGGAACCTTTTGCAAGGAGCGTAAAATTTTTAGTTGTGTAGACGCAATTCAGGCTGTTGGGACTTTTCCAATTGATCTGAAGCAAACTCCTGTCGATTTCTTTGCAGGAGGAGCGCAAAAATGGCTTCTTGGACCTATTGGGTGTGGCTATCTCTATATCAAGAAAGAGTTAATTGACCAGGTTCGTGTTCCTTTTGTTGGGTGGACAAGTGTACGTTATCCTGAAAGTTTTGATGAGATGAAGCTCGAATTTCCCCCTGAGGCGACCAGATTTGAGCCTGGCCTGCCCAATATTGTGGCAATTGCGGGGTTGAATAACTCTTTGCATGAGTTGAAAAGAGTCGGATGGGAAAAAATTTTTAGCCAGCTACTCCTCTCTTCTCAATATCTCTACGAGGCGATGCAGCAGATCCAAGGCTTTAAGCCATTAATCCCTGATTTTGATCATATTGGAAGAGTTGTGAGCTTTTCTCTCCCTACAGGAGTGAATCCAAAAAAACTTTTATTAGACCTAGGAAAGAAGGGGATTACAGTCACAGCAAGGGCCGGGTATATTCGTCTCTCTCCTCACTTTTACAATACAAAAGAGGAGTTGGATAAATTTCTCAATGCGATTGATGGTTGCGCGATGCGAAAAAGTATTCGCTATCCTGCTGCAGAAAGACCCTCTCAAAAAAATAATCGCTGGATTTTGCTTAACGGAGCTACAGGAACTCTTGGCCGTGAAATAGCACTCTATCTAGCGCAAAAAGGGTTCAATATTAAGGGAATTGGCAGATCTAGGAAAGTTTTAGAAGAGTTAAGAAAAAAGATTGGTGCGGGATTTGAATCGTTATGTTTGGACTTTTTGAACGATGGCGCGCTTGAAGATTTTTTGCAGGAAGAGAAAAGAAGATATGCAGCGCTGATTAATGTATCCGGTCTATCAGAAGCGGTGCCTTATGAAAACATGGATTTCAAAAAGTTGCGAGAGATGTTTGAAGTCAATTTTTTTGCTCCAGCGAAATTAATGCAGTTTTACTCTTCGCGTTTTGACTCTGAAAATCCTATTGGCATACTCAATGTTATTTCAGGAACAGGGCGAGTGGGGTATCCCTTATTTGGCGGATTCGGAGCTAGCTCCGGAGCTCTCTGGACTTTAAGTGAAAGTTTAGAGAGAGAATGGAAAAGAAAAAACATTCCAGTTACTACCTTTATTTCTCCTCCCATGCATTCTCCGATGCAGAAGACTCTCGGAAGAGTAATGCTGCGCTACTTTCCGATGAAATCAAAAGGATTTGATTATGCGCATGCGGAAGAGATTGCAAGAGATGCAGTAGAGGCACTTTTTCTCGGGAAAGGGGTCGTAGATAAGAGGAAGAGTCGGTTTACCGATCTTATGAACAGCTTATTTCCAAACTACATTTCTAATAAAATCAAAAAAAAATTCTGTAGGGAAAGGTAATGGAATCAATACGGTACTTTATTGAAACTTTATGGCAGGAGTATGGTGACAATACCGCAATCATCTCCTATCACCGTTTTAAAAGAAGAGAGTACACCTATACAGAAATTTACTCTTTAATAAAAAAATGTGCTGCTTATCTCCAATCAAAAGGTTTGAAAAAAGGGGATAAAATCCTTATTTACGCGGAAAACTCACCAGAGTGGGTGGTGATTCTATTGAGTTGTGCCTTGAGCGGGATTGTTCTTGTTCCCATTGATCGCAAATCTCCAATAAATTTTGCAAAAGCGATTTTTGATCGAACAGAAGCAAAATGGTTGGTTTCGGATCTCCAACAGAATGCGATTACGGCCGATTGCATTCCTATTGAGACACTTTTTGCTACTATTGCTTCTTTTTCAGGTGACTCTTTAAAAGAAGTGACAATAGTTGCAGATGACCTCTTAGAAATTGTTTTTACATCAGGAACTACTTCAGAACCAAAGGGGGTGGTTATTACACACCGGAACTTTGTGGCAAGTATACAGGGGATACGTATGCAGAACCTTTCGTGTAATAATTATTGCCGCTTTCTTTCCATGCTTCCTTTGAGTCACGTATTGGAGCAAAACGCAGGCTGCCTTTCCATTCTTCGTTTTGGAGGACAAATTGTTTACACAAGGGGCTTAAGTTTTACTCGCATTGTAGAGGTAATGAGAGAAGAAAAAATTTCTCATATCATCGCAGTTCCTGCGATTTTGGAGCAGTTTGCTAGTAAAATCCAAAAAGAAATAGAAAAGAAAAGGCTCAAAAAAGTGTTTTCTATCCTTTTTAAAATTCTTAAAATTGCTCCTCAAACAGTGAGAAGAGCTCTTCTATTTGGTATTAGGCGAAAATTTGGGAAAAATTTGCAGACATTTATTTGTGGAGGAGCACCTTTAGATCAAGAGGTGGAGCTATTTTGGAAGGGAATGGGGGTCGATGTTCTACAAGGATATGGTTTAACAGAAAGCAGCGCAATGTGCTGTGTAAACACTTACGCAAAAAGCAAAAGAGGAGCTGTAGGAATTCCCCTTCCTAATCTAAGCTTGAAGATAGATAAAAATGGGGAGATTTTGCTTAAAGGCGACTCGATTATTAATGAGTACTACAGAAATGAAAAATTAAATAAGGAGGCCTTTACGGAAGGCTGGTTCCATACTGGTGATGTTGGGCGGATTGATAAAAAAGGATTTCTTTATATCACAGGTCGGTTAAAAGATATGATCTTAACTTCAAACGGGTTGAATGTGTTTCCAACAGACATCGAAAAAGTGATGACCCGAATTCCGGGGATTGTAGAAGGAGCAGTCTTTGAAGATCCTAAAGCAAAAGGAAAACTTGTTGCAGCAGTGATTGTTGATGATCAGTATAGAGAACAGAGCGCTTTGGAACAGGTCAATACGCAGCTAGCACCGCACCAAAAACTTGCAAAAATGGTTGAATGGAGTCGCTCTTCACTACCAAAGACACCCTCCATGAAGCTGAACAGGAAAGAGTTAGCAAAAATTTATCTGGAAGAGCTACTGCAAATTTCAAAAAAGACCTCTCAAGAAATCGATCCTCTTGTACAAATTCTCTCACAAATTTCTCAGGTCCCAGAAGAGAAGATTAAGCACAATTCTTTAATTGTTAAAGATTTAGGATTAGATTCACTCTCTCTAGTTGAACTTGTTCTTGCTTTAGAAGCGCGATTTCGGATTGAAATAGATGAATCAATTTTAACTCAGAATTTAACCCTTTTCGAGCTGAAAAAAATTCTTACTTCCGATAAGCAGAAAAGACCGATGAAATCAGCTTGTTACATCTATAGCAAGTTTTTTCGCTGGATAAATAGAATTTTCCGGAGCCTCACAATAAAAATATTGTCAATGCGTGTGAAAGTAGAGGTTATTGGGGAGCTTCCAGCTTTAAAACGTCCCACCATATTTGTTGCCAATCACACAAGCCACCTTGATACTTACTCGATCATTTCTGCCGTTTCAGAAGAGGTGCAAAATCACCTGGTTGCAGCTGCTGCGCATGACTATTTTTTTGAAAAACATAAAATAAGAGGTTTTTTTTTAACTCTTTTCCTACTACCTTTAATCCCATTTTATCGATCAGGCAAATTCTCCCAAAATTTGAAGATGATGAGTAAAGCAATGGGAAAAAAGAATCACCTTCTTCTTTTTCCTGAAGGTACAAGAAGTCGAACAGGAGAGATGGGTCGATTTAAAAAAGGTATTGGGATGGTCGTAAAAGAGATGGATGCTCATGTCATTCCACTCTATATTGAGGGTGCGCATCTTTTGTTACCACCTCAATCAGCTATTCCCCAAAAAGGAAAAATCAAAGTACACATCGGAGAAAAACTCTCTTTTGAACCGAGTCTTTCAGCAGAAGAGATCACATCTTGTCTCAAGAAGAGTCTTCTTAAATTCAAATTGCAGCCATGAGCAAGCTGTAAATTATGCCATTAATCCTCTCGTGGACATGATGAAGAAAGCACATTTTTCGATTTCAGAAACACACTCCATGTTGAAATTTTTTGAAATTCAAATTTCTTGAAAAATTCTAATCCTGGTATGATGGGATCTCAAACGGGAGAAAAATAATGATGAAACACAATCGAATTTTTTTAATCGCATGCTGGCTTTGCTTTGTGCTAATTGGCCAATTTTTAAAATTTAGTATACCTGTAGGTGAGCAGTCCGCTTCCCTCTCATGTCTTGCAATTGCACTACCACTTTTAGCCTGTTTTCTACCGGCAAGAATCTCTCTGCCGATTATTAGTGGCCTCTGGCTTACTTTGCACGCATTTCATCCCATTCCTCTTACAATGGGAATTCCAACACTATTAGCTGCTCTTTCATGGCGCATTTCTAAAAATAGTGCAGGTGTTAATCGATTATTTCACTTAGCCCTTCCTGCTGCTGCAATCATAGCTTTTGCTTTTTCTTCCTCCGGTGCAGATGCATGGCCCTATACGCTTTACTGGCTGATTCCGATGGCATGCACATTTTTCAAGCCAAGTCTCTTTTCTCGCGCTCTGCAAAGTACGTTTATGGCACATGCAGCGGGTAGCTTGATCTGGGCTTACTTCGTTCCACTTTCTGGCGCGCAGTGGCTAGCACTTATCCCTGTTGTCGCTTTAGAGCGTCTTTTGGCAGCAGGAGTTGCGATGGCTCTTGTTAAAACGCTATCCGCATTGGAAGTTTCTTTGCCAAACATGCTGCTAAGCTTAAAAAAAAGAACATTAAGTGTTGAAAGCTAAAACCTTTTTTAAGTGGGTTTTATTGCCATTTGCTCTGTTTGCTCGAGATGTCCCAGAGATTTCAAGTTGGACAGAGCCAACTGTTCGCGATTTTGAAATTTTGCAGGAGCATTTGCAGGAGCAGGCAGAGAGAGATCACGCGCGTTTTTCGGGAACGGTACATCATAAGCGGTTGAAGAGAGTCAATGATTTTTCTCTTCTGGTTGATGGAAGAATCCCCGAAAAACAGCTTGAAATTTTCAATACAGACGAAGACGATAGGTCGTGCTTAATTGTCACTTACGCCTCATACAATGAGAAGTTTATAGAATTTGTTGAGCGGCAAAAGAGAGGTCTTGAGTATGTAAAATATAAAGGCCATTTTCTCTATTGGATTGGTGGATGGCCCTTTATTAAAGGGGGAGGTCTTGAGGTATTTGATACTCCCTACGCCTTTAAAATTTGCGCTTTGCTAGAGGCACGCGCAATGGGGTATGAGAAAGTGATCTGGCTCGATTCAAGGATTTGCCCACTACGAAACCTTAAGCCTGTATTTTGTTTTTTAGATAAAATGCCCATTGTCATGCGCACTAGCATGAATCAAAAACTAGAAAATTTTGCCCATCCTTGGGTCTTAGAAGCGTTTGATACAAGCGCAGAAGAATTGAAAAATTGTGTTCACTATGCCACCGGTGTTTTAGGGGTAAATCTCCGTGATAAAAGAGTGAATGAGATCCTGGATAAGTACTTTGAGCTTGCAAAAAACCGTGAAGGGTTCATGAACCGCTTCCCTTGCCAAGTTCCCTGGAGCTTGCTTCTTAAGCGATCTAGTCTTGAGATCAAGTTGCTAAAACCTCTTGTCTCTTTTTCAGGGCAGAGTAATGGTCGTGCTTATTTTAAGTGCGACTATCATGATCGTTTTGATTATCCAAATTCTTATAAAAAATAATTTCACAATAAAGCTCTCTATGAGATAACAGAAATTTGAATGTTTAGAGGTTTTGTTATGAAATTTGTAGTTTTGGCTCTAGGAATTGCACTTGCATCTGCCAGCGCAGAAGAGATTACGCTACAAGATATTTTAAGTATCAAAGAGCAAATTCGCCAAGATCGTGAGCAGATTGCAGAGTTAAAAGAGCACCTGCGAGGAAGCGAGCAGGATCGCGATGTTGATATTCTTGAGCTTAAAGCTGTTCTTACACATCAAGAAGAAGAGATTGCCCAGCTCAATCAGGAGATTGCAAAAGCAAAAAAAGAGAAGCAGTCACCGGCAAATAAAACTAAGCCGATGGGGTGCGCACCAAAACCTGCTTGCCCACCAGATCCTTGCTGTGAGCCTGTCTGCTGCCCAAAAGTCTATAAACCTCTACCTCCACCATGTCAGCGCTGTCCGATGGCGATGCGCTATCATCCCGCCATTGATGAGGAGAGCCAATTTGCGGCACGCGGAGAATTTCTTATTTGGAAGACGGCTGCTAACCCGCTTGATTATGCCCTGCCAAAGCAAGTAAATGAAACAGGTGTTGATACAGGTGCGATTGGACCTTATGAAGTTTTAGATTATGATTGGGACCCAGCATTTCGCTTGGCATTGCAATATCGCTTCTGTCCCGATTTCTGGCAGGCTGAAGTGCAGTACACCTATCTTAGCAACTCGGGATCTGATTCTGTAAATGGAGGAAGCAATCCCAACCCTGCTGCAGGCGAAGCCTTTTTAACAGGAACTTTTATTCAAGAGACGGGAGAGGCTCTTTCTCGCGCAAGCGCAAGTATCGATTTTGATTACCACGTCTTAGACTTTTATCTTGCTAGACGCTTTCTTCTAGCTGAGAGTATCATCTTTAAATTCCTTTTTGGAGCATCGGGTGCTTGGATTAACCAAGATCTTGATGTTCGCTATACCGGGTTTGATATCGCGAGCTCACGCACGACAAATAATTGGAAGTACAATGCTGGTGGAATCAAGGCAGGAATTACAAACGATTGGTTTTTAGGAAAAGGATTTGGCATCTATTCGCAGCTTGTTTTGGGAGGTTTTATTGGTAACTGGAAAGGAGATGCTAGAAACACCTCAATTGATACAACTGGAACAAGCCAGACCCTAGAAAATTGGACCTATGAAGATACACGCTTTGCGTTGACAACACAGTTCCAACTCGGTCTCTCGTGGCATTGGCTTTTTGAAAACATCTCTTTGCGTCTTTTTGCTGGGTATGAGATGAATCCTTGGATCAATATTAACGATATTCGTGCTTCATCTCTGCAAGATGATACGAGACAGCGCTTTTCTCGAATCCATCGCGGCCTCATCTGCCCACAAGGTGTTACCCTTAACGCCCAAGTCGGCTTCTAACCACCTTCTCTCTTAGAAATCTGAGTGTGGGGAATTTGCATTTGTTCTGGAAGCTCTTTGCGGTGTCCATCTTCGTCTATTTCAACCTGCTCTGGACCGGAGAAGTTCGTGTCTTCCTGTAATGTACATTGAACCATTTCTTTTACTTTATCCATATTAATTTGAGTTCCTCGATAATCCATAGGCAACCCAATTAAATGTGCTTCATGGAATAATTTGCTGTAGAGCCAAGGTCTTTGAAGTTCGGGATCTGCTTTTATTGCCATCCTTCGATCTATCGGACTAGTTAGATATTTTTTGCCATTCCAGCCTGGAGGAAGACGAAAGCCTCTTTCATCTATATATTCCTGACAGTAGAGGTGAGTTCTTTCACGGCTCGGATCAGCCTTTTTAGCGAGTTCACGGTGGTACTCATTGTTCAGATATTCTTCGCCATCCCAACCTGGGGGGAAACAACAGCCTTTTTCATTAAAGATTTCAAATACATTTTCGAGGGGATTCTCAAGTTGAGCGGAAAGTTTTTGGGTAGCACAGTAAGCGCAGTAGATAGCTGCGAACGTGACTGAAGCAACGAGTGCAACTTTAAGTAGCAAATGTTGATCCAGATCGCTTAAAAAGTTCTGATTGAGTACGCGGCTGACTTGCGTAGTCGTAGGTTCAAATAATAAATTTATAGTGTTTTTGTCGGCCATTTGCAGTATGTTCATTTATTCAACGAAGATTATACTACATCTCTTGATCAATCTCAAAATTAAAATAATTGATAGAATACATAAGCTAAAAAAACGCTCTTTTGAAATAAATACTTCAAAAGAGTGTTTCAATTGTTTGTTCTGCTAATTATTTAGATTTACTCAAGTAACCATTCAAAATGGCAATGTTTTCATCATTTTTTATTTGCTTTTCATCAATCAAAACAACATCTTTTGGATCTTGGTTTGTATGCATTACTATTTGATTTTTCTCATTAATAGAAACAAATGCTTTACCTCTATTTGAGAATGCAACTTCGAATGTGCCATTGTTATGGGTTACTCTGGTTCCTCTTCTTCTTGCAGGTTCGTTTTTAGTAGTGTCTACAGCAATTCTTGAAAAAAGGCTTTCAAGCATAAATTCTTGAGAAACGTTACCAAAAGCAGATGTATCACCAGTTGCTGCATTAAGCCCCATTTCTGCTAAACTTTTAATATTTTCAGCTCTTTCATCAAAACCATAAGAGGTGTCTACAGCAGTATCTTGGATTCCCATTTCTGCCAAGATTCGTACAGATTCTTCATCTGTTCTATTTTGAGCAGAGCTCTTATTGTACAAACGGCAAGCATAGACTGCCCCGCCGATAAGAGCAAATGCTGTTAGTGCAACTACTCCTACAGCCATTGCTGTTTTTTTATCTACATTTGAAAGAGTCTTTAGAAGATCTTCCTTGCTGTTTGGAATAAGTGCTTTTGCTTGATCTAATAGTTGTAAGTTTTTAAAATAATTTATTCTACCTTCTAGCATCATTTAACCTTAGTTTAATTAATTAACTAATGTAATTATAAATAATCTTAGAATTAATATAAATATAAAATATTTTTTATATTTCGGTGTTGATGCAATTAAAGTCTAATTGTTTGTCCATGTAGTAAGCAGTAGCGAGAGCTAATGCACCGATAAGGGCAATAACTGCACCTGCGAATAGGGCTGTCTTTTTGTCTACTGAAGAGTGTGTATCTAAAATAATTTCTTTATACGATGAGTCAGATACTGTTTGGTTGATTAATTTTTGTACGCCCATTTAACTATCCTCTGTTTATCTTAGATAGGCATACAACCATCTTATTTTTCATGTTTGGGCTCCATTTTTGTGCTCAAATGAAGCGGAATTTACAAATTCAGCTTCAATTTCCGCACAAAAATAAGCTGCAAACATGAAAAATAAGATGGTTGTATGCTTTTGACGACACTATCTTAGTGATATTCTATATTAAGAAAGGATTGTCAAAAACTAAAAGAAAGATTTTACTTTTTCAAAAAAAGATTTTTTCTTTGGGGAGTTTTGCGGACCTTCCAGCTTTTGAAATTTGGTGAGAAGCTCTTTCTGTTCGCTATTGAGGTGAACAGGGGTTTCAATATGGAGTTGGATAAGGAGGTCTCCGCTTCCTTGTCCATGGACGTTGGGGACGCCTTTGCCACGAACGCGCAGGACTTTACCTGGCTGGGAACCTTCGGGAATGGTGAGGAGGTAGGAGCCGTCGAGGGGAGTTGGAATCTCTTTTTTAATACCAAGTGTTGCTTCGGTGAAGGTGATTGGCAGGTCGAGGATGATATCGTCTCCTTCGCGAACGAAAAATTCGTGTGACTTGACTTCGATGTAAACAAAGAGGTCGCCCGCGGGGCCGCCGTTAACGCCGGCGTCGCCGTGACCGCTCATTTTTAGGCGCATACCGCTATCGATTCCAGCAGGGATGGGCACCTTGACTTGCTCTTTTGTTTTAATGCGTCCTGCACCGTGACAATCAGGACATGGAGCTGTGATAATGCGTCCTGCGCCATGGCAATCGGGGCAGGTTGTGGGCATGCTAAAGAAGCCGCGCGACTGGTGGACTTGGCCGTGGCCACCACATGTGGTGCATGTCTTAATATCAGAAGGGGATTTGGCTCCGCTGCCGTCGCAGGTTTTGCAGTTGGTGTAGTTGGTGATGGCAAGTTCTTTTTCTACACCTTTGAGGGCTTCATTAAAGGTAATGTGGACTGTTACTCGTTTGCTGGTTCCTTTTTGTGGGGCATCTGCAGCATTCATACCGCCACCACCGCCACCGCCAAAAATGTTTTCAAAGAAGTCAGCACCGCCACCGCCGCCACCTTGGCCGCCAAAGGCGCCCATAAATGTGCGTAGCGCTTCTTCCATTGAAGGAAATCCCTGCGCGCCAGCCCCACCGCCCATACCGCCTTGAAAGGCGCTTTTGCCGTACTGATCGTACATGCGGCGCTTCTGATCATCGCTTAAAATTTCGTAAGCTTCTGAGATCTCTTTAAACTTTTTTTCCGCTTCACTATCGTCAGGGTTTTTGTCAGGATGGTATTTAAGCGCGAGTTTGCGATATGCTTTTTTGATTTCACTATCTGTCGCGTTCTTCTGGACTCCGAGGATGTTGTAATAATCTGACATAGGAAAAAATGGAGCAGCTTGGGCACCCCAAGCTGCATTTGTGATTTAACGATTTTTCTTTTTATATTTCAGCGCATTCTTAGACTTTTCGCGAGCGCTGTCTGAAGGTTTTGAGTGGTAGCGTTTCTTCTTGACAGCCTTCAAAATTCCTTCTTTATCAACTTTTTTCTTTAAAGCTCTAAGGGCTTTGTCAATCGGTTCGCCATTGCGTACCTTTACCGAGGTCATTTAATCACATCCTTTCATCGTTATCGGTTTATGGATTAATTCTAACAGGTCAGGGGTTAATAATCAAAGGGGGCGCAAGGAAAGTCTGAGTTGTTCAGATCTTCCGCAGGTACGGTAGCTTGAGCTCTTTCCAGGTAATTTTTTTCTTAGATGATGCCCGCAAAGCAACTGTTTGGGGAGAGAAGGGCTGCAAATTTAAATTATGTTTTTGCGCAAGAAGGGGATCAGGTGTGTAAAGAGGCAGGTTTTGCGGCAAATTGTTAGGAGTGATCAACTCAGGTTCATCGGCTTGAAGGAGATAGAGGTAACCCGCTTTGGCGTCGGTGATTACGGCTCCACTCTCTTCGTGTAGAGAGCCTTCCAAAGAGCAGAAGGGGATGAGGGGGATATTGTGGGTGAAGCTTAAGGTTTTAGCAACCATAGCTCCGATACGCGTACCGGTAAACGCTCCAGGTCCGATGCCTATAAGAATATTTTGAACCTCTTCTAGTGTTACATGGTTTTTTTGAAAAAGGGTGGAAAGTTGCGGCAAAAGTTCTTGAGATTGGCGCTTTGGTGGAACAATTTCACAAAAAGCTATGACACTCTTCTCTCGTATCAGAGCAAGATATCCAATCTCTCCACTTGTTTCTATTAACAAATCCATCATAATAGAGATATTGTAGCATAAAGGAGGTATTCAATGCCTCCGCAAACGGAGAATAGGCACGAAATGAGTTTGGATGACGAAAACCAGATTGATACAAATTCTTTGATGGATATTGGAGGAGATGAGGCATCAGAAGAGGTGCTGCTTCCCACGAGTCACTATCCAGATGATCTCTTTATTTTACCTCTTACTCGGCGTCCCTTTTTCCCAGGTATGGCGGCACCTCTTGTGATTGAGCCAGGTCCCTACTATGAAGTTTTGAAAATGGTTGCTAAGTCAGAGCACAAACTGCTAGGGCTTTTTATGACCAAGCAGGAAGATGTAGATATCTATAAGTTGAGAATTTCTGATTTTTACCGCGTTGGGGTTGTGGCGCGTATTTTGCGCATCATTCCCATTGATCAAGGAGGCGCACAAGTTATTCTCAACATGGAGAAGCGTATCAAGATCAAAAAGAGTGCCAAAAAAGGGCCCCATCTTGCTGCGCAAGTCTCTTATCATGATGATCCTTCTGCAAAAGAGGCGAAGATCATTAAGGCCTACACGATTAGCATTATTACAACGATTAAAGAGCTGCTTAAGCTCAACCCGCTTTTTAAAGAGGAGCTACAGGTCTTCTTGGGGCACTCTGATTTTACAGAGCCGGGCAAGCTGGCCGATTTTGCAGTCGCTCTAACAACGGCAACGCGCGAAGAGTTACAAAAAGTTTTGGAGAGCTTGAATCTGCAAGAGCGCATTGACCGCGCGCTTGTTTTGCTTAAAAAAGAGCTAGATCTTTCCAAGCTGCAGAGCAGCATTAATCAAAAAATTGAGGCGTCGGTCTCCAAGACACAGCGCGAATTTTTTCTGCGCGAGCAACTCAAGGCGATTAAGAAAGAGCTTGGCATGGAAAAGGATGAGAAGAGCTCAGATCGCGCCAAGTTTGAAGAGCGATTGAAGGATAAAAAAGTTCCCGAAGATGTCAACAAGGTCATCAATGATGAACTCGAAAAGTTAAATTTCTTGGAAATTCAGTCGGCTGAGTACTCGGTTGTGCGCAACTATCTCGACTGGCTCACGATCATTCCTTGGGGAGTGATGAGTCCTGAAAAGCATGATTTGAAACATGCGCAGAAAATTTTGGACGAAGATCACTACGGCTTGAAAGATGTGAAAGAGCGCATTTTAGAATTTATTAGTGTGGGGAAACTTTCAGGCGGCGTGAAGGGGAGTATCATCTGTTTTGTTGGCCCTCCGGGTGTAGGGAAAACAAGCGTTGGCAAAAGTATTGCGCGTGCGCTCAATCGCAAGTTTTTCCGTTTCTCTGTTGGTGGCATGCGCGATGAAGCGGAGATCAAAGGGCATAGGCGTACTTATGTGGGCGCGATGCCAGGCAAGATGGTGCAGGCGCTAAAGCACGCTGATACAATGAACCCTGTCATCATGATTGATGAAATTGATAAGATGGGAGCGAGTTACCAAGGAGATCCCGCATCGGCCATGTTGGAGGTTCTTGATCCTGAGCAAAATATCGATTTTCTTGATCACTATTTGGATGTGCGCACCGATCTGTCAAATGTACTTTTTATTACTACAGCCAACGTTCTCGATACAATTCCGGGACCGCTGCGTGACCGGATGGATGTCATCAAACTTTCCGGCTATATCATGGAAGAAAAAGTGGAGATTGCGCATCGCTATCTTATCCCAAAACATCGCGGTGAGATGGGTCTTAAGCCTAGTGATGTCGCATTTACAAAAGATGGAATCCGCGAAATCATCAATGGTTATGCGCGCGAATCTGGAGTACGCTCACTTGAAAAAAACATCAAAAAGATTTTAAGAAAAGTCGCGGTTGAGGTAGTGAAAGGCAAGGCTAAAAAGAAGATATCGATTTCTAAAACAAGTCTTGCCAAGTACTTGGGCAAACCGATTTTTACGTCGGATCGCTTTTACAAAAAAACACCTCCAGGGGTAACCATGGGCCTTGCCTGGACTTCAATGGGCGGTGCCACTCTCTACGTTGAGGCAGTAAAAAATCCTTCAGAAAAGACCTTGATGAAGCTAACAGGGCAAGCAGGCGATGTGATGAAGGAGTCTTCGCAGATCGCTTGGAGCTTTTTGATGAGCAGGGGTGATGCTTACTTTCCTAAAAAGAAATTCTTTGAAAAGAGCGAAGTGCACCTCCATATTCCTGAAGGAGCGACACCCAAAGATGGGCCCTCAGCAGGGATTACGATGGTGACCTCCATGCTCTCACTTCTGCTTGATAAGCCCGTTCGTGAAGATTTAGCCATGACAGGCGAGGTCACGCTCACAGGAAAAGTGCTTCCCATTGGTGGTGTAAAAGAGAAACTTATTGCTGCGCGCCGCTCCAAAGCAAAGACTTTGATTTTTCCCGAGGAAAATCGTCGGGACTATGAAGAGCTTCCCACTTATTTGAAAAAGGGGTTGAAAGTAAATTTTGTGAGCCACTACGATGACGTCTTTAAAGTTGCTTTTCCTAAAAAAAGAGGAAAGAAATGAGTTTCGAAGAGCAGGCACAAAAAAAGATTGTGGATCGAAAAAAATTGGGAGATTGGGCCGATGCCATGCGACTCGAAGGACGCACTATTGCGACGATCAATGGCTCGTTTGATCTTTTGCATGCAGGTCACTTAGAAATTCTTTTTGAAGCGTCTCTCCAAGCAGATCAACTGCTTGTGCTGCTGAACACGGACGAATCTATCAAGAATTACAAAGGAGCTGATCGCCCGCTTATACCGCTGAAATATCGCCAGCAAATGGTGGCTGCATTGACTTTTGTTGACTACGTCTCCTCATTTTCAGAATCCGATCCATGCAAAGTTTTAGAGGTTATTCGCCCGCATGTACATATCAATGGCAGTGAGTATGGCGATGATTGCATTGAAGCTGAGACCGTAAAAAAAGGTGGGGGAAAACTGCATCTTTTTGCGCGTATTCCAGGACTTTCTACCAGTACCATTTTAGAAAAAATGAGGATGACATGCGTTTAGTAGGAGAATTTTCAAATGAGTTGGATGCGCAAGTTTTTTCTGGGTTTTTAACCCGTCGCGGCATCAAGAGTAAACCGGAAGGAGCCGCTGTTTGGGTTGAAGATGAAGAGATGCATGCGGATGCGCTCGACCACTACCAACATTTTGTCATGCATCCACAAGATGCGCGTTATGAAGTCGTACGCTCTGGGTTACTTGCCGTGCCAAAAGAAAAAATTAAGCCACAAGTTGCTCCCCCTGTGAAGAAACAGACCCCTATTACGACTTTTATTATCCTCCTATGCACAGCGCTCTTTTTTTGGCAGCTGATGCAGCGTATGGAGATGAGTCCAGTGAGTATGCAAGTGAAAGATACAGTTGCTCTTACGCCTATTGAGGGCGCTCTTCTCTATGACTATCCTGAAGCTTTCGCCTATGCCACAGAACTTTTTGAGATAACAGCAATCAAACAACCTGAAGAGTTACAAAATCTCCCGCCAAAAGAGGCAGAACTCTGGAATAAAGCGACTACCACGCCCTATTGGCAAGGGATCTACGACATCATCCTCAAATGGCCTGAGGCAAATGATCAATTCAATCTGCCGATGTTTGTGAAGATCCGTGCAGGAGAGATCTACCGCACAATTACACCAATTGTGATGCATGGCGGCTTTCTGCATATTCTCTTCAACATGCTTTGGCTTTTTCTACTTGGCAGAATGGTGGAAGAGCGCATTGGTGTCGCGCGTTACCTCGCTCTGTCGCTTATTGTGGCTATTGTCTCTAACACAGTGCAATATCTCATGAGTGGTCCCGCCTTTCTCGGCTACTCGGGTGTCATCACAGGTCTTGCTGGCTTCATCTGGTATCGCCAGCGCAAAGCGCCTTGGGAAGGTTACCCTTTGCAAAAAGCGACTGCGATCTTTCTTGGTGTCTTTATTTTTGGCATGATGGGCTTCCAAATTGTTCTTTTTATCTTGCAGCGCTTTTTTCAAATTGAGTGGAACTTGCGAATTGCTAACTCCGCTCACGTTGTGGGTGCCTTAGTTGGTATCTTCCTCGCCCGCTTTCCTCTTTTTACCAAACAGCGAGCAAAAAAATGAGCGTGCGAGATCTGACCATTCTCGGATGCTCCTCCCAGCATCCCACTCGTCTGCGTAACCACGGCGCCTATCTTCTTCGCTGGAATGAAGAGGGTTTCCTGTTTGATCCAGGCGAAGGCACTCAGCGTCAATTTATCTTTGCAGAAATCGCCCCACCAACCGTTACGCGCATCCTTATCAGCCACTTTCACGGCGACCACTGTCTCGGTCTTGGCTCTATGCTTATGCGCCTCAATCTCGATCGCGTCAACCACCCCATTCACTGCTACTATCCTGCATCGGGAAAAAAATACTTTGACCGCCTGCGCTACGGTACGATCTATCACGAAGCGATTGAAGTTATCGAACACCCCATTAAAGAAGGGGGCGTGGTTCATGACGATGGCAAATTCAAAATTGAAGCGCAGTTTCTCAAACATGGTGTAGACAATGTCGGCTATCGCATCACCGAAGCGGATACACGTAAATACGACAAAGAAAAACTCAAAAAACTCGGTATCCAGGGCGAGCGCATGCGCGCCTTTGTAAAGGATGAGAAAATTACCATCGGTGATAAAACCATTCAACTAGATGACGTAAGCTGGATCCGTAAAGGCGATACCTTTGCCTCTGTTATCGACACCCGTATCTGTCCCGCAGCTGTGGAGATTGCTCGCAATGCTAAAATGCTTCTTTGCGAGGCGACCTACCTTGAAGAGCATAGAGAGTTAGCTCACAACTACTTTCATATGACCGCGAAACAGGCGGCGCAAATTTCTAAAGACGCCAACGTGGAGCAGCTAATCATGACTCACTTTTCCGCACGCTACCGCGATATTGAACCCTTTGAAAAGCAAGCGCGCGAGATCTTTCCCAACGCTTTCGCCGCTGACGACTTCAAACGCTTCCCTTTCCCTCGATGAAAAACAAAATGAGACCCATACACCCAGGCGAAATTCTAAAGAAAGAATTAGATGAAGTAGGATTGCTAGTAAATATTTTAGCGCAGAAGTTGTCGCTATCGGTAGATCAAATGCTTTCCATTCTCAGTAGTAAGACTCCAATTACGCGAAAAATAGCTACGGGGCTATCTCGATTTTTTGGAACTTCGCCTCAGTTTTGGCTAAACTTGCAGTCATCTTACAATTTGAAAGTTGCCCTTAGAGAAAAGGGCAAAGAGATCGAAAAAGAAGTCCTTCCTCGTAAAGATGGAGCTTAAAATTCTGAGTGGTAAGTATCCAATCAATCAATAGATTAAAATTATTTTTAATAATAAAATAAATAATTTAAAAAAATATTTCTATTTTTATTATTTTTTTGCTATAATATATCTGAGCTTTTTAAACTCCCAGGGAGGAATTATGTCAGTAAACTATCAAAATCCTTTTATAAGAGGCTATCAAGATCCTATTGTAAAAGGCCTTGCCTATTCTGCAGCGGGATTTAATGGGGTTGTTGGACTAGCTGGACTAGCGTTTCAATTAAGAGATGGGAATCGAGAGCAGGCAGTACGAGGTATAGAAGGTCCTATAACTCGCAACATAGGAGAAAAGACAGGAAAATTTGTAGGGAGATGTGCCAGGAGAGTAGAAATTTTTTCTATTCCTTTTATCCTCAATCTCGGACTAGCCATTTCATCTCCATTTCTTTCAGCTCGAACGAATCTTCTTCTAAATGGGTCTGTTGCACTAGTAAATTTAATTGGACTATACATGCTTGATTCGGCTCTGGGTTCGATGTGTTGTGGTGGTTCCGATGGGCCGTATTAAGTGTATTAACTATTTTGTTTTTTGATGATTTTATGGACTTCTGAAGAGATTTCTGCAATTTCGCTCAAAATCAAATCTGTTTGCTCGCTATTTACCAGGATCTGTTTTAAGACCTGTGAGAGTAGCGAGCTTTCTTTTTCCTGATACTCGCTGCTTGAAACAGAGAGGCTTCATGATCATTCAGGGCAAAAGGCAGAGCAACCCAATTCCAAATCAATAGGGTCGTCTGCTTTTTTAGAGTTTTTACGCAAATCAAAGAGAAGTAAAATCAAAAAGATACAGATTGAAATTTTAAGTAGTAAGTTTTGAAGAAGTTAATGACATAAAAATCATTTACATTGTTTTCATTTATCAATCCCTTTATAATTGAAGGGAATAAAAATTAAACAATTTGAGGGAAGTATGTCAACACAATGTACAATTGCTGCATTTAATGGGCTTGTTGGTTTAGCTGCATTAGGCGCTACAATCGGTGGAATCAAAAAATGGTGGTACTAAAATAAACGGTACTGAAAATAAAACGATTGATCTTAGCCGTCGTCTATTATTAGCGGAGTCATTTTTTCTTATGGGAGCGTCAATAGTAGGTGGTCTACCTTGCAAAGTGGGTTCAAATATAACTTTAATTGGGGGGTTCGTTTCTGGAATGACTATTGTTTCTCTTGCAAAGTATACTATGGTGTATCCATCTAATATCCAACAAGGAAAACAAAGCTAACTTTTGGTGCTGTTTTTAGACGAGGCGACTACAATTAGTGATTTCCGATAATCTTATGGATTTCAGAGGAGATCTCTGTAATATCACCCAAAATCAAGTCAGTTTGCTCGCTATTTGCCAGGATTTGTTTTAAGACCTGTGAGAGTAGTGAGCTTTCTTTTTCCTGATACTCACGCGCTGCTTGGAAAAGAGAGGCCTCATGATCGTTAAGGGCAAAGGGAAGAGCAAGCCAATTCCAAATCAAATGAGCATCATAAGAGAGAGACTCATCCGAAGTCTTTTCTGTTTCTTTCGAAATTTTTTCTAATTCAATGCAGATTTCTGAAGTCTCTTTAAGGATGTTAGGGTCGTTTGCTTTTTTAGGGTTTTTGCGCAAATCAAAGAGAAGTAAAATCAATTTATCTAAAGATTGGGAAAAATGTTTCTCTTGTTCCATACTTGCATGATGCACGAGAAACTCATTTTCTCAAAAACATTATTAAGCACTATCTCGAAATTTCTCAATTCCTTCGTCAATTAGATTATCAATCGTTTTACTAATAGATTTTTTCCAATTTCGAGCTAATTTTGCTATGTGATAATGCCGTTCTTGCGTAGTGCGGTAGGCAATATTTCCTTTGAATTTTTCTTTTTGAATTGGCACAGGAACAGGTTCACCATTTTTTAGATAAAGATAAATGGCAGCCTCGATGGCCTCTTTGATATTTTCCATTGCTTCTTCAACTGTGTCACCATCGGTACAAACGCCTGGTAATTCGTTCACACGAACAATAAAATAGGTGGTACCATCTTGCTTTTCTGTTTCAATGGTATAGGTCCAATTGAGATTGATATAGTAGTTTATTTCTTTTTTAGTAACCATGATCGCGTAACACCTCCTCGAGGGAACACTGAACAACTCAGACTTTTTAATAAGGCTCTAAGAATTGGACCAAATCGGTTTTTCGAACTCGCTAACTCTTCAGGAGTTAGCTCCGTTTTCCAAAACCAATTTTGCCTCAATTTTTAAAACCTTATTAAAAAGAGCAGTTGTTCACTGTCTCCCTAGGTCCCTTATTTGATAGGGTAATAATTGTGGGCGACATTTCAAGGAAATATTTTTTGGGTAGCCAGTTTTCCTATAAATGTGATGAGAGCCACTAACTTTTTTTTCAAAGCCCAGTCTGAACAGTATCTTCTCTGCTTCAGGAAAGGTAACACTGTTTCCCAATAGTATCTTTTCAATAAGTTTCTCAATCTTGCTCACACTATAATGATATCAAATACGATATCATTATGCAAGTTGTTTTGTAAATGGTTTGCCATAAGCGATTTGCCCACCAGTAATTGCAAACGCGTTGGCAACATTGAGGGAATTTTTGCTACCTAGGAGCGGAATTTGAACAGCAATTGTGCATTTTTTTAGCATTTTTTCTGAGACGCCATACTCCTCATTACCAAGTACAAGGGTGAAACTTTCTGGAAAATCAAAGTCGAATACTGAGGGAGCGCCTTTAACGGTTTCAAGCGCAATGAGGGGGTGGGGCATCGTTTCAAGATCGCGCGAGCAGGGGACGATGTGACTCGTTCCCATCGCGGCATCTTGTACTTTTTTATTGTCGATGTAAGGAGTTTTTTCGGAAAAGTAGACGCTGCCGAGGCGGAACGCTTCGGTTGTGCGCAAGATGCTGCCGACGTTGTGAGCGGAGCGCAAGTCGTCTAGGTATATACCGATAGGGCCGAAAGGAGTGTTGGAGGGGCGATCACCTTTACGGATGAGGAGGTTGTGTTCGGCAAGGGAAATTTTAGCTTTTTCGGCATGCTCGTGATGGCGGTTGGCAAATTCTTCGTGTGTGTTTGCAGGTGGCAATTTTAGAAGTTTTTCGATGTTGCGATAGAAATTGGGCTGATTGTCAACAAGATTGCGTAGGTTTTCAAGGGCAAGCTTGTGCTGTTTTCTTTCTGGCAAAGCGAGAAACTTGCGCTCGGAGAAGTTCATGACTTGCTAGCAAGATATTCTTCAAGCGGTCCGGCAAAGACGTGAACACCATCACTTTCAAAAGCAACAATTTTTGTAGCCACTTCTTTGAGGAGGTCGCGGTCGTGCGCGGCAAAGACGGCTGTGCCTTGAAATTCATGCAGGCCCCAAGCAAGGGCTGAGACGGATTCAAGATCGAGGTGGTTGTTGGGTTCATCGAGGATGAGGGTGTTGTGATGAAAGAGCATCAGGCGTGCAAAGAGCAGTCGTGCGGTTTCTCCACCAGAGAGGTTGGCAATTTTTTTAAAGGCGTCATCGCCACCAAAGAGCATTTTGCCCAGTACGGAGCGAATCTCTTCATCAAAAACTCCCTGTTTTTGTGAGCGCAACCAGTCAAAAGCGGTGATGTCTTGCGTTTTGTCAATGGAGTCGTTGTGATTTTGGGGCATGTAGCCGATGTCTACATTGTGACCGAGCGCAAGTTTACCGCGATCTTTTTCAAGGTGACCTGCGAGCAGGCGGAGCAAGGTCGTTTTTCCCATTCCGTTATTTCCAATCACGCCAACTTTATCACCACGATGCACTTCAAGATCGAGTTTGTTGAGCACTTGGTTCTCATCAAAGGCTTTGGAGAGGCCTTCTGCTGAGATGACGATTTGACCAGAGGCCTTTTCGGGTGGGTAGAAGCGAATGTAGGGGCGGTCAATATTGGATTTTTTCAGCTCTTGCGGTTGGAGACGATTCAGTTCGCGCACGCGTGACTGCACTTGTGAGGCGCGTGTTCCTGCGCTAAATTTGCTAATAAACTCTTTTAGCTGCGCCGCCTTTTTTGATTTGGCTTTATTTTGATCTTCTACACTTTTGCGCACAGAGGTTTTTGCAACGAGCATCTGGTCGTAGTTACCTGGGTAGGTGATGATGGTGTCGTAATCGATATCTGCGATGTGAGTCGTGATGCTATTTAAAAAGTGACGGTCGTGAGAAATCACAATCAGAGTGCCGGAATAATTTTTTAAGAATCCTTCTAACCAGGTGATGGAGGTCAGGTCAAGATGGTTTGTTGGCTCATCAAGGAGGAGAGCTTCCGGATCACCAAAGATCGCTTGGCAGAGAAGCGCGCGGAACTGCAGGTCAGTAGGGATCTCGTGCATCTTTTTCTCATGGAGTTCTTTGCTAAGACCCATACCCATTAAGAGCTGCTCTGCAATGCTATCTGCGCTATAACCATCTTCTTCGGCAACAATCTCTTCAAGTTCACCAAGGCGCATGCCTACTTCGTCAGTCATCTCTTGTTCGTAGAGGCGGTCGCGCTCTTCAAATGTTTTCCAGAGACGCTCATTGCCCATAATAACGGCGTCAAGCACGCGATAATCTGCAAAATCTTCAATATTCTGCCGCAAGAAGCCGACTTTTTTGGGCATAACTACTTTGCCACTTGTGGGCTCAAGCAGACCCATCATGATTTTCATCAAAGTCGATTTACCGGCGCCATTCGGGCCCGTGAGGCCGTAACGGTTACCGGGATTAAATGCGGCGCAGACATCGTCAAACAAAAGACGTGTGCCCATCTTCTTAGAAATTTGTTCAAGTACTACTGACATAATATCCAATTATCTTACCATGAACCTATCCGGATAAACAAGTTTTTGTCTTTTTCCCTCATTTTGGCCAATTTTTACGATCTTTTTTCAAGAAACTTTTCTAAGTTGCTTTCAAAAAGATCCCCAAAATTGTCTCAAAATGAGAGATAAATCCTAAAAACAGCTTTATCCGGATAGGTTCATAGAGAGAAGGGGAGTTCAAGGTGGGAAATAAAAATTTAAATCAAGCAAGTAAAGAATATTTGCAAATGCTGCAGGCAGTAAAAGATGCCTCTTCGCATACTTTACGCAACTATGAGATCGATTTAGAAAAATTTATTGCAACTCTGCCCCCTCTAGTAAAATTGGAGAGTGTGACGCCTCGTCAGGTGCGCACTTTTTTAATGGAGATGACGATGGAGGGCTTGGCAAAGCGCACGATTCATCGCCGTCTCTCCTCCCTCCGCTCTTTTTTCAAATTTTGTCTCCAACAGGGTTGGCTGAACAAGAGCCCCATGGAAGAAATTGGCGCGCCGAAATTGGACAAACCACTTCCTAAATCTGTCTCCTACCAGGAAGTTGAGCGGCTTTTTGCGCAGCCAGAGACAAAAGAAATTTTGGGTTTTCGCGATCGCGTGATTTTAGAACTTTTTTATAGTTCGGGCTTGCGTCTTTCAGAGCTTGTGGGACTGAACCGTGAAGATTGCGATTTCAATTCTCATCGTCTGCGCATACGTGGAAAAGGGAAAAAGGAGCGCATTGTGCCGATGACAAAAACAGCAGCTAAGTGGATTCGGAATTACTTAGATCACCCTCTGCGTCATGTTGATGAAAAAGAGCGTAAGGCGGAGCGCGATAATCAAGCAATTTTTTTAAATAAATGGGGAAATCGCCTTTCAGATCGCTCTGTCGAGCGCTTAGTGAAAAACTATCTTCGTCAGAGTGGTCTCGCAGAAAAGATCACACCGCACACCATTCGTCACTCGATTGCCACGCATTGGCTAGAAAATGGAATGGATCTCAAAACGATTCAAAGACTTCTTGGTCATAGCAATCTTTCTACAACGACGATTTACACAAAAGTTTCTACAAAATTAAAGCGTGAAGTTTATGAGAAGGCTCACCCTCGAGCTAAGAAGAAGTGAAAGTGGGGGAATTCGTCTCCATCTCGCTGCGCCAAATTGAAAATCAGCCGCCAAGCCGTATAATTACACTGTCATGGCGGCTGATTTTCAATTTTGCTTTGCGATATGAAGCCGCTATGCCGCTTCGCGCTTCAATAATATTTTTTGAAAAAAGTAGGGAGAGCGATAAGCCGGATTCTGTCGTGGGCAATCATTCATCTAGGGGTCATATCGCTATGACCCTCAAGCGATTTTTGCGGTGGGGCTCCCGGATCCAGGAGAGATTCCCTTTGCTCTTGCTTCAGATAGGGTTTGTCGCTCCCTAAGATTTCTCAAAGGTGAGGTTGGTACCTGATACCAACGTTTTCAGCCTGTTGCGAAAAGGGGTTTCGCACGGAATGTTTTCTGTGACACTTTCCGTAGCCTTTCGGCCCCCAGTCTTTCACTGGTATCTGATCCTGTGAAGTCCAGACTTTCCTCCTTGCAAACGCAAGGCGATTGCCTGCTCTCCCAAAAAATTTAAACTCAAGCTGCTGCTCCCATCTCTTTCTCCATAGGAGAAATTGGGTAGCAATTTGAATTTTATGATGGAGTCGTTGTGCGACGACGGCGACGACGTGTTGGCTTCGCCTCGTCTTCAAACGCTTCGCTCTCCTGCCAGTAGTGGATACGTGAACAGTGCTCGCAGAAGACCAAATTTTCTCCCTTACGAACGAGGTTTTCGTGCTGCGGAGTGAGCGTAATATGGCAGCCGCTGCAGGTGCGATTTTCAAGGGGTACAACAACACGATCTTTCTTGTTGCGAAGAAGGCGTTCGTATACATGGAGTATGCTCTCATCTGCATCAACTGCAAGCTTATCGCGCTGCGCTTTTAGCTCAGATCCCTCAGAATTTACTTGAGAGATACTATTTTGAATTTCAACTTCTAGCTCTTGGCTCGAGGTGGCAGTAGAACTAGCACTCTCCTCGATTTTTGCCAAGATCTCTTCTTCAATAACTTTTTTGTCGACAAGTTCAGAGAGCTCGTTTTCCCCCTGGACCTTTTGACGCTCTACTTGAGTCATTTCTTGTGTCAAGGCGTTAAACTCCTCTACCTTTTTAACAGCAGACTGCTTCGCCTCAAGCTCTTTCATGTGAGTTGAGAGCTCCTCAATCTTCTCCTCTTTTTGGGAGATTAGGGAAGAGAGCTCTTCGACTTCTTCTTTTTTAGCAGACATCTGCTCATCAAGTTCTGTACGCAAAGATTTGATTTGATCGAGCTCTTTTTGTCTCTGGCGCTTGACGCGCATGAGCTGGATCATTTTGATATCAAGTTCTTGGATATCTAATATTTTTTTTAATGCTTCGAGGATTTTCAAGTTAGACTCCCAGTTAAAGAGTAGTTTAACTGTGAATTTGATTAAATTTCAAGAAGAAAAACTAGACCATTTTCATCTGGAGTAAGCAGTTGATTTTCAATACAAATATTTTTAATTATGGGGGGCAATAGGGGGATCATTGGGAAATAGTACTTTTACACTTTTGAGAAGATTTTCCTCTGAGATAGGGGAAAATGAAGCAACTTCTGTAATAGTGCGCTCTCTGGTTGAACGGAGGGTGCTAGAAAATAGCTTTTTGCGACTTTCAATTTCAGTGAAGAAAAATTCAATTTTTTCTGGATTGTGTCCTTTTGCGTGTGCAAAAATCAGAGATAGCAGAGCATTTTGCGCCGAAAGTCGCAGGTCTCTACATGCATCTGCCAAGTATAAAAGCTCATCGCTTGAAAGTTCGATAATGAGTTTGTAGATTTCTGTAGGTACGCTTTCGTGATAGTTTAAAAAATTAACCAAGATTAGACGGAGGTGATTTTTTTCTCTCAACCTAAGAACTAGTACTCTGTAACAGAAAATTTTAGTATTATTTTTACGTCAAAGCCTCGGGATTGAACTATCGAAAATCACCTCGTATTTGATTAATACTAGGTGACTTGCGATAGCCCAATCGCGAGGCTTTGACGTAAAAATGGATCCCAAACGTGAAAAGTAAAGCGATTGTATGTGATTGAAAAAGCTGTCTAGACCTTGCAAAGTTTTCTGCAAAACAAAAAAAAACAGCCGCGCAAGCGACGTGAAAGGGGCCCCTCCCGAAACAAAGTGGAGGGTGGGGAATGAACGCGCGATGCGCTCGATGGCTTCAGATTGGCTTTGAAAAATTGCGGTGCAGGAGGAAGAAGTAGTGCTTTGCACGGTTTTCCGACGAAACGCAATTTGGCATGCCAAGGTGAAGCTCAAAGGGCAGCGGGGATTTGCCCGACTGTCTCTATTGGCTGTTTTTTTAAATTAAACACTAAGATTTTCTGTTACAAAGTACTAGGGGTTTGCATTCAAGTTTATGGGTTAGACATCCCAAAAGCAGACTGCAGTATCCGTTTGGATTAAGCCAATTGAACTCTCTGTCAAATTTTTCCTCACCTTTAAGGAATTCCTTAAATTTGTTTAGCTCTTCTGGGGCAAAAGGTTTGTTACCGTCGAGTTTGTCTATTAGCTGATTAAGGGTAATAGGCGGGTAAGGTAACTGAGATGTCGTTTCATGCGGTATATCAAGAAAATTTCCAATCATAAATTTACGAAGTTTTAAGAAATTGTACACCAGTTGAGGATTTTAAGGATAGATTTGCTATTATCTGGAAAAAAGGATTGGCTTCATGGATTTTTTAAAAAACTATTTTTCTTCGACTCCTGAAGATAAAAGAAAGAGCAGTGCAATTAGTATTTTGGCGGGTTTGGATCACCTCCATTCGCAGAGTCCCAAGATTGCAGCAGCAATTGTGAGTGAGCTTCAGGCGCAGCGTTCTAATTTGAAGATGATTGCGTCAGAGAATTACTGTTCACTTGCTGTACAGCTGGCTATGGGAAATTGGCTCACTGATAAATACAGTGAGGGGGCAGTTCGCAAGCGCTTTTATGCAGGATGTGAAAATGTCGATACGATTGAAGAGATGGCGGTCCATGAATTAAAAGAAATTTATGGTTGTGATCACGCCTATGTGCAGCCGCACTCTGGAGCAGATGCTAACTTGGTCGCTCTCTGGTCCATTCTGGTGGGGCGTGTCCAAAGCAAGGAGCTTGAGAAGTTGGGTGCAAAATCACCCGACGCGCTTTCTGTAGAGGATTATGAGAAGGTGCGTCAAGTTTTGGTGTCGCAAAAGATGCTTGGTATGGGGTTGAATAGTGGGGGGCATTTAACACACGGGTATCGCCACAATATTTCTTCGAAAATGATCCAAAGTTTTTCCTATGAAGTGAATCCTGAGACGGGACTGCTTGATTATGCAGAAATTGAGAGAAGGGCAAAAGAGGTCCAGCCGCTTGTGTTGATCGCGGGATATTCAGCTTACTCCAGGTTGATCAACTTTGCGAAAATGCGCGAGATTGCCGATAGCGTTGGGGCGGTTTTGTGGGTTGATATGGCGCACTTTTCTGGTCTTGTTGCCGGTAAAGTGATGCAGGGTGAGTATAATCCGATTCCTTATGCACAGATGGTTACTTCAACAACGCATAAGACGCTGCGCGGTCCGCGAGGTGGGATGGTTTTGTGCCAGTCTGAATTCAAAGAGATGGTCGATAAAGGGTGTCCACTTGCTCTTGGTGGGCCGCTTCCTCATGTAATGGCAGCAAAGGCGATTGCATTCCAAGAGGCGAATACTAAAGAGTTTCAAAACTACTCTCAGCAGATTGTCAAAAATTCCCAAGCTTTGGCCGAGGCCATGAAGGAGAGGGGGGCAAAAGTTTTGACAGGCGGTACAGATAACCACATGGCAATTGTTGATGTGCAAACAAGTTATGGAATTTCAGGGCGCCAGGCAGAACTTGCTCTAAAGGAGGCGAACTTAACGATTAATCGCAATACAGTCCCTGGTGATGTAAATGGGCCTTGGTACACATCGGGTATTCGTTTTGGTACGCCTGCGTTGACAACTCTTGGCTTAAAAGAGGCTGAGATGGAGCGCATTGGTGGATTGCTAGATCAGCTTTTGCGCGCTTGTGAGCCGGTTGAGGGAAGTAAAGCAAAATATAGTGTTGATTCTAAGGTCATGGAGCATGTACGAGGTGAAGTGAAAGAAATTTTAAAATCTTTTCCTCTCTATCCTGAACTCGTCATTGACGAAGTGGCAGCGCCCCATGTATTCTGAGGAAAAGGAGATATTCGATATGAGCGATGAAGATGAGAAGAAAGAGAAGAGAGCGAGTGGCACAATTCAAGATAAAATTGACGAAATGCTTTTGCAGCATCGCCGCATCTTTTTCTCCTCTCCAGTGATGGATGATAGTGCAAAAGAGGTGATTCGCAAGCTCTGGTATCTGGAGTTGAAAGATCCAGGTAAGCCAATTCTTTTTATCATCAATTCACCCGGCGGCTCGGTCGATTCTGGTTTTGCGATCTGGGATCAAATCAAGATGATGACTTCCCCAGTGACAACTCTTGTTACAGGTCTTGCCGCGTCGATGGGCTCTGTATTGAGCTTGGTTGCGGGCAAAGGACGTCGTTTTGCTACACCTTATGCAAGAATCATGATTCACCAACCGGCGATTCATGGCGTGATCCAAGGTCAAGCGACAGATTTGGAAATTCAGGCAAAAGAGATTATTAAAACACGCAAAACTTTAGTTGATCTTTATACTTCTCAGACAGGTCAAGATGAGAAGGCTGTTGAAAAGGCTTTAGATCGTGATACTTGGTATAGTGCTAAAGAGGCTCTAGAGTTTGGTTTGCTTGATGGTATTGTGGAGTCCTATACTGATCTGAAGATGTAAATGAAGTTTATAAAAATTGAGGGGGCGGGCAATGACTTCATCGTAATGGAGGGGCCTGTCCTAGTTAAATCGGAGATTGTGCGGCTGTGCGATCGTCGAAAAGGGATTGGGGCTGACGGCCTCATTTTTGTTTCTGAATCGGCTTGCGCCGATATAAAATTTATTTATTACAACGCGGATGGTTCCCGGGCCGACTTTTGCGGAAATGGATTGCGCGCAACTGCACGTTATATGGGGTATAATTGCACGATTGAGTCCGATTGTGGGCTCCATTTTGCAAAATTTTTTGGGAAAGAGATTGCAGTTAACGTCCCTTCACCAAAATTTATAAAAAAGAATTTTTTTTATACCGACGAAGGAGCTTTACACTATGTACATGTCGGTGTTCCTCATGCAATTTTGCATATAAAGAATTTTGAACAGTTTAACTATTTAGCAAAAAAATTGCGTCACGATCCTCGTTTTGGGGAGGCTGGGGCAAATATTCACTTTTCAAAAGAGTTAGAAGATGGCAAAATAGAGGTGCGAACCTTTGAGCGCGGTGTAGAAGGGGAAACTTTTGCATGTGGAAGTGGTGGTGCAGCAGTTTTTTTAACTTTTAATGCAAAAGAGGCGACCATTTGCTTTAGAAGTGGCGATGAGGTGCGCTACTTTTATGAGGGCAAGTATCTCATGATGCAGGGGCCTGCGCGTAAAATTTTTACTGGAGAAATCGATGCTAATTGGCATACCGAAAGAGATCAAGATTCACGAATACCGAGTGGGGGCTACTCCGAGCAAAGTTAAACTTTTAATTGATGCAGGGCATCAAGTCATTATTGAAACTGGTGCTGCCGAAAAGATCGGTTTCCCTGATAGCGCCTATGAAGCTGCAGGTGCAAAAATTGTTCCGAGCGCTAAAGAAGTCTATGAGGCGGAACTTGTGATCAAGGTAAAAGAGCCACAAGAGCCAGAGTATGGACTTTTGAAAAAAGGGCAGACGCTATTTTGTTACCTCCATCTCGCACCCGATGCAAAGCAGACGGAAGCTCTTGTCAAAAGTGGTGTAACGGCAATCGCCTATGAGACTGTTTTTGATCAAATGGGGCGACTGCCTCTGTTGACGCCAATGAGTGAGTTGGCTGGGCGTATTGCAATTCAAGCTGGAGCAACAGCTCTACAAATGGCCTATGGAGGCAAAGGTGTTTTACTCGGCGGTGTTCCCGGAGTATTACCGGGAAAAGTAGTTGTAATTGGTGGCGGTGTTGTAGGGACCCACGCGGCACGCATGGCAATGGGCCTTGGAGCCGATGTTACGGTACTTGATCGCGATCTCAATCGTTTGCGCGACATTGATGTCGACTTTAATTTCCGCATGAAAACGCTCTTTTCAAGTCCACAAAATGTAGAAAGAGTTTTACAGGATGCAGATCTTGTTGTGGGGGCCGTACTGATTCCTGGAAAATCGGCGCCACGTCTTGTGACAAAAGAGATGTTGCAGTTGATGGAGAAGGGCTCTGTACTTGTTGACGTGGCAATCGATCAGGGGGGGTGCTTTGAGACATCACGACCTACGACACATAGTGATCCACGTTACGAGGTAGATGGCGTTGTTCACTACTGTGTAACCAATATGCCGGGAGCGTGTGCCAAGACGGCAACAGAAGCCTTAACAAGTGCAACGATCCCTTATACGCAGAAGTTAGTTGAGATGGGCGTAAGCCAAGCGCTCCTCTCCGATAAAGGATTTTTACAAGGACTCAATGTCTGTAATGGTCGGGTGACAAATGAACATGTCGCTGCAGATCTAGGTTACGACTATGTGTCCCCAGAGGAGATATTAAAATAGTACTGTGCATCCATTTCCCTTTGAAGATTTAGACCGAGAAAAAGGAGTAGAGCTTTTAAAGAAAAAAGCTTTAGGTGAAGTTCTTTTTTCTCAAGGGACTTATCAAGTGGAAGTGGTAGATGAGGAGAGCTTTTGGCCCTTTTTACAGGTTAGCGATGAGGGAGAACTCAAAGATGGTTTTTGCACCTGTGAAACTTATGATGAGAAGCGCTCTTGCTCTCATTTGGCAGCCTCATACTTAATGATCATGCGGGATGAAAAAGCTCCGCTCCATTTACGTTTTCAAGACTCTCTGTTCTGTTTTCTTTGCAAGATGGCTTCACGTCGCCATGGTTATGAACCCGATGCGATTCATGTAAAAGAGGAGGGGGTTTTTGAAGCGAAATCTCTTTCTGGAAAAGAGCTCTTTTCTCTTAAATTAAAGAGCGAAACCGGTAAGAAAATTCTCAATGATCTGCTCTATAATCGACCGGTTGAAACTGAAGAGACCTCGTTAAAATTTTCTAATCTACCTGCCGATGAGTTAGAGGCGTGGCGTGAAGGCAGACCTAGCGAATCCCTCAAATTTGAACTCTCTTTCTGGGCAGACCTGGCCAAACAGTTAATTTTATGGGTAGAGCAAAAGCAGAACTATAAAGTTGAATTTTCAAAAGAAGAGTTACCGAAACGCATTTGCATCACCTTCCCCGATCTAGAGCTTGTTTTTTATATTGCGCGGGTCAATTGGCCTGAGCTCATCCCAACGCTTTGTAGTGTTAACTCGCCCCTTGAAGTCCGCGAGATGGAAGAGTGCGCAATTGAGAAAATCACTTACGATAAAGAGGCGAAAAAATTTCAAATCCTCTCTAAAAACTTTGAGGGTTTACCGAAAGGCAAAGAGGGGATACAGGTAGGGGACTATCTCTACCATCCAGGGGTAGGATTTTTTATGCAGCCAAGTGATGACCTGCTTACAAAAAAGGAGATCCCCCAAAATTTGATCGCAGAAACGCTCTTAAGACACGCCCCAATAATTGAGAGGCATCTGCAGGGCACAAAGATTACTTCATCAAAGCGCAAAGCGCGCTACTCGCTCTACATCGACGATGAGGGAAGTCTGCATGTAAAACTCTATCTCTTTTCACCCGAAGATTTTGATCTGCCTACTTCATGTTATTACGGCCCTTGGGTCTACATAGAAAATCGCGGGTTTTTCCTTACAGAAGAGCAACTTTTCGAAGCAGAAAAGCGCGTAGTACCTTGGGATAAGGTGGGAGAGTTTGTCACACGACACCGGCAGTGGCTCTCTGAATTTGAAGGGTTTGGGATTTTTTTAATTGGAGTGGAGTCGGAGCTCTCTTATCTCATCGATGAAGAGGGAAGTCTGCGCTTTACTGGCGATGTTCATGAAAAAGAGAGTGGAGCTGTTGACTATGGTGCTTGGCTCTATATTCGAGGACGCGGTTTTTATGCGAAAAAGGGAGAGCGGCGCACCTCCATTGTGCGGCCGGGTCTTGTTATTGAAAGAGAAGAGGTTTCGCACTTTATCCATGAACAGCGCGACGATTTGGAGAGCGTAGAGCGCTTTTTTTCTAACCACTGCCCTGTAGAAAAGAGCGGTTTGGAAATTGGCTTTAATGATGCAGGAAACATTCACATTGAGCCAACTTACCTTCTTTTGCCTGAATACAAAAATCGCAAAGTCGATTTTTTTGAAGAGTTTGCTTATGTCAAAGGGGAAGGTTTTTCTGAGATGCCATCTGGAATCCGGCTTCCTGCTGATTATCAGAGCGCACGCTCGATCGATCCAAAAGAACAAAAAGCCTTTTTACATTACGATTTAGATCAAATTATCCCTTTTGCGCTTGAAGTTGACCGTAAATTGCAAAAACCGCAGCGAATCTCTTTAAAAATCTACTCTCTTAGCCGTGCGCGTGGAGAGGGAGAGTGGCAGGTGGGATTGCGTTATGAGACAAATCTAGGAGGGCTCGATCTTTTTGCCATCTGGGAAGGAATTAAAGAGAAAAAAGCCTTTCTGCTTACTGACGCAGGTCTTATCAACTTAGCCCATCCACGTTACAACTGGCTTCATACGCTAAAAAAACGCCGCTTCTCCCGCGATCGCAAAAAAGTACGACTCACAACCTTAGAGTGGATCCGCCTTACAGCCTTTGAAGAGATTCAAAAGCCGATTGGAAAGGGGGAAGCAGAAAAAAAACTGCTGAAAAATTTAGAGAAAATTAGCAGCTTTAAAACCCGTATTAAACCCGATATTACAGGACTTAAAAGCACTTTGCGACCCTATCAGACTGTTGGGGTTAACTGGCTCTTCTCTCTCTATTATCACGGTATTTCGGCTATGCTCTGCGATGAAATGGGTCTTGGGAAGACCCACCAAGCGATGGCGCTTATGTCAGCGATCAAAAATCGCGAAGCTGAGGCGAAAATATTAGTTGTTTGCCCTACCTCTGTCATTTATCACTGGGAAGAGCTGTTAAAAAACTTCCTTCCAGGTATCCGTACTTTGGTGTACTACGGAGTGACACGTTCTCTACGTGGCTTTGAAGAGAATTACGATCTTATCCTGACCTCATATGGAACTCTGCGCAGCGAAAAAGAGACATTTCCAGGGATGCACTTTGAGCTTGCTGTATTTGATGAACTGCAAATTGCCAAAAATAAGCAGTCGCAAACGCATCGCGCCTTGCGGCGCCTCGATGCTAAAATGCGCGTTGGTCTTACTGGAACACCCATTGAAAATCGCCTTCTTGAGCTTAAATCCCTTTTTGATATTATCCTTCCTGGCTTTATGCCAACCGATCAGATCTTCAAAGAGCTCTTCATCAAACCGATTGAGCAGCATCAAGATAAAGGCAAAGAAAAACTTCTATCACGCCTTATCAATCCCTTCATCTTGCGGAGAAAAAAAGATGAAGTTCTGCAAGATCTTCCCGAGCGAATTGAGGAGATTTCTTATTGCGATCTTTCTGATGAGCAGCACCGCCTTTACGAAGAGACCTATCTGCAAAGCCGCGATATGATCTCCCATGAGATGGAAGAGGACAAAGTTCCCTACATGCATATCTTTGCAATGCTCACACGTCTCAAACAAATTTGTGACCACCCCGCACTTATTTCAAAAGATCCGCGAGAGTATGAACGCTATAAATCGGGGAAGTGGGAACTTTTTACAGAACTCCTTGCAGAAGCGCTTGAGAGTGGTCAAAAAGTTGTTGTATTCACACAGTTTGTGGACATGGCTGTTATTATTGAAAATCATCTGAAGAAAAAGAACATCGGCTTTGCTGGCATTCGCGGTGCTACACGCGATCGCAAAGCGCAGCTTCATAAATTTCGCGATGACCCCGAGTGTCGTGTCTTTGTTGGAACACTGCAAGCAGCCGGTACAGGAATCGATCTGATCTCCGCCTCTGTTCTCATTCACTACGACCGCTGGTGGAATCCTGCTAAAGAAGAGCAGGCCACTGCCCGCGTGCACCGTATTGGCCAGCGCCGCGGGGTGCAAGTCTTCAAACTTGTGACGAAAAAAAGTGTCGAAGAGCACATTCATAACATTATCGAGAAGAAAAAGAAACTACAACGCATCGTTGGTTTTGATGATGAAAACAGCATCAAAACCTTAAGTGAATCAGAGCTTACGGACCTCATGCGAGAGCTTGGTCGTGACCTCTCCTCTTAAAAACAAGCGTGAACTAGTTTTGCAAGAGTTTTTAAAGTGGGGTTCCTTGATTTAATTGTATTATAAACAGTTGACCTAGAAAGGTTTGTTTTATTTGAAAGTTCTGATTTGTTAAGTGTTTCAAGATATGTTTCAATTACCTCAATAACTCCCTCAGCATCACCATCTTTTAGGCATTCCCAAATCACACGGCTTACAAATTTTTCGTTTAAAAGCTCTTTTGTTGGGTTACACTTTCGAATTCCAGATCTTCTTTTAAGTCTCATTTTATTTGGCTCACTTCGTGTCGACGTACTCTTTGAGGATCTTTTTTGCCTTTTTGATATCTTTGCTTTGCCCATTTTTATTTCCGCCTAATAACAATAATAAATCTTTTTCGGGAATGTAAGCATAATATACTCTCCTTCCATTTTTCCACCGTAATTCCCAAACACCTTCTCGAAGATCCTTGTGATCTCCGAAGTAACCTTCCTCTTGAATCAAAGAAAGTCGTTTCAGGATCTGAAATTGGCTCTTCCCTTGTTGCTGGTCAAACCATTCGTCATATTCTTCTGTCTTATAAATATTACCGGCTTTATCCACAACAAAGATTGTCCAACATGTTGGACAATCTGTCAATATATTTTTTATCTCTTCTTCGGTGTAATAAAAAATAAGTAAAATTTTTACTTCACTGTACTTTTTTCTAAAGTTAGGTTATCATTCTCTTCGTGAAGAAGCCTAAGATCGCCTTAGTTGGGAGACCCAACGTGGGTAAGTCCTCCTTATTTAACCGAATTTGCCGCAAACGCAGCTCCATCGTGGATGAGATGGAGGGAGTTACGCGCGATCGTCTCTACGGTGAGGCGGAAATTTTTGGTAAACATTTTACTTTAATTGATACGGGCGGGATTGATCTGGAGGAGCAAATTCCATTTTGGGAGGAGGTCCGCGGTCAGGCTGAGCATGCGATTCATGAAGCGGATGCTATCATTCTTGTTGTTGATGGAAAGGTAGGGGTGACCAAGGCGGATGAGGAGATCGCCCGTCTTTTGCGCGCTTCACCAAAGCCACTTATTCTCGCTGTCAATAAAATTGACAATGAAAAATTAGAAAAAAATCTGCACGATTTCTACTCGCTTGGTGTTGAAAAAATGCTTGCCGTTTCGGCAACGCAGGGAACAATGATCGCAGAGCTTTTAGAGCATGCGCTAGAAAATATAGAGGGTGAAGAAGAAGTACACGACCCTTCGATTAAAGTTGCCATTATTGGCCGGCCCAATGTAGGGAAATCCACACTTCTCAACCATCTTCTCGGCACAGCGCGCTCTGTTGTTAGCGATGTGGCCGGTACTACCCGCGATGCCATTGATGCGCATGTTGTATTTGATGACAAAGAGTACCTTTTTATTGATACAGCAGGTTTGCGACGTAAGCATAAAGAGCCTGAGGTCGTCGACAAATTTGCGCGCATTCGCAGCATGAAGGCGATTGAGCGAGCGGATATCTGTCTCTTTATGATGGATGGTACGGAAGGCCTCACAACACAAGAGAAGCGCTATCTGCAGGAAATTGAGAAGCAGGGGAAAGGAGCGCTGCTCTTTTTCAATAAGTGGGATCTCATTGAGGGACATCGCATGGAGCACTGCGAAAAGGCGATCCGTGAAATTGTGCCCTCCTTAAATTACGCACCAATTTTGTTTGGCTCTGCCAAAAAGGGGCGTAATGTGGAGAAAATTTTTCCGCTTTTAGAAAAAATTCATGCCTCACTCAAAATGCGCATTACAACAGGGCAACTCAACTCTTTCTTAGAGAAAACGATGCAGATGGTGCACCCTCCCATGATCAAAGGCAAGCGGTTGCGAGTCTACTACATGACACAAGTCAAATCGTTGCCACCCCACTTTGTGCTTTTTGTGAATCACCCCGACCGCATGACACGTGCTTACGAAAAGTATTTAATCAATAGCTTCCGCAAACAGTTCTCTTTTACCGGCGCGCCTATCCGCTGGAATTTGCGCAAGAAGAAAAAAGCTGAGTTCCACCCAGACCGTTAAAATAATGGTCAAAATCTTGAAAAAAGTTTATTATTGATGGAACTGATGAAGTATGAAATTCCATTATTACCTATCTCTTTCGATCTTGAGACGAAGTCAATTTTAAAAAAACTGGCTCATGCTCATCGCGCACTTGCTGAGCTCAAAGGTGTTACAGGGATCATTCCCAATCAAAGTATTTTGATTGATACGCTGCTGTTGCAAGAAGCAAAAGAGAGTTCTGAAATTGAAAATATCATTACAACTCACGATGAACTCTATAAATATAGTGCGATACTTAAGGATTCTGCTTCAAAATCTGTAAAAGAAGTACACAATTATGCAGCAGCGCTTCGCAGAGGTTATGACAAAGTAAAAGAGAGTAGCTTGCTCACGAATAACCTTATTTTAGAAATTCAAGCTGTAATTGAAGAAAATAGCGCGGGTTTCCGTAAATTACCAGGTACAGAGCTGATAAATGAACAAACAGGACAAGTTGTTTACTCACCTCCACAAGATGGTCAAGTCATAAAAGAGTTAATGGCCAATCTTGAGAAGTTTATAAATGATGAATCTTTGAGTAGCCTTGATTCTCTGACAAAAATGGCTATTATTCATCATCAATTTGAAAGCATACATCCGTTTTATGATGGAAATGGGCGCACAGGACGAATCATTAATGTGCTTTATCTGGTGAAAAATGGGCTTCTTGATACACCTGTTCTTTACCTTTCTCGCTCTATTAACAAAAAAAAATCGGAATACTATCGGCTGCTTCAATCTGTTCGAAAAAATAAAAATAGTTGGGAAGAGTGGGTGCTATTTATTTTGGATGCCGTGATTGAGACATCTTTTCATACCATATCACTTATCCAAAAAATGCGTGATCTTATGCTTCATCATAAAAATCATATCCGTGAAAAACTTCCAAAAATTTATAGTCAAGATCTACTCAACAATCTATTTCGCCATCCTTATACAAAAGTTGATTTTGTTACAAGCGAGCTAAGAATTCACCGAAATACGGCACGCAAATACTTAGATGAATTATTAGGGATTGGCATTGTTTCTAAGTATAAAATTGGCAAAGATAGTTTTTATATCAATACTGAGTTATTTGAGCTTTTGAAAAATTCAGGTCCTTTTGATAGGAACGGGTAGGAAAAAGTTCTGCACAAGAAATGGCGTTTTCTTGTGCATGTTTTGACTGTGTGCACAAGAAATGCTGTTTTCTTGTGCAGATATGAGCCATGCAGTTTGGATTTTCATTTAGGAGAACTCTCAGTGAAGTACAAAAAAACTCTTTTTTTATTCCATCGCGACTTAAGGTTACAAGATAACTTAGGGTTTATTGAAGCGGTAGAGCACTCTGAAACCGTCTTCCCTGTTTTTATTTTTGATAAGAAGCAGGTTGGGAAAGAAAATACCTATTTTTCAGAAAATGCTTTTCAATTCATGCTGGAGTCTTTAGAAGAGCTCGAAAAAGAGTTGGATGGAAAACTCTCCTTTTTTCAAGGAAATACGCTAGAATTGATTCCTCAAATCATTAAAAAGTACCAAATTGAGGCGCTCTTTTGTAACCGCGATTACACCCCTTTTGCTAGGAAACGGGATAACAATATCAAGAAAATTTGTGCAGAGTTGGGTATAGATTTTTCTATTTTCGATGATGCCCTTCTGAATCCACCAGAGAAGGTCGTCAAAAAAGATGGAAAACCCTACGAGGTTTTCACTCCATACTACAAGTCAGCTTCGCTCCATTTAGTCTCTTATCCAAAGAGACATGTAGGGGGGAAGTATGAGAAAATTAGCAGAGATAGGCTTCCTGAGTACAAGAAAAATCCGCACATTTTTGTAAATGGAGGAAGAGAGAGGGCGAAAAAAATTTTAGTTGGGATAGAAAATTTACGTAACTATGCAAATGAGCGCGACTTTCCCTACATTAACCAGACTTCAAAACTCTCTGCTCACCATAAATTTGGAACGATTTCCATTCGTGAAACCTATCATGTGATCAAAAAAAAATTAGGACCATCTCACCCTCTAATTAGGCAGCTCTATTGGCGCGATTTTTTTACACACATCGCTTTTTTCTATCCACATGTGTTTGGAAACGCCTTTCAGCACCGCTACAGTTCCATCAATTGGCGCAGTTCTGAAAAAGATTTTGCTCTTTGGTGTGAAGGAAAAACTGGCTTTCCTTTTGTAGATGCAGGCATGCGTCAGCTCAATAAAACAGGGTGGATGCACAATCGTTTGCGCATGGTAGTCGCCTCATTCCTGACTAAAGATCTTCTTATAGATTGGCGCTTGGGGGAACGCTACTTTGCTCAGAAGCTTGTTGATTACGATCCCTGCGTCAACAACGGGAGTTGGCAATGGGCCTCTTCCACAGGTTGTGATGCGCAGCCCTATTTTCGTATTTTTAATCCTTGGCTCCAGCAAAAGCGTTTTGACCCAGAAGGGAAGTACATTAAAGAGTATGTTCCGGAGTTAAAAGGGTATGATCCTAAGTCCCTTCTCAACCCTGACGGAATTGAGGGATACCACCCTCTTATTTGCGATCACAAAGAGAGAACAGCTGAAGCAAAAGCCCTTTTTTCGAAGTAGAATTAAGCGGGGTCGTACTTCCACTCAATGTCATCAATAATTTTTGTCCGGTAGACCCAGGGATCCTTGTTTTCGCGGAGAAGGCGATCACACCCTTTCAGGTAGCCGCGAATAAAACCGTAGCGACGGATGGCCAGTAGCATGTACTGGGAGCTAGTGGGGCGGAAATGACTACGCGGACCATCTGTTGGAGAAAGGATGTTTTGGTGGAAACGGATCACTTTTTCTGCGACTTTGCCCGCTAAGCTTTTCGGTGGAGGGGGCATGATAAAGTCCGTTTTTTTCTTGATAAGTCCCGCGTCTTTGCCCCATGGCTCAACGTAGCCAGGTTCTGCTAGAAGTGTCAGAGGGAAGAGCAGAAGAAAAATTTTAAAACGCATATCGCAGAGTTAAGATAGGAAATAGTTTCTCTTTAGCCATGTAAGGGTAAGCGCAATTCTCATACGCGCGCTCATTATGATGTTTAGCTGCTTCACCGGCACCGTAGATACCCCCGAAGTACCAGCCCGCTTCAAAGCTTGTGGTGATGAGACCGGCTGCGATGTTGCCATCAAGAAAAAAGTAGGTAGCAGCGCCGATGAAGAGACCGTTGAGAAGCAGAGCAGTAAAAGCTGTGCCTTTCTGTCCGACGTAGAGATAGCCAGCACCAGGAAGAATCGCGTTAAGTGTCTCCGCTTTCGTGATGGACTTCATTTTTGATTCGTAACAGTCGAGGACAGGATAGATGATGCGCTCAGCTGTTTTAGGCTCAGCTTCTTCTATTTTTTCAAGTATCTGAATGTCGGCATGCTTAAGAGCTGTTGATAGGGCGAGCTCTTTGGCCGTTTCTGGATAAAATTTTTGAATGTGATCGAGGATTACTTCTGCTGCAAGGCTCTCTTGGGTAGCGAGATTCGATTCGTAGAGGATGATGAGAAGATCATGGTAAGCGGGAAAACTGGGATCGACAGAGCGCAGGTGAGAGCAAGTGAAGGTTTGAAGAGCCTCTTCGTAGCGTTTACCAAGGTAGTAACTTAAAATGATATTGTACTCTGCTTCTTGCAGCCGCTTCATATCTTTTGTGCCAAGAAGGATGGCTGAGCGGCGAAAGGCAGTAATAGCACGGTAGAGGTCGAGCTCTTTGGCGAATGCGAGGCCAATTTCATACTCTCGTCCCCAGTTTGTAGTCAATTCTTCTCTAGAGAGGGGAGGAAATGGAGAGGAGAGCTTCTTTAGATGCTGCTCCTGGACCGTATAATTGATTTGAGGTTCAAGTTTTTCGTTGCTAACGCGGTTGCAGCTTGTAACAAGGGAGAGGATCAGTGCAGAGCTAGTCGAGATCCTCAGGAGTCTTGATGAGATCAATCGCTTGGTCAAACTCTTCTGGTACAGAGTAGTCACGCCAGAGATTTTCTCTCTCTTCCGTGATCTTATCATATTCATGGAAGCTATGAATAATCTGAGGTTTGACAAACATAATAACATTACTTTTTGAAATGTTTGAATCTTTATTTTGAAAGGCTACTCCAACAATAGGCAGACCCCCTAAACAGGGAATACTTTGACGACTGCGTACTGTAGAATTAGTCATACTACCACTAAGTACGAGAAAATGTCTATCGGGAACTGCTACAGTTGTTGTCGTAGTATTTTTTGAAGTCGCAATCCCAGTGGCAACAGTTGTAAGGTCAGAGCTTCCTCCCGATGATCCAGCATCACTTGCATCTTCAATCTGCGCAGTAATTTCTTCATCGATCTGGAGAGTAACAATATCATCTTCGCCTAAAGTTGGGGTGATGCTTAGAGTGATTCCAATGTCGATATACTCAATGTTACTTGTCGTCAAGGTTGAAGCGCCAGCGTTAGTGACAAGTGAGCCGGAAAAGGGGAGGTTGACGCCAGTGAAGAGTGTAGAGTTTTTCCCATCTTGTGTAATGATTTGTTGCGTTAGTATGATGGTGGTATCGCCATCCTCTTTAAGAGCATTCACAAGTGAGCCAAGAGCAAAGTAGCTCTGTCCTTTGTGCATGATAATATCGCCAATGACGCCTAAGTCCCAGCCACCTAAGAAAGGAATATCTTGACCTGTTGGCGTGTCAGAGGCGGAAGTTGCAGCTAAATTTTTATTAAAATCCGCAGCGGGATCGCCTCCAGCGTCGGTTCCACCAAGTGAGGGAAAACTGCCTGTTGCATACCCGAGTTTATTGCGGTACTTGCCTTGAGACCCCCAACGCAGACCTAGGCTCAAATCGTTTTGCAAAGTGGTTTGTACAACAAGAACTTCAATAAATACTTGGCGCAAGGGAGAGTCTAAACTCTTGAGCAGCTCTTTAAGTTTTGCAAGAACTTGAGGTTTTCCTGTTCCAATCAATGAGTTTGTAATCTCAAGCCACTGTATGGAATTAATCGCCTCAATAAGATCGGTCGCATTTGAGGAGGGGACACTTGCGGGTTTTGCAGTCGGGCTTGTCAGCTTAGACGTTTGGGTCTCTTGCAAATCAGTGGCCACTTTTTTAAGTGCAATCTCAATTTGGTCACCGCGATGATACTGCAATTTGTAGATTAAGAAGCTGACATCATCAATTGTTTCAATCTCTGTTTCACCAGCAATTGGTATATCAAAGCGAGCAAGAAGTGTTTCGACTTCTTGGATAGCACTTTGCGTTCCTGAGATGAGGATGCTGCAGGTCTTTTCCATCCACTTCAAGCTGTTGATCGCATCGAAGAGCTGCTTTTGGTTTACGCCAGCCTGCACAAGGTTTTTTTCAAAATCGCGCAGAGTTTCAATAAGATTTTCGCCATGTTGGAATTTAGGCGTGTAGAGAACATACCCTTCTGGCCCGGCAAATCCTGTTGTAGCAAGGGCGGGATTGTCAAATTTTTCAATCAGCCTCTGTACCTTTTCAAGTGTAGGTTCTGGCCCTGTAAAGACAAGGGATTTAGAATCCTGTACGTAGCGCATGCGGTTGATTGTTTCAATTAACTGCTGATCAGGGTCAGCGCTACGCTCTAAATCTCTGGAGATGGTTTCTAAGGAAGCCATTAGCTGTTCTACGGTCACATAGCGTGGCTGGTAAACAAAGAAAGTGGACTTGCCAATTTTTTGAATTGCAGCGCCAAGGACGGGAGTATCAAATTTATGTAGCAATGTCTCGAGCTTTTCAAGCGTTGGTTCGGGACCTGTAAAGATGATCGACTTAGTCTCTTCAACATAGCGCATCGTTTTGATCGACTGGACAAGACCTTCGTCGGGTCTACCGCTATCGGCAATTTGAGCTCCAATAGCGCGCAGAGAGCGCATGAGCTGATCGGCAGAGAGGTTGACAGGAGTATAGACAAGGAAGGTTACAGGACCGAGTTTATGAATCATCTCCTCCCGCTCTTTTGGAACATCTACTTCTGCAAGAAGCTCTTTAATTTTTTCAATTGTGTCTGTGTTTCCAGTAAAAACCAGAGAATTGCTTGAAGATTCAAAGCGCATCGACTTGATCGCATTCAAAAGTCCAGGATCAGCGAGGTTGGCCCTTTTTAAGTCCTCTGCGATATGGTTCAAATTTCTCTGAATTTGTTTAGGCGGCTTGAACTTTGGCTTGTAGAGATAAAAATGGGAGGCGACACCAGTTTGCGCAACATCAAAGTCGATGAGGGACATTACCTCTTTTACGCGCAAAAGAGCGGTCTCTGTTCCAGTGAAAACTAGCGCATTATTTTTGGGTTCCCATTTAACGCTCTCCAAAGCGTAGAGCATGCTGGGATCTGCAAGCTCTGAATCTTTTAAATCGTCTGCAAGTTGGTCGATTGCTTCAAGAAGAACCTTGCCTGGGCGGTGTTGAGGGTTATAAATTAAGAATTCATTTGCTTCGCCCGCTTTTTCTCGTACTGCTTGCTCAATTGAAGGGGCATCAATCGTAGGCAGCAGATTTTTTAGCTGCGTCAAAGCAGCCTCATCTCCCATGAAGAGAATGATGCCCGCTTTCTTATTGACCTGCATATTTTTCAAAGTGAAAAGCAGATCGATTTCAACAATGCGAGAATTTTTTAGGTTATCAGCTACGCGCTCTAAACCTTTTTCTACTTCCTTTACGCTTTTGTACTTGGGTCTGTAGACGAAGACAGAAATTGTAGGTTTTCCAGCACTGTCAAGTGTTTTTAAAAGATCTTCAATTTTTTTGAGCGCCTCTTGGTCACCTACAAAAAGGAAGGAGTTGCTCTCATCGATGTACTTCATCGATTTGACCGCATTGACAAGACCAATATCTTCTTGTCCTTCTACTTGGAAGGATTTAGAGATTTTTTTTAGCGCAGCATCTATGACAAAGGGGCCTTTGTACTGCAACTTGTAAAGAAAAATGTTTTGATTGTTAATGGTATCCAAGCTTTGCAGCAGCTCTTCCACTTTTTTTACATTTGCCGTGTTGTCTGTGACAATCAAGTGACTTGTCTCTTCAGACGGCTCTACAATTGCTGTAGCCGATAGCATTGGCTTGAGAAGAAGGGATAGACGTGTTGGGGAGTTACTGTGAATGCGAAAAACGCGCGTTGCCATCGGTAGGGGATAGGGGCCTTCGTAAGGAATTTCTTCCGAAACAACCGTGGCAATCTGTTTTACGGCAGGGTTTTTATGAAGGATGATATTGGGGCCTTGCTCCATCATCTCAAAGCCTTGAATGCGCAAGACCTGAATGAGGGCTGCCATGATATTTGAGAGAGACGTTGGCTCTTCGGAGGTAATCGTTACATTAAAGTTCATCTCGGCTTCATCGTAGATAAAGTTCGTGTCAGAGATTTGCGTGATGAATTTTAAAAACTCCAAAATGGAAACATCTTGGAAATTGATGGTATAGCCTGGCTGCTCATTAGCGATGAGGATACCTGCTGGAGGTGTTTTCTCTTTTGCTCCTAACGATATGAAAGGAAGTAGTAGTAAGAGGCTAAGACGAATTAGTTTATTATATTTTATGCCCATTCGCAGGCGATACTCACAGATGATTTTCTCTCAAATCTATAAGAGTCAATTTATTTTTGCAATGTTAACATTCAACTTACTGCCTCTTTCTTGCAAGTGACTCTTTTTTCTATTGGGTTTACAATCATATGTATTAAAGAGTGAGGCGAAAGATGCAGTCAGTAAATTCTATATCAGTTCATAAGCAGTATACTACAACCGTACAAAGGGGTATCGATGCGATCGCAAACCTAGATTTTTACAGAGCTCGCCGTTTTTTTGAGTTAGCTGATGAGCTGTGTCCAGAGAAACGGGAACATCGAAAGCTCTATTTAAGGGCACTAAGAATTTTACGTAAGGATAAAACTCAAAAATTCATCAACGGCCCAAAAAGCACCCCCGATTTAAAAAGAGCGGATCGCTTACTTCGGCAAGTCGAGGGTAAAGATCTGAAAGAAAATAGGGAAAAAATTCTTCTTCTTGGAGAGTGCGGGTTTACATTTACCCTTGCACTTATCAAAAAGCATCCGAATCTTGCCAAAAAAATAATTGCTACTGAATTACTTACCCATGACGAGATATCTCAAAAGATGGACGAATACATTGATCGAAATTGGGGATCTAATTCAATAGAAAAGGATGAATTAGAGGGTAAATGTGCGCAGGTAGAAAGACGCTTGTGGTACATAAAAAAGCAGGGAGTAGATGTTCGGTATGGTGTCGATGCAACACAAATTCATGAAAAGTTTGCCGAATACAATATAGAAAGCATTCACTGGAATTGCCCATTTGGAGACCCATGTAAAAGAGAGGAATTTTTTCCTGTATTGCCTGCATTTTTTCAATCTGCTGCTAAGATTCAAAAAATTGGAGGGCGCATTTATATAGGTCTTGATCAAAACGAGGGGTATTGGCAGACTCGCCAAGTGGAATATCCCTTGTTACCTGCAGCAGCGCTTGCTGGATATCGGCTGGTTCGCAAAAGAGATTTTGGAAAGAATCGCTATTTTGGATACCACTTTCAAAAGACGGGCTCTTATGATGATAATACCCGAGCAAAAACGGGTCGCCAATTTGTTTTTGAAAAGGTAGAGGAACCAACAGAAGAGAGTAGAGAAATGATAGGCGCTGTGATTCGTGATTATGATGGCAGTGAGCTTTTGTGCAAAGATCTGGAAAAAATTGAGCTTGTAGAGCAAAAAATTATTGGAATGATGGATCCAAATGAAAAAAGATATGAAGTAGGATTTGGGTGTGAAGCAGAAGACAAGGGAGGAGAATACGCCGCCTTCCACTACGTTTGTAGCACCGATGGAGACTCATCTTGTTAACAAAAATACCAACCGACTGATTTGTTAAAGAAGGCAAAATTTTGGCTGCAACACCTCTTTACAGTATGCTCCAGTGATTATTTTCACGATCACTTGCTGGCATATGACCAATGATGTAGGTGCTAACGCTGTCTCTTTCATCGCTCGGCCAGGCGCGGTGAACACAAAGCTCCCAGCCTTTTTGTCCTGTTCCTGTGTTATCTTTAGCAAGGGAAATGGTGAATTTATTTCCGGTTCCCACTCTTTTCAGCTTCCAGTAGCTATTCGTGGAGGGATTTTTACAAAAACTTGCATATGTTGACACTTGGCTTCTGTTTGGTCCCTTGCCTGGTTTGTCACCTCGAATAAGTGATAGACCCCACCCAGTTTGATTCGTATCCCTGTCAAGTTTATGGTACCTTTCGTCGAATGTAAGAATAATTTGGTAAGTCTCTCCATTGTCCCGAGTAACAAGGAATAGCGTATTGTTATGCAAATACTTTTTATGAGCAGATGCATACACAGAGTTGCGATTTCTAAAATCATTTCGTTTTGGATGCTCTCTTGTAGGATAATAGGCATGCGCAGAAAGTTCGTATCCTTCCCAACTTGAGTTTGTAGAAACAATTTTATAGACCCTTTGAGGTGTAAAAAGAGTTTTTGGTAGCTTGTCTAAGGCATAGATTTGTTTTTTTAGGTTTTTTGCATGTTGACTACTAAAAACTTGTCCTGCTGCAGCACGTTTTTGTTCAACAATATCGATGAGATCCTCTACTGTTTCTTCATCTAGATGAGAGTTTTCTGAGCATGCACTTTCAAAAGAAGTTACAATTTGTGTAATCAGTTCGTTCACACTGCTTTCGATACATGATGGGAAGGCGTTTATCACGTTTACAATGTGCTGTCTTTGGAGGCGAAGTTCTCTCTCATGAAAATATCGTTCAAGCCAACCTATTGTCAACCCAAGTGCGTTTACAAGGCCTGCCGTGTATCTCACCTCCTCTCTGTTTTTTATTGCTATCTCTACAAGCTTATCAATTGTTTCGTGGATAGGGCGAAGAACTCTAGCCGTATTTTGAATCTCAACATTGCAATCAGAGTATTCTGCCCTTAAAAGCTCCCATGAAGTTCCATTAGCCTGGTTTTCAATATTTGGGTAATGGGGTAGATCGTAATCACGGAATATGCAATCAATATTGCCATCAAAGGGATACGAAGTTTTTGCGATTTTAGCTTTGCAGTCTCTTAAGTGCTTCCACGTGCTTGTCATTACGCTACGTAATCGACGATTGAAGTGATGGTTTTCTTTTGTCTCTTCGATCAAGGCCCAGCAGCCTCTTCTGTTTTCATTAATCAAGTCTTCTAAAGCGCCTGAATCTACAATTGGAGGGAAATGATTGCAAAGTTCGTGTTTTTGCGACTTGTCGGGTAGATCGGGTTTATCTACAGTTCGAATTTGCGTCTCCAACCCTCTAGGTTCTATTCCAGTTAACCCTGCTCTTTGGCAGAGATAAACAACTCGATTTTGGATATCAATTACTCTTTGAGAGGCTGCTTCTAAGTACTCTCGATTTGACCGAACTCTTTCATAAAGTTGTCTAAGAGCGTATCTTTCTGGATTGAAAACATGATAGGAAAAAGTGTCATAGGTTGCATACTTGTTTTCACTGCCTTTCCCTAACATTGCATTGGGATTGACGCCACCTAAAGGTACGTCACCGCTGTAAAAAGAGTTTTTCTCAAATTTTGATGGGATACTCACGCTTTTCCTCCTGTTATTTGAAACTTTGCTCTACCTTCATGAATAGCGAGGAGAGCGGGATTAGGATTTAATCTCAAACGAGAGGCGATTTCATACCGAGCTGCCTCTTTCGAAAGGTTTTGATGAAGTGCAAAAAGCTCTTCTAATTCAAGGGTGTGAGCTAGTTGGCCTTTAGAGACTTCGTTAGAGTTAGGGAGAGGGATCTCTTTATCACGAACTTGTAACTTCCATTTTTTCTCGTCGCCAACGACAGAAAAGTGGTTGCCTAGTGTTTTTTTGAGCGCTTCAGGTTCTGGATGAGCCCACGAGGTCATATATTCTAAACGTGCTTCTGGTGTTCTGCTAAATTGGTAGATAACTAGATTGTGGACAATCAGAGGGTGTCTGATAAAAATCTCTTCAAGAGAGCTTGGCTTTTTAAATAAATCTTCTGAAAGTTTTGGAAGCAAGAGATGACCTGATAGTAGATTTTGCTGCGCAATAGCTAGGCCTACAAAATCCAATGCTCCTTTAAGCATCTCGTAGCCTTTTCCATTAAGTGTTTTGAGGTTATCAAACTCTTCAATGCTATATAAAGTATTACTTTCGGGATCTTTATAGAGCTCGAGCAGGTAGTGGAATTTTTCAGCAACTTGGGCCCATGTCTTTAAAGCTTTAATAAAGAAGAGTTTGTCGACTAACTCAAGAGGCGTTCCGTGGAAAGTAGCTCTTTGTGTGATAGAAAGAATTTGTTTGGAAAAGTTTTCAGGTTCCTGGACCTGTGATAACGCTTCAATTTCTTTTCCGGTAGTACATACATTCACCAGCATCGCAATAAGCTTAGAGGTGCTATTTTGATCAAATTTATCTTGTATGTATTCAATTAAGAGGGGAAAGTCATGGGCCTTTTCTGCCTGCTCTGCACTTTCAATTAGGTGAAGAGCAGAAGCACGTGTATCGTGAGCGCCCATAAAATTATAACGAACTTTTGCAAGTCCTGAGCCTAGTGCGCTTGAAGTGTTTAAGAATTCCCGGGCTTTTTCAAGGCTTTGAAAACGATTTTGATCGGGAATATATCCGTAGTGATTTGGATTTTTTAGGAGATCTTCTAATGCATCTTTGGATGTATGGGCTCTTTCCCATAGGAGTGCATTTATCCCTTCAGAATAGCGAATAAAGAATTGCGTATGTATCGAGAGTGCACGCATTACAAAAGCGTGATTTTCCATCTCGCTTTTTCTTAATTCGTTGACACTTTCTAAAATATGAGATTGGTTCTCAAAGAGGTTTTGAAAATTTGATCGATTTTCTTGCCGCATTTCGGAAAGGTACTGACCCATGGCCCTCTGATTTGCCAGGATTTGTTGCTGGTTCTGCCCGAGTGCTCCAAAGCCTTCTGAAATTTGCTGAGAAATTTGATTGAAGGCATCCATGATCATCGCATGTCTTTGTGCTGCAGGATCTTCTTGTTGGCGTCCGAAGAGAGCGCAGATTCCAAGTAAGGATTGAGCTGCTTGCATGTAGCCCATAGCATTTACGCCGCTAGTTCCTGTTGCTGAAGCAATACCCATACCTGCTTGGGCTAATAGCATTCCAGCTTGTAACCCTTTTTGAACGCGTCTTGGAACTTTGATTCCAAAAGTTTGAGCCGCAATCAGTGTTGTTTTGATTGCTTCTGCTGTGATTTCAAGATTGTTTTGAATGTTTTGGCGAGTCTCTTCGTTGATTTTCTGTTCAACTATTTTTTTCCTTATGGCCTGAAGTTTTTCTTTTTCACTGAGATTGCTCTCTTTTACTTTATTGATTTCTTTTTTAAGAGCTTCGTGCTGACCTTTCAGGCTTTCCATGCTAGAACTAACATCTGCTAATGCGTTTGCAATGTTTGCTGCATTCTCCTTCTCTCCGTTAAATGCATCGGAGCATTTTCTAACACTTTCGTTAAACGTGACAGAGTTTGGTCCTGAGCTAGGGAGAGAATTCTCATCGAGATTCGCATGTTCAATAATGCGTTCCGCTATCTTCTTAGTCGTTGGGTTAGCCTCTTCGAGGTCGACTAGGTTTTGATCTTTTAAGAATTGCAATCGATCTTTCGGTTCTAAGCCACAAAAATTTTGATAAAATTCAGGGTTTTGGTTTTTAAGAGCTCTAGTTGTGCCGGCAAAGGCGTTTTGCATATCGAAAATTAGTTTTGTATCTATGTTGCTTTGTAGCTGTGAAAATAGATCGTTTGCAAATGGCATAGATAAAGCAATTGGAATTTGCCAGGGATTTGGTATTACGGATCCAGCATAGAAAGCGGCACTTCCAGTTCCAATTCCTAAACTCTTAAGTTTGTGGAGAGCATAAGCACCCATCACATCATTGCACTCTCTTTGGTAGGCCTTGTCATTTTCGCTGTTCCACAAATTGGAGGGGTGAGAAGATGCTGTAGATCCCATCTTCCTATAATATTCTTCAAAAGTACTGTGGGGAACTTTATGTGCCATATGAACCTCCTTTAAGTAAAAACTTGGCTAGAGTCTCTTTTGTTTAAGTTTTTTTGTCAAGATGTTAAGATTTTGTGCAGATAAAGGTTGCCGAAAAACTATAACCAGATCTAACATTCGATACAGATTTTAGTTTTAATTAACTTTTGGAGGAAAAGTGTGTTTGGTGGGGTCTGCAATTACAGGACGGTAGCGGACGCGTTCGCTCTGCCCCAAAAAAATGATCATTCTTACCTCTTTCCTGACGGGTTTGAGTTAGTATTTCATGAAAATCATCAGAAAAAATCGGCAAAAAAGTATCAATGGATCACTCCAGACAAGATTTCTTTTCCCTTTTCTCATCAAAAGGGAATAATCCGTACCTTTTTCGGCGATATCCACTCTTTTTTTTCAAGCTTTTCCTATGAATCGGAAATCTTGGATCCTGAGTTTTCCAGTGAAGAGCATAGAATTATTTCTGAGAAGGAAAGGGAAATATTTATAAACCTTGGTAACTCCTTTCTGTCAGAACGGAGTAAATCAAATTACAGCATCCATGAAGTAGAGAAGTTAGGCAAAGACTCTTTTCTTTGTGTCAATGGTAAAACATCTACAGCGAAGCAGAGACATAAGGCAATTTTTGCCTACATCAGGACATTTTTTCTTCAAAACAGGTATGAATGCAGGCGAATTTTTTTTGATTCAAAAGTGGTAATCGTAGTAGCTCCTCGCAAAAGGGAAGAAGTTCAAATGGGCTATATTTTATTTGCAGACTGCAAAAAAGAAGAAGCGAGGATAGTGGAATATGGAGAGCTAAGCAGTCTAGAGCGCGAGCTGTTTTCTAATGAAGAAAAAAAATTTGTAACTTTTCGGAATCTTGAAACTGGGTTAGTTGCTCGAGGGATTGAAAAAGAGTGGGAAATCAACGATGAAATTTCATTTGTGCAAATTGGGGGAGACATATTAGCTCGAATTAATAAGAGTGGTATAGAGGAACATTACACCACTCCCTTTACAACAGTAGGCCCTTCCGAAAGCGAAATCCCTTTAGGTTTTGAAGAAAAATACGTTGGGATGTTTCCTTCTCTAGTTAAAGGAATTATTGTTTTTTACAGGTCGTTTAAGGGTGAAAATTCTTCAATAGAAGCCGCTTCTAAAGAGTTTCATCTTAGTAAGAGTAAAATAGAAATTTTTGGGAGTTCCCGGTTCCAAAAATATTTTGGCAAATTAGGGCGATTTGACTGGGAAGGTGTAGCAGATTGGACTTTTAAAAGTTTTATCGAGGAACGTGAAATATATTTAATTAAGTTAAGAGATGCTGCTAGTGTCGTTTTTTATAACAAATCCTCTAAAGAAATGGTCCTTCGAAAAGTAGGTGGTAGTCCAAAGGATATAAAAAGTTTATTAAATTTCCCAGAAGAAATTTTCCCAAATATAGAAAGGAATAAATTAGAGATTTCAAGGTTTGCTTCAACTCTTGAACTCCCTGTCTTTAAAAATTCCAATTATTTTGGAAAAGGGAGAGTATTTTTCAATGCTAAAACCCTCAGTACTGAACAAAAATTTTGCCAAGGTGCAGTTCTCCCATTGGTGAAATTTTTGTTCAGTACTGAGGGTAAAACCACTCCTATTGGAAATTGCTTAAGAGTTGAAAAAAAAGGGGGTAAAAAAAGTGTTTTTATGTCTTTAACAGAGGAGGCAAATGCTGCTTTAGAAAAAAGGTCTTCTTCAAATCTTTCTGTAATATTGGAAGATCGTTGTCCTGTTGAAAAATTTCTATTGACATTTTTGCCGGGTCCAGCAATAGACGAAAATAAAATAAAAATTCAAGAAACTAGGTCAATATTTGATCCCGATCTTTTTTTAACTTCAAGAAGGAGCGTGCTTTGTCTGTATGTAAATTCTCCATCTGAGATGAGTTATTTTTCTTTCCAAGATCTCTTTGCCAGCTATACAGGTCATGCATTAGTTATCCTAGAGAAAATTAATGGGGCTAGACACGAGACGCTTTGGATTGATGCAATTAGGGGTGATAATGGGAGACTTCAGGTTAGAAGACATGAGCAGTCTTGGAGAAATAACCCCGCAAAGCCAAGAAAGGCTTGGGAGGTTCGAGCGAGCCAGGTCGACAAATTTATGGAAATTTTTGATGGTGTTAGGGTTGGCCATTTAGCAGCTCAACAATTTGGATGGTTGAATGGTCGTAAGGATACACAAAATTGCTTAAGTTTTGGCCGTAAGCTACTATTAGCTTGTGGTATTCCAGAGGAAGAATTGCCAGATCCAGGCCTTTTGGAAAACCCTCACTCATATGTCAATAGAAGAAAGAGAAAAAAATAGGAGAGAAAAATGTCTGCTAAAGTAAATTCTGATAATGGTTCAGGTATCCGAGATTTATATGATGAGGATTCAAAGCCTGTCGATCAAAGTACGGATGAGATTACAGCCTGTGTTGCCGAAGGTCTCTCTTATGCTGCAGAGAGGAGTGCTACTTTAGGAACTAAAGCATTGGCAAAAAGTGTAGTAAAAAAGTATTCACCGGAGGCTGCCGAGGCTTCAGGTAAATCTGCACCTCACTTAGGTAAAGCAGCAGGACAAGCTGTGAAAAGTCAAAAAGGCAGAGAAATTATTGAGAAGGGGATTGATGCTTCAGCTTCTCTTCACGAAGTTGCTGCTGATACTTCGGCCGCGACACCATCAGGTAGCTGTCAACTGATGTAAATTTGGGGTCCACACGAGCTAAGGTGAATGAAAGCTTGCGAGCAAGAAGAAAACTTATAGTGAATATTCTATGCTGAGGCTTTCAAGAAAGCGGTGCGTTTGCTCAACCAAATAAAATGGAAGAGAGAGCAATTTGTACTGGATCGGTGTTCCCTTGTGGTCTTTCACATTAACTTCTGTTAATGAAGGCGGGTCGCTATTGATCCGAATTGCAATGGGGTTTTTTTTCTTCTGCATAAAATAATGCAAAGAACGTAGTGTGCCCGTGCTTCCAGACTTTACCTCAATAGGTACAACGCTATCATGATGTTGAATAAGATAATCTATTTCAGCATTAGCGCTTGGGTTCTCTTTGCGCCAGTAATAGGTTTTCGGTTCGATGTATGCAGGAGAAAGAGCTCTTAGCAGCTGCCCTACTACCTGTTCCGAAATCGCTCCGTTATTTACGAAATTTAAATCTTCGCATTCAAGGAGGGGCTCTAGGCGAAGGCCTAATGCTGCGTTGCATAATCCAACATCGAGAAATAACATTTTGAAACTCTTGCTTTTTACTTCGGCTCCAAGTGGTATACCATTAGCAGAACAGTAGGAAACTTTCGTGCAAATTCGTGCTTTTACAAGTAATTCAAGTGCACTTTTTATTGAATTTGCAGAAACACTCCGGTTGACATGTTGATAAATAAATTTTGTCCCAATCATTCTAGGTATGTTTTCGATCACATCTTCTAGTCTTGCTGACTCTATTTTCCCCTGATATTTACTGAAATCATCTCGGTAAGTACTAAGCAAATTATGATGCGCTTTATTGACTTCTATAAATGAAGATTTCTTGATCCAGCAGTTGACTGCTTCTGGCATTCCTCCAACAATCGTGTACTCCCGGAAGAGTTGAAGAAATTGCTTATGAAGAGCCGCGGGGATGCTAGATGTAAGCGTTGTTTTTTTGAAAAAGTCACATGTGGTTTTTCCCAAGCGAGCAAACACAAATTCTTCAAAAGAGAGGGGTTCAAGATGCATATATTCAATGCGGCCAACAGGCATGCTAAATGTGTGTTTGGCAAGCACAAACTCTAGCAAAGATCCAGCAGCAATAACAGGTAATTCAGGGTGTTTTTCTGCAAACCAGCGCAACTTAGCAAGGAGCTCAGGTGCAGCTTGTATTTCATCCAGAAAGAGAATGATTTTTGACGGATTCAAACGCCTACCTAACGAAGACTCAATCATTGAAAGGGACTCAAAAGGATCGTTTGATTCAAAAAATGAAGCTTTTTTGGGTGTGTCTTCAAAGTTTATTTCCACAAGCTCTCTTTTTGCGTTTCGTGCCAATTCACGGACCAGCCAGGTTTTCCCCACTTGGCGAGCGCCTCGGATCACCAATGGCTTACGGTTCTTATTTTTTAACCAACTTTCAAGAAAAGAGAGTCTTAATCTATTCATAAATGCCTCCATATTTAATTAGATTGTACATGAAAATGCCCCCATTTTTCAACAGTAAATGGGTGGAAATGCCCCCATTTTTATCGATAATATATCTAAATATCTCACGTTTAATAACTTGCATTCGCAACAAGTTACTTACAAAATATTCATGTGATTCTTTGGATGGCGAGAATCGCTTTGGGCTGTTTCTCTAGTGGTTCGCTTAGGTTTGAGATCATCTTTTTAAAGATCGACTCAGCTTGGTTTTGCGAAGAGAGATCTTGGAATTCAAGAATGGCTTTGCTGTACTCCTCTTCAATTTCAGCAGCCTCTTTTTCAGAGCAAAAAAATTGATTGAAGGAGTGGAAGAGGAGAGTATCTCCTTCTACCCAATTATCACTTGTCTCATCAAAGACACTATTTTCATTGGCGCCGAGAAGGGGACCCTGGCTAATGAGTAGGCGTGGTTTGCCGCCACGAGTCAGGTGCCAAAAGGGAGTTTCTCCACAGGCAATAAAGCTAAAGAGATTTTCAGGAAGATTAATGAAAAGAGCAGAAAGTCCAAATGTTTGGGCGAGGGGATCGCGTGCGACCAGCTGGTTGAGCTCTTGCACAAAATCGAGAAGAGAAAAGGCGCCAGTGAGATTCTCTTGTTTGCTTGCAATGAGCGTGCGGATCATACCGCGCAGGGCGCTTACGTAGACCATCGCTTCTGCGCTATTTTCTTTGGATTCCGCAAGGAGAAGGAGATGAGTGCCATTGGGGAATTTAAAAAAATCATAGTAGAGGCCAAAGAGGAGGATGCCGTCAGGGCGGCAGAGGACAATATCGAGTTCTGGAACTTGAGGAAGGGTTACGGGTAAAAGTTTGATTTGGGTTTGATTGAGGTTTTCCCAGATCTCTTTGATCTCATCTGCACCGGGGCGAGTCTCTTTGAGCTGACCCGATTTGATGTAGCCGGTAATATCTGTGATGAAGTCAACAACGTCTTGCGTGCGCTCTTTCGGATCGGACTTCAGCGCTTTTTCAATGATTTCTCGCAAGGAGGCAGGAAGGAGAGAGAGCTGCACAGAGCCGTAGGAGAGTTTGCCGATGATGAGTTCGTAAGCAATTACGGCAAGCGCGTAAATATCCGTGTTAAAATCAACATTTAAGGGATCTTTTTTCTGTTCAGGGCTCATGTAGCTGGGGGTGCCCATCATGCCCCCTGGTAGTGAGCGCTGCTTAGCCTTATCTTGAGTGATCTGAGCCACACCAAAGTCGATGACTTTCACTTGGCCATTTTCTGTGATTAAGATGTTTTCAGGCTTGAGGTCGCGGTGAATCACGCCGTGTGTGTGAAGGTGGAGGAGGGCGTAGGCGACTTGCAAGATTACATCAAGGGCGCGCTTGAGTGAAAGAGAGTGCTGCACAATAAATTGGCGCAGTGAGATGCCCTGGATAAATTCCATGGAGATATAGAGGCCATTTTCCCACTCTCCTTGTCCAAAAAGTTTTACAATATTGGGATGGTCGGCAATGCGAATGATCTCTGCCTCTTTTAAAAATTGGTCGACCATTTCTTGGTGCGAAACATATTGTGGAGAGAGCACTTTTACAGCAAGCGGCGCTTGTGTATCGGGATGGAGGCCGAGATAGAGGAGGCTCATGCCGCCAGAGTTGAGAAGGCTTTCAATTTTATAGGGGCCAATGCGGGCGGGAATACCACTGTTGATCTGCTTCTCATCAATCAAGTGAGGCAGAGTATTTTGCTTATAAAACTCTTGGTGTTCCATCTACTTGATTTCTGTGATTTTAACCCCAAGGCGTTCACCAATCTCAATCAATTCGCCGCGGCCGACTACTTTTCCATTAAGTGTTAGGGAGATGCCTTGCTCAGGCTTGACTGCAAGGTCTAAGACATTGCCGGGTGCGAGCTGCAAGAGTTTTTCCAAAGTAATTTTTATTCGAGTCATTTCTACATGAATTTGTAGAGGAACAGTCTCGGGTGCTATGACTGCTGGAGCACTCTCCTCTTCAACAGGAATATTCTCTTCTGGGGCCATAGGGGCGTTTTCATCATGTTCCATTTCACTCTCCTTCGCAAATTGGGCAACGCCCATAATTTTTATCTGATTATCTTTTACTTTTGTGTGGAATAGAGGGGCGCCTTGTAGATCCATTTCAAGCGTGCCTTTCTGAGTAAGGGGGTGGTAGGGTGCACGATCTAAGAAGACGAAGTCTCCTGATTTTAAAGATTTAAACTCTTTCAGGGGAAGTTCGAAAAAGCCAGCAGTGAAGGCAACGGGAACCTCTATTTGCGAATGCCTTGCTGCTGCAAGCAAGTTCTCTTTTGTGCCAAAGTGGTTTCTAAAACCCTCTTGAAATTCTTTTGGTAAAAGCAATCTTGTCCAAATTGTCTGGCCATTCATTTCTAAGGCGATATCAAGTGTATAGCCTGCAGTTGGTTTCACTTCGCCTTGTAAAATTTTTGGTGTGAGGTCGCCGTAAATTTTCTTTTGGTCCAGTACATTTGCTACACGCATGCCAATGAAGCGAAAAAATCCTTTAATTAACTCGTCAGCAGAAAAACTCTCTTCAATATTTTCTCCCCCAAGCAATTCGCAAAGAGTTGTAAGATCCTCTTTCGGTATCAAAAGAAGAGCGGGGGATTTTAGAGGAGTCATTTCAAAGGCGAGAGAAATGGGGGTGGCTCCGAGTCCTGGCATAGGATCTTCACTCCACTGCCCCTCTCCGACAGTGAGTTTAAAATTTTCGATTTGCAATTCACTTCCGAGAGCATGAGAAAAATCTTCCCACGGAAATTGAGGAGGTGTCCCCCAAGCGGGGATTTCCATTGCCTCTTTAAGTATATCTTCGATCGCTTCAGCGATTTCCATCTTTCACTCCGCGGGTACGTACCTGTTTTTTCTCTTTTCCTATCTTATAACGCCTTGCCACGCGGTTGATCAAGAGGCCTTCATGTTTTTGCTCGAAACGATCAACAAATTCTCCAATATGACGAGCAAAAATTTGTAGAGCAGCGTCATTACCCACAAATTCAATATTGAATGCAAAAGGCGCAGTATCAAACCTTGTCAGTTCGATCTCCACACCATTGAAGAGGGAGCAAGGATTGGGAGGAGTTAAGATCATTGTTGTTGATTCCACACCACCCTCTTCTTTAATTAGCAGAATTGCCTTTGCCATACGCTCCTCAATAAGATCAAGTTGCGACTGAATTTGCTCTATTTTTACTTCAAGCGTATCTTGCAAAACTTTGATTGTAGGATCAAGACTTGTAGCACCCTCGCCATGAATAATAAGGGTTTTCTCCTCCTCGTCCATGATCATGCTTACATCCCAAGAGATGGTAAAAACATCTTCTTTTCGCTCAGCTTGCTTTTTTTCTTCCCTCTTTTTGGCGTTGTTGTAAACTTCTTTGAAATTTTTATTGGGCTTGTTGTTTCTAGCAGGCTCTCGATTGACTCCGCTAGTTTTTACCTTGTTGATCTGATGCATGACCCCTATTGTACAATAAACCTGAGTTACCCGCATCTTTCGAGTTCATCTCGCCTCGCCGCTTCGCGCAGCTACCTTTTTATTGTGAAAAAGAGCATAGTGTTTACATGAGAATTTCAAGAATCTTGTATTACGGGGCGAATTGTGCTCAGTTTGCTAATATCCAGATGCAAAGCTATGAAAAGACTGCAAGACTTTATGGTACTTTGCAACCGTGGAAGTACTGGATAGCCCTTGGCTGTATTGGTCTAAATTCTTCAGAATGCACGGTTTTATTGCTACAGCTTCCGAATAAAAGAGGGGAGAATTTAAGGCCAGAAAATGATAGTTTAGCAGGAACAGCGTTGGCTGTAGGTTTTCTTTTAGCTGTCTGTTATCCGTGTGTATTTTTTAGCTGGCCTCTCTTTTTAGGTGCAAAATTTCTTTTTAGACATGCCCTCTCTGCTATCACGCCTCAAAAACTCTCTTCATTTGTCGGCGATGTGGTGATGCGTCATCAGTGTACATTAAATTTTTCCTCTGAGTGTTTAGAATATTCATTCATGCAGCATCTTTCTCTCTGGAATGTTTTTTTGAGCGGTCTCATTTTATGGGTAAGTACGAAAAAAGTTGATCGGTGTGGATCTGCTGCTATTTTTCTTTCAAATGGATTCAACTCTTTTGCTATTTCAAGATGGAATTTTCTAAAGGTGACTTATACAGATGAATCTCCACCTTATCGTAGAATTTCAAAGTTTGTATTCTCAAGCGTTTTTCAAGTATTTGAAAGAAGTAAGAGAGAGTTTTATAGCGTAGATCTGCAGGGGAATAGTGTAAGACTAAAAACGGTTCTTGATGAGTTTTGTGAAAAAAGTAAAAATTTTTGCTTCCCCTCTCGTTTGTGGTATGAAGTTGGGAGTAACCCTAAAATTAAGAGCCCTTTTTCCCTTAATTTGCTGCTCAATTACGAAGTCGATGCTACAGGGTTTCTAAGATAGTCCTATTTTTTGCCTTTACGAGAGACAGTCTTTGAAGATTTCTTGCGCTTTTTAAAGTATTCATCTAGAAGGATGGGTGCCTGCAGGTGTACATTCATCTTTTTTTCTGCAAAGGCTTGTCGCAGTGTGGTCAAGTTTTCGGAAAAAGATTTTACAGCTCGCGGGTCGCCTTGGAGTTGGACGTTTAGTGAGTCTGGAGAGGTAGCGTAACGGGTAAGAACAATTTTAGATCCGTCAAAGATCGAACCTTTAAGGTTGACCATCACGGTTGTTGTGGTTTGATCGGTATCTTTTTTTACGATGATAGTACCCACCATGTAATCAAAAAGTGCGCGTACCTGTTTTGAAAGTCCGGTGTAAGCGGTAGGTGTTGCGTTAGGAAGAGCAGATTCGGGTAGAGCTTGTGGCACGGTTCCTTCTGGGAAAGCGCCAAGTTCAGCCATAAAGCTACTTTTATCTGTTTTTTTTTCTTCAGGGATGACTTTGCCTTCTAAGGCATTGATGGGAAAATCGTTTTTTTCAAAGACGCCTTTTTTCGCAGCATCTGTTGTGAGGATGCCTAGGTCTTCTAGGACTTCACCCGCTTCTTCTGTAATAGGGGAGAGAGGAGCAGCTTCATCAAGGGCTGTTTCAAGAGTATTGGGGGTATCACCTGGCAGTTCGGGCGCTGTCTCTGTTGTGGGAGGCTGCCCTTCATCAGAAGTAGATGTGTCGCTCTGCTTGCTGCTCGTAGTCTGTTGTGTGGATGTAGAGTATTTTTGAGAGGGGGCTCCCTCTTGTGAGGATGTGGGCTGCGCTTGTTGAGCTGTGGTGGTCTGTTTTTGACTCGTTTCTGGGGCTGGTGAGGTAGGGGATGGTGCAGGGGTAGGTTGTGCTTGTTTGGCTGAGGAGGGCTTCTGAGGTGCAGGTTGTGCTACTCCCTCTTTTGGTGAAGGTTCAGCTACCATTTCGGTCGGTTCGGGCTTTGCAACAAATACGAGTTCTTGCTCAGATTCAGTGTTCGGAGTTTTCTTGCCTGTTTTTTGTTTAGGTTCTGGGAGTACGGTTTTTTTTGAGGTCTCAATCCCTTTAGTCTCTTGTGGAGATTTCACTGCAAGGAGGCCTTCATCACCCTTTTTGTCGTCCATAAACCTTTGGAAGGCTTCGCTTGTAGGGACTTCTGTTTCTGGAGCCTCTTTTTTTTTCTTCTCTTCTTCCTCTTCCGTCTTGTTTTTTTTGCCCTGATCGGGGGCTTCGTCCGACTCGTCAACGCGAAGGAGATTTTCAAAATCTGCTGTCACGGCTGGATCATGCTCTTTTTTTCCCGGCTCTTCGGGGGCAGGTCCAGTGTAAGCATCTGATCTTATTTGCTTACCCATCTTCACCTCTTTTCCTTCTTAAGATGTGCATGGCTGATCCAAGTTCATCGTTTTGCACGCCCTCTTTTTGCTTTTCCACAAGGCGCATCTCATGCTCCCACTCCTTGCGATGCAAACGAATTTTTTCAACGTCTTGCTGTTTTTTCACAAGCTCTTGACGCGCGAGCTCAACAGCTTCTTTTGCTTGCTTCACAACCTCTTGCTGCTCTTCTACCTTTTTTTTCTTTTTTTCGACATCTTCTTCTACGACGGTGAGGTAGTGACCTGCTTGCTCAATCTTATCGCTTGTCGTACCCCTGTTGATCTCATCTCGTAGTTGATCAATTTTTTCTTGCTGATGTTTCAGGGCAAGCTCATGCACTTTCTCTTTTTCTTTGAGGGTCTCTTCCGCTTCTTGCAGTTTTTCTTTTGCTGCAACGAGCGCACGCTCAGCTTCTTCTAGACGCTTTTTTTTAATGGTTTCGAGCTGCTCTAAGGGGTATTTCATTTAAAGAGCGATTTGAGCTGATCTAGTGTCTCTTCAAAAGAGCACTTCTCATCAATAGATTGTTTTAAAAAGCGGTTGACTTTGTCGATATATTTGATGGCAAAGTCCGCTTTTTTATCTGAACCTGGCTTGTATTCCCCGATGCGAATCAAAAGTTCGTTTTTCTTGTAGTTGGCGAGAACTTCTCGGATTTGTCCAATAAGTTCCACATGCTCTTTGTTTGTAATGGATGTTAGGATCCGGCTTACGGAAGCGAGAACATCGATAGCAGGGTAGTGATATTGGCGCGCTAGCTCTGATGAAAGAATGATATGTCCATCTAAAATGGAGCGCGTCTCATCGGAGACGGGTTCGTTCATATCATCACCAGCAACAAGAATGGTATAAAAAGCTGTGATCGACCCTTTATCAGAATTTCCAGAACGCTCAAGAAGGCGAGGCAAGGTAGCAAAAACAGAAGGGGTGTAACCCGCTCTTGCAGGGGGCTCTCCAGCAGCGAGGCCAATTTCACGAAGAGCTCTTGCAAAACGGGTGACCGAGTCCATCATCAAGATGACATTTTTACCCTGATCACGGAAGTACTCGGCGATCGCTGTACCAACGTAAGCAGCGTTAAGTCTGAGTTGGGCAGCTTGATCGGAAGTCGAGACGATGACAATGGAATTTTTCATTCCCTCTTCGCCAAGATCGTGCTTGATAAATTCACGTACCTCACGACCCCTCTCACCGATTAGGGCGATGACATTGATATCAGCACGTGCGTTGCGGGCGATCATACCAAGAAGCGTCGACTTACCTCCACCTGCGGCTGCAAAAATTCCCATTCGCTGACCTTGACCTACGGTCAGAGTCCCATCAATGCAGCGCACGCCCGTTGAGAGCGGCTCTTTAATCATCTTTCGAGCTAAAGGGTTCGGGGGAGGATTGATGACGGAGTAGGTTTCGTCAAGCTGAAGAGGGCCTTTCTCGTCTTCATCGAGAGGATTGCCAAGGCCGTCGAGAACGCGACCCAAAAGCTCTGGGCCTACTTTTATTTGGAGGGGGAGACGTAAAGGAATAACCTCAGATGAGGGGCCGATTCCGGTCATGGCACCAAGTGGAGAAAGATAGACCTCATCTTTTGTGAAGCCAACTACCTCAACCATGAGAGGTTCGCCTGCGCGTTTGATCATGCAGACCTCGCCCATCTTAACTTGGGGCACGACAGCCTTGATCAACATCCCCACGATTTCCGTAATACGGCCGGAAATGGTGGTGAGCTCGATATCTTCAAGCTCTTCGATCAGTTTGTCAAAAGGTTCGTCACTCATTAGATCTGCATGTTGAACATCGTCTTGATCCCGGAAGCGGCATCAGCAACAAGGATCGAGACAAAGTTTAGCTCAATATTCGCTTTTTGGATCTTTGTCTGCATGTGAAGCATCTCACCGGGATTCATGCTGTCTGTTCCACCAGCACTCATCTTTTGCATCTGCTGAGAGGCTCCATTAATTTGATCTTGGCTATCTTGGATCATATCCAAGAAGCGATCGATCGGATTAGAGGCCTTGGAGACAAAAGGCTCCTGCTCGTTGCCCATTTTCCCAGAAACATAGCGCAAATTGTCTTGCACTGTGCCAAGCTTCTTTTTTACAAGGTACTTTTGGGATTGATTGAACTTGGGCCGTTTTTTTAGGTTGTCTCCTGTCTTATTGAGCTCGCCAGATGTGATGTTCATCTGTCCCATCAATTCATCCATTGAGGGAGGGCCTGTAGGACCTGCTCTTTGGGGCAGATCGAAGGGACTTTGGCCACCTGTTTTCTCTGCACCTGTAGAGCCTTCAGGCTGCTGCATCAAGGATTCAAAAGATTCAGGAGACTGCTGTCCTTCTTGTTGAAATTCTTCGACCGGTTTCCCTGCTTGCGCTTCTGATGAGCGGGGAATTTCTCCTGGGACCTCTGATGACATAAAATTCTTAAGTTCTCTTCTCTTTTGGTTTCGGTTGCAGAGGAGATCCCCCCTCTTTTTTCACAAATTTGTCGACAAACTCAATAGCAGCACCCGCTGTTTTTTTTGTTTGTGCGTCACTTGAACTTTGTGAAATTTCAGTTAGTAGCTTTTCTCCCTCCATCCCTTTTGTAGGTGATAGGGAGAGGGAGACACCAAGAAGTGTTTTAGCTGTCTCGTTTTTAGGCTCTCGTTTTACAACACTTGTTAAAACTTCAATTGCTTGCTTGAGTTCTAACTTATGCAAGTGCAAGTATCCTTCACCAACCTCTGGTAAACTGTTCTCCGGATAGAGAAGTTTACAAGCACGAAATAACTTGCGTGCGGAATCTTCGTCCGCTTGGTTTACGGCAATAAAGCCCAACTCTATGAGAACGAAAAAAAGCTCTCGATTTACATATTTGCTCATACTCTACTATCCTACTTTCTGGTTACGAACACTGTTCATAATCATTGAACTTACCTGATAAACAAGGTTGGAGATCGATTCCCCGATCTGCGTAACCTGTGACATCGCAAACTGGAGAAGCAAAAACTCACCAGGGGTTGCGGAGCTAATATTACTTGCTAAGTCCTGTACCATCGAGACAACCTGCGATTGGATCTGGATATAGGCACTAATTAGAGTGTTAAAACTTAGCGAAGCCCATTGTGTTTCGTCGCCCATGCTATTTTCTCCCTATTCGATCGCAGACTTTTTTTGCTGCGGTGTAGCCGTGTAAAAGTGTGCTGTAGGCTTCAAACTCATCTTGTTTTGCGCCTTCGCGAAGTTTCTTTTTGCACTTGCCGGTTTCCTCTTCGATTTGATCTAAAACTTCTTTCGCTTCTCCCTTGCGAATAAGTTTTTCAATATCGTATTCAAAGAGCTTTTTTTTCCCTTTTTCCATCCCAAACATGGTGAATCCTATAATCTTTTTTTTAGCTTACTTATTGCTGATTGTAGTTAATTTTAAATTTTAATCCATCCTTTTCGAGTAAAATTTCATTTGACTCGATTCCAGTGATTGTCATGCTATCTAACGTGTCTCCAACTGAAAGAATTTTCCCATTGATGACGACATACTCATTTACATTTCCTACTTTAGAGCTCCCTGTAACTTTAAACTTTGAGGTTAAATCTATCCGGGATGTGGAAGCTGTTGTAAATACAACGAAATTTTTAATGATCCGAATTCCTCGAGTGCGTTTTAACACTTCAAGAGTTTCGGAAAATTCTTTTTTCATATCTTCACTTACACGACCACCGAGTACAAGCTCACCATTGTTAAGCTTAAAGGTTACATTATTGAGATGGTTCTCAATTAGTGTAGAGCGAACCTCTTCTTGCAGAATTTTTTCTACAATAACGCGGTAGTCTAGCTTATCTAAGTAGACAAAGTTGCGGTTTAAGTAGTCGCGAAGGGCCCCACTATCTTCGATTGTGTCTACATAACCGCGAATAATAAAATTACCCGGTTCAGGTGCTGTCATTGTAACCGAGCGCCAATTTGGATTGTTGATCAAAAGGGCGTTCATCTCTTCATAGACGCTCTCATCAATCACCACATTGTCTTCGATTGTTTTGATGTAAGGAAGATTTTGTAGCAAATAGGTCAATTCACTATGCTCAACTTCTGTTAACACGTGGCCGAGAAGAAAGATCTTTCCGCTGCCCTTGTTGTAGGTGAATTCTACATCTGGGAAATCTTTGATCTCTTTACGAATCTCTTCACTTGGGTCGATCTGCACAATTTCAATTGCCTCAGACTTAAATAGAGAGAAAAAGCCAAAAACACCAATGAAGAGCAAGACAGTAAATGCACCCGCAATCACCATGTGTCTTGTCGGGACAACCATCTCTTTCCAGCCCCTGTTTTCCATGCGTGCTTCTTCTTCGAGAGCCTCTACTTCCTCTTTTGAAGGGGGAGTGGCTCCTAAAGTGGGAGGAGGAGAAAAGATTGTCTCGCGAGAGACTTCGCGATCAATGATCAGAAAAGAAGTTGTACCAAGAACAATTACATCCTGTGGAGTAATCGGGGTTGGTTGCGTAATGGTCTTTCCATTAACTAAAGTGCTATTGCGACTCTTTAAATCTTCAATCGTAATCTGGCCTGTTGAGTCGGTGCTCACCTTGGCATGTTGTCGTGAAACACTTAAATCCTGCAGGACAATATCACATGTATCAGGATCTTTTCCAATGATGAAGCTGCCCTCTTCCAAACCGAATTCTGCACCTGCGTTAGGGCCAGAAATCACTTTGACACAAAAGCGCGCAGCTAAGCCAGGTGTAAATGAGAGAATGGGAGACTCTTCTTGAGGTTGCGAAAGAGAAGGAGCGGAAACTTTTTCTGGTAAGGATGCGGTAAAGCGAAAAAATGTTCCACCAACTTGTAAAATGTCATCTTCAGAAAGAGTTGTTGGTTCAAAAAGTGCATTCCCATTTAGGGTTGCGGGATTAATTTCACTCGTGTTTTGTGCTACATACTCATCGCCTTCACGCGAGATTGTTAAGTGATGACGTGAAACAACGGGATCTTCCAATACTTGGTTGGAGAGATCGGGATCGCGACCAATACGTATCTCCTCTTCATCTAAATTGATGATAAGGCCGGTGAGTGTACCTTCTTCTGCGACTAAAAAAGCGCTCATAATATTCTTTGAATTCGAGTCTTTATGATTTATTAATAATTAGATAAACCGTCTGCTAACTCACCACTATTATTTCATATTGCGCCATTATCCGAAACTGTTTTGGACAAAAACATGCGCCAATAACCGAGGTAGTTTACAAAATTTTCAAGATCATCATGCAATACTTCTTTTGAAGCCTCAAAAGGTTTGACAAAACGTAAAGTGATTTCTTTTTCATCTTTGGTCATACCGAGAATATTTCCACCAGTACCTTGTCCGAGTAAGTTTGCCTCCATTACATGCATCAAAGTATCTTCTTTGTTTTTTTGCGGAAGCTTCCCCGCTTTTGCAAAAAGTTCAAATCCCGGTTTAAGAGATTTAAGAGAGACCTTTACTTCAGGGTTAATATGAACGGTAAACATCTCTTTCTTTTCTTTATCATCGAAAATAGTGAGGCCAACCTCATGCGCTAGTTCTAGTAATATTTCTTTCATTTTGAATAGACTTTTGAATTTACTTCTTCTATATGTTGGATAGAGAATTTGGAGATATTATGGAAGATGAGTTTAAGAAAATTTTGAAATTTTTTGATATGCCGATGGAAGAGAAGGCAGATAAACTCGATTCAGTTTTTGAAGAGACTTCCGTTTTTTTAGAGCGATTTAAGCATGTATTTGAGACAGGAACGCCTGAGGAAAAAAAGGCGATGATCGAAAAAGTACTTGAGCTGCAATCGCGGTTAAAGGGCGAAATGAAGCAACTAACAGAGGCTTCAGGGCTCACAGAAGAGCAAATTATGCAATTTGCGACAAACCCCAAAAATTTTAAAGAGGGGCAGTGGGACTCAATTGAATCGTCTCGAAAAAAGATTGAGGGACAGGCGAAAGATATCGCAAAAAATCTTCGCAAAGAGTTTGGTGGCAACAAGGATGAGGGCAGTGACGATGATGATAAGCCCCCATCAGCAGGTGGCGGCAAGAAGGGTTGGATTCCTGGCTAGTACTTCGTAACAGAAATTTTTAGCATTATTTTTACGTCAAAGCCTCGGGATTGAACTATCGAAAATCACCTCGTATTTGATTAATACTAGGTGACTTGCGATAGCCCAATCGCGAGAGCTTTCACGTTAAAAAGAATAGTAAAAATTTCTGTTACAGAGTACTAGTACTTTGTAACAGAAAAATTTTATTATCTAATTTAAAAAAACAGCCAATAGAGCGCATCGCGCGTTCATTCCCCACCCTCCACTTCGTTTCGGGTAGGGCCCCTTTCGCGTCGCTTGCGCGGCTGTTTTTTTTGTTTTGTAGAAAATTTTGTATGATCTAGACAGCGTCGTTAAATCCACGTGGTCACCTTATTTTGCACATTTGGGCTTCACTTTTACGTTTTATAAGAGTTGGGGTTCTAGCAGGTTTTCCTGGGATAATTCATCGACAATAAGGTGAGTAGGAGTGTCGGGAAGATTTTTTAATTCTTTTTTTAGAAAGGTGGGAATAAGATGGATTTTGTTTAATTGGTCTAAGTCAAACCATTTATACCTTAATGTAGTTTTCTCGTCTGAAAACTCTTCGGTTCCAATACCTTCCTTTTGAAAGTAGATAGGGGAATCCTTTTGAAGGTGTACTAGATAGTATAAAACAAGGTCATGATGGTTAATGTTTTTAGCAGAAAAGTGGTATAAGTCTTCTGTAAACCATAGCAGTCGATCAATAATAGGAACTTCACCAAGCTCTTCATAAATTTCTCTTTTTAAAGCTGTTTCAGAAGTTTCAAAAATTCCTGCTTTCCCTCCGGGAGTATACCAAAAATCAAAACGGTCTTCTTTAGAGAGTGTTTTCGAATGAACTTTCGTCGAGTTTTTGGATTATTTTGGCCGATTTTTGGACTCAATTTAAGAGGGGTAATATCACCTTACGGATATGACCCTCTTAAATTGAGCCGAAAACTCGGCTCAAAAGAACCGAAAAATCGACTGAATTTTAATTCGAAGACACTCTCCTAACCAAAAGAATTTTATTCTCGTTAATAATAATTGACGCAACGCGATATCGAAAAGCACCATCTTTGCTTTTAATATGAATATCTCGAGGCTGCGACATTGAATTTTAGCTTGCTTCTTCTTTTACAATTTCTGGATCAGCGTTTTCTGTTACACACTCTTTTGTGATGGTGATCTCTTTGATTGTAGGATCAGATGGTGTCTTGTACATCAAGTCAATGAGAAGACTTTCAACCATCATACGTAGAGCGCGCGCACCTGTACCTGCGTCTTTTGCTTTTTTTGCGATGGCAAAGAGGGCTTCATCTGTAAAGTTTAGTTCTACATTATCCTCTTTAAAGAGAGATTTGTACTGGGAGATGATCGCATTTTTCGGTTTTGTAAGAATTTCAACGAGATCTTCATGTGTAAGTTCTGCAAAGTGTGTAATGCTGTTGAAACGCCCGATAAATTCAGGGATTATTCCGAACTGGACAAGGTCAGAAGTCTCTACTTGTGAAAGAAGGTAGCTGCTCTCGTTGGGATCGAGATGTCGACTCTCTTCTAAGTCAAAGCCGATGACGCCTTTTCCCAGGCGTTTGGCAATGATTTTATCCAAGTTAACAAAAGCTCCACCCACGATAAATAGAATGTTTTCTGTATTGATTTTCAAATACTCTTGATTGGGGTGCTTGCGGCCTCCTTTTGGGGGGACATTGGCAACAGTTCCTTCAACAATTTTAAGAAGGGCTTGCTGCACGCCTTCACCAGAAACATCACGAGTGATAGAGACGTTAGAGGTTGTTTTGCGCAGTTTATCAATTTCATCAATATAGATAATACCGTGTTCAGCCCAGCTCACATCGTATTCTGCATTTTGCAAAAGGCGGAGGATAATATTTTCGACATCTTCACCCACGTAGCCTGCTTCTGTAAGAGTCGTTGCATCAGCGATTGCAAAAGGAACATCCAAAATTTGCGCTAGTGTGCGTGCAATTAATGTCTTCCCTGAGCCGGTGGGTCCAAGGAGGAGCACGTTCGACTTTGAGTACTCGACTTCGCGGTTTTCTTGCATGGCGCGAATGCGTTTGTAGTGATTATAGACGGAGACAGAAATAGTGCGTTTTGCATCCTCTTGACCAATGATATACTTATCAAGTTGATCTTTGATCTCTTGTGGCTTGATTACCTTCAATTTATGCTTTGAAGGTTTTTTCATGACGATGTCCATACAAAGACGCACACATTTGTCACAAATATAGCAATTCGGTCCGGATATTAATTTTTCTACAATATTTTCTGCTCGTCCGCAAAAGGAGCAAGCGGGCTTTTGTTTGTTCATGGGGTAGTAGCTAATTCTACGGGTTCAACAACTTTATCGATAATTCCTAAAGGTCCATAATCGAGGGCTTCTTGCGGGTTCATAAAGAAATCGCGATCGGAGTCCTCTTGAACTTGCTCAACTGTTTTTCCAGTGTGAGTAGCAAGGATATTTGCGAGCATGGACTTTAATGTCAAAATTTCTTGAGCTTGTACGTGAATATCTGATGAGGTTCCGCCAACGCCTCCATGAGGTTGGTGGATCATAATACGAGAGTGGGGGAGAGCAAAGCGCTTTCCTTTTGTTCCAGCTGCAAGAAGGAGGGCGCCAAATGAGGCTGCCTGTCCAATGCAGTAAGTATTGATGTCGCAACCCAGGTAGCGCATTGTGTCGTAGATCGCAAGACCTGCAGAGACGACTCCACCGGGAGAATTAATGTAAATATTCACATCTTTCTTGGCATCATCGGCGCGAAGGAAAATCAGCTGGGCAACAACGGCGTTGGCAACCTGATCGTTGATCTCTGTACCGATAAAAATGATGCGATCTTTTAGAAGACGCGAGTAGATGTCCATGGAACGCTCGCCTTGGCCTGTGTCCTCAATAACGTAAGGGACTGAGTAGTAATTTTTTGGGCGATAGGGATCATTGCTCATAGACTAAACCTCTTTTTCTTTTGCAGTATAGATACGATCATACAGAGGCGTCAAGAACTAAGAGTTTTGATCAAGTGATCTTGTGCTTTTTCCATTGTCAATCTTGAGTAGATTAAAGCTTCCTCTTCAGCTTGATTCTCCTTAGGAGCTTGCGCTAAGGCTTGAGCGATCTCTTCATCAGAAATCTTAATTCCTTCATCTTTCACAACTTTGCGGCAGATATAAAAGAGGCGAATAGCGCGTTCAGCTTCCTCTTTTAGATCATCAACTGCTTTTTTACGCTCCTCTTCACTCATCGCTTGCCACTCTTTCAAAAATTTTGGATCAGAGAGTAGCGAGCGTAGGCGGTAGTGGGTCTCTTTCTGTGTCAAAGATGATGGGGTTTCGAAAGGAAATGTTTCGACTAGTAGCTTTGAGATCTGCTCGCGATCTTTCTTTGCCGCAAACTCTTCGCCATGGCGAGTTAAAACTTCTTTTATATGATTGCGGAAGGCTTCGGGATCCTTTGCGCCAACTTTTTTGCAGAATTCATCATTAACCTCAGGGAGATGTGCTTCCTCAATCCGTTGGACCGTTAAGCGAACTTTCTTCGGCTTAAAATCCTTCTTTTCTTCTTCGGTAAGGTGGTCGTCAGGTTCACTGATACCCTCTTTAGATTCACCTGTTTTTAAGCCCATAGCAAGATCTTGAATCCACTTGGCAGTCTTCTTCTCTCGCATTTCAAGACGGATAGAGCTAAAAGCTTTCTCTGGAGGATCTTTCTCCATGTCTTCAATGTCGGCCAAAATGTAATCGTTTTCTTTTACGGCGCGATCGGTGATCTCTTTCCAGTCTGCGTAAACAAGGAGAATTTCGCGCAAACCACTGTCTACTTTTTCTTCTGTGATTTCGGGTTGTTCGGCCTTTTCAAACTTCATGGCCTCTTTTTTAATTTCAGGGACTACAGGTTCTGTCTCAAAGTTGATGGTGAAGGAGAGCTCTTCAGTTGTGGAAAAATTCTCCATATTAAATTGAATGGGAGTCTCGCGACTTTGAAGAGGAATATTAATTTTTTCTTGAGCTTCGTCAAACGCGAGCTTAGCAAGTTTTTTCTTTGCTTCCTCGGTAAGGGCTTTTGCATAATTTTTTCGAATAAGATGAGCGGGAGCTTTGCCCTTGCGAAAACCGGGGATAGAGACCTCTTTAGCAATCACTTTTACGGCTAGGTCTTCCGCTTTTTCAGCAAGTTTTGCGCTACTTTTAATTTTTAGTTCGACCAGGCAATCAGGCTTGCGGTCAATTTCAAATTCTAAGTTTTCTGTTTTCTCTTTTGCTTTTGTATTCATGGGATAAATTGAATGAAGGATAAGCGGGTGATGAGATTTGAACTCACGACCCTCACGTTGGCAACGTGATGCTCTACCACTGAGCTACACCCGCAGTTGTTCGATAGATTTTATGATAGCGTTAAGGGGGTGTAAAAGTCAATGCAATTTTCAACCCTTTGCGCCTCTATAAAGTATTTTTTTTGTTTTTTTTCTGGTTTTTCCTTGCAGGTTGCGCTAACATTCGCTAAAAATAGTAACCTGAGTTGTTAACCAATTTCTCCTGCAAAGAGAAAGGGTTTCGATGAGATGTTTCGTTTCAAATTAAAGGAGTGTTAGATAGCGTCGTCAAAAGCATACAACCATCTTATTTTTCATGTTTGGGCTCCATTTTTGTGCTCAAATGAAGCGGAATTTACAAATTCAGCTTCAATTTCCGCACAAAAATAAGCTGCAAACATGAAAAATAATCTGATTATAGCCTTTTGACGACGCTATCTAAATGATCATTTCTGAAATTTTGAACGAAATAGATCGCGAAAAAACTCCTCCCAGAGTGGGGGGGGAAGGGGTAGCAACTTGAGTGGGTAAGTACTCTAACCAATAGGGACCAAATACGAGAATGCTCAACTTTCGAAAACTAAAGCAAGATTTCTCTTCATCCACACTGCAAGAAGGGAAGGCAATTTACGATGAAAAAAAAGTGCAGTCTGCAAAGATTTTAGAGCTAGACGGGGCGATTGTTCGCATCCAAGCGATGATTGCGGGGCAGTTTGAAAAAGATTACTCGAGTGAGATTGAGATCGATCGTTCTGAGTGCGAAACGATCGACTCAAACTGCGACTGTCCCTATCACTGCGATTGTCAGCATTTAGCAGCTCTTCTCTTTTACTTGGAAGATAATTTGGATGAAATTCTGGTCAATTATTCCAACGAGAACGATATGGAAGAGCACGAAGAGCTCTTGGAAGTTGTTAAAGAAGCCCAGGACAAGCAAGAGCAAAAACTTGATGAGGAGTATCGAAAACAGCTAATTGAGGAGTATGCGCTCTCTTCAAAAGTTCTTTCCACCTCGCCCTTTTTTGTTCAAGAAGACAAAAAAGCACCAGAGCGTGCGGAGCTTGCTGTTTTTTTCTCCATGGAGAAAAAGGGGGTCCAGGTGCAGCTTGCCATGCGTCTTCCGTCGCGCTCCAAGCCGCTTCATATTCCAGAAATTTTTGCATTTGCTGATAGTGTTTGCTTTGAAGAACCAATTGAAATTGGTGGTAAACAGTACTTTTTCACTTATGATACTTTTCCTGAGCCGCAGCAAGAAATTTTGCGCCTTATCTTTGCCCATATGCGTCCGCTTCCTGGCAAAGAGAGTGAGAAGGCAAAGAAGTGCGGTGTGATTGAAAAAAAGACTTTTGGTGCTATTTTAGCCAAAGCGTATGCAATTGGGAAAGAGTGGATGCGAGGACACCCAGGCCGGTTCAGTGATGATGAACTCCCACGCCTTCCCTGCTTTTTTGAAGGGGGACTTGAGTCGCCTTTGCACTACTCTCTTAAACCTGCGCAGTTTGAGGTTGAGCTTGAGTATATCCAACCACCAGCTAAAAAAATTCTACTTAATCCAAGGCTTGACTTGGATGGAAAGCAGACAACTCTTGAAGAGGTTGAGTTTTTTCGCTCTCCAGAGCCGGGATTGCTGCACGATCACACTTATTGGCACTTCGATAAGACAATTACGCGTCGCCACTTAGAGGATCTCTCCTCACTGCGTGAAATCACGATTCCAGAGCCGCTCTTTGGAACATTTGTAGAAAACTCTCTATCTGAACTCTTAAGCGTTGCGAAGGTAGCTGGGACAAAAATTTTGGAGAATTTCACGACTCTACCCTTTGTCGGAGAGTTGAAAGCGCGTTGTGACATCTCCTATCTAGAGGGGGAGTTTGATGCAACGCTTACCTTCCTCTACGATGACCGTGAAGTGCCTGCAGCAAGGGCGATTTTGAATGGGGATCATGTCGAGCATTTTGTTACAGAAGAGGGAATCATTGCGCGTGACCTCGTGGCAGAGCACAAGATTATCAAAGCCCTCTTTTCCGAATTTATCTTTTCAGAAGAGCAGGGGATCTTTATTGCCGGATCTGAAAAAGTCATTATTGAGTTTATGACCGATATCATTCCGCGCTTCCAAGATCGCATCACTTTTAACTGCCCGCAAAATCTTCTCGATCAATTTATTTATGACGAAAGCCATTTCACCTTAAAACTTTCTGAAACAGATCGGATGGATCTCTATGAGATTGATTTGAAAGTAGAGGGAAGCTTGAGGGGAGTTTTCTTAGAAGAGTTATGGGATTGCATTCTTTGTAAAAGGCCCTTTCTTGAGCTCAAATCTTCGAAAAAGAAGAGCGAGGCGAAGTTGCCAAAAATTTTAGTATTAAATTTGGATGTTGTGACCGAATTCACGCAACTCTTTGATGAGCTAGGAATTGAAAAACTTGCGAACAAAAAGATCAAACGCCCTCTTTGGAGCTTGGCCAATATTGATGGGTCTCAATTTGAGAGTCTGCCAGTTACCTTTACGATGACAGAGCGACTTCAAGAGATTCGTCAGCAGATGCTAGGAGTAAAACCCTTTGACTTTAGCGGTATACCAAAAGAGATTAAAGCAGATCTGCGCCCTTATCAGGTTGAGGGTGTGCAGTGGCTGGAGCGGCTGCGTTCGATGTATTTGAATGGAATTTTAGCAGATGATATGGGTCTTGGAAAAACGCTGCAAGCCATTACTGCATTGACACAGAGTGGGATTGAACGCACAGCAATGGTTGTTTGCCCCACATCGCTTCTCTACAACTGGATGGAAGAGCTGCACAAGTTCAATCCTAAAATTCGCGCGCTTGTCATCGATGGAATCCCGACACAAAGGAAAAAAATCATTGAGGGCCTAACAGATTACGATGTGGTGATTACTTCCTACTCGCTTCTCCAAAAAGATATTGATCACTATCAGGAGATCCAATTCTCCTACCTTATTCTCGATGAAGCGCAACACATTAAAAACCGCGGTACACGGAACGCCAAATCGGTTAAGCAGGTTGGAGCAGACTATCGTCTCATCCTTTCTGGAACGCCAATTGAAAATTCCCTTGACGAGCTTTGGAGTCTCTTTGACTTCTTGATGCCCGGATTTTTGAGCTCGTATGAGCGCTTCATTGAGAAGTATGTGCGCGTCTCAAGAGAAGAACAAACAAAAAATTTGGCTTACCTCAAAAAGAAAGTCTCTCCATTTATTTTAAGACGCATGAAGGCAGACGTATTAAAAGATCTTCCTCCTGTTTCAGAAATTGTCTACCACTGCCAGCTTTCAAACGAGCAGAAAGAGCTCTATCGCTCCTATGCAAAATCGGCACGTGATGAATTGACCAAACTTGTGGAGCGCGATGGCTTTGATAAAGTCCAAATCCACGTTTTGGCTACCCTCACAAGGCTTAAGCAAATCTGCTGCCACCCCGCTATTTTTGCCAAAGAGCATCCAGAAGCTGGAGACTCTGCCAAGTATGAAATGCTTCTTGAACTTTTAGAGACATTAATTGAAGGGGGTCACAAGACCGTCATCTTCTCGCAATACACCAAGATGCTCAAAATTATGCGCGATGACTTTGATCGAAAAGGGATTCGCTACTCCTATCTTGACGGCACAAGTAAAAATCGCTTGGAAATTGTTGATGAGTTCAACAACGATAAAGAGATTCCAATCTTCCTCGTCTCCCTCAAAGCGGGTGGGACCGGCCTTAACCTTGTTGGCGCCGATACGGTTATCCACTACGATATGTGGTGGAACCCTGCTGTCGAGTCGCAAGCAACAGACCGCGTGCACCGTATGGGGCAAAAACAAGCAGTCTCTGTCTATAAGCTGATTACACTCTCCTCCATTGAAGAAAAAATTGTAGAGCTACAAAATCGCAAAAAGGGGATTGTAAAAAAAGTCGTGAGCTGCGATGAAGAGGCCATTGCCAAGTTAACTTGGGAAGATGTCCTTGAATTACTACAGACTTGATGCTAACATGGGGATCACCTATGAAAAACAGATCTGAGCTCCTGACGCTCAAAAAAATTGGCCAAATTCTCCTAAGCAAATGGACCGGCTTAACCGGGTATTTCTCTAGTGATATTGGAATTGACTTAGGAACGGCAAACACACTCGTTTACGTGCGCGGGAAGGGCATTGTCCTTGCTGAACCCTCCGTTGTTGCCGTTGATTCGCTTACGAATGAAGTTCACGCTGTTGGTCATAAAGCCAAAGCGATGCTTGGAAAAACCCCTCGCAAAATTCACGCTGTACGCCCGATGAAAGACGGAGTCATCGCTGACTTCGAGATCGCAGAAGGAATGCTCAAGGCCCTCATAAGGCGCGTTACACCTAACCGATCGTTTTTTAGACCAAAAATTTTAATTGCCGTCCCTTCTGGAATTACAGGAGTGGAAAAGCGCGCTGTTGAAGATTCTGCTTTGCGCGCGGGTGCTCAAGAAGTGATTCTCATTGAAGAGCCGATGGCGGCAGCTATTGGAGTCGATCTTCCCGTACATGAACCATCCGGTAATATGATCGTGGACATTGGTGGGGGAACAACGGAGATTGCGATTATTTCTTTGGGCGGGATTGTAGAATCTCGTTCACTTCGCATTGGTGGAGATGAGTTCGATGAGTGCATCATCAACTACATGCGTCGCACCTACAATCTCATGATTGGTCCAAGAACAGCTGAAGAGATTAAGATGACCATTGGATCAGCTTACCCACTTGGCGACAATGAGCTAGAAATGGAAGTGCGTGGTCGCGACCAAGTTGCTGGCCTCCCGATCACAAAACGGATCAACTCCGTTGAAATTCGCGAATGCTTAGCTGAGCCTATCCAACAAATCATCGAGACCATCAAACTCACACTTGAAAAGTGTCCACCTGAACTTGCAGCTGACCTTGTCGAATGCGGCATGGTACTTGCTGGTGGTGGCGCGCTGATCAAAGGAATTGACAAAGCGCTCATCAAAGAGTGCGGTCTTCCCGTTATTGTTGCCTCAAGTCCACTGCTTGCTGTTTGCATGGGAACAGGAAAAGCGCTAGAATATCTGGATAAGCTAAAGAAAAGTAAATCCGCAGTGGCATGAAAATTGAATTTTCGGGCTGGACCAACCATTCTGAGTTGATCTCTTGGATCAACGAAGTGGTTGCACTCACCCAGCCAGATGCTGTCCACCTCTGTGACGGCTCAAAAGAAGAGAATGACGCGCTCTGTCAAGAACTTGTTGAAAAAGGCGTCTTTGTTCCCCTAAAAAAACGACCAGGAAGTTACTGGTGCCACTCCGATCCAAAAGATGTCGCACGTGTAGAAGAGCGTACCTTCATCTGTTCGCAAACTCCCGAAAAAGCCGGCCCCACCAACAACTGGACCGATCCGGCTAAGATGAAAGAGAAACTCAAAACTCTCTTTGCTGGTTGCATGAAGGGACGCACCTGCTACGTTGTCCCTTTTTCTATGGGCCCAATCGAATCGCCCCTCTCGATTATAGGTATAGAAATTACGGACTCACCCTATGTTGTCGTCAATATGCGCATTATGGCACGCATGGGAAAAAAAGTTTTGGAACATCTCGGGGATAGAGGAACCTTTATTCCCTGCCTTCACTCTGTTGGAGCACCGCTTAAAGAGGGCCAAAAAGATGTGGCTTGGCCCTGCCAGCCCGATCAAAAATACATTGTACACTTTCCTGAAGAGAGAGAAATATGGTCCTTTGGTAGCGGTTACGGAGGCAACGCACTCCTTGGAAAAAAATGTTTGGCTCTGCGCATCGCCTCCAGCATCGCACACGATGAAGGATGGCTAGCTGAGCATATGCTCATTGTGGGCATCACAAATCCTGAAGGCGAAAAACGCTACTTTGCCGCAGCCTTTCCTAGCGCCTGCGGCAAAACCAACCTTGCGATGTTGCAGCCCACGCTTCCCGGTTGGAAACTTGAATGCGTTGGCGATGATATCGCCTGGATGCGCATCGGACGCGATGGCCAGCTTTACGCGATCAACCCCGAAGCAGGATTTTTTGGTGTCGCTCCTGGCACCTCCAATCGGTCAAATCCCAATGCAATGGCAACAATTGAAAAAAATAGCATTTTTACCAACACTGCCCTCACAGATGATGGCGACGTCTGGTGGGAGGGAATGACTGAAACACCGCCCGCCAAACTCACCGATTGGCAAGGCAATCCTTGGACGCCCGATTGCGGCCGCAAAGCCTCCCATCCCAATGCGCGCTTCACCACCCCCGCTATCCAATGCCCCGTCATTGACGAAGGCTTTGAAAAAATTGAAGGCGTACCCATCTCCGGAATTATTTTTGGTGGGCGCCGCCCCACTACCATCCCTCTTGTGATGGAAGCAAAAAATTGGGAACAGGGCGTACTTTTTGGAGCGGGCCTAAGTTCAGAACGCACCGCCGCCGCTGCAGGAAAAGTAGGTGAGCTACGTCATGATCCCTTTGCCATGCTGCCATTTTGCGGCTACCACATGGCCGACTACTTTGCGCATTGGGTTAAAATGGGAAAGAAGGGGAGTCAACTTCCCAAAATCTACCTGGTTAACTGGTTTCGCAAAGATAACGAAGGCAATTTTCTCTGGCCCGGCTTTGGAGAAAACGTTCGCGTACTCAAATGGATCTTTGAGCGCTGTGCCAATACAGCTACCGCTCAAGAAACAGCTGTGGGGCTTACGCCAGAAACACTTGATATTACTGGCTTGCAACTCTCTCAAGAACAACTACAAGAACTTTTGAAAGTTGATCCCGCTTTGTGGAAAGAAGAAGTGACAAAACAAAAAGAGTACTTTACACTTTTTGAAGAGAAATTTCCCACAGAACTACAAACAGAATTAGAAAAATGCGGCTCTTAATCCAGCGAGTCAGCCAAGCCTCAGTAACTGTTAAGAAAAAAACCGTTGGAAAAATTGGCAAAGGCTATCTGCTGCTTGTTGGTTTTCACCACGCAGATACAGAAAAATCGCTCGACTATTTTGTACAAAAAACGTTAAATCTGCGCCTATTCACAGATGAAAACGACAAAATGAACCTCTCTCTCCAAGACATTGGAGGAGATCTGCTTGTCGTCTCGCAATTTACCCTCTACGCTGATGCGAGCAAAGGCCGCCGTCCCTCTTTTACAGAAGCAGCACCACCCGCGCAAGCGCTCACTCTCTACAACAAATTTGTAGAATCATTAGAAAATTCTTTTGGGAAAAAAGTACAAACAGGAGAATTTGGGGCCGACATGTCAGTTGACTTAACTAACGACGGCCCGGTAACTATTTTACTTGAAAGCTAAAAAGTTCCTTTTCAGAGAAGAAGAAAGGAATTTCTTGTGCAGCCGTTTCTGGGCTATCGGAGCCGTGAACTGCATTGGCATCAATGCTCTCTGCAAAGTCCGCGCGAATGGTTCCAGGTGCAGCTTTTTTCGGATCCGTCTCACCCATAATCTCGCGATTCAAAGCGATTGCATTTTCTCCCTCAAGAACAGAGATGACAACAGGTCCAGAAGTCATAAATTCGACAAGCTCGCCGAAGAAAGGGCGCTCCTTGTGAACAGCGTAAAAATTTTGCGCTTGCTCCTCACTTAGGTGAAGCATTTTGATTGCCGCAATGCGAAGACCTTTCTTTTCAAAACGGGCAATGATCTGTCCAATAACGTTTTTATTTACAGCATCAGGTTTAATAATCGATAAAGTTTGTTGTTTACTCATATAGACTCCTTAAGTTATGTTTATCTTACCTTATTCATAGATAAAATGCAACCAAAGAAAATTTTAATTGACTACCATTTGCAGTCGTGAGAACTCTACACTTTACCCCTGTTTTATTCGAAATGGTCTCTTTAGAGATCCAAAAAAAGAGTATGGGCTTAATTTTGGAGATGTAGAAAAAGTAGAAAAAATTTGCACGCTTGGGCTCTTTGAGAAAGTCTTATATGGGGAGAAAACAGTTAAAAGTTTGCAAAGGAGAGTTTATTTCGACAAGAATCTTAGATTTGTTAATTTTAAAAACTTAGATATTTCTAGATAGTGTCGTCAAAAGGCTATAATCAGATTATTTTTCATGTTTGCAGCTTATTTTTGTGCGGAAATTGAAGCTGAATTTGTAAATTCCGCTTCATTTGAGCACAAAAATGGAGCCCAAACATGAAAAATAAGATGGTTGTATGCTTTTGACGACGCTATCTAATTGTTGCACACATCATTACGAACCTGATCGTGAGATAGCTGAAACTTATCTCGAATTAGAAAAAGTTTTTGGAAAGTGGACCCTACCACTTGCGCGTTTACTGATTCAAGATACAGAAGTTCTCTCTAAGTGGGCGCCAATCCCAACCAAAATTCCCCTTGATAATAGAGAGATTGAATTTACCTGGTGCAAGGAAGAATTAGAAACTAGAGTAAAGAATGCATATAAAAACGAGGAAAGAGAGTTTTTTGTACAGATCATAAACTTCTGGAGTGAATTGGAGGGTCGAGAGTGGAATGAAGGGTTCTACTTTCACTGGATCTATATCGTCTATCGCATACGCACCATTTTGGAAAACAGTAAGGAAAATTGTGGTGAGGATTTTTGGATCTGCATCCGTCACTTTGTCGACGGGGCGCAACTTTATGGTTGGTGGGATAAATTGCTTAATCTTGCAGAAGGAAGTGAGAAAGAAAAAGAGATTCAAAGAATTCCTTTTCAGGTGCGACAAATTTCAAAATTAAGACACGAAGACAAGCAAGCATTGCTGAGTCTTATGACGGAGGTTTTTTCTAATTCGGAATTGATAAGTGGGGTAGGAGATTGGGAATATTATAATGATTTTGAGGCATCTTCACTCCCGAATACTACAAACAAAAAGAAAGAGGGTAGAGCAAAAGTTCACCTTATAGCTGGTATTGCACTCATTACTTTTGGTATCATCGGGGGTCTATACTATTATGGAAAACTTGATCGACTTCTCCAATATACGAAAGATTTTAGTCGCAAAACTGCGCCACCACGGTGATGTTCTCTTAACTTCACCACTCTTTTCGCAACTTAAAAAAGTTTGTCCCCACGCGACTATTGATGCTTACCTCTACAAAGAGACACATCCCATGTTAGCAGGCCACCCCGCTATCAACGATTTTCTTCTCTATGACAAATCCTGGAAAAAACTTTCCCTTCCTATGCGCCTACTTCAAGAGACGAAACTGCTGCAGCGCATTCGCAAAGGAAACTATGACCTTGTTATCAACCTCACGGAAGGGGATCGCGGCGCTTTAGCTGCCAAAGTCTCCAAAGCGCGTTATACAGTTGGCTTTGATGCAGAAGGTAGCGGCATGAAGGGAAAAAATAAATGCTACACCCATGTGGTACGCATCTGCCACAAACCGCGTCACACCGTTGAGCGTCACCTCGATGTGCTGCGCTGCCTTGGCATCTCTATTCCTGAGAACGAGCGAGATATCTTTTTTCATATTCCACAAGAGTGCAAAACAAAAATTGCCACCCTTGTTCCGAACGATTACACTCTCATTCACCCTGTTTCGCGCTGGCTCTTTAAAGCCCTGCCAACAAAAACAATCGCAAACCTGATCAAAGAGCTGCATGCCCAAGGTAAAAACATTGTTCTCTCCAGCAGCCCCGACCCGCAAGAACTTGCCATGTGCGAAGAAATCCTTGTACAAACAAAAGAAATTCCCATCTGCAACTTAGCTGGTAAAACTTCCCTAAAAGAGCTGGGTGCGCTTATTGAACAAGCAGAACTTCTCATCACCGTCGACTCACTCCCACTCCATCTCTCTAGTGCCCTAAAAACCCCTGTTGTCGCAATCTTTGGCCCCACCTCAGATGAGACCTGGGCGCCTTGGTGCAATCCCAACAGCAGGATCGTGACAAAATCGATGCCTTGTCGTCCTTGCTACATGCCAGGTTGCGGAGGTAGTGGCCGTAGCGACTGCCTTGAAACTCTCGAACTTTCTAAAATTTTAAACGCTGTTAAACAGTTAACATCTACTTTTAGCAGATCTTCTTGCAGTTAAAAAAAGGATATTTTGGATGATTCTTACTCATTGATTTCTTCAATAATTTCTTCGATTAATTTAGATAAAGAGTCGTATGAAAAAACAACCCCATCTGGAGAAATGTAAACATGTTCATATGCTTTGATGGATCCATCTTCATATAAAATATAGCTTAATCCTGAAGAGTCCATTATTTTGATCCCTTTTTCGGCTCTTTTTTTATCTAACAGCCCAATCTCTTTGCTTTCTGTTTTACAGTTGCACAGACCTCCTGCTTTTCCTGTAGTCACAATCTCGTGCCCTCCAATGACTAGATTACCTATCTCTTCGATAAATGATCTGGTTTCTTTATCGAATTTAAAATCCAATTCTTTCTCTAAGTCGAGAAGGGCCTCTCTTCCATACTCTCCCCAGTACAAAATCTCTATCCCTTTATTGCTCATTTCTTTTTTAAAATTTTCTCTGTTCCACATTTTCCTTCTCACTTTTACTTGATTTCCCTGTTACTTTTCATGACCTCGAGACAGCATAACATGTGGTATGTAAATTCAAAATATCAAATCTTAAAAATGTCCGAATTATAACTAATTCGGACAAAAATCTTCTAAGAACTGGCCGAAAACCCGTTAATTCGGACAAAAACAGGCCAAAAAATGTCCGAATTGTGATAATTCGGACAAAAATTATCGAAAAGTGTCCGAATTAATTACAGAACACTCGGTACTGTAGGGGCGTACATAAAGGCTTTTGATTAATCAATGAGGCTCAGGTTATTGAGCTTGGGGTTAATATAAAAAAATTGAAAAAAACAGAGAAAGAAAAATGCATGTTGGTCGATTGATTTCAGATGGAGTTGAAGGGGCTTGGGGGCTTGTTTCATAGCTTGTTAAGAATAAAACTGATTAGCTTATATGATCCCGAAACTAGAGAGATGGACGAATGGTTTGATCCTTGCGTTTCTATGGATGCCACTGTTGCTCGGTTTATTCCTCTCTTAAGGGGAGAAATTCATGAAAAATTAGGTAAAAAGAACAACCCGCCTTCAAAGAAAAAAAATTAAAACTTTTAGAGGTAGAAAACGAAATCTTATCATTGGAATGCGCAATGGAAAATGAAAAACACCAAGCAAGGGTGAAGATGCGCCAGGCTCTGATTTATTATGGCGACTGTTTTCGAAAGTTGGTTGAAGGTGATCATGAATTTAAAGAGTGTTTCTCTCCATATGACTTATCACTAATAAAAAAACTAATTGAAGATTCTTCAAACGAATCAACAGTTTTAAAGGGCTTGTATTTTGGGGGAAATAGAGATAGTTAAGGAGACTATAACTGGAAATCTTCGCCAAGGTAGTAGCGTTTAGCATCGGGATTGGCAATGAGTTCGTCCACTGTGCCCGACATCAGAACTTGGCCTTCGCGCATGAGATAGCTGCGATCGACAATCGAGAAGAGTTCGCGGGCGTTATGGTCCGTGATCAAGATGCTAATCCCTTTTTTTTGCAGGTGGCGGATCATTTTTTTGAGGTCGCTGATGGTGATGGGGTCAACGTTGGCAAAGGGTTCGTCGAGGAGGAGAAGGGAGGGACTTGTGACAAGAGCGCGGGTGATTTCTAAGCGGCGTCGCTCACCTCCGGAGAGGGTTACAGCGCGCTTTTTGGCATGAGGTTTCAGATAGAGTTCGTCAAGTAGTTGGTTGCAGCGCTTCTTTCGCTGCTCCTTGTTCATTGGGAGAGTTTCAAGTACGGCGAGTATATTTTCTTCTACAGTGAGGGAGCGAAAGATCGAAGGCTCTTGAGCGAGATAACCCATGCCCATTTTGGCCCGCTTATGGATAGGAAGGTGAGTGATCTCTTGATCTTTAAAAATAACCTTACCTCCATCAGGAGAGATGAGGCCGATTGTCATGTAAAAGGCGGTTGTTTTTCCCGCGCCGTTAGGGCCAAGTAGGCCGACAATTTCACCGGGGCCGACAGAAAAACTAAGGTCGGTAACGACGGACTTGCCGCTATATTTTTTTTTCAAATGGCGGATTTTTAAAATCATCTTTTTGGGATTTCACCCTCTCCAAGGTAGATGTTGTCGGGAGTAGAATTCTCCCAAAAAAGATGTTGCTGTCGCCCTTTTGTGACAAGCAACATGGCATCCTCTTCAAGAGGAAAGTCTACCCGATCACAGAGAAGTGTGTCAAAAGAGATGTAGCGATCTTTGGATTCAATTCGAACTTCACCTTGAAGTTCAACGCGCACGGGGCGTAGTTTGTCATAGTGAAGAGTTAAGTTATCAGAAAAGAGCTTAAGTTTATCGGTTTGAAAGAGAATTTGCTCATCTTTTTTACTTGTCACTGTAAGAATTTGTTCTTGCGGCTTGTAGTGAAACTCATTGTTTGATTCAAGAAAAAAGGGGGTAGGAGAGTCTTCTTGCAGAAGATCCATTTTCCCCATGACAAGTAGGTGGTTATTTTGAATTTGCAATATATTTTCTGCGTGAAGTTCCCCAAGCTCTGGAATAAGAAGGGTGATGGCGCCTTCTAAAATTAAACAATCTTTTTCTACATAGACTTTTTTTGCTTTGAGGGGTGACATGCTCTGATCTAAAAAGTTGAGGTGGCCAGAGGTGTCTTGCAGTTCAAGGGAGTCTGTTTTTAAATTGTAGGAAAGATTTTGGTAATGCAGCTCTCCATTTTGAAAATGACAAGTGCCGCCTTCAATATCTTCAAGCCACTGGTGCTGGAGATAGTGTAAAAATTCCGTTTCAATCACAATTTTATCTGCAAAGTAGGCCGTCACAGCCTCTTTTGCCTCTATTTTGTCGAGTCCTTGGCGTTTATCTATGGAGAGCTCTAATTTTTTGCTTTCAATGCGAAGAGTGTGATGGCCAATATGATCCTTATATGTTGAGCTAAAGAGAAGAAAAGGAAGACAGAGACTACTCAAAAATCGCATGGGCACGCTCCTTTGGAATGGTCACACGGAAGTGTTCCGCGTTCATGCGAAGATCTTTATCTTCTAAACTGAGTTCCACGCTTTTGGCTTTGCCTCGCATGGCAACGCTCTCTTCATTCATTGCACTCGATTGTGCTTGATAGAAGGTCATCAACACTTCTTCAGTGCGGAATTTATGATCGGAGAGGGAGTAAGTACCGCGATTAGAGCTAAACTGACGCACATCGCACGCGCCATCATTTGCCTCTTCTTGCACATATCCTACTATACCATAAAGCTCTTCGTGTGCTCCTGTCTCCGAGGAGTAAGTTAAAAAACTTCCTTTGTGTGCAATTTGCACGTGCCGCTGCTGATTCTCTTCGGTTAGATAGAGATCTTTTTGTACCTCTTTTTTTACTTGATGTAGAGGGGAGTCGTGAGAAGGAGTTGTCTCACACTGTTTCCACTGCAAAAAGTTCGCAATATCTTTTTCATTATAAGTGGTGAATGTATAGCTAGAGAAAGCTATTGCGCTAAGTAACAGAGAAAAAGTAATAAAAGCTGCTCTATTTAGCATGAATTACATCATAAAGTTTTTTCAATATCGGTAACAACTGGTCAAGCTCCTCAAAGGAAATTTGAGTTGTAGCATCACTCTTTGCTTTAAGAGGATTTTCATGAGCCTCCAAGTAAAGATAGTCACTACCTGCGGCAACAGCAGCCTTTGCTAATGTTGGTAAATATTCTCTCATACCGCCTGTAGTCTCACCTAAGCCGCCAGGTAGTTGCAAGCTGTGCGTTACGTCAAAGCAGACAGGGCAGCCCAAGCTTTGCATAATGGGAATACTGCGCATGTCACTGACTAAATTATTGTAACCAAAGCTTGTGCCACGCTCCTCTAAAATAATCTCCTTAGCGCCCGCTTCCTGGAGCTTGACCACAACATTTTTCATATCCCAAGGCGCCATAAATTGCCCTTTTTTTACTTTCACAGGTCTGCCGGTTTTCGCAGCAGCAACAAGCAAATCTGTTTGGCGACAGAGAAATGCAGGAATTTGAATATAGTCGAGTACCTTGCCCGCAGCTTCTGCCTGAGATGGCAAATGAATATCGGAAAGAATCGGCAAACCCAACTCTGCCTTAATCCGTTCCAAAATCTCCAGCCCCTTCTCCAGACCGGGGCCGCGAAAGCTATGGATAGAAGAGCGGTTCGCTTTGTCATAACTCGACTTAAAAACAAAGTCGATCCCGTGTTTTGTAAAAATTTCCTTTAATTCCTTTGCCGCAGCAAAAGCAGACTCTTCGTTTTCAATGACACACGGGCCGCAAAAGATCAGCATAAAAAAAGTTCCTCTAGTGAATACAATTTTGGGGGTTTGTGAATAATAATTTTAGCGCTTTCTAGAGCCATACGCGCGTAGAGCGCGCGTCCGAGAGCTCGATGAGAGATGGTGAGCTGTTCACCAGGAAGGCCTACATGTAGCTCGTGTGCACCAAAAGAGTCCTTCATCCGAATCGAGTGAATGGGCATCTCTTTGCCCAAAGCTTTTTCAATACTTAAAGCCGTACCGCTGGGCGCATCGACCTTTTTCTCATGGTGCTCTTCGATCAAATCGAAACTGGCCTGATCACCTAAAAACTTCGAGAGCATCGTTGTCATCTGACGCATCATCAAGACACCCAAACTAAAGTTTGCTGCATAGAGCAAAGGAATTTCTTTCGAAGCTTCTTCAATTTCTGAAAAATCCTCATGGCCAGTCGTGCCCATCACAAGAGGCTTTTTTAAATCTAACAACCCCCTCGTTCTACTCGGATGAGAAAAATCGATAATCACATCAGCTTCTTCAAGTGAAGCCAAAACAGCCTCTGCATCCTCATCAACGCATTTGACAACTTCTTTACCGACACGCCCATTTCGTCCTGAAACTGCAATCCTCATCGCAGCAATGCTAACAAAAATTTATACGAAGATCAAGATGCTAAAAGTTCAGAACATTCCTTGACGCGATAGAGCAAATAATCTTTTAGGATCTGCTCATGGTCAAATGCAAATTTGCCCCATGGGAGTTCATCAAGAGGTACGACCCAAGCCTCTGCAGCATCATCTCCTGCTTGAGGTTTTTTGAAAGCTTTTGCAATGTGAGCTACCTCAACAGAGTGGTGGCGAAAATCTCTCTTAGGATCTGAATAGACATGAAACTGTTTTAAATCATGCAATTCTAAACCTACTTCTTCCATCATCTCACGGCGCACAGCTTCTTCAACTGTTTCGCCATATTCAACTTTCCCGCCTGGAATAGCTTTCCCCCAAGGCGCCTTGCCGCGTTCAATTAATACAATGCCTTGAAAGTTTCCCTTTTCATATATTTCGATGATGGCAGTTGTAGTTAAAATAGGCGGTTTATGCTCTTCTGCAAATCCAGCAGAAGAGATGAAAACAAAGAGCAGGGCTAAAGCTTTCTTCATTTTTTTCTCCTCCACTAACAGGTTTACCACAAATAAGAGTTTTAAAAAGACTTGATGAAAAAAAAATCATTCGTTTACGATCTGTGATCAATGAAAACATATTTTTTTTCTTTTCTCTGTTTTCTGACACTTCTTGCAAACGAGCAGGCTCCCCCCTCCATTCTTCCGGCCCTAGAAGGCGAGCCCGCTGCTAACGTAGATTCATGCGTTTCAGCTATCTCTGGTGCCTTTTATGTTGCAGAAACAGATATTGTTGTTCCTGGTCGTCAGCCAATTGCGATCCAACGAATTTTAAAAGATGGGGAGTGGAAATTCTTTTTGCATTTGCATCTTTTGGAAAAGTATAAAGAGTGCTGCAATAGCAAAGGAAAAGATCGCAAGCGATATGTTTTGCAAGCCTGTGATCCAACAGGGACTCGCATTAAATACTATCCCAAACATCACAGCATAACAGATGTTTTTTACCCTAGTGAAAGCAGTTTTACAGCTTTTACAAATACTTCCAGAGGTGCTCTTGGCGGACGGACAAACCCACGAAATCGAAAGGTTACCTTTGATGCAAAGAATAGTATTTATGAACTTCATTTAGGAGATGGAACACGGCGTTATTATGGTTTAGCTCCCAAGCGGAAGAGAGAGAAGCGGATTCGAAAAAAAGGGCGAAAATTTGTTCTAATTCGGGAGAGATTAGCGAATGGCAATCAGATCAAGTACTGCTACGATTCAAAAAAGCGTCCCATAGAGATCCGCTCGACAAATCCAAGTGGGGATCAAGTCTATGCGTGGGTAAAAATCAAGTACTACGGCACCCACAATCCAAGTTTTTTTGTCAGAACAAGTGACGAGCACTCTTACCTCTATCACTACAAGCGTGTTGAAAAAACAGAAAATTACTACCTGGATCTTATTTTTAAGGATGGTGAAGAGAGAGAAAGGATCCAATACAAGGATCCTGAGAATTTGGTTATAAAAGGGCGCTCATTTGGGGGAGATCGGTTCGTTGGAGCCTCTTTTTATCCGCTAGCAGAAGAGACAGACGTCGATGGCAAGCGGGTGAAACTTAAGCCAAATGATCCGCGTACGGGTCGGGTAAAAGTGTTGCGCGCCCCTAATTATGGAAGCGGAAAACAGAGGATTGCAAAGAAGTTTTTCTACCACTTAACAAAAGAAAAAGATGAAGAGAAAAGAATTGATCGTACGGATGTAAAAGATTTTTACGGTAATCGCGTTACCTACCATTACACCGATAAAATGGTCCTGACGGGCATGGACTATCACGATACAAGATATAAATATCTGCTCTTTGAAAGGTATTTTTTTGAAAAAGGATTCCTAAAGTCAAAACTTTACAAAGATGGAAAGTATAAAAATCAACTTGCGCGCGCCTATGTCTACGATGAGCAAGGAAACGTTTTAGAGGATCAGCTTTATGGGAACCTATCAGGAGAGTGTCAAATTCCTCTTGAGATGGAAAAAAAGATGCCACTTGAGAATGGCATAGAGTGCTTTAAGACTGCATATCAATACAATAAGCAAAATCTCATTCAAAAAAAGATCGAATCTCATGGACGCGAGATCCTCTATTATTACCTTCCTGATACTGATTTGATTGTAGGGCAGCTTGTTACATTTGAAGGTGAGATCAAAAGAAGAAAAATTTTTAAATATGATGAAAACCATCTTCTTGTAGAAAGTTATGAAGATGATGGCAGCTCTTTTGAACTTGACTCAGTAGCAGGTGTGACGCAGAGATCCATCACTCGGTATCACTATTGGGATGAGGGGGAGGGGCTTCATCTACCGAAAGAGATTGCAACGTGGTATTGGGAAAAAGGAGAAGAAACATTTTTAGGCAAGGTTGCATTCGCGTACAACCAGAGCTGTCAGGTAACAAAGAAGGAAACCTATGATGCGGAAGGAAAATTCTGCTTTGCCGAAGAGTTCAACTACGATCGTGATGGGAACCAGATATATAGAAAAGATCCTTTAGGTTATGAGATTCGAGCACGGTATGACAAGTATGGGAATAAGATTCGTGAGCGAGAGGTAGCAACAAATCTTGTAACTAAGTATCGCTATAACGCTCACAATCAATTAGTGGCCAAAGAAGAGGTGGCTCCTGGTACAGGTGAAGTGAAGGGGGAGTACTTCAAATACAACTGCTCTGGGTATTTGTACGAGAAGCGAGATGAGCTTCGCAACGTGACAAGATTTGCTAATGATTTTTTTGGAAACGTGCGCAAGTGTACCTACCCAGGAGGAGAGATTACAGAAACAGCGGCATACAATTTTCAAAATAAGCCCATAGAAGAGATCGATGCGAATGGAAACTGTAAAAAAACAGCGTACAATGCACGTGGAAAACCTATTGCCATCACTCATCCTGACAACACAAGAGAGACATTTACTTATTATCTACATGGGAAAGTAAAAACTTATACCGATCGGATGGGGCGCACTACGACAACAACGTATGATTATGATTTGCGACCTCTTGTAGTGGAAACAAGAAGTTTAAACGGGGAACTCTTAAGTAGAGAAGAGTCTATTTACGATGCGTTTCAACTTCTTTCAAAAACAAACCATGTAGGCCTTACAACTGAATATAGCTATGATGGTGCGGGGCGCAAAATAGAAGAGCGGTTTATTACTCCCGATGGAGAAATAGTAACAAAAACAGAATATGACTCGAGAAGCCGTCCCTTTAAAACTACCCTTGTAGCAGAGGACTCTGAAGCCCAAGTTACTATCAAAAAATACGATGATTTGGGCCGAGTGATTGAGGAGCGAGATGAAGATGCACATGGGAAAGTATTTAAAAAAGCAGCTTATGTTTACGATTCTCATGGGAATAAGACACAAGTACTTCAATATATAAATGAGAACAGTGCAAAAGAGTGTTTTCAGTATGACGTTTTTGATCGGTTGATTACGCATACGAATAGCTTGGGATATGCGACTCACATACAGTATAAAAAAATTGTTCCAAATAAAAGAGATCCAATTACGTTACAAAAAATTACTACCGGAGTCTGTCCAGATACAGTTGAGACCTACGATCAGTTTGGAAGAGTTGCTTCGAAGGAAATTTCCAACGAAAACGGAGAACGAATCTTCTACGAAGAGTATTACTATGATGGGAAGGGGCAACTTGTTGAGCAGTTTAGCCATGTTTGTCCGACAGATATCATAAAAGCAACTCTCTATGTTTACGATGCAGATGGGCAAATTGTGCGACTGGAGGAGGCGTCTGGTAGTGAAGAACAGAGGGTGACACACTACAGCTACAATCCAGACGGCAATCGCCTCACCCTTCTGAAACCCGATGGGACATCCCTGTATTACACCTATGATGCTTGGGGAAGAGAAAAAAGTATCATCTCAAGTCACAAAGATATTCACTATGAGTTAGAGTACGACCTTTACGGAAATCTGATTGAGGCAAAAGACTTAGTGCAAGGCACCTCTACTACACGACAAGTAAATGCTTTAGGATTTCTTCTCAGTGAAAAAGGGGCGCACGGTCATACGATTCGCTATGAAACAAATACCTTAGGCCAACGCAAGACTTTGCATTTACCGGATCACTCTGCAATCAAATACCGCCACGATGCTTTCCACATGCGGAAAATTTTACGCTACAATGCAGCCGGTAAGAAACTTTACACGCACAGATACGATGACTATAACCTTTCGGGAAGCCCCCAAAGTGAAAAACTTATCTGTAACCTAGGTGAAAGCATCCATCAGTTTGATCCTTTACGAAGGGAAGTTCAGCGGATATCCCCCTTTCATTACGAGCGCTACGAGCAATTTGACCCAAGCGGAAACTTGCTGGTGAAAACACTTTCACTAGATAAAAGGCAAGCCCTCTACACCTACGATCTCCTTAATCAACTTGTAGAAGAGCAAGGGCCCTGGGAACACACCTACACATGTGATTCGCATAATAATCGTATTGAAAAAGATGACAGCGACTATGAAACAGATCAGCTTAACCAGCTCCACGCTACCGCTACAGCAGCCTACACCTACGACGCCAACGGCAATCCAATTTCAAAAAATGGAATTACCTTTGAATATGATAGTTTAGACCGCTTGACTCGAGTTACGACTCCCACAGAAATCTATAATTATACCTACGATTATTTTCATAGACGTCTCATCAAAAACACTACCCATTACCTCTTTGATGGGGATAATGAAATAGGATCTATACAAGATGGAGAAATTCAAGAGCTCCGTATTTTAGGGTTGGGCCGTGGAGCTGAAATCGGTGCTGCCATTGCTATTGAGTTAGGACAAAATGTTTATCTGCCCCTTCACTCGATCCGAGGGGATCTAATCGCTCTTGTCGATCCTAAAACTAAACAAATTGTCACAACCATCAGCTACAGCGCTTTTGGAGAACATCTCCAAAAAGGGGAGGTCAACTCGCCTTGGCTTTTTCAATCTAAGCGCCTCGATCCTGAAACAGGATTTTTCTATTTTGGACGTCGATTTTACGAACCAGAAACAGGGCGCTTTATCACACCTGATCCCAAGGGATTTACCGACATTCCCAACCTCTACCACTACGTTCTCAACAATCCACTGATCCTCATGGACCTCTATGGACTCGAAGTCTCTTACGAGTCCATAGAGGCATACAACGATTTCAGAAACCTTAAATATCAAATCATCCCTTATGTAGATCTTCGGCACCCAGCTCCACTCAATGAATTTGGGGATCCGCTCATTACAAAAATGGATTGGGAAACGAGCCTACCTGCTTCCCAGAGATCAAATATCTACTCCCTAAATAGACCGGAGTTGCCAGGAGGGGATGACTACACAACATTCAACAATGGCATCTTGACAGATCGCAATGGGGCAGAGGGTCACGCAAAGCATATCGCAAATTTTAACGATGATTATAATGTGCGATTTGTACACAATGCTTCACAGGGCGGATTAAAGGATGCACGTGAAGCGCGATTAAATTTATATTTAAAGGCAACAGAGCCTGTATATAAGGTAGTAGATATGTGGAGAGGTATATTCACAGAAAATCCAAGTGCACAAATTTTGCATTTTACCCACAGTCAAGGAGCGATACACACAACCATGGCACTGATCCTTTCTCCTGCAGAATGGCGAAAGAGAATCACTGTTGTAGGAATTGCTCCCGCACTTCCTGTGTCAAAAGACTTGTGTAAAAGAGCAGTAAACTATCGCTCAAGAGATTTTGTTCCTTGGTTAGGTCAAAAAGGCTTTGGATACAAATTACCATACAAAAAAGGAGTGATGGAAATTTTGAGGCCTCATGCAGACGCTCCCATGCACGATCATAGCTTTCAAAGCCCAACCTTTAGAAATGTTATAAAGTCGGAGATTGAAAATAGAAATAGGAGGATTTTATCATGAAAAAAGTTTTGTTTTTATTACTTTCAATAGTGCTATTCTCATTTTATAAACCTTCTGTTCATGTCCAAATGGCCAATGAAATAATTGCGACCACTGCTCTCGAAATACAAAAAGAAACCCCCTTATATTTCTTTGGTGAGGGTGGAATGATGATGGATAACATTAAAGAGATAGAGATGTCTTTCCAAAAAATGGGGGAAATTTCTATTGAGCAAAGTAGAAGCTTAGTCATTCAATGTGCCAAATTATTATTAAATAATATAAATGAAAACGACCAAATACGTCCGCATTTAATTTCATATCCATTTACTTCCGAAAATATTGCTTTATCGATATTTATATATAATAAACGAGGTGGTGATGTAGATTCTAAAAATCTATGTTTAGTGAGTCTCCGGAATGGAAAAATAAGATATTTGCGAGATTCGATACCACGTTTTGAAGAAGTTCACAGTGAAAGTTATGAAGAGGCCAAAGCAATTTTAGAGGCTTCTAAATAGAGAGAATTTATTAGAAAAGTTTTAGATAGCGTCGTCAAAAGCATACAACCATCTTATTTTTCATGTTTGGGCTCCATCTTTGTGCTCAAATGAAGCGGAATTTACAAATTCAGCTTCAATTTCCGCACAAAAATAAGCTGCAAACATGAAAAATAATCTGATTATAGCCTTTTGACGACACTATCTAATTTTTGTGAAAAGAAATTTGACTCCCTCTTAACCATTGTCAAGAAGGATTTTCCTTAGTAGAATGAGAGAACAGGGGCATTGAATAACTGCTCTTTCAGGGAAGGGTTCAAAAATTGAGATGAAATTTGTTTTGGAGCACAGAGCTAACTTGATTAAAGTTAGCGAGTACGAAAAACAAACTTGAGCCAATTTTTGCATCCTTATCAGGAGGTCTGAGTTGTTCAGCGACTCCTTTAGTGGATTGGTAGCTCAGTTGGATAGAGCATCCGCCTTCTAAGCGGACGGTCGCAGGTTCGAGTCCTGCCCAATCCGTTACGGAGCGACAGGTGTCGCTCCAAATTTTTTAGTTATGTACTTAGGCGAATACGCGTTTGAAAAAAAGTCTTTCCCAAATTTAGTAGATGTTTTTGCTGAGTTTAAGGGGCCGAAATTTGAAAAGCTCAATGAGCACATGCGGCGCTGTGCTGTTTCTCGCGCGCTTTGCCACTTGATTGAAGAGCAGGAAGAACCCTGCTTTTTGCTTCCCCATGTCATCGATTTCATTTCAAAGCTCCACGAGGAAAAAATTATTGGGTATTATACCTTCTCTAGTTTTGAACTCTGGTTGAATCAGTACTCTTCTTTGAGTGACGAAGAGAATTATCATGTGAGGGCAAAGATTGTAGGTGCGCGAGTACCCCGTGATGCTTATCAAGTTTACTTTCCTATTGGTATGGGCAAGCGCTATGAAGGCTCCCATTTTGTCACGGCTCATAGCTCTCCCGATTTGGATACGACCGTTGCCTCTTTTTGGGGATGGGTCGATGCGTTTGGTGCAAGGGTTGGAAAGGGTTTGCATATTTGGAATGTTCCTGGCGGACCACCTGGAAATCAGATTGAAATTGGGATGCTTTTTTACGATTTGCTTGGCAAGGGAATTTTCTCTAACTTAGCCAAGGGTCGCTCGCGTCTAACGCTTTCAAGCTATGATTTAATGACCCAAGAGGGGCTAATTAAGAAATTGCCACAGGAACCGGCACTCAGTCTTGACCACGAGAGAAATTTAAATGCGATTGTTTTGATCGATAAAGAGGGCTACTTTTTAGGGGATTGGCGCTATTTTGATGTGGAGGGTGTCCGTCAGGTTGTTACAGCTCTTGAAAATTGCTTGCGCTGGATCGAAAATGACATGCACTCGCGTATCATTACTTTTTTTGCCAAAAAGGAGTTAAAGAGAGAAGAGGTCCCGCCATTTGCAGAGTCCCTCATGTATGAGGAGATCAAGTCTTCTGAGCCGGGCCGCGATTTGACGCTCCGCCAGCAAAAACTCTTGCAGCTCTACTTAGAAAAAGTTCTTCGTGTTGCTAGCGGTTTCAATTGCACATTCTTAGAGCTTGTTGATGCAATGGAGAGCGCTTCGATCGCAGATTTCTCTAATTTCAAAAGGTATCTCAAGGAGCTAGAGACAAAGGGCTTTTTTGACTCTTCAGGCGCATTGATTGAAGATCGCCCCAAGCTCTTCTCGCATATTGAAAAAATTATGAGCGCTCTTTCGGATGGGTTTCGCGAGATTCGTCTTTATGTTGAGCAATTGGAAATTGCGCTAAAAATTAAATCTAATGTTTTTGGTTACGCTCCGCAATATCTTGGTTACAGGGCAGATATTGAAGAGGTCAAAACAAAAATGGGCTCCTATCCTTATCTGACGGTAACATACCCAGATCCGTCTGGAAAAAAGATTCCTGTGGGGGTTGTTCACGCATCGAGTTTGCAAAAGCCAACTTTAGGGACTGTAACACTGCGCGATTTTTCAAACAGAGAAGAGACTAAGGTACCCTCATTTTTAGAGGTGATCAGTGTCATCGACCATCACAAGAGCAACTTTTCAACTCAAGTACCTGCCACAATTATTGTAAGCGATGCGCAATCGGCAAATGCACTTGTTGCTCAAGCAAGTTTTACAATTCATGATCGTTACTCCTCTTTTGGTTTTGATTCGAAAGCAGTTGATGCGCAAATTAACGAGTTACAGGGCAAAAAAGACCGAGAATCTCTACGCCTTCTGCAAAGGCTCTTACAACGTCAAGGCGTATCAGAAGAATATTATATCGCTAAAGATCGTCAGTTTATGGAGTATTTGCACTATCTCTTTGCGATTTTAGATGATACTGATCTTTTGACAAAACTCTCCTACCGCGATGTCTATACTGTTGCTTCTTTGGTCAATCGTATGAAGTCGATTATCGAGGGCAAAGAGGTCGAGCTCATACACTTTGATGATATTCCTCAAGACCAAAAATTTGTGAAAAAGGCTGCAAAGCGTCTTCTGCAGTGTCACGATCTCCACTCTTTATATGCTAAAGTCTACGTGGCTCGCGAAAATGCTGTAGATGAGGAGATTGAAAAAGCTGCGAAGGGGGAAGAGACGGGCTTTTATCTCGACACTAAGATTCAAAATAATTGCGTACGCGTGGGGCAGAGTAAACTTTTTCGCAAAAATTTGCCCTGTTTCAGCAAGCATGTTGAAGCCCTTCAAAAGCGCTGGTATGAGGAGAGTTTAGCTGCTTTTGAGAAAAAAGATGAACTGGATCTACATCTTCATATGATTTCTACGATTGCTTCTGCAGAGGAGCTTGTTAGTGGCAATGAAACAAGGTATGAGCATAAAGATGAGCTTTGGATTTTTATACCCAAAACAGATCTTGGTACAGAGCATTTGCGCCTCTTTCTAAGCGCTTTTCAAAATTCTCCCCAGATTGCGCATGCTGAGGTAGAAGGGGAGTTTGTGGGGGAAAACGCGGAAGAGCTTGCTACAATATTCAAAGAGAGTTTTCGCAATATTCCCATGAAAGTTGCAGAAAAGCCGCAAGGGCCTCCGATTGCAATTTTGCGTTATCCAGCAGGGACGATCAACTCACGCAAGAGCATGATCACGCCCTACCTTCCTACTCATCACATCGCTAACTAATTGTTTCTGTTGAAGCGGCAGCCTCTTCAGATGGAGTCTCTTCTTCTTTTTCAAGAATTTCTAAATTGACTCGTACACCAGCGCGTGAAGCGACAGACATCAGAAGGGTGCGAATCGCATTGATTGTCTTCCCTTTCTTTCCAATGATTTTTCCAATGTCTGCTTTTTCAACGCTGAGCTCGATGATCTTGGTTTGAGAGCCACCAATTTCATTGATTTTGACACTGTCTGGATTGTCGACTAAATTTTTAATGATGTATTCAACAAATTCTTTCATAGCTCGATACCTGTTAATCGTAGTAAGTGTTTATTATACTTGAAGATTTAATTTTAGGGAACTCCGAACTAGCTTCCAGCGAGATTTTTTCTCCTGTAAAGGGGTGGATGAAAGTGAGCCTGTGAGCGTGCAGCATCATTCTTGGAGCCTCATGCTTGGTATTCATTTTTTCAAATCCGTAGGTGCGATCTCCGAAAACGGGTGTACCAAGGCTCTGCAAATGGACGCGAATTTGGTGTGTGCGTCCTGTTTTTGGTTTTAAGCGAACAAGAGAAAAAGGCTCTTCAAATGAGAGGGTCTCAAACTCGGTTATTGCCTCTTTTCCTTTTTCTGTAATCGCCATCTCTTTACGGCGCAAGTGGTGGCGGCCGATTGGCTTATCAATTACCCCCGCTCCAGGATTGCCCACGCAGATGGCAAGGTACTCTTTTTGCATCTCTCTTTTTGCAAAAAGCTCGGTCAGTTTCTCATGTGCAATCCTTGTTTTAGCTGCAAGAAGTACTCCTGAAGTATCTTTATCTAAACGATGCACGATACCAGGGCGGTGCTCTTCTCCAACTTCAGAAATATTTTTGCAGTGATAGAGCAGAGCATTGACAAAAGTGCCAGTTGGGTGACCTGGTGCAGGATGCACGACCATCCCAGCTGGTTTATGAACAGCGATGAGGTGCTCATCTTCAAATAAAATGTTAAGAGGGATATTTTCTGGAACAAGCGCTATCTCTTCGACAGGGGGGAAGCGAACAGCAATTAAATCTCCGATTTGAGGAATGGTGCGCTTTTTTGCGATCTCTCCATTTAAAGTTACCCCACCATTAATAATAATTTCTTGAAAATAGGTGCGCGAACGTTCTGGGTAGCGTGAGACGAGAAGTAGGTCAAGTCGCAGAGGTGCTTCAACGGTGAAAGTTTCGCTATCCATAGAGAAATAGCATAACAAAATTTCTTATTAACCACCAGACCACATACGGCGCATGCGGCGGTTTTCTCTCTTCCATTGATCATTTTCTTTTTTAATTTCTAGAGAGATATTTTGCTCTAAGTTCTTCATGAACATCTGCCACTGCTTGGGGGTAAAGGTCATATTACCCCAAACGTGTCCGCTCCCACCAGATGATGGGGGCTTTTGAAGCTCTGGGTGAGTTGCCTCTGCCTTTTGAGGGCTCGGCTCTGGGGAAGTAGGACCAACAGCAGACATGCCCCTTTATTTATCAAATAAATAATTTAATTGCTACGCGCTACAAAGGTTGCTTCCATCTGAAGAGCCGCTTGTCAAATAGCTATAGTATTGCTCTTCTATTTGCTCTTCTTGCTCTTTAGCATTGTCCCGCCCTTCAGAGGCCGTATTGTGAATATCTTTTAATTCCTTTCGCGCATCTGATCGAATTGTCTCTCCGGAAACGTCTGAAAAAACGACAACGGAGTTATCTGGCAAAGTAGAGCCGGCTTCTGCAGCTCCGTATTGTCCATCACAATCGTAGATGGTATAAGTAGCGCTGGGATCGGTGGTATAGGTTTTCCATATAATTCTATCCTTCCTTACTTTAATAATAACAAATTGTTAATAAAGTGTAAAATTATTTTTATTTTAATATGTTACTTACTTACAAAGAGTTAGAAAATAAACGTGATTTAATTCTCTTAATTGAAGGCGAATTTTGGAAAAAAGTTCGTAAATCACTCTTTATCAAAGAGATAAAAGATTTGCAGAAATGCCTTAGTATTAAGGATTTAGAAGAAGCTTTTTTCGAGCTCGAAAAAAAAGCGGCCTACCGAGTAGCTGTGGATCTTCTGAGTCGCGCCACACAGCTTGAAGGAGCTCTTAAGAGGAAGTTAAAAGAGAGGTTTCTCTCAGAAGAGGCGGCTGATTACGCCATAAGACGCTTGCAGGAAATGGGCTATACGAATGAGAGAGATGATGTAGAACGGGCGATTGAGAGCTATTTTCGCAAAGGCTACGGTCCAAGAGGTGTTTTTGCCAAGCTACGCATGAAAACCTCCCTTTCTGATCAGGAGCTTCAAGCTAAAATTGCTTCTGCAGTCAGTGAGGAGGAGCAGCTAGAAAAAATGCGCGAGCTTCTTGAAAGGGGAAAGAGTTTGCGTTTTCTTGCCTCTCGTGGATTTCCTTTTCACCTTATTTCTCAGCTGGACGAAAGTGGGATAACCCGTTAAACTGCAGTTAAGATGAGACGATTGTTCCTCCTGTTTTTTATTCCGCTTTTGCTTTTTGCTCAAGACGAGCAAGAGATCGATGATTCTATTATCATTGTGCCACGAGATCAGGTGATCAATGACGATTACTATGCATGGGGCGGTACAATAGAAATCGCGGGTGTGATCAATGGGGATCTTTACGTCACAGGGTCACAAATTTTTATTGATGGAACGGTTAATGGAGATGTACTTGTTGCAGGAGGGAGTGTCAATATTTCTGGACAGGTTGTTGGAGATTTGCGTCTTCTCTCTGGCCAAACGTTGATCACAGGGTCAATTGGTCGCAGTGCCACACTGGTTTCGGGGAATGTAGAGATGACATCGCCCGCTTCGATTGGTCGTAATCTTTCTGCTTTATGTGGGAACATGGACTTAGCGGGACGTTTAGAGGGCAATGGTCATATCTACTCCTCAAGCTTGCGTCTTTCAGATAGGGTAGGGGGCAACATTGCGGCTTACGTAGGACGCATGCGCGCAACTTCGACGACAAATATTCAGGGGAAATTAGAGTATTGGAGTGATCAGCTGGCACTCATCTCTCCTGGTGCTACAATCCAAGGCGGTCTCTTGCACCACCCCTCTTTTATTTATACGCTCTCACAGCATCCTTGGCTTAAGTGGTTACAAATTGGATCGAAGTTGGCAACACTGCTCATGAACTTTTTCTACTCTCTCATTTTGGGATTTATTTTCATGCGTTACTTTCAGCATCGTCTTGATCGCGCATTTTCCGCGATGGAAAGAAAGCCACTCCAGTCGCTTATTACAGGGGCGCTTGTACTGATCGTCTTACCGCTTATCTCCCTTTTGCTCCTCATGACAATTTTAGGTGTGCCATTTGCTTTAACGCTTCTGGCAATTAATGTGATCGGTTTCTATACAGGTAAAATCTTCACCATGCTCTTTGTTACTAGGTGGGGGTTAGGGAAACTGCACAAAGAGAAGTGGCGAAAAATAGGTTATATGCTCACACTAATTGGCTATTTTTTCCTGACTATGATTCCCTATTTTGGACAGGCACTTGTCTTTGCTGTTACGCTTTTTGGTCTTGGAGCGATTGTCACAGGTCGCGCCGATCTTGCTAAATCTCAGATGTAATCTGTTGATAGTCAGTAAGTAATGCTTGGTATCTTCTTTTATATGTTGGATTTTTTCCTGTTTTCCAACATATCAAATGTGATATGTTGACTGAGTCAACATATTCTGATAATATGTTGAAAAATATGAAAAAATTCAACATATGAAAAAGTTTGATCCTGACGCACCGTACAACGAACTCCCTCTACTTCCTCCAAGATACTCCCTCGAAACGCCTGGTGTTTTAAAAGCTTGCATCGAAGCAAACAAGGAGTTGGCAAAACTAAAGATTGCAGAACGCCTTATTCCAAATCAAACCGTTTTAATTAACTGTATACCTCTTTTAGAGTCTCAAGCAAGTTCTGCAATTGAAAATATTGTAACAACGACTGATGAGCTCTTTGAGTATGCTCAAAGTGTGCTAACAACAACACCTTCGGCTACGAAAGAGACTCTGCAATACAGGCAGGCATTAAACCTTGGATATAAATTACTACAGAAAAGACCTTTGAGCACAGCTATTGTCTGTGAAATTTGTTCGACAATAAGACAAGTTGATGTGGATATTAGGGATTTGCCAGGCACAGTTCTTATGAATGATTTTTCTGGTGAAAAGATTTACACTCCTCCTGAAGGGGAAGGTAGATTAAGAAACCTCTTAGATAACTGGCTAGATTATCTTCATCAAGATGATGATGGCATAGACCCGCTTATAAAACTTGCTGTTCAGCATTACCAATTTGAAGCGATACACCCCTTTTCTGATGGCAATGGTCGCACGGGACGCATTGTCAATTTGTTGTATTTGATACAGAGAGGCTTGTTAGATACCCCGATTCTCTACTTAAGCGGATATATTATTAAGAATAGGGCAGAGTATTACAAGCGTTTGTTAGATGTTACAGCTAGAGAAGCTTGGGAGGAGTGGATTCTTTACTTTCTAGACGCAATTTTCGAAACATCTAAGTGGACACTATCTAAAATTTTAGCAATTCAAAAGCTATTAGATGAGTCCTGCGTGTTAATAAAGTTAAAAGCGCCTACAATTTATAGTAAAGAGCTTGTTGAACTGCTTTTTACACAGCCTTATATCCGGATTCAAAACTTAGTAGAATCCGAGGGAATTGGTCGAGATACAGCATCTAAGCGCTTAAAAATACTTTCCGGAATAGGCTTTTTGCAAGAAGTAAAAAGAGGGAGGGACAGGCTGTTCATTAACCACAGATTTCTCAATCTTCTCAAACAAAAAGAATAGCATTATTTTTACGTCAAAGCTCTCGCATAAAAATAGATCCCAAACGTAAAAACAGGGTGACCAAAAGGATTTAACGACACTGTATAGAACATGCAAAGTTTTCTGCAAAACAAAAAAAACAGCCGCGCAAGCGACGTGAAAGGGGCCCTACCCAAAACGAAGTGGAGGGTGGGGAATGAACGCGCGATGCGCTCGATGGCTTCAGATTGGCTTTGAAAAATTGCGGTGCAGGAGGAAGAAGTAGTGCTTTGCACGGTTTTCCGACGAAACGCAATTTGGCATGCCAAGATGAAGCTCAAAGGGCAGCGGGGATTTGCCCGACTGTCTCTATTGGCTGTTTTTTTTTAAATTAAACACTAAGATTTTCTGTTACGGAGTACTAGTACTCTGTAACAGTTGCTCTTCAAAATTCTACTTGGCCGGGGACGCGTGGAAAAGCAATCACATCACGAATGTTTTCCATCCCTGTAACAAATTGCACAAGGCGCTCAAAACCAGCCCCAAAGCCACTGTGTGGCACTGAGCCATAGCGACGTAGGTCAAGGTACCACTTGTAGTGTTCTATATCGAGATCGTGCGCTTTGAATTTTGCTTCAAGAAGATCGAAGCGCTCTTCACGCTGTGATCCACCAATAATCTCGCCCACTTTTGGAACCAAGATATCGAGCGCGGCTACAGTTTTGTGATCGTCATTTTCTCGCATATAGAACGCTTTAATCTCTTTAGGGTAGTCGGTTACAATGACCGGTTTTTTGGCGTGTTTTTCTGTGAGATAGCGCTCATGTTCGGTTTGTAGATCGATCCCCCATTTAGGTTCAAAGTCAAATTTTTCATTAGACTTTTGCAGAATTTCAACAGCTTCTGTGTAGGGGATATGAGCGAAGGGGGTATCTAAGATATGGTCGAGGCGTTTGTGCAAGCCTTTCTCTACCCACTTATCGAAAAAGTTTAGGTCCTCTTCGCAATTCTCTTTTGCATATTTCACAAGGTATTTGAGATACTCTTCGCCAATTTTAGCTGTATCTGCAAGATCTGCAAAAGCCATTTCTGGTTCAATCATCCAAAATTCGGCTAAGTGACGTGCCGTATGGGAATTTTCTGCGCGGAAAGTGGGGCCAAAAGTGTAGATATCTGAAAGAGCTGTGGCGTATGCTTCTCCATTAAGTTGACCGGATACGGTCAGGAAAGCAGGCTTTCCAAAAAAGTCTTTGGAAAAGTCAATGCTACCATCTTCTTTTTTTGGAGGAGCCTGCAAATCGAGTGAGCTCACCTGAAACATCTCACCAGCGCCTTCACAATCAGAGCTTGTGATGATTGGGCTTTGCAGATAGAGAAAGCCGTGTTCTTGAAAAAAACTATGAGTTGCAAAGGCAAGGGCATTGCGTACGCGTGCAACAGCGCCCTGTGTATTTGTGCGGGGGCGCAAATGCGCAATGGTGCGTAAAAACTCAAAGGAGTGACGCTTTTTTTGCAGAGGATACTCATCAGCAGGGCAGCTCCCAATAAGTTCAATGTTCTCAACCTGCATTTCAACTTGTTGTTTACCTCCGGGACTCTCTACAAGTTTACCTGTTGCACGAATGGCGGCACCTGTTGTCAGTTGTGAAATGAGTCCAGAATAACCGGGAAGTTCGCTCTGAACGACAAGTTGAAAGTTGGCAAGTGTTGAACCATCATTGAGCTCGATAAAAGAAAATGTTTTCTGTTCACGTTTACTACGAATCCATCCGGCGACTTGTACTTCTTCTCCGATTTTTGATTCTTTAATGAGTTGTTTAATTTTTGTTCTACTTGGCATAATCTCTTAAGATTTGGATCTCTTCGCTCCAAATTTCTGTGTTGGGTGTTTCAAGGTATTTTGGCAAATCACGTAATTTGGGATTCTGCATCATTGCTTTAAAGCCCTCATTTCCAATTTCACCTTTGCCCAGGCTGGCATGACGGTCTTTTCGGGCACCTAAAGGAAATTTAGAGTCATTTACGTGAATGGCGTAAAGATGCTTTAACCCGACCACTTCATCAAACTCTTTGAGCGTGGCATCCCACGCCTCTTTATTACGCAGGTCATAACCTGCTGCAAAAATATGACAGGTGTCAATGCAGACGCCGATCGGAATTTTCTTCTCTACACCTCTAATGATGTGAGCAAGATGAGCAAATTCATGACCGACAGTACTGCCTTGACCAGCTGTTGCTTCCAAAAGTAGGCGAGTGGGCCCTTGGCTTGTTAACTCTTCAATTGTCAATAAACTCTCAATGATGCGATCGAGACACTGCTCTACGCTGTCTGTTAGCGCGGCACCGGGATGAAAGTTCATGTAGGAAAGTTCTAGCTGATGGCAGCGCTCTACTTCATCAACTAAAGCTTTGCGACTTTTGATTAAATTTTCAGGATTGGGCGCACCTAGATTCATCAAATAACTTGCGTGACTCATGATTTTTTTTAAACCAGTCTCTTCGCGCGCTTTTTTCCAGCGCTCTAACTCTTCAGTAGAGATCGGCTTTCCCGCCCACTGTCGCTGGTTGCTAGTAAAAAGTTGAATCGTTGTAGCGCCAATTCTTTGGCCATGAAGGAGCGCCTTGTGTGCACCACCAGCAGCTGAAGTATGCGCGCCGATTAAAAGTTTATCTGTCATAGAGGTCTATTTTCGCAGGTAGAAGCAGAAATTTCAAGGATTCTTCTTCTTTGCTGCTTTTCTGGATGTAAAAAAAGCGGCTGCAGAGAATACTCCTACGGCTAAAATGCGTGGGTTGCTGTGAATAAAAAAATTGCGCAGATAGGCAACCTGAGAAAGAGCAACTCCCTGAGTTAATAAAGCGCAGCTGGTAATTAGGCCTACCTTAGCGCTCTCTTTTTTTAGATTTTCATATTTTGAATGCTTGATTGCGTAACATAACAAGGAAGCGTCAGAGGCGAGCAGTATGGTGGCTGTGATAATCCAATGAGGTTTAGGCAAAGAGTAGATATTTTTATCAATCAAAAGGGCAGTAGTTGCAGCGATGCCAACAAGAGAAGTTAGCGCTGCATTTTTTGCTACATCACAGGAGTGAATTCCCTGATTCCAACTATCAAAAGTATGAACTGGTATTGCTAGCATAATTCCTCCCCAAGAGTGTTCTAGCAATGCATTTTTGATGATTTCGGAAGTTTTTGTCTAGAAAAAAAACTGCACGTTCGTAAGAACATGCAGTTTATAAGAACTATGCTAAGGAGATACGAAACAATTTATTTGCCGATTCCAATAACTATACCTAGTTATTTGTGGTCTCCAAAAACTGCCTTTTAGCATTTTCTGTTCGACCTACCGGCAAAACACTTGCTCAAATATTCCTTAAGTGGTGTGCGCAAGGAATTCGCAAACAAGAGGAACATTGATCGGAAGCGCAAGAGGAATCTGATCAAATTCAGGAGCATTTAAAAGCTTTCCTGAAAACTTGCCCTCTTCTACCTCCAAGTAGGGGGGAATTTCGATAGAGGTATTGCCTTGAGCCTCTTTAATTAACGCGTTGTTTTGCGATTTTTCGCGAATAGAGACCACCATACCTGGTTTAACTTGGAAAGAGCGAACATCCACTTTTTTTCCATTCACAAGAACGTGTCCATGGGCAACGATTTGTTGTGCATGAAAGATTGTGGTGGCAAGACGTAGTCGGTAGACGATATTGTCTAAGCGGCACTCAAGCTGCTCTAAGAATGCGTGTGAAGTATTTTCTTTACGACGTACAGCCTCTTTGTAGTAACGTTTCAATTTTTTCTGCGACAGCATGCCGTAGACAGCTCTTAGCTTCTGCTTCTCATCAAGCTGTAGGCCGTAATCGGACTTTTTGCGGCGTCTTGCTCCGTGAACACCAGGAGGATTGGGTTTGTGAAGCATAGGATTGCGGCGGCGTCCAAAGATATTTACGCCATATTTTCGTGCGATACGATTTTTCGGTCCAGTATAACGGGCCATAAAACCTCTAAAGTTTTGTGCCCAAGTTGTCATCCACTTCCCCCTCTGGAGAGGTCCTTTTCGTGATCTTCTGGGTTTTGCTCTTCAGAAATGTTTAAAAACACTCCTTTCGAATCAAAGCCAAGAACCTCATCGAAAATCCCTCTCTCCATAGGAGAAATTGTTTTACACCTTAGGCGTTTAATTTGTTACCATCCATCATAGAACAAGCACATTTTTTCCACAATAGAGAACTTTTCGTAGATTCAAATAATTTTTAAGTCTTTTTGAAAATACTACAAGTGTAGTACTGTGGGCTCATGAACGCTAAAAGAAAGTTTGGAGAGCTTGAACTTGAGATACTTAAGCTCATAACAGAACATGGAAGCGCAACTGTCAAAGAGATTCAAAAAAGTCTTGGGAGCGGGGATAAGTATACCTCAATCATGACTGTGATGAGCCGCTTAGTTGAAAAGGGGGAGCTGCAACGTGAAAAAATTGGTTTGCAGTATCACTATAAGCTTTCTTTGAAGAAAGCGCAGCCTGAACTTCTTGAAAGAATTAAAAAGAAAATTTTTGGGAATAGGACTGCCCCGATGGTGAGTTTTCTTCTTGAAACTGATAGCAAAATTTCAGATGCAGAGCTTGCTGAGATTGAGAAAACGATACGGAAGCTAAAAGATGGAAAAAAGTAAACTTTTCTGGTTTTTGAGTTTTGACTTGATCACCAACAGTCTACTCGCTTTATTTACAGCGGTTATTTTGGTAGAATTCGTTCTCTTCATTTTTCGTGTTAAGAGCATACGAGGCCGTATATTTGCTCGTTTGCTCCCTTTATTCAAACTTCTTCTTGATCCTTTTCTTTACGATTATTCGCGATGGTCACTGCTGCTTGGGAAACACCCTATTTTTGCGGAGAAGGGATCACGCTATTTGAGCGTTATTTTTTCAGATCCTATTACAGGTGTTTTCTCTAGGGGGTTTCGCATCGGCTTTTGTCTTGAAGATTGCTCTTCTTTTTCTCTTGGAGATCTGGTTGCGTTTTACCTTCCCTCCCACTCCATAAAATTTGCTGTAATCGTCTGTTTTGTTATTTCTTTTTTCCTTCTTGCATCCCGTTTAAAAAATGTTTTTTGCACAAAAAAGGTGCTACAAGCTTTTCCAAAAGAACCTTGTCAACGCTCTTTAAAGCATTCTCTTCTTTCAGAAAGTCTCAAGAAGAGATCAATTCAAATTTATGTTTCCGATGCGATTTCGGCTCCTTGTGCTATTGCCCCCAAAGCAATTCTTTTTCCAAAAAGAGGGCTAAAGAGTTTAACTGATGAAGAGTTTGCCGTTATTGTTGCACACGAACAGCAACATTTATGCTTTAAAGATAGCACGATTCGTCTTGGAGTCTACTTCTTTACAGCACTCTTTTGGTGGATTCCCAGCTGGGGATGGCAGAGGGGATTGGAGGCCATGCAAGAAAAAGCGGCAGATACTGGTGCTTTGCGTTGGGGATTTTCAAAATTGGCTTTGGTAACAGCTATAGGAAAGTTTGCTATCCAGAAAAATGAGGAGAGCTATTCACTAATGACAAGCGCTTTCTGTCGTCGGTGGAGCGTGGTTCGGCGTCTCAAACAGATTGCAAAACTCAACGTTCCCAAAGAGAGAAAAATCGTATGTGTGCTGAAAGGATCACTTGTTATGATTCTTTTATTAGACATCCTTTTTAGTTCTCTTTGGATTTTATAAATTTTTTAACCCTAAATACTACAACTGTAGTAAGGAGATTTAAATGAAAAAAATGCTATATGTAGCAACTTTAGCTTTATCAAGTATGCTTTGCGCTGCAAAACCAGAGGTAATTTCTATAGAAGATATTAACCCAGAAATGATGGCTAAGCTACAAGAAAAAGAACGTGCTAAACTCATTGTAAAGATGCCAAAAGGTATGGAGCTTCCTATGAGTGTCTTGATTTACGGAGACTTTTTCTCTGCAGGCACAGGAGGTGAAGAGGCATTTACAGTAACTATAAAGCAAGATTTATTTTTAAAATTTTGTGGAGATGTCTTTTTCGCCAGTCTTGACGGAAAAAACTGGAAGAAGATGGAAGAATTTTTTACAGGCTCTTTTGGTTGGTCAGTTAATGATGAAACTGCAACAAAATTTGGCCTCTATTTAGAAGCTAATTTACGAAAGTAATCACGAACATTGAAGGCTCAAAATTTAATTTTTGAGCCTTCTTGAGAATAAATGCAAAATAGGTTTTAATTTTCCCATGGAACAGTATCAAGTCATTGCATTTTACGCATTTTTCTCGGTTGAAGATCCGCACTTAGAGGTGCGGCGTCAAAAGAAATTTTTAGGGGAGCGCGATGCGCGTGGCCGTATCTATATCTCTGAAGAGGGCTACAATGGCCAAATGAGCGCTTCTCCTCAAGCTGCTAAAGAGTATATTGCCTGGATGAAAGAAGATCCACGCTTTGCAAACGTGCAGTTTAAAATCCATTTTTACCATGAGCATCCTTTTGATCGCATGACTGTCAAGTATCGCGAGCAGATTGTTGCTCTAGATGAAAAAGTTGATATGAAGCTGACTGGAGAGCATGTTTCTCCCGAGAAGTGGCGGGAGATGCTCGAGTCGCGCGATGAAAATACGATTTGTATTGATGTGCGCAATAATTATGAGTCGGAGGTCGGCCACTTTGAAGGAGCCGAGTGTCCTAACTTAGAGACATTTCGCGAATTTCCCGAATATGCAAATCAACTTGCCAAACGCTTAGATACAAAAAATACCAAAGTGATGATGTACTGCACTGGTGGTATTCGCTGTGAGCTCTATTCTGCTTTGATGAAAGAGCGCGGTTTTGAGAATGTCTACCAGCTTGACGGTGGTGTAATCAATTACGGCCTTCAAGAGGGAGCTAAGCACTGGAAGGGCAAGCTCTTTGTATTTGATGATCGTATGGTCGTGCCGATTAGTCAGGATAATGATGAAGTGCTCACTACATGCAAGGATTGTGGCGCACCTTGCGATCACTATTTTAATTGCGCGCATATGGACTGCAATAAACTTTTTATTAGCTGTATGGAGTGTGCGAAGAAAGCGGACGGTTGCTGCTCTAAAAAATGTCTTGAAGAGGGTCGCGTGCGTCCCTTTGATCCTAGGCACGCACCTCGTCCTTACCGTCGTTTGAGTAAAGAGGAAAAAGAGCACCTTGTGGGAGCTGAGTAGAGCAAATGGGGCAAAGCGCTCCTTCGCTCTAACTTCTCCTCACGGTGACTATGAAGAAGTCGCAATGCGTGATGCGATTGCGCGTCTAAAAATACTTGCCATTTCTGGCGGTCTCTCCTGGAAAAAACAGAAGCTAATTTGTGACTTGCTCTCTCCCTATTTTTTGGAGCTTTCTGCATTAAAAGAGGGCGATGAAGTTCTTGTAGAAGCCTCCATTATTCGAGGAACAAGTAAGACCTCTTTGCAAAAATGTGTAGAGCTTTTTCCTGCTCCGATGCCTATCGCTCTGCTTCCCCCTTTTCTCTATTTTGTAGATGCCGATTTGCGTCTGATGCAAAAATTTCTTTCTGGTAGTGCACTTTTTTCTCATGCGGAATGGGAAGAGGTTAAGCGCGACTGTGATGAGAATGTTGCTATTGTTGAAGAGGGAGAGTCAGGGCCGTTACTCTCTCTGCCAAAATTGATTTTACAGGATGAAACAGGCGCTTTTGGGAAGACAGATGCCAAAGAGTGGGAAAACGATCTTCTTGAGGTTGGCTATCGCAAAGCTGCAGAAAAATTTTACTGTCCTAGCGATTGCGCTCGCTTAGCTATTTCTAAGCTCTTACAAAAAGGATGGGAAGTAGAAGATGCAAGGGGACGAAAGGTTCTTCTGCAAAGTGGTGTGAGTTACACAAGGTCTGATGAGGGCGTGCGAGGAAAGGCCCATTTTGGAGAGGAGGAGAGGGATTTTTCTGATCTTGAGATGAAAATGCAATCGCCGCTTATCTCCTTATCAGAGACGAGTGTAGGACTGCTTGATCGAGAAGAGCTACCACAAGAGTTTATGGGACGAAAAGCCGCGCTCTCCAATGTTGAGGCAGCAAGTATTGGGTTTAAGGGGATAGATCCAGGCGAAGTGTCTCCAGGTCAGTATTTTATAGGAGAACTTTTTCCCTATCAACAGCAGGGAGTCAACTGGCTTCACCTAATTTATGCCAACGGCCTTAGTGGAATTTTGGCAGATGAGATGGGACTGGGAAAGAGTGTCCAACTCTTGGCATTTTTTTCAGGGTTAAATGTGCCACATTCACTCCTCATTGTGGCGCCCACTTCGCTACTTGAGAATTGGCAGCGTGAGGTCCAGAAATTTTGGCCAAATGGAAATCCCTATCTCTATTATGGAGAAGGGCGAGATCCTAGTAAGCTTAATAATCAAACACTTGTCTTAACCTCTTACGCGATTTTGCGGCGCGATTGTGAGGAGTTATCAAAAGAGAAGTGGGGAGCTATTGCACTGGACGAGGCCCAGGTGATTAAAAACCCTAAAAGCCAAACGTTTCAGGCTGTCCTTAAGCTTCAAGCTCCTTTTCGTCTTTCGATTACTGGCACGCCTATTGAAAACCACCTTCAAGATCTCTTTACCCAGTTTCGCTTTCTCTTTCCTAAGAACCGATTTACACAGACAGAGCGCACTAAACCTTTTATCTTAAGGCGCACAAAAGAGGAAGTTGAGCTTGATTTGCCTGAAAAGCTCGAGCAGATCGTTTATGTAGGTATGAACGAGGAGCAGCAGTCTGCCTACGATGCAATGCTTGAGAAGACACGTCAAGAAGAAGATCTTACCCAAATACAAGTTCTAGAGAGGCTCTTGAGATTAAGGCAGATCTGTTGCGATCCTAGGCTAATTGAGCCGGAAAATAAGCAGAGTGCAAAATTTGAGAGATTGCTTGCCGATTTAGAAGAGCTTGAAGGGAAGAAGGTTTTAGTTTATAGCCAGTTTACCCAGATGCTCTCTCTAATAGCGAAGGAGTTAGATAAAAGAGGCAAAAAAATTCTCTATCTTGATGGCAAGACAAAAAATCGAATGGAGCTTGTAGATCAGTTTCAAAATGATTCCAGCTGCAATATTTTTCTCATAAGTTTGAAGGCGGGCGGAGTTGGTCTCAATTTAACGGCGGCTGATTACATACTGATTTACGACCCTTGGTGGAATGAAGCCGTTGAAAATCAAGCGATTGACCGCGCCCACAGGATTGGCAGGAAGGGGACGGTCATCGCTCGAAGATATGTTACAATCGGCAGCCTAGAGGAGAAGATCATGCAGCTAAAAGAGCGCAAGCGCCTGCTTGTCGAGCAGTCTCTAAGTTCCGAATCTGTTCAATTTGAAGAGTTGAAAAATCTCTTATCCTAATGGAGGCATGGGAGGCCGCGGATCATCGCTCTTGCGATCCAGCATCTCAAGCGCCGCCTCTTTAAGGGTTTTTAGGCCCTCTTCAAAGCCGATCTCTTTTAAAAGCTGATCGAGGTAGCTACGCTCAGCTTGCAATTGATCACATAGGGATTCTAACTTGGCAACTTTTCTTTCCAAATGGTTTGTGGACATGGTTTTATTCTCCTGTTTTTGTTTATACAGAAGCAAAAACCGTGCCAAGTGGAAGAAATTTTAAAAATTAATTCTTAAGATGCTGATTTTCAAAGGAGAGAATTTTTTTCTTCATCCAAACGCCAAAACCAAATCCTCCAATACTGCCATCTTTTGCAATTACGCGGTGGCAAGGAATAAATAGAGGGAGGGGATTGTGGTGGAGAGCCATGGCAACCGCCCTGCAGGCAGTCGGTCGGCCAATTTTTTCGGCTAAACCACTATATGAGATCGTTTGACCAAAGGGAATTCTAGCTGTCTCTTCAAGGACGATTCTTGAGAAAGGTCGAAGCGGAAGGGGCTTTAGGAGGTGGGCTAAATTTTTCCCTTCTAGATATTCTCCCATAAAAGAGAAAGGCTCCCCAATAATTTCAAATTGGGAAGCCTTTTCAAGTCTAGTTTTTACAATAACTCCATCCTCCTGAAAGATATGGAGTCGAATGGTTAACTTAGAAAGTGCCTTGTCCATTTGCACGTTCTAACTGAATCGCGATATCGCGCTCACGCTGCAATAGCTCATCATATTTGTTTTTTGATACCATCTCATTGTTATAGAACCACTCTCGTTTTGTCTGTCCATCAAGATAGACAATCGACACGCCGTGACGCTTTCCTGCGACCCACTGGTTCTCTTCAATAAGCTTGGTGCCATCCATGTAAAAGCGTTCAGGACCGTGCTTAAAACCGCTGTTGTAGCTCACCTCTAAATAGAGAACCCCATTTTGAAAGTAAGAGCATACACCGTGAGGTTGTCCCTTGTAGTAGTTCTCAATTGAGACGGGTTCACCACTCTCAGCAAAAACTCTTTTCTCTCCGTGGTAAGTACCGCCTGCGAAAGAGACGATGCTGCTAGGTGTTCCATTTTTGTGGAATGTTTTGCGCATTGTGACAAAGCCCTCTTCAATTTTTTCACTTGAAAGAAGTAGACCTTTTGGATCGCGGGTAAGGCGTTCACCTTGGCCGTTAGTAACGCGCGCTTCGCACTCATTTTTTGTATTAAAATACTCAGCAGAAGCAAGAGCTTGATCTTGGTACTCTTCAACAGCTCTTGGCGAGCCTAATTTGTACCAGGAGGTCATTTTCAGTCTGCTAGGGCTTAAGTGTTGCTCTTCACGAACGGGCAAGCCCTTCACATTGTAAAAAGTCTTTTTTGTTAGAATCCCATGAGAATAAATCTCCACAGACTCCAACGTTTGGCTGTGAGGATGGGTATAAGTTGTAGGGCCGTCTAAAAATCCATCATCGTAAGTTGATGTGATCGTTACGCCATTGCGCATAGTTGTGATGACCTGGCCTGGATAGTGATTGTTTTGCCACTCATCCGGTGATACGTCATAGCCATACTTGTGAATATAGCGTTGAGAAACTACCTCGCTCTCGCGACTGCGATTATTATTGTCGTGGCAGCCAGCCAAGGCGAGAAGTGTAAATAGGGAAAGCATTTGCTTTTTCATGAATTACCTCAGAAAGTCGTCTTTCCTTTAAGAATTACGCAATGGGAGGTAAAATTCAAGAGTTTTTCCTGAGAAATAATAAAAGGGAATCACTGTAACTAGATAGAAAATTCTTTGTTGAAAACTCGCAGGAGAATGAGGTGTTCTGAGTTTATATGGTTTTAGCAATGGAGAAAAGATAACAGCCATTCCCAAAATTCCCAAACCAATTTTGTTTATGCTCATCTTATTTTGCTGCGCTCTACCTAAAACAAAGTTTTTTATTTGGTTTCTAAGTGGGGTAATAAAGGGAGAAAAAAAGAAAGAAGTAGCTCCAAAATTTAAAATCATAAATTGTGCAATGCGCTTTGCGCTCTTGAGATGAGGAGCGCTACGATAAAAGAGGCAGGCTGATAAGACAAAAGCAAGAGGCGCAAAGGCTGCATAAGGCGCATGAAGCTCTTTTTCATCGATGTAATCTCGTAAAAGTTTTCCAAGAGGTAAGCAGTGGAATGCTGTGGCACAAAGAGATGTAGCCGTTAGAAATTGAGCTGAGCCAAATAAAGATTTGAGCCCGACTTCTTGTGTAATGACTTTTGTGTAGTAAAAGTGTGTCCCTATTGCTGTGATTCCAACTGCAGTCATGAAGACAGTTTACATAACAGCGTTTTTTAATGCCCCCATATGTGTAAAAAGCAACTTGCTATGAGCGCGTTTGATTTTTCCAAATAAATTTCTTTGAATAAGCTCGCAAGCAAATGCCGAGGTACTAAGATCTGAAGAGAAATAAAGATAGCTCAAGGATGCTCCTCCAACGGCAACTGCCGCAGTTGTTTTGTACGGATTGCTCTCTTTTTTAAAACTAGAAGGGAGGACGGCGGCTTCTTGCTGCGGTTCAAAAGACTCGAGTTCTTCTTTAAGATCTCGAATAGTACGTGTAAGTAATTTGATGTAGTGTTTCTTCTCTTTAGAAGTTAAAGTTTTAGGATCATAAAAGTCTGAAAAGTCTGCCAGTTGGTAAAATTCAGAGTTTAAGGGGTCATATGTGAGGTTAGTAATTCTGGCAATTAATTCTGCAACTGACGAATTTAATAGCCCCCAAAGTTGTTTGTTTCCTACATGGACTAAGGCGTCTTTGAACGTTTCTAAGTGTGAAAGACTCTGTTGATGGCAGACTACTCCTGCAACAAATGCTCCTATTGCGAACAGATAAGGAAGTGTTTCAAATATTTCCCCTTGCCACCCGTAGTCCGGTTCAGGGGGAATAGATTGTACTTGCTCCTGAACAAGCCTTTTGATTTTGTCTCTATTTGCTAGAATTGAGGTGCGCAAACGGTTGCGTTCGGAAAGCACGGGCTCTTTTGTTTCACGAAAGGCTGCTCGAGGTAGATCCTTCCAGTAATCTGATTCCGATTTATATGCGAAAGTTGCAATGGTTGTCGATTTTTTACCCAAAACCTTTTGAACGATCTTATTAACAGGAATCTGAGAAAAGGCTGCCATAGTTAGAACCTTTGCGCCCAAAAGCAGTAGCAAACCAGTGGTGGGATCAGAATAGTTTTCGGAAAGCAAAGAGTTATAAATTAAACAGGAGGCGGCCAATAATGAGATGGCTAGGACTCCCATTGACTCTTTGGATATTGTATGAGGGCTTTGGTCTGTTGGGGTAGCGATTGTGTAAGCAAGTTCGGTTTTCATATTTATTATCTTGTTATTAATTTATAACAATAATTATATATATTAAATAATTTACTTGCAAATTGTTTTGCAAAAAATTGTAAATCAATTACTTACAAAATAATAGATTTTAGTGCGAGGGCATGGAGTTTCACTTGCCTACTGAAAGGTTTTGCGACAATGTGGGCGTAGGGCATTGCTTTAATCTGATCTGCAACATAGGTAAAACCGCCATTTTTAGAGTAGGCGTAAGAGCAGGCTAAACCCAAAAGGCCTAAGCTGATTTTTGCAGTAGTTTTGAAATAAGAGCGCTCTTTTTTGGGAAGAGTGGGAGCTTGCAACTCTTTTTTATTCCATTTAAAAGAGTTCACATCTTTTGTTATATCTCGAACTGCATGAGAGAGGAGAGCCGAGAGGTGTTGAATCTCCTTATCTGTTAGATTTTCCGTATTATAAAAATCAGAGACTCCAACAAGCTCATAAAAAGAGAGGTCGAAAGGATTTGGGATCAACCCCATAGTCACAGGATAAAACATCCTGCGAAAAACGTGTCTTTGGGTCATATGTCCTAGAGCAAGGCCAAATGTTGTGAGGGGAGGGAGGCTTTGTTGATAGCAAACTGTAGCGCCCAAAATTGCGATGATAGCGGCAAAGTAGGGTGCTAATGTCCACAGTTTTTCCTGAAATGTTGGTTCCACTTCGGGAGGCATTTTCTGGATTAAGTCATCTACACGCTTTTTAATTTCTTCTTTTTTTGAGAGGAGAAAATCACGTAAGCGCTCCCGTTTTTCTAGTGCTTTTTTCCCAGAACCAGTGTAGTTGCCAAATAGAATATTGAGGTACTCATTGCGATAAAAGTCCCACTTAGAGCGGGGGGCAAAAGTCGCAACAGCAGTGGAGTCATTTTGTCCTGTGATAGAAGTCAAAATTTTACCTACGGGGATTGTGGTAAAAGCAAGCACCGTTATAACTTTTGCTTGCATAAGCAGGAATGTCCCTGTAAAGGGCTCGGGCGAATTTTGCTGTATGAGGGTGCTATAAGAGAAGTATGAAGTAAGAAGAGCTGTAACCGCTAAAGCAGTCAAACTCCATTTCGTAACGGAGGGAGGCTTTTCCTCAAGAGAGGGAGCTCTAATCGCATAGGAGGTGTCTCGGGAGATCATGCTCATCAAATGAAGTGCTCCCCAAGATCTGTAACGGTTTGCTGGAAGTAGCCACTTAAGGCGTCATCTAGCCACTCTTTCCAGCTGCCCTCCTTATCTCCCTTTGGGATTTGGCACATGTGATTTTCTAAATTTTCAAAAAGGGCTTCAACGTCTATCATCTCTATCAAATTTTTCATCTTTTCGGTGGGGGCAAGAGCCATTAACAGTGTTTTTATTCCCCAGCTCACCGTCTCTATAAGGTTTTTCATTTTTTTGATGTAGGCAAGAACCATTAACAATGTTTTGACTCCAAAGGCTACTTGTTTCCAGACACCCTGAACTCGGGCTGTAGTGAGATCGCTGCGCTTTAAATACGCTCTCTTCTCTGTACTGAATTCTTCTGAAAGAGCTTGAATATTTTTATAACTAGAGTGTTTTTGCTTAAGTTTGTGAATGGATTTCCGAATTTGCTTAAGCTCTTGCACAATTTTCTGTAAGTGTTTTTGCGACTCAACCCCACTTGCTGACTCTATCCAAGTTTGTAGTATTGGGGTGCTGCTAGGAATTGCTTTTGCGACCTCTTTGAGAGTAGATAAAAGTGTTTGGATGTCCTCTTTTTTTTGTGGGTTTGCTGCTAAGTCTTCAGCTTTTAGAAGAAGGGCAAAAGAGCTCTCTTCTCGCTCTTTGTTCATTTGCAAATGAATATTGCGAATTTTGTGAAGATCCGCAGGCTCTGTTTTCCCGAGATCCTGATTTATCTTATCTCCCATCTCGTGTACAATCTTTTTCAAAATCTCAACTCTACGCTCTTTTTCCCATGAGTAAAGTTGATGAGCATGAGGTAGAAAATCCTCTAAGCTTACGAGCGTTTCGGGAGAGGCTTTGCCTGAGTACTCTTTGGAAATCAAGCCGTAGGTAAAATAGTTTCCAATGCTTGATAAAAGCTGTTCTCCTGCAATATAGGTAAGAGTTCTGCGAGTTGTTCCTAAGAAAATCAATGAGCTTTGAAAGAGATAGACCGCTCCGATAAAGGAGAGGACAGAGAGCGCAACGCGAATGATTTTTTCTTGCAGATTGTGGTGAATTTCATGATCAAGGTACTTATTTAAGATCTCGACACGATGTTCTTTTAGAAAAGAGTGCTTGAGGCGCTCTTTGTCACAAAAAAGTGTCACCTCATCTAAATTTTCAGCATTAGTTGTAAAATTTGCAATTGTTGTATCAACCTCTCTTCCTAAAATCGTATCGATGACCTTCCCAACCGGAATGAGTACAAAGGCAAGAGTACAGAGAACATTTCCTCCTATATACCCCCCAATCTCAATTGGGGATGAAACAGGAAAATAAGGAGCTGTATACTTCAAAAACAGAGCATATACTATTGTTGTTCCTGCTACGTAAGAAATTTTTGAAATTAAGGAGGAACTAGGAGGTTTAGAATCAATTGCTGCTACGCGCAATTGGAGGTCAGGAGCACCTTTTTCTATAGAAATATTTTTAATATACTCAATGGCAGTCGAATTCCCATTTCCATAAATAGAAGGGGGGAGTCGATGAGAAGAAAACGAGGGAATAAGAGATGTTTCAGCCATTTGTAATAATAATCGTTAATTTGAATTATTATTATAAATAATTGAATAATTAATTGCAATAAGAGATTTGAAAATAAAGTAAAATTTTTAATATAATATATTTTCTATGCAAGATTTGAAGATGAAGTACAATACATAATCCCCTACCCACTCTTTAGAGATGGTATTGACTTTCTTAAGGGGAGGGGAGAACTTAATCCCCTCAAGCATGCCAACAGCGTTTAGTATCCATAATACACTAGCTGTGGCTTTTAGGGCCGTGACAGTTATGTTTTGCACTTTTTCACTAAGTGTAGAGGCACTGTCGTTTCTCTCGTCAATTTCATCTTTCAAAGATTCGATCTCTCTAGGAAGAGCAGTATAATCACCGTACTCATAGCTATCAAAGGTTTTATCGAGGTAGCTTGTAAGAGGTGCTTTTTCATTTCGAGCCTTTTCAAAGACTCTCTTTCTCTCTTCAGGTTTTTTCGAATTTGGGAGATATTTTTTGATCTCCTCACTCTCAGGTAAGTAGCGATCAAGATAGGCTATTTTTTCAAGGAGGGTCTCTTCGCTAGAATTACCGGCATTCAATAACTCAACAACTTCGGCTTTTATTGTTGTTGGAAGAAGTTTATGAAGAGCTTGTCTTAGCGCAGTTCGTTTTTTGCTTTTTTGTAATTTTTTCTCCATAAACTTTTCTTGGTCTGCCCAAGTGGAAGAGTTTGGAAAATAGTTTTTAAGCTCTTTGTTTTCAGGGTAATATTTTTGAAGCTCTGAAAGCTTTACCATTAAATCAAAGCGTTTTTCTTTCTTTTTTTTGTCACACTTGATCTCTTCATATAGTCCAACCTCTTCATGTAAATTATGCACAAGAGAAAGGGGAAGCTGTGCAATTTTCTTCAATCTCTCTTTTTTAAGTTCATCTGTACTTTTTTCTTTCTTATCAACATGCCCACCACCAGCTTTTGAGATCTCATCGGCAAATTTGCTCTTTTCGGTTTCCAACTCCATAAGAAGAATTTCCATCTTTTTGCGGATACCTTTTGGATCGCTATCGGTTGTATTTTTGCTACAATCAAACGGGAGGGTCTCTTGGAGAGGGTTAAAAGTTTTGATAACGCTTTTTGCACCACTAGCTACTAGATTTTTGTAGTAGCTTAGGTGGTAAAATTCATCACTCGTTGTTTTAGGAACAAAGGTTTCAGGGAGTATCTTTTTTAAATCTTCCAATATTTTGGTTTTTGCGGATTGAATTTCCTTAGCGGCTTCGCTACCATCTTTGTTTGTCTCTGTATTTTTGATAAGGTTAAGTAAATCAGATTCTTTGCTGGGGTAAAAAGTAGCGAGTTTTTTAATATTTTTTAGGACCTCTTCTGCTTCAACTTGAGTTAGTTCTCCACTTAGTAATTTATAAGTTCTTTCCGTAACAGGGGTTTGCAAAAGTATCTTTCTTAAATCTTCCGATAAATTTCTATCTGTAGATTGAATTGTGCTAGTAGCTTTGCGCACCTCTTTGTCTGTTTTTGCATTTGAGATGAGGCTAAGTAAGTGGTCTGCTTTATCAGGATAAAAGATGGCAAGTCGCTGAATATTTTTTACCACTTCTTTTGCTTCGGGTTTCTTGGGCGTTCCCTGCAATAAACTATAAGTCCTTTCAGCGATTGCAATCGGAAGCTCTTTTTTTAGTTTTTCAATATCACTAGCTTTTTGATGAAGGTCTTTTGCCATGACAAGGTTATGCGAAAGTATCTTTCTTAAATCTTCCCTTGTTGTTTCTGTTGAAGATTGAATTGTCTTAGCAGCTTCGAGCAGCTCTTCACCTGTTTTTGCGTTTGATATGAGGTAAAGTAAGTGGCCTACTTTACCTGGATAAAAGATGTTAAGTTTCTGAATATTTTTTATGACCTCTTTTGCTTCAGTTTGATTTAGTTCTGCACCTAGTAATTTATAAGTTCTTTCTATAAAAGGGGGGTGCAAAAGTACCTTTCTTAAAACTTCCCTTGTTGTTTCTGTTGAAGATTGAATTGTCTTAGCAGCTTCGAGCACCTCTTTGTCTGTTTTTGCGTTTGAGATGAGGTTAAGCAAAGGATGTGCTTTATCTGGATAAAAGATGGCAAGTTTCTGAATATTTTTTACGACCTCTTTTGCTTCAGCTTGATTTAGTTCTGCACTTAGTAATTTATAAGTTCTTTCTATAAAAGGGGGTTGCAAAAGTATCTTTCTTAGAACTTCCCTTGTTGTTTCTGTTGAAGATTGAATTGTCTTAGCAGCTTCGAGCACCTCTTTGTCTGTTTTTGCGTTTGAGATGAGGTTAAGCATAAGCAAAGGATGTGCTTTATCCGAATATAAGGTGGCAAGTTTCTGAATATTTTTTACGACCTCTTCTGCTTTGAGTAGATTGAGCTTTCCCCGCAATAAGCTACAAGTGCTTTCCGCGATTCCAATTGGCGATTTTTTCTTTAATTCTTCAACAAGGTTTTTCTCAATATTTTTTCGATTCTGCGCAATTGCGTCTGTTAAGCAGGTCACTTTGCGGTATTTTTCCCACGAGGAGAATTGTTCGATTTCTGCTTCGGAATAGAAGTCATTCAAATTGACCAACTCGTAATTACTTTTTTGGGGCGGGCGCATGAACGCTGACATAATTTCTTGAAGCGGATTTTTCGTAAGATTTGAAAGAGATATGTTTGCGAGTGCAGAGAGAGGTGAGGATGAGGAACCCACAGCTTCGTTAAATATATGATTAGAGCTGATGTATAAAAAAGCACGCGCTAAGTTACCAATATGCGGAAAGGCAGCCTGAAATAAGAGCGCTGATGCAAAAATAGAGATTACGACGAGTGTGATTTTTACAGCCGTGGCTTTATAAGAAATAAAGTTGTCTTCAAGCTCTTTGGCGGCATTTTTAATTTCCTCTTTGTAATTAACTAAAATCGTGTTTCGTAACTTTAGCTTTTCTAAAAAGGCTTCTGTTCGTGCTAGATCGTTTTCTCTCTCGTGCGCCTCGACTGTATCTTCAAGAGTATTCAAGAATTTGGGTTGTTGATAGTAAGAAAAAAGCGTTTCGCCCATTACAAACGCTGTAATTTTTTCGATAGTTGTGCGGTCTTCTTTTGGCTTTTCAGAAGTTTTTTCCTTTACAAATGCCAAAGAAGTGTTGCTGTCATTACCTGAAATAGCCGCAATCTTTTTACCGATTCCGAAGTGAGAAATAGTCAGGAAGAAGAGTGCGTTTGCACCTAAGTAGATATTGATCCTTCTTAAATCTTTAAAAGGGTAGTAGTCGATCTTTTTAAAGAAAGTTTGATAAGCGAAAAAAGAGAGAGCAGCTAGGGAGGTGCGCCAAAGAGTATCTCCACTAAAAATTACTTCAGACAAGTGATAGGAGGTTGAGGGGTCTTTTTCGCTAAAAGTAATTCTCAAAATGCTGTTTTCCATTGCTTCCTCTATCAGTGAGCAAGCAATTATCGCATTTTATGAAGGAAAGGTCAAGGCAGTCTTCTCTACAATCTTACTGTGAATTTTTTCAACTGAGGAGGTTTCAAGAGTCTTCTTTTCGTGACGGTAGGTAAAGCGTAAAGTAATGCTTTTAAATTCACCTAGATCTTCACTCTCATAAACATCACGAAGTTCGATGTTTTTTAATAGAGGCGGGGCGGCGGATTTAACGACTGAGAGGATCTCCTTGAGCGTGACCTGCTTTTTTACCTTAAGGGTCAAATCACGAGTCACTCCTGGATAGAGTGGCAATGGTTCCATTTTCACGTCCTCACCAAGGAGAGTAAGAATCATCTCTAGGTCAATTTCTGCAAAGAAAATGGGAGCTAAAAGGCCCATTTCTGCCGCAATATTGGGGTGAACTTGTCCGATGGAGCCAATTTGTGCCTTACCATGCATGATGGCGGCTTGGATGTGGGGATGAAGGGAGCTTAGGGTTGATTGCTCCCAAGAGATTTTTTTTAGATTGAGGCTTGCGAAGAGCTCTTCTAAAATCCCCTTGGCGGTAAAAAAATCAGTTGCAGCTGGCTTGGGGTTGTAGTGGTAGGGACGCTCTTTTCCTGTCAGTGTGATTCCGACTACTCGCTTTTCAAGGTATTGATCAGCTTCTTTAAAGTGGATTTTGCCGATCTCAAATGCCTGGATATCGCTCCATTTGTGGTTCTGATTGAGTTTGAGAGCTTGTAGATGTCCAGGAAGAAGAGAGGTACGCAGGATAGATTGATCGACTGATGCGGGCTTTAAAACAGAGATGAGCTTCTCCTCATGCATTTCATCTTCTAGGCAGAGCTTTGAAAGTTTAGGACTTAGTAGGTCGCAGGTAATGAATTCTTGCAGACCACTATTGATGAGTCTTGTGCGAAACTTTTTCTCAAGGAGGTAGAGCGGGGAGTGGGGGATTGTTGAGATGGTGACAAGAGGTTTAGAAGGGGTGATTGTGTTGTAACCGTAGAGACGCGCGATCTCTTCAATGAGATCGATCTCTTCTTTGATATCGTGTCGGTAAGCGGGCACGTCAACTTCAATTTTCTCTTTGCCGTCTGAGTTTACTTGCAGGTCGAGACGGCTAAGTAGGTTCTCGGCTTCGTTTAAAGAGAGTTTTGTGCCTAGGAGTTTATTAGTACGGGAGAGGCGCACGGAGAGTCTTCGAGGGGAGAACTCTTCTCTCTTGCAATCGATTTTTTCTTCTGCAATGCTGCCGCCGCAAATCTCTTTTAGAAGCATTGCTGCGCGATCGATCGCCGTGAGCGTCATTTCTGGGTCTGTTCCCTTCTCGAAGCGGGCAGAAGAGTCGGTACGCAAGGAGAGGTTTTTGCTTCCGCTTCTCACAGTTGAAGGAGCAAAAAAGGCGGCTTCAAGTAAAACGTTTGTTGTTGTCTCAGTAACAGCTGAATCTGCACCTCCCATTACGCCTGCAACAGCAAGAGGTTTTTGGGCATCGCAGATCAGAAGGGTTTGCTCTGGAATTGTGCGCTCTACATCGTCTAGAGTTTTGAGTTGGCACTCTTTATTCGCCCTCTTCACGACAATCTTGTTTTCAGCAATCTTGTCTGCATCAAAAGCGTGCATCGGTTGGCCAAGCTCAAACATGATGTAGTTTGTGATATCGACAATCGCATTTTTTGGCTTGACGCCTACGCTCTCTAGTTTTTCTACGAGCCACTCTGGCGAATCACATACCTGAACATTTTCAACAAGGCGAGCTACGTAGCGCGGACACGCCTCTTGATCTTTTACATCTACAGAGATTTTTCGGGTAGAAGAGGAGGTCTCGATGGAAAAAGAGGGGGGAGTAAGTGGGATTTGGGTTAGAGCGGAGAGTTCACGCGCAATGCCGAAGAGGCTCATGCAGTGGCCGAGGTTTGGGGTGAGAGAGACTTCAAAAAATGTATCTCCAAAAACCTCTTCCAGAGGCTTACCGAGGTCGCCTTCATTTTCATATTCGGCAATGCCCGACTCTCTTTCAAGTGAGAATCCTAGCTCATCATTGCTGCAAAGCATTCCAAATGATTCTGCTCCACGCAGCTTGCCTTTTTTGATTGTGAATTCTTTGCCTTTGCTATCTGTGAGCTTGGCATCCACTTTGGCAAAAGCGGTAATCAGGCCCTCGCGGCAATTAGGTGCGCCGCAGACGACTTGGAAATTTTCTTTGCCATCTGTGACTGTTGCGATCCGAAGTTTATCAGCATCCGGATGTTGTTTGGCTTCAAGGACCTTTCCGAAGACTACGCCTGTAAAGGGAAATTTTTTCTTTTCAATGCCTTCGACTTCAAGGCCGGCTAGGGTCAGCAGGTCTGCGATTTCTTCAGGTGAGTGGTTGAGGTTTATCCACTCATTTAACCATTTTAAAGAGACTCTCATGAGGTATAATGATACTTTGTTTTGATTTTAGGTTGCAAGTAAGAGTTATAGGAGAAATTATTTGGCTCCATCTCGCTGTGCCAAATCGAAAATCAGCCGCCACGCCGCTTCGCGTACTAAAAGTTTATATTTGAACCCGTTGCGCCGCTTTGCGCATCAACTAAAGTTTTTAGAGGGTCTCGAAGGGTTTTAGGTATTTTTCGTATAACCGAGGATAGGTCTTTTCTACTTTCTCGTCGTAGGCAATGAGGCGGTCTCGCGGTACTTGGTTTGAAAAATGTATGAATTTTCCACCTGTTCGTCCTCCTCTTTTATTGTGGCAATAGGCGCGGTGCTCTTCAAAGTTTTCTATAAAGTTGTCCCAGCGACTAAAGTCTTCTCCCAAAAAGTGAAGGGCTCTTTCAAATACTTCTTCAGGATTTTGAATGAGATCTTTGTAGTAGATAAGAAGGCGATTTTTAGGGTTCCATAGATCAAAGGCTGCGATGTTTCTGTAGTAGGTTGTGGCTTCGGGAAGGCCGTTGTTTTTTACAAGGCTATGAAAAAGATTTTCAAATTTTTCAGGTCCAAAACGGCCTATAAGATTTTCTTTATTATTCCGAAGAAGAAAGATGAGTTTATCTCTTTGAGGATTGAGTTTTTTTAAATTAATGCAGTGGTGTTGGTGGAAGAAAGGAGGTTTTTCTGAAGCGGCATTTTCAGGATCTTTTAATTGTGTCACCCATTTGGGTAGGACATTTTTCTCCCATGTGCGTCCTGTAAGCTGGGTAAGGCTGTAGACAAAGAAGCAGGTTCCCGAGCGAAAGTAGCTCAAGACTGCAACTCGTGGCTCGTCTTTTTCTGTGGCAAAGCCGAGATTTGTTAATGCAAAGGCAAGAAAAAAAATTCGAATGAACATCTTACGTTCTAGGATACTTGGGGCACGTTTTATCTCAAGTAAAATCTTTTTTCTTTTCCTTAAATTTTAAATTTGGCATGCTCCAGTCTTGATGATTTTTTAATGGAGACCATATGAAGTCTTTTTTAGCATTAGTATTGGCAATGCCTCTTCTTTTTTGCTCTCAGAAAGGGGTTGAGCTGAAGTTTCACGAGGGCGGGAATCATAAGTATCAATTTTCTGGTTACATTCCTGCGACAACCTTTTCTAGCGAGCCAGGTAAAAGAGTGAAGGTTGAGGGAAAGATAGATCTTCAGATTGATGAGGTCTTAGATGATGGTAGCGCGAATCTTACAGCTACTCTTTCTAATTTTAAAGTTGATACCGAGACAGAGTTAGGCGATCAGCTTGTCAATACCGTGCTTGAATCGATGGTAACTGGGGGGTCAGCCCTCTGGACTTTATCGCCCAAAGGAGAGCTGCTTGAGTTTACTTCAGACTCTTTCTTTTTCTCTGAATATGCGAACCAAATTATAGCTCTCGGGCTCTTCTCTCCGATGTTGCGCGGTGCTGTTGAACAAGGGCACTCTTCCCTAGCACATAATAAAAGTTTGAGTCAGTTTGAAATTGAATATGCGGCAGAAGAGGTCTCGGATAACGGAATGCTCATCTCTTTTCATATCAACTCTTCGCGGATTATTGAGGGAAAAGCGTCTGAGGTAGCAGCATTTCTGCGTGCGAACTTCGATCTTTCAAATGGGTGGGCCCGCGAAACTTATTTTGATATCCACTGCGAGCAGATGGGTAAGAAAAATTGGGAGAGAAACCACTATACATTCATAATTAACAAGTGCGATTGACATTTCCTGCATCTATAGAGTATAGTGGCACAAGTTACTACTCTCTTCATAAGAGAAATTGGGCAGCAACTTGAGTTCTAGTACTCAGAAAGTGTAGGTGAGTTTTTGGATTATATTTTAATTTGAAGACTCTCTTTTATTCTTGCGGAAGTGGCGGAATTGGCAGACGCGCTACCTTGAGGTGGTAGTGGGAATAACTTCCCTTGGGGGTTCAAGTCCCCCCTTTCGCAATTTTTTTGGGACGGGGTCGGCTCCCCCTTTATTCCAAGGGCCGCATTTCAAAACTCTTTTAGCTGTAAGCCAGCTTCCTTTCCAAAATCCCCACTCGCGGTAGGCGGCAATGCTGTAGGCCGAGCAAGAAGGGGTAAAGCGGCAACAGCTTCCCATCAAGGGGCTAATGAAGAGCTGATAGCCGCGAATGAAAAAAATCATGACCCATTTCATTCGTGAGAGATCGCCCCCCAGAAGCGCGTTTCAATTTCTTTTTCCATGTCGTGCGTTATCACTATCTCATCAAGCTCTAAGAATTTTCGCACATCTGCCAATTTTTGCGCCTCAGTAAAAAATCTGCTTGGCATGTAGAGACCTTCATGTTTTAAAACTTTTAGTAAAAAGCTCATTTTTATTTGAGAGACTTCAGAGGTTGTTTTGAGCTCTTCTAGATAACAAATCAATAGTTGATAGAGAAGGGGAGAGGGTTTGCTGGGAAGTTGGGAACGCAGGAGGGTCTTGAGCCAGTATCCGGCACAGTTGAGCTTATCATAGTTGCTGCGTATTTCTGTGTAGAGATCAAGTGGGGTTACATCTTTAAGTGTATAGAGTTCGGAGGTTTTTCGCGTAAGTAGAAAGTTGCAGCGGCAAAGGGCAGAGAGGTAGCCACGTTTTTTTAATGAGATGTAACTGCTTGTGGAAAGCAGACCGCCCTCTTTGGAAAAAAGAGTAAGAATATTTTTACGCTCGCCATAGGCGGTGGTGCGTAAAACGATTGCTTCTGTCGAGAGCTCTTCCATTGATACTTAAGAAACTGTATACTTAATGATCTACAGGAACCACTGAACAAGTGCTCTTTTTGAAAAGGACTTAAAAATTTAGGCCAACTTTTTTTAAGCCCTTTCAGAAATCGTGACTTATTCAGTGTTTCCTAATGCACCGATAGCTCAATTGGATAGAGTACCTGGCTTCGGACCAGGTGGTTAGAGGTTCGAGTCCTCTTCGGTGCGTTTATTTTTTAAGTATGAGGTTGTCCTATGTCAGAAGTCAATATTGGAGATGAGAAATATCGTCTTTCTATTTTTGGTCATCAAATTGAAGTTACAGAGCCAATTCGCGATTACATCAAGAAAAAGCTGTATCATATTGAACATTTTACCGATCAAATTATCGATGTGGTTGTGCGCTTAGAGGTGCAAAAACTTGATCACCGCGCTGAGATTGTAATGAAATTCTCTCATTTCAAAGTTGTCGTGCATGCTACAACTACTGATCTCTATGCGACACTGGATAAGACTTTTGAAAGGCTCCAACATAAGCTGCGCCGTTGGAAGAGCAAGATGCAAGAGCATCACGCGCGCAAGCCTGTGATCAATCATATTCCTGTTGAAGTACTAGAGCAGCAAGAGCTTGATGAGATTAATGATCAAATTGAGGAAGAGAATCTCAAGCAGATGGAAGAGATTATGCATATGCCAAGAGTAGGCAAGCAGAAAAGTATTCCTCTTAAAACTTTAAATATGAATGAAGCGATTATGAAGATGGAACTCTCTCGTGATCACTTTATGGTCTACCGCTGTGAAGAGAGCAAGCAGCTGCGCGTGATTTATCGTCGTCGCGATGGTAGCTACGGCATTATTTCTGCGGAGGAGCGCGCTGTTTCCTGAAGAGCGTGTGCGCCAGGCACTTTTGCAATTGATGAAGGGGCAGCTAGGCTACCCCTCTGCGATGTTGGTTGTAGAAAAAGAGCTATCTCAGCTCCCACACTTGCAAAAAAATAGCGCCTCTCTTCCGCAAAGACGTATTGATCTTCTTGTCTATCGCAAAAGTGGGGAAAATCTTTTGCCTTTGTTGCTTGTTGAGTGCAAAGCTGAGCACGCTGATCGCAAAGCAATTGAGCAGTTAATGGGTTACAATCACTATGTAGGCGCGCCCTTTGTTGCGGTCGTAAGCAAAACGGCGCAACTTACAGGGTGGCAGGGCAGGTCTGGTCTAGAATTTTCAGAGGGACTTTTTACTTATGAGCAACTCCTCAACAGTTGAAATTCATTTAGATGCAGACTTTCTCCAAAGCTTGCCGGCAGATCCTACCCCCATTTTTAAACAGCTTGCATGGAAACATCTTTTTCAAAAACTCTCCTACCACGCAACGCTTCCTGAGGCGCGTGCCTTAATTCCTCAGTTGCAGCACGTGGTAGAACAGGTCCACCTTGTTGCAAGCGATTATCGCGACTTGCGTATCCAAACCACGAAAAATTTGCTCAATTTCATTTCGTATCCTCAAGAGATTGCTTCTGGTGAGACTCTCTCTTTTTCCCATTATCCCGCGATCGTCTGTGGCTCTGGCCCCTCTTTAGAAAACTCTTTTCCTGTGCTGCAAGCGCTGCAGGGAAAAGCTCTTATTATCGGGTGCGGCTCCTCTCTACCAAAACTTTTGCGCGCAGGTATTATTCCTACTTTTGCAGCGTGCATCGACCCTAATCCTGAAATAGATCCTCTTTTTGCAGAAGCAAAGGTGCCCCTGCTCTTTCAAGAGCGTGTGGGACAAAAGCTTTTTCAAACACTGCCAGGACCTAAAGTCTATATGGGAAGCTCCAGCGCGTTTCCGTTAGATCACTATCTGCTCAAAGCCGCCGGCATCAAACCCTTCTTTTTAGATGCAGGTTGGGGGGCTGCAACGTTTGGGGCGGCTTGCGCGAAGCAGTGGGGCTGCTTACAAATTGCGATCTGCGGTGTTGATGGAGCAGAGCAACTGGATCGCGTGCATAGTCGCAAGTGGATGGAAAATATTGCTCTTACTCCACTCGATCAAATCACTCCTCGAGCGCTCCCTCCATTTGCGGTCAAAAAAATCAAGAGACAATCCCCAGAAAAACAAATGGCGCATCTTCGCCAAGAAATCATGCGACTTGATGCTCTAAAATCGGAGCCGCGTCCCATCTTTGAAGCAGAACTCTCAACCTCTCTGTTAAGTGAGCTCATCTTTGATCCTATTTGGCTAATCTACAAACATCTTTTTCTTCGTGAAAAAGGAGAAATTGGGACTCATCAATTTTTCTTCTATCAACGCCTCCTCAACGCCTACAAAGAGGTCCTATGCTAGAGACCCGTTATCCGCAGCTGGCATTTCTTTTACGCATGACGGAACAAAAGAGTGCACCGCCACTGCTCCAACCTCTTCCAGAACTCAATTTAGAGGAGAAAGAGATTCTCTACCTCTTTGGTGTTGGACACTATGACAAATTAAAAAGTTGGTTACATGAGAAAGAGGAGCGCAAACTGATCTATTTAGAAGATGACTTGCAAGCGCTGCACCACATCCAAGACTTTTCTTTCTTAAACGATCCCCAGGTGCATTTGCGCGCCCTGATGCCTGATGCTCCAATTGAGACATTTGCAGAAGAGATTGCCCACACTTTTCCTTTTGACCAAATTGAAATTGCGGCTTTGAAAAAATCTCCCCGTTTTTCCGAACTCAAACTTCTTCTGCAGCGCAAAACCACCGTCCAGCACGCAATTTTTCAAGAGCGTTACTACTACCCAAAACTCGCAGCTAACCTTTTTGAAAATTTTCCCCAAATCCCAGGCTCTGCCTACGTCAACCAATGGGAAAATGCCTTTTCTCATCTGCCAGCCATTATTTGCGGTGCGGGGCCCTCTATCGAAACGATTCTGCCGCAACTTGCTCAACTGCAAAACCGCGCACTCATCATCGCAGGAGGAACTGCAATTACAGCCCTCACAAGAGCAGGCATCATCCCACACCTAGGCATTGCACTCGACCCCAACCCCGAGGAGTATCACCACCTCAAAGAACATCAAGCAGGCGACATGCCACTCATCTTTGCCTCACGTCTGCAACCTAAAGCACTGCGCCTCTTTTCCGGCAAAAAAATCTACTACCGCAGCTTTACAGGTGGGCCTTTGGAAACATGGCTTGAAGAACAAATTGGTCTCACTGATCCGCCCTTACAAAAAACCGCGCACAAAGAGGCGCTCTCTGTTACCACCGCTGCTCTAAATATTGCCGCACATCTCGGTTGTAAACAGATCCACCTCGCAGGGGTTGACCTTGCTTACACAAACGGCTTGCGTTACCCAAAAGGAATCAAAGCGTTTCCCGCAAAAAGCAAACGCGTGCGTGATGAAAAACTCCTCCGAACCAATTGGAAAGGGGAGGAGATAGAGACTCAAGTGAAATGGGTGATGGAAGCGGATTGGATTGCTGCCTTTGCCAAAACGCATTCTGACTGTGTCGTTACCTCGTGTACAAACGGCGGTTTATGCCTTGGTATTCCTTATAAGCCGCTCAAGCCGTCAACTCTTCCCGTCCAAAATATTGACGTTAACAGACAGATTAAAGAAACGATTCTTAACATTGATATCGAAGCCCCCTTGAAAAAACTATCTGAGAGCCTCATCCGCTGCAAAAAATTTATTGAAGAGCTAGAGGGGCCCCTCTACGATGTTGCTCTTCTAGACCTGCAAGCTGAGCTCGCTTATCCCATCTGCTTCAAACTCTTTCATGAAGCTGTGCAAAAGCGCTTCCCAACAAAAGCTAAGCAAATCCATTATCTGAAACTGGCCATAAAAGCATATTTCGAATTTAAAGATGCTTGTCTCTCACAGAGTCAATAAAATAAAAAAATGCATTACAAAATTAATTTTTAAGCGAGTCAACTTCAGCTTGCAAAGCGTCTATTTTTTGATTTAGATCCAATTGAATTTGGCTAATTGCTGGTAAAATTTGCGCCATAACTTTTTCAGTTGCACTGGTAGCAACTGCATTTACTAGATCGCTGTTACCTAGTAGGCTGTTTTTTACTCCCTCTGTAATTCCTTCTGTTATTTCAGTTTGAACAATTCTTGGTAAGTCTCTCATGTAACTTTGTATTCTAACGTCCAGCTCGTTTACCTTTTTTTGTGCACTTATTTCTGTTAAAACAGTTGTTTTTGCTTGAGCCTGTGCATTCATCGATTGCACTGATGTCATTAGGGATTGCAAATGCAACTTTAATTGTTTTACCTGTATTTCAAGTTGTGTAACCTCGTCTGATAGATGCAGGTGCATACCCCTGTTTGGGGGGGCTTCACCATCATCATTGATTTTTGGGACCCGATTGACAACTCCTCTAACCGTTATATTTACTCCCGAAAGGTAATCACGATTTTTTATGGCTGCTATCCTCTTCTTTTCCTCTTGATCCCAGTGTATAATTCCTGGGTATGCCAGAATAATAGAAGTTCCCGTTACACGTCGCATAGAAATGTCTGTATGTAACCCTGCTGAAGGACCGATTTTTTCTAAAGACCACGTTGCATGATCGGGTACGGGGGATGAGTGTTTATACCATGAGAGAAGGTAAGGCTTGTTTTCAATAAATGGATTTAGATCTCTGTTATGGGGAACTTCTAAGTAGGCGTCTCCCTGAATAAAGCGGGTATTAGAAACTATTGAAAAAGTTCCATCTTCGTTTTTAACAAGCCTCCATGATGCATGGGGGTTAGAATGAGGGTGCTCGTAAACGCCAACTTCTTTAGTTGCAACATCGTTTGTGTGTACAATCTCAAGCACCATATTGAAATGGTTAAGATTTCGAAAGAGGAAGCCATTCTCGACAGATATTGATTCCCAAAGATATTTTCTTGGTATGCGTTGTTCTTTTACTTTAATGTTTTCATTTCCACTAGCATACAAGTAGTGTCCATATTTCTTATTAACAATAACGCAAGAATCACTATCTACAGGTTGAATATCCCATTCTGTGGAAGTCATTCCGCCTTCTGCATATTTAACGCTCTTTTCATCTGTGGATCGAATGTGTCTTTTTTCATCTACGAAAAGGGTGTAATAACCATCTTCTGTTTTTTTAATTTGCCAGTCTATGCTCCCACGTCGGCTAATTCTTAAGCCTCTTTCACTAGACCAAGACAAAGTCCTTTTATGAAAATGGCTAGTAATTTTAAAACGTTGTAATCCAACATCGTATGTGACTGCCCAGAGAGCCTTGCTACTTATCTCACTATCTTGAAGTGGGGCAATTTGAACAGTTTTTTTACCACCAGTTTCCTCTACCACAAGCGGATGCGTAAAATGTTTATTTCTTATCAAAAAGCAGCCAGAACTCATTTCTTACCTCCATTTTAAATTTGATTTAAATGCAAAACCAGGATCATACTGACATTAAGAACAATTAAAGACAAGATTAAAATTTAGGAGCCATGATGTCAACTCTTGATAGATACTATAAGACCCCTCCGCCGGGGGCGTATCAAACGCAGTGTGTACTTCTTGAAAATGCTGCTAGAAAATTATACAAACCGCCAGATGATGATAAAAGTTTCTATGCTCAAGACTCATTACAAGCTGCGATACTTCCTCAAACCCCGTTAATAACAACACTTGTTTCTCGTAAAATTGCTCAAGATTTTAATGAGTCGGTAAATCGATATGAACATAACGAGCGAGTTGGCTTGGTGAGCGTTGATGTTGTCAGTGGATTTATGCAAGGGGCGCTTGCGTTTGGTGGTGGGCCAATCGGAGGAGTTATTGCTGTTGGCATTGCAACAGCAACGCCATGGCTCAAGGAAATTATGACTGCAGAGAGATTTTCTGCAGCAAGAGATAAACTAGCAATAGATCTTTCAAAGTTTAGAGAGGAGCATAACGATTTTTCTGCTTTTAGTGTGGGTGATGAAGAGGGTAAAGGTAAAAGACGCTATGAATTGTTATTTAATGAAGAGAGTCATCCTGTTCTCTCGTCTGAGTTTGACAATATTAGCGATGAAGGTAGGGCTCTTGTTCAAGGAACATTCATTAGGATGTTGGCAGATGCAGATACTGTACTTGCAGAAAATGATAGGAGACTTTGGGATGAGCTTGCGGATCAAGGAGATCGATTGCGGGAGCGAGGGATAAAGATAGCTGATCTCGAAAGAAGTGTAACTGAGATAGATAGGCGGTTTATTGAATTTAGAAAGAGTACAGAAACTGCTTTAGGAAATATCGAGTCAAATGTTGCGGGTATTCGTGATGGTCTTAGTTCAGTACAGGATCGTATCAGAGAAAATGAAAGCAAGATAAGGGAAAATGAGAGGAGAATTGCGCAAAATTCAGATGATATAGAGGGAAATAGAATCTTAATCCAGGAGAACAGAAGGCTTATTCAGGGCAACAGGATGGACGTTGACTACTTGCAAGAGTATCTTTATGGAAAAATGAATCCAAAAGAGCAAATAAACGCGCTTAAAAGAGGTTTTTTCCCTGGGATGAGTGAGTCGGAAAGAAGCGCTGAATTAGAAAAGATTGCAATTGCCGAAAAGAGACAGGAACTTGCAGATAATATGATCAAGTATATGGATGGTGCTAAAGATTTGCTTGGAATCGCTGGAAATCTGGGGATCGATCTAGGTGAAGAGGTGGGGATGGCAGTAGAAGCGGGATCGACAATATTAAATGCTGGACTTTCGTTTGCTAGCGGGAACTTTCTTGGTGCCTTGAATTCATTAACTTCTTTAGCAGGTCTTGGTAAGAAAAAAGTTGATGTCGGTGCAGAAAGACATAAACAGGTAATGACAGCTTTAGGTCAGCTAGCTCAGGGACAAAATAAAATCTTAGGCAACCAAGGAAAACTCCTTAATTGGGCTGCGTTGTTTGATCAGAGACTAGACCAGGTAATAGGAAATCAAAGGGCAATGTATGGAGTAATGGTGGGGGTTGATCGAAAACTAAACGATGTTCTTAGCAATCAAAGGGATTTATTTAAAAACATTTTTAATTTGAGTAATCAGCTTGAGAAGCATCATCAGATTGTAATGGAACAACTTGCAAAAATACTAAACGATCTAGCACTTGTTCGATTTGAAATGCGCGCTGGTTCAATGGAAGAAGTTGGTAAATGCGAAACAGCTCTAGAGCAGATGCAGAAACATGATAGGTACATATTTACAGAAAACCGATTCCAAAGCTACCAAGATGTCCTTGGATACTACTCTCAATGCAGGGACCTTGTTAACCCGGCTCTTGAGATCCTTACAACCAAAGTGTTACAAGCAGGGTCTGCTTCAGATGTTAACTTCTTTCATCTACATATTCCTAACGCAGGAGTAGAAGAGAGGCAGAAAAAAGACGCAGCAGATCAATATAGAGAATTAAAAAATCTTGCTTTTGCCATTATGGAATATGAAGGCAGAGGTGATCTAAACCCTCTGCTAAATTCTCTAATCCATCCAGTTAATACTGTAGAAGCATTAATGCAAAAAATAGATTTATTTGAAGACGCTGAATTGCCAGAACGAATAAAAGAGATCCTAGATTCAGATCTTGGTGCCGTTGGAGCTACGATTCCGCGTCTTTTAGTGGAGCTATATAACACAGAGGCTGTAGTTCAAATGGCAACGTATGTGTTTCGCCTTCATTACTTGCATCAGTACTATTCTGGTGGAATTGGAAGCGATTTCCTTTCATTTGAAGAACTTGAAAAAAAGGTAACAAATAAAGAAGAACTGTCTCTCCTTGGAAAACTTCTTTTAGAAGGCTCTATGGTTCGTATTGATGTGGCCCTTGCTCAACAATCATTAGTGGGAGGTGATTGGATATTACCCTCTTTATTGCGCCTTTTTGAAGAAGGTCGAACAGATGCAAATGCTCAACTTTATGATGGAATGATAAAAGCTTTTAATAATAGCGCTATTCTTGCAAAAAACTTTTTGATGTATTCTTTTCATTTAAAAGCCAAAGATAAAATCATAGATTATGAGATAGCTTTTCATCAAACTGGAAATGCCACAAAGTTACGCGATATTTTAGGAGATGGATGGAATTTCTTATGGAGAGAAGAAGAGAAATTACAGGATAGTGAGGGAAGTGAATTGATTGTGCCAGCAAGATGGCTTGTTCAGATTGGAGAAAGAATGGGAGAAAACGGACTTGAGGTACCAGATCCTATTTCAATGAAAAATGGAAAATTACTCACAACATCAGAAATACAAAGGCTTCTCTCTTGGCGAAAGCACCTTGCGCAAGAGATTGTCGGTTACTCCTATGCAAATACCCTTAATACGGATAGTGAGAGAGAAACATTTGTTCGTGGGATGGCTTTTTCTGTCTAGAGTAAATCCATTACCTTAAACTTGAATCTGTAGAGACCGACTGGATCACTGCCTTTGCCAAAACGCACTCTGACTGCAGTGTCAGTTTCTGAACAAACGGGGGGTTACGCCTCGGCATTCTCTACAAGCCACTCAAGCCGTCAACCCATCCTGTTCAAAATATCGACATTAACAGACAGATTAAAGAAACGATTCTTAACATTGATATCGAAGCCCCCTTGAAAAAACTATCTGAGAGCCTCATCCACTGCAAAAAATTTATTGAAGAGCTAGAGGGGCCCCTCTACGATGTTGCTCTTCTAGACCTGCAAGCTGAGCTTGCCTATCCCATCTGCTTCAAGCTTTTTCATGAAGCGGTGCAAAAACGTTTTCACACGAAAAATAAGCAGGTTCATTACCTGAAACTTGCTATCGCAGAGATTAGGAAAAGCCTAAGCATCTAAAGTAGAGTAGTATAAGATTTAAAATTGACAATACCAATTATAATTGGTATTGTTATGTTTACGAGCGGGGACTGCATTGCCAATAAGTGGAAAAGAGTTAGCAAAGCGGTTTAAAAAGAAAGGTTTTGTGGAGATAAAAGGAGGCGGAAAAGGGTCTCATATTAAATTAAGGAAGGGTAGAGAAACCATCATTGTGCCAGCTCATAAAGAGTTGAAAAAGGGACTTGAAAAAGCTTTAATGAAAAAATTAGAGGAGCACAAATAATATGCAGTATCACTTTAAAGTACATAGAGAAGGAAAGGGTTTTTGGGCGGAATGTATCGAACTTCCTGGATGTATGACTGAGGGTGATTCTAAGGAAGAGCTTTTTGAAAATATGCAGGATGCTCTTAATTCGTTTTTGGAAGAGCCTGAAGATTCTCAGTATCTTGCTCCTTTGCCAAAAAAATCGATTCAAACTAGTCGTTCAACAGTTAAGGTTCCTGTTGACCCTTCTGTTGCACTTGCTTTTTCTATCCGAAGACAGAGAATAAAAAGTGGCTTAACTCAGAAAGACGCTGCAACGCAATTGGGAATGAAAACAATTTATAATTATCAACGCCTTGAACGTCGTTGTAACCCAACATTAAATCTAATCGTAAAGTTAGTCTTACTATTTCCAGCTCTATCTTTAGATAAAATTCTTCGATAAACCTGAATTTGACAAATACAAGAATTTTCTCCTTAATGGGAGTTTATGACAGAAAAAAGTTGGTATTATCGCAGAGGCGAGGAAGAAGTTGGTCCGTTTGGACTCGAAGAGTTAGCAAAAAAACTGGATGAAGGTGAGATTGATGCGGAGACTTACGTCAAGAGCACAACTCAACCTGAATGGGTGCATATCAAAGAGGTTAAAGAGCTTAATATCGAATTTTTGGATCCGCATCCCCCTGTAACAAAGCCTGAAATTGCAAACCGAGACTATCCCGAAGAGGAGCGTTCCAAAAGATGGACTCGTCCTTGGATCCGTTTCTGGGCGCGCATGCTTGACTACTCTCTTATCTCTTACTTTCTCTTTTTTCTCTCAGGAATTACACAAATTCCGTTTGCGCTAGTAGCTCCTATGTACATCCCTTTTGTGGGCACACTTCTTTGGGTCTTTATTGAAGCGCTTTTCCTCTCTACTTGGGGAAGAACGCCTGGAAAATGGCTCTTCCGCATATGTATCCACATGGAAGGCGGAGGAAAGCCTTCTTACCGCCAAGCTTTAGCACGTAGTTTTGGCGTTTGGTGGATGGGACTTGGTGCTGCACTTCCAATTATCTCTATTATCACAATGATTGTGGCCAATGTAAAACTCTCTAACTTGGGAGAAACTTCTTGGGATCGGCTCTATAATTTTGAAGTGGAGCATAAAAAAATTGGGTTTTTTCGCACGTTTATTGCGATTCTCTATTTTGTTTTTCTCTTCTCCTACTCAATGCAAGTCATGGTTGCTCTCGCGTCTTGATGCATACACTCGATCTTGGCCAAGAGCGTTCTCTTGTGGTTATTCCGGCGCTTACTGATAACTATATCTATCTTTTGAAAGCTCCAAAAGGGGGCGTTCTCGTTGATCCAGGTGAAACAGTTGCGTTGCCAAAGGAAGCTCTTCTTGCAGTCCTACTCACACATCGCCATAGTGATCATGTAAATGGCGCCCAAAGTTACAAACTTCCCATCATAGGTCCTGAGGAGGTTCCGTTCATTACAGAAAAAGCAAAACAAAAATTTACCTTGGGCGATTTTGTGTTTGAAACGATCCATACCCCAGGGCACACTCTCGGTCACAACTGCTACTATTTACCGAAAGAAAAACTTCTCTTTGCCGGTGATACTCTTTTTGGTGCAGGTTGTGGCAAGCTGTTTGAAGGGAGTGCAGAGACTCTCTACAGCTCTTTGCAAAAGCTCAAGCAGTTGCCCGATGAAACGCGTATCTGCTCAGGTCACGAATATACCGAAAAAAATCTTCGTTTTGCTCAAACTCTTTTTCCAGAAAATTGCGATATTACCAAAAGATTAAAAAACCTTACACTTCCTGAGCTTCCTACCTTAGAAACTGAAAAGCGTACAAACCCTTTCATGTTAGCAAGAAATGCAGAGGAGTTTGCCCAATTTCGCAAACTTCGCGATCAGCTGTAAATTTTGATCTTATTTCTTAACGTGCGGACATGAATGCCTAAAATTTTGGAGGCGTGTGTCCGATTGCCATTACAGTGATCCAAAATTTTCAAAATGTACTCTTTTTCTAGTTCATGTAGGGGAATAAAAGAGGTAGGTTCTAGTGGCAAGACTTTCATTTTTTCAAGAGGTAAGTGCTCAGCTTCGATGGTATCTGCCTTGTCGAGTACTACGGTGTGCTCCATGAGATTAGCGAGCTCACGAATATTTCCTGGGAACGAGTGCTCAAGCAGGCACTCTTTTGCGCTCTCACTTAAAATTTTCAGCTCTTTTCCATTTTTTTCACAAGCTTTTCTAATAAAATGCTCTGCTAAAGGAAGAATGTCTTCTGCGCGCTCGCGAAGGGGAGGGAGATGAATGGGTACTACGTTCAGGCGGTAGTAGAGATCTTCACGAAAAATATCTTCGCAAATTGCCTCTTTCATATTGCGGTTTGACGTCGAAATCAAGCGGACATCGACCTGCTGTGAGCGCATGCCACCTAACCTTTCAAATTCGCCCTCTTGTACAACTCGTAGTAGCTTCGATTGTAAACTTAAAGGAAGTTCAGAAATCTCATCTAAAAGTAGAGTTCCTTTGTCGGCAAGTTCAAACCGTCCTAGCCTGCGAGAAAGTGCCCCTGTAAACGCCCCTTTTTCATGGCCAAAAAGCTCAGACTCAATTAGGTTTTCAGGTAGAGCGGCGCAATTTAATTTGATAAATGAGCTATTTTTTCTAGGGGATTGGGCATGAATAAATGCTGCGAGCAGCTCTTTTCCTGTGCCTGATTCTCCGCTAATAAAAACGTTGGCGTGCGATTGTGCAATCTTCCTGGCATCAGCAAGCAGGCTCTGCATTATACGGCTTTTTGCAATGATTTTAGCGCCACCATTGGGTTTTTTTAGCTCTTCAAGGCGTTGAATAGCATCCTCGATAGATTGGCGCAAACCTTTGGGTTTTAAGCATTTTAATAGCAGATCCCACAATAAGAAAAGGCTCTCAGGGGAGCTCTTCTTACCCTCTTTGACAAATTCCTTTTGCTCCTCTGCTGCAAACTTCTGATCACAGACAACTAAATCAAAGTTCTCTTTTTTCAGTAACAAAAGAGCCTCGTTAATTTTTCTTTCATAGTGGAGATCAAAAGAGCGATCTTTTAAGATTGCGCTGAGAGGGTGCAGTTTTTCCCATTCGGGGCTGACGATGAGAGCTTTAAGCATAATTAATTATTTATAATATTCTAAATTAATAAATATATTTAATTACATTTAATTTCAATGAGAAGAAACTTAATTATATTAGCTATGTTAACCGCTTGTCAGCAAGCTCCTTCAAAGTCGACCGGAACCCCGATCTCTCGATCTCTAGATGGGCATAGCCTCTCCTTAAACAACCCGCCGCATCGCACTCGCGCACCTTACACATGGGAGGAGCGCTATTTAGGTAATTTTCCAAAAATTACAAAAGAGTATTTCCGGTGTAAGGGAAATTCACGACACCCCATCGATGTAGGGCGTAATTTGCGTGGTGATGCCATCTGCCTAGCTGATTGTGGGGGGAGTGATCAGCACTCTTTACCTGTTCAAGAGGGTAAGGAGCATATATATCCTATTCTTATGGCTCTTCTCAATCACCTGCAGACAACACTAAACAGACGCGTTATTGTTACATGCGGACATCGCTGCCCGTCTCACAATTCTTATGCCGATCGGGTTGGAAAGATCCAGAGCTCGAAACATCTTATTGCAGCAGAAGTGGATTTTTACCTGCAAGGTCTTGAGTATGAACCTGAACTTGTGGTGGAGCAGCTCCTTAATTATTATAAAGAAGATGAGCCATCTTATCAGAACTTCACTCACCCACAGCCGAATATCTGGCAAAACAGAGAGATTAAAATCAAAACCCACGCGAAAGATGAGGATCGCGATCTCGACAATCAACACGCCTACCCTTATCTTACAGTTGAATTGCTCTATGATCGTGATACAAATAGACGTGTGAATTACTCTTGGCAAAAAGCATTTAATGGGTATATGCGCTGGTAGTGCAGGACTCCTTTTAAGCGTCTATCTTGGAGCTGAGGGTGGTTATTTTCGCAAACCAAAATGGGCTTAACACCTGCTGCTTGCAGTGAGAGAATCCCTTTTAAAGTATCTTCAAATCCGACAGGCTTCTCTCCACCAAATTTTTCTAAAGCAACGAGATATCCATCTGGCGCAGGTTTGGCCTCTTGATAATTTTCTCTTGTTATCCACTCTATCTGACGGATAAATGGGAGATGATTTGCAATGATCTCCAAATCAGCTCGGTTGCTATTTGTAACAATGCAGGAGCGCAAATTTCGTATCTTAAGTTCCTGGATTAACTCTGTGACGCCCGGCATTAATTTTACAGGACCAAGTTTCACTAATTCTTGGTAGTGCGCAATTTTTGTTTCTCGAACTTTTTCCCAGCTAGGTTCTGCTTTTTGGAGGCTAGGAAAATCCTTAAAAACAGCTTCGCTAAATACTTGCGTTCCCATGTGGGCAAAAAGGCAGTATTTACAAAAATCCCAATCGAAGTCGACCCCATAATCTCTTAAAGCCAAATTGTATGCTTTGAAGTGCAGAGGCTCCGTGTTGACGAACAAACCATCAAAATCAAAAAGAAAAAGATCGTGATCAAATAAATTCATAGAATATACTACTCAAGTTGCTCCCCTTTTTTCCTCTGAAGAGATTGGGTGGCAACTTAAGTTATACCGATGACTGGACTCGAACCAGCACCCCATTGCTGAGAGTAGATTTTGAATCTACCGCGTCTACCATTCCGCCACATCGGCATGAGCTTTGATTATATCTAGCGCATTCAAAAAGCGCAAACGCTCTAGAAAATTCTTTGCAATGAAGAAATACATCTGATATGGTGTATGTCTATGTTGAAGATCGGATTGTTTGAAAAGCTGATTCAAGAAATTTTTCCTCTCAAGCCAATCGGATTTATTTTTATAAAATATGGTCTATTTGGAACAGTAGCTTCAATCATTATTTTTGTGAAAATTATTGCGATCTACTTGGACACTTCAAGTAAACAGACCCAAAAAGGGATAGAACAAAACAGCTATTTTCAAAGTATATCTGTAATTCTTGTGATACTCATCTTTATACCTCTGACATATATCATACAAGAGGCCATCACTCAGCTCCATACCGCTCAGCTTGCGCAAGCATTTTGGCTGAGCGCTCAAATTTTAGCAGGCGTAAGCTTATACAAAACTCTGCGATATAAAAACGCGCAAAAGGGGATCTTTTGGCATACAACAATCATAATATCAGCTTGGAGTTGTTGGCTGTTTTTATTAACTAAGGTTGGCTCACTCATTGGGAGAGCTTAATTTCTCATCAATTGCAGAATTGATCCATAAATTTTTGGAGCCAGGGTTCTGCTTAGACTGTTTTAAGCCTTGCAGGTGTTCGTCCAAAAGCGTTGAGACCCTACGATCAATCTTTAAACGCACTTGTTTCAATTTTTTAACCTGACCGCCATCTTGAATGTTCTTCATTTCGCGCTCAAGTTGCTCGATAATCGCAGAATGAATCAAATTTTGCTTGGAATATTTTTTTTTTGCACTCGCATTCAACTCAGCAATCGCCCTTTCCAAACGATCTGCAAGTGGGGGAGATAGCCTAAGATTGTAGTAGACATACTTTTTCCCTACCTTTGCATCAGTACCGTCGTCGCTCATCATAAACTCTAAATTATGATTACACGTTAACAGAATACAAAGTTTTAATGAACATTTTTTTTGTTTTGAAAGAGTAATAAATTAACTAAACCTTATACGGTGTATTATTAGTTTAGAAGATCTACTTTAGAATAAAACTCACGGTATTGTGCGAAGACTTCGTTATTGTTGACGATTAAAATAAGGGGTTCCAGAAAGTTTGGAAGCATATTTGGGGCGCAACTTTTCTTAAAAATTTGGCAAGCAAGCAGGCCGATAAAGAGATCATGTGAGACAGAGACAGAAGAGCAGTTTTTTTCGAGCAAGCATTCGAGCATCTTCTTGCAGCCTACTTCAGCGCTATAAAAGCCTTCTAATTCTTTTCCCTCGAGCAGTTGGTCGACAATTTCTTCGCAACTGAACTGTTGAAACACTTCTTGAACACTCCCATAATTTTTTATCATAGCCAAACCACCAAGCAAATCGCATTCGACTACTGGAAGTACTTTTTCCATACCTACAATCAAACCGTCAGCAGTCTGTTTACAGCGTCGCACAGGGCTAGACCAAATACCTTCGATGCCCTCGCTCTTCAAAACCTGACCAAAAGCTCTTGCTGCTATTTTGCCCTCATCAGTAATTGAAACGCCTCTGCTCCAATCATCTAGCGGGCGATGAGCGTGTCGAATAAAATAGTGTTTTTTCATAAGTCTATCTCCTCAAACTAATAATTATGACGTATCAATTTAAAAACAGCAAATCTAGATAGTGTCGTCAAAAGGCTATAATCAGATTATTTTTCATGTTTGCAGCTTATTTTTGTGCGGAAATTGAAGCTGAATTTGTAAATTCCGCTTCATTTGAGCACAAAAATGGAGCCCAAACATGAAAAATAAGATGGTTGTATGCTTTTGACGACGCTATCTAGTTTCTCGTACGGAGAGGAAATGAAATAACAATTTGAGTTTTTAACTCGGTTTTTCCTATTTTTCTTATTTCTTATCTATATGAAAACCAATGTGTTGAGGTAATTTGTTTACGCAAGATAGCAAAAATGCTATCTTGCGTAAAATAAATAGATCCTATAAACTTACGCAAAAGAGGAAAAATGCTCTTTTACGTAAAAAATGAAAAAGCCACTATTTATAGGACGAGATCAGCATCTTGCTAAATTAAATAAATTATTTAAAAGGAAGTCGGCGAGCCTTGTTGTTGTGCGCGGAAGGCGTCGCATCGGTAAGAGTCGTTTAATAGACGAGTTTTGCAAAGATCATAAAACGTTGCGCTTTACAGGGCTTGCTCCAACAGAAAAAACAACAAAACAAAACCAAAGGGAAGAGTTTGCAAGACAGTTAGAAGAGGTCCTTGATTTTCCTGGTCTCCGGGCAGACGATTGGGGTGATCTCTTTTCTTTGCTTGCAAAGCAGACTCGTAAAGGTCCTATTGTAATTGTTTTTGATGAAATTTCCTGGATGGGGAGCTTGGATCCTACTTTTATGGGAAAGTTGAAAATTCTTTGGGATACGGAATTTTCTAAAAATCCTGAATTGATTTTTATCTTATGCGGATCCGTCTCATCTTGGATAGAAAAAAACATTATTAGTAGCACAAGCTTTTTCGGGAGAATTTGTCAAAAAATCCAATTAGAAGAGTTAACTTTACATGAGTGTAATGAGCTCTTAAATGCAAATCAATTTAAAGGATCAGTACTTGAAAAATTGATGCTGCTTGGAATTACTGGTGGTGTTCCGTGGTATCTGGAATTAATTGATCCAGAGCTTTCCGCAGATGAAAATATTAAAGAGCTCTGTTTTAAGAAGGATGGCATTCTGTTTGACGAATTCCGGCGAATTTTTCACGATCTTTTTGGAAAAAGAAGCCACATATACCAGAAAATTGTTCGTATTATTGCAGATGGTCCCTGTGAGTATAAGGAAATTGCTGCGAAGTTAAACTACCCTAGTGGAGGCCCTCTAAGTGATTATTTGAATGATCTTGTTCTCTCAGGGTACGTAGAAAAAAATCATACTTGGTCGATAAAGACAGGCAGAGAAAGTAAGCTTTTTCATTATCGACTTTGTGATCACTACTTAAGATTTTATTTGAAATATATTGAGCCTAATCGCAATCAAGTAGAGAAGAACCGATTTATTACCTCTGTTATCTCATCTCTTCCTGGGTGGGGAGCTATGATGGGATTCCAATTCGAAAATCTTGTTTTGCATAACCGCAACTTAGTTTTAAAGGAATTAAAAATTGATTATGCTGATATCATTTATGATAATCCCTTTTTTCAACGTAAAACATCAAAGCAGAGTGGGTGCCAAATAGATTATCTCATTCAAACTCGTTACAATACGCTATATGTTTGTGAAATAAAATTTTCTAAAAACCCGGTGAGTCCAAAAGTCTTTAGTGAGATTAAAGAAAAAATCACCCGTATACAAGTCCCTAAAGGATTTTCATGCATTCCTGTATTGATTCACATCAATGGTTGTAGTGAATCGCTAGAAGGAATCAGGACAGTTGATTTTGGCGATTTGGTTGTTTGACGAGAAATCTTAATTATTACATACTACTTCTTTCATTATGAAAGATATACGTGAACATTGGAGCTCTCGCTTCGGCTTTGTTATGGCTGCTCTCGGCTCTGCTGTTGGGCTGGGAATTCTTTGGAAATTTCCTTATACAGTTGGCGAAAATGGGGGAGGCCTCTTTCTTCTTACTTATTTGGTCTGTTTGATCATTGTCGGATTGCCACTTTTTATTTCAGAATTGATTTTGGGAAGAGCAAGCCAGCGCGCAGCTGTCGGGGCGTTTGAGGTTTTAGAGCCGAAGCGTTTGGGCTGGCGCTCTGCTGGCTGGCTTGGAGTGCTCGCCTCGTTTTTAATCATGTCTTTTTACAGTGTGATTGCAGGCTACGGTTTGAGTTATGTTTTAATGTCGCTTGGCGGTGCTTTTGATGGCAAAAGTGCGCCAGAAGTTGTCGCGGTTTATGAGGAGCTGAGCTCTTCAGGTTGGATCTCTCTTAGTTGGCATGCAATTTTTACTTTTATCTCTGTTGCTGTTGTTTTAATGGGGGTACGCAAAGGAATCGAGCGCTGGTCGAAACTGGTCACTCGCGCTCTGCTTTTAATTTTATTTGGACTTTTCATTTACGGGCTGACTCTGCCTGGCTTTGGTGATGCGGTTCAATTTATTTTTGGTGTTGGCGGTACGCAGTTCACTTGGTCGGGGGCAATTGAAGCTCTCGGGTTAGCTTTTTGGACAATGAGCATTGGCCAAGGGATTATGATCAGCTACGGTAGCTATATGAAGCGCGACACAAGTGTTGTGCAGATGGGAGGAATTGTCGCTTTAGGTGTCATTGTGGTTGCTATTTTAGCAGCATTGACGATCTTTCCCGTTGTTTTTACCTTTGATTTTCGGCCCGAAGCAGGTCCCGGTCTGATTTC
>JAXCHI010000004.1:0-497235 GCA_033977065.1 Candidatus Algichlamydia australiensis
TCATATGGCGCTTCTACAATTTGTCGTTGATCCTGAGTACCAAGCGAAGGGGGTGGGCACATCTCTGCTAAAAAACCTCATTCATTTGGCAAAAACGCGCTTTCGGATTGAAAGCTTACATATAGATCTTCCTGAAAATGCCCCAGCAGTCAAATTAATCGAGAAGATGGGATTTCAAGCAACTGTAACGCAACCTGACTTCTATTTTATTGAGGGAAAATACTACTCACGTCTTGTGATGGAGAAATTCTTATGAAGAGTGTGGAGATCCGCCCCTCTGTAGATGACGATGTCGCTTCACTTCGTGTCTGGATGCGCGAGCCGGGAATTTTGCGCTGGTTTCCTATGGTTAGAGAGGTTGAGGTGATGGACTCAATTCGCTATTGGCAGAGTTTTTTTTCAATTGGATCTTCGCTAACAGCACTTGTTGAGGGCAAGCCTGCTGGGATGGCGTTGATCTACGTGCAACCTTTTCTCAAAACACGCCACCAAGCACTTTTTGTGATCGTTGTGGGAGGAAAATGGCGTGGCAAAGGCGTGGGCACCAAGCTAGTGAAAGAGTTAATGCGACTTGGAAAAGAAAAATTTCACCTAAAATCGATGCACTTAGAAGTTTATGAAGATAACCCCGCGATACGTCTTTATGAACGGCTAGGGTTCAAAAAATTTGGACAGCAGGAGAGATTTTTAAAGGAACCTGATGGTTCTTATCGTATAAAAATTATGATGCAGAAGGATTTGTAATATGGCCGGTCATAGTAAATGGGCAAACATTAAGCACAAAAAAGAGCGAGCTGACGCACGTAAAGGTAAAGTTTTCTCACGCGTTGTCAAAGAGATTATTAGTGCAGCCAAACAGGGCGGTCCAGATCCAAAGAGTAACAGCAAGCTGCGCCTTGCTATTGAAAAAGCAAAAGCTGTCAATCTTCCCAGTGAAAATATCGAGCGTAATATTAAAAAGGCCTCTTCAGCAGACCAACAGGACTATTTTGAGATGACCTACGAACTTTATGGCCATGGAGGTGTAGGGATCATTGTAGATGTGATGACAGATAATAAAAATCGCATCGCCTCAGATATTCGCATTGCAACCAATAAACGTGGCGGCACTATTGCCACCCCTGGCGCTGTAAGCTTTAATTTTGAGCGCAAAGGGGTCATTCATGTCGCTAAAAAAGAAGCCTCAGAAGATGCTCTTTTCCTTGCAGCATCAGATGCCGGAGCAGAGGATTTTGAAGTAGTGGAAGAGATCTATGTAATCACCACTCCGCCGGAACTTCTCTACAAAGTCAAAGATGCGATTGATGTCCCTTGTGAAGAGGCGAGTTTGGAGATGGTGCCCAAATCTTTTGTCGAGGTTGATGAAGAGATGCGCGCCGCTAACCTTGCTTTGGTTGAGTGGCTAGATAGCATCGACGATGTCGATGCTATCTACCACAACATGCAATAGAGAAGTGGTGGTGGATTCACATCGCTGCGCCAAATCAAATTTCGGTCGTCGAGCAGTATGTAATACAGCATCGACGCCCAAAATCCGATTTTGCTTTGTGCTCTGAAGCCATTAGCGCGCAAGCGCGCTGTTGATAAAAGCCTGATAGTGAATTGGTTGTGTTTGGTGATTTTGAACTCGGAAAAATTTGACTTCCGAGTGTTTCTGTGTTATTTTCTGAGTTGAGAGCGCCTTATGATTGAAGAGTTTTTAAAGAAAATCGAGGGTAAATGTCTCGAATTTAAAGAGAACACAAGTAGCATGAAGCAAGTTTTAAAAACAATTGTTGCTTTTGCAAATACTTCAGGTGGAATCATTATTTTCGGGATTAAAGACAAAACTAAGGAGGTTGTAGGCCTAAAGAATCCACTTCTTGATGAAGAGAAAATTACAAATACTGTTTTTGATAGCATAGCTCCTTTAATTATTCCGAATATCAGTATTTGTACATTTCGAAAGAGAGAGGTTCTTTTAGTAAAAGTTCCTCATCTTCCTGGTCCTTACTACCTTAAAAGTGAGGGTATAGAACATGGCTCATATGTACGGTTTGGTTCGACAAATAGAAAGTCCGATGCTGAGACTCTGCGCAATTTAAAATTACTTGCTGAAAGTAAATATTTTGATGAACTGCCTTTAACAAGCGGAGAGCTCGACCAGGAGTTAATAAAAAAAACATTTTCTGACTGTGGAAAAAAAATTAATCAACACCATTTTGAAGATTTAGGTATATATACCACTCATTTTGGAGAAAAAGTCTCTTCAATAGGAGGAGGGCTGATTTTTGGAAAAAGACCCTTGCCTCTTTTTCCTGACTCGATGATACGTTGCGCTTGCTTTCAAGGTAAAACAAAGGAAAAAATTCTTGATACACTCGATATAAAAATTCCCCTTATTTTATCCATAGATGAGATCACCCGTTTTATCAAAAGAAATTCTTATAAAAAAATTTTAATAACCGCTAATAGAGGAGTAGAAGTTTTAGAGTATCCTGAGGAGGTAATTAGAGAGCTTGTGATTAATGCAATTGTTCACTCTGATTACTCTACAAAAGGATCACATATCCAAATTGCTATTTTTAGTGATCGTCTAGAAATTACAAGTCCTGGAGGATTGCCCTTTGGGCAAACTATGGAAAAAGCCCTATCAGGTTATTCGCGCCTGAGGAATCGAGTTATTGGGCGTGTGTTTCGAGAGCTATCTTTGATAGAGCAGTGGGGGTCAGGATTGCAAAGGGTTTGCGAAGTTTGCAGAAAGATGGGATATAAGACTCCTCTTTTTGAAGAAAAGAGTAATCATTTTAGAGCTACAATTTTTTCGGAAAAAGAGGCTAAAATAGAGCTCTCTTCTGAAGAATCGATTATTGTAGATTATTTACTCAAAAACAGAAAAGTTAAAACTAAAGAGGCGGCTAAGCTTTGGAAAGTTGTTGAGCGCACAGCTAGTTCAAAGCTAACAAGCATGGTAAACAGGGGAATTTTGGTCCGAGTTGCAACGTCAAAGAAAGATCCCCTTGCGTACTATGCTTTAAATGAACAATTTGGTTTTGAGTGACTTAGAGTTTTTAATTTATCAACTCGGAAAAATTTGACTTCCGAGTATTTCCGAGTTGTTTTCTGTGTTTATGGTTAAATTTATTGATATTGAACACATAAACGGATTTTTCCAAAAATGAACAGGTAGCGATTGAATTATGGAATTATCAGAAGAAATTTTTACTAGTTGGTGTAGGAACCTATCCAACTAAACATGCTTTTGCCTTTTTCCACATTTTTGGCTGGATTTTGAGCTATTTTTTCAAACAACTTAATTAAGTTGTTTTCAAAAAGATCCCAAAATCCTTCTCAAAACTGAGAAAAAATTTCAAAAGCAGCTTTAGTTGGATAGGTTCAGGAGCATATGTAATTTGTTTCTGAGCTGGTTTGCAGATGCGAAAAAGCAGGAACAGCAGTGGCACAAATTAGACCCCGACCTGGAATTAGTATGTGTCGTAATTGAAGAGTTTGTACAAGTTTGTGGGGATTTTTTTGAGTATGGAATTTTTATACAAAAAAAGGATCATCCTGCATTCCAATTACTAATTTCTTTAGAAAAAAAAGTTAGGGATTTTTATGCGTCTGAAAATATACTTTTGACAGACTCATTCGAAAAAATATCAGTAAATAAGAGTTGGATTGAGATTCAAAAACTGGCACAAAAAACAGAAAACGCTATTAGAGAATATGTTTCATCAGCAAGATGCACTCAAAAAAATCTCTAAATAAATGGTTTTTTTCCTAAAATAGCAAGTTTTCCTGCAACAGCACCAATCACAACGTTTCTCCGTAACACTTAAGAGAGCTCAACCTCTTGATAAAGAATTTAAATAAAAAATACTATGCAAGAATGGAAGAGAGAAGACGCTTACAAGAAGATAAAGAGAAAAAGGCATACTGGAAAAAGTGGGGGCCTTACCTTACGCAGCGGCAATGGGGCACAGTGCGTGAAGATTATAGTGAGGATGGTGATGCATGGAATTTTTTGCCTTTTGATAAGGCGAAAAAACAGTGTTACCGCTGGGGTGAAGATGGCATCGGAGGGATTTCCGATAATCATCAGCGTTTATGCTTCTGTTTTGCTTTCTGGAATGGTAAAGATGCAATTTTAAAAGAGCGGCTTTTTGGGCTCTCCAATCCGCAGGGCAATCACGGTGAAGATCTAAAGGAGTATTACTTTTTTCTCGACAATACGCCAACTCACAGCTTTATGCGCATGCTCTATAAGTACCCTCAAAGTGCCTTTCCTTATGAAGAGTTAATTGAAAAAAATTGTCAGCGTTCACAAGAGGAGCGCGAGTTTGAATTGATGGACACGGGAGTGTTTGATGAAGGGCGCTACTTTGATATTTTTTTGACTTATGCGAAAGCAGCAGATGATGATTTAGTGGTTGAAATAGAAGTTTGCAATCGAGGAGAAGAGGCAGCAGAGATCCACCTCTATCCTACGCTTTTCTTTCGCAATACATGGAGTTTTCGCAATGGAGGGGCAAAACCCTCTATTGTGCAGGAGCGCGATTGTTTGGTGGCACGACATGAGACATTAGGAGAGTACTCTCTCGCTTTTCCCGAGGGAGGAAAGCTGCTTTTTACCGAAAATGAGATGGGGAAAAAAGATCTTTTTACTTGCGATAAGAGTGCAACAAGCGGAACAAAGGCGGCAGTTCACTATACATTTTCTATAGAGGGTAGAGGGAGTCAAAAATTGCATTTGCGTCTCTCTTCTAAGAGAGAAACCTTGGATGATGCAGAAAAAGTTCTTAGCTTAAGAAAAAAAGAGGCGGACGCGTTCTATCAAAAGATTATTCCTAAAAGTCTTGACGATGACCAGAAGCAAGTACAACGCGAAGCCTTAGCAGGGATGCTTTGGAACAAACAGTTTTATCACTATGTTGTAGAGGAGTGGCTTGAAGGGGATCCGCTTATTGCTCCTATCTCAGAGAAACGGAAAGAGGGACGCAATCACGACTGGCCGCATCTTTACAATGATGATATTCTCTCCGTGCCTGATAAGTGGGAGTATCCCGCCTTTTTCTCCTGGGATAGTGCTTTTCATGCCCTCCCCCTTGCCTTAGTAGATCCTGAATTTGCGAAAAGACAACTCACACTGCTCACGCGTGAGTGGTATATGCATCCCAGTGGTCAGCTTCCTGCCTATGAGTGGAACTTTGACGATGTCAATCCTCCAGTACACGCATGGTCTGCGTGGCGGGTTTATAAAATTGAACAAAAACAGAGCGGAAAAGGAGACCCTCATTTTCTAGAGAGTATATTCCAAAAACTTCTTTTGAATTTTACTTGGTGGGTCAATCGCAAAGATTTAGGAGGAAAAAATATCTTTCAAGGAGGCTTTTTGGGCCTTGATAATATTAGTGTTTTTAATCGGAGTGAGCATCTGCCAGAAGGGGCTGCGCTCTATCAGTCTGATGCAACAAGCTGGATGGGAATGTACTGTTTGAACATGCTTACCATTGCATTAGAGCTTGCCCGAGAAAACTCTACCTACGAAGATATGGCAAGCAAATTTTACGAACACTTTCTCTATATTGCCGATGCAATTAATCATAAAGTAGGGGAGACACACTCTATTTGGGATGAGGAGGATGGATTCTATTACGATGTTTTAACCCGGCCAGATGGAAGTAGTCAACATTTGAAGGTGCGCTCTCTTGTTGGGCTCATGCCCTTACTTGCTGTGACGACCCTCAAACCAGAAGTATTTGCGCATGCAAAAGGGTTTAACAAACGTATGGAGTGGTTTATTAGACATAGAGAAGATCTATGTGAAAAGATTGCATGCATGCAGACGGAAGGTGAAAATGGTCGCCGTATTTTAAGCATCGTCACAGTTGAAAAGCTCAAACGCCTGCTTGCTGTTATGCTGGATGAAGAGGAGTTTTTAAGTCCTTACGGTATCCGTTCGCTCTCAAAGTACCATGAGAAGCATCCCTATAGCCTAAAAATTGATGGTCATTGCCACACAGTTGGGTATGAACCAGGCGCTTCCACAGGAAAGCTTTTTGGGGGCAATTCAAATTGGCGAGGCCCCATTTGGTATCCAATCAATATTTTGCTTATTGAGTCCTTGCAAAAGTATCACCACTACCTTGGGAATGACTTCAAAGTAGAATTTCCAACAAGGTCGGGTAACTGGCTTAATCTCTGGGAAGTAGCAGCAGAGCTCAGCAAGCGTCTTGTCTCTCTTTTTACGCGCGATGCCCACGGCAATCGCCCTGTTTTTGCTGAGCGAGAAATCTTTCAAAAAGATCCCCACTGGAACCACATCCACTTTCACGAATACTTTCACGGCGATACAGGGCGCGGTTTAGGAGCTTCGCACCAAACAGGTTGGACAGGGCTTGTAGCCAAACTGATCCAACAGCTCGGCCAATATTCCTGAATCTATTATTGATTTGTATTTTTGCTATTGTTAGACGAGTCTTCTCTACTACTTCCGCTATCGTTTCGCTCCTCGGAACTTTTGTTATCGTCTCCGCAATTTAATGTTCCATCGCCATTGATAATATTTACATCAATGTCAACATGAATAGACATAGGAAAAGCCATAGTAGGAAGAGAGAATAGTAGCATCAAAATCAGAAGGTGTTTCATTTTTTATTACCTCCAAAACCGACTGATGATCTATCCATTGTAATTGATGTTTTTGCCTCTTCTGGGGTATGCAGATTTACAGTGACTCGAACATGAAAAAACGAGAAAATCACGGCTCCAGTAAGTATCAAAAGCCAAGCTAATAGAATGGGGTTTTCTTTTAAGATTTTCATTTTATTTACCCTAATAGATCTTCTGCCTTGCCGATCAAGGGACGATTATATCAAAGCAATATTTTTTTGCATGCTTTTCAAAAAAAGTACTTGTTTGGTGCTTTCCTAAGTTTGGAAAATCAAGAAATTTAATTGAAATAAAAGATATAGAAAGTTAAATTTTATTCAGAATCAAGTGGATTTTTTGTTGGAGAGAAGAAATGACAGTAGATACTGAGGATGAGGTAAGAGTTGTATTATCTAAAGAGTATAGCAAACTGTTCCAGGAGATAAAATAGAGGGTACAGCATTCACAAATTCAAGCTGCAGTATCTGTAAATAGTGAACTGGTAAAGCTTTATTGGGAAATTGGGATCTTACTATCTGAAAAGCAAAAAAATGAAGGATGGGGAACAAAGGTTACACATAGGTTATCGAACGACTTAGTAAGTGCTTTTCCAGATATGAAAGGGTTTTCTCATCGTAATCTAAAATATATGCTTAAATTTGCAAGGGCATACCCTGACAAGGCAATAGTGCAACAAGCTGTTGCACTATTGCCTTGGGGTCATAACATTTTAATAATGGAGAAGTTAAGGTCTTTTGAGGAAAGGATTTGGTATATAAATAAAACTATTGAAAATGGGTGGAGCCGTAGTGTTCTTCGAGTTTGGATTGAGTCTGGTTTGCACAAACGGGAGGGGAAAGCGGTAACAAATTTTAGCTCTACTCTTCCAGCTCCTCAATCAGATTTAGCGAATCAGACCTTGAAAGATCCTTATAATTTTGAGTTTCTCACTCTTACTTCTCACTTTAATGAGCGAGAATTAGAAGGGAATTTACTGGCCCATATCCAAAAGTTTTTAATTGAGCTGGGGTCTGGATTTGCATTTGTAGGAAGGCAATTTCATATCGAAGTGGGAGAAAAAGATTACTATATCGATCTTCTTTTTTACCATTTGAAGTTGCGCTGTTACTGCATTATTGATCTTAAAACAAAAGATTTCAAACCAGAAGATGCTGGGAAAATGAATTTTTATCTTTCTGCGGTTGATGACCTTATTCGCCACCCTGAAGACCGTCCCAGCATAGGAATGATTTTGTGTAAAAATAAAGACAATTTTACTGTTGAGTATGCTCTGCGTGACATGAATAAGCCAATAGGTGTATCCGGTTACGAAACACAAATTGTCGATTCTTTGCCAGACAACTTGAAAGGTTCCTTACCAACGATTGCTGATATTGAGCAAGAACTGCATATCAATAATCAGTAGTGCAACAAGTTATTCGACTGTTTGGGTTTGTTTTCCTTAGTAGTCTTGGTAAGTAGAAGAAAAAGGTGGAAACAGCCATAAATAGAAAAAGACTAACTTGTTTCATTCTGTTGAGTCGCAGGCGATAGGACTGTTTTCTTTGCCAACATAAGTACCAATCTCTTTGAGGATGGGGGTGTTGACCATCTGGTATTTGAAGGTCTGATCGCGTGGCACTTTTCCTTTGTAGAAAAGGGCGATACGGCGACGGTTTTTTCGAGAATAGAAGCTAAGAGCGTGGTCTTTGAGTTCTTTATAGGTTAAATTTTCTAGGGCAGCTATCTGCTTTTCTTTGTAGGCAAAGTCACCGTTTTTGTTAAAAGCTAGATTGTGCATGCGATCTGCATAGGCGCCGAGGTTAGTCGGAGGTTTTTTGAATTGCGAGATGAGGCTTGTTTTAATTTTTTCAAATTGCTCGTAGGAAAACATCGTTTCAAAATCAATCACATAGGACTCTAAAAAGAGCTCATAACGAGAGAGCAGTTCATTCGGGTGGTGCGTTGTCGACTGTACGCAGAATGATTGCACAAGTTGTCCAGAAATCTCTTCAGGCCAACTTTTTACGATATAGCCAGTTTGCTGTTTTGTGCGCAGGTTTTCGTAGAAAGTTTGGTGCATGGCTGAGTTTAAAACAAGTTGTGCTGCACGCGTTTGTGGTGTTGAACGACCCTGTTCGACTAGAAGTATTGTCGCATTACTTTTATGTGGGGTCTGTTTTTTGATAATGAAGGGACCTTTACCGCCTGTAAGCGAGAGATATTTAGTAGAAAGCTGGTTTTCTTTAGGGTAAGGGGTGTAGGTGATGGTGTTGCGTAGGTTTTGCCAGATGAGTTGTGCGGTCTCTGCTTTTACATTTCCTACGATGGTTCCTTCAATATAACTTTGAGCAAAAAGTTTATTATTAAAGGAGAGAAAGTCTTCATAAGAAATTTGCTTGAGCGCTTGCGCTTTTTGCCGTGAGTTAGGTGCATAATTTTTGACAATGCTTCCCATCTCTTCAACGGATTGGCGAAAAAGTAGGTCATTTTCCTTTTGACTATAGGTACGCAGAAGCACGTCGCGATAGATTTCAAATTGATCGCGTGAGGGGGTTGTCTCTTTGAGCTTTTGTGTGACTTCTTGTAAGAGAAGTGGTGCTTTTTCTGAATAGCCAGAAATCTCTACCATTAGCCCAAGCTTTTGGGGAGAGATATCTGCATAGAGGCCTGCAGCGCTTGCATAAGAGAGGGGGTGAGAGAGCTCTTCTGTTACCGCGTAGCTGTAGAGGTCAAGAAGCGCCATCTGTCGCGGGCTGCCATCAATTTCAGGACTTTTGAAATGAAATTTATAATCACTTTCTGGAACGCCGTATTCACCATCAGAAGTATAGTAAATTTTTCCATACGCATCATTAAAGAGTAGGGTAGGGGTCTCTTGTTTTGGGCTCTGCACAAGATGAAGGTGTTCAGGGAGGTAGGGGTTAGCGTGTGGTGCATGCAGCGAAGGATTTGGCTCAGCCTTACTCCAAGCAGCAAGAAGTGTTGAGGGGATCGCTTTTATGGTGTACTCGCCTCCTAACCACTCCTCTTTTTTTTCAGGTTTTACACCTGTTAACTCCGGAGAAGCGATCACGTAATAAGCGCATGTTTGCGGTGTGAGATGGTCGAGAAGTCGCTGCATCTTTTCAGCATTGTAGGTGGTGGGGCGAACGGATTTTTGTGGGAAGGTCTCTACAGATTCATTGACAAGACATTCTGTCATTTTACGCACATAGTCAAAGGCTTCCATACGAGATTGGTGTGCGTAGTGAATCTCAGACATTTTTTGCATCTCATCAAAGAGGTAGGGATGGATTCCTTCAGCTTTTAGTGAGGCGAGCATTTCAAAAACGCGCTCTATTGCTTGGTCTGCATTTGAAATGCCATATTTGGTTAGGTCGATATTGATTGTGAAGAGGGAGTGATCTTTTGTCTCTTGGTCGCGGTCTGCGTAAATAAATTCTGCAAGTTCCTCTTGTTTTAATTTGCTTGTTAAGCTTCCTTTTGTGGTCGTGGAAAGAATGTAGGCTAAAAAGTTTGCTGTGTGGTTTTCTAGGTCGTCGCTGAGATCGGCTGGAAGGTCCCAAACTAAGCGAAGGGTGCGCAGGTCAGATATAGGTTTGATGTAGGTGATGTGGCCCTCTTGTGCGCTTGAGGTGAGCTTTCCAACATGGTCAGGTGCTAAAAGGGCTGTATTTTTAATTGGAGAGAAGTTCGCGACTACAAGTTTTTTTAATTCATCCATCTCCATTGCGGAGTAGACAACTAGACTCATTTGATTGGCGTTGTAGTGATTTTGGAACCAGGCGCGCAACTCATTAGGGGGGATTTTGCCTAGAGTCTCTGCTGTTCCACAGTTGTATTGTCTATTTGGATGATTCTGGTTTCCCGTCTCTTTAAAGATTAGGTACCACTGCCAGGGATCACTCTCTTTTGACTTTTCATGCTCTTGGTTAACAGCTTTAAGCTCACGACCCATGCCAGACTGTTTGAAGAGGGGAGCGTGAAAAAACTGTGAGAATCTCTCGATAGCTCCAGGAAGATTTCGGTTGTTGATACAGAAATAATAGAGGGTAAGTTCTGCGGCTGTGTAGGCGTTGTTTTTTCCCCCATGATTGGCGATGTAAGTTGAGAAATCTGCTTCATCGGGAAAGGCTTCTGTTCCCAAAAAAAGCATGTGCTCTAAAAAGTGGGCCATCCCTGGATACTCTTTGGGATTGTGCCAAGATCCCGCATTGACTCCAAGAGCAGCTCCTGATTTGTCTGTCTTTGGATCAGAAATAAGGTAGGCTTCTAAGCCGTTATCAAGTCGTATTTTTGCTGTTTTACGCTCTTGTAGAGAGGGTGTTTCAATTTTAAGGGTGTTTTGGTCGGCAATATTTTGGAAGGGGGCGGCAGCAAATGATGAAGATATTATTAACGTACCTAGAAGGTTTTTTACCATTTATTTGTCCTTGGGAAATAATTTGTATGTTTTGTCAACTATATCCCATATATAATTTGCGCGATTTTGGCGTCTAGCTTGTTTATTGCTTTCATCGCTTCCTGGAAAGCTCTCCATGTCAATTTCATCTCCAAAGCCAAGGTGCACCGGTCCTCCAATTGTGATGCGTCTTTCTCCTAAGTCTTTTTCTAGAGTATCAGGTGGCGGTAAGATAAGGTAAGTATCCATGGTTAAAGAAAAAAAGTGAACAGGAGTTTTCGCTTTTTTTGCCATAAGGTAGAACATTTCAATGCTTTTTGGGTCGAATGGGGCGATGGCAATCTCTCCTTTTTCATCTGGACGATCGCGGCCTCCACTAGGAGCAACATAGATGCATTTTCCTCCTTCTGTAAGAAGTTCTCGCATTTTTTCCATCGTCTCTTTGTTATGGAGTTGTTTGCGGTGCTGCTCTTCGGGAGGGTTTTCAATATGTTTTTTTGAGTAGATGCAGAGTAGATTACACCCTAAGCTAAAGGGGATTGCAACAGGGTCTTTAATGACACGCTCACCTGCGACAAGAATCAGATTTTGGGCAAGCTCTGGGTATGTCTCTTTGAGCATTACACTCCAAATTTGTGGGTCTGACTCTGTTTGGTGGTTCGCTAAGAGGATGACATTTTCCCCCCTCTTTGTGAATTCATCTATTTTTTTGAGGTTTTCTTCACCTGTAATTGTCGATTTTTCAAGGTCAATTAGCGGCTCAATGAAATCAATTCCAAATTGATGGTAGTCAAATGGTTTGCGAACAGATTTGTGATAGAGAGCAAACTGATAAGGGTGGGTGAAATGTTCGATAGCAGCGTGCAAAAAATTAAGAAAGTTCTTTTGCGTCAGCTCATCTGAAAAGCCGCGTTTTTTGAGGACTTGTGCGTAAGATGAGGCAAATCCCTCCAAGATTTCTTGAGAGCGCTTGGGTATTTCTTGTTTACGGATTAAATTAAGCAAATCTTTCATACTATACCTCAAGTAGTTCGCCGTTTAAGGAGGAATGGAAGGTAAAATCGTTGAGGTGCAGGGAGTCATCTGTCGTAAATTCAATTGCTCCGTTTAGCTCTTCTGCGAGTTTTTTCAGGTGGTTTTTATCGGTTGGAGAGATGTATTCGTCAAGCAGGGGATGGATGTTTAGGCGTAGAGCATACTGTTTTTGTGCTAAAATTAATTTTTTCATAGAGCGTTCAATTTCAATTGCAACGCTCTCATGGGATTTGATCATGCCCGATCCACTGCAATAAGGGCAGGGGGTAAAGAGGGTTTGCTCTAAAGATTCCCGTGATCTCTGGCGTGTCATCTCGACAAGTCCAAACTCGCTCATGCCTAAAATTGTACAGCGCGCAGAGTCCTCTTTCATAGCATCTTTGAGTTTATCCAGAACGCGACGCTGATTTTTACGCGACCGCATATCGATAAAATCACAAATCACAAGTCCGCCGATATTGCGCAGACGCAGCTGGCGAGAGGTCTCAACTGCTGCTTCCATGTTAATGCGTACCAAATTTTCTTCTACGCTTGAGACGGATTTCTCACTTTTACTTTTACTGCGACCTGAGTTGACATCGATAGTTGTCATCGCTTCTGTGCGATCGATAAAAATATAGCCGCCACTTGGAAGCCAAACTTTACGCTTGAGAGCTTTATCGATCTCACGCTCGACCATAAAGCGCTCAAACATCGGCACTTTATCGCGATAAAGTTCAATTTTTAAGGGGTGTTCAGAAGAGTAGCTCGAATAAATTTTCTTGCAAATTTGATGTGTTTGTTGATCATCAACCAAGATGCGGTCATATTTTTTATCAACGGCAAGGAGAATAGCGCGTTTGATAATATCGCTCTCTTGGTAGAGGAGGGCGGGACCATCGGCTTTGTTGAATTTCTCTACAATATTTTGCCAGTTGCGATAGAGGTCATGCGCTTCATCAATCAACTGATCTGTTGTTGCACCAATGCAGGCAGTGCGGCAGATAAGTCCCATATCTGAGGGCATCTCAAAAGATTTAATGATTTTTTTTAACTTGTCGCGCACTTTTCGGTCTGTGATTTTGCGAGAGACACCGCGATGAGGAGCGTTCGGGAGAAGGACAAGAAAACGTCCCGCTAAAGAGATATTTGAGGTCAATCGTGCCCCTTTGGTGCCCATGGCCTCTTTGACAACTTGAACAAGTACTGGCTGGTCTTTTTTAAAAAGATCACTAATATCAGCATTTTTTTTGCTCTCATCCTCTTCCACTTCAAAGTCGAGTTCGTACATCTCTTGAAACTTTTTGGTGTTTTCAATGATGTCTGAGATGTGAATAAATCCGTTTGTACTCTCTTTGATGTCAATGAAAGCAGATTGGATATTGCGCAGGATATTGGTGACTTTTCCGCGGTAAATATTTCCTGTTAGTTGGCGGCTGGTATTTCTTTCTACAATGAGATTGTTGAGCTTGCCTTGCTTCAACATGGCAACGCGTGTCTCTTTTGGCTCTACATTGAGGAGAATCTCTTTATTTCGATCTTGTTTTTCCATTATTTATCTTTTGAGCTCGCTTTTGAGCTTGTTTAGGAAGTTTCCGTTGGTGAGGTTTGCAGCTAGTTTGACGCCATTTTTTAAGGCTTTGGGGTCGGCACTTCCGTGACATTTGATCACGATTCCATCAACTCCGCATACAAGAGCGCCTGTAGCTGTTTTCTCAATTAATTTTTTTGGTTTTTCTGCCATCTGCTCTATGAGCATGGCAGCTACTCCTTCGGCTGTTTTTAAAAATACATTTCCTGTAAATCCGTCGGTGACAAGTACATCTACTTTCCCTTCAAAGGCGTGAGAGCCTTCAATATTTCCTACAAACTCGGGAAGATTTTTGAGTTGACTATACGCTTTTTTGAGCGCGTCATGTCCTTTGTACTCTTCAGTTCCAATATTTAATAATCCGATTTTGGGTTGTTTGTTCCCACTAGCGTACTGGTAAGCAAGGCCCATTTTTGCGGAAGCGAGAAGCTGTTTCGTATCTGCTTCTGTGGAAGCACCTGCATCGATCAGGGCAAGAGGATTTTTTTTGGTTGGAAGAAGAGCAAGGAGAGCGGGCATGCTAATCGATTCAATGCGGCCCAAAGTTAAGGTCGATGAGGCGATAAGAGCTCCGGTGTTTCCTGTAGAGACAAAAGCATCAATTTTCCCCTCTTTCAGCGCTTTGATTCCAAGGATCATCGAGGCGTTCGGTTTTTGCCTCACCGCTTTTAGAGGATCATCTGCCATCTCAATGAGATCAGCTGCAACTACAGGGGTGAGCGAGACGCTTCCACAATTTTGTGGAAGTTTGCTGAGCACCTCTTTACTTGCGAAAATTGTGAGCTTAAGTGGGGAGTCTGATTCGCGCGCAAGCTCGTCTATAGCCTGAATTAGCAACGCGGGAGACGTCTCGCCTCCCATCAGATCGATGCCGATTTGCATCGTTTTTACTCTTCAGTTTTTGCAGCAAATAGAGATCTGCCGCCGTAATAGCCGCAAGCGGAGCAAACCCTGTGGGGTTGGTGGGTTTTGCCGCAATTTTTGCAGATGGAGAGAGTTTTTGGTTGTTTTGCGTGATGAGCACGTCGAGTATTTTTTCTCATATTCGACATACGACTTCTTGGCACTGCCATGGGAATACCTCTAAAACTTTATTTTGCTATAAGCATAGCACATTAAGAGTTTCCAAGAAAGCCTTTTAAGAGGAGTCTTTCTGGACAATTTTCTTGACACTCTGCGAACTGGGGAACTTCTAAAACAATATTTTCAATTAGCAGAGGTGTGGGATCATAAACGCGGCTGCGGATGTTCTCAAGTGCCTCAGCATGAGTCTGTTTCTGAATGTTTATCGCAATATCTGTCCACTCATTACAAATTTTACATGGTATTTGTGCTGTTGTCTGAATATCCATGGATAAGATTAGATGGTCATCAGTTGTATAAGCACAAATTTGAAAACGAACGAGGGTAGCAAAGCGCAAGCTCTCATCAATAAGCTCTAACTCTTCTGCTGTGCAGCTGCAAGAAAATTTTTGAGTTTCCCCGTTTCGCAACCGATCTACATAAATTTTCTTATCCATGCAGATATTCTATCACAAAGAACTTATTTTTGTGCTACGCAGTGACAGGTTCTAGCAAAATTTTGATTCATCGTTTTAAAATCAAATTGTTCAAACCATTGGATTGAAAAATTTTCTAATAATTTCATAATCCACTGTGTAGTATGGTGCCTCACTGCAATTCCTTCGCTGGTAGTATAGATGCCTCTCTCCTGAAAATCCTCAAACCCTTTCTTGTATTTGTCTGTGTAGCGGGGGTGGTCAGTAATCATGAAGTCAGAAAGATACAAAACCCCTCCTGGTTTTAGGATCCTTTGCATCTCTTTCACAATTTTGGTCTGTTCCTCTTTAGCAACAGTGCAGCATAAAATTGTCGATAGGATGACAAGGTCACAAGCTTCATCTTCGAGGGGAACTTTTCCACTCTCTTTGATGCACGTGAGGTTAAGGTCGGGGTGCGCGCTTTTTCCTCTTTCAATCATTTTGGGAGCAAAGTCAAAGCCGTAAAGATTTGTATAGCCTTCAGATTTTAGAAATTGCAGAAGGCGTCCATAGCCGCACCCATACTCCACAATTTTTGAGTGGTGATGGATATAAGGCTTAATTTTTTCTAAATAGAGGGGATCTTCAAAATCTTTTTGGGATCCCACTTCATTCCAGTAAGTTTGTGCTTCCATGAGTAACTCTTTAGTTATTATTTGAGTCGACAGGGATTTTTGCTGAGGAGTTTTCTACGCTTTTACCAATAGGCTCGGCTCTCCCTCCAAGGTGCTTAGCAAGAAAATCTTCCATAATCGCACAACTAGCAATGCGATTTTTCGCGATGCGAAAGCCGTGTCCCTCATCCGGAAAGACAACATAGGAGACGGGAATCGATTTTTCTACCATAGCTTGGACAATTTGTTCGCTTTCAGCCATTTTGACTCGTGGATCATTTTGTCCCTGCATAATAAGAAGGGGTCTTTCAATTTTGTCTACATAGGTGAGGGGGGATATAGAGTCCATAAACTCCTTATTGCCAGGAGGACCAACGCGCAGTTCCCACTCTTTGAGAAAAGCTTTCCAATAGGGCGGGATGGACTCAATAAGAGTTTGTAGATGTGAGGGGCCCACAATATCAATTCCTGCGGCAAAAAGTTTAGGTGTTTTTGTTAATCCTACAAGCGTGGCATAGCCGCCGTAACTTCCTCCAAAGATGGCAATTTTTTTAGGGTCTGCAATGCCATTTTCAATCGCCCAATAGACCGCATCTTCAAGGTCATCTTGCATTTTTTTTGCCCACTGCCCATTCCCTGCATTGAGAAAGGCTTTCCCAAATCCTGTTGAACCGCGAAAGTTTACGCTTAGGACAGCGTAGCCGCGGTTTGCCAGCCACTGGTGATAGGGGTGATATTCAAAATAATCGCGTGCCCAGGGGCCTCCATGCACCATAAGGACCATTGGTACGGGCCCTTTTGTGTTTGTAGGTTTGGTTAGATAGGAGACAAGTGGGAGAGAGTCACGCGCCTTAATAATATGAATCTCTTTATCTTGGAGTGGTTGTGTCGAGAGCTCTTTGTATCCTGAAAAGAGGAACTCTGTCTTTTGGGTCTTTTTGTTGTAGAGATAATATTCGGGAAGACTCTTATCTGAGACAAAGGAGGTAAGTACAAAAGGATGGTGAGGGCTCTCTTGTAACCAAAGAATACTTTTCCCTTCACCTAAAGCTGAAATATTTTTCCAATGTTTTTCAAACGTGGGATTAATGAGGTGAGTTTTTTGCTTTTCATAGTAGGTAGTAACAATTTTTGGTTGATAAGTTTTTTCATCAATGAAGATTTTATCTACTTCCTCTTTTTCTGAAGAAAAAACCTGTCTGATCGATTTATCTGTAAAAGAGTAGGCTTTTAGGCTTGTCTTATCACTGTTTTTTGAGTCCACAAAGAAGAACTCGTTACTCTCTTTAGAAAAAGAGAGTAGTGATGTACTTCGCGAATCTTCCATGCTATAGCTCTGCAGAATTTGGAAATCTTTGTCATTGGGCTCTTTCACATGTAATTCAATGCTTCCCTCATCGTTCCAAGAGATTGCTGCACGTAGTGAAAGGGAGTCATCTGCAAGAAATTTTTTATAGCTATTCTTATTTTGATAAACCATCTCTTTTTTTCCGGTCTCTAAATTGATGCGGTGAACATCAAACTCAGATGGATCGCGCTCATTTAAGAGAACCAAAATCTCACTTGGAAATTTTTCGCTTAACTGAAGAATAAAAGCTTTTGTTTCAGGTTGTGGTGTAAGACAAACTGTCTCATTAGTGGAAAGATCAAGAGAGAAAAGGTGGTCATTTTCGTCGCCGCCATTATCGCAAAGGTAGAGGAGATACTTCCCATCGGTGGACCAGGTGTATCCTGAAATAGGGCGATGGGATAGAAAAGTTACAGGATGATCGTCCTCTTTTCCTAAGGTTTTGACCCAAATATTTAGGACGCCATTGTAGGAAGAGAGGTAGGAGAGATGTTTGCCGTCCGGGTTGATAGAAACGCTTGTTTTTTCAGGGTCTGCAAAGAGTGTTTCACGGGGAATTAGAGGTGTCTGTGCGTTTAAGCAAAATAGAGAAAGCAGCGAAACAAGTAGAACTTTTTTCATAAAAGAATTCCTTTAAAGTCAGGGTTGTTTTTATCTTGTACAAGAGCATGGACTCTTTCACATTTTTTCACAATTCTAGTTTGAGTAGAGAGGATTTTTTTAAGCTCTTTGGTTAGGTTTTCCTCTGTGAAGTTGGGACCGTAGAGCTCAGGAAAGATTCTCTCTTTTGCGATAATGTTAGGAAGGGAGAAGTGGGGCATGCGTATGCGCAAGAGATCTCTTGCGATAAAGAGATCGAGCGGTTTGATGGCAAAGGTCACAACTGTTGGGACACGATGGAGGGCAAGCTCTAAATTTACCGTTCCAGATGTGGCAATGGCAGCTTGCGATTTTTGCATCAATTCATACCGTTTTTCTTTAGAGAAAATTTCGATGTCGGGCGCAATTTTTGTGACGAGGGGGCGCATCTTTTCATCGGATAAAGAGATAGCGATCGGGTAAGGAGAGATCTCTTTGGCAACGCGAATTTGTAGGGGGAGATTGCGCTCTATTTCTGTTTGCCGACTACCGGGAAAGATGGAGAGATACTCTTTTTTTTCATTTGTCGTTTCGATTTTTTCTAGCAGGGGATGGCCAATATATTCTACTCGAATGTCACGGCCTTCAAAGCACTCTTTTTCAAAGGGTAAAATCGAGAGAAGCAGATCGAAATTTTTCTCCAATGTTTTGATGCGTCCTTTTCGCCACGCCCAGACAGAGGGACAGACGTACTGGACGATTTTTCCATTGTAGCCTTTTTTGCGTAGCGATCGTCCAAGAGCTAAGTTAAAGTCGGAGTAGTCGATTAAAATGACGGTTTTTGGGTTTTTCTCCAGGATAGCCTGGCGCGCTCGCTTAAAGTATTTGTAGATGCGAGGAAGGGAGCCTAGGACATCGATAAAGCCCATAGTTTCCAGTTTTTCCATGGGAAAAAGGACTTCTACTTTTTCTTTTCGCATCTGAGGGCCCGCAACAGCTAGAATTTTTTTGTCGGAAAGTTTGCGGATGAGCTCTGCGCCTAGGTTATCGCCGCTTACTTCTCCTGCAAGAATAAAAAGATCCACACCCATCATAGCTTCCTTTTTTCCTCTATGTGAAGGTTCTTTTCGCGAGCTGCAAAATCCCTCTTCTTGGAAATGTTTCATAAACATTCCCTTCGAAGAGGTATTTTGCATCTCATCAAAAATCTCCCTCCCCATAGAGGAAAACTGGTAGCGATCATGGGTTGCAATGGAATTCCTCCATCAGCCAATCGACACCCGCTTGAAAAACATGCGGCGCAGTTCCATGTCCCATATGGCCGATTGAGGGGCCGATGATCATCTCAATGGGTGAGCTGCGGATCCGCTTTTCAAAAGCTGCTTCCGAGAGTTTTTGGACTAAGGAAAAAGCGCGATCAGTGCCAACCCGTACATCGCGATTCCCGATATAAAAGCGGATTTTACGCCCGCAAATTTTTTCGGAGATATTTTCAAGATTCAAGCTTCTTGCTAATTCATTCTCCTGCAGATCGACAAACTCATTTGTCATGTTGAGCTGGGTGAGAGGCGCAAAACCCAAAATGTGCGTAATTTCTGGAACAATTGCTGCGATGTGAGAGGCGATAAAAGCACCTCGCGAGAGACCGGAAATTGCAAGTTTATTTTGTGGAATCAGTCCGAGTTCAAGAAGCTCTTGAATGGCTTCGGCGCACATCTGGATGAAGGGAGTGAGGAGATCGTTTCCCTTTTTAAATTCATCAGCCCAGATTCCGATTGCTTTGCGCGGATCGAGGTCTGGACCGTGTCCCGGGATGGTGAGAGAGAAGATGCGAACGGGTTTTTCTAAAAGAAATTGTACGGGTTGGTTGTAGGGGTCAACAAGAAGGCTCTCTTCTTCAGAGAGTGCAAAATAAAAGAGAGTGGGGAGAGGGCCTTCCGAGATGTCGGGGCCGACGTAACTAACTTTTTTTCCGCCGTCGAGGGCGATTTCTTTTCGCTCCACTTCTACTCCTAGGTTTTGGTCTATCGCCTTTGTCAAAGGCCTCTTTCCATTGATTGCAAATGGGTTGTAAGGTGGGCTTGAGGGCAACGCGAAGGTTGAGGAAATCAAGAGAGTGGAAAAACTCTGGATCTGTGGGGATGCGGATGCGACGCGGTCGTTTAGGATCGAGGGGAGTGATGCGGTATTGGTTGGTGAGAATGTTTGTCACTTGTGCGCGGATGCGTTTTGGAAAGAGAAAGAAGGGTTTGAAGACCTCATCGATAAGCGCGTGCGCCTCCTCAAAAATATCTCCGAGGTGGGGGATTTTTTCGCGGGAGAGGTAGTGGCGGTGAAGGCGGTCCTCAAAGAGGGGAAATAAAAAGCCTGAGACAAGTGTAGCGCGGTGATATTTGGGGTGGTGGGGCTCGTGATTAGAGCGGTCGATCTCTTCTAAATAGGAGTAGACATCCGCTCCCTCATCTGACTCTAAAAATTCTGCTAAGGCGGGCATAATCTCCTCTAAAAGACCGTGCTCTGCCATCAATTTGAAGAAGGGGGCGCTAGATCCTGATTCAAGCATCCGCAAAATCTCTTCTAATACACGCGCTTGCGCGCTTTTTAAAATTTCTGCACGGCACTCTAGCAGCGCTTGACGCGCTTCTGTATCGGCGTCAAGACCAAATCGCGCGATAAATTTAAGCAAGCGAATCATGCGTACGGGATCTTGCTTAAAGCGTACAAACGACTGGCCAATGGTACGAAGGAACCGTTTTTTAATGTCAGGATAGCCTTCAACAAAGTCGATTACTTCCTCTTTTTCGCTATCGTAGAAGAGACCATTGATTGTAAAGTCGCGGCGCAGCACATCCTCTTCTGGTGTACCAAAGATGTTGTCGCGTAAAATTAAAGATTCATTTTGCGTATCGCCTGCGCGAAAGGTGGAGACTTCAATGATTTTGCGGCCGAAGCGCACATGAGCTAAGCGAAAACGACGGCCGATGAGTAGACAGTTTCGAAAAATTTTCTTTACTTCTTCGGGTTTGGCTGACGTAGAGATGTCGTAATCTTTTGGTTTAATTCCAAGAAGGAGATCGCGAACACCCCCACCTACAAGGTAGGCCTTGAAGCCAGCAAGTCGCAGTTTATCAAGCACATAGAGGGCGTGGGCGTCAATATTATTGATATCAATGCCATGTTCTTCTTTCGAGTAGGTCTTCGGATCCATGAAGATCTCAGTGTAGCAGAAAGGGGAGTTCTTTTACATCAATCTTCTGGTTTTTCAACAAGGTATTCTTCGAGGATCTCTGCAAACTCTAAGCTTTTTAGGTAAAAACTGCAGTTAATTGTGTATTTCTGAGAGTCAGGAGAATTACCATAGAGCTGTCTTGTTTTAGTATAGGTTACTTTTTTTGTATGTCTCATTACATAATCGATGGCGCTCTCTTTGTTTTCGGATAATTTTAGTGGTTGAACCTGCTTTTCAGGAGTTAACAAATAGATAAAATCAAGAGTTTGAGAGTGCTTTATGATCTCTAAGGGGCTAAGAAAATAGCTGTATTTAGGGTTATATTTAAATTGAGGCGAAAAGGGCTCTGTTTCGAAACCAGTTTGTATCATTTTATCATCCAACTTAATCGAGTCTTCTGCCATATCTAACTGTAGAGCATTTAGAAAGTAGAGAACTAAATCGATGTAACAGGAGATGCTATCTCTCTGTCTTTCATAGGGGTCAAAATGCAACCTCATATTTTTTGAAAAAGGGAGGTTTAATAGATCTTCTTCTCTGTTTTTGCCGACGGAGTCTGCTATATACAAGTCGAAGTCTTCTCCAAATTTTCTTAATATACACGGTGTATAGTGCACATTATTTTTTTGAGGCCCCTCATCAAAACCTTGAGCTGAAGCGGGAAAGGTCAAGCCAAATTGCCCCTCCTCTTCTGATGAAGTCAACTCCTCTATTTTTTCGAAAAATTCTTCCTTGCTCTCTGTTGGGAAGATTTGAAGTTTGTGTTCATTAGCAAAATGAGTTAAAATTATTTTAATTGCGTTAAAGTTAAAATCGTAAAAGTCCCACTTTTCTGCTTCATACTCGGCGCTCTCTCTGTTGTTACCATTCATGATTTCGGTGACTTTTTCTTTACGTGCATAGACTTCTTTAGACATGTCGACTATTGCATAGTTCTCTAATCTGAATCGCAGTTCGTCTTGTATCTCCCTTAAAGTAGCAAGTCTTATGAGATCAATTCCCCTTACGATGTTTTTGCCAACAAAGCGGTTAATTTCAATTGCAAGCGTTGCGAATTGTAGGGAATCAAACCCGTAAGCGCGGAGATTCAATTCTCCTTTTGGTAAGGTAGAATACAATAAATTTTTTTTAATTTTTGTTTCGATAAACGTTTCGAGTGTCATTTCAACAGTCTCATCATCTATCTTGACTTCAGGGATTAGACTTAAGAGCTGTTGACGGTCAACTTTTCCATTAGGAAGTTTAGGCAGAGCATTCAAATGGTGGTAAAAAGAGGGGATTTCATAGGATTTCAATTTCTGGCTTAAGCTTTCGCGAATAGAGAGAGGATTCAGCTTCCCATTTCGAGCATCAGAAATAAAAAAAGCGTGCAGACCAGATTCATGAGCGATGACTTTTGCTTCCCAGATGAGAGGCTCTTCTAGTAAAGCATTTTCTACAGAGTTTAAATTGACTCGCTCCCCATTGATTTTAACGTGCCATGATTTTCTACCTTTAAAGTGAACAATTCCGCTTGCATCTTGGGTAACAAAATCACCTGTCCGGTAGTAACGAACCCCTTCAATTGTTGTGAATGCATTTTCATCAGCTTCTCTATTGTTCCAGTAGCCCGGACTTACGCCGTTTGAGGAGATCAAAAGTTCTCCAATCCCTTCGTTTGGAGAGGCACTTTGATCAATAAGAACTTTCATGTTTGAAGTGATTTTCCCAAGCGGAATCTGGTTTAGTGATTCGAGATTGTCTCTCCCTGTTATTTTGTAATACGCGATCCAGGAACATTCACTCGCCCCATATCCATTGATCAATTCCAGCTCTCTTCTTGTTTGGGGGGCTATAAATTCCTGAAAGAAAGTCGCGTGCTCTTTTTCAACTGCTTCGCCTCCAATGGTAATGATGCGAAGGGAGGAGTTGTCAATTGATTGCCAATCGTCAAATATGATTCTATAAAGGGAGGGAATCGAGCTAAATATGGAGACTTTGTTGTCTAGAATGATGCTTCTAATCTTTTCGCGGCTACCTTCTAAGTCTTTATTTAAATTGAAAAAATGCAGAGAGGCTCCATTTAAAAGAGCAGCGAAAGTATCAACAATTGCTTGATCGTGTGAGAGCGTTGCAAGTTGAAGGAGGGAATCATTTTCGGTGATAGAGAGGTCTTTTGTGTACGCTTCAATTTGTGCGAGTAGACCGCCACGTGTCTGTTTTACACCTTTTGGTTTTTTGGATGTTGATCCAGATGTATAGAGGATATAGGCAAGATCTTTATCTGTTGCGTCAGTTTGGGGAGGACTATCGTAATCTGTTTTAGAGATCTTTTGTAATTCTTTCTCTAAAGATAGTGTTTCGCAAGAAAACTCTTTATTCCTAATTTTTCCACTGCAGAGGATCATCAAATCTAATTCCGCATTTTCAACTGTGAAATCAAGTCGCTCTTTAGGGGTGACAGAGTCGAAGGGGACGAAGGCTCCCCCCGCTTTTAAAACAGCCAGCTCGCATACGACCATTAGCAGCTTATCTTTTCCGATAATTCCTACTCGTGAGTTTTTCTTGATGTTGTAGTTATTAACTAAGTAGTGAGCAATAAGATTTGATACTTTGCCTAAATCATAGTAGTTAAACCTTGTTGTACCAGAGGTTGCCGCTACTTCATCCTTGCGAGAAGTTTCTTGATGTTTCAAGCGATTAAGGAAAAGGCAAGGCTCTGCTTCTGTTGTTATTCTGCCTGAAAGAGGCTCTGGAAGAAGAGCTTTGTTTCCCTCTGGGAGAGGAATATTTGAGGGCAGGCCGGTTTGAGCGGCCCCTACTCCCTGGGTCACTTGTTGATATTCAGATATTTTAGTAGTCATTACTGTTAGTAATTAAATAATTATGAGTTAATTATATATTAATTATCTTTTAATTTAAACAGTTTGAATAAAATGCAAGTTACTAATAATCAATAATTTAAGAAATTACGATTGAAATATGGAATTTCAATCCAGTATTATTGCCTAAAATATAGGATTGCGTTCGCATATTTGAGGGGAGTAGTACTCTGTAACAGAAAATTTTGTTACAGAGTACTAGATAGCGTCGTCAAAAGCATACAACCATCTTATTTTTCATGTTTGGGTTCCATTTTTGTGCTCAAATGAAGCGGAATTTACAAATGCAGCTTCAATTTCCGCACAAAAATAAGCTGCAAACATGAAAAATAATCTGATTATAGCCTTTTGAGACACTATCTAGTGAAATTCCTTTTTGGCTGTTAAAAAAGCGAGATGGCAAGTTCGAAAAAGACGAAGGCCGTAAGAAAAAAAAGGGTGCCTTCAAATGAACTTTCGCCGATTTTTCGGCTCAAAAAAGCTGAAAAATCGACTGAATTTTAATTCGAAGAGATCCTTTAAAGGTTTCTTATCCTGCTTCCTCGACGAGTTGATCCCAAGTTTTTCCTGGATTTAATGCGCAGATTACACGACGCACTTCTTCAACTTTCCTAACAAGGGATAAGTCTTCATCAGGTTGTCTTGCTTCAGAAACCACAAGACTCTCTGAAGAAGCTGAATCTCTATATGAAAATGAAAGGGTTGGTGGATGCGAGGGGATATCTGTATCAGTTAAGTCAACAACTTTCCAATTCCAGTAATCCTTAATTATTTGAGTTTTCTCATCTATTGTCTTTGTGTTGGCTAATTTGTGGCTAATCCAACCCTTAGCAGTACCTAAAACCCCTCTTTTGAGTAGTGTTATGGAATAGTTTTTAAAAAAATCTTTATAATAGTCGGCTTCTTCACTTGATTGGAAATAGTAGGGACCGACTCTATCGATATTGGTGATTTCTCTCTTTTTTGCTCGTGATGTGTCATAACAAGACTCAATACAAAGTTGTTGTCCATCTTGATAGCAAACCCCAGATTCTCTATAAAACTCGCTCATGCTAATTTTTCTGCTATTAGCAAGTTTTATTTTTGCTTTTTTTGCTTTTTTATCTAAACAGAAAAGTATATTTAGGTGGGACTCAACCTCTTCATCTAGGGCACCAGAACCTTTTATGATTTGACGGCTCCAGTTTTGGACCCAGTTTTTCGCCAGTGTTCTTAGCCCCTTATCGCTCAAGATAGACAATTTTTGGTGGTACGTAATTGCCATTGCTCCAGCAATCATTGAAACCGTCCAATCCAACTCATGACGAGTAGAAGGAAGTTGATTGTGGGCATTTTCAACTTTTTTATTTTGTCTACTATCAAATAATTTATCTACTCCTAAAGTGAGTCCAGATGTTAGGAGTGATGGGAAAAGAGGCGCTAAGAGTGCGACTGGTGCTAATGCTCCTCCTGTAGCAGCCGCTGCTGCTCCTAAACCAACTGTGGCGCCTATCCCAGCCAATGCGCCAAAGTTCATGATCAAATGCTGGAGTGCTAGTTGCTTCCATCCTTTTTTATTTTCAAGCCAACCAGAATGAGCTCCTCTGACTCCACAGATAAGGCTGTTAATCTCACCGGAAAGATAGTTGTAGAAGAGCTCTGTTGGGTTAGCAACGTCACTTGAGTTAGGTAATTCAAGACTTTTATCAAATTTTTGAATTGCATCAAACATTTTTTTTCGTTCACGTTCCCATTTAAGGCATTCGTTGTTTTCTGCTACTTGTTTTTCTACCTCCCTAATGCGATTTTCAATATCAGCTAAACCCTTTGATGAAAGAGATTTCATCCGACTTTGATGCAACATTTGGTGTTCGGTTTTCATTTCATTTAAGCGCAATTCGTGCTCTTTTTGTTTTTCTGTTACTTCATCAATGCGCTTTTCGAGGCGTTTTTCAATATTAGTCAAATCCTCTGGTGAGAGAGATATCATCCAGTTTTGATGCAAAATTTGGTACTTAGTGTTTGCCTCTTTTAATTGCAATTCGTTCTTCTCTAATTCTTTTTCTGACCCAGAGGCTATCTTTTTAAGGCCATTTTCAATCATTATTTTCAACTCTTCTCGTGCGCGATCAATCATATCTTTTGTATGGACTTTTCTAAAAAGGGAAATCGTTGGTATTCCATTTGATGAATAGTGAACTAAGTACTTTTCACTGAGTTCGCTATTTACTAAATCGACGTAACGGTCAAGACCGTATTGTTTTAAATGGATACAAAGCAAAGATTCGCTATTTTTAATCCCTTCCAACAAATCCATTAATCGTTCGTCGTCATAAGATGATTTTTTGGGACTATAAACTCGCAGTATGTGCTCAACAACGAGTGTTTCTAAATGAGTGGTAGACGCTAGTGCAAGGGCAAAATTCTTCAACTTGGATTTTTTAATTCCAAGTGGTCTCTGTGAAACAACGGCTCTACTAGATGGCAATATGATATTATTAGGGCGTTTCAAAGGGACCTTTCTTTTGTTGGTAAATTTCATGGATCTTATTTGGCGCTGTTCCATCCAATTCACGAGTTTATTGCTGTCTTGTAATAGTTCTTCTATGGTCCCACTACTGTTCTTTTTTCTAGCTCCTCCAGGTAAACGCCCTTGAATGACATAGCCATGACCTGAAGGGGCGACCCAAAAGCTGTCAATATTTTCAGGAGTAATAGAGCGATTACTTAGGTTTGTCTCGTTACACACAGGTAACATCTCTCTACAACCTGAGCGGAGAGCAAACAAGGAGCCCTCTTTTTGGTAGATCTTGAAGTGAGCACCCATAGAACTTCTTGAGCAAATTTCGTGAGCCATTCTTACCTCCTATGTAAAAAATATCGGCTACCTGCCAAAACTTTATACAATCTTAAACAATTTTGTCTAGGGAAGAGATTGGATAGCAATTCGCGTGGTGTATTCGGGCGAAATAGCAGAGGTTAAATGGCCTATTTGAAGAGTAATGAGATCGCAAGTTCGAAAAAGACGAAGGCTGCAAGCAAAATAAGTACGGGTTTTCCGCCTGGCAGTTGGATGTTGCGGTGAGTGTTTTTAATTTTCTTGCAAAAATATTTTAACCTTGTCTAAAATATGCTCATATTGGTATAACAGACATGAAAAAAAGAACGATAGCGTTTGTTGGATCTACCAAAAAAGATCTTGAAAAATTGCCGATCGATGTAAAGGAAATATTTGTTTATGCGATTGACATGGCGGCCAAAGGAAAGATGCACTCAAATGGAAAAGTTCTCAAAGGATTTAAAGGGGCAAGCGTAGTTGAAATAAAGGCAGACTATAATAGTGATACTTTTAGAGCAGTATACACAATAAAGCATAAAGAATTTCTTTATGTTTTGCAGGTCTTTAAAAAGAAAAGTTCAAAAGGTATTTCTCTTTCGAAAAAAGATAAAGAGTTGCTCGAAATTAGAATAAAATCAGCGAAAAGACATTATAGCAATTATGGATGATCGATTTAATGAAGTCACAATAAGTAGCGGGAACGTTTTTGCTGATTTAGGAATTCCAAATCCGGAAGAGGCATTGGTTAAAGCTGAATTAGCTTCTCAGATTGACGATATTATGCGAGCAGAAAATATCACTCAAAAAGAAGCAGCAATCATTTTGGGTATTGACCAACCAAAGGTTTCTGACATCGTTAATGGAAAGCTTAGGCATTACTCTATTGATAGATTAATGAGATTTCTGCGTCGTTTAGGAAAAGATATTGAAATCCATGTGATTTCTAAAGCAAAAAGACGCAGTTCTACTTCGATCAAAGTGAAGGCTTCTAAAGCAAAGAAATCATCAGTTCGAAAAAGACGAAGGCCGCAAGCAAAATAAGCACGGGTTTTCCGCCTGGCAGTTGAATATTCAGGTGGGTGTAGCGGCGCTTGTAGCGAGCGACCCAGGTCATGAGGATGGGCATAAGACCAAGTAGGAGCGCGCAGCCTATGCCACCGGCGTAGCCGAGCGCGGTTAAGAAGATGTTGGGGTTGATGAGGACGACGATGAGGGGCGGAAAGTAGATCAAGCTGCAGAGGATGAGTTTGGAGGTAGGTGTTTTTTTCACTTCGAGGGAGTCGGAAAGGAAGTCGAGGAGGCCGAGTGTGACGCCGAGAAATGAGGTGGTGAGCGCAAAGAACCCAAAAAATTCACCGATAAGGTAGACGGTGGGGTTGTTGAGGAGTGCGCGCAGTGGCGTGATCGCGTTGGTGCCGGCATTTTTTGCGATGATGAGGCCTTCTGTTGGCACAATACCAAGAATAAGAAATTCCCAAATGAGGTAGGCGATGAGGGGAATTGCAGAGCCTAGGAGTATGGCCTTGCGCATGCGTTTGGGGTCGCGCTCTAAGTAGGTGTTGAGGGTTGGGATTATTCCTTGATAGCTAAATGAGGTGAACATCACGGGCAGTGCAAGAAAGCCGTATTTCCAGTTGATGGTTGTGAGATTTTTTGCTTCTACTTGGGAGAAACCGAAGGCAATAAAGAGGATGTAGGTGAGGATAAGTCCCCCCATCAAGATGTAGTTGACGCGGTCGACGGCTTTTGTGCCGATATAGACAAAGCTGCCAAATAGGGTGGTGAACAGGAGTGTGGTGAGTGGTTTTGGAAGTCCACCTCCAAATACTTGATAGATAAAGTCTCCACCACCAGCTGTATAGGCGATGGTGAGGCAGTAGAAGAGAAAGAGGTAGAGGATCCAGGCTGCGTATTTTCCTGGACGGCCAAGGAGTTGCGATGCCATGGTGACAAGGTTCGCATTTTGCGGCATGTCTAAGCAAATTTCCAAAAAGAGGAGTCCTGTTGAGGCGCTAAAGAGCCAGCAGATAAGAAAGACGATGGTGGCGGGAAGGAACCCCCCTTGTCCTGTGATAACAGGAAGGGCGAGCATGCCGGCGCCAATGGCTGTTCCAGCAACTAGGAGGGTTCCTCCAAAGGTTTTTGAAAGTTTCATAAGTGTCCTCTATTTCTTTCTAGAAAGAGTTCTTTCCAGTGGTAGTGATCTAAAAGCCCTGAGGGGTCTTTCCCCATGATTGTGTAGGCGATATAGAGCGCTTCAACTGAGGCGAGGCCTGAGTCGGGCTCCATGCAATCTTCTTGTCTACGCGGATAGGCGGTTACAAAGCCTTTTGGGATGCGCCGTTTTGGGATGTTTTCAGGAAGCTGTGCGTGCATTTTTTCTGCCAGGCGCCATGTACCGTCAAGAAGGAGGAGACCTTTGTCTTTTTCAGAGAGGGGGTCTCCTTCGAGGGAGAGGATGATGTAATCACTTGAGATGGGGGGGGTATTTTTCGGGTAGGTGAAAAAGCGCATGTCTGTGCGTGATTCAAGTCCACGCAGGGAACACTTTTTCAGGTTCTCGCGGCGATGTCGCCAGATGAGGGTGGGGAATTTTTCAGACATAGTAATAAATAGTTCACTCCATTATAACAGGGGTGTAATGATCAGTACAACCCTTCTTGCTACCTCTCTTTTTGTGACAAAAGACCTTGATAAGGCTAAAGATCTCTCGCGCTACTACCAAATGCCGATGGTTCTTTTTTCGGATGAAGCTGCTTTAGATCTTGACTCTAAGGGGTTTATTTTTGTCCAGGTAGAGGGGATGGAGGGGTTTACAATTGTGAATCCCGAAGGGAATGTCGTTGCAAAAACGGGTTCTGATCAGTCTGTTTACGAGTTAAAAAAAATCTATAAGAATATTATCTGTCATGAATAAAATTATCTTTTCTTTGTCTCTTGGTGTTATTTCTTCAATTCTAGCTCTGCCAAGTGGGCACTCGGTAAAGCACGGCAAGGTAAAAGTTGCTAATCGCGGTGATCAGGTGGTTGTCACATCTGGTAAAAGCGCTGTGATTCACTGGGATAAATTTTCTGTCGGCAAAGGCGAAACGGCTAAGTTTCAGATGCAAGATTCCAAATCAAGTGTGCTCAATCGCGTTACTGGTGGTAACAAATCAGAGATTTTAGGTCGCATGGAATCGAATGGTAAGGTCTATTTGATCAATCAAAAGGGGATTCTATTTGGAAAAGATTGTCAGATCAATGTGGGAGGTCTTGTTGCTTCGACTCTTGATGCGTTAGATAGCGACTATATTAATAGTGGCAAGATGCTTTTTGATGGGGATAGTAATGCTTCGATTGTCAACTTGGGAAAAATTTCTTCAGCGGGTGGAGAGGTGCATTTGCTGGCACAAAAGATCGATAACCAAGGTTCGATTGAAGCGCACCGTGTCGGTTTAGGCGGGGGTTCAAAAATTTTGATTAAGCCAAAAGGCTCTGAGCGCATTTTTGTAAAAGCGGGCAATGGCTCTATCGATCACTCAGGAAGTATCAAAGCTGTTGTTACGGAGCTAAAAACTAAATCTGCTTATGAGATGGCGATTAACTGCACTGGGTCAATTGAGGGGGTACGCGCCAACCGCGTAAAGGGGCGCATTTTCTTATCTGCAGATGGAGGCAAGGCTCTTGTCAATAATCATTTGGAGGCAGAGGGTGGTCAGATTCGTCTTTTAGGCGAAGAGATGGTTTTAGCAGAAAATGCGCACCTTGATGTTTCTAGCGCAAATGGTCCTGGAGGAAGGATTGCTATTGGAGAGAGTAAAGAGGTGCACTCTATTTTTGTAAATGAGGGAGCGCGTCTTGATGCGAGCGGATCTCCAGGGGGTGAAATCTACCTTCTTGCGGGTGAGTTGGAGTTTAATGGGGGATTAAGGGCTCGTGGTTTTGGAAATAGCAGCGGGGGTTTTGCTGAGATTTCATCTGTCAGTGAAAATTATTCGATTATTCAAGATCCAACTCTCTTTGATTTGAGTAGTGATGGCGGTAAGCACGGAGAAATTCTTTTTGATCCCGGAAAAATTACGATTGTTGTAGGGGCAGCTTCTGGTCCTTGCTCTTTTGGCGATGCTTTCATAAGTGGTGTTTTGGCAGGTGCCTCGGTAACCATTGACTCAACTGGTCAGACGGCACCAACGGTGACGGCTTGTCCGTCTGGAGCTACACCTTTTGATATTGAATTTGCTGGGGGTGTTGCGATTTCTTGGGCTGCTGATACGACTTTAACTCTTACTGCAGATCAAGCGATCAATTCTATTGGCGCTTTTTCAGTAACAAATACTTTTGTAGGCTCTCCTACGACTCCAGCGATGGTTTTTACTGGTACAGGAACTCCTTCTCCTGGTCCGACGGGGACTTTTATCGGCGTAGATCTGAGGAGTGGGACGCTCACCTCTGCTGATAAAGATATTGTGATTACAGGTACGGGAGGAAATTTAGGCTCTCTAAATCACGGGGTGGTACTAGGGGCTGTCACGTTTACTGGTGGTGGAGATTTAACTGTTACAGGAACTTCTGTGGGTGATCTAACAGGTTCAATAAATCGCGGTGTTGTCGTTTTAGGAACGATTACGATGCTTTCAGGAACCGCCACAATTATGGGTATTGGAGGAGCTGGAGTATCTCTTTGTGATGGGGTAGATATTGTTGCTTTACCGGGTGGAACAACGACTTCTGGTCTCTTTGACATTACCGGAATTGGTGGTGGCGGTGGTATGGCGGGAGTAAATAATGATGGGGTGCGCATTGAAGAGACGACTCTTACAAGTACTGCTGCAACGTTTACAGCAGGTAGGGGAATTACGATTGACGGCACAGGGGGTACGGGAGCTGCTGGCAGCCATCATGGAGTAGAATTCACTTTCGGCGGGCCAACACTTGCAACGGATGCGAATCCGATTAGTATTACTGGAGTGGGAGGTAGCGGCGGTAGTGAAAACCGCGGGATTTCTCATGCTGCTTCAGCTACTGTTTCATCAACGGGAGCAGGTACAACGGGAACAATCACCTACTCAGGTACGGGAGGAAGCGGAACTGATGATTGCGCGGGTGTCTATACAGATGGAGTTACTACAAGCACAATCATCTCTACTGTTGGATCCGATATTATGATTACAGGGGTGCCTAACCCTGGATCACCGGCAACAGGTGATGCAAATGAAGGTGTGAGAATTATTAACCATAGACTTACAACTGTAAGTGGAAATATCACTGTCAACGGGACGGGGAGCTCTGCAGGAGACGCTGATAACATAGGAGTATTTGTAGAGGGATCGGGTGCTGTTACTGGATTTACTACAACAAGTGGAAATGTCTCTTTAACAGGTGATGGAGGAGCTGCTTTAACTACGGGCAATGATGGGATTCGGATGGTAGGGGGAGCAGAAATTTCTTCAACTTCTGGCACTGCAATGCTAGATGGAACTGCTAATGGAGGAACTGATGATAACAATGGAGTTCTCATTTCAGATGTTGGCACGATGATTTCCACAGCTGGAGATATTACAATTACAGGCATAAGCGATGGTACAGGCGATCGCAACATGGGTGTGCAGGTAAGTAGTAGCGCTCTTATAACGGGAACAGGCGCTAGTGAAATCGATATTATGGGTACAGGGGCTGATGGAGGTGCTGGGGACATATTTAGTTTTGGAGTCTCATTTGCAAGCGCAACTTTAATGGCAGGCACAGGCGATGTCACGGTTATGGGTACAGGAGGGGATGCAGATGGAGAGTGCAATGGAATTAACCTCTCTTCCTTTACATTTGATTCGAGTGGTGGCGTAGTTACATTTACAGGTATTGGTGATGGGACAAATGCAAGAGGGATCTCAATTGAGTCTAGCTCATTAACGGCAGATGGAGGCTCTTTGTCTATGACAGGTACGGGAGCAGGAACAGGATCAACGACTATGGGGATACTAATGAGTGCTTCAATGGTATCTTCAACAAGTTCAGCTCCTATTAATATGACAGGTACAGGAAGCTTAGGAGCTTTTTCAGAAGCTTTTGGAATTACACTTTTTGGAGCCGGAAACGAAGTCCTATCTGATAGTGGCAAAATTACGATGAGAGGAACAGGAGGAGGTTTTGCCGGTGGATTTGGTCTATGTCACGGTATTTCTGTAGCTGGGGTAGGTGTCACTGGAACAGGTAGCGCAGAAGTAGAACTTATTGGAATTGGTGGATTAGGCGGAAGCGCTTGTGCAGGAGTAGCAATTTTTAGCTCTTCGCTTGTGTCAACAGTGTCAGGCACTCTTACTGTGGATGGTACTGGGGGCTCACCGGATAGCACAACAAGTTATGGTGTATTAGCTGATGGTTTAGGTGTTGCTTCTATTCAAATGAGTACATCAGATGGAACGCTCAATGTAATTGGGCGCGAGGGAGGTACAGATAATAGAGGGATTTTAGTGACAAGCTTGGGAACCATTACCTCTTCATCTGGATTAATGAATATTACAACATTAAGTGACTTAGATATCAGAAATGGGGGGAGGATTACAGGGGGCTCTTCTCTGATGACGTTTGATATTGATCGGGATCTAAATATTACAGGAGACGGACGTACTTCTGGTATATTTCCAGGAAGTGGTGGTGTTACAATCGCTACAGGGCGTGACATAACTCTTACTGGACCTGATTTAGGAGCTGGTGGCGGAGTTGCGCAGATTGGAAATGATAGTGCTGCGGGGGTAACTTCAGACATCATATTTACTTCGGTCGGTCGAAATGTTGTTGTTGATGGATTCTTATCTTCTGGAGGGTCGAGCTACTCTCTTATTGGGCATGGCGGAAGTGGCGCGGTATATGGGGGAGCAATTCGTTTTTTAGATGTTCTAGGGAATGTAGTTGTTCAAGGTGGTGATACAGCTTTTGGACCGGTGGATGGTTTTGGTCAAATTGGTCACCTGACAATCTTTGGTGATACGGTAAGTGGAGATATTGCGATTAATGCTCGTGGGGATATTTCCGTTATTGGAGGCATAGCTGCTCCATCAGCAGTTGCAAGAATTGGTCATGGCGGTCCGGGGGCGGGCGTAGTAACAGCATCGAATATGACACTTATTGCAAATAATAATATTACGATGACAAGTCAAGCGGGTGCAGGACAAGCCATTATCTCTAATCTGTCGACATCAGCGGCTGATAGTTTACGCCTTGTTGTAGATAATGCCAATCCAGCTTTTCCTAATTTTGGTGCGGCAACAATTAACATCAATGCAGGATCAGATCTTTCAACTCCAGCAGGCGGTCAGTTGCGGATTTATACTGTACAGCCATCACAAAATACGATTACACCAACAATCAATGGCACGGCATATGTACCAACGGCGTTTAATGTCGATAACGATACGAATCAGTACAACACCTATTTTCCAGGTGGAACGTATGTGGGAGGAGCCGCTTTTCGCGTTTACTATAAAACAGGAATGGCTGTAATGACAGCGATGGAAGATCCTTTTATTGCCAACCGCTTTTACTGTCTTGGTGAAGCGATGGGAGAGCTGCAAGATCGTCTGCCAATTTTTCGGCTTATGCGCATGCCTGAAAACAGTGGCGCAACTTGGCACCACCCTTCATTCTGTGGAACAAAAGAGGCTTGCGATCCTGGATTTGATCCTTACCATAGTTTAAACTTTAAAAATGATGTTTTTTGGGTAGGGGAAACTTCTACTGCTCTGTAATAGAAAAAATCGAGTTCACGTTTGGGGTCGATTTGTATGCGAGAGCTTTGACGACACTATCTAAAATTTTTTATTACAGATTGGTAGGGAAGTGCTATAAAATTGAAAAATTTAGTAGCATGATGAAAAACTTCGGGTATTTTCATCATGCTACGATCCATCTTTTTCGTTTCAGCGCTAACAGCTGCCTCTATTTTTTGTTTACCTAGCGGACACTCTGTTAAGAAAGGCAAGGCAAAAATTTCCAATCGCGGTAGTGAAGTTGTCATCACAAGTGGCAAAAGCGCTGTGATTCACTGGGATCAATTCTCTATTGGCAAAGATGAAACAGCTAAATTTCAAATGCAGGATGCTAAGTCTACTGTTTTGAATCGCGTTACAGGTGGCAACAAGTCTGAAATTTTAGGCCGCATGGAATCAAACGGTAAAGTCTATCTAATGAATCCAAAAGGGATTCTCTTTGGTCAGGATTGCCAAATCAATGTGGGCGGTTTAGTCGCCTCTACACTTGATATACTAGATCAGGGAGGTAAACTTCTTTTTGAAGGTGACAGCGATGCTAAGGTTGTCAATTTAGGGAAAATTTCGTCACCCCATGGAGATGTGCAACTACTTGCACAGAAGGTTGAAAATAGAGGAAGCATTGATGCGGGTCGTGTCGGACTCGCAGCGGGTTCAAAAATTTTGATTAAGCCAAATGGCAGTGAGCGCATTTTTGTAAAAGCGGGAAATGGCTCGATCGATCACTCGGGAAGTATTCGCGCAGTTCTTACAGAGTTAAAAACAAAATCTGCTTATGAGATGGCCATCAATATGAATGGGTTGGTGAAATCAGCAGGCGGAGAGGTAGTGGTTCAAGGCGGAAAAATCACTTTTTCAGCTGAGTCGCAAATCGATCTCTCCAATACAAGCGGTCCTGGTGGCGTACTGAAGGTTGGAACAAGTATTCATGAAAATTTCATTCAAGTAGAAGAGGGTGCAAAATTTTTTGTATCGGGAAAACCTGGCGGAGAAGTGCGTTTTAAGGCAAAGGAGATGCTCTTTTCTGGAGAGGTTTCTGCCCGCGGTATGGGCGAGAGTAGTGGGGGTTTTGTAGAAATTTCTGCATCTGGTGGGAAGTTTGATCTCTTGCAAAAAATTGACTGTAGTAGTGATGCTGGCGCGCCTGGAACGGTTTTTCACGATCCGCCCGCAATCATAATTGATGTCTCTGCCTCTTCTGGACCAACAACGTTTGGTGATTCCTATATCTCGACGACACTTGCGGGAAGCAATCTTGCAATTACCACTACAGGTCCCGGTTTTGAGTCGATCACATTTGTTGATGGTCCAGGTCCTGGTTCTCCCAGCATCTCTTGGTCAGGAGATGCCATTTTTACACTCACATCGGGCGGAACGATCTCTGCAACAGCTCCCTCTACACCCACTATTTCCAATAGCTTGGGATCGGGCGGTATTGATGTAATGGTTTTCACAGCTAACTCTGGTGGGACAACTTCGGGAAATTTTACTGGGATTGACTTTACGCCTTTTACTATTGAAGTTGATGCCAACAACATTGTGATCGATGGCACGAGTGGTGATACAGGTGGAGGTGCTACCAATATTGGTGTTGTGACAGGGGATATGACCGCTTTTTCTACAGGAAATATTACCATTACAGGCACAAGTGTAGGGGCAGCGGGAAGTGCGGGAAATACGGGCATTCGCTTTACTGGCACTTTGGCGACGACTTCAGGCAATCTTATTGCGACGGGAACTGGGGGTGTGGGTACCTCGGGGAATCTAGGAATTTCAGAGGCGGCTTTTGGTGGATTGAGTACGGTTGATGGCTTGATACGCCTTACTGGTACGGGAGGTGCTGGAACAGGTGGAGGGAATCACGGTGTAGAGATTCCTGAAACAACAATTATGAGTACGGGAGCTGCGTTTACTTCCGGAAGTGGGATAGAAATTTTTGGAACAGGCGGAAGCGGAAGTGGGAGCAGTTTTGGTGTGAATTTTTCTGACACTCCCACATCAATTGAATCCGATGCCAACCCTATTCTCATTGTGGGGATCGGCGGTTCTGGTGGTATGAGCAACATAGGCGTCTCTCACACTGTTGAAGCTGAAGTTTTTTCTACCACTACAGGAAGTACCGGAACGGTCACTTACAGGGGTACGGGAGGAAGTGGTACAGGAGATTGTGTTGGGGTATATATTCCAATCGATAATCCCACACCAGTTGTCTATTCTGACGGGAGTGATATTTCGATAACGGGTATTGGTGGACCAGCTGCTACAGGGGTAGGAAATATTGGAATTGATATCACGGATAATGTGATTACAGCTGCAATAAATGGGGGACCAGGTAGCGTTAGGCTGGAAGGAACAGGCAGTAGCAGCGGCAGTGCAGAAAACCACGGCATTCGCATGGGATCATCGGGAGGAGATGGTACAGGAGTCTCTGCGCTTGGTGGGGGAGATATTACCCTGACTGGGAGTGGAGGTGCAGGCTCTTCTCTTAATCACGGAGTATTTCTCTTTTTTGAAACAGAAATTATTGCTTCAACAGGAGAGATCACGATCACAGGTACAGCTCTTGGAGGTACAGATGATAGTGATGGGGTGCAGATTACCGATTCGAGTACTCTTATCGAAACATCAGGTGCCATTGGCATTAGAGGAGAGTCAATGGCGGCTGGCGATCGCAATCGCGGCGTCGCTATCATATCCGATGCAATAGTTAGAGGCGTAGGCAGTGGATCTGTTTCTGTTACAGGTAGTGGCGGTAGTGGGGCTATTGATAATCAAGGAATTTTAATTGAAAGCTCTACAGTGTCGACTTCCTCATCGAGTATGATTTTCAATGCGATGGACGACATGCTCATAAATGCGGGAGGGCAGATCGATGGGAGTAGTGGTTTGATCACAGTTTCAACAGATGGAGATCTGACCATTTTGGGCACAGCTCCCAACACCGGAATTTTTCCCGATACAGGAGGATTTACAGGAAGTGTGGGGGGTGATCTTACACTTATAGGATCGGCCACAGGAGGCGCACATGTTGGAAGCATTAATCCCTTTGGGCTGACAGCAGATATTACCTTCGTAAGCATTGGAGGCGATGTTCTAGTTGAGGCGACGAATACTTCAGGTTCTACAGGGCTTGGCTATGCTGTGATTGGACATGGCAAGACTACGGGAGCGCCTTACTCAGGAAACATCTCTTTATCAGATGTGGGAGGGAGTGTAACGGTGCAAGGAGCAAATACCGCAACGGGCGTGCTAAATGGTGTGGGACAAATTGGTCATATTGCCCTTGCTGATAGTGATGTGTTGAATGGAAATATTACGATTCTTGCTCGCGGAAATATCAACGTAATTGGAGGAGTTGCAGGCACAAATACCTACGCGCGAATTGGTCATGGCGGCAGGCCAGGAATTGTGTTCGGCACAACTTCATCGGAGATGACGTTGATTGCAGGTCAAAATATTGCGATGACTTCTCAAGTAGCAGCGGGCCCCGCTGTCATCACAAACCCCTCAACAGATAGCCTTGATTCCCTTTTTCTTGTTGTCGATAATAATAATCCTACATTTCCTACCTTTGGAGCCGCGACATTCACAGTTAATGCTGGATCTGATTTGAGTATGCCCAATTCATCAGGGGAGCTGCGTATCTATACTGTGCAACCATCCCAAAATAGTGTAAATGAGCTGGTCAATGGTGCTGTTTATATACCGACACCTTTCAACATTGATGACGCGACAAATCAATATAACATTTACTACCCAGCGGGCACCTTTATTGCAAATTCTTCTTTTCGCTTTTACTACAAGACAGGAGACTCTCTTATAAATGAAGTTGTTCCACCGTTTGTAAGAAATAGGCTCTTCTTCTTACAGGTAGCTGAGGCGCAGGCAGAAATGCAGATGCCACTCTTTCGTGGCCCTTACTGGCACCATCCTTCGTTTTGTGGGAGCAAGAAATCCTGCGATCCAGGATTTGATCCCTACTACAGCTTCATCTTTGAAGATGACATTTACTGGAAGCACTGAACAAGTCATGCACTGATCCCACGGCCGAGAAATCCTAGAAAAGATTATTTTCAACCTCCAATAACTGTGCCCAGTTGTTTACGGTTTCCAAATAATCTTTTTTAGAATTTTCGACTCATGCTATCGGCACAGCACTTATTCAGTGATTCCTACTGGATTGAAAATAAATCTATGCTATAGAGTGAAGAAAATAATTATTTTAAGTTCTTATGCGTTTAGCATTTTTCATTATGGCAGCAACAGCTGCGTCTCTATTTTCTTTGCCAAGCGGGCATAAAGTCAAACAGGGGGATGTACAAGTCACAAAAAGCGAAAAGGAATTGCTTATCCAATCGGGCAGACGCGCTGTTGTTCACTGGGACAAATTTTCTGTTGATAGGGGTGAGAGAGCACGCTTTCAGATGAAAGATTCAAAGTCGAGCGTACTCAATCGCGTTTCAGGAGGGGAGCGCAGTGACATACTGGGAAAACTTGAATCTAACGGCAAAGTCTATCTGCTAAATCCGAAAGGTGTACTCATCGGTCCGGAGGCGCAGATCAATGTTCATAGCTTAGTTGCTTCAACACTTGATGTTTTAGATGAAGAGTACCTAAATGGAAATGAGCTGCGTTTTTTTGGTAGCGAGAAGGGCTCAATTGTCAATATGGGAGAAGTAGAGGGACATTCGGTTTTTCTCCTTGCAGGTAGTGTTGAAAATCACGGGAAGATTAAAGCGGAGCGTGTAGCTTTAGCGACAGGAAATAAAATTTTGCTCCAACCCAAAGGAGAGCAACGCATCTTTATTGAAGCTTCAGGTGCGGAAGAGAGCATCGACAACCGTGGAAAAATTGAGGCACTCACAACAGAAATTAAGAATAGTTCTCCTTATGTTTTGGCCGTGCGCTCAAGTGGAACCATTGAAGCAACGGCAACAGAGAAGCGCAATGGTAAAATTTTCCTTGTTGCTGATAAGGGGACTGTTGAAGTAGATGGTACTCTGCGCGCTTCACAGGTAGATATGAGTGGAGATCAGGTCTATCTCTACGGCAACGCTCTTATCGATGCACCAGAAGGGAAAGTGAATATCGGGAGGCTTACACCTACACGGAATGTTGTACTTTTTCCTGAATCAAAAGTCACTGTCTCTGCATCGGAAATGGGTGATGCAGGGGAGGTTTATATCTATTCCGAAGGAGCAACAGCGCATTACGGCATTATTGAAGCGTGTGGAGGATTAAAAGGAGGAAATGGAGGTTTTGTAGAACTATCAGGAAAAATGGACTTAGGTCTGGAGGGAAGAATAGAGCGTGGTGCACCTATGGGTACTCCGGGGGAGCTATTGATTGATCCTAAAAATGCGACCATTACAGCTGCAGGTGGCCCACTTCCCACTCCCTCTCTTACTTTTGGGGTCTCTTCTGCAGCCTCTCTTTCTATAACGGGAGCCTCTTTAGGGTCAGCTTTGGATAGCGGACCGGTGACAATCGAGTGAAACACAGATTGCATTTTCTCTGATACTGTCACAACAACATCAAGCAATAGTTTGACAATCCGGGCAGGAAGATCGTGTACATTTACAGGGACAGGTGTTTTTACCTCCACTGGTGGAGATCTAAATATCTCTATTAACGATTCGGGAGCGATTCCCGCTGAGCGCGATCCCGGAGTTGCAGCCTTTACGACAACAACGGGTTCTTCAATTACAACAAATGGGGGGAATTTCACACAGACAGTGGGCTCTTTTGGCGGGACGCAGCAGGGTCGTGTGTTTTTGATATCAGGAGGAATTGATGCTGGCGGTGGTGATATCAGCTTGGAGGGATTTCGCCTTCCATCTGAAACGGGATTTTTAGTTGCAGGTGTTGACTGTCGTGGAAGTCTCATGACAACAGGCTCTGGTAATATCAGCTTAACCGGAGTTGCAGGAGGAGGAACCCTAATTTCGAACGGAGTGCTCTTTGTGAGTACAACAGCTAGCGTCGAGAATGGGACACTTTTGGTAAACGGAACAGGGGGGCCAAGCACGGGAAACTTTAACTCGGGCGTTCTCATTTTTAACAGCACGTTATCGAGCACAGGAACATCAAATCCTGGGGGAATTGATATTACGGGATTCTCAGGAACAGGACTTACCTCAAATGATGGAATCACCTTTTTCTCATCTGCAAGTTCTATGACCACAGTAGATGGTCCTATTACCTTGAGAGGAACAGGCAATCCTTCAACAACAGGTTCTTTAAATAGAGGAATTGGAATCACAGCCCCCTCATCCTCGATTACGTCAACGGGATCAGGAGATATTACGCTCGAAGGAACCGGAGGAGGAGGAGCAATCTCATCTCACGGGATTGCTATCGATGGAGCGGGAAGTACAATCACCTCATTGGGAAGCGGAATGATCTCATTAGATGGTACGGCTGGAGTTGCAACAGGAGTAGGAAACTCAGGGGTTGTTGTGAATACAGGCAGTGTCAGTTCAAGTGGGTCAGGAGACATTGTGATTACAGGAGAGGGGAGTGGATCGGGTGTGAGTGACTCTTTAGGAACTTTAATTACCGGTACAACAACTACAATTACGTCCACAGCAAGTGGAGAAATCATGATTAGCGGAACAGGAGGAGCAACAGCGGGCATTGGAAATGAAGGGATGACCATTAATGGAGGCGCGACTGTTAATTCAATTGGGAGTGGGGGAATTTCTCTGACGGGTACTGGTGGGGCAGGGACAGACTTAAATCCCGGAATACTTGTGAGCGATACGAATACCACAGTAACAAGCAGTGGAGGAGATATTTCACTTGATGGGATGGGAGCTGGAACAGGTAGTGGTAATAATGGAGTGGCAATCCTCTCTTCAGCAACTCTAACAGCAACAGGTAGTGCAGGTATCACGATTGATGGAACAGGAGTAGGAGCTGCAAACGATAACAACGGAGTCTCGGTATCAGGAGCTGCAACAGCTATAAGCATTGATGGTGGAACGCTCTCAATTACAGGAGCTGGCTCTGATGGAGTTGATGGGAATAATGGGATTAACATTACAGACGGATCTTTGAGTTCTACCTCGGGGGCTATAGAGCTAATCGGAACGGGGGGAAGTGGGAATGATAACTGCAATGGAATTACCTCAGCAGGTGACATCACTTCGTCTACTGGCTCTGTTTTAATGAGAGGAACGGGAGGAGGAACAGGATCTTTTGATTTTGGAGTAGGCATTACAGGAGGAAGCATTACCTCTACAGGAGTAGGAGCTGGTGCTGCAACAATCACGCTAGAAGGAAGAGGAACAGCTGAGCTTGCAGATACAGCTTTTGGAGTTGTGATTACTGGAGGGGGAACAGCAGTTAGTAGCGTTGACGGCAGGATCGAAATGGAAGGATTTGGAGGGAGTCTTGGAGGAGATAATCATGGAGGAGTAGCTGTGCAAGACCTAGCAACAATTACTTCAACAGGAACAGCTCCGATTACAATCGAAGGAACGGGAGGAGTTGGTGCAGATGGGTGTTTAGGGATTACTTTTAGGGCAGGCTCAAGCTTAAGTACGCTTGATGGAGATGTCACGCTAACAGGTCGTGGAACAGGGAGTGGAAATAGTAATTTTGGAGTCGTTTGGGATGCTAGCACATACACCTCCACAGGAGCGGGAAACCTTAATGGGAGCGGAACACTCTCTGCAAGCACGATGCAGAATGCAGGGTTTATTCTTCTTAATGGAGCGCTTCTAACAACTGCAGATGGAAATATTACCCTTTTTGGTTCAGCCAATGGGAGCGTGATGCTAAATGGAGGGTGTGTGCTAGTCGGGAGTGCAATCACATCTACAGCAAGTGGAAACATCGATATAACAGGGAATAATAGCAGCTCAACAGGGACCTTTTCGCCCGGAATCTATTTACTTACAGGCAGCACGGTTACATCAAGCGGAACAGGAGAGATCACCTTTGTAGGAACCGGAGGGGTGAATGCGCCTGATGCCTATGGCATTCGTATTAGTGATCTGGGCACAAGCGTCAACTCAACAGTAGGAAATATCTCTCTTACAGGAATCGCAAGTGGGGTAACAGAAGAAGGAATGCTAATAGAACTCCAGGCAGAAGTAGAATCCCTTGGAGCTGCTACAATTACGACTACAACAATGAGCGATTTAATCATCGAAAGTGGCGGCCAAATTATTGGTGGTGCCGGAGATGTAACAATTGATGTTGATCGCGATTTTCTGATTAGAGGGAGCGCCGTTGCGAGTGAAAACACCGGCGTAATTTTAGGATCAGGAGCGGCAACAATTGCAGTTGGTCGCGACTTGACACTGACGGGTGGAAGCGCTGCAGATACTCCTGCACAAATTGGTTCAAGAGAGACAACCTCTTCAGCTGATATCACCTTTACAAATATTGGACGCAACCTTCTTATTGATGGCAATACCTCAGGAGGCTATGCCATTATTGGACACGGCACAAACTCACCTGAAACAGCATATGATGGAGATATCCGTTTTAACAGAATTCGAGGTAATGCTGTCGTGATGGGAGGCTCTGGAAGTAACGGCTTTGCGCAACTTGGCCACCTCAATGCAGCCACTATTAATGGTGATATTTTATTAACAGCAGAGGGATCTATCTCTGTTTTAGGAGGCGCTTCGGCAACAGCAGTAGGGCAGATTGGGCACGCAAGCGCAGGGGCGTGTACAAGCTCTACAATGCGTCTTATTGCAGGAAGAAATATAGAAATTATAAGTGCAACAGGCGATGCAATTGTCACGAATCCTTGTACTGTGGCAGCAGATGGCCCCTTGACACTTGTGGTTGACAACCAATTTCCCTCGTTTCCAAACTTCGGAACAGGAGAATTTGTTCTTGATTCTACAGAACTAAGAACAAGCGCAGGAGAACTACGAGTCTATACAGTGCAAACCCTGCAAAACAGCATTAATGATCCAATTAATGGTCAAGCTTTCACCCCTGGACCGTTTGGTGTGGATAATAATTTTGAGCAGTACGATACCTACTTTCCAGGGGGAAGCTTTATTTTAGGTTCGGCCTTCCGGATTTATTATAAAGTGGGAAATGCCTCTTCGGCAGCGCTCTTAGTCCCCTTCTTAGCAAACACATTTTATCATTTAGGAGTGGCAAATTCACAACTAGACTTGCCAATCTTTCGTTACATGCGCCTACCAAACTTTCCCTGGCATCATGGATCATTCTCAAATAACTACGCTCACTTTGATCCAGGATTTGATCCCTACTACAGCCAAAATTTTGAGGACAACGTATATTGGATCCCTTGAATAACTCAGACTCTCCAATAAGGACCTGAAAATTGGCCAAACTCAATTTTTCGAACTCGCTAACTCTAAGGAGTTAGCTCCGTTCTCCAAAATGAATTTTGTCACAATTTGGAGGCCCTTTTTGAAAAGAGCAGTCATTCAAGATCTCCAATTGGATAGGAGCCGAGTCAGAAGAAACGATATGAGGTGGGTTTTAAGAGCTCTTTTGGGATGTCGTGTAGAAAGCGTGAAGGCGTGCTGATTTCGACCTTGCCGAACCGCTCACGTTTTTGCGCCATGCTGATGATCAATCGCTCCTTCGCGCGCGTGATGGCAACGTAGAAAAGACGGCGCTCCTCATCTAAGCCGACCTCCTCCACACTCTTTTGGTGCGGGACCAAATGATCCTCAATTCCAATTAAAAAACAGATAGGATATTCCAAACCCTTCGCGCTATGAAACGTCATCAAAGAGATATGGTCCCCCTGATTGCGGTTTTTTTTGCGCTTCGGTTGATTGAGAAGAGTCGAACTTAAAAAATCTGCAAGTGAAGGATTCTCAACACCCTCCTCATACTCCTTAAGAATCTGCACACAACTCTCAATATTCTCCTTCTTGAAAGATTTCATCTTTTCACTCTTGACCTCATCGGTCACAGCTTTTGTGTACCCAACTTTTTCAATCAAATTTTGTAAACCTGAATGAAGAGAAGAGAAATCAGCCCCGTTCAGTGCGAGCATAAAATTTTTAATGCCAACAATGCCCTGCCTTGTTAACTCATTCGCAAGAGGGTGATTCCCTTGAGAGATATCGTTGAGAAGATCCCAAAGAGAAACTTTTTCTTTCCTCTGAAATTCCGTAAGAAGTGTCAACGTCTTACCGGAAATCCCGCGACGCGGAAAATTGATGATACGCAGAAGAGCTTCTGTGTCATTGTGATTCGCAACAACGCGCAGATAAGCCATTAAATCTTTAATTTCAGAGCGCTCATAGAGCTCAGTGCCGCCGAAAATTTCATAAGGAATCCCGCGCACCCACTCATTGCCCTTTTTCCACGCCTTCTGCATAAGTTTTTTTTCAAAACCTCGCGCCAAAGCATTGGAGCGATAGAGAATCGCAAAATCCTTCCACTTGTTGCCGCGCTCCTCACGAATACGCAAAATGCGATCAAGCACAGCTTCCGCCTCATCATCAGCCGTAGGAGCGTGAAAAACCTCAATCGGACCGGAGTCGCTATTGCTTGTCCAAAGATTTTTTCCATGACGCTGCTTATTTTTCCCAATGACCGAATTGGCACTCTTCAAAATCGTCGGAGTAGAACGGTAATTTTGCTCAAGTTTGATGATTTGATCTGCCGGAAAATCGAGAATATACTCCACCTTGGCCCCGCGCCACCCATAAATCGACTGATCATCATCTCCAACAACAAACAAATTGCCATGCTTTTTGCAAAGCAGTTCTGCTAAGCGATTTTGAATCGGATTGGTATCTTGAAACTCATCAATTAAAATAAAAGGAAAACGGTCCTGGTATTTCTCTAGAACTCCAGGGAATTTTTCAAAAAGCTCAACCGTAAGCGTGAGCAGACTATCAAAGTCTACCGCATTATAAGCGCGCATGGAAGCCTCAAATTTAGCAAAAAGATCACTACTGAACTTCTCATGCCAAGTTGAGCCTACCTCCATCTTAGAACCCATTTTTGCCTCGCGGATCCACTCCATAGTCGAACCTAAAGAGGGGAGATTCTTCTCCATATCTAAAGATTCTTTTGCTAAGTGCGTAATCATGCGGCGAATATCGCCCTCATCGTAAAGACTGAAATTTTTTGTATACCCAAGCTTCTCAATCTCTTGGCGCAGAACTGCCATACAAAAACTATGAAACGTGCAGAGCGTAACCTGTTTTGCCAGATCTTTAGAGACACTTTTGGCGACGCGTTCCCGCATCTCGCCAGCAGCCTTATTCGTAAATGTTAAACCTAAAATTTGATTTGCTTTAGCTGCGCCAGACTTGATTAAATGGGCAATACGAGCTGTTAAAACACTCGTTTTACCAGAACCAGCACCCGCTAAAACTAAAATTCGGCCACGTACAGCCTGCACCGCTCTATTTTGCTGCTCGTTTAACGTGTTGGGCAAGGGTGTCAAATTCCTTTTTGATTAGAGCTAATGAGAGATCTACATTAGGAAACTTAGGTCGTATATTGACCTCTAAACCGGGAGGTAGATCTTGCTGTTTTTCGCGGAACGCCTCACGAACAAGACGCTTGAAGCGATTACGGAGGTTAGCTTTACCGAATTTACGACTAACAGTTAGACCAAGTTTTGGAAAATCAGAGGGACCGAGCCTGTAATGCAAAATAATTTTTTCACCAACAAACTTGTAACCTCTCTTATGAACGCGAGAGAAATCGCTGCTTTTGAGCAGGCGAAGAGACTTTGGAAACTTCACACCGTCAGTTGCTTACGACCTGCGCGACGTCTGCGATTCAATAGCTTACGGCCATTTTTGGTTGACATACGGGCGCGGAAACCGTGTTTCTTAGCGCGCTTCTTCTTACTAGGCTGATAGGTACGTTTCATAACTAACTCTCTTGATATTTAAGTGACCATCATACCCAAGAAGATCAATCATTGTCAAGAAAGAACCCGCCTGCTATGATGAGTACTTAAATAGGAAATTCTTATGAAAGTTAAAGCATCCGTGAAAGCCGACCCATCTAAGGGGGACAAAGTAGTTCGCCGAAGAGGGCGCATTTACATTATTAATAAAAAAGATCCTAATCGCAAACAGCGCCAAAAAGGCCCAGCAAGGAAGAAATAGAAAGATGGCAAAAAAATCTTCAGTTGAAAAACAGAAACGACGTGAGCGCCTTAGCAACCTGAAGCGCGAGAAGCGTGCAGAATTAAAAAAAATTGTTAAAAGTCTAAATAGTACAGAAGAACAGCGTGAAAATGCGATGATTGAGCTGAATAAGCTTCCACGCAATTCTTCACGAATTCGTCTACGCAACCGCTGCCAATTTACAGGCAGAGCGCGTGGCTACCTGCGTAAATTCCAGCTTTCTCGCATTACTTTTCGTGAGATGGCGCGCAGTGGAATGTTACCAGGCGTCACCAAAGCTAGCTGGTAACAATAAAAGTTTTCAATTCATCTGGAAGCTCTTTGAGGAGCTTCCAGTTTTCAAACCCTTCGCACCAGACGTGTGAATCATCTCTAAACAGTCCCTTAGCCTTGGCCTCTACAAAAGCATTGAAGCTCATTGGGCCTACCTGTAGACGATCTTTATCTAAGTAGTACCACATTTTTTGACAGAGTGGATGTTCAGGCAACTTTGTGATTGGGGCTACTTCTTTTTTTCCTCTTTTAGGGGCGCAGATGATAAAGGGGAGACCTAAAATACCAAAGAAAAAGCCGAACCAGAACCAGCGATTGGGATTGCGGCCCTTATATAAAGCGATTTTTTTATGCATGTGACCAAAGAAAAGAGCGCCACAAAATGAGAGTAACATCATAGAAGGATTCATGCTCTTATTATCTCAATTTGCCAAATTGATGGGAAGGGAGTAAAATGAATTGGTAAAATCTTACTTGGAGGAAAGCTATGACGGCTCTTTCTAGAACTAACACACCTATAATCTTTCCTGAAATTGACTTGAGACCTCAGTTGTCCATAGCAAAAACTGTTAGTTATCATGAACATGGAAAACATAATAAAGGAGCTACCCCTAGATCCGTCGAAATTTTAGTCAATAACCTTGGGTCTGAAGCGCAGCGGCGCGCAGAAAGAACTTGGAGCTATTGTGCAGATTATGCCAGAGGAGGAGCTCAGACACCTTCATCGCTCCCACTTCAGGAACAACAGGGCCCAGAGGGAGAAAAAAATATTCGTGATAGGTTGAGGAATGGTAAAGCTGAGGAATATAAAGAAGTAACACCCGAGGCTTTAAAAAGAGCTTTAGACCACTCATCGTCTCTGGATTGGAGTGAGCTATCTGCTGAAACACAAGAATTTATTCAGAAACGCCTACCAAAACAACCAAAAGCAGCAGAGAGTGAGTAAAAATCCTATTTCAGATATACTGCGTCATTAAGAGGTAAAGCTATGAATGATAAATTTAAAGAAATCGATACCAAAGAGATCGAGCTGCCAGACACTATTTTTGCGCGCGATATCGATAATAATGTTTTTCAATCCATTGCAGCACGCTGCTTAGTAGATATTGAGGGTGTAGCCTTTGTTGAAGGGAACCTTCTTGATTCATTACTTGGACGTGAAGGGGAACGAGTAAAAGGGATCACAGTTAACCAAGATCAGAAAAGCCACTCAGTTAATATTCGCCTAGAAGTCAATGTTGCCTACGGCGTCTGCATTCCAGAGAAAGCAGATGAAATCCAATCGCTAATTGCAACTGAGATCACCAAGCTTACAGGTCTCCATGTAGGCTCCGTGCACGTTGTATTTAAAAATCTTATACCTCTTGAGCCAGAGGTTAAAGAAGAAGCTCCTGAGGAGCCAGAAGCTGTTCTTGAAGATGAAGAAATAGAAGTCTAGGAAGAGATGAGGCGCTCACATATTATTTTTTCATGCGTGCACTTGCTCTCATCGCTTCTTGCAATCATTGCGGGCGCGCTCTGCATAACCCTCCGCTTTTCTGACCATCTTCAAATACTGCTCACACGCCACAACTCCCTTCTGCTCAAGCTAGGTATTATTCTCATTGTGACGGGTTTTGCTCTTATCATGACCCTTTTCCTCCTTAATCGTCGACGCTATTACGAAGTAAAAATGGCAACTGGCAGAGCCTCCATCGATGAAAAGCTCCTGCGCAGTTTTCTTATTAAGTACTGGCAAGAGCGCTATCCTGAGCAAACACATCCTGATGTAATTGTGCGAGCAAAAAAACGTTTAGAAATCCTCGCCGAACTTCCCAAAATTGACGATCCAGATGAAAAGGAAGCCCTATTAAGAAATCTTGAAGAAGATTTAGGCGATAGACTCTTCCAAAATTTCTCCTATCAAGGAGAATTTTTCCTTACCATTTCATCCTAGATAGCGTCGTCAAAAGCATACAACCATCTTATTTTTCATGTTTGGGCTCCATTTTTGTGCTCAAATGAAGCGGAATTTACAAATTCAACTTCAATTTCCGCACAAAAATAAGCTGCAAACATGAAAAATAATCTGATTATAGCCTTTTGACGACACTATCTAAATCTAAAATTGTGAGAAGCCAATGGTGGATTATTTGCATGGTGTCGTCATCAACAAATTCTATTGGTTTTTTTCTTCCTCCCTGACTATCTCCTTCGCTGTTTTCCCCAAGGAGACACTGAATAAGTGCTTTACCGACAGGCTAAGCTGAAAATTCTAAAAAAGGTTATTTGGAGACCGTAAATAACTGGATACAGTTATTGGAGGTCGAAAATAATCTTTTCTAGTTTTTTTTAAGAAATTTTTTCACGCAGGTTTTTCACGTCTTTTTTGGTGATGCCAGGAATAGCAAGAAGCTCTTCTTCAGTTGCATCAAGGATGCGTTTGACACTGCCAAAGTGTTGCAAGAGACGCTTTTTCTTTACAGAGCCAATTCCCTCAATGGAGTCAAGACGACTCTTGATCAAATTTTTATTACGTGTTTTCTTTTGATGAGTGATGGCGAAGCGGTGCGCTTCATCGCGCATCTCTTGAAGAAAAAAGAGGGTAGAAGAGCGCTTGTCGAGAACAATGGGATCTTTTTTGTGTGGCAGAAAGACGCGCTCTTGTGTGAGCCCTTTGGTGTGTAGGGCATCCTCTTTTGTCAGGGCGATGATGTCACACGAGGCGATTTCAAGCTCTTCAAAAACTTTTAGTCCAACATTGAGCTGGCCTTTGCCACCATCAAGGATGATCAGATCAGGTAGGTCGTCTTGGCTTTTCGCTTTGGTTAAACGACGAGTGAGCACTTCGTGCATGGCGGCGTAGTCATCGGTTGCACCGCGGATGTTAAAGAGGCGGTAGCGCTTTTTATCGGGAATCCCGTCTGTGTAGGCAACTTGGGAAGCGACGGCTTGTGTGCCTGCGATATTGGAGGTGTCAAAAATTTCAATCCGTACGGGACAGCGGGTCAGAGAGAGCTTTTCTTCAAGTTCTAGTAGACGATCTTCGCGATGGGTCTGATCTGCTAGCTCGCGTGAAAATTGGTCTTTCGCATTTTTGGCAGCGAGCTCAATAAGTTTTTTCTTGTTCCCTTTTTGTGGAGCGTGAATTTTTGTATGGAGCAGCTCTTCTACCACGCTTTTTTCTTGTAGTGGCAGGGGAATGAGGAGCTCTTTAGGCAGATGGGGGTGATTTTGGTAGTGCTGGAGCAGAAATGAGGCGATGATCTCTTCCTCGTCCCCGACAACGCGCTTAAAAGGAAAATTTTCAGATCCAATCAGACGACCGTCGCGGTAGATCATGATCACAATTACCAAGAGATCGACTTCACGAAAAAAACCGAGTACGTCGCAATCAGATAGCACACCTTGTACAGATGTGTTTTTTGATTGTGTGATGTGCAATACTTGTGCGATTGTCTTTTTTAAGCTTCCGGCCCGTTCAAATTCCAATTTGTCTGAGGCACTCTCCATCTCCTTTTTTAATAGCGCAAGGATCTCTTCGTCTCGCCCTTTTAAAAAGTCTTTTGCTTGAGTGACAAGATCGGCATAGGACTCTTCACTACACTTGCCAACACAGGGAGCAATGCAGCGCTTAATTCCATAGAGGAGGCAGGGACGCGTGCGAGATCTCAGCTCGTTATCGGAACATTGCCGCATGGGAAAGATTTTTTGCATGAGTTCAAGGGTCTGTCGTGCCGCGTAGGTACTGGTGTAAGGGCCGAAGTAGATCCCATCTCTTTTTGGCTTGCCGCGATAGCGTACGAGTTTGATCATGGGCCACTTGTGCTTGTGGTTGATCATCAGGCTAATAAAATTCTTATCATCTTTGAGCAGCACATTGTACTTTGGTTTGTGCTGTTTAATGAGGTTGTTTTCAAGAAGAAGTGCCTCTTTTTCACTGAGTGTAGAGATTGTTTCAATGTGGTCAATTTGTGCGATTAAAAAGGGGATCATTTCGCGCTCATCGCCAGAAGTTGCAAAGTATTGTTTCACTCTTGCGCGCAAGTTTTTTGCCTTCCCTACATAGAGAACTTTTTTCTTGGCATCACGCATCAGGTAGACCCCAGGGCCTCCCGGCAATTTGGTCAAATAGTGCTTTTCCATTTTGAAAGAAGTTCAAGTGCCTGCAGGGGAGTGAGGCTGTTGGGATCCAATTTTTTTAACTCCAATTCGACAGCTGACTCGCGTTTATCAAAGAGCGAGGGCTGCTCTACTTTAGGAGATTTGGGCTTCTTGCCCTTTTCTAACTCAATGAGCATTTTTTCAGCGCGTCGCAACAGCTCATGAGGTAAGCCGGCAAGCTTTGCCACATGTATGCCGTAGCTACGATCACCACTTCCCGGCACAATTTTGTGGGTAAAGATAATACCATCAGGTCCCTCTTCCACAGCGACATTAAAGTTTTTAGCACCCGGCAGCTCAGTTAATTCAAAGTAGTGTGTGGCAAAAAGAGTTTTTGCACCAATTTTTTTCAGCAGATGTTCCGCTACAGACCAAGCAATAGAGACGCCATCATACGTGCTGGTCCCGCGACCAATCTCATCTAAAATCACAAGTGAGCGATCTGTCGCATTGTGTAAAATTGTAGCGGTCTCTGCCATTTCGACCATAAAGGTCGATTGGCCACGCATGAGGTCATCACTTGCACCAATGCGAGTAAAGAGACGATCAACAATGCCGATTTGTGCTTTCTCAGCAGGAACAAAACTGCCTGTCTGCGCCAAAATTGTCAGAAGAGCAACCTGGCGAATGTAGGTGGATTTGCCCGCCATATTAGGACCGGTTAACAAGATGAGCTGATGCTCTTTTTGATCTAGACGGGTATGGTTTGGAATGAACTCGCCATCGCGCAAAACGCTCTCTACAACGGGATGCCGCCCATTTTTAATGATGATCTGCTTCTCTTCATCGACATAAGGGCGCACGTATCGCTTCTCTTTAGCATTTTGTGCAAAACTGCAGAGACAGTCGAGCTCTGCTACTTTTTGTGCCGCGGTCTGTACAAGCTCAGAGTAGTTTGCAATGGCACTCTTTAATTCAGAAAAATAGCGCAACTCAAGTGCACTAATACGCTCATCTGCTGCTAAAATTTTCTCCTCATAGCTCTTCAATTCAGGGGAGATGAAACGCTCGCAGTTAGTTAGCGTCTGCCTCTTGTGAAAGCTCTCTGGCATCTTCTCTGCTTGGCCTCGTGACACTTCGATAAAGTACCCAAAAGCGCGGTTGTAACCCACTTTTAAAGTTTTGATGCCAAAGGTCTCACGTAAATTTGTTTGATACTTTGTCAGCCACTCTTGGTTGCCTGAACGCAGAGCCTTGATCTCGTCAAGCTCCTTACAAAAGCCCTGTTTGATTATGTGGCCATCCGAGAGTTTTAATGGAGGTTCTGCGACAAGCGTAGAGGAGATCTGTTTAAAAATGGGGCTGACATCAGCAAAATCCCACTCAATTGATTGCAACTTTTTCAGCTCTGTTTGCAACTTAGGAATAGCCTGCAAAGAGTTTGCAAGAGCCACCAAATCGCGTGGCCCTGCTATTCCTGCTGCAATGCGCGTCATCAATCTCTCTAAATCACGCACATAGGAGAGCTCTTGTTGCAGGGAAAAAAAGTAGGGTAGAAGCTCTTGCACGGTTTCCTGACGTCCACGAATTTCTTGAGCAGAGAGGAGCGGATGAGTAAGCCACTCGTACAAAAGCCGTGAACCCATAGCAGTCTTGGTAAAATCAATCGTTTTAAATAAGGAGCGCAGATCCAAATGATGAATGGCATTGCGGTCGAGCTGCATGTAGCGTGAAAGCGAGTCTCTGCGAATTGCGCGTACGTGGTTAAGGGAGAGATAGCGCTCTTCAGATAGGTGTGTGAGTAGGGCGCCCGCTGCCGCAATCGCAGTGCTCATTCCCTTCATACCAAAACCATCAAGTGTCTGCGTGCTAAAATGATTCAGAAGAGTCTCTTGTGCATGGCGCTCATCAAAGTGATAGTTTTCCTTTGTTTCAACTCGAACATTTTGCAAAGAGGAGAGTTTCTCGATGAGTTTTTCTGGAACCAAAATTTCTTTAGGTGATTTACGAGAGAGAAGAGCGAGTAGATCTTCTAAAGAGTTTAGCTCCATTACGCTCATCTCACCTGTGGAGTAATCGAGTAGAGCTAGGCCGAAATGATTTCCGACTTGCGTAACACAAGCAAAATAGGTATGCGCGCACTCTTGTAGAATTGCTTCTCCTGTCATAGTTGCAGGAGAGACAACGCGCACTACCTCACGTTTGACAAGACCCTTTGTTGCTTTTGCGTCCTCTACTTGTTCTGCAATGGCAACAAGGTGGCCTTTAGCAATCAATTTTTTTAAATAACCTTCCAATGTCTGAGCGGGGATACCTGCCATTGGAATTTCTTGTCGTTTGGTTAGTGTGAGTCCCAAATCCTCGGACAAAATTTTGGCATCATCATAAAACGCCTCATAGAAATCGCCCAAACGAAAGAGGACAAGAGCGCCCTTGGCCTTCGTTTTGCAGTTTTCCCACTGCAGCATCATGGGGGAAGTTTTGCCTACTGTAGCCATTGTAAAATCCGTTTTAACAGAGATGTGGATTCTTTTTCTTCCTCATTTTCCTTTTTGTTCATACCCAAAACTTCTTGCGCTTCAGAAATCCCTTTTGAAATTTGCAGAATGACCCCATCAAACCAGCGCCTTGCTTCCTCAACCTCATCTTGCATCGATTCCAACTGCTCTAAAACTTGTTGGGGTGTTTTGCTTAACTTCCCCAGAGGAATTGGAGAGCCGTTTTCCATCTGCTTGTGGTTTTCAATCATCTGCCTCAGCTCAAAGACATCGATGAGCAGTGGCAAAAAAGAACTTTTAAAATCTTCACGCCTACCTCCTTTTGGAGAAGAGGGGATAATGCGTTTTTCGGTTTCGCTTTTCTTGTGCACACTCTTGTGCAGGGCGGTTCCCAGGGGTGAACGATCGAGTTTCGAATAGGTTTTTTTTTGAAATTGTGAATCCATTGTTAACCTATGATAAACAAACAGCGTTAACGACTCAACCCTAGGTGAGAATCCATCAGATTTGTATACTTAGACTATGGGTATCTATTCCAAAGAGAGTCTTGACAGGCTGCGTGAAAAAATTGATTTACAGGAGCTGCTCGGCTCTTACCTTGAGATGAAACGCAGTGGCTCTACCTACAAAGCGTGCTGTCCCTTTCACGAAGAGAAAACACCCTCTTTCATCGTACGGCAGGGTGATTCACACTACCACTGCTTTGGTTGCGGAGCTCATGGCGATGCAATCGCCTTTTTGATGGGGCATCTCAAACTCTCATTCCAAGAGGCGGTTGAGCAACTTGCTGAACGCTATCACGTCATTTTAGAAGAGGTAGATGGAGAGCAGAAAAAAGGCCCCAGCACACGAGAGCTTGTAGAGATCGTAGAAAAAGCTGCTGACTTTTACCACTTTTGCCTTCTTCACACAGATGAGGGTCACAAGGCGCTGCACTATCTCTTTTCTCGAGGACTCGATTTAAACTTTGTCAAACTCTTTCGTTTGGGATATGCGCCAGCTGATCGGACCATCATGCCGCAAGCGATGAAAGAACAAAAAATCTTTATGCCCTTGCTTGAAACTGTTGGTCTTACCAAAGGCGGTAAAGATCTCTATTCGGGTCGTCTCCTCTTTCCTATTTTGGATGGGCGCGGACGTGTCATTGGATTTTCTGGTCGTAAATTTCAAGAGGAGACATACGGACCTAAGTATTACAATACGCCCGAAACGCCCCTCTTTAAAAAATCAAAAGTTCTCTATGGCCTCTCTCATTCACGCAAACGTATTGCCAAAGAGCGCAAGGTGCTCATTGTCGAAGGTCAGATCGACACCTTGCGCATGATCGCTGCCGGCTTTAACCTCACCGTAGCAGGACAGGGGACAGCTTTTGGCAAAGAGCAAGCCAAAGAGCTTATCAATCTGGGCGTGCAAGAAATTTATCTACTCTTTGATGGCGATCAGGCGGGAAAAGAGGCTGCTGTAAAAGTAGGGGATCTTTTTCAACGAGAAGGGATTGAAGTCTTTGTTGCACAATTTCCTGAAGGCAAAGATCCCGATCTTATCTTGCAAGAAGAGGGGACAAAACAGTTAAAAAGTTACATTGAAAAGAGCATCGGTTATCTTCCCTTTGTCGTAGAGCTTTTAAAAGGGAACCAGCCGTTAACTCCTGCAAGAAAAAATCAACTTGTCAAAGAGATTGGTGCGCGCATACGCGGTTGGGATCATCCGCTTATGGTGCATGAGAGCTTGCGCAAACTCGCGCAACTACTTTCACTCCCTGAAGAGGTGCTGCGTTCTGAAATGCCCGAGAGCCCCACACTCTACATCAAACAGCAGGGGAGCGCCCTAGAAAATCGTGAACTCAACCCCGACCGTATTCTAGAAGCGGACCTCATGCGCTGGCTTGTTTTTGCAGACGATGAGCTTCTTAAAATCGCACGAGAAAATCTTACTCCCGACCACTTCCGCACGCCCGCCTACAAACGCCTCTTTACCCTCTTTACAGAAGGGACTCCACCCAAAGATCTTCTCGATCTTGCTTCTCAAATGGAGAGCGTGGAAGATCAACTTCTCCTCTCAGAACTTCTCCACAAACGCATCAATCGCGAGCGCGCCAAAGAGGGGATGATCAAAACCGTAGAAGAACTTTTAAAGCGCAGCTGGATGCAGCGCCGCGAGTCTCTGCGCTATCAAATGCAGCGCACAGGCTTAACCGACGAGCGCCTCTTTGAACTTGCAAAAGAGTTTGATGCATTGAAATCGCACCCGCCGGAGGTAAGGTGCACTTAATATTTTTCGACGATCAGTGTCCACTTTGCCAACGCGCAGTTGCAATTGCTAAAAAGGCAGATCGCAAAAATATCTGCGAATTTCATCCCCTCGCTTCTGAAAAAGCTAAGCCTTATCTTGAACAGGATCGCGACACCTTTATTTTAATAGAAAATGGGGAGAAAAAGTGGCTCTATGCCAAGGGCATTTTCCGCCTCCTTTGGCTTCTTGGAGGCAAGTGGGCTCTTTTGGGCTGGCTCTATATTTTGCCTAAGTGGTTGATCGATCCTATATATAGATTTATAGCAAAGCACCGTATATATAATTAATTTTTTTAATTAAATGATTAATCATTTTTCTTGAAAAGAATTTATTAAATGTTTAACATCCATGTATGAATATATTAACAAGTGTCTTGCAAGAGAGCTCTTTTTTTGGATTTATTGGGGAGAATCGAAGAATTGTAGTAGGGGTTACTGCTGTTACTGTGGGAATTGTTTCTGGTGTAGCTGTAAAATTATTTTTTGACACTGGTTATCAAAAACAAAAAGAAAGAGAAGATGATCTTGCATCAAAACAGCAAGAGCTACAACTTCTTATAAATAGTTGTGCGGAAGCAAAGGATAGACAGATAAAAATTTCGTTAGAAATTCTTGAACTTGTGGGTCGTATAAATGGCTTAAATCAGCTATTAGAAAACTTTGAGAAAGAACTTAATCAACGTACATTCACACTTACAAAAGAGGAAGTTTTTGATAAATTTAATTCTTTATATGAAGAATATTGTGAATATTCTAAAAACTATTTTCTTGCAGAAGGTGATTTAGTAATGCAAAATGGTTCTTTGGATCCTACTAGCATCACTTTTTTGGTTAATGAAAAAGCTATCTTAGAAAGCCATAATGCAAAAGTCGATGAGTATTTTCATAACTTTTTAAAAGCTGAATCTGATCTTTTAAGAATCAAGGCGGATATGGATACAGGAAGAGTGTAAAAAGCTTGTAAAAAAAGCTGATGTAACTCCCGCTTGTCACAAGGCTTTTCGCCTTTTTGGGAGAATTTGACGAAATTGGCTTTTACATAAGCCTTAGTTGTTGATTGATTCCACATATCGATTTTTCGCAATAAATAGACTTTAAACCCTTTACAATCAGTGGATTGCAATAAGTGTTTCACTCCAAATTAACAAAAGAAGATTTTGGTGTGAACTGGTGAATATATGACGAAGTTTTTTGGAAGAGAAAATGAACTCAAAAAGCTAAGAGAATTATTAAAAAAGAAGCTCCTAGCTTAGTTGTGATCAAGGGAAGAAGAATTGAAAAGTGTAGAAGATCAACTACTCCTCTCAGATCTCCTGCACAAGCGCATCAATCGCGAGCGCGCCAAAGAGGGGATGATCAAAACCGTAGAAGAACTTTTAAAGCGCAGCTGGATGCAGCGCCGCGAGTCTTTGCGCTATCAAATGCAGCGGACAGGCCTGACCGACGAGCGCCTCTTTGAACTTGCAAAAGAGTTTGATGCATTGAAATCGCACCCGCCGGAGGTAAGGTGCACTTAATATTTTTCGACGATCAGTGTCCACTTTGCCAACGCGCAGTTGCAATCGTAAAGAAAGCAGATTGCAAAAATATCTGCGAATTTCATCCCCTCGCATCTGAAAAAGCCAAACCTTATCTTGAACAGGATCGCGACACCTTTATTTTAATGGAAAATGGCAAGAAAAAATGGCTCTATGCCAAGGGCGTTTTTCGCTTGCTCTGGCTGCTTGGAGGCAAATGGGCCCTAATCGGTTGGCTCTATATTTTGCCTAAGTGGCTAATAAATCCACTCTATCGCTTGTTTGCTCGTAATAGAAATTATTTCAATTGAATTTAAAGGTTTTTTTTGCTATAATTTCTTCCAGAAGATCTATGAATGAGGATTGGGAAGAGCTTAACATAGTTCTATCGAGTGTCCCAAAGCAGTTAGACTTCATAAATGGTTACTTGCAAAGAAGAAAAAAGCATTTAGAATGGGAAAAAGATTCTTAACTTTGAACTTAGCCAGAAAAGTTTATAAGAAAATGTAGTATGAATGAAGTTCCAAAATATCTGCCACCAAAAGAATATAAATATTCTTTCGAATTTATTAGAAAAAATCAAAAAATTTTCATTGCTGCCTCTCTTACAGTAGTGGTTGCAATTATGGTTTTTGGGAGTATTGAATATTTTCGCTTAGTTTTAGCAGATAAAAAGAAGAAACGAAGAGCAACTGTAACGGATCTTGATGCAATCACGCCAGTCTTACGCGCTGAAGCAGATGGTTATGTAGCTTCAGCAGAGATAAGAATAAAAACTTATGAACGCATTCCTACACTTATAGACCGCTTTAAAAAGTTGAATCAGTCCTTGAAGGGTCATGAGAATGAGTTTATTGAATGCAAAGCATTAAAGAGTAAAAGGGAGCAAGTGTTTGCTGGCTTCACTCAACTGGAAAATTTATTTCAGCGATATTTTTCAGAGGAATATAAACCTGAACTCAACTCAACTAGAGAGTGGAATTTTGAAAATATGACCGAGATTGAGCATTTTTTCGAAGTAAAAGCGCGAAGGGATAGACACACAGAAAAGATCAATGAGTTTTTCCAAAGTTTTCGAACTCATGAAACAGATCTTTTAACAATTAAAGCTACTTATGAACGAATCATGTTAATGGATTCTTCTGAAAATCAATGATTTTTTGTTAGTATAGATCGTGAAAGGGTTTATATAGGATGATTTAAGATGAAGATTGATTACTCCAAGGTTGGTCATTCTTTTCCGTTGAGTGTTCAGCTTTCTCTAAATAAGGATAAAATTTTTGCTGCATCGGCCACTATCGTTTATGTGTCATTACTCATTTTTATCGGACAAAAAGCCTATGCTTATGGACGTGCAGTTGAGCGTAGAAAGTTTAAAGAAAAACACAAAAAAATTGACTCTGATAATAATATTTTACAAAAAAAATTATGTGAGAATTCTGAATTGTACAAAACTTATAGTGTTTTGAGAAAAAGTAATATTGATAAGATTAATGAGTTATATAAATTTCTAGGTTCTCTTCGTAGAAGTTCAATTCCAAAAGAATTAAAACCAGAATTTAAACAAATAAGAAAAGATTTGGGTTCCTGTTTCGCAACTTGGCGAGAGATATTTGCTTCGCAAAGAGAAAGGCTCAAGATTGATCGTGAAATAGGTTCGGTTTCTGTAGATAAGGCTGGTATTAAAATTGTTGATGAGACTAATGAATGTACAAATTCAGCAATTGTTGCACTACAAGCTTTGGCTATTCGAACACATGATTTAGAAAAGCGAATTGCGAGATTTAACACAATTTCTTCAGGTGGGGGGGGGAAGTAGCAATCTTTCTACTTACTCTTGAATTTTGCGGAAGTCCAGCAGCTCTTCAAAGCGAGCAAAGACTTTTTGCAAAAGCGCCAGGCGATTTTCTTGTGTTTTAGGATCATCTGCTAAAATTTTCACATTATCAAAGAGGTCAGCAAGAGGGTTAGAAAAAGTAGGCTTACAGTCGATTTTGAAAAAGAATTTGAAAATATTCCTGCTTTTTCCAAAAATCCTCTTGGCTAATAAATCCGCTCTACCGATTCACAAACTCTCTCTAATATCCCATACTAGAAATAGTGTTCATTTATTTCTTTTACTTTTAGTTACACTCATTCTTTGATTGAAGATATCATCTGCTGTTAGACCATCGTGATTTTTGATAGCAAAAAAATCTGCATTTTTTTTCTTAGCAGCCTCTACAATCATTTTATATGACTTCTTGCGGCAGTAGAAGGCAGCTATATGTAAAGTAGTGTTTCCTTTATCTCCAATAGATTGATCGAAAAGGGCTTCAATTTTTAAAAGAGATGAAATGAAATTAGTGTTATTTTTACAGATAGCTGTTTCTAGTAAACTTTTTCCTGTTTCTGGGTGGCGCCAAAAACGATTAAAATTGCTTTTTAGAATAATATTTACCCCCTTTGTCCAACCATAATTCATTGATTGGGAAAGAAAAGAAGCTAGCAAGTCTGCGTCTTGGTTTTTAATTACATTTTTAAGAGCTTCAACATCTTTATTTAGAAAAATTCTATGGATACTTTCATGCTTAACACGCCTTTTTTTTCGAGCAGGTGTTGTTGGGTACCTTTTTTTCCGAATCTCAGTAGGCGTTAACTCGTCATTATTTTTAATCGGTAAAAGAAGTTCCTTTTTATCTCTAATAGCTTCTAAAATTGTATTATAATTTTGTCGGCCACAAAATTTTGCTGCTAAGTGTAAAACCGTATTTCCTTCTTGATCTCGAAAGTTTTCAATAGAGTCCATAGCTTTTAATAATTTTATAATATAAATTCTATGATTTTTGCGCATTGCAATCTCTAATAAAGTCTTGCCATTTTTTGGGTTCAACCAAACAGGGTTAAAATCATGATTTAAAATTTCTTCTATTCCTTCTTTCCACGCTCTGCGAAAAACAACATTCAGAAAAGAAGACAAACAATCAGCGCTTTTGCCTTGCAATAATTTTTTTAGCTTTCTGAGGTCTTTATTTTTTGTAATTTCTACTATTTCTATTACTGGTCGTTTTTTGTTTTTTGTATTTTTTATTGAGTAGATTTTTCTTGCTAAAAGAATACTTTCTACTGTGAGACCCATGTTGTTTTTAATCATTAAAAAAGATTTTTTCTCATTGTCAAGAGAATCTAAAAGCATGCGGCAAGTTTCAATTTTTCCAAAACCAGCTGCTAAATGTAGAGTTGTATCACCATCTTCGTTCTGAAAATTATCGATTTCAGCTCCAAGGAATAAAAATCTTTCTATAAGAAAAGCCTCCCACTTACTGGAGATAGCTTGATCGAGTAAAGTTTTTTTTGTTCCGGGGTTTCGCCACTTAAAATTGATACTACTTTCTAAAAGAACAGGTACGCCGTCTATCCATTCATTTTCTATTACCCCATAGAGTATATGAGCTAAACAGTCAGGGTCTTTTCCTTTAATAAATTCTTTTAATAAAGTGGTATCTTTTCTTGCTAAAATGGTTCCAATGTTCTCCCAAAACAGTTCCTTTGAATTTAATTGGGTATTCTCACTTTTTTCCTTAGGATTAATAAAATCGTCTACAGCTATCATTTCTTCAAACAACTGAGGCTCATCACCTTCATAGATAGGAAAAGTAGCGCTTGGGTTAGGGCCTGAAAATAAAGTAGCCTCGGCAAACTTTTCATTATCTTGCTCATAGCGAGGAAAAGAATTTTTTTCTGTTTCTGTAAAATAGTCTTCAGCAGATCTTTTTCCTAGTATAGAAATCATGATTTTTTTATTTATATTTTAACACCTGTGTTGCTACCCCCTTTCCTTATGGAAACACTGAACAAGTCATGCACCGATCCCACGGCCGAGAAATCCTAGAAAAGATTATTTTCAACCTCCAATAACTGCACACAGTTATTTACGGTCTCCAAATAGCCTTTTTTAGAATTTTTGGCTCGTGCTACCAGTACAGCACTTATTCAGCGTCTCCTTTTGGAAACACTGAACAACTCAGACTTTCCAAAAAGGATCGGCCTTGTTGCGTAAATAGCTGCGGATAAAGACTTTCTTGTCAAAATTTCAGTAAGACTTTAAATTTTTGTTAATCACTACGAAGATTTAGAGGTTACACGAAAGAGACAAATAAAAAGTACATCATCCGCAACTGGTCTGAATATAACAAATCCCTGAAAAAAAGAGGAAGCATCACTTTTTTGACCTGCTCCCCAAAAAATTCAGGGAATGTGACGTACTGGTACGTTAAAGCATTTACTCTTGAATTTTGCGGAAGTCAAGCAGTTCTTCAAAGCGGGCAAATACTCTTTGCAAGAGCGCCAGGCGATTTTCTTGTGTCTTGGGATCATCTGCTAAAATTTTCACATTATCAAAGAGGTCAGCAAGAGGGGTTTTGAGTGTTGCAAGGAGTGAAAAGGCACCAGCGTAGTCGCGCTCTTTGGGCCAATTGTTTGCAATTTGGGAGAGCTGTTTGGCGAGCTCTTTTTCTTGCGGTTTTTCAAAAAGAGATTCGTTAAGTGTGTACTGAGGCTTATTTTCTAGCTGACCTTTGGCGCGCTTGAAGACTTCAAAGAGTTTGCCAAAGTCTTCACCGGAGCGAAACTCGTGCAGCGCTTTGATTTTACAAAATTGATCGTAGGGGTCGGTCAGTTTGCCTTGCAGTGCGGCTTCAATTTCATCTCCCTTGTAACCCAGCTCTTCGTAGACCGATTTGGCACGGGGGAGCATGAAGGAGAGAATTTGATCGATCAGCTCTTTTTGATTGTGCGGATGGCCTTTGAGTTGCGGGAAGGCGTTTGAGGCATCAAGAAGAAGGTCAGGCAAGTTGCAGGAAATTTTATGGGTAATAAGAATTTTTAGGATACCGATCGCTTGGCGCCGCATGGCGTAAGGATCGGAGGAGGAGGTCGGTTTAAGACCGACAGAAAAGTAGCCGAGCAGGTTGTCCATTTTGTCAGCGAGACTAAGGGCGGTGCCGGTGGGAGATTGGGGTAGCGTGCCATTTTCGGTTTTAGGGAGGTAGTGCTCTTCGATTGCTTGGGCGACTTCAGCATCTACGCCCTGTTTTTCAGCATAGTGGCGGCCGATCACACCTTGGAGTTCAGGGAACTCCCCAACAAGTTCAGAGACAAGGTCGTTTTTGCAAAGAGTTGCGGCCTGAACGGTTTTTTCTTTTTCTCCCATAGGAAGTTTTTCTACGATCTGACGCAAGCGCTTGACTTTGTCATGCAGTGAACCCAATTTTTCTTGGAAAGTGACATTTTTGAGACGTTCGCTCCACTCCTTTTCTGCAGTTTGCAGGTCGGTCTCATAGAGAAAGAGGCCGTCGGAGAGACGCGCAGAGAGGACTGCCTGATTATTTTTAATGATCTGGTCGTTCACTTTGTTGTCAGCGACAATCACAAAGCGATTTTGCAGGTTGCCCTTTTCATTTGCGATTGGAAAGTAGCGCTGATGGTTGACCATTTCGCAAATCTGTACGCTATCGGGTGCGCGTAAGAAACTCTCATCATAGGTCGCTTCTGCAATTTGCGGAAATTCGGAGAGGTGGAGTACTTCGCGCATCACGCGATCTTTTGCTACAATACTACCAGAAATTTGAGAGAGCTGCTCTTCAATCGATTTTTCCCGCTCGTTCACATCGGCGAGTACTTTTTGTCTACGCAATTTCGAGAGGTACTCGTCAGGGGACTTGATCACGATCTCTTTGGGCGCGAGTTGGCGGTGGCCATAAGTTTTTTGTCCTGCGATCAGATGGGCGAGAGTAAAAGGAACTGTTTCTGTTCCAAAGAGGGCGATCAGCCAATGGATTGGGCGAGCAAAGGCCAAGTCAGAAGAGCCCCAGCGCATTTTTTTAGGAAATTGCATGCTGCTAATCGCTTTGGGCAGCTTTTCAAACAAAATTTCTGATGTGGCGCGGCCAGGCTCAGAGAGAGTGGCGATGAGGTAGCCGTCCTTTTCAGTTAGATTTTCTTGGGCAAGAGCTTCAGATTTTTTGCATCCTTCAAGGCCAATCGATTTTAAAAATCCTGCGCCCTGTTTTGTCGGCGCGCCTGCCTCATCAAAAGCGGTGTTTACAGAGGGGCCACGTCGCTCCTTGCTGGTCGCGCTTTTTCCTTCTTGCAGCTCGTGCACAATTACGCTTAAGCGGCGAGGGGTACCAAACACTTTGATCTCTCCATAAGAGAGCTTTTCCTCTTTCAAAAGAGTGGTGATAACGCGCTTGATTTCGCGCATCCCAATGGGCACAAAAGTAGCTGGTAGCTCTTCAGAGCCAATTTCGATAAGAAAATCGCGTTTGCCTTCGGGATTGTACTTGCCAGGAGTAAATTGGGAGGGAGCAAATTTTTCTTTATGCATCTCTGTGGCAAGAGGAAAGTGCATCGCTTCGCGCTTTTCTAAATAACATTTTGCTGCAGCAAAAGAGAGATCGCGTACGCGATGAATATAGCCGGTACGCTCGGTGACAGAAATAACGCCGCGCGCTTCTAACATGTTGAAGGCGTGTGAGGCTTTCATTACGAAATCGTAGGCGGGGATGGGCAGTTTTTTTTGGGTAAGGTTGTGCGCCTCTTTTTCAAAGTCGTTAAAATGGCTCTTCCACATCTGGGGGTTCGATTGCGTAAAGTTGTACTGGCTCCATTCGACTTCATTTTCATGGTAGACATCGCCATAGGTCAGCTCCTTGCTGTAGCGCATATCAAAGAAATTATCTACGCCTTGTGCTAACATGCAGATGCGCTCGAGGCCATAAGTAATTTCTACAGGGATTGGGTCCATGGAAAAACCGGCGACCTGCTGAAAATAGGTAAATTGTGTGACCTCCATGCCATCGATCCAGACCTCCCAGCCAAGACCCCAAGCGCCAATCGTTGGCGACTCCCAGTCATCATGCACAAAGCGCACGTCAATCCGCGAGCGATCAAAGCCAATGACTTCGAGCGATTGCAAATAAAGTTCTTGAATGTTGGCCGGGGAGGGTTTCAGTACGACCTGCATTTGATGAAAGAGTTGTGTGCGGTTGGGATTCTCCCCGTAGCGTCCATCTTGCGGGCGGCGAGACGGTTCTACATAGACGGTGTTGTAGGGCTCAGGTCCCAGTGCACGCAAAAAAGTTGCTGGATTAAAGGTCCCTGCGCCAGCCTCCACATCGTGGCCTTGGCCGAGAGCGCAGCCCTTTTCTACCCAAAAATTTTGCAGACGCAGGATCATCTCTTGAAAAGTCAACATGGGTTTTATTGTAGAATATTCTAACTAAATCTGCTAGATAGAAAGTGTGAGTAAAGAAAAGATTGTTCCCTCATTTAGCATTGTGATTTTAGCCAATGCGAGCGATTCCCATCTTCTTAAAAGAACCCTTGATAGCGTGCTCTCGCAAAAAGGCCAACAATTCGAAATTTTACTTATAGATTCTCTTGTCGATCCCGTTGGTAAAGAACTCTCCCACTACTTTCCAAGCATTGACTGCCACTACACAACCGTGAGCAATAATATTTTTCTTCGCATGAACAAAGGAATTACTCTTGCAAAGGGGGAGTATATCCACTTTCTTCTGCCCGGGGAGTTTTATAACTCAGAGCTTGTTTTTGAGACTCTTAAGGGCGAAATTACAGAGCAAAGCTCTCCTGATTGCATTGTTTCAGGGCTTCTAATGCGTGAATTTGGTAAGAAGGTTCCACACATTCACTTTCCGCAAATTAGCAGTATGGAGGAGGCGCAGCGTCACGAGAGCCTTCTTCCTTTCTTTTTCAAAAAAGAACTTTTTGCCAAGATTGGTAAACTCTCACCACACTATCTCTATCAAGGAAATTTCGATTTTCTCTGCCGGCTTGCTGAGAAAAAAGACCTTACGATTACGCAGTTTCATCGCATTGTGACAGACTATGAGTTGCGCAAATTTTCGCCCAAGGCGGCGATTCAGGAGGCGATGGAGCGTCTTCAAGTTATTTACAAACATTTTGGTTTTGGCAGAGCTATGATTTGGTGGGTGGCACAGAATCACATACAATTTTTCAAATGGTGGTGGCGCAGTGTCAAGGAGGCTTTAGGCAAGAGTTGAGTTAGATGTTCGGCTCCTTCTCGCTACGCCAAATCAAAAAACAGCCGCCACGCCGTATTAATCTATACTACCGTGACGGCTGTTTTTCGATTTTGCTTTGCGATAAGAACCCGTTATGCCGCTTCGCGCATAATTAGTCTCAACTGGTCCCGCTGGGGCGCTTCGCGCGTTAACTAGTACTCTGTAACAGAAAATCTTAGTGTTTAATTTAAAAAAAACAGCCAATAGAGACAGTCGGGCAAATCCCCGCTGCCCTTTGAGCTTCACCTTGGCATGCCAAATTGCGTTTCGTCGGAAAACCGTGCAAAGCACTACTTCTTCCTCCTGCACCGCAATTTTTCAAAGCCAATCTGAAGCCATCGAGCGCATCGCGCGTTCATTCCCCACCCTCCACTTTGTTTCGGGAGGGGCCCCTTTCACGTCGCTTGCGCGGCTGTTTTTTTTGTTTTGCAGAAAACTTTGCAAGGTCTAGACAGCTTTTTCAATCACATACAATCGCTTTACTTTTCACGTTTGGGATCCATTTTTATGCGAAGGCTTTGACGTAAAAAAAATGCTAAAAATTTCTGTTACAGAGTACTAGTTGTCATTATTATAAACCTTTTGTTAAGATCAAAATGTAATTTTCAATATGGGGATTTTTATGGCATGCACTTCGGAATCCTTAAGTGGGTTTAGGGAAAAAAGAGTTGGTGAAAAGGCTTCTGTGGCATTACCGCCAGCTGAGATGTTTTCTTCTCGTCTTGATGAAAACATCCCTATTTCAAAAGAAAAATGGGCTGTTACTTTGATTGTTGATGCGAACAGTCATCATGCTCGGCTGATTTTCGAAGGTTTGGACAAAGTCAATCAATTGTGGACAATCTTTGTTCATCTTACTGGGAATAGTTCTGGTGTTAGACGTCTGTTTCAGGGCTGTTCGGGAGCAGTAGAGATGAAAGATATTACAGGAAAACCCATAAAGTTTGGAGAGCGTAGTAATACTTGGGAAATCTCTGCCAGTTCAGGAAAAAGAGCTGTAGAGTACATTCAGTCTTATTGCAGTAAGTATTTTAATCCGGAGGACTCCCCTTCTGAAAGAGCCGTAATGAAAAAAAATGAAGCTCCCAAAAGTATTCCCTTTTTTATTACAGGGAATCAATCACTAATTACTAAATTTATCAATGATTTTACAAAAAAAGAATTTCATAGCTGCATTACGTTTTCATTACACGTGCTTAGAAAAACAGGCATTACTTTCGAAAATCCCGGCGGTGTACTATTTACAGATACCTTAGACTTCGTAAGAAAAACTCAGGCAAAATTTAAAAAAACAGATCTAAAATTGGAAGATTTGTGCTGGTTTATCGCCGATGATGATATCGAAAGTATTCGAGAGCACTTTCCTCCAGAGCATACAAATGTAAATCAAATTATCGCCTTTCACCCAGAATCTCAAAAAATACTAGAGAACCTATCCCCTCTTATGGCGTCAATTTTATATGGAAGGGAAGACATCTTCAGAATGTTAGTTGAAGAGTATGGAGCCGATGTAAAATTTGCTAGCGAAATTGGTCTTACGCCTCTTTTTATTGCTCTTGTAGCTGCAAAATTTCCATTTGATCACCCCATCACAACGTATTTGATAAGTAATGGCTCTAAAAACCTTCTAGCCAACGAGGGGGATAAATTGGAGCCATCATTATTTTTTTATGAGGGCATTGGGTCTCATACTATAGAACCCATCTTATTTAAAGTGCGTGATGATTTAAAAGCATTCGAAACCAATTTGATTGTTCTGGGGATGAGGGAGTTAGATTTTTGTTTTCAAGATAGAACTGTTGTTTTTACTAAGATAAAAACTATAGAAGAAACCACTGGTAGGAAAAATTTAGTCTCGCGTTATAAATTCCTCGATCGATTATATTCTCAACTAGAAAAGTTGTGCGATGCGCTTAATGTACCTTCTCCTCCATCATGCTCTCCTACTATCGAAATAAGTACACCAGATGGAGACTTTAGTATTTAGGTTTTTTAAAATAGACAGCTTTGTTTTAGATACAGGGAGTTTTTCAGCCCACTTGGTGAAGGCCTGATTTTTCTAAGGAGATTGTATTTTCCCTACAAGAATGACTGCATTTTTTTCTGTTTAGAAAGATTTACTCCGTCACGGGTTTCATGAGCTCCATAAGCAATCCCTTAGTTTTTCTCCTTTATGATGGCATAGAAAAACTAAGTACGAATAACGTCTCAGAGAGACTGAACAAAGAAATGCGAAGAAGAGCAAGAGTATTAGGAGTATTCCCGAATACCAGTCACTGCTGAAGCTGACAACAGCAGTGGTAGTAGAAATCCACGAAGGATGGATAAGCGGGAGGAAGTACCTAACCTGAAATCAGCCCCAAACAAAGACAGCTGCCTGAGAGAAGCCGCCAGATAGCTGGAAGCAGGCAGGTGGCTGCGCGGGAAAATTAGGATATAAAAAATAGCTTAAGAGAAAAAGATTTCAAATTTTACAGACAAAGTGTTGCTTTATCATAAGAGTACTCCGTAACAGAAAAAATTAGTGTTTAATTAAAAAAAGCTGTGCTAAATTTTTCTTTGAATGCTCTTCTACTTGAGAAATTTCTTCTCCTTTTGTACTCTGGGTTAAGGATCTTTGTCATGCAAATAGCTCTTGTTTTAACTCTTAGCCGAATTGTTCTCAGCCCGATTTTCATTTTGCTCTATCTCTACTACGAGTCGTGGGGAATTAGTTTACAGGTTTTGCCCTTTCTGCTCCTTGCGATTTTGGGTCTGTCGGAGTTAACAGATTTGCTTGATGGCTATTTTGCTAGGAAACTCAATCAGGTCACGGATCTTGGAAAAGTGTTGGATCCGATGGCGGATAGCATCACGCGCTTATCGATCTTGTTTGCTTTCACAAGTGGCATTGTCAACTTGCCAATTTTGCTTGTGCTTGTTTTCTTTTATAGAGATAGTTTTATTAGCACGCTGCGGACGCTGTGCGCCCTAAGAGGTGTAGCCCTGAGCGCAAGAATTTCTGGAAAAATTAAAGCAGTCATTCAGGGATTAACGGTTTTAGTGGTTTTAGTGGCAATGGCTTGCTTTGCTTTCGGTGCGATTACATTAAAAGAGTTTCAATTGCTCAGCTTTTATGTGGTGCTCGTTGCAGCTCTTTACACTTTGCTCTCGGGCGTTGAGTATCTTTGGGCCCACCGGGCTGCAATCAAACAAGCTTGGACTGGTAAACTTTAATATATTCTTGAGCGGAGGCGGTCCAAGAATAATCTTGGTTTAAAACATTTTTCACAAGTCCATCCCAATTTTCATAGGTAAAGGCGCGGTCGAGCGCACGAGTGAGCTCTTGAGCTTCTGGTTTTTCAAAGACGAATCCTGTTTTTCCCTCAGTAACGGTGTCAGCAAGGCCGCCCGTTTTGCGCACGATGGGAATGGCGCCGTAGCGCATAGCAAGCATCTGTGTGAGTCCGCACGGCTCAAAGATCGAAGGAATGAGGATTAGATCTGCTGCTGCGTAGAGCTGATGGCCGAGCTCGTGATCAAATTTAAAATGAAAATGGACATTGGGGTTGTCTTTGTACTCTTCCTGCAGGGTTTCAAACTGTTTTTGCATGGCGGGTGTTGAAGGGGTGCCAAGCAGGATAAACTGGTTCCCCGTTTTGAGAGTATGGTGGAGGCCAGCGCGGATAAGATCGGGTCCTTTTTGTGGATCAAGTCGCGTGATGGCAGAGACAAGGCGGCCTTTAGGTGGGGCCATTTTGATTTTTTGTTGGAGTGTCTCACGATTCTCTCTTTTGGCTTGGATCGTGTTGGGAGGGTAGTGAGTTGTGAGATTGGGATCGATGGAGGGATCCCACCACTCGGTATCGATGCCGTTCAGAATGCCGGTAATGCCTTTTTTCTTGAGGTAGGGTTGCAGGTTACAGCCTTTAGAGGTGGTAAGAATTTCTTTGGCGTAGGTAGGGGAGACGGTGGTTACAGCTGTTGCACTTTCAATGCCAGTGCGTAGAAGATTAGTTTGGTCGGGGTAGAGCGGATCGGGGAGGCCGATGCCAGCGGCGCAGAGGCCTTGGTGCTGCATATTGTGGATGGTCAGAACAGTTTTCTGTTTGGTGAGGGTGGTGATGTAGGAGGTGGGCCAGTCGTGAAGGTGGATCACATCGGCCTTTTCAATATAAGAGTTTGCAGCTTCGCAAAAGGCGAGAAAGCGAGCCGGGTCGTCGGGTTCGCCGTAGATGCGGGTGAGTGAAATTTTTTCTATTTCAAGGAGTGTGATCGGAATCGTCTCGACCATGCCTTTCCAAACTGTATAGGAGAGGTTCTTCTTTACTCTGTGAAGGTTTTTCACATGGCTTAAGAGAAGGCTATCGTATTTAGGTAGGATTACTTCCACTTGGTGCCCCATACGAATCAACTCTTTAGAGAGTCCGTAGACCACGTCAGCTAACCCCCCAACTTTTGCGATGGGGTGCATTTCTGATGCGACATGGATAATTTTCATTCTTGGTAGGGTTGTAGAGAAGAGGGACAGCTACATGAGGTGTCGCCTTCTTGTGCACACTCTACTTGGCAGTTTACATTTGGCCATGGGCTATCGGGTAGTTGCCCGAGGAGGAAGTAGCGATAGAATGGCTTCCAGAACATCTCATAGTTAGCAAAGAAGAATCGGGGATCTTCGTTGAGTATGGTAATCAGATTGGGGAGTGTTGAGGAGGAACTCGGGCCATTTTTATAAAAAATCGTAAATGGGGTACCTCCAAGGCTGCTTGGGAAGTAGGTCTGCCAAATTTCTGTGGCAGAGTCGACAAAGAGCGTACCGGGAACAAATGTTGTTCCATTAATTAGAGCTAAGTCTGAAATAGAGTTTTGTGTGCGATCTGCAGTAAATATACGAAGAGTCGGTCCTCCAACACTTCCAACAGAGGAGTTTGCGTTCATGCTAAACTCACCGGGACCGACACTCGGCGATGAGGGAAAGCGATTGTCAACTACAATTGCTGTGTCACCTGTCCCTTCAGTTCGGATGCTCCCAAAGGGTTGCAGGGTAATGTCACGACCCGCTTTTACTGTTAGGTCGCCGCTCTGATTGTGAATCAATGCTTCTGAGAATGTCATGCCAAAATTTTGTCCAAATAGAAGGATATCTTGACTAGCTGTCACATTCAGTGTGCTCTCTGCGTTGATTGTCGTATCCTCAGTTCCAGAGTATAAAGAGAGATTGCGCCCAACATTGATGGTTCCAGTATCGATTGCATTGACTAAGACACCTTCATCTTGTCCAAAGAGGAGAAAATCGCGCCCAATGTTTAATAGAAAGGTGCGTCCTGGTGTTGGTGTGTCTCCGTTTTGGACAATCGCAGCCTCTCCATTTCTTGACGTAACGTTAAAATCTCCACCGGTAGTAATGGTAAGCGAGCTGCGACTGGTTCCAGGAGAGGTGTTGGGATTTGCAATTGTATTGACTGTTTTTGCCCCAATAATAGCCAAATTCTCGTTAGCTGCAGAGAGTCCTCCAAGCAAGTTGAGGTTGGTTCCCGCTTGCACATCTATTTCGGAGATGTCAATTGCGCCAAAGCGCGCATTTGAAGTGGTGTTTACGTAGCCCCCAATGAAGGCAGCTCCTGAGGCGCCTCCAGCGTTCCCGGCTACAAGGTTGATCTCTCCTGTCGATTTGACCTTGACAGAGGCGTCTGAGATTGTGCAGGTGCGAGGAGATCCTCCACTAAACCGAGTGCGAAACCCGATCCCAGCAGCGGTGTCTTGATCAACCCCTCCATTAATTTCAAACTCATCCGCTTCAATAAGAATATTTCCCTCAAGAAAGAGGTTGCCTGTGACGTTTGAACCTCCATGTCCAATCAGTGCGTAAGCTTGCACCTCTACTCCACCTTGAAGAGTGACTTTTCCTGTAATGGGAACATAAGAGCCCGGTGTAGGCCCGCGAATATCTCCTCTTAATGTCACAACATCTGCGTCATCCACATGAGTGTGACCGATTTGCGTAAAGCACTCAGTCTGCCCTGTTAAACCGCGAGCCGTTAAGGTAAGGTCGCGGCCAATGCTATTAATGATAATGTCACCCTCTTTTAATCCTGCAGTATTTCCTGCTGAACCTCCATGTCCAATAAGAGCAAAGCCATCATCTGCACCCGTATTCCCTGTTGCAGAAATGAGAGTAAGGTCCCTTCCCACAGTAAGGTAGATATCGCTATCAATTGAGGGGGCATTAAATCCAATTTGAGCAAAGGCGTCATCATTTGTGTCTCCCGCCTCAAGAATCAGATCTCTTCCTGCAATAACGGTGACGTCTCCAAAGAGTGTTCCTATTCGCGAGCGAGACTGCCCATTTGTAGGTGTTGTGCTAGGCCCAATTTTGACATCGCGAGTTGCAGTTAAGGAGATATCTCCATTTATATTGTTCTCAATACGTCCTAAGATCGTCGCATCATTGCCCGCTGTGATGGTGATAGTTCCCGAGGTGCCTGTATTGATCTGCCCGGGCAAAGTTGTTGAGTTTCCAATGAAAAAATTATTTCCAGCATTAATATTGATTTGAACTGTGTTGTTGCAATCAAGGTTTGTTGCGGTGCTTACGTTAACATCCCCTGTGGTTGCTGTCATAGTAAAATTTTGCAAGTTTTCCACAAGCAAGTTATCTGAGATATTGATGTCTCTTGCCGCTGTAAAGGTCATGCTGTTGTTGTCGGTTAAGACAAAAGTAAAATCTGTGTCGGCGCTAACATTGATGTCTTGGTCGGCAATCAGCGTAAGTCCTCCTCCTCCCGCAGTTGCGTTGTAATCAAAAGCGGCAGTGAAGGAGATATCTCCAGAACCTGCAAAAGCTGAAGAGGTATTGATCGTCACATTTGAAGAGTTGAGCTCAGAGTAAAGGTCTGTATTGAGAATATTTGCTGAGCCAGCAGAAGGAACAAATACTCCTCCAACAAAAGCCCCTCCGCTTGTGGCAGCAGCAGAGATTGTAATATCTGTTGGATCGTAAAGAGTCATTCCGAGCTTGCCGGATGGCGCTCTTGTGCTTGTTTTTCCTCTTGGAATAAGATTTTCAACTCCTGAGACTTCAATAAGTCCCCCGTCGCCACAATTGGCGCCCGCTTCAGCGCTAAGCGACCCAAAAAAGCCTGTCACACCGTCAGACCATAGGACAATTGTTCCCCCATTGCCGCTCTCGTAACTATTTGCTGAAATCTTCGCATTCTCTCCCATGTAGGTGATTTTTGAATTGAGGAGTTGGGGCTCCTTTCCCTGAAATCCTCCCCCAATATAGACAGAGCCAGCGCCTTGATTTGAAGAGACATCGATTACAGATTCATCTTTCAAGTAGACTTCGTGACCGAGCAGCTGTACTTGTGAGCCTGGAGCAAGGATTTTCCCCTTCTCTTCAACTAAAACTCGCGCTTTTTCTGCAATAAGAAAGACGCCGCTATCTGTTGAGTTTACCTCAGTAGCATCGATAATGCCTGTATGACGGATAGCAAGAGAGTAGGGGTTGTTTTGCGCTTTGATTGTGACGCCTTTTCCCTCTAATCTTCCCGAGTTTTCTACAAGACCAGCAGACTCAACATCTGTTAAGATCGCAAGCTTTTCTGATTTATTGGGTGTAATCAGAATTTTATTTCCGCAGCCAATCGCAACGTGTCCCGACTTAGCTGAAACGCATCCTGAATTTTTTACTTGATTTGCAATGAGGTAGACATTCCCACTCACTCCCTCAATCGTGCCCAAGTTCACAATTTCTCCACCGCTGCCAGTAAAGAGCATCTCCTGTTTGCCGAAGTAGTGGTCAGGGGAGTCGATCTGGTGAGTGGAGAGGAGAGAAGATTGCGCAGAAACCTTTCCCTCTTTTCCAACGACTATTCCATTTGGGTTGAGAAGGAAAATATGCCCATTTGACTCAAGTGTGCCTAAAATTTTTGTTGGATTTGTCAAAACGCGATTCAGGGTAGCGGAATCGCAGCTGGGTTGCACAAAACGAAGAGTTTCTCCTTTTGGAACGTTTAACTCTTTCCATTTTAAATAGGTTTGCGATGAGTCCGTTTTGATCTCAAAGAGCTTTTTTCCTTTAGAAAAGTGTGCACTACCCCTTACAACCTCTGGATGTTGCGCAGAAATTGTAAACAGTACAGCAGTAGAATAGAGTAAAATTTTATTTATCAAAACAAAAGTTATATTTATGCAACCCTACTAATAAATAAATAATCATTTACTGTAAACTGATTGAGTTTGCCTCTGTAGCTTCAAAATTAATAAGAGTGATAGTGGGAGCTGTTAAGTTAAAAAAGCTGGAATTTGAACTCTCTGCTTTTCCCTTAAAGAGAATGGTATTTGTCGCCTCGATATCAGCCCCGTGAGAATCAGAGAAATGAAAGAAGGCGTTGCTACCTTCTAAAAAGCAAGCAGTATCAGTTACATTGATTGCAACACTCTTTGAATTGTTAAGTGTAAACTCGCTTTGCACATTAAATATTTGGGTATGAGCGGTCAAGGCTATGTCAGTAAGAGAGAAAGGAGCTTGAAAATGTACCATATCTGTGGCGTTTAGTGTTAAAGCATTTCCATTTGTAGGATCCCCTTTATAAAAGAAGCTTGCTGAGAAGAGGATGGCGTAGTCGGCATTTAGAGTGAGATTTCCTACAGAAGGGCTTTGTGCTGTATAATCAAAATTGCTTGTAACTTCAATGATTCCGGGCTGATTCTCATCAGAAGTCGTTGAGATGATGACGTTCGCACTGTCTAAAGCGGAATAGAGATCGTCTAAATTGAGCATTGCTGTTGGAAGTGTTGGCGTGAAGACATCGGGATTTTCAGAGTTAAATGAGCCCCCAATAGTAGAGGCGTTAGAGATCTGAATATTGGAAGGGTCGATGAGAAATGTACCCATTTCTCCATTTTCTGCTTGTGCGTCGACTTCGCCCTGGTAGACCCACCCCTCTCTTCCTGAAATCTCAATAAATCCGCCATTACCGCGTTTCTCTCCACCTGTCACAGAGGCTTTGCCGAGGAAAGTTGTCTGCTCCTCTGACCAGACAATAATTTTTCCCCCATCGCCTTCAATACCGGCATCTGCAAGCAGCAGAGCTCCCTTTTCTACAGTTGTTTTTTTCGCATTTTGCAGCAAGGGGTCTTCTCCTCTCTCTCCTCCGCCTATAAATAGGCTGCCACCACCAGAGTTTGCAGAAAGAGAGATAAGAGCATCCTCTGCGATGAGTACCTCATCGCCTAAAATAGTCGCACTGGCATGCGAATTTTCTCCAAGAATTTTTGCTCCCTTATCAACTAGAGTCTTGCCCCTTTCAGCAGAGAGAAGAACTTCTCCGCCCTCTGTAGAAATTGTTGTTGCATCAATGAGACCACTGTGTCGAATGGCAACAGAATAGGGATTGTTTTTAGCCCGAAGAGAGATTTTTTCTGCAATAAGAGCGCCCGAATTTTCAATACTCCCGAGCTCCTTAGCATCCATTTCAATCACAAATTTTTCAGATTCAGAAGGCTGTATAAGAATTTTGTCAGCTGCACCGAGACAGATTGCCCCACTTTTTGCTTCGATAGTACCCGCATTTTCTACAGCTGTTGAGAGCAGAAAGACACTTCCATGAAGCGCCTCAATAGAGCCCAAGTTGACAACAGCCCTCTCTCCACCAGCAAGCTGCATCGGCTCACCCGAGAAAAATGCATCTGGATTTTTTAACTCATGAGTGGCAGCAAAAAAACTCCCGACACGAACTTTGGCATCTTTTCCAATGAGAATCCCATTTGGATTAAGGAAAAAGAGCTTTCCGTTTGACTCCAATGAGCCTAATATTTCTGTCGGATCGTAAAGGACTTGATTGAGAACAGCGGATAAATGATCGGGTTGATGAAAGTAGACAGAGGCCTCTTTCGGGATGGAGAATCTCTCCCATAAGATATGCGTTTTGTTATTGGCAGTTTTTACCGTAAGCCCTTTTTCGTTGCGGGCAAACTTTGCCTCTCCGCTCAAAACTTTTGGGTTAATTTGGTGGCTGCTTAGTGCAGAAGTTAAAAGGGCAAGATAAATCAACTTCATAATTTTTTTTTAGTAATTTGCAATGACGCCAAGATGCCACCTTCCAAAAGAGGCGTTTGGTTCAAATTGAGTTTTATTTAATTTAATCCCGTAGTCAACACGGACATATAAATGGGGATCGACAACGAGTCGCAGGCCTGGTCCAACACCGCCAAGCCAATCAAAATTTTTGATTCCGGGAGTCTTTATGTGGTCCCATCCTGCGCCATAATCAAAAAAGGCGAGCAGGCGAAAGTATTTTCTAATCGCTGGAGTAATAAACTCTATACTACCCAAAAGACCATTATCTTTATTGACATCTCGATAATCGTAACCACGAACGGTATCGTAGCCACCTAAACCAAATTGCTCACTTGCCAGGAGATTAGCGGAAGAGAATTGTGCTTTTAAGTGAAGAGAGAGGCCGAAATCATGGGGGAGAAGAAAATAGGGCTTAGCAGAAGCATTCGCATAAACATAGGTATTGTTGGCCTTGAATCGTAAAGATTCAAAGTCTGCTCTGGATTGATCATTGAAAATACTACCAGGCATATAGTAAACGCCCGCCTCAAGAGGTACCTTTACATTCTCATGCTCGTAAATTCCAAAGTAGGTGAAAGCAAGTTGAGAGATTAAAGTTGTGCTCCCAATAAGAAGCTGGTCACCAAAGACAAGGTTCGTATTTGTACTTTTAAAATCGGCGCCAAAAGAGAGGTCATGCACATATTTTTGGCCTAAAGCGCGGAGAGGAAATGTGTAGCGCCCGCTTACCTGCCAAGCGTGTCCTCTATTGCGCATATTTGTAATCTCTTCAGTGGGCTTAAACTTTGAGTAACCCCCGTAGAATGTGAGGAGGTTTTTGCCATAAAAAGGAATGGCGTAACTTCCTGTAGAAGACCAGTAACGATTGAAGTTTGTCGACTCTGTTTGCTGAAATGTGAGGATATGTCCCAAGTTCCATACGTTAGCCCAGTTGAAGCCAGCATAGAGACGCCCCTTTCCTGTCGACTCGATCCCCGTATTATCAGCACCTGCATAGATTTGGAAAGTCCTGCGATCACGAACAACATAGTCAACAGAAGTTGTCATATCTTGCTCACCTGGTTTAAAGAGGACAGAAGCCTCTCGCATAGGATTTTTATTGATCCAATAAAGATCGTTCGCAATGACACCCGTGTCGACACGATCACCGGGCTTCAAGTCAATTAAGTCTTCAAGAACACAAGTGGAAAAATGCGTATTGCAACTCACTGTAACAGCATCTACACAGCTCTCATGAACTTCGAATCGGAGCACACCTTCACTCACTTTTTGTTCAGGAGTTGTAATTAGAATAAAGGGATGGGAATTTTCCCTATAAAAAGTTGTGATTGCTTCTTTTAAACAGGAGATTTGCTCTGGGCAGATGCCCTTTCCTATAAAAGGACGCAAACACTTAGCGAGCTTGCGAATGCTACAGGGAAGAGAGAGTCCACGTATTTCGACATTACAATCTTTTAAAATCGGCCCGTCTTTACAATAGGGTGACTCAATAATGATTTTTTCAATAATACCTGAATTGCATTCAGTTGTAACTGGACAGCACCCCTTCTGATCTTTTTCCTCAAGAGAGGGAAGGCCGCGCTCTTCTGGGGGAGTAATGCTCTCATACTCCTTTTCTGTTTTTTTGAGTGAGTCTACTGGTTGAAGCTCTGAGAATTCTACCTTCTCTATCTCGTGGGAGAAGAGGGAGATAAAGAAAAGATTTATAACTATAAATAAATTTCGCATTCCCCCTTTCTATCAAAAAAAATCTCTGAGATCAAGCTTGAACAAAAATAATCCCTTCATCTATACTTGGCCTCTCAGGGAAAGACTGAGTTGTTCAGGCTTTCTTCATAGAGCTGGGGTGTAGCCAAGTGGTAAGGCAGCGGTTTTTGGTACCGCCATGCGCAGGTTCGAATCCTGCCACCCCAAAAAAAGTTTATAATGGTGAGATAGGCGTGTAGACCGTGGCTAATCTTTAGTCTCTATCTTCTTCAATTGTAGGGCATCTCGCCCTTATCTCTCCGTTACTAAAAAGTTAAAAGAAGGAATGTGTCCAATGACAACATTGAAGACGAGTAGCCGTGAAGGCAAAAAACGCAGTGAGCTAACGAAGATTCGCCACGAAGGGGATATTCCCGCTGTATTTTATTCAGCTGGCGAGGAGTGCCACAACCTGCGCGTTGATGGTAGCGAATTTCGTGCGGCGTTGCGCGGATTAAAATTAGGTCATCTGCCAACAACTGTTTTTGAAATTACCATAGGTGGAAAAAAACAGAAAGTGATCGTGCGTGACATCCAATACAAACCGACAACATATGAAATTTTGCATCTTGACCTTCACAAGCTTGATGACAAGCGCTTAGTGGAAGTCAATGTTCCAATTGAGTGTGAAGGTGTAGCCGATTCTGTCGGGATTAAGCTTGGTGGTGTTTTGAGAAAAGTAAAACGTCACGTGAAAGTACGCTGTTTGCCGAAGGATATGCCTAAGCAGTTCACGATTGATGTGCGCAATCTTGCAATGAACCAGTCAAGCCGTGTAAATCAGCTTGATATTCCCAAGGGCGTAGAGGTTCTTTTAAAAGAGCAAGACGTTCTTGTGGTTATCGCGAAAAAGTAAACGATGTATCTAGTTGTAGGTCTTGGAAACCCGGGTAAACGCTATGAACTTACGCGCCACAACATGGGATTTGAAGTGGTGCAAGGGCTAGCAAGTAAACATGGGATGAGTTTTAAAAGCGCACAGCGCTTTGGAGCCGACCTTGCCAAGGGAGAACTTTTTGGCAAGGAGGTACTCATCGCTCTGCCGATGACCTACATGAATTTGTCAGGTAATGCAGTACGCAAGATTTTGGATTTTTACAAAATTCCAATTGAAAAACTGCTGGTTGTTGCCGACGATGTGGCAATAGATTATGGCCGACTGCGTCTGCGCACTAAAGGAAGTAGCGGTGGACAGAAGGGCCTGCAGCACATAGAGGAGCTTCTCTCTACAAAGGAGTATTCAAGGCTCCGTATTGGAATTGGAGATAGAGAGCATGGCGATTTAGCCGACTATGTTCTGGGGAAATTAACAGAGGAGGAGCGAGAGCTTTTGCCTCAGATCGTAAGAGGCGCCATAGAGGCAATTGAGACCTGGCTCGACAAGGGAACAGACGAGGCCATTCCTCTTGCAAACGGATTTATAACGGAGAATTAATTAGATGAAAGAGAGAAACCAACTTTATGAGGGCATGTACATCATCAGCTCCTCTCTGAGTGAAGATGCGAGAGGCAAAGCCTTAAGTCGCATCACCTCTTCAATTGAAGAGCGCGGTGGAAAGATTGAGAAGACCCACGACTGGGGTCGTCGCAAACTTGCCTACGCAATTGATCGCAAAAAAGAGGGGCACTTCTACATCCTCTATTACCTACTACCAGCATCTCAAATGAAAGAACTTTGGCAAGAGTACAAACTGAATGAAGATCTCTTGCGCTTTATGACGCTGCAAGCGGATGAAGTAAAAGAGAAAATTGAATTTAAACCCCTAAATCCGAGTTAAAGATATGTCTACAAAAAACGGTTACCCAAGCGGCTTTTCACGCAAGCGCAAAGGCTGCCCCTTTGTCTCTGCGGGGATTAAAGAGATCGATTACAAAGATGTCGAGACACTCAAGCAGTTTATTACAGATCGCGGCAAAATTTTGCCACGTCGTATCACAGGAGTCTCTCACTACTTCCAAAAAAGATTAACCCATGCCATTAAGCGCGCGCGCTACATGTCATTACTGCCATTTTCGGCAAACGATTAAGGGGCTAAAGTCATGAAGCAGAAAGAACTACTACTACTAGAAGATGTTGTGGGACTTGGTCGCAAAGGCGAGCTTGTTTCTAACATGAAACCGGGATATGTACGCAACTACTTACTCCCACAGCAAAAGGCTGTGATTGCAGACAAGCGCACACTTCGCATGCAGGAGCGTTTGAAAGCAGAGCGTGCAGCACAAGCGGCTTCAGATCGCAAAGCGTCTGAAGAGATCAAAGCAAAAATTGATGGGAAATCTTTTGAAGTGACTGTCAAAGTTGATCCAGAAGGACACCTTTACGGTTCTGTCTCGACAGCAGATGTTCAAGCACTACTTGAGCAAGAAGGAGTTCTAGTAGAGCGCCATATGATTCGCATTGGTGGTGCTATCAAAAAATTGGGAACACACAATGTTCCTCTTAAGTTAAAAGAAGATGTAACAGCAGCCGTTACATTGAAAATTCTTCCCGACCATCCAATTGAGGAAAAAAAGGAAGAAGCTACAAAGAGTGAAAAAGAAGAGCCCAGCGAAGGTTAACCTCTTTTTCCGCGTACTCAAAAAGCGCTCGGATGGCTACCACGAGATCTATACCCTGATGTGCAAGGTCCCTCACCTTGCAGATCTGGTCTCGGTAGAACTCTCCGAGCGTGATTTTTTGAGCTGCTCTAATCCCCAAATTCCTACAGACAAAACCAACCTTGCTTCCAAGGCTCTAAATCTTTTCCGCCAAGAGACCGGCTTAAGCTTTTCTGCAAACATTCATTTGGAGAAAGAGATTCCCGTCGAAGCGGGCCTTGGAGGAGGCAGCTCCAATGCTGCAACAGTTCTTACTCTTCTCAACAGCCTTCATAACAACCCACTGACAAAACAAGATTTGATGACCCTTGGTGCTAAACTTGGGAGCGATGTTCCCTTCTTCTTTGCTCAGCAAGCTGCTGTCGTCTCAGGAATGGGAGAGAAGGTGGAAGAAATCATTCTCCCAGATCTTGGTCAAATTAAAATTTTTAAACCTAGCTACGGCCTCTCTACAAAAGAGATTTACTCTCACACCACACCCCAAGCATCTCCAGATCCAGAACAGCTTTTGCAATCTTTTCTGTGTGGGACACCTCTGTTTCATAACGATTTAGAGAGTGCTGCTTATAAACTCCGTCCGGAGCTTTTTTCCTTTCGAAAAAACCTGGAAAAGCAGTATAATAGTACCTCCATGACAGGGAGTGGGACCGCACACTTCACTTTAATGTAGGAGGGAATAATGGCATCAACATTACCAGTTCAGGGATCAGAAACTCAAAATTATGTTGTGTACAAAACGAATGAAGAGTTAAAAGGGGTTCGTTTTGTTGCGCAGAATTTTCTGATTATGCCAGGAGCTTGTCTATCTTTAACTGAGTCAGAAGTTCAATGTAGGAATTTTATCTGTTTGGGTAGGCTAATTGAAGATTCCTCAAAATTTATAATTTCTGGTAAACATTTGTTTGCTTTTAATGGCAGCTTTGAAGAGCTAGCAAATATCATGCAGTTCACCCCAGAGGAGAGACTAAAAGCATCTCAAAAGTTTTATCCTGGAGGGGGATCATGACAGCAGTTCCGGTTACTGATGAGAGTCGTTGCCTTGAAGGGCAGCAAGTTACCGTTAGAGGCTCACTTTATGAAAGTTTGGTTGTATGTAAAGATCGTACAATCCAGAACGCAACTTTTCTAGCAAAGCATATTATCATTATGCCAAATGCTACGCTGTCTATAAAGAACGTAATTCTTTGTTGTGAGAGAGTAGTTGTTCTTGGGAAGTTAAAACATAAAAATCTTATACCTCATTTGAAAGGCGATTTTGAGCAAGATATGACCGATGATCCCAAAGAAATAGAGAAAGAGTTTGGGTTTTTTGAAGACGACAGTAAGCGTATTTCTTCAATTTTAAAAGAATTCAAGGAATTGAGAAAAAAAGATTAGTCTGTCATCCTCGTATAAAAGGATAAGAGATGCAGAAAAAGATTTTCTATGATCAACTAATTGTCATTACAGGCGCTGCAGGTTTTATTGGTTCAGGTGTTGTGCGCCACCTTAATGATTTAGGCTATTCTAATTTGCTTCTTGTTGATGATTTTGGCGAGAGCGAGAAGTGGAAAAATTTACATCACAAAAAATACTCTGAAATTGTTTCGCGCTATGAACTTTTTGATTGGTTGAAAGGGCGCGAGCGTGAAATTGAAGCGTTTATTCATCTTGGTGCCTGCTCTGATACGACAGAGACCGATGGCGATTATATAATGGAGAATAACTACCGCTACTCCATTAAACTTGCCGAATACGCTTTGCAGCATGAGCACCGCTTTATCTACGCCTCTTCTGCGGCCACATATGGTGACGGAAGCCAAGGCTTTGTTGATGATCATGAGAAGTTAGAAGAGTTAGAGCCGCTGAACTTGTACGGGTATTCCAAGCACGCTTTTGACCTTTGGATTAAGCAACACGGGGCACTTGATCAAGCGGTTGGTTTGAAATACTTTAATGTCTTTGGTCCCAACGAAGCGCACAAAGGACGCATGGCTTCCATGGTCTACCATATGACAAAACCCGCTAAAGAAGAGGGAAAAGTCAAACTTTTCAAATCCTCAGATCCAAAAAACTTTGGTGATGGAGAGCAGTGCCGTGATTTTATCTATGTCAAAGATGCCGCTGCAATTACATGCAGTTTTTTAGATAACTCTATCGGCGGAATTTTTAATGTGGGCCGCGGTGAAGCGGTCGCATGGAATACTGTTGCAAAAGCAATTTTCAAAGCTATAGGTAAGCCTGGTAACATAGAATACATCGATATGCCAAAAGATCTTTTGGGTAAGTACCAAAACTTTACGCAAGCGGATTTGAAAAAATACAAGAAAGCTTTTGCAAAAGAGGATCTTAAACCGCACAGCTGTCAAGGAATTGAAGAGGCGGTAGCCGACTACGTGCAAAACTATCTTCTCACAGGGAAAAAATGGTAAAAAAGCTTTTTACGGCTTTTTCTCTCTTAGAGAAAATTGAGGTCCTTGTCATTGGCGATCTCATGCTTGATCGCTACACAAGTGGCAAAGTAGGGCGCATTTCACCTGAAGCGCCAGTTCCCGTTCTTCATGCTGATGAGGAGCACGCTCTTCCAGGCGGTGCGGGTAACGTTATGCTAGGACTTGTTGCACTGGGAGCAACAGTTCACGCAATGGGGCGCGTCGGTTACGATCAAGCAGGAGAGATATTGCAATCTCTCCTTTCTCAAGAAAAGATTAATACGGCTGGAATTTTTGTCCAAGAGGATTATCGCACACCAGAAAAGAGGCGTATCATTGCGGACAACCACCATCTTCTGCGCATTGATCATGAAAAAATTGCCCCTCCTAGCAAAGAGTTGGAAGAGCAGATTATAGACTCTTTCTCCCAAATTCTTCCCCAAATCTCAGTAGTTGCTATTTCTGATTATGGAAAAGGATTTCTCACAAAAGAACTCCTTCAAAAGCTGATTGCGCGCGCGCAAAAAGCAAAAGTCCCTGTTTTAGTCGACCCCAAAGGATTAGACTTTTCCAAATACTCTGGAGCCACGCTTGTCAAACCGAATTGCAAGGAGGCCTACCTGGCATCAGGACTTTCACAAGAAGCCTCTCTTGAAGAAGTCTCAGAAAGTATTTTTTCTAAAAGTAAGATAGAGAATCTAGTGATCACGCGTTCTGAAGAGGGAATATCGCTCTTTTCTCAAAACACAAGAGAAGATTTTGCAACTGAGGCAAAAGAGATTAAAGATGTCACAGGTGCGGGTGACACCGTTTTAGCTACAATTGCAATGGCAGTTGGAAGCAAGATCTCTCTTGTTGAAGCGTGCCAACTTGCTAACTACACGGCCTCTGTTGCTATTGAACATGTGGGATGTAAACCCGTTACTCTTTCACAACTTGCAGAAAGACTTTTAAAAAACAGCGCTAATGCAAAAATCTTTGAAGAGCACCATCTCTTTGCTTTAAAGGAGTTGCTCAAAGATCAGCCCTTTATCCTTCTTGGAATGGATCAGGAGAGTGTCGCATCCATAAAGTGGATCGACGCTCTTCAAGAACTAGCAAAAGAAAAAATTATTCTCTACGTTTCTGAAAAAACGCCTCGTCACTATCTCTCTCTGCTTGCCTCACTTAAAGAAATCTCTTTTCTTATACTAGGCTCGCAAAGCCTGACCGAACTCTGTTCTGAAATCGGCCCAAGAAGGGTCTATGTATTTGAAGATGAGAGTCTCCATCAGCTGGATGAAGCTGTTGCTCTTCTTAAAAGGCTTTCTAATGAATCTATTGTGTAAAATATCTTTTTATTTTTTGATGAGTGTTTTTTCTTACAGTCTGAATGAAGTTGAGGAGAAAACTTTTGCAGATGAGCTCTCGGTGCTTACGTTTAATACTTGCGCCTTGCCCAGTGTATTACCCAAGTGGTTTGGGGGGATGCCGCCAGTAAACGAGCGTAAAGAGGAAGTCGTTGATTTTATCCACCAGCAAGATGCGGACCTTGTCTGTTTGCAGGAGGTTTGGGACCCCTATTTCCGTAAATTTTTGGTAGAGGAATTAAAAGAAGAGTATCCGCATATTTTTACTAAAATAGGACCCTCTTGTTGGGGAATGGACAGTGGTCTCTTCATCGCATCAAAATACCCCGTAATAGAGACTCTTTATATTCCGTATGATAACAACGGCTCAATTCCAGATCGTGTAATTCACCGTGGGGTTTTTACCTTCAAAATTGGAGGTCACAAGATTGGCGTAACCCACCTGCAGCCAGGAAGCACTAAGAGAGAGATTCGCAGATCTCAAGTAGCGCAAATTCCGGAAGATTGTGAAATTCTCATCGGAGATCTCAATACCCAAGATGAAGAGGAACTAAGTGAGTTTTTTTCTAATTACATAAATAGCTATCAAGGTCCTGCGACACACCCTGATGATCAAAAGATGCAAGATTACATTCTGATACAAGGAAAGCAGCTGTCTCAAATTGAGAGCTATGAGACAGGGTGTTCGGATCATCTCGCTCTAAAAGCAACAATAAAATTTTAAAAACTCAAGTTGCTACCCAGTTTCTTATTTGTTCAGTGGCTTCTTAAGAAACTGGTCTTGGGAAATTGGACTATTACGATTCTCTTCGGATACGAAAAGTGCTTGCATCAAAGATGTATTTGGTTGAACAGCGTAAGAAGAGAAGTCTGTTACTCCCTCTTTTTGAAGGAGTGCTTCATCAGTAAAAAAGTTTCCTGAGCACTCAAATGAATTTTTTTGAAGGAGTGTATAGGCAGCATCGGCCATAATCGTTGGCCAGCGGCTGCGAGTGTAAACTTCATCTGAAAAGTGCGCTTTAATTGTCTGTGTGGCAATTGTTGTTTCGGGCCAAAGCGAGTTCACGGCAATCTTTTTTTCTCGAAATTCCTCTGCCATTCCCAGTGTACATAGACTCATCGCATATTTTGAGAGAGAGAATGCGAGGTGATTTTTAAACCAGCGGGGTGCCAAGTTGAGTGGGGGTGAAATATTAATGATATGGGGATTTGAAGCTTTTTCAAGGTAGGGTAGGCACGCTTGGGAGAGGAAAAATGCGGCGCGTGTACTTGTAGAAATAAGCTTATCAAATTGCTCTGGAGAAGTATGAGGGGTGTCTCCGAAATGGGTAGCACTGGTGTTATTGATCAGAGCATCGACCCCGTGAAATTTCTTAACCACGTCTAAGACAGCACTTTTTAGAGCGTTTTCGTCAGAGACATCTATTTCTAGGCCGAATGCCCTATTCTCGATTTCCTCTATAGAAGAGTCGAGTTCGTTTGAGAGGATCGCAATGTTGGCACCTCTAGATGCCAATTTCTTAGCAATTGCTAGACCGATTCCTCGGCTACCACCTGTAATAATAATTGTTTTATTCAGCAACGAACTCATAGCTACGTAGCTCTTGGAGTTTTGCAATCCGTTTCTCAAGCGGTGGATGAGTTGAGTAGAGCTGGCGGAGAAGAGAGGTTTTTTTAGGGCTGGCGATCATAAAGGCGGCAAGTTTCTGCTCTTTCTCTTCTATCTGCATGCGCTCAAGACTCTGCAGTGCCGCAATCATTTTTCCCTTCCCAGCAAATTGGGCTCCGCCCGCATCAGCGCGGTATTCACGAAAGCGTGAGTAGGCGCAGATGATAAGAGAACCAAGTGCCATAAAGAATACTTCAAAAAGCATTACAGTGAGGTAGTAGGTCCAGCCAAAATGGTTGGAGCGGCGGCTGCTACCACGAGAGAGAGCAGCGTTGAGGGCAAAGGCGGCGATGCGTGCAAAGAACATAACAAAAGCGTTAACAACTCCTTGAAGGAGAGTCATGGTTACCATATCGCCATTTTTAATATGAGCAAGCTCATGGCCGATAACAGCTTCCACTTGATCAGGTGGCATTTTATCAAGCAGGGCGTCGCTGACGGCGACAAGGGAGCGTTTTCTTGTGGGGCCTGTGGCAAAGGCGTTCGGGCTTTTGGCGTGAAAAATGCCCACTTCTGGCACCGGGATGTTGGCGTTTTTGGCAAGTCGCGCCACCATTAGATAGAGAGAGTCCTGTTTTGAAACAAGCTTGACGCGTAGCATCCATTTTGCCATTTTACGCGATAGCATAAGTGAGATGAGCGAGCCAACCATTCCCCAGATAAAACAGAAAACAAGAAGGCTTTTATAGTTTAAACCGTAAGCGCTGATATAGGGCTGTACATTGAAGATGTTCAGGATCAACCCCACTGTGGTAATCACAAGTAGATTGAGCGCCAGAAATAAAAAAATTCTTTTAAACCAGTTCATATTCCACCTCACGTTTGATCCTATTTTAACAAAAAGTTGCATTCTGGTATACCATACGAGTATGTTCGATTATTCTAAGTGGTTTAAAGAAAATGAGAAGCAGATAAGAGAAGATTTTTTTACTTTTCTGCGATTTCCTAGTGTTAGCACAGAGCCCGACTTTAAAGGCGATGTCCGGATGTGCGCAAACTGGGTAAAAAAATATTTAGAAGAGATGGGGTTGCACGCTTCCCTATGGGAAGGGGAGGGGCATCCTGTTCTTTTTGCTGAGACGGAGCATCAAGAGGGCTATCCGACAATTTTACTCTATCATCACTACGATGTGCAGCCTGTTGATCCGCTCGATTTATGGGAATCGAAACCTTTTTCACCCACGGTGCGAGATGGAAAAGTGTATGCGCGCGGTGCTTGTGATAACAAGGGGCAGTGCTTCTATTCGATTACTGCTGTGAAAGCCTATTTGGAAGCGGGGGGTAAGTGCAACATTAAGTTTCTAATTGAAGGGGAAGAAGAGGCGGGCAGCGCGACATTGAGGCAACTTCTAAAAGAAAAACAAAAAGAGTTGCAGTGCGATCATCTGATTATTGTCGACATCACAATTCCAGAGCCAGGTGTACCTGCGGTGACACTTGGAATGCGTGGGAATATTGCTTTCCATGTTGAGTGTACTGAGGCCAATTTTGATTTGCATTCAGGTGAGCATGGAGGCTTAGCTTACAACCCGAACCGCGCCCTTGCAGAGTTGCTTGCTAAGCTCTGGAACGAAAAAGGAGAGATCGCGATTCCCCAATTTTATGACGATCTAGCAGAAATTTCTAAAGAAGATCTTGCTGCCTTGAATTTTACTTTTGATGAAGAGCGCTATAAAAAAGAGTTTGGTATTCGAAAAATAGTGGAAGAGGGAGACTTTTCACCCAAGATGCGCAATTGGTTGCGGCCGACTGTTGAAATTAATGGAATGGGGGGAGGCTATGTAGGTGAAGGGTTTAAGACGATTATTCCGGCAAAAGCTTCTGCAAAAATTTCTTGCCGCTTGCCTCCTGGACTCAAACCAGATAAAGTAGAGAAACAGGTAAAAGAGTTTCTATTCTCACATATTGTTGAAGGAATAGAGCTCAAAGTAGATGTGCTAAGTAAGGGAGGTGCTGGGTATTTTACCCCAGTCTCTAATCCTACTGTTGCTCCAGTAGCGAAAGCATATGAAGACGTGTTTAACCGTCCTTGTGAATATGCAATTACAGGTGGCTCCATTCCGATTGCTGTGGAGCTTGCTGAAGCCTCTAGAGCAGAGCCCATTTTGATGGGAGTCGCCTTGGCAACAGATCAGATCCATGCACCAAATGAGTATTTTGGGTTGGATCGATTTGCACAAGGATTTGAAGTGATGGCAAAAGCCTTAACAAATTTTGAAAATGAGTGAACAAGTCATACGATCAGAGCAGCCTCTCCACCTCTTTGTAGGTCCCATTTTTGTTGCGATAGCGGAGGCAATTGCCTTAGGCAAAGGTGCGACAGTTGCTCCCTTTCTGCTCTGGCTCGCCCCAATTGGCCTCATCGCTACTGGTATTTGGCGACTCAAAGGCGCTCTCCTTATATCTGGCATGCTCCTCGCGTTTCCTCTGCTACACCAGTTTTCTCTCTTCTCATTTGGCTGGGCGCTCTCTGTCTCCCTAGCCCTTCTTGTCTCTGCGCTTCTTATGGAAGAAGATACTCCTTTGGAAGTCTTCCCGGTTTCAAATAAGGAGGAGGACTACGATGAAGTAAAGGAGAAGCTCTCCTCTTTTAAAAAAGAGAAAGAGAAGATGGAATTGCTTGTTCAAGCGAGTGATGAAGAGGCGCGAAAAGCTTTCTTCCAAACAAAAAAATTGGAAGAAAAACTGCAAACTTTACTCAGTGAAAAGGCAAAAACTGTTCCACATGATGGTGTTCACCATCTTCTTGAAGAGAAAGAACAGGAGATCGATCGTCTGCAAAAAGAGGTTGCTTCTCTAGAGCACGAGCTTGTTCTTAAATCAGCGTCAGAATCTCGTGACCCGTCTCTGTAATCAAAATCGTATGTTCACACTGAGCAGAGGGTTTTAGATCACCTGTACGCGCTACCCACTGATTATCCTTATCGACAACACTACTGCGCACGCCAGCATTGATCATCGGCTCGATTGTAAAAATCATGCCGGGAACTAAAGGAATTTTTGTATTGTTGTAGTGATGAGGTACTTGTGGGGGCTCGTGAAATTCTAAGCCAACCCCATGACCCACAAAATCGTCAACGACGGAGCAATTTTTTGAGCGGGCGTAGTCTTCAATGACTTTTCCAATATCTGAAACGAGTATGCCAGGTTTTAAAATTGCTATCGATCGTTTCAGGCATTCGCGTGAAACGTCAATCACAAGCTGCTTCTCTTCGCTAATTTCTCCAATGATCGCCATCTCAGAGCAGTCCCCGTAGTAGCCATTTAAGATACAGGAGGTATCGATATTGAGTATGTCACCATTTTTTAGCGGGACATCATCGGGAATGCCGTGGCAGATGACCTCATTTAGCGATGTACAGATGCTTTTTGGAAATGGGGGAGAGCCGTAGCCGAGAGGGGCGGGAGTGGCGCCTGCATCGGCATGAAGTTTGAGAGAGAGGGCATCAATCTCATTTGTGGTGACTCCCTCTCTGCACGCTTCAAGGAGTTTTTGCAAAATTTCCGCGGAGAGTTTGCACGCTTTTTTGATGCCTGCAATCTCTTCGGCTGTTTTGATCCGAATCTGATATTTTTTTGCATACTCTCTACGAAGCTCTTCAAAAGAGAGCGGTGTACCTTCAGGGTAGTGGCACTTTTTCCATTTTTTTTCGGAGCCGCACCAACAGGGGTCATTTCTTTGAATCATGAGACGAGTATAGGGTAAACCACTTTTTCAAGAAAGAGACCGTGGGCGGGGGCAGTAATTCCCAAACTCTTGCGTTCTTTGCTTGCAATAATTTGTGGCAACTCATCAAGGGAAATTTTTCCTGTACCCACATAGAGAAGAGTACCAACGAGATTGCGCACCATTTTATAAAGAAAACTTTTTCCTCTTATTTTAAAGAGAAGTTTTTGAGGAGTTATCTGCTCAATTAAAATTTCTTCTAACTCGCGAACTGTATCTTCACGTATCTCTTTGGCATTTGTGAACGCAGCAAAATCACGCTTCCCGATAATAAGGGGAATTGCGGCTTGCATCAACTTAAGATCAATAGGATAAGGAAAGTGAAAGGCGTAAGCGGTATCAAAGGGGAGTTGCAAAGATCCGATATCGACTTGGTAGCGGTACTCTTTGCCGCAGGCGTCTGTTGTCGGATGAAAACCAGATCGTGCAATTTCAATATCTAAAACGCGAATTTCGGCGGGCAATAGGGAGTTGAGACTTCCCTTGAGTCGAAAGGGATCGATTGGTTTTTCTGTAAAAAAGTTCACAACTTGGCCGCGCGCATGGACACCGCGATCAGTGCGGGAGGCAGCTTGCAAAGTGACGCGCTCTTGCAAAACCACTTTAAGGATGCGCTCGAGGGTCTCCTCAACAGAGGGGCGTCCCGCAACTTTTTGCCAGCCGAAGAAGGGGGCGCCATCATAAGCAATGATCATTTTAATGTTTTGATTCATAAAACAAATGATTAGTTAACTTTTTAATATAATTAGATTGTTTCTTATTTAAATTATGAATAATCATAACATAATCACGATTCTTCTCGAAGGCACTTTTCGTCCAATTGGCGGAGCCAAAAATCAATGTTTTTTTATTAAGTAGACAGAACTTATGGTGAAGCAACTCTAAGCCCCGACTCTCGTAGGGATACGGTAGCAGCGAAAAAGATTTTTTTGAGCTTCCGCGGGCCGTATAGTGATCGATCGCTATTTGGGCGTGAGGGTGTTGCGCCAAGGCTTCTGTAAGCAAGGGATGGGTGAGAGTAAACATTGCCATGCGCAGGTCTTTCTGCTTCTTTTCAATCAGTTGTGCCAGGCGCGCAGGTGCCTCTTTATTGGGAAGGTAGATGAGTTCAACTTTTTGGTTCCCAATTAGAAATTCTTCAGGCGCTCTTTTTGCGGGCAGCTCACGAAGATGCTCTCGTAGAGAGGACGTTAACTCTTTAGAATAGAGGCCGACCATGAGGTTGCGGTGCATGCGAAGGGATTCGGAAGTGAGGTTGGCAGAGCCAAGAAAAGAAATTTTTTTATCGACCAAAAGAATTTTTTCATGCATCAATCCAGAAGTTTTGATGCGATGCAAGGAGATTGAGGGGTGAAGCTTGGGCTTTTTCCCTTTATGGTGTGTGTAAATTTCAATGGGAAGGCCATTTGCGGCGCGGCTATTTAGAAGAGAAATGACCTCGGGATCGCGTAGTTGGTAGGTGGCAATGCAAAGATTTTTTTTAGCGCGCTTAATGAGGTGAAGAGTGAGCTGTTTAAGATCAGTGCGCTGCTCGTTGCCATAGAAGCGAATTAGCTCCTTGGCTGAGGGCAGCGGCACGTATAAACAGTAGGGAATAAGAAGTAGCGGAAGGAGGAAGGGCAGTAGCCGCTTCAGATCTTTTGGCCTTTAGCTCTTAGATCGCGAACAACTTGCGCGAGGTTCTGCTTCTTATAAAGAGTACGCAGAGCATCGGTTGAGAGGCGCAGTGTGATGAAGCGATTCTCCTCAGCAAACCAGAGGCGTTTTTTCTTCAAATTGGGAAGAAAGCGGCGCTTCGATTTTCCAGTAATGTTGAGGCCAATTCCTTTCTTTTTTTTGGCGATACCGCGGATGCAGTAGGTGCGTCCTTTGCGGGGCTTTTTTCCTGTGACTTGGCAGACTTTAGACATAAAAATACCGTGGTTTAAAGGCCAATATAGCACTTTTACTGGTTAAAGGACAAGAACTGAAAAAACGTTTTGTGGTATTAAAATAAATTCTTATGGATTCGCGAAAATTTGACCTCATTGCCATCGGTTCCGGGCCTGCCTGCCAGAAGGGGGCAATCCAAGCTGCCAAGCTGGGTAAAAAAGTTGCTATAGTAGAGCGCGATTCGCAGCCAGGGGGAGCCTCACTTAACTCAGGTACGATTCCATCAAAATCTTTGCGCGAGGCGATTCTTGATTTAACAAATTTTTATGATCGTAGTTTTTACGGCATTCCAAAAGAGCCTCAAGAAATTTTAATCAGTGATCTCAACTTTCGTCTTGTTCGGGTTTTAGAAGAGCAGCGAAAAGTGTTACAGCGTCAGATTTCTCGCAACCGTATTGAGTTTGTTCGAGGCTCAGCTACTTTTATTGATACCACCACCATTGCTGTTTTGGATGATGCGGGCAAGCAGATCGATCTGCTTAAAGGGGAAAACATTTTGATCGGAACGGGTTCGCGGCCGCGCAATCCCAAAAACATCCCGTTTGATGACCGCATGATTCTCGATTCCACACGACTTTTAGGGATTGATCGCGTGCCAAAAAAATTGCTTGTTTTGGGAAGTGGCGTGATCGGTTCTGAGTATGCAAGTTTTTTTGCAGCACTTGGCACAGAAGTGACTGTGGTGGATAAGAGAGAGCATATGTTGCCTCTTTTAGATCGCGAAATTGGCACACATTTACAGAAGGCATTGGAGGACTTAAACTTACGTTTTTTGGGTCAAAAAATGGTTGAAGAAGTGCTACCCAAAAAAGAGCAAGTTGTGGTCAAATGCAGAGATAAGACGCAAGTAACTGGAGATGTTCTTCTTTACGCTTTGGGGCGCGAAGCGAGTGTCACAGGGCTTGGTTTGGAGAAGGTGGGAATCGCCCTTGATCAGAAAGGGTACATTCCGGTAAACAACCATTTTCAGACGCTACATCCTCATATCTACGCGGTGGGGGATGTGATCGGAGGACCGTGTCTCGCATCGACGAGCATGGAACAGGGAAGGCTAGCTGCGCGCCACGCGTTTGGAGCGCCATCGAGCAACTTTCCCAACTTTTTTCCGATTGGGATTTACACAATTCCCGAAATTTCCTGCTGCGGACTAACCGAAGAGCAGGTGAAAAAGAGCGGCATTCCTTACGAGGTTGGTCGCGCCTACTACTATGAAATTGCCAAGTCGCAAATTGTAGGCGGAGATCCAGGCATGTTTAAAATACTTTTCCATAAAGAGAGCCACGAGATTCTCGGGGTGCACATTGTGGGAAGAGGCGCCACTGAAGTGATTCACATCGGTCAGGTGGCCATGACATTTAAAGCAAAGATCGACTACCTTGTCGATCAAGTCTTTAATTACCCTACATATGCTGAGGGGTACCGCATAGCAGCATTAAACGGATTGAACAAATTGAGGTAGAAACATTGGCGATATACGATATCAAGCACCACACGCAGACAGAACAGGAAGAAAAACAGCAGCAGCCGGAAAAAAGTTGTTTTAAAGATCGACTCTTTTCCTCCATCGCCGCTCGTCTCTTTTTTCTCCTTCTTCTCGCTGGTGATATCGCTTGGGGCGCTCTTAGTATTGCCATGAGCCTGCTTTATCTTGCCAGCAATCTGCTCACCGGTTTCAAGTTTGCTTTTTTTAAAAAACGCCTAAAAAAATCCGCGCTCTCCGTACGAAGAGCGCTTGTCTGTTTTCTTGCCCTCCTTGTGGCAATCATCTCACCAGCCCTCGGCATCATGTTTGCCTGCAGCTACTTCCTCATGTTTGACAAAAAGGGCATCGAAGAAGTGGTGCCCGCCTAACTGCGCGAGCAATTCACCGCCTTCCAAAAAAGTTAGCTTCCTTTTGCTTGTGAAGCTAAATTGTCAATAACTTGTGTAGCCATCTTTTGAATTTGTTGTTCCTTAGTTGTTCGTTCATTTTCACCCTTAGGAAGAAGTTTTGCTACTTCTTTCATCAAAGCGATTTGCGTAGCAGAGTTCCTTTCTGCCTTCTTTATTTTTTTGGGAGTGAAAATTTTTAAGGGGTTCTTTCCTCTTTCAACTACAGCTGTGAGTGAGTTAAATAAAAGGTCGACTTTAGGGTTGAGACTATCAATAAGGGCTTCGGCATCCGTAATAGCATCTTCTATTAGAGTAGGGGTTAGGGCAGGTTGGTCGTCTCTTCCATTTACGCGGTTTTCTAAACCTTTTGCTCTGGTATTTATTTCAGCGAAAATTCCCGCATTTTCACCGAGGAGGGGTAATTTTCGAATTCTACTCACAAGTTCATTGAGCCTGGTCATTTGAGCGTTATTTGACACTTGTGTCTTTCTTATGTTTGTTGCTCCTGTTGAAAACATATTATTTACCTCATGTTTAATATATCTTAATAATAAATTTTATTTTATTAATAGTAAATAATATTTTAAGTTACTGGTTTTCAGTCTCTTGACGCGGGTCAAGGTTGGCAGATTGAAGAGAGGTTTGGGGAAGAGGAACGAAATGTTCCTCGGAGGGGACGTTGCGTTTACCCTTGGAGGAGCAGGAGAGGAGGAGTTGGAGGAGGGTGACAGAGCCCATAAAAAGGAAAAAGCCGGTATGGGGTAGCAGTTCCATAAAGAGGGGCACGAGGAGGGGACCGAGGATACAGCCGGTACCAAACATGATGAGCATGACGCTGACGATGGTGGTGATGGAGGCTTCGGGGATGCGGTCGGCGGTGTAGCTGATCGAGAGGGGGTAGAGGGTAAACATGATGCCGCCGAAGAGTACCATGAGAGAGAGGAAGGTGGGGAAAGTAAAGTGGTGGGCAAAGCAGAGGACGGTGCAGACGGCGATAAGGGAGAGGCAGACAAGGTTCATGATTTTGCGACGGTCAAAGATATCAGAGAGGGCGCCGATGGGCCATTGGAGGGTCAAGCCACCGAGGATGGTGAGGCCCATGGTAAGAGAGATTTGAAAGAGGGTGAGGTCGTTCTCTTTGGCATAGACAGGTCCGAGACCATAGAAGGAGCTGATCATCATGCCGGCGATGATGGAACCAATAAATCCGATAGGTGCCCGCCTGGCTATGGTGCGAAGAGGCACAATTTGAGGGTGGTGCATTTCAGGAGATTCGTGAGGTGAGGTGCAGAGAGGAAGGATGGCAAGAGAGCAGAAGATGGCTGATAGGCCGAAGGGCATGAAGCTTGTGAGGTCTGTAAAATTGAGGAGAAATTGTCCGGAGCCTTGGGCAAGGTAGAGGCTAAACATGTAGAGGGAGAGCGCCCGGCCACGGCTGTTGGAGGAGGAGATAAGAAGGAGCCAGCTCTCGACGATAATAAAGTAGCCAGAAGCGCACATGCCAACAAGAAAACGAAAGGCGATGTATTTGATCAGGCCCTGCGAGAGGCCCTGCATCATGATAACGGAGGCGTTGATGGAGGAAAAGAGGGCAAAAGAGCGGATATGGCCAATGCGGTGAATCACTTTTTCCATCATGAGTGAACCGATTAAAATTCCCGTGTAGTAGGAGGAGTGGAGGATGCCGATTAACCAGTCTGGTGTTCCCTCTTTTGCAATGTGAAGGCTGAAAAAAGTCGTGAAGAAACTATTGCCAATCATCACAATGGCAAGACTAATAAGAGGCGGAAGTGCGGACTTCGCAATAGATTTCACAATTAACTATATATTCTTTTATTAATATCTAATTATACGAGTAATTAAAATGATATTATTTTGCACGTAAAATAATAGAATTATTTTCTAAAACAAGCTCTATAGTTTCACCTGCTTTAGTCGTCTCATCAAGAATAGCAGATGCGAGAGTGTTGGTCACCTCTTTTTGAATGAGGCGTTTTAGAGGACGTGCACCAAATATGGGGTCGTATCCAGTTTTAGCGAGATAGGTAACGACATGTGGGTCCCAGGTAAGGCTAATATTGCGCTCGAGCGCACGTTCTTGTACTTTTTTTAATTGAATGAGGACAATCCTCTCCATCTCACGCTCTTGTAGAGGGAGAAAGGGGAGAATTTCATCTAGGCGGTTGATGAACTCAGGACGAAAGTGGCTCTTGACTGTGGGTTCGACAACTTCTAAAACTTCTTCTTTTGCCCACTCATTAGGGTGCGAGCTGAGTTTTTCCAGCAGTTGTTCAGAGCCGAGGTTTGAGGTCATGATGAAGAGCGCATTTTTTGCATTGACTGTGCGGCCCTTGCTATCGGTAATGCGTCCATCATCAAAGAGCTGAAGCAAAATATTGAATATGTCCGGGTGCGCCTTTTCAACTTCATCTAAAAGGACAACTGAATAGGGGCGGCGGCGCAAGCTTTCAGTAAGTTGACCTCCCTCATCGTAGCCTACATATCCGGGAGGAGAACCAATTAGTTTTGCAACAGTGTGGCGCTCCATATATTCGGACATATCGAGACGTACCATCGCCTCTTCTTGCGAAAAGAGCTGGCTTGCTAGCGCTTTGGCAAGTTCGGTTTTCCCAACGCCTGTGGGCCCTACAAAGAGAAAGACGCCCAAGGGACGTGTGGGATCGCTTAAGCCTGCGCGCGAGCGACGGATCGCTTCACTCACAGCTTGTATAGCAAAGGGCTGTCCGATCACGCGATCAGAGAGGCGCTCTTCTAAGTGAAGGAGCTTTTCCTTCTCTGTTTCGACCATGTTTTGCACAGGAATACCGGTCCATTTGGCCACAATTTGTGCAATGAGGGGTTCATCCACTTCTTCTTGCAAAAGGCGATCGGGTAGAGAAGAGAGGCGCCCTTGTGCCTCTTCAATAGCGCGCTCCATTTGAGGAATACGTGAATAGCGCAGCTCTGCAACGCGATTATAATCGAGGCTACGATTAGCTTCCTCTTCTTGGTGGCGCAGCTGTTCCAGAGAGTTTTTCTTCTCTTTTACGTCAGAAATGAGTCTCTTCTCCTGATTCCAGCGCTCTTTTAGCACGTCGAGCTCTTCTTTAAGGTGGGCAATCTCTTTAGCACTCTTCTCATCTTCGCGGCCCTCTTTTTTCAGCCGCTCCTGCTTTACAATCAAGCTTGCAAGTTCACGCTCTTTAATATCGATCGGCAGAGGTCGTGAACCAATCTGTATGCGAATTAAGCTAGCTGCTTCATCTATCAAGTCGATCGCTTTATCAGGAAGTCGGCGATCACTGATATAGCGATGGGAGAGAAGCACAGCGCTATATAGGGCATCTTCAGTGATTTGGACGCCATGATAGATCTCATAGCGCTCTTTCAGTCCACGCAAAATCGCGACGGCATCTTCTAAACTTGGTTCGGCTACTGTGACCGGCTGAAAACGGCGCTCGAGCGCGGCATCGCGCTCAATGTATTTTTGGTACTCGCTGAGTGTTGTGGCACCAACACAGTGAAGTGAACCGCGCGATAGAGCAGGCTTAAGCAGGTTCGCAGCATCCATTGCACCTTCTGTTGCACCTGCACCAACCAGCGTATGAATCTCATCAATAAAAAGAAGGATCTGCCCCTCTGCGCGCTCAATTTCTTGTAAAATGGATTTAAGACGCTCTTCAAATTCCCCACGAAATTTTGTTCCCGCAATTAAGGCGCCCATATCAAGCGCAACAAGCTGTTTATTTTTGAGAGCATCAGGGATGTCGCCGCTGACAATGCGCAGAGCCAAGCCCTCAGCAATTGCAGTCTTTCCAACTCCAGGATCACCGATTAGGAGGGGGTTGTTTTTTGTGCGACGAGATAAGACTTGCATCGTGCGACGAATCTCTTCATGGCGTCCAATAACAGGGTCGAGCTTTCCCGATTTAGCAAGTTCGGTAAGATCGCGGCAGTATTTCTTGAGAGCTTGCATGTTCCCCTCAGCGGAAGGGGAGCCAACGGCTTTGCCACCACGCATTTCTTTAACTTTCTCTTCAATTTGCGAAAGAGGGGCACCAGATTTTTTCACCAGACTGGCAAAAGGTTCACCGCCCTGCTGCCAAAAGAGATAGAAGAGATGGTCAGAGCTAATATAGCGATCGCCCCACTTTTGGCAGAGTGCTTGCGCAGCACTGATCATCTTTTGTAATTTTGGGTTAATGTTGGGCTGGTCAGGAGTTCCACTAAAGGTTGGAAGCTTGCTTAAACTCTTATCAACTTGCTTTAAGAGTCCCGTGCTATCGAGCTGCAAACTCGAGAAAAGAGTCGTGAAATATCCACTGGGATCTTGCAGTAGCGCGTGTAAAAGATGATTTTCTGTTACCTCAACGTGAGAGCGTGCGTGCGCTTCTGAAAATGCTGCCTCTAGGGCGGCTTGAGTAGCTTCTGTAAACTCTGGTTGCATGCATCCATTTTAAAAAATGCATCGCAATTTAGCAAGCTATTTTACTTCATCAATTGAAGCTAAACGTCTTGCACTGACTGAGGAATACGTTGCGCGATTTGTAAGAAGGCAGGGGTAGTCAGGATGTGAACTTTTGGAGATGTCGATCGTTGCAGGAGTAAGCCAAGCACTTGTGATTCCAATATCTGCAGGGTTGATTTTCCAAACAGAATCGTCAGAGAGTTGTAAATATTTTCCGTCTCTCATATTCAAGCTGATGTTGAGCGTTTCTCCTTCTCGCAGCTTTGGGTTTGTGCAATTTTGCTCTACCATAGGCTCTTCCTTTTTAGGTTGAGGTTTTGGTGCAGCTTTTACGGGGGCGGGTTTACTTGTGCAGGCAACAAAGAGACCTGCGGATAGAATTAAAAATTTTGCTCGTGACATAATAAATTTATTTATCAAATATAGGAAATTGAAACAATGACAATTTTATTTGCTATACTTGCGATCGTTTTGGGGACTCTTCTTCTGCACTTTGGAGGAGAAAAACTCCTGCACTCTTCCATTGCTGTAGCGCGTGGTCTTGGTCTTTCCAATCTTGTTATTGGAATTTTTGTTGTTGCCGTCGCCACCTCTATGCCAGAAGTGCTCACAAGTGTCATCGCACAATTTAAGGGGATGCCAGGCGATATTGCAATGGGAAACGTACTCGGGTCAAATATTGCGAATATTGCTGTTGTGCTTGGGGTCTCTCTTCTAATCTCACCATGTAAACTTACAAAAGAGATCCGCTTTCGTGAAATGGCATTTATGACAGGTGCGCTTTTTCTTATTCTAGCCATTATGTGGATTGGGCCGATAACCTTTCGTCGCTCACTTCTTCTCTTTGCTGCTCTTATTGGTTACCTCGCCTTTCACGTAATTAAGGCAAAAAAAGAGCGCAAACCGCGCTGCCGGAAAACGCAATATCTTAAAGAGAGTCTTCTCATCCTCATCGCCACAGTGCTCCTCTTTCTTGGTGCGCGTTTTCTGCTCTATGGTGCTGTAGAAATTGCTACCTGGTTTGGGATCTCTGCACGTGTGATCTCCCTTACCCTGATTGCTATCGGCACTTCTCTACCGGAGCTGGCCACAGCAATTGCTGCCGCAAGGCGGAATGAAGAAGAAGTCGTTCTTGGCAACGTTATAGGAAGTAATATCTTTAATCCTTTGCTGATCCTGCCAGCGGCAGCCCTCGTCCACCCCATTGTATTTTCAAAAGAAATGTTTGTGCAAGACGCGCCCCTTGTCCTTGTCTTTACCTTGCTCCTCTGGGGAATGCTCGCTCTCTCAAAAAAGCTGACCCGTTACCACGGGATGGCCTTGCTTTTGGCCTATTTTCTCTATATTCTATACCTATATTGACTAGTAAACATTTAGGTTATAGCGGGAAATTGACCCGCACCGCACTTCTCTGGATGAAGCTCACTAGTGAACCCTTGGTAGCGCTCTATACCCTCTTGCCCTTTATCTTAAGAAAAGATTTACATGCATCGGCTATCCAAATTTCTCTATTCACCTCCCTAAAACCAGTCCTTGCGGTCCTTGCCTACTATTTAAGCGCGTATCATGCAAAAAATGGAAAGAGTGTCTATCAAAATTTAATGCATACTTGGGTGCTTGCTTACTTGCCCTTTTTACTTTTCCCTTGGTTGGGAAATTACGCCTACCTCCTTCTTGCTGCCAGCTGCTACCAACTCTTCAGTAAAGCGGTCACCCCACCATTAATGGAAATTTTGAAACAAAACATTCCAAAAACTGCCCGTGAGAGCATTTTTTCTAAAAGTTTTATGTTTTGTTTTGTGGAAAGCGCGTTGTTGGGGCTCTTCATTGGAAAGATTCTCGATTGGAATGGGGGCTCTTGGCAAGTTCTCTTTTCTATTTCATCTCTCATTGCACTCAGCAGTTATCATATCCAAAGAAAAATCCCCAAAACAAGCGCGTCCTTATCCATCAAGTTCAAGCATAAAAACCCTCTCCTTGACCCCCTTAAAGAGAGTTTAGTATTGATGAAGCAGGATCGCGACTTCAAGCACTTTCAAATGGGGTTTATGATTGGAGGAAGTGCTTTGATGTTTATTACACCAGCACTTCCGATCTACTACGCGGATGTTCTTCTTCTCTCACATGGAGAAGTATCGCAAGCGCGTTTTATCCTAATGGCCTTTGGAGTCTTGATCTCTTCTACAATTTGGAAAAACTTTTTGCACAATAGCTCTATCAATAAATTGATGCCCTGGATCACCATCGGTTTTGGTCTCTACCCGCTCTGCGTGCTTTTTTCCAACGTAAATGTGGCCTTTTTTATCTACGGCATTGCGCAAGCGGGCAGTCATCTTATCTGGCATCTTTCGGGAACGATCTTCTCTAAAGATGGCGATAGCACACCTTACACAGCTGTAAATATTCTTTCACAAGGTTTGCGCGGTTTGATAGTTCCCTTCCTTGGCGGTGTTGCCTGCACCTTTTTTGGTCCTGTTCCTGTCATGATTGTGGGATCGCTCACAAGCTTTATTGGTGCCTATGTGATGTACCGGAGCGCTTATCTATCTAATCCTGAACAGGTATATTAAAATCACCAAAAACATTGAAACTGAACGTTTTTAGAACTCTTAGTGTACTTGTTTTTGCTTATGGGGTATATTGAATTTGTAATTTATATCAAAATATGATATAAATTACAGTATGAATGTACCCAACAGAAGCCTATTAGGAATAGGAAAGCAATCTCGTAGATATCTGCAAAGAGTACTTGCTGTAAATGAAGGGGTTATTACTCCCAAAAGAGTCGCAGAAATATTAAATATTAAGATTTCGCGTGCAAACGTACTCCTTTCTTACTGGACATCTCGTGGGTGGCTACAGAGAATCCGTCAAGGCGCATATGTAGAGGTTTCACTGAGAGGAGCCTCAACAGATCGAGCGTTGGAAGATCCTTGGGTTATTGCAGAGCAACTTTTTTCACCTTGTTTTATCACAGGCTTAACAGCTGCTCAATATTGGGATTTTACGGAACAAATTGTTGAAGTTGTAACGGTTTTTACTGAAATACCCATACGTCACAGAAAACAAGAAATAGGGAAAGTGCGTTTTGTTTTTAAGCAAACTTCTCAAGAGAAAAGATTTGGATTAAAAAAGATTTGGCGTGATAATATTCCGGTATATTTTGCAGATCCATCTCGAACATTAGTAGATCTGTTAGCAGATCCAGCACTTGGAGGAGGAATTGTGAGTGTAGAGGAAATTCTATTAGAATATTGGAGGAGCGATCATTTGAACCGTGATCTTCTCCTAAATTATGTAAAAAAATACAACAATAAAACAATATTCAAGCGCCTTGGTTTTTTACTTGAAAAAAATCAATTTGAAGAAGAAAATTTTTTGAAGACATGTCGTGAAAACATAAGCAAGGGATATTCTCAGCTCGATCCGTCGATAAAAGGAAGCCGACTATCAAAAAGGTGGGGCCTGTGGTACCCGGAAAAATATAATATAAAATGAAATGATTTTAAAAGAAGAGATTTTGGTGCAGGCTGATGAGCACAATCTTTTTCCTACTACCATTGAAAAAGATTATGTCCTCAGTTGGGTATTATGGGGTATTTTTCTACATCCGTTGCTTTCTTCAAAACTTGTTTTCAAGGGCGGAACTTGTTTAAAAAAATGTTTTTTTGGCTCATATAGATTTTCGGAAGATCTTGACTTTACTCTTACAAAGCCCACAACACTGATCGAGTTAGAAAAAAGCTTTCAAGAGGTTTGTGAATGGGTTCAAGAGAACTCACGGATTATGTTTTTTCAGAAAAAGCAAAAATTTGAGGAATACAAAACACCTCGTGGTAACTTAGCATTTCAGGGGAGACTGCGTTATCAAGGGCCATTAAAACATAAAACAAGTTTCCCTAAAATCAAACTTGATATTACTGCTCATGAAATTCTTGTTGAGAAACCTTCTTTGTGTAAAGTCCTTCATCATTATTCCGATAGCTGCAAAGAAGAGGTGCAAATTGCTACCTATTCATTTGAAGAAGTTTTTGCGGAAAAAATCCGAGCGCTCATTCAAAGGTCGCGCCCACGCGATCTCTATGATGTTATCCACTTAAATAATCAACAAATACATGCTTATAATAAAGCTTTGGTGCGTGATATTTTGCTGAAAAAATGTAATTTTGCAAAAGTTCCTTACCCAGAAATAGAAAAGCTACTAAACAGACAAAATAAAGAATTTGTGGCGACGGGCTGGAGCAACATGTTAGCGCATCAGATTTCTGGACTTGAGCCTGTGGAGCATTATTGGAAGCAGCTTCCTGAGGTATTTTCTTGGATCCAGCAGGTTTAAGCTACTGCAGATTTTGCAGTGGCAGGTCTGCGAGCTAAGATGGCATTTGTGATTTCGTCATTTTTCCCCCAACCTATAATGATCTGTTCTACGGTATCGCCAGCAAGATTTTTTTGAGTGAGAAGGGTATTTACAGTCTCTTCTCCTAATTTTTCATCTAAGCTTTTCAATGCTTGAGGAAGATGCTTGGGATCTAAAACGGCTTTCCAATGCAGACAACTATTTTGTAATGCGTCAAGCTTCAAAAACTCTTCTTTGGGTTTATTCAATTCAAGTAACGCGAAGCATCTCTGATGAATTGCTGGAGGCGGATTTAAAAATGTTGTCCGACTAGACTCTATTTGTTCTTTTACTTCTTCATTATCTTTAAAGACATCAAAATACATTATAGCTAGAAAATGTCTAGTAAGATAGGCAGGACCATTTCTTGCTTGAATACAATAACGAATAAGTGTCTTAAAGTGATTGTCAATAAACCAAGAAAATAAATCTCCTTCACTTTGTAAAAAAATGGTAAGAAAAAGTTTCCTATCTAATTGAAGCCCATGCTGCACAAATAGTTGCAGCATTTTATCTGAAGCAAAGAAATTTCGTAAAAAAGAATTATAACGAGCGCAAAAGAGAGGAGCTCCTCTATACGTGGATCCATAATCAATAAGATTAGGATTTGCACCATTTTTTAGGAGACTTTCAATTTCTTGGAGGTCGCCCTCTTCAATCGCTAATTCTAAAGGATAAGCATTCGTTCTCTTATTTGTTAAAAACCAAGCTATATTTGACTTGCCAGCCGTTACTCTTTTATTTACAAATTCGTTTGCTGTTGTTTCATTTGAAAAAATATTTTTCCAATGGTAAGCGTCCCAAGTTTCTTTTATAAGTCGGTAAAATACCTTGCTATGAACAAAAAAATTTATAAGTAAAATGATACCAGCAATATGTGTGCCTTTGACTGGTAATACTTGTTTATCCTGTAATGAATACTTTATAGTGTTGAGATTTTCTAAAATATTTAATGTAGATAAACCCCAGATAGAACCAAAACTCATGTAAGAAATAAGACCCTCTTGATTTTCAAGGAGAATACAAATTTCAGTTCCAACACCTAGAGATGCAATTCCTGCTGAATAGGCAAATGGGGCAACCTGAGAAATTTTCATAGGATAAGGTTAGCAAAAACCAAAGAATCGTTCAACACGGGCAGACGTATCGCACAACCTTGATTTAGATGGTATTGTCAAATGGCTATGATCAAAAAAAATCATTTTATCTTAATATAAGCTTCATGATAGTCTGATGCTCGAGTTGAAAATAGCTTTGAGTTTGGATAGAGGATGGGTGTGCGTATGTGGAAGCCAAAAATGCCAAAATTCACCGTCATCACAGGCTGGTGGTTAAGATTGCATCAAGAGAAAAAACCTACCCTTATGGGAGCCTGGAAGCGATTTATAAGGCAGATTCCTGCTGATTCGCGCGCTCTTGTAAAAAGTCATAAACATTTCATTGTATTTGGAGGGCCTAATTCTGGGAAAACAGAGCTCATTCAAGGTTTAATTCAACAAAGTGAGGACCTTTTTCCTTTTGATACAATTTATCATGAGGAGTCGATGATTCAGCTCTTCTTTGGTCCCAAACAAATTGTTCATGAAATTGAATTTCCGACTTTAGAAGATCGCTCGATTAAGATGCGGAAACAGATCATCCGGTTTTGGAAGAAGCTATTTCAAAATCGCGATCCAATTGTTGTAATTGTGCAAAATTGGGCAGATGAAGAAACACAAGACACTCACGATTTCAGCCGGTTAGCGCAGTTAATTGGTGGAAAGCTATCTCTTCTTTCTGAAATTTGTAAAAAACCAATTAAGGTACGGATCAATTTAACTCATCTAGATAAAATTGAGGGTTATCTTGAATTCGCACACTATTTAAAACAGCAAGATTTAACTTTTTCTATCCCTTTAACTTCTCGTTTTGCTGTCAATACATTAGAAGAAAAATTCCAAACTTTTGCTGACCAACACCTCCCTAACATGCTCACTTCTCTTTCCGATAAAGAATTCATTAAAATCCAACGGTTTTTTAGGGAAGTTCCAAAAGCATTTCCAAAGATCGAGGAGTTTTTGCGTGCTGTGATAACACGAGTGCGCTCAAAGGGATTTGTCGACTTAGAGATGCTTACCTTTAGCTCGAATAGCGAAGGAAGCACATCACTTGTTCCTTTTGATTGGAAAAAAGAAGCGGCTGCTGCTATTTTCTTTCGCTATCCAATGCTTAAACATCAAATTGCAGCAGTATTTGTCGCATCTATAATTTGTGGATTTACATACAAGCTCTATCACAATGACAAAGAGCATTTGGCATTAGCAAACAGGGGGATTGATTTACTGCGCCGTTGCGAGGTGGCAAAATTTCAAAGAGAAGTGTTACCAAAATATGCAAAGCTGCTGCACTTTCAAAAACCTTCTCTTTACTCTTACGCGTTACCCAAGTTTTATTTTAAACAAATTTGCAAAGCCGAAGAGGCGTTGGTTAAACAAATGTATAGGCATATTTTAGAGCCAAATTTTTGCCATATGCTTTTAAAAGAGGAAATAGAGTTTCAGTATATCTACTATCTTGGCTTGATGTATGCAGTAAAAAGAAATGATGTGGGTTCGTGCTTTATTGAGAATCTTGAAGCCTTTGCTCATCAGATGGATCTCGACCCGAACTTTATAAAAACCTATATTTTCCTCTCAAAAACTCCAGGTTATCAGCTTGCAAAAGAGAAGACAGTAAAAATTAATCCAAATCTATCACTTACAAGTCTACGTCCTTGGATTAAGTTTTTAAAGTACTTTGATCGGCTGAATAATGAACCTGTTTTTATGAGTCATAATTTTGAGACTTTGCATTTCGAAGCTGTAAATCTTTTAAATACTCTCGATTATCTACAAAACAATCCTGTAGTTGCATTTGCTTCTGTTTTAGAGGAGGATAAGAATTTTCAGAACGCACCTCCTGAAGAGTTTGAGCATGTCAAAACAGTTAGTTGGATTTATCAAAATCGACACAAGCTAAAAGAGTTTTTACTTTTCATAAAAAACACCTCAATTGACCTTCCTGATGTGCGTAATCTTAATATTTCGCAGTTGTTTGCTCAAGTAGATGAGATTCAGAAAATTAATCAAATTCCCGAAACTCTATTTAACTTTATTATTGAGGGAAATTCTTACTCATTTTTGTCTAAGAAATGGACAGAACTGACTGTTAACCACAGCGTACAACGCGCTCTACAAGAATTTATCGTTCATAACACCAACTCTGGTGGACGTATCTTTTTTACAAATTGTGATCAGCCTCTACCTCCAGTAATGACAACTTTTATGGGGCAGTTCCCGCTTATTCGAGAGGATAGAGCTGTACCTGCTAAGTACTCTCGCATTGCTTTTGAGAAAAATGTTCGTATGACTACAGAAGTTCTCCTAGAAAAAGTTGAAGAGCTACCTCTAGCTAAGGATGAGAAGATTCGCTTTAATCACTTTCTTCGCAATGAAGTAGCAAGCTATATCAAAAAATTTCAAGAGCACTACTTAAGTTTTTATCACGCTTGTCAGATCAACACAGAAGGTCTGCAAGAGATTAAAGGTACTTTGAGAGGGCTATTAAAAACTACAGCACCTTTTTACGATTTTTTACAGTGCTTTCATTATCATAGCGGGGCTTTTTCTCAAGAGACTTCCTGCTTAGAGAGTTTTGAAGAGCTCAATCAATTTGCCTTTTTAGCAAATATTTTTGATGTTGAGAATAGAGAAGAGGCACTTGAACCCTACTTTAGAGTTGTTGCAGATATTCTTAGCGATCTAGAAAGAGACTCTCCTGAAAGCTTAGATAGTTTTCCCTACCTCTCTGCTAACTTGACACCAGCAGCAAATATCGGCCTGCAAATTTTGCAAAATACGGAAGGGTCTTACCGTAATCAAGTAATTGCCTCTTTAGAAGAGATGGAGATTCCGAAATACTTCCATAAACCTTTTTTACAGCCTATTGAGGCCCTTTATAAGGTTGGGCTTATAGAGCTTAAAAAAATCATAGAAGACTTGTGGAGAGAAGAGCTTAGCCCTTCTGTAAATGCACTTTTTGAAAAATTTCCCTTTGCACTAGACTCTAACAAGATTGCTTCAATTGAAGAAGTTGCAGCAAAACTCAATCCCAAAAGTCAATTATGGCAAAGAGTACACGAACTTATTTCATCTGTTTCGAAGCAAGATGGAGATAGATGGGTATCAAAAGATCCCGAGAACATCAACCTTAATGGGCAAATTTTTAGCTTGTTAAGTCGGTTTTCAAAAGCAACAAATGGTTTGTGGGATGAGAAGGGAAATCCTAGAGAGCTTACCTTTAAATTTCGCCCCATACCTTTCTCATATACTGCCAATGTAAATCCGTTGCCAATTTGCTCATACATACGTGTTGGAGATAAAATTTTTCGGAATTTCAACCAGGAGTCTGCCACAGAAACCCTCAGGTTCCCTTGGTGGGAAGAGTTGCCCGCCTGTGTGGGGGTAGAGCTACTTAATAAAAAAACGCGTGTGACATCTCACCGGACTAAAAAAGAAGCGCCTAAGCATTGGAGCTTTTTTCATGTGCTTAAGCAAGGAAGGCAAGAGAGCAAGAATCTTTGGACGTGGACTTTCCCTAGTGGTCAAGGAGAAGTGCGCGAAGCATCAATATTTTTTGAAACGTCACCGGATACGCTTTTCAGTTGGGATAGGGAGAGAATAGAATGAAAAAAATTACTATTATCTTATTGATTCTACTTACTGCATGCAACTCGCGTGCAAACCATGTTGCAACTTTTCAGATTAAAACTGATGCAAATACGAATGAAGGAATCCCTTTTTATGTTGTTGCAAAATCGACAGAGTATATGGAATATGTCTGCGATGACTACCATAAAATTTACAACGAATTAGCATCTGCATCAGATGAGGATGAAAGGATCGTAACCTTTTTCATCATTCCAGGTGAAACAAAAAAAATTCGTGTCGAAGGCAAAGGAAATAAAGCTCCTGCAATTTATTTTCTTTTTACAAAACCGGGTGAGGCGTGGAGTTACTACGCTTCTGGAGGAGGTAAGCAATCAGTAAAACTTTTTTTAGGAAAGCACGAAATTGAAGCACAGAGTGCTTTTCGCTCATGAAAAACGGTCTTGGTAGGTTTATTGAGCACCGTTTTTCTAAAAAAGAGAACTGGTTCCCTTCAGCTATTTTATCTTGGATTGAATCTAGTCAAAAAGAGCCTGAAAAATTTTATGAAGAGCTTTTAGGTTACTGCCAAAAAAAGCTTGCACTTTCACTAGATAAGTATGATTTTTACCAGAGTGCTGTTCTCCAACATCTAGGTAAAAATGCTACTGCTCTTTCCATAATGAATGCAAATGGTGTCTATGAGGAGTGGTCTTATGAGAAGCTGCATTTGGCAGTAAATTATCAAGTCAATCGTTGGAGAGCTCTTGGCCTTTCAACTGGTCAATGTGTAGCGATTGTTGCTCCAGTTTCGCCTCACTATTTTGTCGCTTATCTCACAGCATTGCGCTTAGGATTGAGTATTGCCTACTTTCCTTTGAATGATCCTTTTTTGTCTAAAGCAGTGATCTTGCAAAAGCTCATGGAGTTAAAGCCTTTTGCTGTAATTACTTCTGAGGAGGATTTTCCAAAAGATCCCTCTTATGAAACCATTGAGTTACTTGAGCTGCCAGAATCAAAAAACAATTACACTCCAACTTCTACAAATTATTCACCAGAAACCACGACACAAATTTTTATCGGCACCTACTCTAAAACGTTCCTTACACTTACCCCGCTCTCAGCAAAAAATCTCTATTTTGCTGTTCTACGGGATGCCGTAGCTCTTTTAGGGCTAGTTCCAGGATCAACTCTTGCCTATCCACTGGGCTCTTCTCTCTATCATCCTAATATCTTGAACACACTTTTCCTTGGTGCTCGGTTTTTGCACGTTGATTCGGGATTTCTTAAGAAAAATCCCCAATGCATGGCAAAAGAAAAAGTTCATGTTTTTGGTTTATCTAAGGCAGCAATGACTCTTTGGGAAGAGACGCCTGGTGTTCCCTCAAGCAGTCTTAAACTGATATATAAATCCCCCTTTGATCAGAGGTGCTTTACTTTTAAAGCATTTGCGGTAGTCAACAAGATAGAAAAAGTTTCAAGCGCAAATCTACTGATTGATAATAGCGCAGGAGGGGTTACTCTTTTTTCTAAACTCTCTCTCGATTTTCCCGAACTTTTTATGCTTCCAAACATAGGTCTTTCTTGGGAACTTTCTGATCTGAAAAAAAAGGAAAAAAAATCTTTGAGGAATTTTGGCAGCTTTTCTGTAAGTGGGATGATGACACCTCTTCTTCTTGTAAAAAACGATCAAGGGTATATCCTCAGCGACTCTCAAGTGCCCTCAAGGGATGGAAAACCCTTTCCTGTTGAGAAAATCGAGAGTGCTATCTCTTCTATTCCTGTAATAGAGAGTGCCTCTCTTTTTCATGCTGTAAAGGGAGGAACAATTGCAAATCGGGTTTATGTTTTGCTTGTTTTTACCTACGAGAGAGGGCCTTCTCTTGAAGAAGCTATACATAATACGATTCTTGATCAAGTAGGTGAAGCTTACCTACCTGATTATATCGAGTATTACCCACTTCATCCCAAAACTCAAGCTGGGCAAGTTGACAAAAATTGGTGTAAAGAGCAGTATGCTACCGGATTACTTGATAAAAAAAGTAATATTGAGATCTACAAAAAATTATCTCAGCTACAAACTCTTTTAGGGAGGTAATGTATGGGAGAGATGGTAGGAGATGGTGCAAAATTTACTTGCACGCTCTGCGATTCAGAAATTGAACTTGAAGTTTCCGAATCATCTACAACAGGAAGTGGTAAAAAAATCGCTACCGAGTCAAACCACAAATTCATACCCGCACCCTTATGCAAAATAGTTCCCCAGTCACCACCTCCATGCGCCCCTGCTGTTGCTATTACTGACCCAGGACAATCGCCAGTTAGCATTGATGGGAGCCAGGCTTTAGGAAAAGAGTGTCAAGGAGTATGTATGCGCGGGGGTTCGCTAGCTCTTTCGGACCCGGCTCAGGAAGTTTTTCAGCATAATTGATGTAGTAAGCAGAATAAGTGCAATTTTAGGAGGAAAAGATGGCAGTAGATGGAAGCGGAGGGATGAATCTGGGAGGAAGTTTTCCTAGTTCCGATAGCTCAAAGGCAACATTTAAGCAGCTTACAAGCGGGGTTTTTAAGGCTCAGGTTGCGGATTGGAGTGATAGATTAAGTTGGCATGAGAAGCAGAAAGAAAATAGAAATCTGTTAAAAGCAGCGATTACTGTTGATACAGCTCTATTTTCAATCGTTTTTGCTCACGCATGTACACTTTTTAAAAAAGATGATGCAAGATCCGGGAAGATCACTGCTTTAGTCTATTTAGCTGCTCGGGTCTCACTTTTTTACTCAGCGGCCCACCTTCTTTTTGTGCAATTAGGCCTTAGAATCTTAGAGGGTAAAAAACCAGAAACTAAGAAAGATTTAAGTTCACAAGAAACACTTCTAGAAATTGCTGGGTGGCTGTTTTCTGGAGTACATTTTTATAATCACTATCGCACCCCAGTTATCGATTCAAAAATCAAAATTCTCAAAGATGCCACAAATGAAGTTGAGCAACTATCCTTTCGCGTTGATACGGTCTATCATCGATTTGCAATAGTCATGAAACAGCTTGCGGAAAAAATAGGGGGTAGTAAGGAGCTTGCTACGATTAGTAGAGAAATTAAAAAATTAAAGCTCCCTGAAAAAGAAGAAAAGATTTTGGAATCTAATATTGATGCAATTGTCAATTGTGATGCAGAAGGAAAGAGTGCTGAACTGTTCGCGAGATTTTCTGCTGAATTTAGTGAAGAAAGGGCAGACGTAGGTGATGTTGTTCTCAGGTCTGCGGATATAGAAGAAGTAAAAGCAAACCTATTGACAATTGCTAAGAAAAATAAAACAGGTTTTCAAAATTCCTTAGAGAGTGCCGTTAAAGTAGGTGATAGAGAGTTTATCTCTGATTTCTTTGCATTAGGAGATGAGTACATCGCGCTTATAGATCTGCGCAAACTTTTGATTTTAGCGATTGAAAGTAGCCAGAAAGAAGTTGTAGGAGTTCTCGTTGAAAGAAATATTAAAGAGCTTGCTAAATTGAGTGGAACTGCATATACAAAGCTCGCACACGAGCATAATGAGGGAGATATTTTAAAGACACTTGTATCAGGTGGATTTGAAAGAGAGGAAAGTTTGCTTTCTGAGGTTGTAAGAGATGGAACGGTCGAAGATGTAAGCAACCTTCTTGATGCTCATGAAAATAAGGAAGCAACTCAAACTCCCCAAGAACTTCAGCAAGCGCTTATAAGTGCAATTAAGAGTGGTAAAAAGGAAGCTGTTGAAAATCTCTTAAAAGTAGGAGTCTCATGTACTGAAAAATGTTTTGAAGAAGAAAAAACACCGCTAATGTTTGCGATTGATGAGGGTCTAACAGAAATCGCATCAATATTAATTCCTGAGTATTCAAAAGAAGATCGTAATAAAGTAGATAAAAGTGTAGAAACAGCTCTTTTTAAAGCAGTGAAAAAGGGAGAGGAACAAACAGTTAAAGATCTTTTATTAGATAAAGATAAAAAAGCTTCATTATGCATAAAATGTGGAGAAAATGAAGAGACACCTCTTATATTCGCGATTCGAAAGGGTAATCTCTCTACCGCAGAAATATTAATTGAAAATAGTTCTGAGGAAGATCTTCGCACGACTGATAAAGCTAATCAAACTGCACTTTACTATGCAGAAAAGGGTAAATATAAAACCATAGTTGAAAAAATTGTAGGTAAATGGGGAGATCCAGTTAAGGCTGATTATGAAAACCAGAAAACAACTTTGACAAAAGCAATTGTTGAAAAAAAATTTCTTGAGGCAGAAGCTCTTATTGGGAAATTCGATCATGAACAAGTTGACATAGGCAATCCAGGAGAGAGAGCTTTAGATTACTTGTTGGCATGTGGAGATAAAGCAGAAGCATGCATGCAAAAATTCTATGAGGAATATCATGGGGACTTATCAACAGATGACATGGTACTGATTCTTTTTTGGTTTATGAAAAGAGATAGTGATGTCTCTCGTAAGTTTGCCGCTGAGACTATTTTCCTAGAAGCTAATAAGAAAGAGAATTTTTTAAATGTAGTTCAATATTTGCTTGAGGATGCTACGAAAGGAATTTCTGAAGAAGAAACAGTAGAATACTTAGATTGGGTAGCTCGAAGAGGAAACACAGATGTTATCAGAACTTGGTTAAATATGTTAGGAATCTCTGCAATTCCCCAAAAGAAAAAACTTCTTAATTGGCTTAATTTTGCAATTCAACAAGGGAATCTCGATTTAACTAAATACTATTTAGAAAAAATTAGAACTGATGAAAACCAGATACTTGAAAATAGAGATTTAACAGATCTTGGTGAAGAAAATATCAAAAACATTAGAAGGTCTCGTAGAAATTGGGAGAAGAAAAAAGGAGAGAATCAATGGCTCTTTGTTGAAGCTCATTTAAATGCTATTGAGAAGGGAGAGCAGGAATTATTGGATATTGTTCGAGAGTATAGTGGCATTCAAGAGAGTAAAGAGGGCAACAAGTATGTTGAAGAGTTGGTATGGCTCATTAAAAGATTTTCTGAAGGAGCAGAACAGGCTCAACCGATGATTACACAAATTCTAAACGAACATCCTAGTGCAATGAATTGTCTTTGCAATGATGGGTTGACAGCTCTCATGCATGCAAACACTCTGTTAAAAGATGGTAGTCTTTCAAATTTTTTAGAGTATGATGGATTAGATTTATACACGCTCGACTTTGAAGGAATTCCACTTTTAGGCCATGCGGTCCGTGGAGGTAAAGAGAAGAATATAGAAGTTGTTTTTTCTTATTGCCAATCTGATTTGGAAAGATCTTTGGCTATTGCAAAAGAGACAGAAGGAGTAGATTCCAATATTGTTAATACTTTTTTAAATTTGGTAAAAGAGAAAACGCAGGGGGGTGAAGGGATGTCGGTTGATTCACCGTTAGTTCATGCGGCTGGTGCTGGTAATTGGGGTAAGGTAAAAGAGCTTCTTAAGAGGCATCAAGATTCTTTAAGGCTAGCGCTTATACTAGCAACAACTTCAACGAGGATTCCAAAACATATTCTCGATTTAATTGAAGAGGAGCTTATACAAGCGGACTTTGATGTAAGAGATGATTACAGGACTTTCTTGCAGTGGGCTGTTGAAGCAGGCTCTTTTAGGTGTGTCACAAGCATATTAAGTAGGCTAAAAGTCGATGACCCTGCCGTTCATGGGGTTTTGAAAACAAGCTGGGAATCCGGAGATCGAGCAATTTTTCAGTGCTGTCTCTTCCATTCAAACTCTCAAAAGTTGTACCAAGATTATTTAATGAAAGGTGCAGAAAGAGGAGATCAGGAGCTAGTTAGGCAAATTGTAGGCAGTCGCGATCCTAAAGTAAAAGATATATCAAAAAAAATTGCTTTGTTTTGTGCTTGGGAAGAAGGGCATAAAGCCATTGCCAAATATTTAAGTACCTCTCTTGGAGGGGATTTTGGAAACAATTCTAAGAGGAGGACTTTTGTTGAGTATGCTGCATTGTACCAGCTCTTTGGTATGATAGATATGACGATGAGATCACTTACAAATAAAGGAAAAAGAAGAGATTGTGTTGTGTACGCTGCCCGTTATGGAAATGAACAACTTTTAAAAGAGTTAGAAAAACTATGGAGTTTTTCAAAGGAGTCACAAACTCTTTCTAAAGGCTTGGAAACAGCTATTTTGAATCAACATTTGCCTATAGTCGAATATTTTTTAGAGTTAGGAGCAGTTCCTGAAGATAAGTGGATTGAGTATGCGCTCCTACTACAGGATTTAGACATGGCAGTTATGCTTGCGGATAAGAGCAGTTATGAAAATCTTGAAGCTTACTTAGAAGTTAAAAAAACTCAAACTGAAAAAGCAACTAGTAAAATTAAAAAAGATTTTGATGGTTTAATTATGGAGGAAGAAAAAGTGAAAATCGAAAGAAAAGGAACTTTAAGGCTTGCATTGATGGATTTCTTTAAAGATGATCTTGGAAAAAAAGCGAAGAAGAATAAGGGCTAAATTTATTTACGAAGATGCAGGCCAATATGAAAGCATGTGCCTTTTTTTGCAAGGGGGGCAAGAGGCCCCTCCGGCTTAATGTTTTCTGCGATGGGAACTTTTCTTTTTTTTGTAGCTGCAGTTTGGTCAGATGTGTTAGCTTTCCCTTTTCTCAAGGGGTTTATGAGTTTATTGAGGATTTTTTTGAATTTAGAGGGGGCTTTCATTTAAAAATCTCCATGTCTAGTAGTTCTTCAAATTCGTTGAGAAGAGCTGCCCACTCCTCCAGAGGCGCATTGCGGATCTGATCGAGGCGATTTTGGAAAAAATTCGGATCACTCACCTCGGGTAGGGCTTGCTCGATTTCATTTAGTTTTTTAACCATCTCAAATGGGACTGTTGATTCCATGCCTGCTAGTTTAGAGTTGATTGAGCAAATAAGATGAGTAAAAAGAGGAATGAGAGTGCAGCGGCGGCAGCATAGTAGTGTTTTGGTTTGAATTTTTGAGGTTTTTGAGGAGATAGCTCTTCACTCTTCTTTAGTTCGATTTTCGCGTTTCCAATACGCTCTTGCAAAAGATCTAGATATTTATCGATTTGTAGTTGCGTATCTTTATATTGTCCTTTAAACCCTCGCTTAATAATAAAGTAATAGACTTCATAAACAATTAGGGGTGTTTGGCGGTCCTCCAAAATGCTATCGCACTTTTTAAAAAAGACTTCGCCTGCTTTATGCGTACCAAGGGTGTGTTGTAAAGGAGGCCAACTAATATTATTTTTTATCTGCCTATGAGCAAAGCTTTGCATCTGTTCATTTATATAGGAGGTAAGAGCAAATTCAATCAGAAGACTTTGGGATGGATTAAGGTTTTTATGAAGAAAGTTTTTCAAACTTTCAAGAATTTTGGTTGCTTTGGTTTTTAGCATTTCCACCTGTTCTTGCTGAACCTCTTGGTGGTCGATCAACTCTCGCTCGGTTTCTATCTCCTCAAGACAAGAAGAAATTTTTGGCCAGTATTGTGAGCTCATTCTGTTTCCCTCCTTTTATGATTAATGGACGCTTGGCTCCCGGAATGTGCACTTTCACCTCTATTTCAAAATAGGAGAGCCATGCGTGCAAAAACTTATGTAGATACACAAAAAATAGTACGACAAGCTCCCATTTTTGTCCGCCCCAATTTTTAAGAAAAAACTCATACTCCATTAAAGAGCCGGTGTTGTTATCTTTGATTTTTTGGTTGGTTTGCATTTTCACAATGAGGTCGGGGATGATATCAAAAAGACTATTATCAAGATTTTTTGCTGCATTTAAGATGAAAAGAAGCTCATTAAGCGTAAATGTGTTTTGATTCTTGAGGGAGAAAATGCGCAGTAGGTAGTTAGGGTCATCTTGTTGTGTATTTTCATAAGGGTATATTTTGCTTAGGAGGCGCGTTTTTTTATTTGTAAGTTGCGAGATAGAGGCTTGTATGGTCTGCTCTTCATTTACTGTATCGGCAAACCATGGTTGTGTCCAAAGGGCTTTTACAGTAAGGGTTTCAGGCTTTGTAAAGGCTTTTGGCATGTTGAGAAGAAGGTGCTTAGAGTGGTAGTCGATTTCGTAGGTCTCTTCTTTGCGCCCTAAAATACCGGGTTTTAAAGTTTTCGTTCCTGTAGGAAGAATTTTTGCTACGTGGAGAACGGTGTGAAGCTGGTATTTAAGACTTGGTTCTGGGTGAAGCAGTGGGTATCCCTCTTTTGTTCCATCGCATATAACTGGATCCGAGTACTCAGTTTTAAGATTGATTATGGGTACGGCAAAAGGAACAAATGTCTCGTCTGTAAGTTTAATGCTAGAAGGCCAGCTAGAAGAGAGGCGAATTGTTATCGTAATCTCTTTCCACCCTTTTTCAATCTCAGGCAGGTCAAGGGTCATATAAAGCTCTTGCTGCGGGAAGTGAAAAAAGGTACGAACCTGCTCAACTGGGTGAGTAAGGATTTTGCGATGACCTCGATATCCAAATGTTGCTTTGGTAGTTTGAGGTTCTTCACAATCATAAGTAATGGTGATGCTCTCCATTGATCGCTGCAGTGCAAAAAAAATACGCAGAGAAGAGAAGAAGCTAGAGAGGTGGTTAATATAGAAAGGGATTTCGCTGATTCTCTTATTTGTCTTTTCACTTAGTCGATAAGTCATGCTGAAAAGATAGGTGTGATCTTGTTGCTTTTCAAATTCAGATTGGGCTATCGACATTGGCAGGAGAGAGAGCGGTTCAAGGGTTTGGAAAGTTGCTTTAGGATTATTGTCTGTGCAAAGGTAAAATTCGGTTCCTGCTGGAAGATCTATAATTTCCGGGTTTTTCAAGGAGTGGGCAACTTGTAGCATGGAGACGGAAGGGAGGGGATTGAGTAAAAAGGGAAAATATTGACGAAAAAGGCATTGATGCATCTGTGTCATTTTATCTACGGCTTGTAAACGAGATTGCGCTCCATAAAATGCAAGAGCTTCAATCATGCGCTTTACGTTTGGGTCGTCAATTTCAAGAGGGGTATCTTTATATAGTTCAAGATGCGTAGCACGAAATCTTTCAATCTCTCTTAGGTTTTGCAGAAAAGCTTGATAGAGGCTATCACTCATAAAGTTACCAGTTGACGAATGCGTCGCTATCGATGCTTAAAAGGTTTTTAAGAAGTTTCCACTGGAGGTTCTCTTTACTTTCCCAATGGTGTGCGATGACATCAGCGTGCTTTGCGTGTAGGGATAAAAATGTGGAAAAGAGCTCTGGAAAGTAGTGGATAGGATCGAAGTTTTCAATTTCACTTGTAATTACTTGTGCGCAAACAGCGGCTTTGTTGTAGGATTCATTTTCAATAAGGTTTTCAAAAATTTTTATTAAGCTAATTAATTTTTCAAAGGGTTTAGATGGAGTGGGGTTAGGAGATTGCTTTTCTACCTCATTTGGGAGCAGGGGCTCTTCTTGTATGCAATCTTCTTCTTCGACAAGTTCTTCTTGCTTCTCTTCTTGACTAGGCTCTTTTTTCATCTCTTTGATTTTCGCGCTCAAGCTATAAATACTTTTGATTGCTTGAGATTTTGGCCATCTGCTTTGAAAAAATAGGACAAATGTCTTTATTTCATCGATCAATGCTTCATTTTCACTTGGAGAAATTGCGTGGCACTTCTCCCAAAGAAGACGGTTTTGGGCATCTTTTTGCATGACCATTTTGCAATATTCAAGTTTTTTTGCAATTTGTGAAAAGAGCCAATTAGTACTGGTTTGTGTATGGACTTCAAGAAGTGTTTTTGGTTCAAGAGTTTTCCACTTTTTCTTTATAAGATTTTGTAGGAAAGGGAGGGTTTGAAGAAGGCTTACAACTCCATTTTTTAAAAACTGGATGTAAAGGTAATGAGCAATAATACGGATATCTGGTCGGTTTTCATCAAGAAGTGTTTCTACTTTTTCTTGCGCTCGAATAGCCTTCTCACCCTCCATGAATTTCACAATTTCATCAAAGCTTTGGGAGGAAACGGGCTTTTTTTTAGAGGCTTTTTCTAACAGGATTTTTTCTAGGAGGTTCATTGGCTAAGCTCCATTTTTTACCGTACTTGCGTTATTATGAATCATCTTGCTTGATATTACAGCTTTTGATTGAAGATCAGCAGTGTAAGTGTTTCCTTGTATTTCAATGCTCTCATCTGCTTGAATAGAAAATTTTTTACATTTGAAAGTGAAGGAGTCTGGTTTTTGAGTGCAGGTGCTCTTTATGCCTTTTTGCTCGCATGTATGTGTCATCTCTTTTCCATCAAAAAGAGTCTCTTGTTTCATTCCTGTCTCTTTATTCTCAAGTGAGTAATGCACTTTGTCGTTTGTATGTTCAATTGTCGTTGTTTTTTTACCCGTAAGCTCAATTGTCGACTGAATACTCTCTTTTTCAATTTTAACTGTTTGTGTTTGCGTCATCGAACTTGATTGGATAAGAGTAAACACAGAGTTGCTTCCACCTTCAAATTCATGCTTTAAAATGACATACTCATACGCTCCATTTGATGAGAGTACAAGTTGGTTACCTTGCGTGCCACTAGGTAATCGTGCGTGGGGTTGCCAGTCGAGTACCCTATGAATTTTTGCAGTGCGGAAGTAGATATTTAAAAGTACTTGCTGATCCTTGCAGAGGGGGTAAAAGTGTTGACCTGTCATAAAATCGGGAAAGAAAGGGACAACGAGCTTTTCATCCATGGCAAGAGGTACACTTACTTGATAGTGGCCTTGTGGTGTTCCATCAGATGTATTGATATTGAAAGTGGTCTGCTCTTTTGCTCCTATTTCGCAAAAGACTGTTCCTTGTATCGAAAAGGGATAGTTTGGTGGATTAAAAGGGGGGCGGTCTATATGCTTTTCCTCTTCGTCTTCTGCACATATTTCTATTTGCAATTCGTAGGGTTCTTTTTTGTGGAAAATATTATTTGCTTCTGTCTTTCGTCTTGCTCGAATAGAGGCAGTACGTATACGGAAGGTTTTTTCTGAAAAGGCAAAATTATTGCTCCAATGCCCAGTAGAGAATTTATGACTCGCGAAATTGATAAATGAGTTGGGGAGGAGTTTGTCAAAGTGAAATTGATTTACTAAATCGTTTACTGAAAAATAAAGAAGGTTTTTTTCAGGCTTCATTACAGAGCTCACATACCCGTGCCGGTGTTCTGGGAAAATCTGGTCGATTTCTTTGTCGATAAAGGTTTTACAAGCTTGGGCAAAAGCGTCGCTTACCTCCTTTACTACTTCGTTTATCGTGTCGGGTTGGTGAAGAAGTTTTTGTTCTGTTGCGCGTGGGGGAGTTGGACAGAGGCAGCGAGGCGGTGTAATCGCTTCTTGGTAAATGGAGTAGGGGGTCTCTTCAAGCGCGGGCTTTTCGCTATAAAAGGTGTAGCTATTGTTGGCAAAGTCATAGAGGAGTAGACCTCCTTCTTGGTGAAGATACCAGTGGAGAAATGAATAAAATTGTGGACGCTTTTCTTCAGGGATTTCAGCTTTTTCTTCTAAAGAGAATGCGAGTATGGGATAGGATGTCTCTAATGCATCAAATTTATAGTTTAAGTTTATGCTAGGAGTTTTATGCTCCTCAAAGACGTTTTTCATTGTTTTATTTACATAGATACTTTGAGGGAAGTGCTCACTCCAGATTGCTTGTGCGTTGTCTTTGAATGTAATGCTCCAAAGGTAGATACAAGTTGCTGAGTTTTCATAACTGTTAGTGACGCATTGGAAACTCTGTTTGGTAACGGTTCCTGTTAGCAAAAGAAGGGGAGAGGAGTCGTCTTCACTATTGTAAAACTTGAGGGTTGCAGTGATAACTTTTGTGCTAAGAAGTAGGGAATCAAGATCTTGATTGTTCATGCTTGTAATTCCAATTTCCGCTTGATAGCCGTAGGACTGTAGATCAAGGCTAAATTCGTGAATGTCGTTTGGATAGATCGTTTGGTCACTACCATCTGCCTTAAGTTGAAGAGTGAATATTAAGTCTTTGCTTAATTTAGCTGTTTTTTGTGGGGAAGCTACCATCATGGTTGAACCTCCAGTTCTAAAAGTTCTTTTTGATTTTGAAAAGAGAGGAGAAGAGATCGCTTGGTTTCATGGATCTGACACTTCAAAAGAATTGAAATTTGAAAAATATTGCTACTTTCTACTGGTTCTACTGAATCAATAATCAGGCGAGGTTCATATTTTTTTAAGACAGCTGCAACTTGAAGGGCGATTTTTTTAACAAAATTCGAAGACTTACTTCCATAAACAATATCTCCTAGGCCATAGTCTCTTTGAACAGCTTCAAAGAGGCGTTTTGTACTAAGTAAGCAGTGGATATGGTCCAAGATCTCCTGCTCAAAATTTAGCTGGTTTTTTTCTGATCGAAACTTATTGAAAAAGCTCATTTTATCGCCTCACTTTTCCAATAAAGACAGGGGTGTAGAGCATCGCTACTACTATGACAAGCAAAAGCAATGCGCCTCTCTTTGATTGCAGTATTCCACTCCACTCCCTTTTTTACAGAGAAAATGTAGGCAGATTTAGAAAAATTATTATTAAAAGGGGCGGTTTCAAGGCGGAGAAGTTCAATTCCACTTAGAGCAAACTGACAAATAATAGGTAGGCGTGAATAAGCAGCAAGTTTAATACCTTCAATGTCTGACTTAATAAGGGTGTTTTTTGGTGGTTGTAGTATGAGATAGATTTCTGTAGCGTCTTTTAGAGTGGAAGGTAATTCCTCTGAAAGGAAGCAATCTTCCTTCTTTTCGAATTCGATCTGGTGCATTTTTTCTGTTGAGGTGGTATTGTAATTACAGATATTGTTAATCAATTTTGAAAATATGCAGTCTAATTTGTTGTGATCGTAGAGAGTGATATCTGGGGGTGTACGATCTGCATGGATTAGGGAGAGTGTGTCAAGAAGTTGGCAGAGATGTTCATAAAAAAAATAGGGATGAAAAAGAGTTTTCTCTTCAACATTTTGGAGATAGCGCTCTACTTTTGTAACTTCTTTTAGGCAGATGCGCGTATCAATTGTACGTGTATCATATTTAAATTCCTCTTTTAGACCTTCAAGATAAGATTTAACTTGATCTCTGTAAGATTTGAAAAAAGGAGTTTCTACTACAGAAAGTGATGGCGGAATGTACTCTCCTAATTTCCAAAACCCTTCAGCATTACTTTCTAGCTCTGCAATTTTAAGAGAGCTTTTTAAAGAGAGGTCAGAATCTGTTGATAATTTGAGTTGATACATGGAGAAAAGAATTTTTTCACTACCTTCTTCTGCTTCTATTTCGTCCTCATGTTCAGATTGGGATTTTAATAGATAGAGGTAGAGGGATACTGTTTTGTTCCGCACTTTTGGAAGAGAGTAGTGGGGAACTGTGGCGTTACTGGGAACATTAATAATTTCTCCATTTGGAAAGATAGCATGCATCTTCTCAATATTAATTATTCCTCTTTGGAGTTTTGCATTATCCCATTTTAGACTCTCAATTCCATAACAGGGAAGTCCTAGCATGGCAGTATAGCGGCGCGTATGAGCAAGCAAAGCACGCTCTTGCGCAATCAGATGGGCAGGCAGGAGTGCCTGCCCAGTTTTCCAAGAGACATGCTTTAACTGCTCCCCTTTAAGCAGCAGGTGGTGTTCCATAAGTGAACATTTTTTTGCTGTCTTTATTGTAGTAGTAGGTAATGCCTTGCTCTTTTCCCTCTTTCCAATCTTCTCCCTGAATGGCGAGTGAAACGATATAACCTGAAACAGAGTACTTTTTTTGTGGTCGAACTTTCTTCAGCGGCTTACCGCCCCAGTCGGCTTGTGGAACGATTCTTCCTCTAAACTCACCAAAACCTAAGTCGTGTGAAAAGTGCTTTTCATAGGCTCCTTTTCCACTTCCTTCTCCACTACGATACCTCCAGGATATGTAAGTGCCGCTGATAACGTTTTCATCTTCATCCTCAACTTTTGCCTCAACTTTTGAGAACATGCTATCACTCATAAATAGTTGTATGCGTTTAGGATCTTCAGAGTCTTTGCTCCATTGAAAGGACAATATTGGACCAATCGTAGGAACTTTTACACTTGTGCTATCAGGTAAAAAAAGTGGGATCATATCCCCTTTTTTTTCTGTAAAATCCGTTTCATCAATTGTCATTGTTAGCATATGAGCAACGGATGCGGTTGATCCAGATCCAAAGCCCATTGCTGTATCCATTGAATAAAGCTCATCAATTGGAACTCTATTGCTATTACTTTCAGTTGCTGTACTCATCTCAAACCTCCGTTATTGAGATTGATTTCTTACTTTCCCTCCAATTTTTAGAGGGGACTATTTGTAGCATTAGCCTAGGCGTGACTCTAGGCGTAGCTCTGCATCCAAACCCTCCATTTGAATATGAGGTAGGATACAAATCGAGCAAGAGTACCAGCCAATATTTCCTTCTTGCTCTTTTACAGAGATAGTGGCTGCCTTAAACGGGAATCTTCTAAGCGTTAGGTTATCAGGATTTGTAATCGCTGTAGTATAGTTTTCAATCCATCTTGATAGAACGCCCTGGAGATAAGGTGCATCAGCTGAAGAACCGACATTATCAAGGGCTATGATTTTTACGTAGTGTGCAATTCTTGTAATTGAGTAAGTGTAAGAGAGGTTGCAAACCATCTGAGCATTTTCTGAGTCTTTAGGGTCGACAAAAGCTTTTGGCTTTTTTAACGACTGGGTGCTAAAAAAGCACGCTTCTCCACTATTTTTTCGATATACAAGGGGAATAAAGCCACACTCGGCAAATTCGAGTTCGCGATACCCTGGAATCACCATCTCAACAGGAATTTTTATTTCCTCTTTTCCGCCCATGCTAAAGGTGTGAACAGGTAGTCCCATAATGAGCCCACCCCCTTTTGGTCCTCGTAGGTATTGGCACCAACCGGACGAGTCAAAGGAGCGATAGAGATTTTTGGCAAAGAGTACAGCAGCATTTCCCCACGAGTACTTGCTGTTATCATGAAAACTCGCCTGTTTTTCTTTATCATCGGGTTTCATATTTTCAGTGAAATTTAAATCACCGCAAGGATTTTTGACGGGATCCCATGGAAGTCTCTGAACGTAAGAGGGGAGGCAGAGACCAAGATAAGCAGACTCCTCAGTTTCACGGATAGCGTTGAAAGAGGCGTACTTTGGGTTGCTCATAAGACCCTTGAAATCCTTAATTGCTGCAAGCTCTTCAATGGTTTCGCATCCGAAAAATTGTGTTGAAACAGAGCTTACAAATGGAGCGTGAGATGCTGCTGCAATTTTGCTCATGATCTTAAGCCACTCCTCATCTGCAGGAGTATGATCAAATTTATAGAGCCCAATAATACTGCCGAAAGGTTCTCCACCAAACTGGTCATACTCAGCACTGTAAACCTTGGAAAAGAGGGAAGAGCCTGTAAAGTCAACAGAATTTTTTTCAAAATCTTCTTGTAGTTCTTCTTTAGAGACGTCTAGAAAATCAAGCTTTTGCGCGTTATCAACATTATTAAAGTTACACTCCTTTGCAATGTCGAAAAGGCCCATCCAGGATGACTCAAGTTCTTTAAATTCTTTTTTATGAATGATCTCGTTAATTTGGTCGTTTATCATCTCATTGATTCGAGAAATAACCTCTTGGATTTTGGCTTTATCGAGGCGGACACTCTGTCGATCGACGTTCCAAATAAGAGCTGCTAGTGTAGAAGCAAAGCGTGCAGCGTCTGAAACATCTTCGTTAATCACTTTACGTTCTTCTTGGACAATTGGTATAAGAGCTGTCTCTTCATCCCAATCCATGCGAAGGCTCTTAATTAGCTTCTCTATTGTAATTTCTTCAGTAGCTGTGCTCATTTTTTCTCCTCCACTTTTTCCTCTTTTATGGATATTGTGTAGTCCTTCTCATACTTTTGCAGTTTATTTCGCAGGTTCGCAAAAGATTCAGGATCCGAGTAAAGACGGTTAAGTAGTTGTGCAAACTCTTTTTTATTCGCCACATTTGATTGCATTTCTTCTAAAAATCTCTTCAATAGAAGAAGAGAACGAATTTCAGGAACACGCTCAGCTATTTTTTGAGGGTTGAATGATTTCATGCTGTCAATAGGCAACTTGACACGAAGCTCTCCTCCATGTGCACTAAGCTTATTGTCGACAACCATATTTAAACTAATATTCATCTCTTTCATATGATGATCAAAATTATCACCGTTAATGCTGCGGAGAGAACGCTCATCAAGATCTTTTTTTCGATCTCTAGATGTGCCGTTGGAAAAATTTCCGAGAACCAGTAAGCGAAGAGGAAGGTTAACACCTTTCGGCTCACCGTTAATTGTTGTTCTGTATCTGAGAGTGATACGTGACTTTTTTACTTCATCCTGTACTGACATTTTGCCTCCTACGAGTAACCTTTATGGCTTTTCAGGAAATCAGACTACACCAGGTCAAAATGTTAAGTCAATAACAAAATTATGTTATTTAAAAATTAAGAAATCTTGCGTAAAAATTTTCACTTTCATACCATTTTCCTTGAATTTACCTGGGAGGTTTCTATGGTATACATATCTGGTCCTAGCGATACCCTTGGACAGCTAAAAGAAATTGATGGTTATCAAGGGTCTTTAGAGGAGTACTGCCAAAAGTTCAATACGCAGAATGGAACGAGTTATCTAAACACAGATGCTCGTCTGCTTCCGTATTACCCTTATATTTTAATTTCTGAACCACCAATCGATGTGGAGGGGGCTCAAGAAGCTGTTTCAGTTATAAAAAACTTTCCAGAGGAAGTTCGAGAGCGCATGCGTCTTATGCAAGTGGAAGGGATTGATATGTTAACGCACCTCGCATTGTCAGAGGTTTTTGATAAAGCAAGGCGTTACGCTGATAGTGCAAGGAGTTGGATGGATGAGCCCTTGATTACGACCCCATGGAATTTTATTAATGTTTCGCTAACGAACCAATCAGCAATTGATCTGGTTACTGGAGCATTACCAGACGTAACAGAAGCGATACTTAAGAGTTCATTTCCCTATGATCCGTTACATGCTCTATCCTTTCATATGATGGAAATGGATAAGTCCAATCGGGAGCTTGCTCGACTCAATTTGATAAAAGGAAGAGATAATGATCCCAATTTTTTTAGACAGAAAGAGCAATTGCGCGAGAGTGTTAAAATGCATAAATTGGAAATCAAAAGAATCTTGCCCGCTAGTTTAGATAGCGAACTCCAGAAGTTTTTACGAAAAATATATACACCAGATGTAATTAGAAAAATTAGAAATGGAGTCTTATCAAGTAGATTAGCTCGAAAAGGGGCAAAAAGCTCGAATTCTAAAATTCAAGCAAGGTCGGTATTATCTGAGTTGCAATTTATGACTAAAACTGGTCTTGAAACTTTCGAGAAAAGAATGGCAATGCTTAAAACAGTTGGCGGTACCTTAGGTTCTACGGGGACGTTTCTTTCGTATGGATTGGTTGCGTATGATACAGAACGTGCATACCACGAGGGGGATGGAGTGATGAAGACATTTTTCAGCGAAATGGCAGGTCTTGAAGTTAGTGCTTACATGAGTGCTGCAGTAACATCACGAGTACTTATGGGTGTTAGCGCAATTGCTGGAGAAGAGCTCTTGGTAGGGGGTGCCATTGTTTGTGCTGCAACTGTAGGTTGGGTCGTAGTTTTGGGCGCAGGCCTATTAGCCGCAGGATATGTAGGAGCGAAAGCGACGGGAATCATTCAGTATTTATGGGAACCTGAAAATCGAAAAGAAGTGTGGGAAGAGGTAAAAGCTAATACTCACGCTGCGGAAAAACATATTATAGATGCGTGGGACACCTCTCGAGATTGGGTTCGCCATTTTTATGCCGGTTCAGATGAGTGATTATTTGCATAAATTTGATTTTTTGTTAATAATCCCTGAGTTAACGCTAGCCTAATCAGGTTTTTTATGGATAACATAGGAAAAATTTTTCTCCTGTTTGCATCAATTGGCATCTGTTTGTTTGGAGTTGATGAAGAGATAGTAGGAGATGAAGAAGTGCAGCGAAAAGGCAGAGGCTGGGGTGATTGGTTCACTACGTGGACACTTTCTGAAAAGGCAGAAGGAGCCTACCGCAGTGTTTTTAAGGCTGAAGAGTGGGCGCCTATAGACAATAGCCAAATAGAACAGGCACAAAAAACACTTAAACAACTTGAAACTGAAATTGACGGTCTAAAGATTCATCGTAACGCGTTAGAAATAAATATTAATAATTTAAAAGGTGAGTATGAAGAATTAAAGGAAGAAGTTGAACCGAGGATTTCAAACCTTAAAGCAGACGAAAGAGGGCTTGACGGATGGGAATTAAAGCTTAAAAATAGGGGGGAAAATCTAAAGATAATAGAAGAAAAACTTCAAGAAGATAAAGATCAATATGAAATTGATAAAGCTTTATTAGAAACAAAGCTTAAGGAAGAAATTCCGGTATTGAGAGAAGGATATGAAAGTGAGCGAGGATTTTATCAAACGCGAATGCAGGCGTTAAGGAGTGCAAAGCAGAGGTATATCCCAGATGCTAAATGTGAAACTACCCTCAAACAGTTTTCTTACTTTGTCTATGATCCTCTGCCCGTTAGCAGATGGCTTGCAAATATGAGCCTAAGTAGTTTTTATGAGAGTGACCTGGGCACACTATTCCGAGAGCATCAAAATTTCATCGATATTAACTCCATGAATCGCTTTGAAATTTGGCTAGAACCCTTTGGTCTCTACTCTCTCTGGGATCAAGATGGGGAGAAGATTCAATGTAGAATGCAAGCAGTTGGTTTTACGATGGGAGGAGGAGTTTCCTTTGCTGACCAGTGTGCTCTTGGTCTTGGCTTTGGATATTGGTATACAGATTTGCGTTCTAGAGATAGTGATGAATTTAAGGGAGGGTACGACACCTTTGTTCTTGGGCCCTATTTTAATTGGAGTTTTGGCAAAGGATATTTTGGATTGATGCTTTGGGGTGGATGGAGCGATTTTTCTGTTAGCAGAGAGGGACAGTTTGATGAGATAGTTCAGCGAACAGAGAATACTCACACAGGATGGAGTTTAGCAGGAAGAGCAGAACTGGGGTATTCATTTGTAGTGGGAAATATTGCAGCAAACCCCACCTTTATCAAGCCTTTCATCACTTTTGATTACTACAGTGATTTTCAAGAGGCGTATACAGAAGAGAATGGTTCCAATAAAGCGTATGGTGCTATTGAAATATATAAAGTAGAAAACAACAGACACTGCAACTTTTTAAGTACTAAAGCTGCTCTTGAATGTAAAAAAGAGTATCATAAGCATGGAAAAGGCTACTTTATTCCAACGGCTACAGTTGGCTGGCGCTATTTACACCCACTTGCTTGTGATGACTCTAAAGTAAAGTGCTTTATTGCGCCGGATGAAGGTGATGCAAGCGACAAAAAAGCTGCTTTAGGGGCAGCTTTGCATACAGTCTCGCATACTAGTTATGTATCAAATAATCAAATATTTTTAGACACAGGTTTTGCTTATATTGCTCGCAATGGTATTGCAACTGCATTGCAAATTGAAGCAAGCATTGGCTCACACTATCAAATTTATGGCGCAGAGGTACGCCTAGAAATTGGCTGGTAAAATACAAAAAAAACTGCAAGAGCAGATCAAACGTTTTGATGTTGGGCCTCTTTTGCAACTTCTCTACACCCTGGGATATACTCAAGAGGAAGTTCTTTTCGAGTCAAATCCCGATCTCTCATCTAGAGATAGCGTTTGTGAAGAGATCTCTTTTCAGAATGAATTTCCACAAGTAAGGATTTTGCTTAATCGGGGGCTTTTATCTAATGCTTCTGCCCTTCCCTCTTACTTTCGAAAAAAAATGGATGAGGGGGAGCTAAATAGCCACCTTTTTTCTAGGTTTCTAAGCTTTTTTGATCACCACTTAGCTGAGCATTCACTTTCAGCTAAGCTGCTTGATCAAGGGGGCGCGTACTTTGATTGGGAAGAGACGCAACAGCACTATCTTCGATTCCTTGTATTCAATAGCATTTCTACTATCTGTTTTCTTTTCCAACTTTGTTTTCCAGAACTAGTTATAAAAGTTTTTAAGTCTCCTAAAATAATAAAATTAGAGGGATCTTCCTTGATTTTGGGAAAAGCATTTTTGGGTAAATCATATTTAGGAGAGAACTCATACAAAATACTACCTAGTTATGAAGTGATGATTTTTAGCGATCAATCACACACAGACTGTGAAATTCCATGGCCGAAAGAGGCGCGTGAAAGACTATTGGAAATAATCTTTCCCTTTTTACACGGAATGAACCTATATCTGATTGTAAAAATGATTTTCGAAGATTGTAAAAATCCTATCTATTTAAAGGAAGAGCCAATTTTAGGGTATGGAACGGTTGGTGTAATTGAAGGGCCTCTAATAACTCACCTATTTTCCGGAGAAGTTTAAAATTCAAGTTATTACTCAATTTCTCCTCTGAGGAGATCTTTTTCTCCGAGGGGGAAGGGGGAAGTAGTTTGGATGTTTAAAGTTTGCTCTTCAGTACAAGGGCCTTCAGATTCAACGAGGGTAGACGTTTCGCAGAGATCGATCTAGTGACTTCAAGGCTTTGGGGTAGTGATCTTTTGCGCTTGTGATGGTGCGACAGATTTCAAAATGTTTGGCTGCTTGGCGCAAGTCGGAGCGCTCAAGCGAAAGTGCAGCAAGGTAATACTCGACAGTAGGATTTTGTGAATCAAGCGCATGGTAAGCTTGTAGGCATTCTAAACCCTCTTTACCACGACCGAGCTGCAGGTAGGTGATGGCAAGATGAAACCATCCATCGCGAAAGCGGGGGAAGCGTTTGAGTATTTTATGCAAATCTTTCTGTTTAGCGAGGATTGAAGTGCGTGATTCATCGACACGCGAGTAGATCGCTTTGAGCCCTTCTACATCGACATGACCATTCAAGTAATCCTCTGGCATCGTCTCTTTGCTCACTGCCCATGGAAAAGGTTTTCCTGCAATGGCTTTGAGGTAGGCGGCTCCCTCTTTTTTTTCTCCTTTGATGAGGAGATTGACGCCAAGAAACATTTTTACGAGGGGATCATCGACCATATACACTGCTGCTTGGCGGTAGCGCTTAATCGCCTCATCATGCTCTCCCCGTTGCCAGAAAACAGAGGCTTGGTTAAAGGCAGCCATGCCAACAACTTCGCGCATGGTACGCACATTGAGTGAGCGCGTGTTAATGCTAAGGTAGGCTTCATCATCGACATGAATCCCACGGGCGGTTGTTTCAATATTGATTTTTTCCTCACCTTTTTCATAGCAGACGTAGATGTGCCCTGGGGGTGTGATGATTTCTAGAGGCAGGTCAAGACGTTGTGCTAAGCATAGATAGAGGATCGAGACGCCCAAACAGACTCCTTCATGAGTATCGAGTACAGAGGGGAGAAAGGTATAAAGATCGATATCTTTTATGTGTAGCGAATGGGGAGGAAAGCGATACCCCTTTTCATGAAAAATCAGGTTGCTAATTTCCCGGATTTTTTCTCGATCTGTTGCTTTTTCTGGTAACCGGGCTAGAACTTGAAGAGCCATCAGGTCAAGAGTTGCTTCATATGTTGTGATCTCTTTTCTATTTTCCTGCGGGTTTTCATACTGCTCAAGAAGTAGAGCGCGCGCTAAGTCGATCTCCTCTGAAGGAAGTTTGCGTAATTCTGCCCTTGAAAAAACTTGATTTCCTTTGAGCTTGCGATTGGGAAGGGGCGAGGCTAATTCTTGAATTAAGGAGATCTGTTTGCTGTTTAGCGATGTCTTAGGAGCGTGTGGTTGCTGATTGACAAGACGAATAAGGGGGGCAAAATCGAGTTCTGGCAGTTGCAAATCGCCCTCAATGGGCCTACCTCCAGGGTGTGCGCAGCAGAGTAATCGCCAGGCATTGAGCAGGGCTTTTCGACCTTGCTTTGTCTCAGGATAGAGGTGGTAGAAAGCAAATTGTTTGGAGATAGAGTTTGGTTCTAGGCTGTAGTAGATTGTATCGAGCTCTTTTTCTGTAGGTTTAGGGGGGGAAAGCAGGGAGACAGCAATAAAAAAAATATTTAACATAAATCTCAATTTTAGCAGAATCTCTATTAAAACTTCCAATATTTATAGTTATATATTAATTATATTATAAAATTTATTTAAATTGTTTCTATTAATATTGTAATTAGTTATAATTATGAGAAACAGACAGCCTACTATAAATACTATGGATAAAATGTATGGACTTGGCCAACCAAGACTACCAAATGAAACACCCCTACCTCGAACTGAAGTCAGAGGTCCCGCAATAAATATCGTTTTTTCTGGACCCAGATCTACACCTATGCCTGGACTTCCCAAGCCTGATTCCGAGATTTTTAACGCACGCCGCGAAGATCTTGAGCAGATGAGGGTGGAAGTGGGCTCTTTATCTGACTCTGAAGATGAGTTTATGAGTGATGCGCTTCAAGGAGTTCAAGAAACTGCAGAGTTACTTAACAACGATCCCACAGCCGGTATGAAACAAGTAGATGAAGCAATGTCTTCGCTAAGTTTGAATCCTGCAGCTACTCCAAATGTTTCGGAACATTTAGGTGCAGCAATGTCTTTGTTAGATCTTAACCCAGGTCCTTCCCCAGCACGTATACCAACAGCACCTGGTAAGGTTACTCGGAAAGATCCACCAAATATTAAGAGGCAACATCGAGAAGCAAAAGGGCATAAATTTGGCAGCGGACGAGGCCGAACACGTCTTATTCCTCTCCATCTTAATCTCAGAAGTGTAACAAATGGTAAAACGACTGTTGTGATAAGACCTCTAAATAAGGCCGCATCCGGTAAGTCCAGTTCTCTTCGACGATTTGGCCGGGGCGATTAATACGTTCATCATCTAAGTTTTCCCAAACTAGATCACTTGATAGAGCGAGGTACTCTCCTAATAAGTTGATGTGAAAGAGGCTATTTGAAGTGTGCGCTGCATGCAAAATTTTCTTTCGCATCTCCTTTGAAAGGGTTGGTTTGTAAACCATGCCAATCTGTTTTGCAAATTGTTTCGCCTCGTTAGGTTCATTTTCCCACCACTGCGCAAGCGTCTCAGAGTCGTGTGTGGAGAGACAGGTCATTGAGAGCTTTTGGTACTCATTTGGTGGAAGTTTCTCCCAGCGCATCACTTTAGTTCCTGGAATTTTTAGCTCTTGCATGACCTCATTCATTCCATCAAACGTAATTCCTAAGTCCTCACCAATTGGCACCATCTTACTCGATTTTTTTAGCATCTCTAAAAGTTTACGCCCTTGCGCCAAAGCTTGCCAAGGTTCATTTGGTAGAAACTGTCCTCTGCTTGCGCACTCTCCGCGTTTGATCGCCCAGATGCGGAAAAAACCGATCACATGGTCAATCCGGTAGAGGTGAAAAAAGTTTTCTGCATAGCGAAGGCGTGTTTTCCACCAGGCGAAATCTTGCTGCTCTAAAATATTCCATTTATAGAGAGGAAAACCCCAGTATTGGCCTTCAGGGGTAAAACGATCGGGTGGAGCTCCTGCGCTATGTGTGAGGTCGAAAAATTCTCGATGGTGCCAGACGTCGGCGCTATCAGGACTAATGAGGATGGGGATGTCACCTTTGAGCAGGATGTTTTTTTCTGAGGCGTATTGCTTGATGCGCAAAAGTTGGTCATAACAGAGGTATTGCAGAAACATGTGATACTGCACCTCTTTTTCGTGACGATGCAAAAGCTCTTTGTAGTGGTGGTGGGAGCAGGTTCGGATCTCCTCGGGCCAATCTTGCCAGTTTTGTCCCTGCATATTCTCTTTTAGTACTTTGAAAAGAGCGTAGGGAAGAAGGTGATCTTGGGTTTTACAAAAATTTTGAAAGGACTCTTTTGCGCAGATCTCTTGACCTTTGAGTTCATAGTAACGCTCCAAGTAGAGCATTTTGTTTTCTAAAACTTCTTTGTAGGCAACGCGTTTTCCCCCGTTCAAACTCTCTAGTTTCTTGAGCAGTTTTTCAAGCTCTGTGCAATGCGTCTGTTCTAATTGTCGCAGTCCGATATAGATCGGGTGTAGAGCACTTCCGGAGAGCGCATTGTAAGGGCTTGGATCGGTTCCTGAGTCATTGATTGGAAGAATTTGAATGAGATCAAAGTCGACTTTTTTACACCAGTCGATGAGAGGAATAAGGTCGGGAAATTCGCCGATTCCGCAGCTTGTTTTTGAACGCAAAGCCGAAAGAGGGATCGCGATACCGTGATGTGCTTTTGAAAGAATCTCTTTTTCCATTTTTTTTAAGTCCCGAGATCTACCGGAAGGGGTAGGTTTTGCTGAATTGCCTCCTGCCATCGATGCGCTTTGTCGACAAGTACAAGCAAAATTTCAAACAGTTTTTTTCCATTAAGTTCCGCCATAGGCGTACTGGCATAGAGGAGGAGCTCGTCGCTGCGTCTTGAAAAAGAGAGGGAGCCGATGAGAGGAGAGGAGAGAGCGTTTTCTTGTAGCGCTGCTGTTAATACCTGTTCGCGATACTTCCCTGGAGGCAGCTTCTCAATAACACAGATGATCACAAGTTTTTCCTGATTTTCAGAGAGCTCAATTTGAGTAAAAAGGCTGTTTTTAAAAGTGATGGCACAGGTGCTATCACCTGTTGCTTTAAGAGGTGTAGCGAGTTCTTGAGAGAGCTCCTGAATGATGGTTTGAAATCTATCCATTCTCTTCCTCCTCAAGCTCATCTTCTAAATCAGAGAGTGTTTCTAGAATCGTCATCAAAAGGTCTTGGCGATGGCGCTCCGATTTAAAAAGCCTAGGGGGCATGTGGCGCATCGCATCGCGGTACTGCGTAAAGACAATAATTTGCGCTAGGGTATGATTTTGGATCTCCATCATTTTGCCCAGCTGGCGAAACTTTTCAGCGGAAGGAAAACGCTCTTTAAAATAGTAAATAAGTAATCGAGAGAGGGTAATAAAATTGAGTTTCATAGGGAGAGGAAGGTGATACTTGGCAAACTTTTTTGCGATGTTTGCAAAGCGAACTTGAAAAAACCCGTAGACGTCAAAGATTGCCATCATCTGCCTTCCATCAACGAGTAAGCGTTTTAGCTCTAGAGGATCGATAGAGGTGCCTTTCGATTTGAGATCTTGGCCCAGAGCGTGCAGAAAAAAGTCGATGACTACCTTCATCTGCTTGAATTCAAACTTCATTGAGAGCTCTTCAAAAAGCTCAATAGGCTCGCGTGGATTGCCTGTAATATCGCGGTATAGATCTCTGAGCTCTGATTTTGTTCCAAGACCTAGCTCTGAATAGTTAACAGCTTGAGGAGCAATATTTTTTCCCGCACGAATTTCCCGGCCATAAGTCGAATTAAAATCCTCCTTGGCACGGATCATCTTATCCTGAATCGCCTTCTTCTCTTCTGATGTCTCAATCAAAAAATCGATTGCATCATCAGCAATCGAGGGGTCGGGAAACTCGCGCAGAACCTCTTCAAGCATCTCCGCCTCGCTCATATTAGAGCGCAGATTAGATAAAAGTTTTAGTAGGGTGTGGGGATTGAGTTCTGAGTTGCGTTTGGCATACGCTTTGGCTGTATTCATCGCCTCATCAAGGCGCTTAACGAGCTCCTCGTTTTCTGTCTCAGCTTCTAGCTGCTCTTCAGAAGGAATTTTGGAGGCCTGCTCCGCGAGCTTTTTGAAATATTTGGCCATTTCCAGCGGATTAAAAACTGAGTAGGCGCTATCGTCCATAATGAAAGCTGCACGTGCATCCGCTTGTTTGGCTTCGATAGACTGCTCTTTAAGAAGCCCAGCCTGTAACTTTGCTTGAATATTGGAGATTCCCTCGCCACCAATGCCTGACATGTCCTCAAGCTATAAAGGAAAAACTTTACTCGGTCAACTAGGAGTCTCGTTGAAGGGGAGCGAGTTCGCTTCGCAGAACAGCCTTGCAAACTTTGAACCCTCCGATGCTTTTGCTTGTATCTGTTTTACAAGTTCGTTGGGAAGCTTTCTCCACTCATTCATCTCAAGTTCTTCAAGATGTTCCCATTTCGCATCCAAAATTTCGTTTGGGAAAGTGCCTTTAAATGGGTTACCGGATAATTTTAACTCTTTTAAATTTATGAGGTGAGCTAGAACAGCGGGTAAGCTTCTAAGTTGATTGTCTGATAAGTCAAGCTTCCTAAGATTTTGAAGGGAAGCGATTTCAACGGGTAGTTCACTGATTCTATTATCTGCCAAGTTTAATTCGGCTAGATTGGCGAGCTGACCTATTCCTGCTGGGATTACTTTGATCAAATCACGTGTAAATTGAATTTTAGTTACATCGGTATGTTTTTCAATTTCTGGAGGGAATGATCCAATAAAAAATGGATGCCTATTGTGAATATTTTCTTGATGTGACGCTAGTTGTTTTCTAACTTTTTCTCTTCCATCGCCATCTGGACGCTTACGATACCCATGTTTATTAAAACGTATTTCGGATGAAGCTCCTTGTACCCAGTCTTGCATATTTGCATAGAGAGGCTCCTTAGGCTCCTCAACTGGAGCCGACTTTGAGCATATTTTCCAGAGGAAAAAGCCTACTAAGCTCAATCCAATAAGAGTTGTAGAGACTTTATGGCGCCATAAGAAAGAGCCGGTTTGCGAAACGCACTCCCCGAAAAAATCACAGAGAGGGGCTGCATCAATATCCAAACGAGGAGTGATCCCTCTTGAAGAAAATTCTAAAACTGGCTTGACTCCTATATCTGACATCATATTCTCCCTGTTTGTTAAGATTGTATCAAAATGTGTTTTTTTGCTCCATCAGATGAGGAGGAAGATTGTAATATAAAAATCTTTAATTGAGTTGGATGCGGCCGAGGGGCTGGATCCGGATCTCGGGGACAATCTCTTGAGAAGAGAGGACGGGGAGATCGGGAAACTCTCCTTCAATGAGCTTGCGCGCAAAACGTCGTACGTCGATAGCGGTGAGGAGGACAGGGGGCTGGCCGCCGGGTGGAGTCGGGACGATGATTTCACGCATCGCTTTAATGATGAGTTGAATGGAGTCGGGATCGAGGGCTAGGTAGGAGCCGCCTGAGGTCTGTTTGACGGCACCGCGAATCATATCTTCGATTTCGGGGTCAATCAAGTAGACGGAGAGGGTGGATTGTCCTTGTGAGTATTTGTAGCTGACGTAGCGCTTGAGGGAGGAGCGGACATATTCGGTGAGGAGGACGGTATCTTTCTCTGTTTGCGCCCACTCTGAAAGGGCTTCCAGAATAGTACGTAGATCTTTTATGGAAATCTCTTCTTGTATCAGGCGGCGCAGGATTTCGGTCATTTTTTGAAGAGGAACAAGTCGTGTTACTTCTTTGACAAGATCGGGATAGGACTTTTCTACAAATTCTAAGATGGCGCGTGCTTCTTGGATTCCTAAAAATTCTTGTGCGTGTTTTTTGTAGAAGTGAGAGAGATGGAGTATGAGGACTTCGCTTGTATTCCAATATTTAATGGATGCTTTTTTAAGGATCGATTCGTACCTGTTTTCAACCCACAAAGAGGCGTTGCCAACGGCATTTTTGGAGGTTGTGTAGGGGAGATTGTAGCGGCGGAGGACTTCTTCTGTCTCGTTTGTGAGAAGCATATTTTCCAAGACTTTACCGCGCACGATTGGGACTTCGTTAAGGTGGATAGAGTACTCGCTTTCTTCTAAACTTGGGGAGTCTGTGCGTACGTGGACACCGGGAAAGCGAACGCCTAAATCTTGGTAGAGAGCGTGGCGCATCTTCGGAATCATCTCTTCGATAAATGTGGAACCGCCTTTGCGATCGCGGCGCATCGCTTCAGAGAGACTCTTGCCAACTTCTAAGATAACGGGAAGGGTAAGGGCGTAGTCATCTTCTCCTCCGCGGACGACAGCATGACCTTCTACGTCAGTTTCAACGGTCGCACCGGTTGCAGCGGCGCGCTTTTCCGTTTTACGCATCTTCCACCAGATCGAAAGGCTTGCGCCTCCTACAGCAAAACCTAGAACAAGAAAGAGGAGTGTGGGGAACCCTGGGATGAACCCAATGGCAATGATGACAAGGGAGGCGATGATGACGCCTTTAGGTTGAGCAAAAAGTTGTGTTGATAGGTCGCGGCCAAGATTGGCATCTTTAGTGTCACTTGAGACGCGTGTAGTCACAAGACCGGCAGTCAGAGCGACGATAAGGGATGGAATTTGAGAGACGAGGCCCCCACCAATGGAGAGGAGAGCATATGTTTGTGCGGCTTGCATCGCTGTCATACCGTGGAAGACAATTCCAATGATGAGCCCTCCAACGATGTTGATGATGGCAATTACGATACCGGCAATCACGTCCCCTTTGACGAATTTCATGGCACCATCCATCGCTCCGTAGAGCTGGCTCTCTTTTGCAAGAGCAAGTCGCAGAGTACGCGCCTGGTTGGCATCGAGAATCCCACTACGCATGTCGGCGTCGATACTCATCTGCTTTCCTGGCATCGCATCCAAGGTAAAACGGGCCGCAACTTCAGCAACACGTTCAGCACCCTTTGTGACAACAATAAATTGCACAATGGTGATGATGAGGAAGATAACGCCTCCGACAACAAAGTTGCCTCCGACTACAACGCGACCGACGGCCATAATGACTTCACCGGCGTAGGCGTGTAGGAGAATTTGTCTTGTTGCGGCGATCTCAATACTCAACCGAAAGAGGGTGGTAAGGAGGAGAAGAGAGGGGAAGATGGAGATGTGAACAGCTTTTTGAATGTAGAGACCGACCATCAAAAGGCCGATTGAGACAGTTAAGTTGATGGCGATCATCGCATCGATCACAGGAGGGGGCACAGGAAGAACAATTGCCATGATGATGGTCACAACAAATAAAGCGAGAATGATGTCGGGTGAGCGACTCAAAAAGCGCAAGACTCCTTCGCGCCCTAAAACTCTTCCTAAACTATCTACAAAATTCTTCATTCTTCGCTTTTAAAAATATCTAACTCTGCTTCTTCTGCACGCTCTAGTGAAGCGACCCATTTCAAGATCTCTGCCACTGTCTTGTAGGTGTCATAAGGGATGTATGCACCAATTTTTCCATTGTCCCACAGATCGTGTGCCAAAGGCACGTTTCGCATAATGGGCACGTCATGCTGCTGCGCACGGCGGATGATCTCACTCGCCTCACGCCCTTGCCCCATCGTAGCAATTTTTGGAGCGGGCTCCTCCACCTCATCATACTCCAGTGCGATGGCAAGGTGAACGGGGTTTGTCACAACAACTTTTGATCGCGATACAGCAGCAGGTCCTTCCTGGTAGGCGAGTTCTTGTGAACGTTGGCGCCGCTTGCTCTTGATCTCTGGGTTTCCCTCAGTATCCTTCATTTCCTGTTTGACCTCAAACTTTTCCATCATCATCTGCTTTGCAAATTGTCTTTTTTGGAAGACAAGGTCAAAAATCGCGATGGCAATAAAGAAAATCCCTACGCGTAGGGCGACTTTGGTCAAAAACTTAGAGAAGACAAGCGCGCTGCCCACAACAGGGAGTGACGCGGTTGTTACAATCTCATCTGTACTATCTTTCACTACATAGTAAATGATAATAACAGCTCCGGTAATTTTAATAATCGATTTTAGCAGCTCAACAAAAGTTTTGAGCTTAAACATATTTTTTAAATTCTCGACGGGATTCATCCGCTTGATGTCTGGCTTCATCGCCTCCATAGAGAAGACCGGCCCAACAACAAGAAAACCCACAATGATGCCAATTCCAGCAATAATTGCCATGAAGGGGAATGAAGTACTAAAGATTAGATTGATTGCCGACATCATGATACGGCCCGCTTCATTCGCAATATCACCGTGTTCCTTGATGGAGTTAAAGGTGTTGGTCATAAAGCCGGCAAGTTGATCAAAAAAGTAGCCCGCCAAAATGACAATCCCTGACATGGAGGCAACGAAAGTAAATGCGGAAGGGAAGTCTTGTGACTTTGCAACCTGCCCCTTTTTTCGGGCATCGCGCAACTTCTTAGAGGTTGCCTTTTCCGACTTTTCTGCCATACTTCTTGGTTATATAATTAATTGTGAAAGAAGAGAAGCACATCGCCATCATCGACGATGTAGTCGCGTCCTTCAGAGCGCATTTTTCCCGCTTCTTTGACAGCTGCGCGCGACCCAAGTTCTTTTAAAACAGGAACGCTAATCACCTCTGCACGTATAAATCCTTTTTCAATATCGCTATGGATTTCTCCAGCAGCAGACTTTGCGTTGGTCCCTTGGCGAATGGTCCAAGCGCGTGTCTCTTGCGGACCTGTTGTAAAGTAGGTAATGAGCCCCAACTTTTTAAAACACAATGAGACAAGGCGCTTTAGCCCCGACTCTTTCAAGCCGACACTCTCCAAAAATTCTTTTGCCTCTTCATCATTTAGGGTGCCGAGTTCTTCTTCAAACTTTGAACAAATAGAGATAACTTCACTGCCCGTTTTTTTCGCATGCTCGCGCACTTTCTGTACGTACTCATTTTCCATTGATGGGAGCGAGCCCTCATCGACATTGGTGGCGTAGATCACATCCTTCAATGTCAAAAATGGATAGATTTTAAGGATCTCTTTTTCATCACTACTCAGATCGAGCTCACGCATCGATTTGCCCTCATCCAGATGAGTGGCGCAGCGCTTGAGTAGCGCAACTGTTGGCAATAATTCGCGGTTTCCTTTCGCCTGCTTTTCTAACTTGACCAAAGAGTTTTGGCACATTTGCAAGTCAGCAAGAGCGAGCTCTAGTTCAATAATTTCTATGTCAGCAATTGGATCGATTTTGCCGCGTACATGAACTACATCGGGATCTTCAAAGCAGCGCACAACATGCAAAATAACATTTGTCTCGCGGATATTTGCTAAAAATTTATTCCCCAAGCCTTCGCCTTTTGACGCGCCTTCGACAAGGCCGGCAATATCAAAAAAGACGCAATGAGCGGGGATCATCTTTGCACTGTTACTCAATTTTGCAAGCAAATCAAGTCGATCATCGCTCACTTCTACAACGCCCTTGTTGGGATCAATTGTGCAAAAGGGATAATTTGAAGCTGCCGCACCTTTTTTGGTGAGCGCGTTAAAGAGGGTAGACTTTCCTACATTGGGAAGACCTACGATACCAATAGAGAGTTCAGACATACCCTCTATCATACTGGAAATGAGCCATTTTTAGACAGAATGCAATTTAATAGTTGACTCTATTTGCGGTCTATCCTACTATGTAGTACAATTATCATGAAAAGGGAAGTAGTTGAGACAAAGATATTTTCGGAGATCTTGGATAAGCTCGTAAGAACTGGAAAACTGGATCGTAACGACTTTGATGACTTGTTGAGAATAATCATTACAAATCCTGACGAAGGAGATGTAATGCGTGGAACAGGTGGGTTAAGAAAAATTCGCTTGAAGGGAGTATCAAAAGGAAAAAGTGGAGGTTTTCGCATCTGTTACCTTGATGTTCCCAAAAATGAAAAAATCTATTTAATAGTAATATTTCCCAAAAATGTTCAAGAAAACTTGGACAAAGAGGAGATAAAAATATTAAAAAAACTAGTTGAAAGACTAAAGAAGGAAAAAAATGAGTGAGTTCTTTAAAGGAATAAAGCAAGGTCTTGAGGAAGCAGTTGAGTTTGAAGAAAAGAAGAGAACTCTTAGAACGAAAAAAATTGAAATTCCAAAGCCTCCGAAAAAATACAAAGCTAAAGATATCAAAAGAATTAGAGCTAAAGAAAATTATTCCCAAGCTATTTTTGCAAAAGTTCTTAATGTTAGTGTAAAAACTATTCAGGCGTGGGAATCAGGAGAAAGAACTCCTAGTCAAGTTGCTATGCGGTTATTACAAATTATTGACGACGGTATTTATACGCCTGAAGTTTTTAAAGAAGCATGTTAAAAATTTATTTCCCAAGCCTTCGCCTTTTGACGCGTCTTCGACAAGGCCGGCAATATCAAAAAAGACGCAACGGGCGGAGATCATCTTTGCGCTATTACTCAATTTTGCAAGCAATTCGAGTCGATCATCGCTGACTTCCCCACGTTGGGAAGGCCTACGATACCAATAGAGAGTTCGGACATACCCTCCATCGTAATCGGTTTTATCTATTTTTGGAAGAAAAGAGGTGGGATCTAAATGAAATGTTTCTTTCATTTTGAATTAAGTTTTTACAGATAGCCCTAAATATACCGATCTGTTAACCTTCTTAGCAAAAGTAGTTAAATTTTATTTTAAGTAGGCGGGAAATGGCAGCAATAGGTTCTAATACAAGTTTTGAATGGCTAGTGGGATCAAAAGGATTTGACCTCCTTAGAGAAGCTAGAGGTGCACCTCCTGATGCACCTTTTGAAACAGTTTTAAATCGGCATGAAATTAAATGGTTGAGTAGAGAAAGTCATCCGTTTTTAAGTGATATTAGAAATGAATTTACTAGAATTAGGGAGATTGTTTTAAAGCAGCTGGACTGGGATAAACCTTGGGGTTTAGATGTCTCATTTCAGGAGTTTGGAAAAGATGTAGAGATAATCGACGCCTCAGTCGTAGGTCTTTCTAAAGGTAAGAATCTATTTATTGGCCGAGCAATGGAAGAAAGTAGGGAGAGAGCATTGCATCTAATCGAGTTAGGTTTGGATCTTTCAGCGGCTACCCCCGAGCAACAAGCTGATAGAGCTTTTGTTTTGCATGCTGTAAAAGTAAATGGACGCAATTTGGGTTGTGTACAGTGGGCATGCGATGATGAAGAGATCGTATCTACTGCAATGCAAGATTATCCTAACTCTTTTAAAGATGCAAGCGAACGAATACGTAACAAGCGAGAATTTACAATAGAATGGTTACGTAAATGTGGCTATGTCAATACGTCAAAAGTTGTTATATGGTTTGATGATCTAGATTTTATTATGGCATATGCGAGACATTCTGACATCTACTGGCGGAGGCCTCGTGACAAGGAAAGTGCTGAATGGAAACTTTGGAAATACATTAAAAATTGTGACGATAAGGAGGTAATAAAAAAAATAGTTCAAGTCAATGGAAAATTTCTCTCCATTGTAAGAAAAAAATTTCGGGATGAAGAAGAAGTTGTGGTAAATGCTATTAAAAATGACAGGGACGCATTTAAATATGCGAGCAAACGATTGCAAAATAAGGACAGTGTTTTATCAGTGTATGGGCGTGGGAGAATTTATGCTTCTTATTCGGAGGCAAAGCGTATAAAAGCTGCTTCAGACAATGAACTTTTACGATCCTTGTTGGCTGAGGGTTTTCTTTTAACTGATATACCCGATCGGGCGATTGCGGAAATTCAACCTGAACTTGTGATAGAAGCTTTGTCACTAAATAAAGAAAATATCCGTATCCTTGATGAGAGGGATGGCCAACAGGGAAATGCACATCCAAAATGGATCTCCTGGATAGATAAAAATAAAAATCATAAAGAATTGATTATTGCTTTAGTAGGCTTAAGAGGAACTGCGATTGGATTGGCAGATATTCAGTTCCAAAAGAATGAAGAAATTGGCTTAATAGCAATAAAAAACGATGAGGCAGCTTTTAGATGTCTTGACGACAGTTTGCAACGGAACAGGTCTTTTGCAATAAAAGCTTTAACTGTTAATCACAAAGTATACGCGTTTCTTCCTAAGTTTTATCAGATCGATGCAGAACTGTTAGCTTTAGCAATAGAAGAAAAAGGTTATAAATGTTCCATAGAAATTGAGAGTTTTAAAAATAAAAAAGCCTGTGCGTTGTATCTCAATTCTGATTTATCTAATACCAAAAATGATTATGAACGTTTTCATGAAAGGTTTCAACGGATGAGTTTCGAGATGAGGAATGATCAAGAAGTTCGTTACGCAGCAGCTAAACATTGTAAGGAAGTTTTTCTTGACATGCTTGAGGATTTTCGAAGAAGAAGAGAAGAACTTTTTTCAAACCTGATTCAAGATAGCGAAAGAGAAAGGGTTGCAGGTGCAGGGCTCCAGGAAGAATTGGATGAAGCTGTAAATAGTCTGGAAAAAAAGTTAACAGGCAAGAATGAGATTTTTTTTGAGGAACTTTCAAAGGTTTGGGAGTTAACAGATGGGCTTTCTGATCTACCAGATTATGATCACTTTGCTCAGGAAAATGAAAGGATAATTGCAGATCTAGAGGAAATAAAGGCAAAAACTCTTGAAGAGTTGAATGATGTGCAAGGTCAACTCGAGGAGATGGAAGGGAATCTTATAGGGGGTGTTGTATCTAATGAGGCGCAAATTGAAACCCTTAAAGTTTCTCAGGAACAACTTAGAGCTCAAATTCAACCATTGGAATCTGAGTTAAAAAGTCGTATTGAATTAAGAAACCGCTGTGAAGAACTTTTTAAAAAAGATGACTCTAGAGGAATATATAAAATTTTTTATCGCCATTTTTTTCAAAAATTAACAGCACTAAGTATTGGTTTACAGGCAGCTAAAAGTGGACTGTTGCAGAGGGCAAACACTTCAACAGATGATGTTCTAGGGGTTTTGATCACTGTAATGACTTCTTTAATAACTACCGGAACTGGCATTGTGTTGGCTCCTGTTACTTGGGGTGCTTCGACAATAATTGCTCCTTTTATTGGTATTGGAGTCAACTTTGTTGCTCAGAAGGCTGTAGGTGCTGTGCGAGGAAAACAGAAGAAAGCGGAGTTTAAAAGAGGGGCAAGCCATTTTCATGGGGGATTGGAGGGAGTCGATTTAGATAATAAGAGACTCGCATTTGAAATTACTTTTTTACTACAGGAACATCTTCGTCTCTGCTCAATAAAAGGTGTAAAAAAGATTGCCGACGATTGGTTTTCTAAGTTTGCCCATTCTTTAGTTCAAAAAAGTAGCAAGGGTGAGGAGAGTGCAAAATTTTCCAGTATAATGTTGAAGCTGAAAAAAGGAAAAAAAGATATTGAGACGATATACGATTTAAATTGGAACTCTGAGAGTCTATTTCTTGAATCGGGTGTATCTTATCCTGATGCTGACGGGAAAAGAATTTATGAATCTTTTGGTTACAAAAAAGATGGCGTGTTTAAGGAAAAAAGCAGAGCTTCAAAATATGGATATCTCTCTTTTCCAAATCAAGAAGAGGCTAATTGCTATAAAGAGGAGAGGGTTGCTCAACTCAAGAAAAAGGATAGCAAGAAAGAAGGAATTTGGAAGAGAGACCTAAGAAGAAAAGGGATTGCTACTGAAGTTTTGGATCAATTAGGCTCTCGGGCTGGTGTTAGTAAACTCGCAATTCAAAATGCAAGTGGGCTCCAGGAGATAGGGGTGCAAGTCGAGTCGAATCAGCAAACAAATACGATTAGAATTGAAGGTCTTGCAAGAGAGGTTGAAAGATTAAATCAGCAAGTGAGTGAATTGTTTAAAATGAACAGAGCTCTTTTAGCAAGACTTGAAGCTGTAAGCGGTAAGAAGGATTCGTGATTTTTTTTTAGGCAAAGGCTGGTTTAGTTAAATTTTTCTTCTCTCAAACGTCTTGAAGAGAGAGGCCTTCCATCAACTAAAAACTTCTCTATGTAATGTGGAGTGAAGTGAAGTTGCTCGCTAAAAATTCTAATGTTTTCTTCATTTCCCTGAGCATCTTTTCCAAATGCTGCACCTTTTCCAAGTACGAGGTGGTTGAAAGGGCAGTGGTGGTAGATTTTTTGTAAAAACTCTTTATAGGTGAGGGTGGCAATTTCTTTGTTGAAGGGAAGAAGAAGCACTAGATCGACGCCAGCTTGTTCAAGAAGGGTGAGTTTTTCTTCGAGAGTTGTGAGTTGGGGAATATTAAGTTCAGGACGAAAGTAATTGATAGGGAGAGTTTCAAACGTGGTGACAAGGCGGGTAGGAGCAAGAGTTGCCATTTGTGAGAATAGATATTTGTGGCCAGCATGCACACCATCAAAAGAGCCGATGGTGAGGGCTACTGGATCGCTACTTCTTTGTAATGTAGAGAAATCTCTGGCGATTTGCATGTGTGTAGGTGGCTTTGGTATTGAAAACCGGGTTTTTGTATCTCTTCGATGCTCAGGCAATTTTCTAACAAAAAGCTGCCACTCTTAACACGCTCTAATTGGACAAGGTGGGCATAGGAGCCAAGTTTTTTACCAATATCTACGGCTAATTGACGGATGTAGGTACCCTTACTGCAAGCAAAATGTAGCTTAAGGTGAGGGTAGTCGTAAGAAAGAAAAGTGGTCGTAACTTGGATTTTTTTTGGCTCGCGCTCAATTGTGACACCTTTACGAGCGAGCTCGTAAAGTTTTTTTCCTCCTACTTTTTTTGCGGAATACATCGGTGGAGTTTGAAGAAGCTCACCTTGGAATTCAGGAAGGAGTGCTAAAATTTCTTCATTTGTAGGAATTTTTTCAGAGGTGTTTGTAGTGGCGCCTTCTAAATCACCTGTATCTGTTTCTATACCAAGCTTTAGTGTGGCGGTGTACTCTTTGTCACTATTAAGGAATGTCGGCTGGAGTCGTGTATAGTTTTTGCCAATAAGCATGACCATTACGCCAGTTGCAAAGGGATCAAGGGTGCCTGCATGGCCGATTTTTTTGATTTTTGTGAGACGACGTAGCAGCGAGACCAGATAGAAAGAGGTTTTTCCGGCAGGTTTGTTAAGAAGAAGAATACCCTCTTTCACTGACGAGCCTCTCGCTCTTTTTCTAGATCACCTAGGATGTTGTCGATATGGAGCAGATCGTCTGTGCTGGTATCAAGATGAAAGGTAAGTTCGGGGAAAAAACGCATAACAACTTTTTTTGATGTTGAGATCGCGATGAAGCTGGCTGCTGAATTGAGTCCGTTAATTGTTTCACTCCGCTCTTTTTCGTCTCCTAAGATGCTCACATAGATTTTAGCATGACGCAGATCTTTAGTAATTGAAACGCTCATGACAGTAGTGAATTTAGCGATTTTAGGATTGCGAACTTCGTTGCGAATCACTTCGCTAATGACCTCTTTCAAAAGTGAGTTGAGTCTCTCTGTTCTGCGTGTCATAGTGAGTTATAGTTCTTGCTCTTTAAATGTAACTTCAAAGGCTTTGATTGTATCGCCCACTTGATAGTCGCGGAATTTCTGAAGAAGAATCCCACACTCAAACCCTTTAGAGACTTCCTTAACATCCTCTTTTTCTCTCTTTAAGGAGGCTATATCTCCTGTAAAGAGCTCTTCACCATCACGGTAGAGGCGCACTAGGTGGGAGCGTTTGATGATACCATCTGTAACTTTGCAACCTGCAATAAGGCCGAGAGAAGATGACTTGAAGGTGGCAAGGATTTCAGCTTCACCCACTTCGTTCTCTTCGCGAATTTTATCAAGAAGATTTTTCATCATCAATTTGACTTCATCAACAAGGTGGTAGATGACATCATGAGATTTGACATCAACTTGTAATTTTTTAATTGACCCTTCTGCGTGGCTCTCAACTTTTGTGTGAAAGCCGATAATAGCAGCACCTGAGGCGTGCGCAAGTTCAATATCAGACTCTGAAATTTCCCCAACAGATTCGTTAATAAAGTTCAGCTCAACTTTTTCTTGAGGAAGACGTTTAAGAGAGTTTTTTAGTGCTTCAAGTGAACCTTGTACGTCTGCACGCAAGATGAGGGCAAGAGGCTTTTTCTGTTGGCGTTGCTGTTCTTGGGCAAGGAGGTCATCTAAAGCTCTTGTTTTTGGACGGCGGTTGAATTCTCGCTCTTTACCTGCCATACGCTCTTCACAAAGCTTTTTCGCCTCTTTTTCACTTTCCACAACAATGAATTCTGTTCCTGCTTCTGGAATTCCGGAGAGTCCGGTGACCTTAACAGGAGTTGCAGGGGGAGCGTTTTTTGTATTTTTGCCATGCTCATTGTGCATTGTTTTCGTGCGACCCCAAACCTCTCCAATCACAAGAGCGTCGCCGTGGCGTAGTGTCCCATTTTGAACAAGCAGAGTAGCAGCACATCCAAGACCTTTGTGCAATTCTGATTCCAAGATAATTCCACGAGCACGTGCATCTGGATTCGCTTTAAGCTCTAAAAGTTCCCCTTGAAGTTGAGACATTTCAAGAAGTGTTTCAATACCTTCGCCAGTTTTAGCGGAGCAATTGACAGTGATTGTTGAACCCCCCCACGCTTCAGGGAGCATCTCTTGCTCAGAGAGCTGTCTGTAGATCTCATCTGCATTGAAGTTAGGCTTATCACACTTGTTGATTGCGATGATAATTGGAACACCTGCTTCTTTGGCTTGGTGTAGAGCTTCAAGTGTTTGTGCTTTGATGCCCTCGTCTCCTGCAACAACAAGAATCACGATATCTGTTGCTGAGGCGCCGCGCTCTCTCATTGCGCTAAACGCTTCGTGTCCAGGTGTATCTAAAATTGTGAGGGGGCCGTGATCGAGTTGGCATTTGAATGCACCGATGTGCTGGGTGATAGCACCCGCCTCTTTAGCTGCAACTTTACTTTTGCGAATAAAGTCAATTAAACTTGTTTTTCCATGGTCAACGTGACCCATAAATGCAACAACTGGTGCTCTTGTTTCAAGGTTTGCGCTATCGGTCTCTTGGATCTCTTCTGCAACAGTTTTTCCTGTGATTTGAAGGCGCTCTTCTTCAGAAGTGTCTATAGTAATTTCGCACTCAAAATCTTGGCCTAGAAGTTGCACAGTTGTTTCATCATCAAGATAGTCGTTGAGTGTAAGGGCAACCCCTTGCATAAAGAGCTTTGAAATCAAAGCAGAAGCCTTGAGTTTCATCTCAACTGCTAGGTCTTTTATTGTGATAGGAAGTTTTATCTTTAACTCTTTGGGGCGAATGATCTCTTCAGGGCTACGCTCTTGCTTTCCTTTGAAACCGCGCTTTTTACGCCACCTTTCATCGTCACTTTGCGAGATGCCATGGCGGAGTCGATGATCGCCTCGGCGCTGATTCATGCTGCTCCAAGGTTTTTTTGGGGCAGCTTTCTGTTTTCTCGGCGTACCTGGGGGCGGGCTACCTCCTGCAGCAGTTCTGAAAGGACTTTGGTTAGGTGAAGAGGAAGGCTGCTGAGAAGAGGGTTTTTTTGGCTTGCCATTTTTTGCGAAACGGGCTTTTGTAGCGGCATCTAGCTCAATTTTGCGTTTAGGAGGTTGTCCGGGTTTTTCGGTTGTCTTGATCGCTGCCTTCTGTGTGAAACTCTTTTTTTCAACAGGGGGTAATTTTTCAGGCTGGATAGGAGGGGTTTTGGGGGCTTCTGCTTTTTCTACAGGCTCACTTTTAGGCGCAGCTGTCGCTTTTACAGGGGGCTTTGCGGCAACGGGTTTTTTCTCTTCTTTTTTCTCTTTCTCTTTTATAGGAGCAAGCGTCTTTGCTTTGACTTTAGCCTTTTTCTTTTTTTCTTCTTTAGGCTCATCCGCTTTTTTCCCAATATTAAGAGCTTGGGCAAGTTGAGAGTTTTTGATGTTTAGTTTCAAATTTTTTGCCATGTAGTTATGGTTTTGTCACCTTCTCCAGTATATCTTCTGCCATCTCTTTGCTAATATCAGCTGATTCGATCAGCTGTTCTGGTGTAGCGCCCAAAATCTTTCTAGGCGTATCAAAACCAGCAGCAGAGAGAGAATCAATAATAAATTGATTCATGCCAGCAATTTGAACAGGTTCATCTAGCCATGCATCTTCCGATAAGGAGAGCTGCTTGCGCTGAACGACCTGCGCTTTTTTGTGATCGGTCATTTTTTCAATTTCTAGGCGTACACCAATCAGTTCGCCAGATAATCTTGCATTAATCCCTCTTTTTCCGAGAGCTGCAGGATAGTCTTCATCATCGACTACAATCCAGATCGTCTCCTCTTCCTCACTGATTTTTTTGATTTCAATGGGGGATAAGGAGCGCTCTAGCATTTCGACGCGATCTTCCATGTAAGGAAGAATATCAATTTTTTCATTGCCAAGTTCACGAATCACATTTTTGACACGTGTGCCGCGTACACCAACGCAGGCGCCGACAGGGTCAACTTTTGGGTCGTTTGAACGAACGGCGAGTTTGCAGCGATGCCCGCCTTCGCGGACAACTTTGACAACTTCGATTAGTCCCTCTTGGATCTCGGGGACTTCTTGCTTGAAAAGTTCAACAACAAGATCGGGAGCTGTGCGTGAGAGAACTGCTTCAGCACCTCCACCCTCTGTATCGCGAACTTCATAGAGAAGGGCCAAAATGCGATCTCCGACGTTGTAGTGTTCTGTACGAGGGATGAAACGCTCAGGTAGTATAGCTTCGACTTTTCCGAGATCTACGATGACTGTTCTTCCTTTAACGACACGTTTTACCGTACCATTAATGATCTCTCCTACGCGGTCGCGGTACTCTGAGTAGATGACATCGCGCTCTGCACCGCGCAACTTCTGCGCAATGACTTGCTTGGCAGTTTGGGCAGCAATGCGCCCAAACTGTGCAGGAGTTACAACGACTTCAATAAATTGACCAGAGTTGCAGTCAGGGTCGAGCTCACGTGCCGCTTCTAAAGAGATCTCTTCGCCAGGGTATTTGACTTTTTCTACAATCTCTTTTTCACACGTCACATCGATTTCACCCGTGTTGGGATCTACTCTTACGTTGGCATTAGTAATTCCTTCTACACTTTTGCGTGCAGCAAGCTCTAACGCCTCTTCGATGCTCCCAATGATGATTTCGCGCTTGATTCCCTTCTCTCTTTCGAGATACTCGAAGAGCGCAACTAGATCTTTATTCATCTTCTGTGTTCTCTTCCTCTTCTTCTTTTTTCTTTTTGCGCTTTTTTACTACAATCTCGTCTTTATCCGCTCTACCTTGTTCAGCAAGATAATCTTTGATCGAAAGAGCAATTTTTTTCTGTTCTGGGTCGATTTTTACCACTTTGGCTTCAACTTCATCACCAACTGATATGATGTCTTCAATTTTTCCAAAAGCTTCATCAGAGAGTTCTGTTACGTGAACTAAGCCCTCCAAATCATTGTCAAGGATGACAAAGGCACCAAAAGCAGTAATTTTGACGACTTTTCCTTTGACTTTGCTGCCAATTGGTAAAGTGTTTTCAATAGACTCCCAAGGGTTTTCTGTTAGCTGTTTTACTCCTAAAGTGATCTTTTTGCTTTCAGGATCAACAGAGAGAACGACAGCTTTTACGCGATCACCTTTTTTTAGAACTTCTGATGGGTGAGAGACTTTCTTGGTCCAGCTCAAATCAGAGATGTGAATCAACCCATCAACACCAGGTGCCAACTCAGCAAATGCGCCGTAGTTTGTTAGGTTTTGGATCTCAACATCGAGCTCTTTACCGACAGGGAACTGCTCTTCTACATCTTCCCATGGATTTTTTTCATTTTGTTTGATGCCAAGAGAGACTTTTCCTTCGTCTTTCTGGATAGAAAGAACAATCGCCTCTACTTCATCGCCCACTTTCACGATTTCGCTTGGGTCAGTAACGGTTTTGAGCCAGCTCATTTCAGATACATGGATCAAGCCCTCAACACCCTCTTCAATCTCGATGAAAGCACCGTAAGGAACAAGGCTTGTAATCTTTCCTTTGACTTTTGTGCCAGGAGGGAATTTGCGCTCAACAGCTTCCCACGGATTTTCTTCTTTCTGCTTTAGGCCTAGCGCAACACGTCCCTTCTCTTTATCAATTGAGAGAATCGCCACCTCAATCTCATCACCAAGGGCAACCATTTCAGAAGGATGCTTGATACGCTTCCAAGTCATATCAGTAATGTGAAGCAGGCCATCGATACCATCGAGGTCTAAGAAGACACCAAAGTCGGTAATATTTTTGACAACACCGATGCGGAGTTCACCCTCTTCGATATTCTCAAGGAGTTCGCTCTTCTTTACCATGCGCTCTTGCTCAAGCAGTTCGCGGCGTGAGACAACAATATTTTTGCGCTCGATGTTAATTTTAAGAATTTTAAAGTCGAAGCTTTTGCCAACATACTCATCGATATTTTTGATGCGTTTGTTGTCAATCTGTGAGCCAGGCAGGAAGGCTTCCATGCCGATGTCGACCATCAAGCCGCCCTTGACTTTGCGCAGGACTTTTCCTTGAACGATCGAGCCCTCTTTGCAGTGATTCACGATATATTCCCATTGGCGCATGCGACGCGCTTTTTCTCGGGAAAGAACGATCTGGCCTTCGCGATTTTCTGCTTGGTCGAGCAGGACTTCGATTTCAGAACCCAGCTGGATTTCATCAAGTTCTGTGAACTCTTCAGTTGGAATTAAGCCTTCAGATTTAAGGCCGACGTCGACGATAACAAAATCTTTAGTGAGTTCTACGACAATGCCTTTTAGAACTTGGCCGCTTGTCATGCTCGCAATTGAGCCCTCTTCGGTCTTGCTCTCTTTAGCATCAAGTAAGTTTTTGAACTCTTCCGCGTCTTCAGTGCGGTACTCTACATCGTCAATGATGTTGTCGACTTCGTTCCAGTCGTGGGTTGATTGGTTTGTCATGTTATATGTTTTTCTCCTTACAAAATTTGGCGGTGCGGCATAGCTACACCCCAGCAAAGAAACAGTTTAACAAAGGCTCGTACGAATTGCAACCTAAACCCTTAAGTGTAAAAGTAAAAAATTTCATTTATATAGAATTGGGGGTGATAGAGACAGTCGGGGCTGCGCCCCCGCTGCCCCGTAGGTCTGCATTTCGCCATGCCAAATCGCGTGCTCGACTTAGGGGTGTGCGGAGCACTACCCCGTGCGTCTGTGCTGCGATTTTTCAAAGCCGATCACGAGACAAAAACCAATCCCTGAAATCTGCTTTCCAATTCGTTTTTTGAACAAGTCCATTGTTCGTCCTCAGCAACTTAATGAAAGTTGCCTTCGCCCTCCACAATGAATTTTTTCTAAAAAACAAATTGTCTTTCAGCTTTCATTGCTTGCTTTTTGTCTCTTGCAGCCTAAGGAGCGTTTGGGTGAGCTTTGCTCTAACCCTCACGCAACTGATTGAAATCATTGTTTGTTAAGGTAAGCGATCTGCACGTTACTTCGCTTGTTAGAGGTTTTGTTGCGGGGTTTGGGGTTGGTAGTTATACTCGCGGGATATGTCTACGGTTGTATTGAAGTTTGGGGGGAGTGTTTTGAAAGACGCTTCCTGTTTTGAGGGGATTGTTCAAAAAATTGTTAAGTATCAAAGGGATTTTGAAAGGGTAGTTGTTGTTGTGAGTGCAATGGGCGAGATGACAAAGGAATTGTTGAATCTTGCCTATGTGGTGTGTGAGGAGCCACCGAAGCGGGAGCAGGATATGCTTTTGAGTGTGGGCGAGCGCATCAGTATGGCGCTTCTTGCGATGGCTCTGAAGGGAGCTGGGATTGAGGCGATCAGTTTTACTGGAAGTCAGGCGGGAATTATCACTTGCGGGTCGCACATGGAGGCGCGGGTCGTTGATGTGAAGCCGCGGCGGTTGTTGCCACATTTGAAGGCGGGGAGAGTTGTGATTGTAGCGGGTTTTCAAGGGGTAAGTGAAGGCGGTGAGATTACGACTTTGGGCGCAAGTGGCAGTGATTTGACAGCAGTAGCTTTAGGATCTGCTCTCGGTGCTGATGAGGTGGTTTTTTTTAAAGATGTAGGCGGAATTTTTTCTAGCGATCCTAAAAAAGATCTTGGAGCAAAAATTCAAAGACTATTGAGTTACGAAGAGGCTTTTGCCATTGCGGAAAAGGGGGTAATTTTACAGCCGAAGGCAGTTGCTTTTGCAGCAGAAAAAAAATTGAAGTTGGTCGTATGTGGTATGGATGATTTGCAGAGGAGTGTTGTAACTTAAACTCGACTCAGCTAGCTTTGTCTTTTATGGGAAAAACGATTCTAATTGAGCCTTCGATTTTTGCAGGAGATTTTGGCCATCTCGCTGATGAGGCAAAACGCTGTGAAGATGCAGGTGCTGACGCAATTCATTTCGACATCATGGATGGGAATTTTGTTCCCAATTTAAGCCTTTCTCCAAAGGGTTTGGCTGCTGTAAACCGCGCAACAGATCTTTTTTTAGATGTCCATATTATGGTCTATAATCCTTACGATTATGTGGAGCGCTTGATTGAGATGGGGGCGGATCGCATTACGTTTCATTTAGAGGCGACAGAAGATGTGGAAGAGACTTTGGAGTATATCCAAAAGTGTGGGGTGAAAGCGGGTCTTGCTATTTCTCCCGAGACACCTGCTTCGATGATTTCGAAATATATTGAAGCGATAGATCTTGTTTTAATTATGACCGTACATCCCGGTTTTGGAGGACAGTCATTTTTAGCAGATATGCTTGACAAGGTGCGCTTTGTTAGCGAATTTTGCAAAAAAAATGGAATGGAAGAGAAGTTGATTCAGGTCGATGGCGGTGTAGATGATAAAACGGCTCCGGCCTGCATTGAGGCAGGCGCCAACGCGCTTGTAAGTGGGACTTACCTCTTTAAAGGGGACATGAAGCAGAAAATACAAATGATGCGGGCTGGATGAAAAAAATCGTTGTTATTGGAGGCGGGACAGGAAACTTTACTGTCTTGAGCGGTCTTAAGCAGCATGATCTGCATTTAAGCGCGATTGTCTCTATGGCAGATGATGGTGGTTCTACCGGGATTTTGCGTGATGAGCTGGGGGTTTTGCCTCCAGGTGATGTGCGCCAGTGTCTAGTCGCTCTTTCCAACTCTTCTCGGTTGATGCGCTCTTTAATGAACTACCGTTTTGAAAATGGGGGACTTGGTGGACATAGTTTTGGCAATTTGCTCCTCTCGGCACTTGAAAAAGTAACAGGTAGTTTTGAACACGCAGTTGAAGAGATGGGGCGTATTCTCTTTATTCGCGGTAAGGTAATCCCTGTCACAACGCATGCAGTGCGCTTGAAGATGGTGCTTAAGGATAAAAAAGTCTTGGAAGGAGAAAAAGAAATTTATCTCTCGCAAGAAATTGAAAAGGGGTATGACCGCCTCTATTTAGAGCCTTTTCCTAAAGCAAATAAAGAGGCACTTTCAGAGATTCGCCACGCAGATTTGATTATTATTGGGCCTGGCGGATTGCACACTTCCATTATTCCTAATTTGCTTGTTGAGGGTGTTGCCTCGGCTTTGAGGAGTACGCATGCAAAGTGTGTCTATATCGCCAATTTGATGAATCGAAAAGGGCAGACGACGGGATACTCTGTTAGCGATTATGTAAATGAAATTTCAAAGTATATTGGAAAGGATGTTTTTGATTACATTCTTGTAAACGAGCAAATACCAGACCCCGATTTGATTGAAAATTACCGAGATGAGGGGGAGCTTGTTCCTAATGATTTGAAAGGAGAGCGTGTTATTGCCGCAAAATTGCTTGGTGAGCTTAAAACAAAAGGCGAAAAAGATTTGATGAAACGCAGCTTGATTCGTCACGATTCAGAGCGTTTAGCACAGGAGCTGATTCAGATTGTTAATCGTATTTGATCTCGATGATACACTTATCGATACCAGTGGAAGTGTTCTTCCTCTTCTTCTTCAAAAAGTCACAGAGGGACTAGCACCAAAGTCGCAAAAACAGCTGGAGCGCATGAATGGAAGTGCTAAAAGTTCCAAAGAATCTATAAACGAATTTTTTGAAATCAGCGACTTAAAAAAGCAGTCGCTAAAAAATCCCTCACTTCACCAGATTAAAACTTTGGATGGCGTCAGAGAAGTGCTGCGCACCCTCTCTTTAGAGCATGAACTTGCCTTAGTCACAATAGGGGAGGAGTCGTTTCAAAGAGAGAAGATCAAACAAGCGGGAATCGACTTGCATCTATTTTCTGATGTGGTTGTTTGTAAAGATAAATATTTAGTTTATGGAAAGCTGATTCAAAAATATTCTTGCAATCCAAGCCAGGTTGTTGTGATTGGCGATCGTATTGATCGAGATCTTACGCCTGCAAAGCTTTTAGGGTGTAAAACAATTCACATTAAATGGGGAAGAGGGGTAAACTTTTCAGATAGAAGGGGGCATGTTGATTTTGCGGTATCTAACCTTAAGCAAATATTGGACATCCTCCCAAATATAGAAATTTTTTCATGAGTACAACAAGCAATCAATTAGCACCGGGGATGACGATTTCCATCGGAAAGAAGATTTTTCGCGTAGAGTCGTGTGTAAAAGTCACTGTAAGTAAAGGGGTTCCCTTTTTCAAAACCAAATTAAAAGATTTAGTTACTGGTGGTGTTGAGGAGAAAAACTTTAAAGTAGATCAGGAAATCAATGAAGTAGCACTGATCGAAAATCGCCTTGAATTTCTCTACATTGAGGGGAAGGATTATCTCTTTTTAGATGTCGATAATCTTACGCAAGCCCTTGTTCCTAGGGGGGTTATCGGTGATAAAGTCAATTATCTAAAAGATGGAATCCAGGTCAAAGCGACTTTTTATGGGGATACGGTCTTCTCTGTAGAGCTGCCGCAGTTTTTAGAACTTTCTGTCCTTAAGACTGAGGCGAGTACGGCAAAAGTAGCCGTTTCGGGAGGGACAAAGACGGCCCTCTTAGAGACAGGAGCTAAAATCGAAGTTCCGCTCTTCATAGAAGCGGGGGATATTATTAAAGTTGATACTCATGCGGGTGAATATATTCAGAGAATATAAGCGCAAGTTGCTGCCTAGTCTCTCTGGAGGGGGAAGAGGGAAGTAACTTGAGTAATAAATCGCCTTTTATGTTATAATACTTCGTCTAAGGAGAGAGTTGTGGATTTAGATTTAATTAAAAAAATTGTTGCATATATGGAGGAGAGCTCCCTTTCAAAGATTCGTTATAAGGATCAGAATGTGGAGATTGAGTTAGAGCGCTCATCTGGATCGATTGCTCCCCTTCCTCAGCCGCAGGCAGTGCATCATCAACCTGTTGCAGCATCGGCCCCAGCTCCTGCTCCTCTTGAAGCGCCCAAAGCTGAAGAGAGTGGTCAAATGATTACATCTCCCATGGTTGGGACTTACTACTCTTCACCAGCACCAGATCAGCCCGCATTTGTAAAAGTAGGGGATCACGTAACAGAAGAGACAGTAGTCTGCATCATCGAAGCGATGAAGGTAATGAACGAGGTAAAGGCGGGTGTAAAAGGGACGGTAAAAAAGATTTTAGTTGCAAGTGCTGATCCAGTGGAATTTGGAACAGCGCTTATAGAAGTGGATCCTGCATGAAAAAAGTACTTATTGCCAACCGCGGCGAAATTGCCGTACGTATTATCCGAGCATGTCACGATTTAGGACTCTCTACCGTGGCAGTCTACTCAAAAGCTGATCAAGAGGCTCTGCACGTCTTGCATGCTGACGAGGCTATATGCATTGGAGATGCGCCGGCAATCAAATCGTACTTACGTATTCCAAATATTCTCTCTGCCTGTGAGATTACAGGTGCTGATGCAGTACATCCAGGTTACGGTTTTTTAAGCGAAAATCCCAATTTTGCTTCTATTTGCGAAAGTTGTGGCTTAACTTTCATTGGACCCACTTCAGATACCATTTCGATGCTTGGTGACAAGGCCAATGCAAAAGCGATTGCTCGGTCAGCGAAATGTCCCGTTATCCCTGGGTCAGCTGGTGTTGTTCCCAACATTAAAGAGGGATTGAAAGAAGCGGAAAAAATTGGCTACCCTGTCATGATCAAAGCCGTTGCAGGCGGTGGTGGAAAAGGGATTCGTCTAGCTCATGATGAGGCGGATTTTGTTCGTCAATTTACAGCTGCACGAGCCGAGGCAGAAGCCTCTTTCAACAATCCTGACGTCTATTTAGAAAAAATGATTGTGGACCCACGACATGTGGAAGTCCAAATTATCGGGGATAAGCATGGTAATTACGTTCACTTAGGTGAGCGCGACTGTACCATCCAGCGTCGTAGACAAAAATTAATCGAAGAGTGCCCGAGTCCTGCTATTTCACCCCAGCAGCGTAAGAAGATGGGTGAGGCGGCTGTTAACCTAGTTAAAGCGGCTAAGTATCATACTGTTGGTACAGTAGAGTTTTTGCTTGATAAAGATGGGCGCTTCTACTTCATGGAAGTCAATACCCGTATTCAGGTAGAGCACACTGTTACAGAAGAGCTTACTGGTATCGACCTTGTGAAAGAGCAAATTCGCCTGGCTATGGGTGAGAAGCTCGGCTACAAACAGAAAGAAGTCAACTTTGATGGTCATGTAATCCAATTTCGTATTAACGCTGAAAACCCTTCCAAGAATTTTGCCCCATCACCAGGTTGCTTAGAGTACTTTATTACACCAGGTGGTCCTTCCGTACGCGTTGACACCTCTTGCTACAGTGGTTATAAAATTCCACCAAATTACGACTCACTGATTGCAAAACTTATTGTTAAGGGCAAAGATCGCAAGAGTGCAATGGCGATTGGCAAGCGCGCCTTAAAAGAATTTCACATTGGTGGAGTGCATTCCACTATTCCTTTTCACAGATATATGCTGAAAAATGATATCTTCAAGTCAGGAAAGTTCACATTAAAATTTGTGGATGAACTCCTTGAAGAAGAGCATAATTTTGATGAAGAAGAACTCCCCGTATAAAGCAATCATTCTGGCTGGAGGGTCGGGTACACGCCTCTATCCCTCTACACTTGTCACAAGCAAACAGCTCCTGCCTGTCTATGACAAACCGATGATTTACTACCCTCTTTCGGTCATCATTCAAGCAGGAATTCGAGAAATTTTACTCATCTCATCAGAGCATGACCTCCCACGCATCCAGGAGCTTTTTGGAGATGGTTCTCACCTTGGTTTAGAGCTCTCCTACGCTGCACAAAAAGAGCCAAATGGCATTGCAGAAGCGTTTCTCATTGGAGAAGAGTTTATTGATAACACTCCCGTTGCGCTTGTGCTTGGGGACAATCTGTTTACAGGCCCTCACTTAAAAACTCTGGTTCAGCGCGCAGCACAAAGTGAGTCGGGTGCAACAGTCTTTGGCTATGAAGTGCAAGACCCTTCGCGCTACGGTGTGATCGCCTTTGATGATCAGGGAAGACCAAAAGAGATCGTTGAAAAACCGAAAAATCCCCCCTCGCGTTATGCTGTAACAGGTCTCTACTTTTACGATACAAATGTTGTTTCAATTGCCAAATCTCTTAAACCCTCTCCGCGCGGAGAGTTAGAAATCACCGATGTTAACCGTGCCTACTTGCAAGATGGAAATTTGCACGTCACAATCCTTGATCGTGGGTATGCGTGGCTTGACACAGGAACAGCAGACGCTCTCCACAAAGCTTCGGCTTATGTACAAACTCTACAAGAGCGCCAAGGCATTCAAATAGGGTGCATAGAAGAAGAGGCGTATAATATGGGCTGGATCTCAGATGATCAGCTCCTATTTTTAAGTGGCCGGTACTTGGGAAATGCGTACGGAAATTACCTCCAAAGTCGAATTAAAAAAGAGATGTTGACAAAGTCTTGATCAATTATTTACAATCGACTTCACAATAACAAATTCCAAATGGAGGAAAACATATGACGTGGACAGATACTGCAAAAGCTTATGCAACAAATGTAAACATCCAAGCTAGTGTACTTTCGATGGCTGGTGCATTTGCATTAAGTAGAAATAATGAAGTTAACAAGTGTGCGCTGATGCTTTTTGGATCAATAGCTGCAGCTAACTTTATTTTTACCGCTGTTCAGCCTAAGGCTGTTGAAGAAGAATCTAAAAATAGTTGGACTGATCAAGCAAAAGATCAACTACAAGGTTTCACAGCGAGAGTTGTAGCAGGATTTGCACTAGCATATATTGCGAATAACTATATTTCTTAATAGGTTCTATTTATGAAGGGTAGAGAGAATCTCTCTGCCTTTTTTTTATCCCAATTTCCAGGAACGTTTTTTCTTTTTTACTGGAGACTTTCCATACACAGCTTCGTGTAAATTTTGAATAGCCATAAAGGCAGAAGGATCTTCTCGCAGGATGATCTCTTTAAGCTCTGACAAGTCAAGTCTCTCTACAATCACAAATAAAATTTGTCTCTCATCGCCGGAATAACCACCCTTACCGTGCATAATCGTCAACCCAAGGCCTAGTTCTTCCATAATGACTTTTTTCAGTTTGTCAGGGTTGGATGAGATGACCATCACAGATTTTACTTCATCAAGGCCGACGATCACCATGTCCATTGTTTTGAAGGCGACAACGTAGGTCATAAGAGAGCGCAGAGCGATGTGCCAATCTTGGAAGATGAGACCGTATGCACCGAAAACAAAGATGTTGATGAAGAGGACTACCTGCCCAACAGTAAATCCTTTTTTGCGGTTGATGATAATTGCCATGATTTCTGTACCATCAAGGCACCCACCATGGCGAATAATCAAACCAACACCCATTCCTAGAATCACACCTCCGAAGAAAATCACTTCGAGAGGGTCGCCAATGAAGGGAGGAATCAGCAGTTCAATAAAGCTTAAAAAGAGGGCAAAGAGGAGAACAGCGATTAAAAATTGGATCACAAACGCCTTGCGGATGAATTTATAGGCTAGATAGAGAAAAGGGGCATTGAGGACAATGAGAAGGGGAGAGATGAGGCCATCTCCAAAAAGCCTTCCAAAAATTAGAGAGACTCCAATAATCCCTCCATCAATTAAGTAATTGGGGACAAGAAAAACACGGATGGAGAGCGCTGCTAAAAAGGCGCCGATTGCCATCCACATATATGTTAAAGCTTTTTGTTTAGATGTCTTTGCTACAGCTTGTGTTCCTACCATGTCCTCAGTCTACTAGAAGACGGCATAGAAAGTATAGACAAGACTCGCAAAATTTCCACTATTGCGGCCCGTTGCAGTAAACCAGACTCCTGCAACCATTCCAAATGTAGAGGAGGGATTGTACTCGATCGCAGGTGCAAAACTCAGCTGATCTCCTGAGGGGCCTCCTACAGAGAAGGGATTCCCATTAGCATCTCTGCCACGGCTTCCAGAAAAGCTCGCTTTGTTAAAATAGGTGTAGACAGCATCGAGAGCGAAGACCCAGCGCTGGGTAATGCTGTACTCGTAGCCCACATCAATTCCCCAAGAATTTCCCGGTTTGACTTTGCCGTCTGTGCCTGGCCCTCCACCATAAGCATTTAGATTGTCGACATGTGTTGGTGTTGTGAAGGTGTAAAACAAATTACTTCTCATTGCTATTGGATGGAGTTTGCTCCACCAAAAAACTTTTGAGAGATTAAAACTAAATGTTGTGTTGTACGAGCCACCACCTGTGGCATCCACCCCATTTTTTTCAGGGTCAAGATTGTCGTACTTTCCTGTTGGGAGTGTTTCAGAAATTGTTAACCGCACATAGGGGCGGTAGGGCGTCTCTTTTTGGAGCTGGATTCCAAATGCAATGCTGGAGTCTCCGGAGTAGCTTCCCCAAATATCGCTCTGACGATTGAAAATTGCAGGAACAGTCATGTAAGTGTCGAGCCAGTCAGTAATCCCTGTTTGAAAATAGTAGAGGGGGTTGATTTCAAGAAAGTTAGGAATATTTTTGCTATGTCGATCATCATCGTACTCAGCATGAGTCACTGTGGTAAAAATGTAGGGCTGTACGACAGCTTGGCCTGGCGCTGCATTCACAGCGCTACCAGTTAAAAGAGGGCCAGAGTACCAAGGTTGAAACATTTTTCGTGCAATTTCAAAATTCTCTTCAGCAGAGCGCAGTTCACTCTGGATGACTTCTTGAGAGGGAGGTGTGTAGGGTTCCTGAGCGAAAAGTGCTCCAGCAAAAAATAGAGGAATAAAAAAATATCTCATGAAAGGGATGTTACAAAAATCAGCTTTTGCTATCAAGCAAGTTATGAGTGAGATGGAGAGCGCAGGTAGTGGTCAGACACCTGAAGAGATGAAGGCTTATAGGCAAGACTTTCAAGAGAGTGTTGGTATTTTTCGTGAAGCTTTGGATGAATATTCCAAAACAGATAAAGGTTTTTATGCAAAGCAAGATACGCTCAAAGGGTCGATGAGCCAATCGAAAGAGGTGATGGACCAACTCTCACCCTTATTTAGTAAAGAGATTCAAAAACAGAAAGCACAACTTGACCAAGACTACGCCTCATTTAGCAAGGATGACTCTGCGCAAAACATTGCAAAGCTTCAAGAGGATCTTAATCACTTAGATCAGGCGATCTAAAAACTTTTAGCTTGTTTCTTACTTTTTTGTCAGGATGAAAGTAAAAAGGCTTAGAGTCACCGGGATCTCCGAGCCTTAAAACTCCCTTTTCAATTCGCTCAAAAACCATCGGTTTTTCTGAATGGAAAGATACCGCGGGTTCAACTACAGGGATTCCATCGATGTAAATGATCCCTTCTTTGACAGAGATATCTTTTGTCTCTTTAATCAGAGCCCCATTTCCAAGAGAGATATATTTTTTTGGGTTGGCTAAAGAATCGTTGTAAGTGTGCACTTTTTCTATTATTACTTTTGCGATGGTTTCGGAGTTACGAAGAGTTTTTCCAGTGCGATCTGTAATTACATTAACAATGCTTAAGGCTGCCCCTTTGGGTGGAATTGTTGTAAAAAACGAGCGGCACCAATCCCAAATTTTTCCTGCGGTCGACTGCACGCGTGCCATGCTAATATAAACCGGTTCAGTTTGGTCTATCTCTTCACTTTTAAAAATTTCATCTCGCTTTACAAGCTTTTGATTTACTATTTGGCCGATTAAGAAAACTTGATAATCTGGGGAGAGTTTTTGGTTAGCTTGACTGAGAGCTTCTATGAAGAGAACGTAAGCACTTTCTGGGGTTGGGGGAGGAGTTTGATCAGTAACCATAAGTTTGTAAAAGTGCGCGGGAGACGGGACTCGAACCCGCAACTTCCAGCGTGACAGGCTGGTGCTCTAACCAGTTGAACTACTCCCGCACTTAAAGAAATCGGTTATGTTGGGCGCGACAGGACTCGAACCTGTGACCGCCTGTGTGTAAGACAGGTGCTCTACCAGCTGAGCTACACGCCCGACATCCTACCATAGTAGCAAGGTTCCGAGTTTTTCTACAACAAAATATCTAACACAAGTAAAATAAGGTCATGAAATGTACAATTTTCTCTTTAATCCTGCTTGTAAGTTGCGCAGGAGGATCAAATAAAAATTACCATGAAAGAGGCCAATCTCTCTGCGATCAGCTTGCAAAAGAGCTTTCCACGATCACAACAAAAGAAGAGTTGGTTTCACGCGCACCTCAAATTGAAAAACGTTACGCGCAGATTGTAGATCTGATGATTGAGGCAAAAATTGAAAAAGAGCGCCGTCCTCACGCATTTGAAAAGCAAAGTGAGCCCTCGTTAAGCAGTGAGCGATTAAAAAAAGAGCTGGAGAGAATCTATGAAATTGAGGGTGGTCGCCGATTTATAGAAAAGCATACCCGCGAATCTCTCTATCGTTTAGGAGATACTGAACAACCCAAACTTTCCGAAAAGCATTCAAAAATTGGCCCAAATTAATTTTTTGAACTCGCTAACTTTTAACAAGTTAACTCCGTTCTCCAAAATCAATTTTGCCTCAATTTTTGAACGCTTCTCGAAAAGAGCAGTTGTTCAGTGTCTCCTTAATCCAGTAATGTAACACAGTGAGGATTCTTGTTTCTTGTAACCCAAGAAACTAAGAAAATGCTGACCATTCCTAAAGTAAAACCAGGAAGAAGTGTTGGCAGATTGGAGGGAACCAGAGGCCAGATTGCAGCAACACCTCCTCCGATCAAAATACCAGCCCACGCACCATACTTATTTACTCTTTTTGCATAGAGGCTTGCAATGATCAAGGGACCAAAAGCAGACCCCAAGCCGTACCACGCATATTCGACTAGGTGGTAGATCGAATTTTCGTTTTGGTAGGCGATAGCCCAGGCGATCAGAGAAATCACAAAGATAGAGAGGCGAGAGACAAAGAGAATTTCCTTGGAGCTCGCATTTTTGCGTACCATGCGTTTGTAAAAATCTTCTGCAAAGCTTGATGCAAGCACTAAAATTTGTGAATCCATCGTAGAGATGGTAGCGGCTAAAATCGCGCAGAGGACAAATGCGCCGAGAAAGGGGAAAAAGAGTGTGCGAACCATATCGACAAAGAGTAGTTCTGTATTAGGAACTCCTTCTGGAAAAAAAGCAACCCCCATCAAACCGATCATGGTGGCACAACCAAGTGTAATGATCTGCCAACTCATTCCAACATATTTGGACTTATACATATTTTTTACATCTTGAATCCCCATAAATTTGGTGATGATATGGGGCTGTCCAAAATACCCCAAACCCCAGCTTAATGCGGCAAAGAGAGCTCCTTTCCAAGTGGCAAGTGAAAAATTGGGCAGGAGTTTCACAGATAAATTTTTTGCTTGTAGAGCAGCACCCACATCAGCAAAACTCCCAATTTTTCCTAACGCTAAAATAGGAACAAGTATGAGAACAGCTAACATAAAAAGGGCTTGAAAAGCGTCGGTAAAAGCAAGCGTACGATACCCACCAATAAAGAGGTAGGGAATAACAATTAAGACGGAGATCGTAATCCCGAGATGGTAGCTTACACCAAAAAGACTTTTGATCAAAAGACCCATCGCAACAAGGCCTGCCGTGATATAAAATGCATAGAAAATCAGCTGCATGAGTGCAGTAAAAAAGAGAATCCAGCCAGAGGTATCAGCAAAGCGACTCTCAAAGTAGGAGGAAAAAGTCATGCTGCCATAGCGCTCTGTCATCATTCGAATGCGCGGAGCAATCAGATGCCAATTGATAAACATAAAGATGACAAGACCGACAGCAACCCACGCTTGAAAAAGACCCTTGCCGAAAATAACTGCTGGGTAGCCCATTAAAAGCCAGCTGCTCATATCGCTAGAGTGTGCTGCAAAGGCGGTAAGCCAAAAACCAAGCGATCTCCCACCTAAAATAAAATCTTTAGATGTCTGCCTCCTTTTAAAAGAGAGAAAGGCGATGGCAAAGAGAATGCCCACATAGACAAGTACGGCAAAGATTTCAGTTCCTAACATAGGAGAGAGTATAACGGATTTTTCGATTAGGGGGAAGCTGCCTTTTGGGAGCCATAAAGCAGGCTGGCTCGTGCTAAATTGTTACCTGCTTCAGGAAAGATTTCTTCCATCTCGGTAATCAAATTTTTCACTTTGCGCCGCTTTGAATTCGCGCCTACCGGACACTGGCAAGTGATTCGTGCAAAACCGTAAGACTCTGCAAACTTGCGAATCTCTGCCTCATCAGCATAAATGAGTGGGCGCACAATTGTTACCCCAACCTTTTTCATACAAATTTTTGGGAGCATTCCTGCAAATTCGCCCTTATGTAAAACATTTAATAATAAAGTCTCCGCAAGATCATCCTTATGATGACCAAAAGCAATAGTCTTTGCACCGACCTCTTTTGCAGTCGCAAAAATTGCATTGCGCCTTCTTCTCGAGCAGGAGTAACACTCCAATCCTTCTCTAGAGCCTTCTACTTCAATCTGACGAAACTCTACATCCAACTCTTTACAAATGCTTTCCAAGTAATTCCTTTGTATCGACGCGCCGCAGGAAAACGCCCCGCTCACATGAATCGCATAAATTTTTTTCTTAGGAAAACCTCGCCCCAAAATCGCCTTTAACAGGAAAAGAAGTGTCAAACTGTCCTTGCCCCCACTCAAGGCAAGCGCAAGCGGCCCCTCCTCTTCTAAAAGAGCAAACTCATACAAAGCCTTGCGGCAGATGGACTCAAGCTTGCGACCCAAGGCCGTCCAGGGCGGTTTAGCAGTAGGAACGAACATATTCACCCCTCAACTATACGCTTTTTCTGGAAAAAAATCCCAAAATATGATAAAATTTCGGGTAATGAAGAAGCAAAATCGTAATGATCCTTGTAGCTGCGGCTCAGGTAAAAAATTTAAAAAATGTTGTGGCACCAACCGGCTCGGCCGAAAAGTGACCATGCTCTCAACCGCCGCACCTCTAAATTCTCTTTTTAATAAAAAAGTAGATTGCGTCGAAACAACTCCTCGTGCTATAAAGGTATCGAAATAAGAAACTCGTTTGCTACTCACTTTCTTCTAAGTATAGCAATCAAGTTTATTCACGCTGGTGTAGCTCAATTGGTAGAGCACCCGACTTGTAATCGGACGGTTGAGGGTTCAATTCCTTTCGCCAGCATCCTACTCTCGAGGTAACTGCTTGTTGCCTCCTTTCTCGGGGGTGTCGCATAGCGGCCAATTGCAGGAGACTGTAAATCTCCCAGCCTTCGGCTTACGCTGGTTCGAATCCAGCCGCCCCCATTTCACGTGTTCAGGACATTTCTTTTTCTTTTTTGCCCAAAACTTCCAGCGCTCCTCGACAAGCTTATTCAAAGCTTGCCTTCGTCACGCTAAAAGTTTTGTTTCAAAAAATCTTAAAGAAATCCCTGTGAACACCCTCATGGGGGCGGCTGCCGCCCCATTTCTCCTGCCATTCAAAGCTTGTTGAGGATTGCTGTCTCCTTGTTTTTTAAGCCCCAACTGTTAGATAGCGTCGTCAAAAGCATACAACCATCTTATTTTTCATGTTTTGTGTGGTTTTTTTGTATTTTTAACCCTACTTATCGTACGGCGATGTAATATGGGTAGGGTTAAATGCCAAAAAAACTATTTTCTTTTTGATACCCTTTATCGCAAATTTCAAAAGCTTTTGCTCATATCGAAATGGTTCTCAATCGGTAGATAATGCAGGATTTCATAGCGGCGACTTTTCGGTTTTTTTAAGCCGATTAGATGGGCGATGTGCGGGCTGTATGAGTGAATAAGTGCGTTGAGGTAGGTATTAAGGGGAGTGCTTTCTTCGAGGTGGAAATTTTCTAGGGCTGTAAGAAGCTCTTTTTTTGTTATAGAGGTTTCGCCTGTCACCCATTTGTTTGTTGTAAAGAGTGCAAGGGGCTTTCCTTGCTCGCTGATTGAAATCGCAATCAGGTGTGAGAAGGTCTTTTCATTAGCAACAAAGATGTGAAAGTGTCCATGCTCACTTTTGCGATGACTGTGGTAGTAATAGAGATACCCATTGCTCACTGTGTCCCCATTCGGACGGTGCTTCCATAGCGGCTTTTCTGCTGTAATGAGCTGGGAGAGGGGGTTTTGTTTTTCAAGGTTGTCTAATTGCGTTTTTTTAAGTGGCTGCAGGTTGATTGTGATCAGTTGCGGTTTTGCTGGCCACGGTTTTTTTATGAGTGTGAGTAGGAGGAGCAGGGATGTAAGAATAAAAATCTTTCTTGCCATAGTGAATTTTTTTTTATATATATTGTGAAATATGTTAGTCAAATATTTTTTGGAGTTTAGATAAATGAAACGATTTAATTTTAAATCTGTCATTGGTGCTTCGATTGTTGCGTCAATTGTGATGACCATTTTCATGTGGATTTTCGGTATGAATATCATGAAGATGCTCGGCATGATCGCGGGATATAGTGGCACGATGATGTATGTTATTGGCGGAGCCATTCATCTTATTGTGGGTATTTTCTGGGGCTTTGTCTATGCGCTCTTCTTTGAGCCGTGGCTCAAAAAGCTTCCTGGATTTTTGTCAGGAGCATTTTTCTCTCTTGTCCCGTTTTTTGCGGCGATGTTCTTTATGGGAACTTTTGTCACTACTGTTCAAGGTGTCTTCAATGCGAACACTCCTGGTATACAGCAGTCGGGTGTTTACCCTTCTTTCCCATGCCAGCCTGCATGTGCTCCTTGCAACCCCTACTACCCTTGTCAGCCGTCTAAGCCTTGCCATCCGTGTAATCCTTATGGATACTCGTCTGCTACTCAGCAGTATGGTTGTGCACCCGAAATGGGCACTTGTGCTCCATGCGCCCCAATGGGTTCAAAAGCAGGTTTGCCAATGTGGCTCTGGAGTCTTTTCAACCATCTAGTATTCGGTATTGTTTTGGGCTGGTCTTACAAGCCTAAAGTGAGTACTGAATAATTTTCATTATTTGAGGGCCTTAAGGCCCTCTTTTCCTTCTAACTGAATTGTAAAACTCAAGTTGTTACCCAGTTTCTCCTTTCGAAGGAGGGACTTTCGATGAGGTTGACACGATATCAAGTCTTTATAATAATATGCCTTTGTTTATTAAACTCAAGTTTAACGAAGGAAATACTGAACAAACACTTTTTTCGAAAAAATTTTGAAAATCGATGCAAAAATGGATAATGAGACAAAAATATCTTTCACGTCAAAAGAAAAAACAATTCGAAGAATTTGGTTAGTCCTTCATATCTTTTCTTTTATATCGATAGCCATTTTCTTCTTAAGTGAGGACTCAAGCGAGGTGCCCTTTTTCTTTTTGCTTTCAGCTATCGAATTTATTGGTTTGTGGTACTGCGCCTACAAAAAAAATGGAACTAGATTATTAAAATTTTATTACAGATTTTTATACCCTCTCAATCTATTAAATCTAATTAAGAATGCTCCTTTTTCTCAACAAGTACTTGAACTAGACCCATCTTTTTTGGGGAGTCTTTTTTTTATCCCTGTGAAAATTTGGGTTACCTACCTTATGCATGAAATGAATCTCTCAAAAAAGAAATATGGGCCTTCTGATGCAGCTCCTACGGCTCCGAAGGTTTCTCTCTAGATGAACCTGTCTCAATTTCAAAACTTTTTCAAAAGGAGCAGTTATTCATTATGAGCTTAAAGAGGTTTTGATGTATCGGGAAAATTTTTTGGAGTTGATTGAAAGGTTTGGGGCTGATCGAGTCGTCAATGTTTTGGCTCCCCATCTTTTGGATCGAAGAAAAGCGCGAATCGATGAAGTAATTGAGCGAAGGCTTGGTTCAGTAGAGGTGGCAATCGAATCTCTTGTCGATCCTTATAACGCTTTGGCTGTCATGCGCACTGCAGAGGCTTTAGGTGTAACAAGGATGCATTTGATTCAGACTCAGGTCAGAAAAAGGGCGCGCGCTTCGATGGGAACGTATCGCTGGATCGACTGCAGGAGATCCTCTTCTGTAGAGAGTTTTTTTGAGGGGAGGGGACGCGTTTTTGCGGCTGATGTGTCGGGAAAGATAGGGGTTGAAGAAATTCCTGTAGACAAGCCTTTAGTACTTCTTTTTGGAAATGAGCACTCGGGCTTATCAAAAGAGGCTTTGAATAGGGCAGATGCTACGTTCAAAATCCCAATTTATGGTATGGTTGAGAGCTACAATCTCTCGGTTGCTGCTGCAATTGCCCTTTTCGATGTGACAAAGCGAAGGCGGCAATTTCTCGGTAGTGAGGGAGATCTCTCTGAAAAAGAGAAGGTGATTGAGCGCGCTTTTGGGTACTACCAAACCGTAGGGCCGGAAACAACTAAGAAAATATTATGTCGAAATTAAAATACTTCTGGGATGCTCTCTATAAAATTCAAATTGCAATTGGTGCTGTGACGGTTCCAACAGAAGAGTATATCTGGGAAGATCCTCTTTTCGCTGTTGAGGAGTGGGTTCATCCTGATGTGACCGGGTCAACCCGCATCATAGTTACTGTAAAGGGAGGGGAGCTGCCTGGGCACTTTTATGAAGGGGTGCAACATCTTCACGATAAGGGGATTGGAGTAAAATTTTCCCTACCTGTTCAAGAGATGCCAGTTGATGAGTTCGCTTCTCAAGTTGCAGACTTGTGTCACTACTATGAACTTGATGGGATTGATCTTGTTTTTGATGGGGAGCTTGATTGTGATGTTGTGCAAGCGTGTAGAGGGGCTCTTGGTAAAGAATCTCTTTTAAGTTGCTCGATTTCTGCTAAGACGATTGAAAAATCGCAAGAAAAGATTGCCGCTATTCTCCCCTATATTTCTCAAATCATATTATTTGATTTTTTTGAAAAAAAATGTGATTTTGAAGAGGAGATGAGAAAGCTCTGGGGGTTTGGCGTTCCCTGCCAGAAGATCTCATTTGCTCTCGAAGTGGGACCTCATACTGAAGGTAAAGAGGTCACAACTGTTGCGCAATGTAAAAAAGTAGCGCAAGCCGTTCGAGAGCACGCCCTTTTTGGCTTGCAGTTGGACTCTATTCAACGCGATACCGATGAGAGAGAAGGCGCCCCGGCTGGGCCAAGCAAGTTGCAGTCAGGTCTCCCAACGGGGACTTTTGCAGGGGTTGTGCATAAAATTTTACTAGGAAATTAGGTATGAAGAAAGGCGTATTCTTATTTTCATTTTTTGTATTAGGAGTATTGAGTGCTTCAGATGTAGATTCACTTTTACATGAGAAAGAGTGGAAAGATAAGCAGTTTTATCTTAGCCAAGAGAATGCACGCAGAGCGCAGCAGTTTGAGCATAATCTCTATCATCCTGTGGATAATCCCAAGATCTCTTTGAATATTTTTACTATCGATGGAAAAGAGAAGAACAAGTGGGCCTATCGCTTCACTAGTAATAAGATCTCTTTAAGTACAGATAGTGCTTCTACTGTCATGGAAAAAATGCGTATGAGAAACGCCTTTGAAAGAGGCGAGTGGCGTCAGGTTGCAGAGATGGCTCAAAAGCAGATTTGTCATGCAATTGAAGACATCAAGCATATCCATGTTAGGACATTCCAAAAACTTGGAGAGGCTCTTCACCAATCTATTAAAGAGGGAGAAAATCTTTAATGTATCCAGAGGCGAAAAATCCGAAAGTTGGAATTCCAAAACTTTTAAAAGGACAAAAAGCTCTTGTTACCGGTGGAAGCTCCGGGATTGGTGAGGGAATCGCTTTGGCTCTTGGAGAAGCAGGAGCTGATGTTGTCGTGAATTGTCATTCACATCCAGAGACTGCAGAAGAGGTCGCAAAAAAGATTCGGGAATTTGGTGTAGAATCCTATGTGCATCAAGGAGATGTTTCGAGGGAAGAAGATGTCCTTGGCATGTTTGAGAAGATGAAAAGTGAATTTGGCACGATTGATATTTTGATCAATAATGCAGGAATTCAAAAGGATTCGCCTTTCACTGAAATGTCTTTAGATTCGTGGAACAAGGTAATTGGTCTGAACTTAACAGGGCAATTTCTCTGCTCTCGTGAAGCGGCAAAAGAGTTTTTGCGTCGCGGTGTAAAAGAAGAAATTTCAGTTGCTGCCGGAAAAATTATCTGTATAAGTTCTGTTCACGAGGTGATTCCTTGGGCAGGTCATGCGAACTATGCCTCATCAAAAGGCGGCATTCACATGATGATGCAGTCGATTTCACAGGAGCTAGCCCCTTATCGTATTCGTGTAAATTCTATTGGTCCTGGAGCAATCCGTACACCAATTAATAAGCAGGCGTGGGAGACAAAAGAGGCATATGATGAACTGATGCATCTGATTCCCTACAACCGAATAGGCGAACCGGTAGACATTGCGCAAGCAGCAGTTTGGCTAGCCTCGGATCATGCTGATTACATCAATGGTACAACACTTTTTGTAGATGGGGGAATGTGTCTCTTTCCGGGCTTTCGCACAGGCGGTTAATTGCATCACTTTTTGCCCTTTTTGCAGCACTCTCTTTGGTTGGAAAAGAGCTTGCAATCTGCCAGGGATGCGTAAATGGTGTTCAGTACATCACATACGTAGGAATTGTTTACTTTTTGGGGCTCTCTCTTACCCTCTATTTTTGGCGAACTTTTCCCACAAAGCCAATTACATATGTAGGTTTTTTCTTTAGCTGCTTTGCTGCTTTTTTTCTCACTGTTTCAAAGCTTGAGTATTGTGTGTTTTGCGTTACCGCGCACATTTTGCATATCGCCGTTTGGTCCCTTCTTTTAACTACCTGCTACTTTCGCTCGTTGGCTATCTTTTTCAGCGCCATTTTAGTGATCAGTGTGCCTACCTTACACATTAAAGAGAAACGATCTAAAGTTGTAGGCAGAGCCCCAAATTTTTCTTTTACGACAAAGGATGGAAAGATCATTCAGGATGGCCCTCCGCCTCCCTACTCTGCTCTTGTTCTCCACTTTGTTCAAGAGGGGTGCCCCTATTGCGAAGAGCAAATTGAAGAAATTGAAAATCTTGTCGATTACTATCCAAATTATCTCTTTTATCACGTCTCATCAAGCGAATTAAAAAAGGGAGATCGCGTAGAACTCATCGTCTCAAAGGAGACCGCTCAAATCTTCCACATCAATCTTTTCCCCACACTTGTTGTAATTGATAAGAATGGGGATGTAATCAAGATTGTCAGGGGAAGAATGCCAGAAAACTCCACTCTCACGCAGTTCATTGGAAAAATTTTTCCAGATAATTAATTTTTTCTTTCTTCATTAAATCGAAGTTGTTAGGATGCAGGATTAATAGACAACAATATTTTGAGATATGATACAAAAAAATTTTCTTAACATTTGCGTAGCCACGATCGCTTTTTCTTTTGCTCTTCGTGCCAATGAAGATCATCTTTGGGAGACGCAACCTTTAGAAAGAGTAGAAGAGCACTCATTTTCTGAAGAAGCTCCTTCTTTAGATGTAGTTGAAGAAAACTATTCAGTTACACCACTTCCAGAAGTAGTTCCTTCTACAGGCTATGAACCTGCGCAAGAAAATATTGCTGCTTCATCATCTGGAACACAACTTCATGAGTGTTTAAAGGGACTTGTTCTTGTAGGCGCCTGTGAAGAGATCTATACACCAGAAGAAGTCTGCTGTGTCGACTGTTTTGAGACCAAAGGTCTTCTTATTCCAGGAGGAGAGTCGAAGCTGCGCGAGCGTTTGCTGCCTCTTTACATGAACAAAGAGCTTACCCAAGAGAGTTTGGCAGAAATTAAAAAGACCATTCTTGACTACTTTCATGAGTACTATTATCCACTTGTTGTGATCCAAGTTCCTGAACAAGACATTACTTGTGGTGTGCTCCAGCTTGTACTCATTGAAGGAAAATTGGGAAATGTTTGTGTTGAAGGAAACCAGTACTTTTCAGATGCACGCTTTCGCAAATATCTCAATTTAATGCTTGATGAGACCATTAATGAGCGTGACTTGATTCGTAGCTTGAATTTCATGAATCGCAACCCTTTTAGACGCGTTGATGTGATCTATGCTCCAGGTACAGAGCCAGGGCAGACAGATGTAACGCTATTTGTCGACGATCGTCGTCCTTTAAGAATTTATTCTGGTGTGGAGAATTCAGGTGTACGTACAACAAATCGTCAAAGATGGCTTGCAGGATTTAACTGGGGGGATGCTTTCTGGCTTGACCACGTTTTGGCATACCAGTTTACTTCTTCCTACCAAGTATCAGACTTTCACAGCCACACAGCCCAGTATATTGCTCCGCTCTCCTGGCAACATATCTTAAACATTTATGGAGGTTACGCACGCGTTGACCCCGATTTAAATAGTGTAGAAAAGAACACGGGACGAAGCTACCAGGCTTCGGGACGTTATGGAATTCCTCTTCCTCCTACACGCTATCTCTATCACGAGTTCACGTTCGGATATGATTGGAAACGCACCAATAACGTGATTCAGTTCAATGAATTTGCTGTTACAGGTGTAAATGAGAATACTACAGGTTCTGATCCCGATGCGAACCAAACAGGCGTAGGACAAAACGTAAACATTTCTCAATTTGTTCTTGGGTACTCAGGTAACTACGAAAAGCCCGACTACCGGGTAGACTTTGGGGTTGATATGTTCATCTCACCTGGAAAGATGATGAGTGATCAATCTAAAGAAGATTATGAAACATTGCGACTTGGTGCTGATAATGATTGGGTAATCATCCAAGGTCAGCTCGCCTATCTAAAGAGGCTTCGTTACGATTTCTCTGTGCTCTTGACAGCATCAGGGCAGTGGACCTATCAAAACCTTCTTCCTTCAGAGCAGTTTGTTCTTGGGGGATATGACACAGTTCGTGGGTACGATCAGCGTCAAGAAAACTTTGACAGTGGTTACCTTTTCAATGGGGAGATTCGCACACCTGCAATGCGCATACTGAAATACATGAATGAGAGCTGGACAACTCCGGATGGACTCCAGTTCTTAGTCTTCCTTGATTATGGCCGTGGATGGGATCATACTGCTGTTCCCGGTACGCCAAAATCAGAGTGGTTGATGGGTGCAGGTCCCGGTGTTCGCTACACAATCGTGCCATACTTTACGGCAAGATGTGATCTAGGATTTAAATTACACAATAATGATTTTTTCACTGGAGGGTCACCTGAGGTGCACTTCTCTGTAATTGCGAGCTTCTAATGGAGAGAAACCACCCTTGGCGCATGCGCTTTATCGTCGGCTTAACCATGATCATTCTCTCGCTTGTAGGGTTGATCTCATCAACCCTGCGTCAAGATGGCGCCTGGAATTACTGGCGCATCATGGTGCCAATCTACGCAGGGATGTGCATCTTTCTTAGCTGGTATCTGCGCAGCAAGTCGGAGAGTCTTTCTGTTGTCAAAATTTGGCATGAGATTCTTCACTGGGCGGGACTCCTTCTCTCTGTTTACCTCGTCTCTCTTTTCGTTGAACAGGGGTTGATTGAGCGTTTTGGAGGGAGCTTAGCTGTTCTTACGCTTCTCGCATTTGCGCTCTTTACTGCAGGTATCTACATTGAAATATCCTTTATGCTTATCGGGGGTCTTCTAGGACTCTTCTCTGTTGGTGCAGGAGTTATCGCAGAATATCTCTACACAATTATTGTACCTTTGGGGATCATTGCAATTGTTGTCTTATATTTTATTGTTCGTCGCAAGAAAAGCAAGCCTGAAGATACAAACCCGCATGAATAGTGAGATAGTCTCAGACATAGCGATAGAGCAGTTCTTGATTTTTTTTGGGTCCAATAACGCGCCAGTGGAAGATCATCTCTTCAAGACTCCAGGACAAAGAACCAAGGTAGGTGTCCTCTCCACATAAATGTGCGTCCACCGACTCCAATTTTCCAGCTCGTACCGGTGAAAGGTGAAAGAGAAAAGTTGGTCTGTTTTCTCCATAACGGAGATGCTCTAAAGTAATAAGAGTGTTTTTTAAATCGAGAGTCCAGCGAAAAGAGTTATGAAAATTAGCTGGTGGATTCAGCCATTTTCCACTCTCTCTAAAGATAAGTGTATGGCTCTTTGACAGGGTTGAGGTGACTTCAGCTCTGCCATCCTTAAATCGGCTTTCTCCCCTAGACCTTACAGAAAGAGAGAGCGTCTCTACCTTAAGAAGTCTTTCCCAAAAGCGCTTAAGTTCTTTTTTAAAGTTGGGCTTTTTTTCTGACTGTTCAATTGCAAAGAAGTGGTAGAGCTTTTTTTCTTGCGTTGGAAGGGAAGTATATAACTTTTTCAAAAGATTTTCTATTTCCCACCGGATAGGCGAGTCTGGATTGAAATAGTAAAGACGTTTTTTTCCTTCAAATTTGCTTTTAATCACTCCACAATTTTCTAATCGCTTTAATGCATTTTGTATGGGGGATAGGGGAGTAGAAAAAAGTGTTTGAAGTTGGCTTCCGTAACACGTCTTGTTTACAAAAAGAAATAGCAATACTCGCTCAATATTTGTATTTGCGAAAAGCTCTCCAAGCATAAAATCACCTAAAGTTTAGTCTGATTTTAACCTAAAATGTGACTATTTTTCAATATATTACCTAATATTTAGGTTTCAAATGATTGGAGAATTTTGTCTTTTCAACATCTTCTAGTGAAAATAAGAATCAATATTAGCTTAGGAGTTTTTATGGAAAAAGTGACAACGGATCTGTCCGAAAATTTAATGGAGGCGTTAAAAATTGTTCTTGCATCGGTATTTATCGCGCTCTTTGCTCAAATAAAAATACCAATTCCTTTTTCAATTGTTCCGTTTACTGGTGGCGCGTTTGCAGTACTACTTGTTGGGGGGATTCTTGGAAAGGAGAGAGGCGCTTTAGCTGTCATGCTTTATTTATTTGAAGGCGCGATTGGGTTTCCTGTTTTTGCGGGAGGTAGTAGTGGAATTTCTGTATTAATCGGGCCACATGTTGGCTATCTGCTCTCTTACCCGCTTGAAGCCTTTCTATTTGGCTGGGCACTTGAAAAACGAAGTCGATTCCTATTTGCTTTCTTGGCACCAATCGTGAATTTGGTTTTTGGCACGCTCGGATTAATGCTTTTCATGGGGACGAAGATGGCTCTTGCTATGGGCTTTTATCCATTTATTATGATTGATATTGCAAAAGCTCTATTTGCTTTTACACTTATGACAAGGAGGATTCGTGCTAACGGTTAAATGTGAATTTCCTCTCATTATGAAAATGCAGTTTCCCGGAATAACTGTTCGAATTGATAAAAAGACAACTTTTAAAGAACTACAAGATCGCGTTTTTGCAGAGACTTGGAATGAGTCTCGACGCTTCTGTCCGCATATGCCAAATCATGGTGAGCCGAGCCAGATTTCTTTTTTTGATTTGAGGAATGAGGTGGAGAATATGGAGAAAATTTGGGAGAGGGAAAAAGAGGGAATTGTAGAGCTTAATGTTCGATTTCGTAAGTCGATGGATGAGCAGGATAAAAATATTCTTATTTTCGGTGGTTATGGGGCGGATGAGTATTGTGTGGAGCAAACATTTTACATTTTCCAATCCCTATTTGGATCAAAATATGGGGTAGTTATTGTTGAGGAAAAATATTTTGATGAGGATTTCTGGGAAGAGAAAACGGTGATGATTGTGATGCCAGGAGGCGAAGATTGCAAGTATCTTGAAACCTTACAAGGTGAAAGAAATCGTCGGATTCAGAACTTTGTCTTAGGAGGAGGCAAGTACTTAGGTTTTTGTGCAGCAGCTTACTATGCAGGAAAGAGTATCATTTATGGTCCAGGTACTCCTGATGAAGTGATTGCAGATCGCCCACTTGCATTTTTTCCTGGCACAGTGACAGGGCCGCATTTAGCTCCTTATAATGACGAGACGAAAAGCGGTGCAAGAGCGACGGTGATTCGGTTTCATGATATCTCCTTGCCTCTCTATTATCATGGAGGATGCTCATTTCCTCAGCATCACTCTGTTGAAGTAATCGCCACTTATTCAACAGGGGAAGCGGCGATAGTGCAAGGAAGAGCGGGGGAGGGTAAGTACTTGCTTTCAGGTGTGCACCCCGAAATTAGATAGCGTCGTCAAAAGCATACAACCATCTTATTTTTCATGTTTGGGCTCCATTTTTGTGCTCAAATGAAGCGGAATTTACAAATTCAGCTTCAATTTCCGCACAAAAATAAGCTGCAAACATGAAAAATAATCTGATTATAGCCTTTTGACGACACTATCTAATCCTTACTCTCTTGATGAAAAGAATTTCCCCAATTTAGAGCCCATTAAAGCTTCGTTGGTGGAAGCGAATAAGGAAAGGTTGACTCTTTTCAAAGAGCTAGTAGGCGGGTTTTTAGAAGAAGAGGTTACAACAGAGTGACAGTGCTCATTGGGGTGTTGGGACCGCGATTGCCTTTATACTTGACCATGTGGCCTGTTTCGGTGTCAAACCAGGCGTAGGCGGTCCAGAAGAGAGCTTTGGGTCCTTGAAGAGTAATTTTTACTTTTTGCGCGCGGTAGGTCTCCTTCCCGGTTTTGATCAGCTCAATATGCTGCTTTTTAGCGATCATTCTGTTGAGAGAGAGGTCGCTCGGATTAATAATGCAAAATCTAAAGGAGCCTAATCCCGACCTAACAAAAGGGCGCAGGCCAAAATTAAATTCCTGAATCCAGTTGCAATTGCCGATGTTATACTCTTTCAGGGATTCGTTTTCACCGGAAACACGTTTTACTTTTAAGATTTTCCCCTCTCTGTAACACTCATACTGCTCATCTTTATCATGCTTGGATGAGAGGTAGGTAACATGACTCATGATGTAGTCGGGGTCACATACAAGTTTAAAATTGGTTTTAGGGCTTTTCCCCTCCAATGTCAGTGAGCTCTCTTCTTTTTGTGTGAACCACTCTGTTTTGACACTGATTCCCTTAATCTCCTCATTGTAGGAGAGCTCTGGCAAGCTAGCACAGAGCAGTGATAAAGCAATTATGTACATACTCCCTCTTTCGCAGCCTCTACGGCATTGCGAATCAGTTTTCGATAGCAGGGATAGCAGGCAGGATGATATTTTTCCTCTGCACCCAATTCAACAGTGGGGCCCTCAACAACGGGCTTACCATTGACATATTTTAAATTCATAACAGCTTTGCGATTACAGTAAAAGCATGTAGATTTAACCTCCTCAATCGAGTCAGAGAGTTCCATCAAGCGTTTTGCTCCAGGAAAGAGGTTTCCTCTAAAGTCAGTGCGCAAGCCGTAACAGATTACGGGGACATCTTTGTCGATAGAAAGAATGCGCAATTTTTCAATGATGTCTGGTAAGAGGAACTGCGCTTCATCAACAAGGATGCAGCTAATATCATCTAAATCAAGCTGTTGGAAATCAGTGTGATCATCAACGAGAAGGTCCGCTTCGGCTTGAAGGCCAGCACGCGATTTAATTATCGGCTTGCCAAAACGCGTATCAAGGGCAGGTTTTAGTCGGATTACTCGCTTGCCTTGCTGCTCATAGTTGTGAGCTACTGCAAGCAAGTTTAATGTTTTTGCGCTGCCAACTGCGCCATATCGAAAATAGAGTTTAGCCATATTAACCTCCGAAAATCATGTGCCATTGAACTGAACCCAAGATCAATCCACCTACAGAAAGATATTGAGGTAACCATTGAATTTTTTCTTTGAAAAAATAGATTCCAAAGAGATTACAAATCTCAATCACTGCAATAGAGAAAAGGGGAAATAGAATCGCGTTTTGCCAAGAGAATGCAGCGCTCACAGCATAGAGCATAAAAAACATGGATGAGCCGTTTGCAATTCCTCCTAAGATACCATAAACAAGTGTCTCTTTGGAAAATTTCATACCCTCTTTTTTTGTTGTAACAAACTGGAAAAGAGCGGCAGACAAAAAGATAAACGGCATGAGCCAGTTCCCCTTGTGAGGATCAATTGAGAAGGGGAGCATAAAGGAACTTCCTCCATTGGTCTCAAGGAGAACCTTCCACTGTGTTCCTGCAGAGAAAATGACATACGAACAGGAGGCAAGTGCGATGAAAAAGATCCAACGCATCTTATTTTTGCAGCTAATATCGCGCCAAGAGCTCCAAAAAATTCCTGCAATGACAAGAAGAGAGCCCAGACCATTGAACCAGCGATAGGGATGGCCAAGTGACGCTCCAAAAAGAAGGGCCATTAAAACAGCCGGCAAGATTGAAGAAGAATTCAATGTTGCAAAACTTAAAGCAGAAGATCCTGATTTCAAAGCTTCGCCCAAGCCCCACATCATCAGTCCTAGAAGAAGTCCGAGTCCAACTCCTACAAGAGCAACTTTTGGGTCAAAAGCGTAGTTCCCACTTCTTACGGGATTGAGCAAAATTGCGATCAAGCAGGAGATGAGCAGTTGAGAGAAGACATAAAAACCTGTCGAGCCTTTTGTGTCGACACTTCTTCGCATAAACAGATTCTGCATAGCGGCAAAGAGCGCCGACATTAAAATTAGATATAGAGCCATACTATTTACCCTTTTCGGACCACTCTATCCCGATGTAGATTTTGCTTGCAAGCAGTGAATGAAATGCTTATGTGTAAATTATGGGAAAAATATTTATGAGGGGGCTCATTGCAATTGCCCCGATCGCAATTACAATTGCTGTTTTAATTTGGCTCTTGGGTTTTTTAGAAGACTTAGTGAGCGTTCCAATGAAAGATCTGATGGGAGAGTACTACTTTCCAGGTCTTGGCATCCTTGCTGCTCTGATCTTGATCTTCTTTGTAGGCCTGATTATCAATAACTTTCTTATTCAGAAGATCTATAGCTGGGGAGAAAATTTGATGACACGCATCCCTCTTGTCAAAACTCTCTATGGTGCTGTCACGGATATGATGAGCTTTTTTAACTCAAAAGATAAGAAAGAGGGAAGAGTTGTTGCTTTGGAGTGGCAAGGCTGTCGCATGTTAGGACTTGTGACTCGCGAGAACTTTGAAGGGCTTCCTCAAGAAGTGGGAAGCGGGGATGAGGTAGCCGTTTATATCCCTCTGAGCTACCAAATTGGCGGCTTTACGATCATGATGCCAAAGAGCATGTTGAAACCTGTGCCCATCTCTGTTGAAGAGGGAATGCGGTTTGTTGTAACTGCAGGAGCGCCGGGGAAAAATGCCGTACCAAAAAAATAGTGACCTACCCGACTCGGTCCGCCACGTACTTCCTGCTAAGGCACAAGAGATTTATCGCAAAGCCTTCAACAACGCGTGGAAGCAGTATGACGGCGATGAGGAGCTCACCCATAAAGTTGCCTGGTCTGCGGTGAAAAAGAGCTATCAGAAAAATGCGTTAGGCGCTTGGGTGCAAAAATGACGCAATCAAAGAGATCAGTTTTTGCGGCTGCTCGATTGGAGCAAGGTGTCCACACTCTTCAATGATTTCAAGCTTGGCATCTTTAATTCCATCGCGCAACGCTTCTTGCTCGGAAAGGGGAAAGAGTTCATCTTGCCTCCCATGAATGATCATTGTCGGGCTAAGAATTTTATCAAGCAAACTTTTTGTAGAATAATCCTTTAAAATTGCCGTTAGTTGCCTGACATAAACCTCTTCTGGTTGCCGAAATTGACAATACTTGAGCAGCTCCAGAAACTTGGGATCTTCAAGTTTTGGGGGATAGATCATCTTCGGTCTTTGTGCCAAGACCACATCATTGAGATGGCCCGCTTTGATTGCAGGAATAGCAAGCTCAAGAAGCCTCTTATTCTCTTCTTTCACTCCGGTCCAAGAGCTAAGCAGGATCAATTTTTCGACGCGCTCAGGCGCCTCTGCTGCAACCTCTTGCGCAACCCATCCGCCCATCGAATGGCCCAGAAGGAAGAATTTTTCCGGAGCATTTTTTAAAACGAACTCTGCCATCTCATGGCGGTTCTCTTGATCATCCAAAACAAGAATTTGCGGATCAAAAGCTTGCTTTAACTTAGCAATTGGCGCAGAAAAAAAACTCCCATCGCCCCCAGCCCCTGGAAGAATAATGAGCTTGCTCATCTTTTTTTGGGATGCGATTTTTTGTAGGGACGATCATCTAAAAAGAGGGTAAGGACAATTGTTGCAATGAGCATGATAGGCAAGATAGCCAAAGCGATGCGAAAGTCATGAACGGTATAGTCTGGTACGCCTCCTACCATTTTTCCATTCCAAGTAGAGTCTAGAAGATATCCGATCAAGGGAGCTAAAAACGTCCCACCAGCAGCAACTAAAAAGTTTGTAAAAGCAGCAGCTGTTCCTTTTGCCTCTTCCGGATTGATCTCAATCGAGATAGGAAATGTGAGAATTTGTGCAGAGGAGAAGATCCCAACAAAGAAAAAAGTTGTGTAGAGCAGCCAGATTGGCATTGGTGGAAGATAAATAATAGCAAGAAGAGTAAGAAGCGCTAAGAAAGCGGAAGCGATAATAAACAGACGGCGGTTGTGGATGCGATCGGAAAAGTATCCCAAGATCGGTCCCCCAAAAAGCCATCCTACAAAGTTCATCGAGACAATTGTGGCAGCTAAAACCTTACTAATCCCATAAGCTTGCACGATGAAAGGAATGCCCCAAAGGCCAGCAAAGGCACTCATTGTCGCATAAAAAGTAAGACTCATAATTCCATTGATCCAACTATGTTTGTTGCGAGCAATCAACTTAAAATTATCAAACACAGCCTTTAATGAGGTCGCTTTTGGCTCATGATGGCCCGCCTTACTCTCACCACGGACACCTAAGAAAATAATAGCGGTTCCAATCAAGCCGATAATGGCAAGGACAAACATCGATTGACGCCACCCAAATTCGTTTACGAGAATACTTAAGAGATCTTCGCCAGCGATTGCTCCAATCATTCCAAAAGAGTTTCCAAGTCCCACAAGCAGAGCTAAAAGCGCAGGAGCAAACCAGTGGGAACTCACATAGACAATTCCCACAAAGGCAAACGAGGAACCAAGACCAATTAAGAGTCGTCCTACCCCTGCATAAACTAGATTTGGAGCAAGAGCAAAGAGCAGAGAGCCCAAGCCACAAGTTAAAGCAGCAAAAGAGAGAAGACGCCGTGCACCGTAGCGATCCATCAACATCCCAACAGGAATTTGCATAGGGGAGTAGGCGTAAAAATAGATCGCAGTTAAGACCCCAATGGCACCCGCATTTACTTGGAAAGTAGCCATCAGCTCCTTAACCATTACACTGGGAGAGACACGAAGAAAGTATTCATATAAATAGAAGAATGAAGCGCAAGACCAGACAAAAATGCCCATCCACGTAAAACGTTTTGCCATAAAAATTCCTTTTGGAGACACTGAACAACTCATTATTTCCAATAAGGACCTGAAAATTGGCCAAAATTAATTTTTCAAACTCACTAACTCTTAAAGAGTTAGTTCCGTTTTCCAAAATTGATTTTGTCACAATTTTGAGGCCCTTTTTGAAAAGAGTAGTTATTCAGTATCTCCTTTTTCTCCCTTCTATATCAAAAAATAAATTGAAACAAAAGGCCTTTGTAGCTTTTATAACGGGTATGGGAAGCTGGCCAAATTTACTAAAATTTTTTGTTTCGAAGATTGGGTTACCTGTAGTTGCAGTCTATCATGTCATTATTAGTAGCGTTTTTTTAAATGTTGCGGCAGTAGATGCGAACTGGCTTGAGCGAGCAGGAAACGAACTTCTCGCCCCATCCCAATATCTCTTTGTTGGGAAAGTCGCTCTGCCGCAAACAGATGGCACCTACCTCATCGAGCAACGCTTTAGTTATGACGACCAGTTTATGCAAAAAAGTGTTGGTGCGGCTATCATCCTCCCCGTCTCATGGGTAGTTGGGGCGTCACTAAAATCTTTAGCCTATCTCGATCCAAAAGCGCGTGCGCGCCACCATGAAATTGTACACGCCTATCACTACGCAAAAACAAAACACAATCTTGTCCACTATCGCTCCCTTGGAATGAAAGTGGGGAAAAAACCGAAAAAAGTACAGCTTACAGGTCCGCACTTTCAAAGGCGGCCAGGAGATGAAAAAAATCTCTCTGTAGAAAAGCAGGCCTTAGCACAAATCGCATCGATCTTAACAGCAGAAGGAATTCCTTTTTGGATAGACCGCGGCACATGCCTTGGCGCAATGCGCTATCAAGGCGTTGTCCCATGGGATTACGATATTGATATTGGGGTTATTGCAAATGATTTTCAAAATGTCTATTGCGCACTAAAAAAATTAGATCCGAAAAAATACCAAGTGCAAGACTGGTCCTCAAGAAGACAAGACGCGCCATTTTTAAAAGTCTATGTGAAAGAGTCTGGTGCACTGATCGATATTTTCCACTATAGAATTAATAAAGCGGATAAGACATTGCAAGTCATTGTTGCCAATAATGATAGCCTCTTTCTTTCTGACGGCTGGCGCGCTTACGAAGCGCGCTATGAAAAACCGATTCCCTTCTCAACAATTTTCCCCTTAAAAGTGGCAGAGTTTGATGGGCTTTGGTTGCCCGTACCGCATAAAACTAAAGAGTTTCTCACCACTTTTTATGGTGACATAGACAGGCCAGTGCGCTACTATTCTGAAGAGACGGATGCATATGAAAAAGATTTAGAGCATCCCTACTGGCAAGAAGTCAATGTTTATTAAGGAAAGAGTGAACAACTGCTCTTTTCGAGAGGAGTGCAAAAATTGAGATCAAATTGGTTTTGGAGAACGAAGCTAACTTGTTTAAAGTTAGCGAGTGCGAAAAATCGATTTGGACCAATTTTTGGTCGCCTATCGAAAAGTCTGAGTTGTTCAGTCTTTCCGAAGAAAGCAGCAATTTTTATCTTTTTTGTTCTTGTGGTCTACGGCATCGGTGCGCTTGGATCCTATATGACCGATCTTACGGTAATGAATTGGTACCAGAGCCTTAATCGCCCCGATTGGACGCCACCTGATTGGCTTTTTGGACCCGTCTGGATGCTGCTCTATTTTGTTATCGCACTTGTTGGCTTTCTTCTCTGGAAAAATCGCCGCGCCATCGATAGCAATGCGCTCTTTGGTCTCTATTGGGCGGGACTCATTTTCAACGGACTTTGGACCTTTCTCTTCTTTGCTCTGAAACAACCACTAGCTGCAGCAATTGACATCCTCTTTATCTGGCTTTTTGTCTTACTCTTTATGTGCAAAGCTTGGAGATATAAAAAAGTATTGACTTGGCTTTTTCTTCCCTACTTTCTTTGGATTACCTACGCTGCAGCAATCAACTGGGCGATTGTCTACTTGAATCCTAAATAAACTATCCAGCATAATTCTTCTCTTACGAAAAAGGAGAAGAGATGTCTTTAGCAGTAGTAAAAGGGAGAATGAGTCAAAGAGAAATTGAACAAGTGAGCCTGATGTGTGAAGGTGCGTTCCAAACGGTGATAGGCTGTATGTCTCGATTCTCTCTAGGAGTCGATCTACAAGTTCCTTATAAGGAGAAGTTGCAATTCATTGAAAAAGTCGCACATTTTATAGTGTCGAAAAATCAAGAAGATGAGACTGGAAAAGTTTCCTTAAATTTCAGAATTGGAAACCAAGTTTTAAATTTTAATTTTAATTTTATAAAAGGTCAATTGCAGCTGAATTCAACGAAAAGACTTGCTCTTTAGCTGTTATTAGGGTAAAATAATTTAAACCTTGTGGGAGGAGATGGCATCCGATAACGAACCCCAGTTTGGAAAATGGCGTCAGAGACTCTGGCCCATCCATCGATTTGAGCTGAAAAAGTTTCTTCCGCTCTTAATATTAAAATTTTTAGTCTCCTTCAATTATGTTCTTCTCTACAACACCAAAGATACTCTTGTTGTAACAGGGGAGCACTCCGGCGCTGAAGTGATCTCCATCCTAAAGGGATGGTTTGTTCTTCCTTGCGCCTTTCTTGTCCTCCTGCTCTATACAAAATTGAGCAATAAACTCTCAGTTCAAAAATTAATTTACGCATTTTTAACACCATTTCTTGTTTTCTTCTTTGTATTTGGTTTTATCCTCTTCCCAAATAAAGAATTTTTTACACCCTATGCGCTTACAGAGAAGCTTTTCGCCTTTGTGGGGCAGGGACATACCCATTGGATTGCTCCGATTCACAACTGGATGAACTCGATTTTCTACGTCGTAGCAGAGCTTTGGGGGCAGGTAGTCATCATGCTTCTCTTTTGGACCTATGCCAATAATATTACTCGGATGAAAGAGGCAAAGCGCTACTATACCCTTTTCACAGCAGCAGGCGATTTTGGCCCGATGATTGGAGGGGCGCTAGTTGCCTGGATTGCTGCCTCGCAGAGCAAAGGAAATTTTGTAGCTACTGTGCAGCAAGTCTCTACAATGGCAATTCTGGTTGGTTTCTTAATCATGGGAGTCTTTTGGTGGATGGGGCGCTATGTGATGACAGATCCGCGCTTTGTCGATCAGGAAGAGAGAAAAGAGAAGAAGCAAAAGCCAAAACTCTCTCTTGCAAAAAGCTTTAAGTACATCCTTTCATCAAAGTATCTACTCTGCTTAGCTGCCATGGTTATTGGTTACGGTTTAGCCATGAACTTAGTTGAGATTGCGTTTAAGGCGCATCTAAAACAGCTCTATCCAGTTGCCAATGACTATCAAAACTTTAGTGGAAAGTTGATGTTTTACACGGGACTTGTGCCCTTTTTTGTGGCGCTTTTTGCGGGAGGAAATATTCTGCGTGTATTCGGCTGGACCAAAACTGCCATGATTACCCCAGTTGTTGTGGGAGGATGCGGAGTGCTTTTTCTTCTCGTGTCGATGTCTATAGGAAGAATGGAGGGACTCTCTGCTATTTTAGGCGTAACACCTCTTGTGCTCGTCGTGGGAATCGGAGCGTTTCAGAGTGTGATGGCCAAGACAATGAAGTACTCACTTTTTGACCCAACAAAAGAGATGGCGTTTATCCCTCTTGATCCGGAAGCTAAAATCAAAGGGAAAGCAGCAATTGATGTTGTTGGTTCGCGTCTTGGAAAGTCAGGATCGTCTTGGCTGCAAGCAGGCCTGCTGGATACCATTGCAGGCGGATCGATTCTCAACGTCACCTGGTTTTTAGCACCAGTTGTGACTCTGGTTGTCTTTGGGTGGTTAATGGCCATCCGCAAAATTAGCCCAGAATTTACAAAAGTTGCGGAGGAAGCGCGTGGATAATTTAGAAAATTGCCTTTGGGGATTTGGGTGGCTGATTGCAATTGCTGCGATCTTTTGTGGAACCTTTGTCTTTCACATCATCTACTCATCGCTCTACCGTAAATTTTATAATCGTGCGAAGAAAAAAGACAAAATTTGGGAGAGTGCCTTTTTGCGCGCGATGTACACCCCAGTAAAAGTTTTAGTCTGGCTTGTTGCCATTAGTTATTCAGCCGATATTGCGATCTCCCATTTTCAAACCGATGCGCTAAAGGAGGTGGCAAAAGCCTTCCGGATGCTGGGAGTTACCTTTAGCTTCATCTGGTTCTTGATTCGCTTTATCAAAGGTGTAGAGCAAAACCTCTCTAAGCCAAAGAGCTCTGGGCAGAAGATGGACGCCACAACTGTGCGTGCAATCGGGCAACTGCTACGAATTGCCACTTTTGTGACGGGAATACTCATTATTTTACCGACGCTCGGAATCCCTATTTCGGGGATTGTGGCTTTTGGTGGAGTTGGAGGTATCGCCGTCGGTTTTGCCTCCAAGGATCTGCTAGCTAACTTTTTTGGCTGTCTGATGGTCTTTCTCGATCGTCCTTTTGCGATAGGGGATTGGATTCGCATCCCGGAGAAAGATATTCAGGGAACCGTTGAACATATAGGCTGGCGTACAACCCGTATTCGCTCCTTTGAGAGACGTCCACTCTTTGTTCCAAATTCTCTTTTTACAACGGCCTCCATCGAAAACCCCTCCCGAATGAGCAACCGCCGTATCAAAACAGATATTGGGGTTCGCTACGGCGATGCAACAAAAGTGCGCAAGATCGTGGAAGATATTGAAAAAATGATCCAGACTCATGAAGATATCGACCAAGGTAAAACGATCATGGTCCACTTTGTGAATTTTGGGCCCTCATCACTCGACCTCAACATCTACTGCTTTACGAAAACAGTAATTTGGGGAGAGTACCGCGCTGTCCAGCAAGATGTCTTCTTAAAATGTATAGACATTATCACAGCCAACGGCGCTAGTTGTGCCTTTCCTACGACAACTGTGCATCTTCATCAATAACCAGCCAGCTTCTTGGCCATTTTGCGAAAAATAATGAGATGGAAAGGGAACATGGCCCACCAGTAGAGACGACCCCAAACACCTTTCGGGCGATAGGTTGCTTCCTGAGTGAGCTGACCACCTTTTTGGATGCGCCACTCTAGCCACGCCTCGCCAGGAAGTTTCATCTCAGCATAGAGAAGCAATCTTTTATTCGGTTTGTCTGCTAAAATGACCCGCCAAAAATCCAAAGTATCTCCGCAGCGCAAGTCCTTCGGATCGCGCCTGCCGCGCCGCATCCCAACACCTCCAAAGATCTTATCGATTTTTCCTCGAATGGCCCAGAGGTAGTTTACACCATACCAGCCTTGCTTCCCTCCAATCGACCAAATTCTATCGAGAGTACTCTCTTCAGAATCTTTTATAGAAACTGTCTGTTTGTCTTTTAAACAGCCGTGGTGAGGGGGGTAGACATAGTGGCTAAGATCGGTTGAGAGCGAACTAAAGACAAAACTATCTTTCCAGCTAGAGATCACACCACTCTCTTCAATTTTAGAAAAGGCGCGCTGCAGTGCCTCCTCATACGTAAGGCATTTATGAGGAAGAATACGATCTACCGCGTCATCTTTTTTAATCGCCTCGTTCTTCACTCCCTCTATGAGTGAGCGGGAGAGTGCAAAATTTACCGAAGTTACAAAAAAGAGCCAAAGAGCCGAGAGGTGGGGAGTCAAAATAGGAATAGGAATAATAAAACGTTGAAGATTACGAGCTTTGGCATAGCGCTTCATCACATCTTTGTAAGTCATGACTTCGGGTCCGCCAATTTCAAAAGTCTGCCCAGCACACCCTTTATTCCCAAGACTTTGTGTGAGATAGTACAAAACATCATGAATAGCAATCGGCTGGCAGCGGCAGCGAATCCATTTGGGTGCAACCATTACCGGGAGTTTTTCTGTAAGATCGCGAATGATTTCAAAAGAGGCGCTTCCGCTACCAATAATGATTCCGGAGCGAAATGTTGTAAGAGGGATTTTTCCCCTCTGTAAAATTTCCTCTACTAGTCGACGAGAACTCAGATGCTTTGAGAGAGATTTGTCATTTGCAATTCCACTCAAGTAGATGACCTGTTTTGCATCTGTCTTTTCAATCGCATTTAAGAAATTCAGAGCTGCCTTAGAATCAAGCTGCTCAAAACTTGACTTTGACGAAGTCATAGAGTGAACGAGATAGTAAGCAGCGTCGAGATCTTTTGGAAAGTCCAAAGTCTCAGGCTCGAGAAGATCTCCCTTAATGACTTTTGCATTTCCCACATCTCCTAGACGTTCAGGGGAGCGTGCAAGACAGATAACCTCATGGCCTTCCGCAGTTAACTTCGGTAGTAGTCTTCTAGCAATATATCCCGTGGAACCTGTAAGCAGTACTTTCATTGCGGTCATGATGAATGAAGATTAAAATAACAGCAACGAAAAAAAAATTGTTTTCTGTAGAAACATAAGCTCCATAGCCATATCAAAACGCCCCATCGCTGAAGGGATGCCCGACGCCTAAAAAAATGTTGACCTTGTTCTCAAAGGTTGAAATATACCAACTTTATTGGTTATATAACCAATAAAGTTGGTATATTATGCTCGAAGCAATTTTTGGAAAGGCAATCTATGAAAAAATTCTGTTTTATCTCATTGCCAATGAAAAAGCGTATCCATTGCAATTAAAAACCGCATTGGATCTTCATCTATATAGTGTGCAAAAAGCACTGGATCGCTTGGAGTATGGGGGAATTCTTGTACATCAGAAAACAGGCAAAACTCTTGTATATCAATTCAATCCTAGATATTTTTTTCTCAAAGAGTTGAAACAACTTTTAAAAAAAGCCTATTCTGCGATACCGAAAGAGCAGGTAAAAAAGTATTATCAGCCGCAAGTTCGTAAGCGACCAAGAAGACGTGGCAAACCCCCAATGCGCGATGAGTAAAATAGACCTTTCAAATATATCTCTCAAAAATTTTGCCGGATATATTTCGTAAAAATTGGCCAAAATGAGGGAAAAAGACAAAAACCTGTTTATCCGGATAGGTTCCAAGAAGTGGTCTAAAAATGAAAATAAATCAAAAGAATACAACCTGTTTATTTGTAGGTTTGATAAATTAAGAGAAAATTAATTATAGTTTGTTTAATTAAATAGCAGGTTTATTTATATAAAACAGTATGCATAAAGATCACATGGGCCTTGCAATTACCTATTCGCTTCTTGCTGCCTTTTTCTATACACTTATGGGAGTGCTTGTAAAAATTAGCGAGCAGACCCTTCCCAATGAAGTTGTAGTCTTCTTTCGACAACTCTTTTCTCTACTGCTTTTCGCACCCATCTTTTTTATCAAGATGAACGTAGGTAGAAGAAAATCCTATAGAACTAACCGATTTCCTCTCTATCTCATTCGCGCCTTTTCAAGTATTGCAGCTTCATACTGTCTCTTTTATGCGATTTCAAAGTTGCCTCTTGTTGATGCGGTCTTGCTTAGCTACACGCGTCCACTTTTTTTACCTATAGTTGCCTACCTTTGGCGTGGCAAACGCTGGTCTAAAAATGTCTGGTTTGGTTTGTTGATCGGATTTTTAGGCGTTATCTTGATTTTAAAACCTGCTGGGCGAGTCTTTGATATCGCCACACTCGTTGGTTTAGCAGCAGGTCTATTTGGTGCAATTGCCTTTATCACAATTCGCCGCATGACCAAAACAGAATCCTCGGAAAAAATTCTCTTTTACTACCTGCTCCTCTCGATGCCCATCACAGCACTCCCCATGGTTGGTGTCTGGACCAAACTCAACATGCAACAAGTTTGGATGATGCTCGCCATCGGTCTTGTTGCAATGCTCTACCAGCTAATGATGACAAAAGCCTACCAGCGGGGCAAAGCGTATAAAGTCGCATCGCTCCTCTATTCTACCGTGATCTTTGCTGCTCTCTTTGACTGGTACATGGGCAGAAAGTTTCTCGACTATGTCTCGTGTATCGGAATTCTCCTGATCCTCATCGGTTCTGTCTTCTCCCTTGTGAAGATGTCTAAGGAGAAGAAGGCTTCTGCTGATTTTCTCGATAAAAGCTAGGCAATAGTAATCTGTAACAGAAAATGGTATTGTCAAAAGGGCAGACAGTCAGATTGTAATTGCTCAAATCTATTTGACAATTACTTTTGACTCTGTATTATTTTTTACTAAGCGGGTGGTTGAAGATGAACGAATTAAGAAAATATACTGAAATGCAGAATCCTTGCGTTGCTAATTGTGGCCATACATATGAAGATGAAAAACTCAACGAGTTAATTGAACAGGGTAAAGACTGTAGCTTTTGTGGAGTGCCTCTTCAGACCAGCACGCCCAATCTTGCTTTGATAGAGATAGTAAAGCATCAAGAAAACCAGGAGCTGTATGAGGACCCTGATGAACTTTATAGATCGGTTGAAGAAGTGCGCAGATGTGTTAATTTTATTTTGGAAACTCAGCACTTTTTTGCTATTAATAGAAATGAAATCATTAGGAATAAAAGAATCCATAGCGAAAGATATGTAGAATTTAAAAGTGACTCTGGAATTTTTAGAAGTTATCCAGATCTACAGCTTGATACCTGGATAAAAAACACTATAGTAAAAAGAGAAGAGAATAAAAAAGAGTCAGAAGATGTATTAGCACCTATAAATGCCCAATATGGGTGTTGTATTATCCAGTAGTTGTCTGATTTTATCACGTCTCCCAAAATTATTTTATTCTAAGATTGCTAATCTCTGGCTTATTATAAATAACTTGGATGACTCTTTTGAGGCAATACAACGAGTTCTTCATTCGTTAATAAGAACAAAGTCAATAATTTAAAAAATCACTAGTTTTGGCTGCGCTCGGCTTCTGTTGCTTCGATCGTGGAGCGGAGCTCTTGGAAGTTGGCGATCACAGCACTCCCCATGGTTGGTGTCTGGACCACACTCAACATGCAACAAATTTGGATAATGCTTGCCATCGGTCTTGTTGCTATGCTCTATCAGCTAATGATGACCAAAGCCTACCAGCGCGGAAAGGCTTACAAAGTTGCTTCACTTCTCTACTCAACTGTCATCTTTGCTGCTCTCTTTGACTGGTACATGGGCAGAAAGTTTCTCGACTATGTCTCGTGTATCGGAATTCTCCTGATCCTCATTGGCTCTGTCTTCTCTCTCGTGAAGATGTCCAAAGAGAAGAAGGCTTCTGCCGAATTCCTCGATAAGCATTAAGAATAAATTGATCAAAATGTCCTTTTGTTATATCATTTGTCCTGAGAAAAATCTTAATTTCTAATTATGAATCATTTAGCAAGTGTAAGTAGTAGTGCTGAAAGTACAGGATTTAAAAATCTTACTGGTACTCAAGCGTCTGAAAAATTAAATTTATATATTTTTTTTAATCATTTTAATAATCTATTAAGTTTTGATTCCAAAATTAATAAAAATAAATATTTAATAAATAAAAGAACTGTTGTCTTGTCGTCAGTTTTAATGTTAGGAGGATCCATATTCTTATGGTTTTTATGGAACCGATTCAAAACTTATCCATCTTGTTACTCAATAATCGATAGGGTAGCTCGATCGTTCGAAGGACCTTTTGAGATTAATGCAAAAGACTCCCGTGGCAACACAAAACTATATAATGCTTGTAAAAGAGAAAATGTTGAGGAGGTAAAAGCTCTTCTAGAATACGAAGGTGTTGATCTTAATCTTCGTCGTGCAGGATGGTATAGTACCCCTTTTAGGAAGGCTTATAATGTTGGTAATTGTGAGATTATCGAACTTTTTTCTAAGAGTGGAAAAATAAGCCTCCATACCCTTGAAGATGTACTCGCAGATGCATGTAGAGAAAAAAAATTAAAGATCATTGAGGTTTTGCTCCAGAATGAAGAAATAGATCCAAATGGGAAATCGCATAGGTGGAGACATAGTCCTTTACAAACGGCTGTTAAAAATGGGAGTTTAGAGGTAGTAAGGCTATTACTTCAACACAAGAATATAGATCCAAACTTCTGTAATGATGGAAATTGGACCCCTCTTCAGTCTGCTTGTGAGAACGGAAATTCAGATATAGTTGAACTTCTACTCCAACATGATAAAATAGATCCGAATATAGGCAGTGAAGTAAAATATAAGCCTCTTTTTTTAGCTTTTAGAAATAAACATTTTGAAATTGTAAGGATTCTTCTTGAAGATCCAAGAATTGATCCAAACATTTCTGATCCAAACAATAGGCCTCTTCTTTTTCAAATAGATAGAAAGTCAGGTGGTATTGAATTAATGAGAGTTTTGCTTCAAAACCCAAATACTGATCTAAATAAAAGAGATTATTTTGACAGGCTACCATTGATTGAGTTTTATAAAAAATCATTTAATGACAATGACAAAGACTTTCAATTAGAAAAATTTAATCTAATAATTTTTGACAAAAGAATTGATATTAACAAATTTGATGGTTCTGGTCGATGCTTATTTCATTTCGCTTGTATACAAGGCGATTTAAATACCATAAAATCACTCTTTGAAAGCGAAAGTTTAAACCCTAATTTACCCGAAAAATCTGGCATTATATGGCATGAGGGTTTTTTTGGAGCTCCTCCAAGGATGGAACGTAATAATAAAGATGGTTTTGGTTACACCGGCTTTCACCAAGCAGCTCTTTTTGGACATATTGAAACAGTTCGGTTTTTACTTAATGAAGATAGGGTGGATCCAAGTCCAATTTTGGAAACTAGTAGAGGAAGGTTTTCTTTATTAAACATATTGCTCTTTGAAGAGAAGATTAAAAAGCAGCAAAATCTAGAAGTATTTAAGCTGTTATGTGAGAGCAATAGAGTTAATTTAGAAGTATCAGATGATCATTTTGGCACTCCTTTACAATATTTAATTTTTAAATATGTCCATTTAAGGTGTAGCTTTAGACGTAATGGCCGATGGCAATATGGTCAATACGAAAAATATCTCAATGAGCTGGTAGATTATTGTCAGTACTTGCAATTGCTTCTTGATAATGGAGCTGATCCAAATATTAGAACTAAAGAAGGAAAAACACCCCTTTGTGTGGTTGCTGGCATGCTTGGATCACATGAGTTAATCGCGCCTTCCAAGTTGTTATTACAAGCTGGAGCAAATCCAAATGCTGTTGATGGTGATGGCAAAACTGCTTTTTATCAATTATCTTCTAATTCTTCTTTACAACAAGATCCACATGTATATTTGGATTTAATATCAATGTGGCTTGATTATGAGGCAGAAGCAGATCAGAAATATTTAAAAAGATTAGTACGATTAGAATATGAAAATGATAATAATGTATTAGTTGATAAAATTATTAATATTTCAGATCGTCTTTATGGAGGAGATGACTGTATTAATGAACTTCTTCATTATGCCACTCTTGAAAGAAATAGAAAATTAGTTGAGCGCCTTCTCCATGTTGGGGCGGATCCAAATGCTGTTGATGGGGATGGCAAAACAGCTTTTCAAAAATTCATTTCAGTTAATGAAAGTGAATGGGGCAATCGTAGTACGCAATTCATAATAGATCTACTTCCAATATGGCTTGATAGTGAGGCGGATCCAAATATTACTAGTGATAAAAAGAGCAGGACATTACTACATATAATAGCACCTTATTTCAATGATGTTAATCATACTTTAAGGGACAGAATTATTAATGCTAATATAAATATTAATTCAGTGGATGATCTTGGTGATACATCCCTTCATTTAGCTTGTAAAGAGGCTAAATATGAGTCAGTACAACTTCTTTTAAAGCAGGAAAGTATTGATGTAAATATTGAAAATAAGCAAGGAAAGACCCCGCTTTACTATGCTTGTGTAGGAGGTGATGAAGAGCTTATAAGGTTGCTTCATTCTTGTGGTGCTAATTCAACGCTTGTCATGAATGACTTGGAAAGCTTTTCTGATACAACACAACAAGTTCTTCACTCGTTAACGAAAACAAAGAGAGCATTCTAAAAAATCACTAGTTTTGGCTGCGCTCAGCTTCTGTCGCTTCGATCGTGGAGCGGAGCTCTTGGAAGTTGGCGATCAGCAGACCAAAGTCATTTTTGCGAAGAGCAAGTAGGTCAACAGGTGTTTTAGCGCGGACGGTTGCGGAACGTGTTCGCTGATTCAGCAGGGCCATTTCCCCAAAATATTTTCCTTTATCAAGCTCGGCCACTTTTTGATCGCTCTCTTTAAGCACTTCGACGCTGCCATCAACAATAATGTAGAGATAATCGCCAATATCACCTTCGTTGAAGATGATTTCTCCTGGTTCAAAGTGGAGGGGAGCGATGCCAGATGTTGGAGCAATTTTGAGTTGAACAGCTTCAGCTGGGAAGATGGCATCAAGTAGCCATGAGAAGGCGACTTTGCATTTGCGGTCGGCACCGGGCAGCTTCATCCAGTAGACAGCGCGCCAGAAAAACCAGGCAAGTAGCCCAGAAAATTTGATTTTACCAAAGAGTTCTGCGACAGCGCGGCGGTGGCCGAGGGCGCCAAGCATCCCCATCCCTTTGAACCCAAAGGAATTTTTTTGTTTACCCTGGATGGTGGCGATGATGTTGTCTGCAGCAATTTTGCCTTGGCGCATCGCAAATTGTGCGGTAGGAGGGCAGGTGCCTTCTCCAGAGGGGTGGGGTGTGGAAGCGCAATCGCCTAGCGCCCAGAGGTGGTCGCTATTTTCCACTTGGAAGGCAAGGTCCGTTTTAATCCGGCCGCGCTCTTGTGGAATGGAAAGGCCCTCAATAAGGGGATTAGGAGAGGAAGGCACGGAAGAGACAATGGTCATTGCAGGGATACGCTCGCCTGATTTTAAAATGGCTTCTTGTGGTGTGGCTGAGGCGAGATGTTCACCAAAGCGAATTTCTACTCCGCGTTTTTGCAAAATTTTTCCCGCATATTCGCCAAGCGAGGGGCTAAGCTCGCGATCCATCAAGCGGTCTTTGCTATGAATAAGAACAACGCGTAGATCCTCTTTTTTTAAGGAGGGCGATTTTTTAATGAGGTGGTGTGCAAAGTCATTCATCTCGGCCACGACCTCTGTTCCAGAAAACCCACCGCCACCTACGACAAAGGTTAGAAGACGCTTTTTTAAATCGGGATCAGTTTCGATTGCCGCTGCTTCAATGGCATCGATCATATGGTTTCGGATGCGCAGCGCGTCTGCTAAATTTTTAAATGGCAGGGCGTGTTCATGGATCCCGGTCATTCCACGAAAATCGGTAACAGTGCCGAGTGTAAAAACGAGATGATCGTAGGAGACTTCAAGGGGTTTATGAGTGAACTGCGGAGCTAAGATAATTTTTTTGTTTTCTAGATCGACTTGATCAATCTCGCGAATGAAAAGTTTTGTTTTAGGGAGGAGTTTGCGCAGGGAGCTAACGGTATCAAAGACGCCAAGTGAGCCGCCAACAACTTCGGGTAGCATAGGCTGATAGACAAAGTAGTTTTCGCGATTGATGAGAACGAGTTCCCAATCGGGAAGTTTTTTTAGCAGCTTCTCAAGCCGCATGGCGGTGTAGACACCCCCAAAGCCACCCCCAAGGATGACGATACGCTTTTTCTCCATACCCGCAAATTAAAGAAATTTCTAATATATTTCGAGTCTTACTTCAAGCTGGGATGAAGTGTGAACTGGTTTGCGGGGATTTTTTGCCGTGAGAGGCTCAACGCAGACGTAGCTTGCTCCTTCAGGATGAAAGAGTTGCCAAGAGTTTTCTTCCGATGCAGTTTCGTAGAAGAGATGCAATGAGTAATTTTTAGTGTTGAGCAGGATGCGGTTTTCAATGAGGGGATTTTGGGGATGGAAGTTGGTATCGATAGATCCTTCTACCGGGATGGGTTTTTTTCCATCATCGATAACTTCAGCAGGGGCTCCATCTATGGCGTAATAAGTATGAAAGCCGATAACAGACGGCTTGTCACTTTCAACAGAGTAGTGAAAAAGCAGACCCCACGGCATTAGAGTTGCTTCCAAGTGCATTTCAAAATCAAATCCTTCCAGCTTGCGCAGGGGGATGCCGGCAACCTCACTTGATGATTTAAGTTTTGCTTTGATCTGAGTGGAACTTGCTTCATATTCCCAAGGGACATAGCGCGCGATACCGTGAGAGAAGGGCTCTTTTGTGCCATGTTTTTTGATTCGCTGAATATGAGGGAAGGCGACTTGGTTAAAATCTGTAGGAATTTCAAAGGCTTCGCGATGGTGAAAGTGCGGACCAATGAGGGCACCAAGGCCAGCAAAGCGCTCTTCAAAAAGCGGGAGAGTGCTCTGGTCGATTACTTCGACATCACCTCGTTTAAAGCTGAGCAAATTCATGCCGCACTCCGGGGCAAAAGTCGCTTCAAAAGAGTTATTTGTGAGTCTGATTTTTTTCATGCGGTTTTCCTACGAAGATCGCAAAGCGAACATGGTCTTGAACTTCAGGGGAGACGAGCGTAATTTCCCAATGTTTAGCTACCTGATCGATCCACCACTGCCGTGACTTTAATGTGAGGTGAAGTGTCTCACCAATCAGCTCGCCAAACGGCTCCTCCTCTAAATAAATTTGTAACATACCGCCCTTTTTCGTGCGGCTTGCCATGTTGTGAAGAGCGGCATCAACGCGCTCTTCAGGTAGGTGCTCCAAAAGGTCTGCAGAAAAAATCCAATCCGTTTTGACGACTTCTTCGGGTAGCTCCCAGACAGAGGCCTCAATAAAACTCACACGCTCATCGATATGACAGAGAGTTTTTATAGATTCGTCCAGCGCATTTTTTGTGATATCAACAAGCTGAACGTGCATGCCATTGCCTAAAAAGCGTAGCGCGGCGCGGCCGGTACCGCATCCAAAATCTGTTACCGATTCGCCTTTGGAGTTTTTTGCAAAATAAAAAAACAGTTTTGCAAGTTTATAGCCGGGGGAGCTATTGCGATAGCGTTTGTCTTGCCAAATTTTTTTGTACTTTTCTTTTTCAGAGAGTGTAATCGGGTCCATTGCCTATTCGTGATTGGGCTTGTTGAATTGCTTTATGTAATCTTTCTTGAAGGATTTCTTTTGGAGGTAGTACTGTAACATACTCTGCAACATGAATTCCAGATGAACTGAGCTCGAGAAGTTCAATTTGCTCTTCTTTTTTTCCTGCGCATAAGATTAAGCCAATAGGAGGATTTTCACCAGTTCGTCGCTCATGCTTGTCTAGCCAACGTAGGTAGAGCTCCATTTGACCTTTATGCTCTGCTTTGAAGTCACCAAGTTTAAGATCTATAACAACTAATCTATTCAAATCTCTATGGAAAAAAAGCAAGTCTATATGAAAATCTTCGTTATCAATGATAATCCGTTTTTGTCTCGCTAAAAAGCAGAACCCTGATCCTAATTCTAATAAAAACATTTCTAGTTCTCTCATGATTGCATCTTCGAGGTCGCGTTCTAGATAACGATCATTGAGGTTTAAAAATTCAAGTACATAAGGATTCTGAAAAACTAAACTTTGAGAGAGTTTGTTTTCGTTTTGTAGTTCATGAAGTTCTTTCTTGGCAATAAGCTCCGATTTTTTTGAAATAGCAGTGCGTTCAAAAAGAAGAGAATTAATTTTTTTTCGAAGTATTCTAACACTCCATCCTTCAATACGACACATTTGCGCATAGAATTCTCTTTTCATTTGGTCCTTGATTGGAATAAGGACAGTAAAATGTGTCCAGCTCAATTGTCGTGTCAGTGAAACGACAATTTCCTTGCAAGGGAAAATTTGAGCAAATTGCATCATTCTGCGCAAGTTTTTAACTGTGAAACTATTTCCAAATTCAGTGGTTAGTTGGCATGATAGAGAGGTTATAATATTCTCTCCATATTTAGCCCTTTTTCCTTTTAAAATTTCATTGTTGATGCGGAGGCCCACACGCCAAAAAAGCAATATGAGGCTAGAGTTGGTTGAGAAAGTGATTGCTTTTTTTGTGCTGTCAATCATCTCCCGGAGATCTTCTAGCAACTCTAAATTGGATCCAACAGATTTAGATAAAAGCTCTTGATGCATAGCTATTTGTATAGCATGCATCATGATTTTTTTTAAGTTTTTTTAGATAGCGTCGTCAAAAGGCTATAATCAGATTATTTTTCATGTTTGTAGCTTATTTTTGTGCGGAAATTGAAGCTGAATTTGTAAATTCCGCTTCATTTGAGCACAAAAATGGAGCCCAAACATGAAAAATAAGATGGCTGTATGCTTTTGACAACGCTATCTAGGACCTGTTGCGGGTTTGTTAGCGGGCCATAGAATCTTGCGCGCCCAGTGGTTGGCGCTCCATGGATCGTTTTTAGTTAACTCTCCGGCCTTATTGCGAATTCCAGCGCTTCGCGAAAGATAATTTTTCTTCGCCTCTTTGCTGTAATTGTGACCATATCCCACAGCACCAAAATGAATCAATTTAACGCGACGCTCTCCATTTACCGTTTTTGCTGCTAAAACCATCATTTTCTTGGATTTAGAGGTAGATTTTACAGGATGGTTCAATTTCCAAAGCCGACCGTTATATTCGTAGAGGTTTCCGACTTTTTTGAGATCTTTAACACGTTTTCCCATTTGCATAAGAATCTCCTTTTAGTTAAGTTTATTATATAATATATCCAATAAAATTATTATGTCTAATGCAAAGAAAAACAAACCCAAATTATGGGAGAGGGTGAAAAATAAAGTGATGTCGGCTGCAAAAGGAGGCAAGGCTGGGCAGTGGTCGGCGCGTAAAGCGCAGATTGCAACAGCTTTATATAAAAAAATGGGGGGAGGTTACATTGGGAAAAAACGATCTGATAATTCATTAAAGAAGTGGACTGAGCAAGAGTGGGACTATGTAGGAGAACCGAAAAAAAGTCGCTATTTGCCAAAGAGAGCGGCCGAAAAATTGACCCCAGGAGAAAAAGCTGCTACTAGCCGGGCGAAAAATCGTGGTACTAAAGAGGGGAAGCAGTTTGTGAAACAGCCCTCAAATGTGGCCAAAAAAACGGCAAAATATCGTAAATAATTCTTTTATTTTGCCGGAAAAATCTAAGCTGTAGTATATTGGAACCATTCTGATGTGGGGGCTTAGCTCAGTTGGTAGAGCGTCTGATTTGCATTCAGAAGGTCAGGAGTTCGACTCTCCTAGCCTCCACCATTTTCACCATGTGCGGTTATAGCTCAGTTGGTTAGAGCGCGACACTGATAATGTCGAGGTCCCTAGTTCGAGTCTAGGTAACCGCATTCCTTCAGATTAATCTCTTTGAACCCGCATTTGCCCAAGCCGCTCTGATCCTGCAAGAGCTGCCATGGCAGCAATGTTTGAAAAGTTTACTATAGCGTAACTACGTGTGCTCTCAAGCTCTCCTTCCCCCCTCTCTTGTCTAAGGTTGCTTCTTGTTGTGTCTGTCGGTTGCCCTTCGATTTGGTTAGGCTGGGCTTTTGGTGGAATTCCTTCTCCAGATGTTACTGTTGGTCCAACTCGCATAATTTATCCTTTTTTATTATAACTATTAATTTTTAAATATTAATTATAATAAAAAATTAATAAAATAACAAAAATTTTAATAAGTGATTAATTATTAATTGTTTGCAAATTACGTTTAGGAGGATTTGCGAATGGTTTCTAACAATTCTTGCAAAAAGCGCTCTACTTCTGCGTTCAAATCAGAATTTGATAGAGGGCTTACGGAACGCCTTCCTCCCTCAATTTGAAGAGGGGGAGTCTCTTTTTCACCTTCTTCTAGTCGTTGAAAAGATTGTCCTTCAGGTAAAGGATTAATTCCGGAAGGCACAATACAACCTACTCATGTGGTTTTGGAAAGAATATAGCCTTGAGAGAGCTCTGCTTTGTATACAAGGTAGAGTCCAGTTCCAATGATGGAGGTGGCAATGATGATTGGTGGAGAGAAGCTCTCTCCCAAGATAAGCCAACTTGCGATCGAGGCGAAGATAGGGCTAAGCAAGCCAACAAAAGAGAGAAAGGTAGCTGTAAGCTTTCGTAGCAAATAGCCATAGAGGTTGTAGCCGATGACATTTGAGAGCAGAGCAGAGAGAAGCATCACTTTTGTTAGCGGCCACCAGCTGCCAGCTAAAACTGGTGTGGGGGTCCAGCTTTCCGTTAAAAAGGAGTGGCCAAGGGCCATTGCTCCACCAATAAGCATACTCGTTGCATTAGCCATAAGGGGAGAGACTGAATCCTCTTTTACCGACATGCGGAGCAGAACCCAGCCGTAAACAGAAAAAAGGGCTGCACCAATGATGGCAAGCTCGGGCCAGCTGATAAAGCCAAAGGCTTTTAAGAAGCCTTCTGAGCCTGTTTGAGTGAGTAAGACAGGTATAATGCCGCAAAATCCGATCGACATCCCGATCCACTTTCGCATATTCATCTTTTCGTTAAAGTGCAGATAGGAGAAAAAAGCAGTGAAAAATGGAGAGAGGCTGTAGATAAAGCACGCTTTTCCAGCAGTAAGGTGGCCTAATCCCCAGTATTCTAAAATATTTGTTAGGTAGATACTAAAAAATCCAAGGATCGTTAGGGAAAGGAGTTGTTTTTTACTAATACGAAAAGATTTGCGATCAGTAAAAAAAAGAATACTATAAATCATTGCTGAGCCAAGCAGCATGCGAAAAGCGGTCAAAAAGATCGGGGGACAGAATTCTAGGGCGTATTTCCCTAGAGGAAAGCTCATCGACCAGATGGCGTAAAGAAGTATAGATAACCCGATAGATAACATGAGCCTATTTTATCACGGTTTTTTAAATTTTGTCTTCCATAATTTGCGCGCGGTACTCCTTCATAAGCTCGACCATGTAGTGGAGATTGTGGATAGAGGCAAGGGTTAGTCCGGTAATTTCTTTAGCTTTAAAGAGGTGGTGCAGGTAGGCGAGGGTGTATTTTTTGCAGGTGGGGCAGGTGCAATTTTCCTCAATAGGACTAAAAATATTTTTATACTTACCGCTAGAAATTTTAAGATTTCCCTTCTTCGTCAGAAGGGTTCCATGACGAGCAGCTTTGGTTGGGTAGGAGCTATCAAAGGTATCAATTCCAAGGGGGATTGATGCAGCAAGTGAGGGAAGATCACCGATGCCTAGCAAATGATTAGGAGCTTCTTTTGGCAGGCGTGGGACTGTTTGTGAAAGCATCTCAATCATCTCATCTTTTGTTTTACCAACACTGCCACCAATGGCAAAACCATCGAAAGCAAGATCGGTCAAGAAGTCACAACTTTTTTTTCTTAATTCAGGATCAACCCCACCGTGAACGACGGCGTACATTGCTTGTGAGTTGGGATTTTTTTTGTGCTCAAGCAGAGAGCGTTTTTCCCAGCGATGGGTGCGTTCTAAAGATTTGATCAGTGCATCGCGCTTGATGTGGTAGGGGGGCAGTTCATCAAAGGGGATGATGATGTCAGCGCCAAAGTCTTTTTGTGCGCGCACAGAAGTTTCAGGCGTTAAAAGCAATTTTTTGCCGTCACGATAAGAGCGAAAAAGAACGCCCTCCTCATTGATTTTTAGAACAGAGCCACCCGCTTTTTTTGTCCCTTGGCTCTTCAGTTCCGAAGCGACAGAGCCGTAGGCTAAACTAAAGACTTGAAAGCCTCCAGAATCGGTAATAATCGGGAAAGTGCGATTCATAAATTTATGCAAACCACCCGCTTTTTTTACGATCTCTTGTCCCGGTTGAAGCATTAAGTGGTAGGTGTTGCAAAACATGAGCTGCAAGCCAATTTCGTTGACTGTAGTGTTATCAAGCGTTTTGAGTGTGCCATTTGTGCCAACTGCAACAAATCCGGGTGTGTCGATAATACCGTGCGGGGTATGAATGCGACCGACACGTGCGCGCGACTTTTTGGATTCATGAAGAATTTCAAATTTAAACGACATGAGGCTTCCTTATTCGTTTTGCAAGCACGATAAATGGAGTCATGCTAGCTGCTACAAGCATTTTTACAAGGTAGCTGACAATCATAATGGGGATGATCGAGTGTACGATTCCTTTGAGAGCTAAAATAGAGAAGAGCACAGTATCAAGAAGTTGAGAAACACTTAAAGAGATGAGGTTGCGAAAAACAAGAAGTTTTTTATCCCATCGTTTTTTCATCCAACCGTAAAAAGCCATATCAAAACGCAGAGTAGAAAAAGAGACAACTAGAGAGGTAACAAGGATACGAGGGGAGTGCTGTAAAATCTGTGCATACGCGCTATGGTGTATGTCGTGAGGGCTTGGTCTATAAAGGAGATGAAATTGTCCTAGAAGAGCAAAGAGTGTAAGTAGAAAAAAGCTGCAGCGAATCGCTTTTTTTGCTAAGTCCCTTCCCCAATACTCCTGAACAAGGTTCAATGAGAGAATACAACCGATTGTCATCGCCTCTGTGCAGGTGATTGTGAAGCCAAAAAAGTCGATCTGCTTAATAACAAAAAGATTTGCCGTAATAATCAATAGGCAAAAAGTACTTATTAACGTCTCTTTCCCGAGGCGCAGAGCAAAGATAATAGCGGTGATGACCAGGAGAATATGGCCTAAAAAGAGAAGCTCATTGGAAAAGAAGATCTTGTAACTCTCCTGTTTGGTGCAATTGTTCCACAATATCGCAGCCGCCGATGAATTTTCCACGGATGTAGAGTTGTGGGAGAGTCGGCCAGTTAGAAAACTCTTTAATTGCTTGGCGCAAAGTATCGTCTTGCAGAACGTCGCGCGTTTCAAATGCAACACCAGAGCGCTTTAAAATATCAACAACGCGAGCGGAGAAGCCGCACATAGGTAAATTTTTGTTTCCCTTCATATAAAGAATTACAGGGAAATCTTTGACATCTATAGCGATTTTTTTAAGTGTTTGTTCCATTTTTCTCCTTTGGCGTAAAAGTTTTCAGACCTAAAGCGTGTAAATTTGTAGCAAAATTTGTTTTTAATGCGTTCATCACCATCTGGTGGCGTTCGATTAAAGACATTCCTTCAAACTCTTTCGCAATAACGACCGCTTCAAAGTGGGCATTATCACACATGGGATCAGAGACTTCGATTTCTGCCCCTGGCAAGATTTCAAGAATCTTCTCTCTAATTTCAACTTGTATACTCATAGAGAAGTAGCATAACATTCTGTACAAATTTTTCCTACCCTTGCAATAATGAGCACTATGTCGACAAAGTCTCAACCAAAAATTTTAATTGTAGGGGCAGGACCCACAGGCTTAATGATGGGAATTTTGCTTGCCCGTGAAGGGATCCCATTTCGAATTATTGAAAAAGATAAAGAGCGCTCTCCTTTTTCACGAGCCTTAGCTCTTCAAACTCGCTCCTTAGAACTCTTGCAGGATATTCGCCTACTGCAAAAATTTATGCAGAGAGGTTTTGAAATTCGTGAGCTGACCTTCCATACGCCCAAAAAGCAGATTGGTCACTTTACTTTAGAGGGAGTCCCATCTCCATTCTCTTTTATTCTTGTTCACCCTCAGGAGCGTACGGAAGAGCTTTTAGAGGAGCATCTAGTAAGTAGGGGAGTCAAAGTTGAGCGTGGAGTGACACTGACAGAAGTATCCACTACAGGAGAGGTTACACTGCAATCTGATAAAGAGGAGAAGTGCAAATTTGACTATGTTCTTGCTTGCGATGGAGGGCATTCAGCTGTTCGTGAAAAAGTAAAAATCCCCTTTGAAGGAGTCGATCGCAAAGAGGTTTTTGCTTTAGCTGACCTTAAAGTGCAAAGCTCTATCGACCCTAAGGCAATGAGTGGGTTTTTTAGTCCAGACGGTGTTGTCGCATTTATTCCCATGCCGGAAGGGTATATGCGATTGATTCTGGCCAATATGAAAGAGCACAAAGATTTGACGCTTGAGGAATTAAAACAAGTTGTCGAAAAACGCACCAAGCGTACATTTCACCTCTCTGATATAAAGTGGACTTCGCATTTTATCACCCACTTTCGTCACTCAGCAACCATGCGCAGAGGCTCTGTCTTCCTTTTTGGTGATAGTGCACATATTCACTCACCTGTTGGGGGACAGGGAATGAATACTGGACTCCAAGATAGCTATAACTTTGCCTGGAAACTTGCACGCGTAATACGAAAAGAGGCGAGCAGCTCCTTGCTTGAGACGTACGAAGAGGAGCGTATGCAAGTCGCAGAGAGCCTAATTCGTTGGACAAGTCAGATGACAAAATTTGTGACCTTACAAAGGAATCCCTTTCTTTTTCTGCGTAATCAACTATTAAGCTATCTCTTTAAACGTAAATTTTTTCAGAAAAAATTGCGTCTTTGGATGACGCAAACGCGTATCCATTATCGCGAGAGCCCCCTCTCAAAAGAGCATGCGCCCTCTTTTCTCTCTGCGCTTTTTTCGCGCAAGCAGCGCGAATTTCGCTTAGGACCGCGTGCAGGAGACCGAGCTCTTGATGCAGAAGTCTCTCTTAAAGATCAGCTGGAGATTTCTACTCTCTTTGAGGCCCTTTCTGGTTCTAAATTTGTCCTTCTTGTATTTGCAAGTAAACGTTTAAAGCCCAAACTTTTGCAAGAGCTCAAAGAGCTTCTGCCGCAAGATTTTGTCGCCTATCTCATCGCTTCTGATGAGCAGCATCCTCTTATAGAAACGTGGAATGGAGACGTGATCTTTGATCGCTCCGGCTCTTTAAGAAAAAATTACGGTGTCAGCCACTCAAGCCTCTACCTCATTCGCCCCGATAACTATATTGCCTATAGAAGTTACGGCTTTGAGCTTCCCGCTTTTAAGAAGTACCTTCACGGCGCCTCTTTTTCTCTTGCGCACCCTTAAATCGATGCTGGCGGCGCATCTCTGCCTCTTCAAACCTGCGCTTTTCATCACTGGTTTCAGGACTTAAAGGAGGAACAGTTGTTGGTTTGCGATGCTCATCGAGTGCAACAAACGTTAAATAAGCGGAGACAATGTGTCTTCTTTTGCGATCATTTAAATTATCTTCGGCAATCACTTTGACACCAATCTCCATCGATGTATTCCAGGTGCGGTTGACCGAGCCCATAAAAATCAAATTTTCTCCGCGCCCTGCTGGAGCTAGAAAATGAATCGCATCAACGGACGCTGTCACACACGTATTTTGCGCATGACGCTCGGCAACAACAGCTGCAACACGATCGATAATGCTCATGATCATCCCGCCAAAGGCAGTACCATGCGAATTCAAATCATTAGGAAAAATACGATAAGTGTGGTCATTGACCGCACTCTCTGCTGGGGGCTTTGCTTCACTCATACCCTCTTACTATCATAAACCAATTATTTTAGTTTACGACAAATCTAAAGTTGTTTCCTTTCAAAGACCAAAGAGCAAAAGATAGAGCGCTTATTTATGGGGGCGATCAGTCACAAAAAATTGGAAAATTTCAATTGAGCTTACCCTAATAAAGCTGTAATTGGATTTTTTCTCAGTTTTGAGAAGGATTCCTATTCAACCTCGTTCAAAAAATGGAAGCGGTTGAGGCGAGAATGTTGAGATCTCGGAGGAAGATCAACTCTACGTTGTGAAAAATTTGCGGTTCTTAAACTTAACGCTTGAGGTCTTAGTGTAAATCTCGGAACCTCTATAGGTCTTGGTAACTCTTGTGGTCTAGAAAACTGACGAGAACACCGATGAGGAAGCGTTTCTTCTGTAAGAATAGTTAAAAATTTCTTTGAAAGATCAATCAATCGTTGCTCATAAGTATCATCATCAATCTCTTCGATCTCATTCATTTTACCAGGAAATTTCTTTTTTAAAGCTTCGTGCCATTTTTTATTTGCCAGCAAACGAGAATAGTATTTATCGGGGTTACTTAGTTCTGCATGAACATAATTTTTGGCATCTTCTTTATCTTTTTCTGTTACGAGTGAGCAAGCTTCAAAACTCATTCTTGTAATATCGATTTCAAGATTTGGATAGGAGAGAATAATAGCGAGTTGCGTCTCTATGTCATCAATAGTAATGCGTTGGAAATTATTTATTAGATTGGCAAGCGCTGCGCAGACTTCGCGGATCTTTTGCTCTCTATATTGAGGCACAAGGTTTTCCACTATGCTGTCTACATTCATGTCATGAAGCCCTGTCCGGTTTGATGCAGATATTTTTTTAAAAACCTCTCTAGCTTCAACGAGAGTTTCTCGTAACTCAATTTTATAGTTTTCGGAATTAGAATCGAGGTTTTGGAGTTTTTCATATAGAATAGGAAATTGACTTTGAATATTTCGAAGCTTTACGAGAACCCCATCTGAAAATTCTTTTAATAACTCAACGACCCAAGCTGTCTTCCCAATAAAAGTTGCGAGGGTAAACGAATCGTCGATTCCAAAATCAAGAAGTCTTTTTGCGATTCCAATATCAATGATCATAAGCGCGACGCTGTCGCTGCAGCTAATTGTAGCTGAGGTGATAGTAGAGAGAAGCTCTTCCTTCCAGTTTTGATCTTCAATAGCAAGTTCAAAATATTCACAGATTTTCACGGCCATCTCAACTTTGCTCTCCTCTGAGTAAGTTGACTGTGCCATATCTCCAACTTTACGAAGCCACTCTCCTAGAGCATTCTTCTGCTGACGATTCAGATCAAGACGTGAGAGGTCTACCTGTTTTCCTGCAACTCGATTGAGCTTATCCCAATTTGATTGTAAAGTTTGTAAAAAGCCCCTATTAGAGGAGAGCGAAGTCGTTACCCGAGGCCCTTCTTGGGGCTCTTGTGAAGGAACTCTACGACTAGCTTCTAAGCTTTCTCTTAGTGCTTGGAGGATTTCTGCTATTCTAGCATGTTGATGATTTAGAGCTTGGTGAATTCGCGGATCCAGATTATTTTGAGAGCTTGTCTGCGCAGCCCTTGTATAAGCACCATTTCCTCGAAAATTAGAATTATCCAGAAAGATATTAGGAGAAGAACTTTCCTGTGGAAGCTCGGGCTGTTCAACAGGGGCAGGTGCGCGTTGAGTTTGAAAAACTTGACAGTCTCTGTGAAGATGATTAACACACTGAGGAAGCTCATCGAAATTATTGTATTGAATATCGAGGTGGCGTAGAGATCTTAATTCACCAACTACCAAAGGAAGGGAATTAAGACTGTTATGACTGAGGTTAAGAGTGTTTAGGTTGGGTAGAATAGAAATGGTTGGGGGAACTTCAGAAATTTCATTATGGTCAAGTTTTAGGGTTCTAAGGAATTGAAGATTGAAAATATTTATGGGAATAGTTCGCAGTCCTGTCGAAGAGAGATGTAGATCTTGAAGGCTAGGGGGAAGAATGAGTCTATTGGAATCGAAATTGCTATTATGTGATAGCTTTAATGTTTTTAGGGGGAGTTCGTAGAACCAGTCGGGCAATCCTTCTAACTCGTTATATGAAAGATCAAACGTTTTTAACCTTTTTAGTTGTTGAATTTCAGGTGGAATCGAGCAAAGTCTATTTTCTTTTAGCTCGAGATCAGTAATCCAAGTCAGTCGTTCTAGATTGGGTGGGAGTTCCGTTAATTTTAAATTGGAGAGATCGAGATAGCGGCTATTCTCGCGAATGCATCTCTTGACTCTTTTGATGGCCTCTCCACGTTTCTCACCTTCTCTGCCTTGAGAGATCCACGCCTTATCAATCAAATTTTGTCTATAATTTTGATAACGACAATATAGGAAGTAGAGGCTCAAAGCACCAATACCTAAGTAGGCAACTGTAGTAATTTTATTTTCAATGGATAGGCTTCTAAAATAATTTGTGTATTCTATGCCTGCACTCTTTACTTTGTTCATCGTTTTCTTCGGTTTTGAAGCAGCATGGTAACATATATAGAGAATATTGAAAAGATGAAGATGGGCTGTTAGTATATGTCAAAAAAGGAGTTTATGTGAAGAAAGCCATAAGAGTTGCGGTAACAGGAGGAGCAGGACAGATTAGCTATAGCGCGCTTTTTCGAATTGGAAATGGAGATCTGTTTGGTAAGGATCAACCAGTAGAGCTCTCAATTTTAGAGTTGCCAATTTCTATGGACGCATTGAAAGGTGTTGTGATGGAGCTTGAAGATTGCGCCTTTCCGCTGCTGAAAGAAATTCATATAAGCTCTGAGCCAAAAGAGGCGTTTGCTGATGCAGATGTTGTCCTGTTCATTGGGGCAAAGCCGCGCGGGCCCGGGCAGGAGCGCAAAGATCTTTTAGCTGAAAATGGCAAAATTTTTGTGGGCCAGGGTAAGGCGCTAAATGAGGTAGCAAAACGCGATGCGAAAATGCTTGTGGTGGGAAATCCTTGCAACACCAATGCTCTTGTGTTGATGCATAACGCTCCCAATCTGCCAAGAGAAAACTTTTTTGCGATGACGCGTCTGGATCAGAATCGCGCGCAGGCACAGCTTGCTGCAAAAGCAGGTGTGGATTCTAATCAAGTCGAAAATCTTGTGATTTGGGGCAACCATTCAGCTACGCAGGTACCAGACTTTCTCAATGCAAAAATTTCTGGTAAACCGGTTCTTGATGTGATTACGGATCGCGATTGGCTAGAAGGCGAGTTTTTTACTACGGTGCAGCAGCGTGGAGCCGCTATCATTAAAGCACGCGGCAAATCTTCAGCGGCCAGCGCAGCCAGTGCAGCAGTTGATACGGTAAATTCTATTTTTAGCCATGAACTCTACTCTGCAGGTGTAATTTCTGATGGCAATCCTTACGGCATAGCAGATGGTCTTATTTTTTCTCTTCCACTCCTTGCCAAATCGGGAAGTTGGGAGATTGTAAAAGGGTTTACTCACGATGATTTCCTTGAAAAAAAGATCAAAGAGACAGAAAAGGAACTCATGGAGGAGCGCGATATGGTTGCGAGCTTATTACGATGAGTGATGTTTTATTTGAGATAAAAGAGGAAAATCTTGAGACGGGTTTGCGTGGCATTCCTGTTGGTTATTGCATCACATCACGTGTTGATGCGGAAAAAGGGCTTTTCTATCGCGATAAAGCGGTAACAGAGTGTGTACAGATGCAGCCCGAAGAGGTACTCTCTTACCTTTATGGTAGTGATCTTTCTAAAGAGCTTGTTTCGCGTGGCGTGTGTGATCAAGCTGTAATCGATCATATTGAAAAATTGCCTGGAAAAGTAGCACCCATGAAACTCTTCTCTACGGCCATTTTGCTCCTTGGCATGTTTGAGAGTAAACAAGATTATCGCGAAGACGCGCTCAATCTCATCGCTAAAATTCCTCATCTAGCTGCAGCAGTCATCAATTACCACGCAGGCTGGGGCAAAACGCCTCCTTCAAATCCTGAGCTTGGTTACATGCAAAATTTTACTCATCTGCTGAATGTTCCCGATTCTGATAAGAAAATTTTAGGCGAAGTTCTTACCCTCTTCAACATTTTACATTACGATCACGGTGGTGGTAACCTCTCTGCATTTGTGGGTAAGGCCGTTGCTTCAGGTCTTACCGATCTCTATGGCTCTATCGCCTCAAGTATGTGTGCTTTAGCCGGACCGCGGCACGGGTGCGCCAATCAAGTGGCTCTTGAATTTGTACAAAGCGTTCTTGATGAAGCGGGAACAGAAGCAACAGAAAAAGATTTAGAAAATCTGCTGCGCAAACGCCTTGCAGAAAAAAAACTTGTTTTTGGATTTGGCCACGCTGTTTTGCGCGTTGAGGACCCGCGCGCTGCTATCATGTATGATTACTCGGCAAAAAATTTCCCCGATCATCCACTCGTGCGTACCGCACTTTTGCTTCGCAAAGCAGGTCCTACAGTCTTAAAAGAGAACCCTAAAATTCAAAATCCCTATCCCAATCTCGATGCCATTAGTGGCTCGATGCTCTCAGGCGCTGGCTTCCCTTATCCTGAGTATTACACCATTCTGTTTGGAGTTGCGCGCGCTTGCGGCATCGCGATGCAAATTGTCTACGAGCGCCTCGAGGCGCGCGATGGCAAGGGGACTCCCATTGTCCGCTCCCAAATACCTCTACAGGAACCACTGAACAATTCATGCACCGATATCTCGGCCGAAAAATTCTATAAAATTTTATTTTCGATCTCCATCAACTTTCCAAAGTTGATTCCGATCTCCAAATAACGTTTTTTAGAATTTTCGGTTCGACCTATCGGTACAGCAATTATTCAGTGGCTCCTACAAAAAATAAAAACTTTATTTTTTCATAGTAATTTCTTATAATTTCCGTAGATTGGGGTGAAAACTATCCCTGTATTCGAAATTAAGCAATACACACTTAGTTGCTTGTGTATTTTATTGACCAATATATTGGTCATATGGTACTATCATGCTAGTAAGGAAATCAAAGGAGTTTAACTCCTGGATGAAAGCTTTGCGCGAGGCTGAAAGAAAGTTAGTTGAGTCAAGGCTAAATCGAATAGAGTGTTCTTGTCACTTTGGAGATGCCAAGTATTTAGGAGAGCATCTAGCAGAGCTACGATGAAAAAATGGAATAAGAATTTATTTTTATAAAATAAATAATGAAGAGGTTTTTCTTTTATTAGGAGGATATAAAAATGCCCAAGCCAAAGAGATCAAAAAAGCAAGAATTTTGCTTCGCCGATATGCCCGCTCTTGGACGGGATAAGAGATTCAAATCATACGTTCATGATTCAAAAAAGCCTTTTAGAGATAAAAAAGCTGTGGCTCTTGCTCTTTTTCAGTGTCTTGAAGATAACGATCCAGAATCCTTTGTAGAAATTCTTGAAACTTATTTGGAAGTGAATAAAACAGAAATTGCAAAAAAGGCCAATCTCTCACGATCAACAGTACAGAATGCTTTTTCGAATAAAGGAAATCCTACAATTCGAACAATTGCTCAAATTGTTCATAAAGCTGTTGCTTAATCAAATAGAATGAAAAATTTGTGAATCAAAAGAAGATTGCTGTAATTGGTGGGGGGTTAGCAGGTCTGGGGGTGGCGTATTCGCTCTTGGTAAAGGGCTGTAGGGTCACGCTATTTGAAAGGGAGCGGGTAGGTGCGGGAGCCTCCGGTGTTGGATCAGGACTATTACACCCGTTTATCGGAGAAAAGGCTCTCTATTCAAAGAGGGGCCATGAGGGGATGGTTGCGACAAGAGAGCTGCTTGAGGTAGCAAGTGAGCAGCTGGGACGATCGGTTTTTTCTGAATCGGGGATTATGCGCTACATGGTTAAGGAATCCCAGAAGGAGCATTTTGCCAAGCGCGCAGCAGAGTTTGAGGAGCTTTTGTTAACAGAAGAGGGGCTCTTTATTTCAAATGGAATTACAGTCTTCATGTCTCTTTATTTGCAGGGGCTTTTGAAGAAATGTTTGACACTAGGGCTTAAGGTTCGCAACGAGGAGGTGCGGCAGCTGCCCGAATTTGACCATGTTATTTTAGCGGTTGGTAGGGGAATTTTCTCTTTTGGACTCGATTTGGAGGTAAAACCTGTGAAGGGACAGGCTCTGCGCTGTCGTGGTTCTTTTGAAAGGAGTTTAATTGGTAAAGGGCATTTGGCGGTGACAGAGGATCCAAACTGCGTACACTTGGGATCCACGTATGAGCATTACTTTACCGATGATGAGCCAGACTTAGAAAAGGCGAAGGAAAATATTTTGCGGCAGGTGGAATCTTTTTTACCAGATGCTCGTGGTCTTGAGATTTTAGATTGCATAGCAGGGGTACGCGTTTGTCGGAAAAATGGATATGAGCCGATTGCCAAGGTATTAAATGAAAAGTGCAGTGTTTTCACAGGTTTAGGATCGCGCGGTCTTCTCTATCACGCTTTGCTTGGCAAAGAGCTAGCAGATAGAGTATATTGCCTGGTATGAAAGGTTCATTTTTATTCTTGGGAACGGGCTCGTCCATGGGAATTCCTGTGCTGCTTTGTGACTGCTCTGTTTGCAAGTCTCTTTCTCCACACAATAAGAGGCAGAGATCGGCGGGTATTATTACGCTTGAGAATAAAAAATTTTTACTTGATGTGGGTCCTGACTTTCGTCAGCAGGCGATTCAGTATAAAGTGAATGAGATTGACGGTCTGATTTTAACGCACAGTCACTTCGATCATGTAGCTGGATTTGATGATTTAAGAGTTTTTTCTTTTTTTGATCGCGGCCCTTTTCCCGTGTTGCTTTTTGAAGAGACTTATGCAGAGTTAACAAGATGTTTTCCCTATCTAGCCCAGATTGATCCTTTTTTACCGCGAAAAAAGTTCTCTTTTCAACAGGTGAAAGGGGATTATGGAGAGGTGATTTTTTTGGATATGCCAATCAAATATGTGAGTTTTACTCAGGCAAAGATGAAGGTCATGGGCATAAGGATGGGAAATTTTGCTTTTGTCTCCGATATTAAGGAGTACGAAGAGACGATTTTCGACCACCTGCAGGGAGTAGAGACGCTTGTCTTAAGTGCCTTGAGGGAGGAAAGGTCTCCTGTTCATCTAAGTTTAGGTGAGAGTTTGGCTTTTGCAGAAAGAGTGGGGGCAAAACGGACTCTGCTCACGCATATTGCGCATGAGATGGATCATGAAATTGTTTCAAAGAAATTACCAGAGGGTGTGGAGCTCGCTTATGATGGAATGGAGGTAGAGTTTGGCTGAGCTCAAAGGAGATCTTTACGAAGAGCAGAGAGCTGCTGTTGAGGGGCTATCGCGCGCACTTTTACTTGGGGTATACACAGCTGCCCAGGAAAAAGAGCAAGCGAAAGAGCATTTAAACGAGCTTGAAGATCTTTCTAATACGTATGGTTTTGAGGTGGTCAAAAAACTGCCTGTGCATTTAAGACAAATCTCTTCAAAAACAGTTTTTGGTTCGGGAAAGATTGAAGAGATTCGTGAGATGATTGAAGAGCTCAAAATCGATCTTGTGATTTTGGATGATGAGGTTTCACCTAATCAGCAGCGCAACTTAGAAAAAGAGTTTAAAAAACCGATTCTGGATCGTACGGAGCTAATTTTAGAGATTTTTTCCAAGCATGCGAAGACAAAAGAGGCCAAGCTGCAAATTGAATTGGCAAGCTCCCGTTATCAGTTACCGCGCCTAAAGCGCCTCTGGACCCACTTATCCCGTGAAACTTCAAAAGGTGGATCGAGTTTTTCTCGTGGGATGGGGGAGAAGCAGATTGAGGTCGATCGCAGATTGATCAAGAGCCGTATCGCTTTTTTGCAAAAAGAGATTGAAAAAGTGCGTGTGATACGCAAGACGCAGCGCCGACAACGCCAGCGTACAAAGATTCCAACTTTTGGAATTATTGGGTATACAAATGCGGGAAAATCGACTCTTTTGCACGCTCTTACCGAGGCAGATGTACTGCGCGAAGATAAGCTTTTTGCTACTCTTGACACAACAACGCGTAAGTTTCATCTCCCCAGCGGTCAGCCCATTTTATTAATTGATACAGTGGGCTTTATTCGCAAAATCCCCCACCATCTCGTTGCGGCTTTTAAAAGCACTTTGGAAGAGGTGCTCTACACCGATATTTTATTGCATGTAATCGATACCTCTCATCCCGCGGCGGTGGAGCAGGCTTTAGAGTCATTAAAGGTTTTAAAGGAGCTTGGCGGAGAAAAAAAACCGATGGTTACGCTGCTCAATAAGACAGACAAGCTTACATCTTCCGCTTTTTTGCATCGCTTAAAACTGCGCTTTGTTAAGACTGTTCCCATTTCAGCTCTCTCTAAAGAGGGCTTTGAGGAGCTTTTAGAACGCATGGAGCATGAGATTCGCGCCCTGCGATCAAGTGTGCGTTTGCGTGTACCTCAAAGTAAATTTGAGCTGATTGCACGCGTTCAGCGTGAGGGACGGGTGGACAAGATCGACTATGAAGAAAATGATGTGCTCTTGGAGGCAGATATTCCCAAGGTGCTTGAGCGTGAAATGAAGGAGTATGTCCTATGATCGCAGAAGAGATGCCAAGAGAGAGAATGCTTGCACAGGGACCCGATGCGCTCTCTGTGAGCGAGCTGATTGCCATTTTGCTTGGCACTGGAGTTCGCGGAAAGGGGGTTACAGACTTTGCTAAAGATTTGCTTACGCAGTTTGGGAGCATGCGCGCGCTTTTTGAGGCGCCGCTGCAAGAACTGATGGCAGTCAAAGGCATTGGCACAGCTAAAGCTGTTCAACTTAAAGCTGCTTTCTCATTAGCCCTGCGACTTCTCCAGGAGAGTCGCCAAAGAAAAAAAGAGATTGTAACACCGAGAGATGCCTATGAGCAGCTAAGCACACACTTTTTCTTTCACGATCGTGAGGAGATGGTGGTGCTTTGCCGTGATACACGAGGCAATTGCATTGCTCTTGAGCCGATTACAAAAGGCGTTTTAAATGAGGTCAGCTATCACCCTCGCGAAGTACTACGTGAGGTCTTGCGTCATCAAGCTTACTCGTTTGTTCTAGCGCATAACCATCCCAGCGGAGATCCCACTCCCTCACAAGCAGATAAAGAGGTGACATTTGCCTTAGTGCAAGCAGCGCATGTTGTGGGCATTCGTCTTGATGATCATCTTATTGTGGGGGATCACTCTTATTATTCGTTCTTTGAATCTAGAAATATCCCTAGTCGAACTCGTTACTAATAACTAAGTTAATTTTTTAAAATTTACAAAACTCGGGTTACTACCCAATTTCTCCTATGGAGAGAGTATTTTATAAATATTTCTGAAATTTGAAACTAAACAGATTACGAAAAGGCTCCTTCTAGAGGGGGAAGGGGGCTGCAATTCGAGTTTACAAAATCGCAATTAAAAGATTGCTCCCTTAGGAGGGAGGATTCGGCTTCTGATGAAATTAGCTGCCTCTTCATTTGCCTCTTCATTCTGTAAATTTTCAATTTCGCGATCAATCGAGCTCCGTTCTCCTTGGCTAATTAGCTTGTCTATTAACAAACGCACACAATCATCATCGCCTGCTTTGGCAGCTACCGAAAGTAGTGAATGTTTTGCTAGTTGAATATCTTCTTGTTCCAAAAAGAATTTTACAATTTCTCTTGTTTCTTCTATTTTTTCATTTTCAGGATTAGTGACGTTTTGTATCGCGCAATGAAGAGGTGTGTTGTACGCTTTATCAAGAGCATTAATATTTGCTTTAAAATCTTCTACAAGGGAAGTTACCATTTTTAAATTATTTTGCATTACAGCAATATGCAAAACAGTAAAGTAGTTCTTAGGCTCTCTTGTATTAATATTAAAATATCGACTAACTGACTCTAAAATCTTTGATTGTGGGTATGCTATTTTATGTACTACTGCCATATGTAGAGGAGTTACGTGAGGAAATAATAGATCCTGGGATTTATCAAGCAGCATCTTGGCTATCTCAATATTCCCGTGTCTAGTTGCAAGTGCTGCAAGCGAAATCTCACCTTCCAATAAAATATCAGCGGTAGCTCCCTTTTCCAATAAAAAATTTACAGTCTCGTTATTACTAGAACATACTGCACAATACAGAGGAGTGCAGTAGTCATTTGTTTTTGCCTCAATATTTGCCCCTGCCCCATGCAAAGCCTTAACAACTTTTGTGCTACTATACATCACTGCAAGATGAAGAGGAGTGTAGCCGCCATTTGTTTTTGCCTCAATATTTGCACCTACACGAAGAAAAGCCTTAACAATTTCTAAGCAATTATATCGTGCTGCAAAATGAAGAGGAGTGTAGCCGTCATCTGTTTTTGCCTCAATATTTGCCCCTGCCCCATGCAAAGCCTTAACAATTTCTAAGCAATTATATCGTGCTGCAAAATGAAGAGGAGTCGAATTATCGTCTGTAAGTGCATTAATATTTGCCCTTGCCTCAAGCAAAGCCTTAACAGCTTCTGTGCGATCATATTCCGCTGCAAGATGAAGAGGAGTTAAATTATCGTCTTCAACTGCATTAATATTTGCCCCTGCCTCAAGCAAAGCCTTAACAGCTTTTGTGCAACCATTTTGTGCTGCAAGATGAAGAGGAGTCTTATCTTTATTTGTTTTTGCCTCAATATTTGCATTTGCACTAAGAAAAGCTTCAACAATTTCTAGGTGATTATTTCGTGCTGCAAGATGAAGAGGAGTCTTACCTTTATTTGTTTTTGCCTCAATATTTGCACTTGCACTAAAAAAAGCTTCAACAGTTTCTAGGTGATTATTTCGTGCCGCAAGATGAAGAGGAGTTAAATTATCGTCTTCAACTGCATTAATATCTGCCCCTGCCTGAAGCAAAAACCTGCTAGTTTGTGTGAGACCATAGTCCGCTGCAAGATGAAGAGGAGTCGAGTTTTCGTCTGTAACTGCATTAATATCTGCCCCTTTCTTAAGCAAAGCCTTAATAATTTCTATGTGATCATATTGCACTGCAATATGAAGAGAAGTCCAACGATTATTTTTAGTTGCATTAGGATCTGCTTTTGCGTCAAGCAAAGCCTTAACAATTTCTAAGCAATTATATCGTGCTGCAATATGAAGAGGAGTCAAATCATTGTCTGTAACTTCATTAATATCTTTCTCTCTACGAAGATAAAAATTTACAGCTTCTAAATGGTTTAATTTTATAGCCATAAAAATTGGGTGAACTTTAGGCTTTTCCTTGTTTTCAAAGTAATTAGATAGTTTTTCACACACTCTAACCCAAAAGTCTAAGTCACCAGTTATCGATTCTTTATTTTTAATGAGCCAGTCGATGTCCCCTTTGTCTGCATAATCTAACACTGTTTTATTTGAATTTATCTCAGCTTCTGATTGAGAAGCTTCTGTTAGACGTTGACGTTTTTTGGGTATTTGGGAAGAGGTGGGATTTTCTTCATCTGCAAGCCTTTTCCCAGTGTGAGTAACTCTGTCTTTTAAAGTCGGTGGAGTATTGCCATTTGACACGTTTGGTAAAATAGGCAAAGTATTTGGTTTGCTGGTATGGCTAGTAGGTTCTTCTTGATGTTTAGGGCCTGCTTGAATTGATTGCATAATAATATTTTTTGTTTATTCATTAATAATAAGGGATTTTGATCTATTTTTCAATAAAAATCCCTTGTTTTATAAGAAGATATCTTCAAATTAATTTTTGTTGAGCTTTTGAACTCAATTTAAGCGAGTAATATCAATCTACGGATATAATTCGCTTAAAATGAACCGAAACATCGACTGAATTTTAATTTGAAGACAACCTACTCAAGTTGCTACCCCCTTTCCCCCTCTGGAGAGATCCTTTTTGCGACCTGTTTCGTTTAAAATTTCTGTAGATTTTTAAATTTTTTTTATTTAGATAAAAATTTAGTGATTACACAAAGCGAATAAATATAAAGTACAGTGCTTGGAGTCGCCTTGAATATAAAATATTTTTAAGTGGTTTTTTTCTTAAAAACTCAAGTTGCTGACCAGTCTCCTCTATAGTAAGAGGGATTTTTGATGAGGTGTTTCGTTTTAAATTGCAGGTTGCGAAAAGGGTCTGTCTAGAGGGGGAAGCAACGTGAGTTTAAAAGGCTTGACGAATCTGTTCAAAAACCCCATTCATAATCATTTGAACAGCAATTAAGGTTACGAGTAAGCCACCAATTCTTTCAAAAGCAGAGATCCCTTTTTCGCCAAGGAGTTTTTTGATTGTAGGTGCAAAAAGGGCGATAGCAAGGGAGGGAATCCATGCGATTAAAATGAGGAGAGAAGTGAGAGCGCCACTATCTAACTGCTCAGCAAAAATCATGACAGCGCTTAACGATCCAGGACCTGCGATGCAGGGGATTGCCATAGGGAAGACAAAGGGTTCTTGAGTGGGCTGCATATCCATATCTCGCTCTTCGGGGAAGACCATTTTTACCCCAATTAGGACAAGGAGGATACCGCCACCAATACTGAGAATAGCAGGAGTAATTCCGAGAGCACTTAAAGCTTTAGCGCCTGTGAATCCAAATAGAAAGTAGGCTCCGAGTGCAATAGACATCTCGCGTAAAATAATTTTTCGCTGTCTAGCAATTTCATAACGCGCAAGCAGGCCGATAAAGATCGGTAGATTTCCAATAATGTTGATGATCGCAAAGAGCGAAATAATTTTTGGGCCAATTTCCATAAGTACTTCTTATGTTACTCAATTTCGTTATAATTGGAAAGTTGATACACTATATGGATGCATCAAAAGAAGTTTACCATTGCAACACTTGGTTGCCGTACCAATCAATACGAATCACAAGCCTATACGGATCAACTTGAAGCTGCTGGTTTTGTGCAAGCAAAAAAGGGTGAAGAGGCAGGTGTCTGTATTGTCAATACTTGCACTGTAACACAATCGGCAGATGGGCGTAGTTTTGCTGCAATTCGCAAACTGATGCGCAACCACCCCAATGCAAAAATTGTCGTGACAGGCTGCATGGCCGAGCGCGAAAAGCAAAAAATTGAATCTATTGATCCTAAAATTCAGGTAGTAGGCAATAACGAGAAGGAGCATCTACTTGAGCTCGCGCTGCCTGAAGTGGAAAATTTTCCGGAGTTTTCAATTAAAAATTTTGAGGCGCATACGCGCGCGTTTGTAAAAATCCAAGATGGCTGCAACTCTTACTGCTCCTATTGCATTATTCCTTATGTACGGGGTCGTTCGCGCTGCAAGGATCGCAAGGTCATTTTGCAGGAGGTCAAAGATCTTATTGCCAATGGGTATAAAGAGATTGTTTTAACTGGGATTAATATTGGTGATTTTGAAGGATTGGCTAGCTTAGTTCGTGAGATTGACCAGATGGAAGGTTTGAGGCGTTTGCGTCTCTCTTCTATTGATCCCGATGAGGTCGATGAAGAGCTCTTGCGCGCGATCATTGATGGCAAGCGTACATGCAAATCGATGCACATTGTTTTGCAGGCAGGCTCGAATGTTGTGTTAAAACGCATGCGGCGCAAATACACAAGGGAAGAATTTTTTGATACGGTGCATCGCTTGCGCGCTGCACATCCCGACTTTACTTTCACAACAGATGTCATTGTTGGCTTTCCCGGTGAGACAGAAGAGGATCATGCAGAGACTTTAGATGTAATCTCTCAAGTACGTTTTGCTAAGGTGCATATGTTTCCCTACTCTGATCGTCCTAAAACACGCTCTGCGCGCATGCCGAATAAGGTGCCCAAAGCGATGAAAGAGAAGAGGCGTCAAGAGGTAATGCGTAAAGCGGAAAAAGTGGCGTTTGACATGCGTAAAGAGTATGTTGGTAGAGTGATGGATGTGCTTTTAGAAGGAGAAGATCCGCTAAGAGAGGGCTACATCCGCGGACACACTGATAACTTTTTGCTTGTCTCTCTTCCTAAAGAGGGGGTGCGCTCCAACGAAATTGTCTCTGTAAAATTAGAAAAAAATGAACCCGACTGCTTAGTAGGTACTCATGCAAATTAAAGTTGCGCAGCGTTTTAAACCCTTTTCTCACACTCCCGGCGTAAAAGCGTCTCTGCCATGGAGCCATTTATGTGTACAAGCCTTTCCTACAAAGATTATAGTTGGGGATCAAGAGCTAAATTTAGAAGTTACAGGCCCAGTAAAAAACTTTACTCTAATTCAAGATTTAGAGAGAGGGGAGATTCGTGTTTTTGGCACACCTTTGGAAGGCTACTTTGAATTTATTATCCGCGCAAATGAGTGGATTCTCTCCCGCTGTCCGAAAAATGGGTTGAAGATCAATGGTAGAGTGCACCAACACGCTGATCGAGTCGAAATTGCGTCTGAGAGCATGCCCAAAAAAGATCTGGAGCGCCTCGCTCTTGGCTGTCACAAAGAGCAGGAGTTTGTCAAAATGGCAAAACGCCAAGATATGGCAGAGATTTTGCCTTTCTGGTTTTTTCTGGGGCAGCAGTTGCCCAAAGCAGACGGGGTACACCCTCTTTTAACAGAGGGTAAGTTGGAAGAGCTTTTTCAAGTAGGTTTTGATGATCTCTTTTGCCCCGATTTTTCTGATAAAAAACACTTGGGAATGAATGTTGAAGGGGCGCGAGGAAATAGGCGCGTACTTTTAACGGAGGGGGCTCAGCAGATTCGTGAGCGTTTTTTCAAACGCGAAGGAAACAGACTTACGCTCTTAACAGATTCCACTTTCTCTGAGGGGCGCTTTATTGATCTGCAAGAGAAGGGCCTGGGAAGGGTGCATTTTGAGTGGACAAAGCATAAAATGCGCCGCTTTATCTTAGAGAGTGATCTTGAAGGAGAGGTTTCTCTTCTCTTGCCTAAATCGCTTAAATCGTGCAGGTTGCGATTCTCTGTTCAAGAGCGAGGCCGAGAACTATTACTAGACTCTCCATTTTTTGTGCAAAAAGGGCAGAAAGTTTATCTAGATCGATTTCAGAAGTAACTAATAATTAGCCATTTGTATTATTAGTATAATTAAATTAATATATTGTTATAATTAAATTAAGAATAAATATAGGTTTAATTATGACAAAGGTTTCTGAAACAGCACAAAAAACAACTATAGCAGCACAAGAGAGTAAAAGTATAAGCTCGCTTACCAAGCTAGTAAAGTCTCTTCTTAACAAACTTTCTGAATTGTTTTTCTCGAAAAAGCCCGTAGATTTAAAAGAAAAAGAGGTTGTGCAAATAGATCCTCTCACCAGAAAAGAAGGAATGGAGAAATTCGCAAAACTTGTTGCTGCAAAACCAGTAAGCTCTTCCGATGCTCAGAAAAAAATTGCAGCCAGTTTTAGGTTTATGAGAAGAGTAGATGTGGAAGGTGTCTAACTCTTGAGTATAGTCGCTCATAGTGTTACTATGGGCGCATGGAACTACTGCAAAAAACTCTTCACGATCCGCATGATTTCTTAGGCGTTCACCCTAAAGAAGAGAGCGGAGCGACTTGGCGCATTTTTCGCGCTGATCAACAAGCACTTACAGTTGAAATTGATGGTGTGCAAAAAGAGGTACAAGGTGAAAGTGGCCTCTTTGAAATAGACCTGGAGCGATTTAATGCGCCGTATGAATTGCGCATTGCAGATAGCTCGGGCCTTTTTTATAACGACCCCTACACCTTTCTTCCCACGATTAATGGCACAGATGAGCATCTTTTTGGTGGTGGTGTCCATTACGAAATTCATAAAAAAATGGGAGCGAACCGCATCATACACCAAGGTGTGGAGGGGGTAGCTTTTGCTCTCTGGGCGCCGTGTGCAAAACAGGTAGCGTTGATTGGGGATTTTAATGAGTGGAATGCTGATGTGCATCCCATGCGTCGCATGGGAGTTTCTGGAATTTGGGAGCTTTTTCTTCCTGGTTTAGAAGAGGGTGTGAAGTACCAGTTTCAAATAGAGGCAGAGTCAGGTGAAACAATTGTAAAAAGTGACCCTTACGCAAAGGCGTATGAGGTTCGTCCTGAACACCGCTCTAAAGTTTTTGGTTCGCACTACTCCTGGGAAGATCAAGAGTGGATGGCAAAGCGCGTGGGTTGGGATTACAATCGCTCTCCTATGAATATCTACGAGGTACATCTCGGCTCTTGGCGGCGCAAAGAGGGGGAGTTTTTAAACTATCGCGAAATGGCCACTCAACTCGCCCCATATGTGAAGGAGATGGGCTACACGCACGTTGAGCTCATGCCGATTTTAGAGCATCCGCTTGATGAGTCTTGGGGGTACCAAGTAACTGGATATTTTGCTCCCACATCACGCTTTGGAACGCCTGATGATTTTCGCTTTTTAGTTGACCATCTGCATAAAAATGGGATTGGTGTGATTTTGGATTGGGTTCCTGCGCACTTTCCTACTGACAGTCACGGTTTAGCCCACTTTGATGGCAGCGCTCTTTATGAGCACCTTGATCCCAAAGAGGGTTTCCATCCGCATTGGAAGACACATATCTTCAATTATGGGCGTTTTGAGGTGAGTAACTTTTTACTTGGTAGCGCGCTTTTCTGGCTTGAAGAGATGCATATTGATGGACTACGTGTAGATGCGGTCATGTCAATGCTCTACCGTGATTACGGTCGTGAGCCGGGCAAGTGGACCCCCAATCACAAAGGGGGAAGAGAGAATTTAGAGGCAATTGAGTTTTTAAAACATTTAAATTCCATTGTACACCAGCGCGTTGATGGGGCTTTGATGATTGCTGAAGATGCAAGCGCTTTTCCAGGTGTGACCAAGTCACTTGATGAGGGTGGTTTAGGATTTGATTTGAAATGGAACATGGGGTGGATGAACGATAGCTTGGAGTTTGCCTGCGAACCTGTTTTAGGAATTGACAAGCTAAAGAGAATTTTTAGTTACTCCTTTGACGAAAATTACTGCTTGCCTCTTTCTCATGATGAAGTTGTGCATGAGAAGAGCAGTCTTGTCTCCAAAATGCCTGGTAATGAGACAGAACGCTTTGCGCTCATGCGTAGCTACCTGACCTACCAGATCTGTCATCCAGGGAAAAAACTCCTCTTTATGGGAGGAGAGTTTGCTGTATTTAACGAGTGGGATCCAGGAGAGGAGTTGCCCTGGTATCTGCTCAAGCTTTTTCAAAATTTACATTTACACCGTTTTGTCAAGCAGTTGAATTATTTCTACTTGGAAAACCGCGCGCTTTGGCACGAGGAGCAGTTTCAGATTGAGGAGGGAAGCAAAGGGTTGCTCTCTTTTTCACGAGGCGAGTTGCTCATTTTAATCAACTTCACTGAAAAAGAAGTCGCAGATATTCCAATGGAGAGAGAAATTCTTTTGCATTCAGATCAAAAAGAGTTTGGAGGTACGGGAAAAACAGTGATAAAGAAGAAAAAAATCACGCTTAGTCCCTACACAGCCGCTATCTGTCGATGAAGCAATCAAAAGAAGAGTACACAAAGCTCATAGAAGAGATTCATGAGCATGATCGTCGCTATTACATTGAAGCCAAGCCCACTATTTCTGATTACAAGTATGATCAGATGGTCAAAGAAGTTGAAGCGATTGAGAGTGCGCATCCAGATTGGGTGTTGCCTACTTCTCCGACTCAACGCATTGGAGAAACGGTTAGCGGTGGTTTTAAGCAAGTTACCCATACTGTTCCAATGCTCTCTCTCTCTAATACGTATTCAAAAAAAGAGGTAGAAGAGTTTGTTGCGCGAGTGAAAAAGCTTGTAGGAGACAAAAAAGTTGTTTTTTCATGCGAATTGAAGATGGATGGAATTGCGGTAACTCTGCACTACGAAAAGGGAATTTTAGTGCGTGGCGTAACGCGTGGGAATGGACGCAAAGGGGATGATATCACGAGTAACATGAAGACAATTGCGAGTTGCCCGCTTAAACTTCATGGGAAAAACATACCCGATGAGTTGGAAGTGCGCGCAGAAGTCTTTATGCCTAAAAACGTTTTTATAAAATTAAACGAAGAAAAAGAGGAGGCTGGTGAAGCTCCTTGGGCGAATCCACGCAATGCAGCAGCAGGCTCTCTTAAACTTCTTGATCCTCGGATTGCATTTCAAAGAAAACTTGGAATCGTTTGCTACAGTGTAGCGCAGCAAAAGCCCCACGCAGTTGATTTCCAATCAGAGTGTCACGCTTATCTCAAAGGTCTCGGTTTTCCCGTCTTTGAAGATAAACATTTTGCACGCTGTGAGAGCGCAGAAGAGATCCTTGAATTTGCAGATCGAGTCTCAAATGAGCGCAGTAAAATGCCTTTTGAAATTGATGGAGTTGTGATTAAGCTCGATGAAATTAAGCTCTGGGATCGCATTGGGAGTACAGCTAAAAGCCCTCGTTGGGCAGCAGCCTACAAATTCCCTCCCGATCAGGCCACCACAAAAATTGAGGGCATCACCGTACAAGTCGGACGCACAGGCGTGCTTACCCCTGTGGCGGAGCTAAAGCCCGTTTTTCTAGCGGGAAGTAAAATTTCACGCGCTACACTACACAATGAGGATGAGATCAAACGCAAAGACATCCGCATTGGCGACACTGTTGTGATTGAAAAGGGTGGGGATGTCATTCCCAAAGTTGTCGAAGTGGAAAAAGATAAACGGTCTGCCGACAGTTCTCCTTGGAAAATGCCCGATCACTGCCCTAGCTGTGGTAGCGATGTTGTACGAAGACAGGGAGAGGTTGCCGTGCGTTGTGCCAAAGGAGCAAAATGCTCCGGTCAAGGTGAGCGTCGCATTATCTTTTTTGCCAGTAAAGGCGCAATGAACATTGAATCTTTGGGCAAAGGGATCATTGCCAAGCTGATGCAGGAGGGCTTGATTCAAAATATTCCTGACATCTACCGCCTTAAAGAATCAGACTTAGAAGGGTTGGAGGGATTTAAAGAGAAGTCCATTCAAAACCTTTTGACAAGTATTGAAAAATCTAAAAAAGCTCCCCTCTCGCGGTTTATTTTGGCGCTTGGGATTCCGTTTGTAGGAAGCGGCGCAGCAGAACTGCTTTCAGAACACTTTGGAAATTTGGAAAGACTTTCAAAGTGCAGAGAAGAGGATTTAGTAGAGATTGATGGAATTGGTACAAAAAGTGCTGCGTCAGTTGTGGAGTACTTTGCAAATTTAGAGCACAAGGCGGAAGTGGAAACGCTTTTAGAGCTCGGTGTGCAGCCGACATCGGGAGCAAAGAAAAAGGTTTCGGGACATGATTTTGATGGGAAAACCTTTGTTCTAACCGGCGGGCTTGAAAACTATAGACGTAGTGAAGCTTCTGATCTCATTAAAGAGCGCGGAGGAAAAGTCTCCTCTTCAGTAAGTAAAAAAACAGACTATCTTCTTGCAGGGGATGACCCCGGATCCAAATATGACAAGGCGCAAAAACTTGGCGTCAAGTGCATCGACGAAAAAGAGTTTCAAAAAATGCTCTAATTCCTATAATAACTGTTTCTTAACAAGGAGTTTTTCTAATGTGGAGAGCAATTATTAAAGGAAGTATCGTAGGCGCGCTTGTTGCCTTTGCGTGGAGTTTTTTTTCTTGGGTAGTTCTGCCCTGGCATGAAAACACAGTACATCAATTTCAAAATGAAGAGTATGTCTCATGGGCCTTAAAAGAGAATACGAAGAAGCATGGCATCTATGTTTACCCCTCCTGTAGTGAAAAAGAGGGCATGACTAAAGCAGAGAGAAACGCCTCCTGGAAAGATTACCAAGAAAAAGTAGAAAAAGGGCCTTACGTTTTTGCCTCTGTTGTCCCAAAGGGATTTAAGTTTAATATGCTTTTGAGCCAATTACAAATGATTGTTGCGCTGCTAATAGCAGCTGGTATCATAAGCTTTTTGCTGCTCAAGTCACAATTTACGACTTATTTTGGAAAAGTTTTTTTTGTTACACTTATCGCTCTAGTAGCGGGAATTTTAGTCGATTCGATTAATTGGATCTGGTGGCAATTTCCGACACACTTCACAGCAGTAAACATGATTGATCAAGTGATCACTTGGTTTATTGCAGGTTTAGCAATGGCCCCTGTTGTGAAGATCAAACACCAACGGGGATAATTTCCCCAATAAGAGTTTGGTGGTTATGACTGTGAAGCTTAACATTTTGCAGTGTGCCTACCAGACTCTTATCCCCTTCAAAAATCACATTTTTCCAGCAGCGCGTACGCCCTTTTAATCGTCCATCTTTTTTGTTGATCGATTCAACAAGTACCTCTACGGTATCACCAATCATGTGAGCTCTCTCTTCTGATGCAAAACCGTTGTAAAGGTCCATTAAGCGATGGAGGCGCTCCTGTTTTACCTCTTCTGGAACATTGTCTTTCCAGCGCATAGCAGGTGTGCCTTTGCGCGGGCTAAAGGCGTAGAGAAAGGCAACAGAGTAACGAAGTTCTTTAAAAGCGTCATACGTCTCTTCAAACTCCTCATCTGTTTCGGTTGGAAAGCCGACAATGATGTCAGTGCCGAGAGAGACGTTAGGAACGATCTCGCGTAACATCGCCACTTTTTCAAAATACTGCTCCTTGGTATAGATACGGTGCATCTTTTTTAAGATGCGCGAAGAGCCAGCTTGAATAGGAAAATGGACAAATTCACAGAGTGATGGCAGATCGCGAATTGCCTCCATCAGCTCTTTAGTGATATCGATAGGATGGCTTGTCATAAATCGTATGCGCTCTATGCCATCAATTTTATCCAATCGGTGGAGTAGATCGTGAAAGAGGCAGTTCCACTCCAGCTGATCTTTTCCATAACTATTTACATTTTGGCCAAGAAGAGTGATTTCCTTGTAGCCAGCGTCTGCAAGTCGCTTAACCTCTTCTTCAATACTTTCGGGAGGGCGGGAGACCTCTTTTCCTCTTGTGTAAGGGACAACACAGTAAGTACAAAATTTATCACAACCGCGAATGATAGAGACATAAGCTTTTACTTTGTCATCGCGTTCCGCAACAAGATAATCTAAATTTTCTTCAAAACGATCATCTGTTTTGAAGCTTTTTTTGCCCTCAATCACTTCGTCTAGAACAAGATTTAAGTCGGTAATGTTATTGGTACCGAGAACAAAGTCAACATTGGGAAGTTTGCGAAATAACGTCTCCTTTTTGGCCATTGCCATGCATCCCGTAACACCTATGATAGGACGATGTGTCTTGCTGCGGCCTAAAATTCCAATTTTACCCATCGCCTTACGCTCTGCTAAATCGCGTATTGAACAAGTATTAAAAATAATTAGATCAGCCGAATCTTCCGTTAAGGCACGAGCAAGACCGCGGCGTTTGAGTTGGCCATGCATGATCTCAGAGTCGAGTTCATTCATTTGGCAACCGTAGGTTTTTATAAAATAACTTTTTGGATCTCGTAAGGTGCTCATAGTGTATGATATTACTCGATTACCCTTCCAAAATCAATAACCCTTAGCAAGAAGAAAATTGATAGAGTTTAAACAAAAAAATGATAGCCGCGCGAGGTCTTAAGCGAAGCTCATCCGAAGCGCTCGATGGCTTCAGGTCGGCAGTGAAAAATCGCGGAGCAAGAGGAAGGAGCAGTGCTGTGCACGGCCTTAAGTACTCCAAGCCAAAAGTTTTCAGCTTAAAACGGCGTCAAAGCCACGCGATTGAACTATCGAAATGGACCTAGTATTTTGAATACGAGGTCGATTTCGATAACCCAATCGCGAGAGCTTTCACGTCGTTTAAAGTTTAAAAACTTTTGGCTTGGAGTACTGAGATGAAACGCGATTTGGCATGGCGAGATGAAGCTCAAGGGGAGCGGGGGCGCAGCCCCGACTGATCTACTTGGCTATTATTTTTTCTACTAACAATTTTAAATTTTATTTTGCCTTCATTAGTCAATGATAATCAATGCTTGGCAAAAAGATCTCTATTGCGTATACTCAAGATCTAAATCGAAAATGGATTGTGGCAATGGCCAATACGAGAAATAATCAAACAATTTTTATCACAGCAGAAGAGGCCCAAAAAAACCATAACTGGTTTGTTGTGGATGCTGCTGGAAAAACACTTGGCCGCTTCGCGTCTGAAGTAGCAAAAATTTTAAGAGGGAAGCACAAGGCAACCTTCACTCCCCATGTGGATTGCGGTGATGGCATCGTAATTCTCAATGCGGAAAAAATTACTTTAACAGGTAGCAAGCCTGCAAGAAAAACCTACAAGTACCATACAGGTCATGTAGGTGGTCTTCGTGAGGTAACTTATGCGACTATGCATGAGCGCAAGCCAGATTATATTCTGCGTCATGCGATTCAAAAAATGATGCCACGCACAAAGCTTGGTAGAGCGCAACTCAAGCGTTTACGTATTTTTGTTGGAGAAGAGCATAATCTGCAAGCGCAGCAACCTGTAAAAATTAATCTTTAGGAATAGATGATGGAAGAGAAACTTGGAGTAGGAAGAAGAAAGAGCGCTGTGGCTTCGGTTCGCGTTCGTAAAGGAAGTGGAAAGTTCACCATTAATGGACGTGAATTAAAAGAGTATTTTCCTCTAGATTTCCAAAGAGAAATTATCTTGAGTCCCTTGAAAAAATTCGAGCTTGAAAGCGCTTACGATGTCGTTGTAAGCCTGAAAGGTGGAGGAGTAGAGGCGCAAGCCTCAGCTCTACGTCTTGGAATCTCGCGCGCTCTAGTAGCGGATGATGAGGCGAGACGTGGTGAGCTCAAAGAACTTGGCTTTCTAACGCGTGATCCGCGTAAAAAAGAACGCAAGAAGTATGGACAGCGCGGTGCCCGTGCACGTTTCCAATTCTCTAAGCGTTAATGTTCTATTACAATTCAAAAAAAGACCTCCCCGATGGGAGGTCTTTTTTTTTGCCTAAGCTTAATCGATATGGCCGCTTATGTCTATCCTATAAGCGGCCATATCTACTTTTGTAAATACGATATGGCCGCTTATGTATATCTTATAAGCGGCCATATCGTGTTGTTAAATATAGGTGTGGCCCCTTATAATGACGCTATCTAATTGTAAAAAGCTATTCGAACGCAAAATTTTATAGGTCTTGGGAATGTCTAAAAAAATTATTGGTAGAGAAAGAGAGATAAAAAAACTGGATCAAATTTTATCTTCAAAAGAAGCTGAGTTTCTTGCTGTTTATGGTCGGCGTCGAGTTGGAAAAACTTTTCTTATTCGAGAATATTTTTCGGAAGCTACAATTTTTGTCGAAGTAGTGGGGGTGAAAGACGCTTCTATGCAAGTGCAGCTAGAAAATTTTTCTGATGCGCTTTCTCGTGTGCTTTTTGGAGAAGTGCCAGTTAAAATTCCTTCAGATTGGAAAGAAGCTTTCTCTATGTTTACAAAGGCGTTAGAAAAGCAAGGTAATAAAAAGATTGTTCTTTTTCTTGATGAGCTGCCGTGGCTTGCGACAAAAAAATCAAACTGTGTGCAGATGATCGATTATTTTTGGAATGCGTATTGGTCAAAATGCCCAAACTTAATTTTAATTGCTTGTGGTTCGGCAGCATCATGGATGTTAGATCATCTTATTCACGCTAAAGGAGGGCTTTATAATCGATTGACAAAGAGAATTTTGCTTGAGCCTTTTAGTTTGAGGGAAACAGAGGAGTTTCTGCTTAATCGCTCAGTACGCATGTCACGTAAACAAATTATAGAGCTTTATATGGCAGTTGGAGGGATCCCTTACTATCTAAAAGAAGTCAAAAAGGGTCAGTCAGCAACACAAGCAATTGATGAACTTTGTTTTACTAAATCGGGGGTTTTGTATGAAGAGTTTACTAACTTGTTTCGGGCCCTTTTTGATCAAGTCGATGCAAACCTTAAGATAGTAAGCGAGATTGTGAAAGGAGGAAATCAACTTTCTAGGGAGAAACTGATAGAGGCTATGGGAGGATCGTCTGGTGGGAGGATTAACCAGAGATTGCACGAGCTTGAGGCTTCGGGTTTTATACGCTGTTTTATTCCCTATGGTAAAAAAAAGCGCGATCGTTACTTTCGGATTATCGATGAATATACACTTTTTTATTTAAAATGGATCAGACCTTTGGCGGTATCTGGTACTTTTGCTGGAAAGGGGGCTTATTGGCAAAAAATTGTAAAGACCCCCGCAAAACTAAGTTGGGCTGGTTATGCTTTTGAAAGTATTTGTATTAAGCACATTGATCAAATCAGCTCTGCATTGGGATTCAGTAATATAGCAACAGTTGCTGGAACATGGCGTTATCTCCCTAGGAAAGGAGCGAAAGATGTGGGTACGCAAATCGATCTTCTCTTTGATCGTAGCGATGGTCTAATTACTCTTTGTGAAATAAAATTCTGGGATCAAGCTTTCACTATAGATAAGAAGTATGCAAAAAATCTTTTGATGAAAATGGAAATCTTTGAAAAACATTTTGGTACGAATAAGCAGATTGAAATGGCATTTATCTCAACAAACGGAATAAAGAAAAATATTTGGTCAGAAGATCTTATCCAGCACGATATAACTTTAGAAAGTCTTTTCTTATAATTTTTGAAAAATGTTTTGCGAAGGTGTGAGAAAGAGGGGTGCAGTAACCAAGGGCAAGAGTTAAGATTGCGATGGAAGCAGAACCAACAAGAATGTCAGAGAGCCAGTGGGCCCCTACAATAAGCCGCGGGGCGATGAAAAAGAGGGAGTAGAGTGTGGCAAAGAGGCCGGCACGCGCTCCCATAAGAGTGTGAATTACACCAACAAAGAGGCAGGCAGTGGTGCCGTGATCTGCTGGAAAGGAGCAGCGAGAGTAGTCTTTCACAAAAAACCAAGTTATTTTTTCAGAAAGACGCGTGCTTTCAGGAAAGTAGAGTGTGGGGGAGTTACGGGGAATATGCCATCTGTTTGCAAGAAGTGTTTTGTTAATGTAGGTAATGACAAGGGCAGCGAGTAGAACAGCAAAGAGAATTTGCGCGATACGATAGGTTTTTTCTCCTTTTGGGGCGCGTTTGACATAAGTAATAAAGAAGCAGAGAAAGACAAGGTCGTGAATCCAGTCAAATTTTTTATAGTTGACGATAGCCCAAAATTTTTGTGAAATAGGATTTGTTGCAATCCAGCTATTTAGAAATAAAAAAAGTTTTTGATCGATGATGTCCCAGAGAAAGCGTGTAGGCGGAAAGAGCATTGAGCTAAGAAGCAGCGCAACGAAAAGAAGAGCGAGTCCCATTCCTTTTAAATTCCAATTTATGCTTTGATCCATCGCAGTAAAAAATAGAGTTCAAGTGCAATAGGGAAAGGGAGCACTGCCAAGTAGGGGGGAAGTGTTCCACTTTCTCCAATAATCGCACCTGCGTTCATTATAGAGAAAAAGGCGAAAAACCCAAAGAGGCTAAGTGCGAAAGTTGTTAAATGGCGCTTGTCTCTTGCAAAGCTTGTAGCTGTAGGGACGATGGCTGTGACGATAATCAGCGAAAGAAGTGGTAGCATGAGCTTGAGCCAAATTTGTGTTTGGGCTTTCTCTTCATGCCGCATTTTCCACAGTTTTCGGATGGGAAGGTCCTCTTCGCTTTTCTGTTTTTGAATTTTCAATGTAGTAAGTGGAAGGGAAAAGGTAGTGAAGGATTCGATTTTTTCTAGCTGCCTCTTCTCGTTGCGGGCAAAGTGATCAACAAGGGTTCCCTCTTTGCTTAGCTTCATGGTTTTCGCATACCAAATATCATCTAAGTTTTTTACGTAGTAGAGATCATAAAAGGTTTTTGTTGTGGGGTCGTAGCGCTGATAGATAAGTTTGCTACCATCAACTAGGTCGCGCTCTTGAATTTTTTTTCGGCTCTTTTTGCCTGAGGTCAGGTGAGATTTTTGAAAGGATGTGATCATCTTTTCAGCATTTGGTAGGAAAAATTCTGTTGAGATGTAGAGGAAAGAGGTGCAACAAAGTGCCGCTATCAGAAAAGGTAGGGCTATTTTTCTTTTGGAAACACCTGCGCTTTGTAGGGCTACAATTTCAAAGTGGCGGTTCATCGATATTAAAATTTTCATTGAAGCGATGAGGAGTGAGAGAGGGATCAAAATTGGCAGCTGTTTAATGAGCTGGCAGAGGTAGTAAAGGGAGATCTCTTGAAGAGGTATATGGCGATTTTTAAAAAACTCTTGGATGTGGGCAGAGTAATCGCTAATCACAAGAAAAATATAGAAAAGAAGAAGAAAGAAAAAGATGTGTTTGAAGATATCGAGTAAAAGGTGACGGTTGAGAGTTTTCATTCGCTCCCTCGCATGATTTTTTGTAGATAGAGTAGGCTAAAGAGAAGAATAGCAAGTTGTGGCACGAAGTGGCAGAGAGAGGATTTCATACCGGAATATTGAAATGATTTAGCCGAGATAAAGCTAAAGAGGACAATGATTGCAAAAATTGTGGCGGTGATAATGCCACGCTTTTTCTTCTCTCGTCCAATTTCAATACCGAAGACAGCTCCAATGGTTGTCATAGTAAAGGCTGAGAGGGAGAGTGAAAAACGGCGAGCTAGTTCTACTAGTGTGCGCTGTTTATCTTTTCTTTTTTCAGAGAGGTGTCCGTTGATTAACATCCATTTTAAAGGCAAGTGCTCCGCTTTTAGCCTCCATCCCTTTCCCTGTAGCTTTTCTGCTAAGCGCCGCGCTTTTGTTGTCTCTAAGGCGGCATTTTCAATCAGTAGATGATCTTCTCCTTCTTGGTTTGTTACATGTGTAATAACAGAGACATCTTTTGCTCTCAATAGACCGTGACGGATTTTTAATTTTTTTGAGAGCACAAGTGTGATGCGATCGCTCTTTTTATCGTTCATGGCAAAGAGAAGGTTCTTTGCTGCCACACCTTTCTCTTCGCACTCCATTTCAACAATTGCGTCTGTAAGTTTCATGCGTTTGTTTTTCTCTAGAAGAATCAAGGGGTTTGAGACGGTTGTTTTGTAAATGAGATCGTGAGTTAGAAAACGTGCATGAGGGGTGAGCTCTGAGGCAATAAGAAAAACAAGAAGAGAAAGAGCGAGACCGCAAGAGAATAGAGGGGCTAGGATCTGTCCAAGGGAAATACCGAAGGAGCGCATGGCGGTAAGTTCGCAGCTGCGAGAAAGAGATTGTGTGAGAACAAGTGCAGAGAGGAGGCTTGAAATAGAGATGGCAAAGGGAAGGATGTAGGGAATTTGATAGAGGGTAAAAAGAGTAATGTCTTGAATATGAAAAGAGAGAGTGGCAAAGGTTGCGATCTCTTTTAGGCGAAGAAGAAGTAAGACGGCAATGAAAGCAAGAACAGACAAAGTAATTACTTGAAAGTAGCGCTTAAGTAGGGTTTTCCACAGAAGGGGTAGCATTGACAATCACAAGAGGGGTTTGAGACAATACTATCTATGAAAGAGAATCCCGTCATCCCCTTTTTACGAAAACAGTGGAACCAGAAGAGTCCTCTGCTTCTTGGTTTCTCTGGTGGCCCCGATTCTATGGCACTACTTCATATGCTACTAAAAGTAAAAATCCCTCTTCATCTTGCCCATGTGGACCATGGAATGCGTGAAGAGGGAGAGAAAGAGGCGCAGCTGTTAGCTGGCTATGCAGATAAGTTGGGGTTGCCTTTCCATCTAAGGACACTGCGTGGAATTTCAGGTAGAAATTTGGAAGAGCGCTTTCGCGATGAACGAAGAAAATTTTTTATTGAGCTAACTGAAAAATTTTCTTTTCAAGCTCTCTTATTGGGACATCATGCGGATGATCAAGCAGAGGTGGTACTTAAAAGAATTTTAGAAGGGGCGCGTCTCTACAATTTGGGAGGAATGGCTCCTGTTTCTAAGCAAGAGAAGCTTACGATTTGGCGTCCTCTTTTAGGGATGCGCAAAGAGGTTTTAATAAAATTTTTACATTACAAGGGTGTTCACGCATTTGAAGATCGCACTAATTCTAATTTGCACTATCTCCGCGCGCGGATGAGGGCGGAAATTTTTCCCTACTTGGAAAAAAAATTTGGCAAGCAGGTACGCATGAGTCTTTGTCGATTAGCAGAAGAATCACGTGGGGAAAAGGAGCGTTTGCGTATGGCGTATGCTCTTGAACAAGAAGGGAAAAAGTCTAATAGTGAGCAGTTAAGACAGATCTTGAGAAGCGCGTGCACAAAAGAGTAAAATTTGTTAGAATTGCTTGAGAGGTAGTTGACCCTTCTTTATTTTTTAGTTGTCTTTTAGAGTTAATTACAGGTAAATAAGAAATAGAAGTGAAATAATTATTTATATGGCGCGAAAAGATAATAATCCTAATAAAGACGGTAAAAAAAGTTTTCCAGGCGGATGGCTCCTAATCGGGCTTGCTTCTGTTCTGGTTTTTCTCACAGTTCAGAATCTCTCTTCTGAAAAAAAGGCAGAAGTCTCTTACTCTCATCAGGCAGAGCATCTTGTGAACTTAGATCTTATTCACAAGAATGAGAGTCGCAAAATTTCTCTTGGTGGAAACCTTGTCACTTTTACTGGTCGTTTTAAGGATGGAGTTAGTGAGGTGGCTAACCAGCGCTATCGCTTTCTTGAGTTGCTTGAGAAAAATCACGAGTATCGCTCCGAATTGCAAGACTTAAATGTCTCACTTAACGAGTTAGAGATTGAGGTGAAACAGGCGGCTACAGCTTATCTGCAGCTGATGGGAGAAAAAGTCACCGCGTCCGGCTATCCCGTCATTGAGCAGAGTTACGATCGCCCTGAGCGCATCAGCTCAATTATTATCGATCGAAAAATAGCAAAGGCTCCAATCAATTTGCTAGAGTTAGAGAAGCTTGCTGCGAAAGCAAAAATGCAATCTTCAGAGGTTGATACTCTAGGTTCTCAATTAAAAGTTTTCGTGGAGAATTTACTTTCTCCAGCTGTTGGTGTAGGGAGTGAAGAGCTAAAAGAGGAGCTGAAGGGGCTTGATCAGCGAGTTAGTCAGATCAACCAAGACGCTTCTTTATCCGCTGCTGAAAAACTCTCTAGCTATATGGTGTCTCTTAACAAAGTTGACAAGATTAAAAATGAGATTGAGAAAGAGGTTGACCACGCGCGTCTTCTTCCACTCCGTTCTGTCCGCAAGTATCTTGAAAACTTAGAGCAATTCCAATATGTCACAAACGAGCTTGATAAGAATACATTTCAACTGCAGAAAGCGCGCTCTCAGGTGGCAAAGGTTATCTGGTTTTTTAATAACAAAGAACTCTCTACCAAGGCTTTAGAAAGAGAAAATGCAGAGGAGTACCACCACTGGTTCATGGCAGCTAGTCAAGAGTGGGCGAACTATCCGCAAAATCAATCCACTGTTTTCAAGGCTCCCGACCAACCTAGAAATGCTGTTGTAGAAAAAAACTTTAAGAGCGAAGAGCCTTCTCCTAATTATATGAGTTACCTCTTTACTCTGATGCCAATTTTATTGATTCTCTTCCTTCTCTACTATGTCTTTGCGCGTCAAATGAAGGGCATGGGAGGTAGTGGAGCGATGAACTTTGGGAAATCGCCTGCTAAGATGCTTCACCAAGATATGCTTAAGGTTACATTCAAAGATGTTGCAGGTGTTGAAGAAGCAAAAGAGGAGCTAGAGGAGATTGTTGACTTTTTGAAAGATCCTACCAAATTTACTTCTCTTGGTGCTCGTATTCCAAAAGGAGTTCTTTGCGTTGGTCCTCCAGGGACAGGAAAGACTTTAATTGCTCGTGCGGTTGCAGGGGAAGCGGATCGTCCCTTCTTCTCTATTTCAGGTTCTGATTTTGTCGAGATGTTTGTTGGAGTTGGTGCTTCAAGAATTCGTGATCTCTTTGCGCAAGCAAAGAAGAATGCCCCTTGTATTGTCTTTATTGATGAGATCGACGCTGTTGGGCGCCATCGCGGTGGTGGTGTAGGCGGAGGTCATGATGAGCGTGAGCAGACCCTTAACCAGCTTCTTGTAGAGATGGATGGATTTGATACCAATGAGGGTGTCATCTTAGTTGCTGCAACAAACCGTCCAGATGTTTTGGACAAAGCTCTACTTCGTCCAGGTCGATTTGATCGCCGTGTTGTACTTGACCTTCCCGATTTGAAAGGACGATTTGAAATTTTAAAAGTGCATGCTCGCAAAATTAAGTTAGATGAAAATGTTGAGCTGATGGAAATTGCGCGAGGCACAGCAGGTGCGTCGGGTGCAGACCTCATGAATATTTTAAATGAGGCAGCTCTAATGGCTGCTCGTAATGGCCGAAGCGCTGTTACTCATGCAGAAGCCAAAGATGCGATGGATAAGGTCCGCTACGGGAAAGAGCGTCGCTCACTTGAGCGTGATGAACAAGAGAAGCTTACAACTGCTTATCATGAGTCGGGTCACGCTGTTGTAGGACTTGTTGTTGAGCATGGGGATCCTGTTGATAAAGTAACGATCATTCCTCGTGGATTTTCTCTTGGTGCTACGCACTTCTTACCGAAGAAAAATCGCGTAAGCTACTGGAAAAAAGAACTTCTTGACCAACTCGCAACTTTGATGGGAGGGCGCATTGCTGAAGAGATCTTTGTTGGAGATATTTCAAGCGGGGCGCAGATGGATATTGAGCAGGCAACAAAACTTGCTAGATCCATGGTTTGCCAATGGGGAATGACAGAGCATCTCGGTGCTGTAGCTTATGATGATCAGTCCGAGTCGGGGCGTTTTTTAACACCTGATGGCTCTATTTCCAAGAAAAACTACTCTGAAGAGACAGCTAAGGCGATTGATGAAGAGGTACGCAAACTTGTTGATGAGGGATACACGCGTGCAAAAAACATCATTTTAGAAAAGAGGGAAGAGTTGGAACTCATGACACAGATGTTAATGGAGTTTGAGAGCTTGGACAAAGATGATGTGATTGAGATCATTGAAGGGAAGTGGGATGTTGAAGCAAAACGTGCTAAAATGAAAGAGCTAGAGCAAAAGGCGCAGCGTAAAACTCCACCACCACCTCCAGAAGAGATTCGCCCGATCGATACAATTGATCCTTCTCCCCAGGGAGCGTAAATTTATCCTCTGAATATACACAAAAAAAATTTGATGTATACTGTGAGATTCAGGGGAGGATAAATGAAAGTTAAGGAAGTACTGAAGGGCCCAATTTTTTCGAACTCGCTAATTCTTATGGATTTAGTTCCGTTCTTCAAAGCCAGTTTTGCCTCAATTTTCAAAATCTTATCAAAAGGAGCTGCTATTCAGCATCTTCTTAAGAGCAGAAGCTTGGTTTTGTTCGGCTCTTTTTTTCTCTTTCTTGCAACGTTAAACGGCACCGAAACGAGTCAATATCGGGAAATGAGCATTGAAGAGTTAAGAGATGAGTGTGAAAGACTTGAAAGCAAACGCGATACTCTTGTCTCTGCCTACAAAGAGATCTGGAAAAAACATGTGGAAATTCAATCTGAATTAGCAAGCAGAGAGACAGAGCACACTTCTCTACAGAGTGATTATGATGGGCTGAAAAGACGGCACAAAAGATTGCAGCTGCGGCTTGAGAACATGCAAAAAAGTCACAAAGAAAGAGAGAACCGACTTAAAAAAGAGATCGACTCTCTTAGAAAGCGATTAAAGAGACACTGAAGAATTCAGATCTTCTATTGGTACAACAGTTATTTAGCATCAATCCTGAACAACCCGTGCACTGCTATCTCGGCCGAAAAAAGAGTTTTTCAACCTCCAGTAACTGTATGCAGTTATTGGAGGCTGCCAAAAGTTTTTTTAGAATTTTCGGTTCGACCGTCTAGCACAGCATTTATCTTGTGCTTCCAAGATGGTCTATTTCAAAAGCGCTTTGCGTGAAAGGCGAATCTGACCACGCTTATTGATCTCCATCACTTTTACTGTCACTTCATCTCCAATATTAAAGAGACCTTCAACAGTTTTTAAGCGCTCTTGTGAAATCTCAGAAATATGGAGCAGTCCTTCACTACTAAAGATTTTAACAAAGACTCCAAAATCTTTAATTCCTGTCACTTTTCCTGTGTAGGTTTTACCCTCTTCAACTTCTGAGACAAGATCAAGAATGACTTGTTTAGCTTTCTCAATACTCTCTTTAGAGTTTGAAGTAATGCTAACAAGACCGGCATCATCAATGTCGACGCTTACGCCAAACTCTTGAATCGCACGGATCTGTTTTCCTCCAGGACCGATCACCGTACCGATCTTACTTGGATGGACGGGAATCATTTCGATCTTCGGAGCGTGAACAGAGAGTTCATCTTGCGTCTTAGGACAAGCTTCGAGCATCTTATTTAAGATGTGAATGCGCCCTTCTTTGGCTTGTGCTAGGGCAACACCCATGATTTTTGGAGTGATCCCTTCAACTTTAATATCAAGTTGGAAGGCAGTAATTCCCTTCTCATCTCCAGTGATCTTAAAGTCCATGTCGCCCAATGCATCCTCGATCCCGAGAATATCAGAGAGAATGGAGTAGCTCTCACCTTCAAGAATGAGGCCCATTGCGATTCCTGCAACAGGGCGTCTGATTGGTACACCCGCTTGCATCATTGCTAAGCAGCCACCGCATACAGAAGCCATTGATGATGAGCCGTTTGACTCTGTGATATTTGACTCTAAGCGAATCGTGTAAGGAAAATCTTCTTTCGATGGGATTGTTGCAGCCAAAGCGCGTTCAGCAAGCTTTCCGTGTCCCACTTCGCGTCTTGCAGGAGGTCCCATTCGTCCCACCTCTCCAACCGAATAAGGAGGGAAGAAATACTGGAGATAAAAACGGCGCAAGCCGTCAGCTTCATTCAAACTTTCAAAGCGCTGTCCCATACTTTCAGAGCCGAGCGTGCAGACAGCTATTGCTTGCGTTTCCCCGCGTGTGAAGAGAGTAGAGCCATGAGTGCGCGGAAGCAGGTCCATATCGATATGAATTGGACGAATCTCATTGAGACGTCTACCATCACATCGCTTGCTCTCTTTTAAAATCATCTGGCGCATGTAGTGAGAAGTCACTTTTTTCTGTGCTTTTTTTACATCAATTTCGCCAAACTCTTTTTCGCCCTCTTCAGGGAAGAAGTGTTCTGTTACTTTTGTACCGATCGCATCAAGGGCTGAGCCACGCTCATCCTTATCTGCAATGCGGACAGCTTTTAAGAGATCCTCTTTAACAAGTCCTTCAACTTTTTCAAAGAGACCTTCGGGTAGAGGAGCAATTGTAGAGCGGTTTTTCTCCTTGCCTACAATTTTTTGCCAATCAGAGAGAGCTTCGCAGATTGTTTTGATCGCTTTGCTTCCCTCTTCAATTGCCTCAAGAATTTGTTCCTCTGTGAAGAAATTCGCATACCCCTCAATCATCAGAACAGCATCTTCTGTACCAGCAATCATCAAATCAAGCTGGGTATTCTCCATCTCTTGCACTGTTGGGTTGATGACAAGCTCTCCGTTGATATGCCCAACGCGAACAGCGGCAACAGGTTTAATTAGGGGAACTTCTGAAATGACAAGAGCAGCAGAAGCGGCACAGATGGCAAGAGGCTCAGGTCCATTCACTCCGTCATAGGAGAGAACTTTTGAAATGATCTGCAACTCGTTTGTGTAGCCATCTTCAAACATGGGGCGAAGTGGACGGTCGATCAAGCGCGCAACAAGGATTTCACGCTCTGTAGGGCGCCCTTCACGTTTAATAAATCCGCCAAGAGTTTTACCAGCTGAAGAGAATTTTTCTACATAGTCGACGCGCATGGGAAGAAAGTCTCCCCCCATACCCTCTTTTGCAGCGCAAGCTGTCCCCAAAACCATGGTTTCTCCCATAGTGAGAAGAACAGCACCTCCAGCTTGACGTGCAATGCGCCCGGTTTCGAATGTAAGTTCTTTGCCTGCAACACTAATTGATTTTTTTTTAGGTTCCATTATTTTCCTTATCATATTTAAGTGGAGGCAAAAATTTCTTTTTAGGGGAGAAAAGATTTTTCTGCCCTAAAAAGAATTTTTGAACTCCACAGGTTAAAAAAAAGAAGCGCTAGGAATGCTAGCGCTTCTTCAAAACTGTTTCGTTCAAAACTTTCATTTACTTACGCAATTTCAAGCGCTTAATAAGTGTCTGGTAGCGCTTGGTATCTGTAGAGTTCAGATAGTCAAGAAGCTTACGACGCTGTCCTACAAGCTTAAGTAGAGCTAAACGAGAAGCGTGGTCTTTTGGAGTGCGCTTCAAATGCTCTTGTAGCTCAGTAATGCGCTCTGTTAAAATTGCAATCTGAACGTCTGCAGATCCTGTATCTTTCTCATGAAGTTGATACTTTTTCGTGATTTCTTCTTTTGTGCCTTTATCGAGGGACATGCTTTTACGCTCCAATTTTTAAACGTTAAATCCATTTTACCGAACTAAGGGAAAAAGGGCAAGCGTGTTATACTCTTGAGCATGGATGACAAAAAATTTATGGAAATGGCTCTTAAGCAGGCAAAAATTGCCTTTACAAAAGGGGAGGTGCCAGTTGGAGCTATTGTGGTCCATCAAGGTAAAGTAATTTCTAGAGCCCATAATGGAACAGAGGAGCATCAAGATGCAACACTTCACGCTGAGCTCATGGCCATTCGTCGCGCCTCAGCCTATCTTAAACAGTGGCGTCTTACAGGTGCAACACTCTATACAACCTTAGAACCTTGTGTGATGTGTGCTGGCGCGCTGCTTCTTTCTCGCGTTGATCGTCTCGTTTACGGCGCAAAAGATTTTCGTCATGGGGGAGATGGAAGCCTCATTTCTTTGATGCGTGAAAATCATCCGATTCATACGATAGAAATTGCGTCTGGTGTATGTAAGGAGGAGTCTGCGCAGTTGCTACGCACATTTTTTAAGGAGCGAAGAGATGAAAAAAGAGATGGTGGAACTTCTCGATGAAATGGTGATCTTTCAAGAGAAGAAATTGATGAAAATTGGGTCGCAAATTATTCCGCATCTGACAACTGACGATATGCTGCAACCCAATGACTTTCCCGAACTTGAAAATCATCCTGAATTTCGCTTTGAGGAGGGTGTGTTAAAAGGAATCCACACGGCGCGATCGGCCCTTTTGGCGCGAGATCTTTCGTAATCTGTAACGCTCCCAGAAGGTAAGCGATTTTTTTCCATGAAGCGCGATTTTTTCTAAGCATGCGTCCATGAAAGCCTCATCTTCTAAAACAACTTTTCCTGTTTTAAAATCATAAATCTTACTTCTCTCTGCAAAAGAGTCAGCTGTTGGCGTGCTTTGCGTTTTTGATTTAACGCGCAGAAGAGCGCTCTCAAATTTATGAAGAGCAAAATAGGGGCTATGCATGCGAAATGTGATCACATTATAGAGATAGCCAAAAAGCACCGCTGCAGCACTTGAAGCGAAAAAGACATAGTCACCTTCACTAAAAGCGTGGATCCCTTGAAAGGCGAGAAAGCCTGGAATGAGCCATTTGGTCTTCACAGGAATCATTAAAAAAAGAAGAACTTGTGCGTCGGGAAAGAGGAAAAGCCAGGTGATCAGGAGAGCGGAAATCACACTTGAGGCGCCAGCTACAATCGTCATTGTGGGGAAGAAGTAGAGGACCGCCATAGCAGTCAAGCCGGAAAAGAGAGCGCTACCAAAAAAAAGAGTATAGAAGTGGCGCATGCCCCGCATCTCAATCACCATTTTACCGGTGAAGAGAAGCATATAGCAGGCAAAAAATATGTTGATAAGGAAGCCTAGAGAGATGGCCCCACCGGAGGGGTAGTAGAATACGTGGGTGATTGCTTGCCAGAGAAGGAGGTTTTTGGCGCCGAGAGGGGAGATGGCAAGAAGGACAGCAGCTGTCTTCGCTATAGGAAAAGCAGCGAACAGTGCTAGACCCAGAGAGGTTCCAGCTATCAAGTAAATAATAAACTTTAATGGACGTGGAGTCCCGGCAAGGAAAGATCGTGCAAAACTCATATGAGACTATTTTACCATATAACGTTATTTAGTAAAAACGGCATTACAATAATAGGCATATATTTTTTGAAATTCACTTCAAGGTTTGGTAAAATTTCAAAAACATGATAGAATTCATGTTGAAATCAAAAAGTTGTAGAAAAATTGAGAATTACCGATTTTAATTTTAATGGAAAAAGGTATCAAGCTCAAGATTGGCCGAATCGCTATACACTGATTAATTTGACGGCAATCGGTAGCGTCTTGCTCGCCTGTGGCCAAGATAGAAATATTTTCTGTGGGAACTCCTTTTATACCCATATAATTGCTCAAACCACTTCATTTCTCGCATTATGCTGTTTCGCAAGGCACTATTCTGTTTTGATGCGTAACCGGAATCATAATAATTATATTTCTGATTTTTATAGTTTGTTAATTGGTGGTTTAACAGTGCACTATTACAAAAGCTTGAATTGGTTTGGGATCTCTCTCTTGATTCTATGCTTAGAGGCTGTAGAGGTTGCGAATTTTTATCATTCCTTCACCTCAAGAAGGTTGTTTAACGAAGACGTAGAGCTAGAGCTTAACCAAGTGGGCGATTTGAGAGAGATAAGAAGAGCTAGAGAGTTCTTAAAGGTTTTGCCAGAAGCAACTTCTGAAGAAATTAAAACTGCTGCAATGAAGGCTCGTAAAGGTTTAGAAAGTGTAGAAGAAAAAATTCGTCATCCAGGTAAAGAAAAACCTCAGTATTTTGACGATCTAGCCAATGTAATGGTTGGAAATATTCTTTTAGCAGAGAAAACCTGTCTAAGATTCTGCAAACATTAAAGACCAAAAAAGCAATTTTTTTGAACTACATTAAAATTTAAATTTTATTTTTGCTGTTTCTTTACGATTGTGGCATAGGTTACTGCTTGTCATTAATCAATTTTAGGGTTAAAATGGAGCATTACGTATGGAGTTATGATGAAGAAAAATAAGCACCCCAAGTATCAAGAAATTCTTTTTGTCGACACAGCTACAGGAACCAAATTTGTATGCGGTTCAACTCTGCAACCCAAAGAGACAGAAAAGTTTGAAGGAAAAGAGTATCCGGTCTACCGCGCTCCGATTACTTCAGCTTCCCACCCCTTCTTTACTGGCGAGACAAAGTTTGTCGATACCGAAGGACGTCTTGAGAAATTCAAGAAACGTTATGCGCGTGCACCGCAGAAAGTAGAAGAGAAGAAAGAAGAGGCTGAGACTCCTAAGAAGAAGTTGAAAAAGCCAGCGGCAACAAAAAAAATAGCGGCAGAAAAAGAAACCTGCGGCGAAAAAGCCAGCGGCGAAAAAACCTGCAGCAAAAAAGCCAGCAACAAAGAAGAAGACGACTGAAGAGTGAAAGATCGAATCAGCAAACTTCTTACCCGTTTAGACGAGGTAGAGAAGTTGCTTGGTGATCCTGCGCTCCCTTCAGATAAAAAACGGTATCGCGAAGTAACACAAGAGCACAGTTACTTGAGTGAAATTCGTGAAGCGTATCACGTTTTTGAAGAAGAAGAGCGTGCAATTGTTGAGAACGAACGATTGCTGAAAGAGGAGAGCGACCAAGAAATTTTGGAGATGGTGCGCGAAGAACTAGCGCAACTCAAAGAGAATGCCGTCATCTCAAAAGCGAAGGTAGAAGCACTTCTTGTTCCCCCCGATCCACGTGATAACTTGAATGTTGTCATGGAGCTGCGCGCTGGAACAGGTGGTGACGAAGCTGCGATTTTTGTAGGTGACTGTGTGCGTATGTACCGTCTCTATGCTGATCAGGTTGGTCTAAAATATGAACTTCTTTCGGGTACACCTTCCGACGCGGGAGGGTTCAAAGAAATTATCCTGATTTTTTCAGGAAAAAATGCGTTCCGGTTCCTCAAATATGAGGGTGGCACACACCGCGTTCAACGCGTACCGGAGACAGAGACACAAGGGCGAGTTCACACTTCTGCAATTACCGTTGCAATTTTGACCGAGCCACTTGAAGAAGATGAAATTGAGATCAAACCTGATGACCTCAAGATCGATACTTATCGAGCCTCTGGTGCGGGCGGCCAACACGTCAACACCACAGACTCTGCTGTGCGCATCACTCATTTGCCCACAAATACGGTGGTCACGTGTCAAGAGGAGCGCTCTCAGCATAAAAATCGCGATAAGGCGATGCGTCTTCTTAAAGCAAAAATTTCTGAGACAAAGCGTCTCGAAGAAGAGAAAAAGCGCGCGGAAGAGCGCTCTGAGCAAGTGGGAACAGGAGACCGCTCAGAAAAAATCCGCACCTACAACTACCCGCAAAATCGGGTAACGGACCATCGCATTGGCTTAACGCTTTATAAGCTTGACCAGGTGATGCAGGGAGATTTAGAGGAACTTGTTCAAGGAATGCTAAAAGCAGACTACGAGAAGAAAATGCAGGGAGATACTGGATAACTGCTGTGCCGGTAGGTCGAGCCGAAAATTATAAAAAAAGTTATTTGGAGACCGTAAATAACTGCGTACAGTTATTGGAGGTTGAAAATAATTTTTTCTAGAATTTCTCGGCCGAGATAGCGGTGCATGAGTTATTCAGTGTTTCCTAAAGGGATAAGGGCCATGAGAACACTCGAGCAGCTACTCCGTTATTCGCGAAAACGTCTGGAGGAAAAGCGCATCGAGCGTTCACGTCAAGTGGCAGAAGAGATCATCGCTGAAGCTCTTCGCTTGCCTCGCCTCGCTCTCTATCTCAATTTTGATCGACCCATTGACACAGGAGAAATGCGCCTCTGTCTGCGTCTTTTAGAGCGCAAAGTGCGCGGTGAACCCCTAGGCTATCTCTACCGTTACATAGACTTTTTTCACTGTCGCTTAGAAATCAACTCATCCGCTCTCATACCACGCCAGGAGACAGAAATCCTTCTGCAAAACATCTGCAATATTTTAGATTCTTACGACCTTGAAGGAAAAGAGGCGTGGGATCTCTGCTGCGGAAGTGGTTGCCTTGGTTTAGGTCTTAAAAAACGCTTTCCTCATCTCAATCTTACACTCTCCGATATTTCCAAAGAGTGCGTGGAACTCGCGCAAAAAAATGCGCAAAAAAACCGTTTACAAGTTCAGCTCTTGCAGGGGGATCTTCTTGCTCCCTTTGCAGGGAAAAAAGCGCATTTTATTATCGCAAATCCGCCTTACATTTCAGAAGAAGAGTTTGCCTCTTTGCAACCCTCTGTGCGTAACTTTGAACCACATGCTGCGCTTGTTTCAGGACCAACAGGACTTGAATTTTATCAAAGACTTGAGAAAGAGCTACCAAAATATCTTCACGATGGAGCGACAATCTTTTTTGAAATTGGCGCAACTCAGGGAGATGCTCTTCTCAAGCTCTTTTCAAAACCGCACTATAAAAAGACAAAAATTGAAAAAGATTGGGCTGGACACGATCGCTTTTTCTTCGCAAAATACGAGGTAGCATGCTAGGCATTATCACAGAAAAATTTCAAAACCTGGCGGCAAAACTCTCCCGCGAAAAAAAGCTTACAGAGGAGAACTTGCGAGATGCAGTTCGTGAAGTGCGTCTTGCCCTTTTAGAGGCGGATGTAAACTTTGGCGTTGTCTCTTCTTTTATCAAACGCGTCAAAGAGAAGGCGATAGGAGAAAGTTCGATTAAAAATGTGACATCTGGCGATCAATTCATTAAAATCGTCCACGATGAACTTATCGCTCTAATGGGAGGAGAAGAGCCAAAACTTCATCTCAAAGGGGATCCCACTGTTATCCTTCTTTGCGGATTACAAGGCTCAGGAAAAACAACCACATGTGCCAAATTAGCCAAGTACCTCGCCAAAAAACCATTTGAGAAAAATCCCCTCATCGCTGCATGTGATCTGCAGCGTGCGGCTGCCATAACACAACTCAAAACCATGGGCGAGAGTGCAAATGTTCCTGTCTTTGCTTTAGAGGATGAGAAGAGCCCTGTAAAAGTCGCAAAAAAAGCGTACAAGTACGCGAAAGAAAAGGGCCATGATCTCCTTATTTTAGATACGGCAGGACGCCTACATGTTGATGAAGAGCTGATGAAAGAGCTTACCTCCATCAAAAAAGAGCTTAACCCACAAGAGACTCTCTTTGTTGCCTCTGCTAGCATGGGGCAAGATGCTGTGAAAACAGCCGCTGCTTTTGACGAGGCTGTCGGCCTTACGGGATCTATCCTGACCATGTTGGATGGAAACGCTCGTGCCGGAGCTGCCATCTCCATACTTGAGGTAACGGGAAAACCTCTAAAATTTGAGGGAGTTGGAGAAAAAATATCAGAGTTTCAACTTTTTAATCCCATATCAATGGCGGATCGCATTTTAGGAAAAGGCGATGTTATCAACCTTGTAAAGAAGGCTGAAGAGCACTTTGATGCAAAAGAGAGTGAGAAACTTGAAAAAAAGATTCGTAAGGCTGAATTCACTTTTGGCGACTTTTTAAAACAGATGAAAGCGATCAAACGGATGGGTTCAATAAAAGGTTTGATGAAGATGCTTCCGGGGTTTTCTGGATTTGGTGATTTCGATGTTTCAGAAAAAGAGTTTACGCAAATCGAAGCAATTATCCTCTCCATGACTCCTGATGAGCGAGAAGATCATGTAGAACTCCTTCCTTCAAGGCGTAGACGCATTGCTAAGGGGAGTGGAACGAGCCTTGATCGCGTCAATCGTATCATCAAACAGTTCCGACAAATGAAGAAATTTCTTAAAAAAATGCCCAAATCTGAAAAGAAATTAGGGAAAATTGCAGGAAAACTTGCACGTTAACCAAATATTCCGTTAAAATAACCCCAATAACCTTGGAATTCAGTAGACTATGGCATTAAAAATTCGATTACGACAGCAGGGACGCCGCAACTCGCGCGAATACCGCATCGTATTAGCAGACACACTTAGCCCACGTGATGGCAAATGTGTAGAGACACTCGGCTGGTACCATCCTCGTAAAGAGAATGAGGCGAACGCAGAAGTGAAAGAAGATCGCGTGGCTTATTGGCTAGAAAGAGGCGCAGAACCAACAGAAAAAGTGGTGCACCTCATCGGTCGACTCGCTCCTGAAGCAGCAAAAGCTTGGAGAGAGAGGCAGGCTGCCGCTCGTGCAAAAAAAGCTGCGAGCCGACGCAAGAAGAAGTAGAGATGGAGCTAACCATTCTCTCTCTTTTTCCTGAATATTTTCAGGGACCTCTTCAAGTTAGCATGTTGAAGAGAGCAGTAGAGAAAGGATTGCTCCAAATAAATCTTGTTAACATCCGCGATTTTGCGGAGGGGCAGCACGCCCAAGTTGATGAGAGGCCTTTTGGAGGCGGACCGGGAATGCTGATGATGGCCGGGCCTATTGTCAAAGCGATCCGCAGCCAAAGAAAAAAAGCAAGCCGAGTGATCTACCTCACTCCGCAAGGCAAACTTCTCACTGCACAAAAGTGCAAAGAGCTAGCCAAAGAAGAGCACCTGATTCTCCTCTGTGGACACTACGAAGGAGTCGATCAGCGCGCCCTCGACTTAGAAGTTGATGAAGAAATTTCTATCGGCGACTATGTGCTGACTAGCGGTATGCCCGCAGCGCTTGTTGTCCTAGATGCTATCGGCAGACGAGTCCCCGGAGTTGTGGGGCATCCTGAAGGCGTCCTACAAGACAGCTTTGAGGATGACAATGTATTTGAAGGGCCGCAGTACACCCGCCCAAGAGTTTTTGAGGGGAAAGAAGCCCCTCCAGTGCTCCTTGAAGGCCACCACAAAAAAATTAAAAAGTGGCGCAAGGAAAAAGGATTAACCAAAGCGAAGAAAATTCGCCCAGATTTGGCAGAAAAATTATGAAGAACGCGATTCTTGAAGAGATTGAAAAAGAGCAAATGAAGAAAGAGGTTCCTGAGTTTAACGTAGGGGACACGCTCAAAGTGCACACACGCATTATTGAGGGAAATAAAGAGCGCATCCAAGCCTTTACAGGCATTGTGATCGCACGTAAAGGTGGCGGAGTTTCCGAAACCTTCTCTCTTTATCGCGTAGCCTATGGTAGATCAATGGAGCGTACATTCCCATTACACAGCCCTCGCATTAGTGAAATTGAGATCATGCGTAGGGGAAAAGTGCGTCGTGCAAAACTTCATTACCTACGTGGTAAGTCTGGTAAAAAAGCGCGCGTAAAAGAGATGATCGGTGGGAAAAAAGTGGCTCGTGAGATTGCCCCAGAACCTAAAACAGAAGCCCCTAAAGAGGAGCCAAAAAGCGAGGAGTAGAAGATGAACGCAGCTGTAGAATTTGCCCAAAAACACTCAAAACACATAGTGGGGGCAGCTTCTGTTGCACTCATCTCACACAGCACAGCTCCAAGTATTTGGAATGCGGTTTGGCGTAAAATACCCGTATTTTCCCTTGAAGGTAGTGATAGGATTAAAACCCCACTTAAAGGTTTTGCCATTTCGACTTTAGCCGCAGCAGCTGTTGCTTCTCAAGTACCCCTAAAATACAGAACAATCGTTGCTCTCTACGCAGCGGCAGCAATTTTGCCAGCTTTTGCCTTCAAATTTGGACAAGGGAAAAACGAAGGCAGACCTTCTTTTCCAAAAATTATTTCCATTTTTTCTTCAAAGATAAGTAATCTAACTAATTCTTCAATTCCCCTGATGTATGTGCTCTCTACTATTGGAGCCGCAGGGCTGCTTTATGCAAATCGAAACGACTTAAAACCACTAAGAGAGTATCTAATTCAAAATGCAACTCTTACTTATAAAACTTCAAAACTGCACTTTCCTGCAGTCGCAAAAGCTGTAGCAAAAGCGGCATCTGCAATTGTTTTGGGGCAAGGAATTGGTACGCTTATTTGGCCTGAAATTATTGGTTCAGAAAGATTAGAAGATAAATCTAGGATCCCTTCGTGGACAGGTTCTGTAGCAAAATATAGTTTATTAGCTGCTGCAGGTGGTTATCTTCTCAATAATAAAAATCTATCAGAAAAGTATGCTAACATAATAGCGTTAATATTTTTTGTAGGCTTAGGCATTTCCCTATTTGATGGTGAGATAAGAACAGAACATAAAAAAGAAGAAAGAGTAGAAAATCATAAAGATAGTTTTGGATTCGATTGTAAAGAAGCAGTATATAGAGATATTGAATACTCTTACAGCTATTTACGCTCTTCTATTCTTCCTTTTGATGTGAATAAAACCTCGCGAGCAATAACTCTGCTTATGGTAGGTGCAGCAGGTCTTTACCTGGTTCACCATCCTAAAATTGATCGTATATCTAAAATATTTATTCAACGCTGACCTTTTCCACTGAGGTTCAAAAAATATGCAAGCAGTAACAAGTGGTTTTTTTAGATATGGCAAACCTGTACTGATTGAAAGTACAAAACCAGTACTCTGTAACAGAAAATTTTGCTATTCTTTTTAACGTGAAAGCTCTCGCGACTGGGCTATCGCAAGTAACCTAGTATTAATCAAATACGAGGTGATTTTCGATAGTTCAATCTCGAGGCTTTGACGTAAAAATAATGCTAAAATTTTCTGTTACAGAGTACTAGATAGTATCGAGTCTCTTGATGACAAGTATAAACATCTTCATTGGATGTCGGGATTGGCAGCAGCTTACACAGCTTCCTTTCTTTCGACTACGTATACGGGAATCGATTTAGAAAAGAGCTTTTTCAATCTCCAATAACCTTTTTTAGAATCTTCGGTTCGATCTATCGGTAAAGCACTTCTTCAGTGCTTCATTAAGCGAAACACTCATTATGATTTACTTGATTTGATCTTTATGTTATCTTGACGAGCAGGCAACTCATTGGAGTAAGAAATGCAAGCGGTAACAAGATTCACAAAAGAGAATTATCATCATATGTTGGGTGTGGTGTCTATGGCTGCGCTTTCTCATGGGATAGGACTATGCGGAGCAGTTGTTCTTACGGGTCAAATCGAAAGTAACATTACAAAACCGCCTCAGCAGACAGAAATGCGTGTGAGGCTCTTATTCGCCTCAATTTTGGCTACGGCCGCTTCCGGGTGGGCTTCCCCACCTAGTTTGCGGGTTCCAGTACTCCTTTATACGATAGCAACTATTTTTCCAGCGATTGCATGGAAGTACAACAGGGATGTAAATAGAAAAGGTGAAGATCAAAAGTTGCGAGGAATAGGAGGAATCCGCTCACGAATTACACAACAGAACTCGCGTGATTTTGATAACGAAGTTAACTTTATAATACTTTATGGATTGGCACTTCCCATAATCGGTGCTGTGGGGCTCTCGCTGGCAAACATTCATCTTTTTAAGTCTACTCTTCCTCTGCTTCGGAAAATGGGGCTTCCTCGAAATTTATGTTCTGCAAAGGAGTATCGACCCCTATTACCTGCAGTACGTGGATTTGTAAAATTTTCTTCAGGTTTTGCAATTGGTCAAGGACTTGGTGCTCTCTTCTGGCGCATTTTCATCAAAGACGTAAATAAGACTGAATCGAGAGAAGACAAGCGGGTTAGGTTTTGGTCAAGGACATTTGCCAATTTGGGTCTTCTAGCTGGGACAGTCGCGCTTTTTATTGGATATGGAAACCTTGGGAAATACAAGAGTATTATACCGATTATTGCTTCAGTCGGCCTGGGTTTTGCCTGGCTAAAAACAGAAGGTGATCAATTACGCTCTTCGATTCTACCTGTAGATATTACGGATAAGTATCGTGTACTTTCCTTAGTCGGAGTAGGTGCTGCAGGTCTATACCTTGGCACTCATCCGAAGGTTAATACCTTATTTCAGTTGATTGTGAAAGGTTAATCTGGATCTATGCAAGGAGCTAAGGAAATCGTTGGGATTGATGAAGCAAGTCAGAGCTATATGGCATCTTGACATAGAAACAAATAGTTGGAGTAAGAAATGCAAGCGGTAACAAGATTCACAAAAGATCATTATCATCATATTTTGGGTGCAGCTTCTGTAGCCGCAATCTCTCATGGAGTAGGAAGTTTGGGAAGTTCTATTCTTGAAAATTCAATTAACGATAGCATTTCAAAGCCATCCGAACAGACAAATTTGCGTGTGGGGCTCTTAAGCGCCTCGATTTTAACTACAGCTGCTGCAGGATGGGCTTCCCCATCAAAATTGCGGGCTCCAGTACTCCTCTATACAATAGCATTTCTTTTCCCGATGATTGCATGGAAGTATGATAGAGAAGTAACTGGAGAAGGTGAGAATCGGTTGTTAAAAGAAATAAATGGAACGATTTCAAAAATTACGCGACAAAACTCTTATGATTTTGAAGATCGAAATAACTTTTTAGTTCTCTATGGATTCGCACTTCCTATAATCGGAGCTATGGGCCTCTTGCTCGCAAACATTCATCTTTTTAAGTTTACTCTTCCAATATTACGGAAAATGGGTCTTCCTCGAAATTTACTTTCCGTAAAGGAGTATCGACCCCTATTACCTGCAGTACGTGGATTTGTAAAATTTTCTTCAGGTTTTGCAATTGGTCAAGGACTTGGTGCTCTCTTCTGGCGCATTTTCATCGAAGACGTAAATAAAGTTGAATATAGTGAAAGTTTGCGGGTTAAGCGTTGGTCAAGGACATTTATCAATTTAGGTTCTATAGCTGCAACAGTCACTCTCTTTACTGGATGTGAATGCCTTGGGAAATATAAAAGACTTATCCCCATGATTTTTTCAGGTATCATAGGATTCTCCTGGTTAAAAACGGAAGAATATCAATTACGCTCTTCGATTCTACCTGTAGATGTTACTGATAAGTATCATGCAATTTCTTTAATTGGAGTAGGTTCTGCAGCTTATTATCTTGGCACTCATCCGAAGATTAGTACCTTATTTCAATTGATTGTGAATGGTTAGTCTCGATTTATGAAAGGAGAAATTGAAAGCCAGTTTTACCCGCAAGGATTTAGGAAAATTGTTGGGATTGATGAAGCGGGAAGAGGTCCACTTGCAGGTCCAGTAGTTGCGTGTGCGCTCTATGCTCCAGAATCTCTCCTCATTAAAGAAATCAATGATAGCAAAAAGTTAACGGAGAAGAAGCGCAAAGAGCTCTTTACTACTCTTACAACCCACCCTGAAATTGCTTATGGGGTTGGGATTGTTTCTGCAGAAGAGATCGATAAAATTAATATTTTACAAGCGACCTTTCTTGCCTTTACAAAAGCGGTCAAAGACCTTTCAATTGCGCCAGAACTTCTTCTTTTTGATGGGCCGCATTTTCCAAAGCTTGGAATCCCATCTCAAGGAATTATTAAGGGGGATAGCAAATCGGAGTTGATTGGAGCAGCTTCGATTATTGCGAAAGTTACGCGGGATGAGATCATGTGTGAGGCAGATAAGCTCTATCCAGGCTATGGCTTTGCCGGTCATAAGGGATATGGGACGAAGAGTCACCGCGGGGCGATTGAAAATCTAGGACCTTGTCCCATTCACAGAAGGTCGTTTGAACCAATAAAATCTTTAGTAGCAGTTTGACTCAACTTGAGTTGACTTAGCCCTCTCAGTAGGGTAAAATGGCGCTTGTGAAAAGCATGACAGGCTTCGGATCTGCCAAGGCGGATGAGCTATTTATCATAGAAATCGTCTCCTATAACGGCAAACGTCTCGAAATTTTATTTGACGCACCTCAGGCGCTCTTCCCTTTTGAGATGGCTATGCGCCAAAAGATTGCAGAAAGGCTTGAGCGTGGGACGATCAAAGTGCGAATTCGCTTCAGCGATAGACCCAAAAAAAATCTTGTCATCTTAAAAGAGAAGATGGAGGCTTTGGCTCGAAGTTTGGGCTACAACGAGGCACTAAGCTTTTCAGAATTGCTCTCCATGATGAGTAGAGAAGAAGAGTTTGATTCAAGCTGGGAGAAGCCTCTTTTAAACGGCCTCGACAAGGCAGTTGATGAATTGATTGAATTCCGCAAATGTGAAGGAAAGAGTTTACAAAAAGAGCTTTTGAGCTATCAGGAGAGTTTGCAAACTGATTTAGAAAATCTTGGAGAGCTAAAAGAAAAAATACGTGAGCAGATTCGAGAAGAAATTCAGAAAAAGCTGCACGACTTAAAACTTGAACTTAGCGATGAATCAAGGCTTGTACAGGAAGCCTTTTTTTTATCAGAAAAGCGCGATGTGAGCGAAGAGCTCTCGCGTTTAAGCTCTCACTTTGTGCAGTTAAAAAAGTTATTGGAGAGTAAAGAGCCGCAGGGAAAAATATTGACCTTTTTGCTTCAGGAGGTCATGCGCGAGTTGAATACCACGTGTGCGAAGAAGCCAAGTGAGGAGATGGTACGCATAGCTCTTGGCATGAAGGGAGTCGCCGAAAAAATGCGCGAGCAGGTGCAAAATGTCGAGTAGAGGAAAGCTTTTTATTGTTAGCGCACCTGCTGGCAGTGGTAAGACAACACTTGTGGAAATGCTCTGCAACGAGCGCAAAGATTGTGTGCGCAGTGTTTCTTGCACAACACGCGCAGTGCGAGGTAGAGAGATTGATGGAATTGACTACTTCTTTTTGAGCCCTGAAGAGTTTGAAAAAAAATCCCTAGCAGGGGAGTTTTTAGAGGAGGCAAAAGTCTACGAAGATCGCTACGGCACTCTGAAATCTTTTGTAGAAGAGCGACTGACACAAGGCAAACACGTTTTTCTTGTGATCGATACCCAGGGAGCCCTCAAGCTCAAAGGCAAAGTAGAGGCTATCTGGGTTTTTATTGTGCCTCCAAGCATTAAAGTGTTGCGAGAACGCTTAATAGGACGCGGCACTGAAACTGCGGAAGATATTGAAAAGCGCCTAGCTTGGGCACGATCCGAGATGAAAAAAGCGGATGAATACGATTACACTGTTGTCAATGACGACTTGAACACCGCATTTATGAGATTTAAGGAGATACTGAATAAGTGCTGTGCCGATAGCACGAGCTGAAAATTCTAAAAAAGGTTATTTGGAGGTTGAAAAATAATCTTTTCTAGGATTTCTCGGCCGTGGGATCGCTGCATGACTTGTTCAGTGTTTCATTAAGGAAATTGTAGAGGAACAAAATGGTACTAAAAGCACTAACAAATGAAAAAATTTCTGAAGAGTTTGGTGAGCGTTATGATCACTTTACCCTGACGCACTTTTTAATTGAAATTGCGCAGCTTCTGATCAAAAAAGGGGAAGAGGTCACCCCATGGATTCTTTTAGAAGAGTTGAAGAAAAATCCAAACCGCTATGACCTAAATGAGCTAAGTAAAGAAGAAGTTGCCGAGAGTGAGCCAAGCTAAGAAATATCTTATCACCTCTGCGCTGCTCTACGCCAATGGCTCAGTCCACTTTGGCCACATTGCAGGCTGCTATTTGCCTGCTGATGTTTTTGCGCGCTTTGCGCGTCTTCGTGGCGATGAGGTGCTCTTTCTTTGTGGCTCTGATGAGTATGGCGTAGCGATCACACTCTCAGCTGAGATCGCGGGCCGCAGCCCAAAAGAGCAGGTCGATCACTTTGATCAGATCAATCGCGATCTCTTTTCCAAAATCGGTATATCCTTTGACCACTTTTCACGCACAACGTGGGAAGGCCATGTCAAAACAACTCAAGAGTTTTTTCTTGATTTGCAGAAAAACGGGCATATTGAGGAGAAGGTAACAGAGCAGCTCTACTCTGAAAAAGAGAAGCGGTTTTTGGCGGATCGCTATGTATTGGGTATCTGTCCCAAATGCGGTTTTGAAGAGGCGAGAGGAGATGAGTGCCCCTCGTGCGGAGGGAATTTTGAAGCAACAGACTTAAAAAGCCCTAAATCCAAGCTAACAGGAGCGCCGCTTGTCTTAAAAGAGACCAAGCACTGGTTTCTGCGCTTCGACCATTTTCGCGATGAGCTTAAACATTTTATTGCAGAGAAAAACTGGAAGCCCAACGTGAAAAACTTTGCTCTTAGCTACATTGAAGATCTGCGTGAGCGCTCGATCACCCGCGATTCTGATTGGGGCGTGCCTCTGCCGATTGAAAATTCTGATGGAAAGGTCTTCTACGTCTGGTTCGATGCCCCAATTGGCTACATCTCAGCAGCGCGAGAGTGGGCAGAAAAAACGGGAGGTTCCTGGAAAGATTTTTGGTGTGATGAGAAAACGCGCTTTATCAACTTTGTTGGGAAGGATAACATCCCTTTTCACGCTTTTTTCTTTCCAGCAATGCTTATGGGGCAGGATCAGCCCTACAAACTCGTTGATGACTTGCCGGCAAATGAATTTTTAAACCTCGAAGGGAAACAATTTAGCAAGTCGAGTGGCTGGTACATCGATTTAGAAGAATTTTTTCAACACTTTACCGCTGACCAGATTCGTTACTGTTTAGCAGCCAATAGCCCTGAAACACAAGATAGCGAATTTACTTGGGACGATTTTCAAATGCGCTGCAATGCAGAGCTTGTCGGTAAATTTGGCAACTTTGCTAACCGCACACTCATCTTTGTGCACAAACGATGTGAGGGGAAAATTCCCCCGCAAAACGATCTTGCAGAGATTGATAAAACATTTTTAGCTAATGTAGAAAAACTCTTTCATGAGATCGCATTTAGTTTTGAAGGGTACCATCTGCGCAAAGCTTCGCAACAGATCATGGAACTTGCGGCGCTTGGTAACGTCTATTTTGATGCAAAAAAACCGTGGGTAACAGCTAAAGATCCTGCAACTTTCCCCGACACAGAGACAACGCTCCATAACTGCCTTATCTGCTTGCGCGCGCTCTCTGTTGTTAGCAGCCCGATTATCCCAGACGCAGCAGAAAAGCTCGCGAAAATGATTGGTGGATCCGTAAATTCTTGGAAAATGGAATTGCCAACAGTTGGGGAGGCTCTCCCTGAAGCAGAAATTCTTTTTCAAAAGGTGGAGCCAGAGCTCATCTCAACTTTCAAGGAAAAGCTCACGTAGACCGGTAAATCGCTTGTTAACCTCGTCTGTGTTTACAGCAATCGCAACAGCTTTTTTTGTACCAAGCAGCATCACGAGCTTTTTTCCGCGCGTAATCCCTGTGTAGAGCAAATTGCGATAGAGAAGTTTAAAATGGCTTGTATGAATAGGAATCACGATTGCGGGGCACTCACTTCCCTGGTACTTGTGAATGGAGCAGGCATAAGCTAAAACCAACTCATTCAACTCGCTGAAACTGTAGTCGACAATCTTTCCCTCAAAATCCACAGTAATAACCTGCTCTTCTTGGTCGATCAGATCAATGATTCCGACATCACCATTATAGACAAATTTTTGGTAGTTATTGCGAATCTGCATCACCTTATCGCCTGGGCAAAAAGAGCGTCCCATGCGAACTAACGCGGGTTTGCCAGGATTTAACTGCTGCTGCAAATGAAAGTTTAAATTTTCAATGCCAATCGGTCCCTTTTTCATTGGGGCAAGCACCTGGACATCCTTAATCGGATCGAAACCAAACTTCTCAGGAATCTCTTTGGAAATCAAGCTAAGCGTTCGCTCTAAAATTGCTTCAGGCTCCTCAATAGGAAGAAAGAAAAAATCGCTCTTCTCTTCCACTTCTAGATCGGGGAAAATCCCGCGATTGATGCGGTGCGCATTGGTGACAATTTTTGAACCGCGCGCCTGACGGAAAATGCGCTTTAAAATCGTAACAGGCAACTTCTCAGAATCAATGAGATCGCGCAATACATTTCCTGGACCCACACTGGGGAGCTGATCGACATCTCCAATAAAAATCACCTTTGACTTGCTCGGTACAGCTTTTAAAAGACTGTACATGAGCTGCGTGTCGATCATCGACGCCTCATCAACAATCAAAAGCTCACACTCAAGAGGATTCTCTTTATTGCGCTTAAAGCCTCCTGCGCCAAAATCAACTTCCAAAAGCGCATGAATCGTCTGCGCCTTGCGCCGTGTGATCTCACTCAAGCGCTTCGCTGCGCGACCTGTTGGTGCAGCTAAATAAATCTTTCCAGAGATCTTCTCTAAAATACGTAAAATCCCATGTGTAATCGTACTCTTACCAGTACCAGGACCCCCGGTAATGATCTGAACCTTCTCTTCTAAAGCTTGTAAAATCGCCGTTTTCTGTTCAGGCGCCAGTTTAATTTTTAGCTGCTCTTCTACCCAGTGAATCGCTTTTTCGCCCTGCACAGTGCGAATCGCGCTCTCAGAAAGATGAATACGCTTAATCTCCCTTGCAATCCCGACCTCAGAGAGATAGAGCGGCTTGACCCAGATAAACTCCTCATTCTTTTCACCCAGAGGATAGCGCACCAGCCGGCCATCAGCCTCAAGGTTTTCCATTTCAGGAACAATCAGCTCCTCATCAATGTCAAGCGCGCCCTTGATCACTTCAAGAAGTTTTATTTTGGGATAACAGACATGGCCATCATTGGAGAGCTCCCAGAGAAGATGCTCGATCGCAGCCTGAATGCGGACAGGCGCCTCTTTTGCAATTCCAATTTTTTGCGCTACCTGATCAGCAGTCTTAAAACCGACACCAAAAATATTGCGCGCCAACTGGTAAGGATTTTCTTTAATGATCTCAATACTCTTGTCGCCATAACGCTTATAGACCTTTTGTGCTAAAGAGGGGGCTATTCCATGGCCACGCAAAAAGATCATCAAATCTCGAATTGCCGCTTGTTCGCTCCAGCACTGTACGATCATGTCGAGGCGTTTGCGCCCCATCCCTTCAACTTCCAAAAGCATTTCGGGCTCTTGCTCTAAAATCCGAAGCGTATCTGTTCCAAACTCCTTCACAATGCGCTTAGCAAAAACAGGACCAAGCCCCTTAATCATTCCCGATCCTAAATAACTCTCAATACCCGCAAGATCGGAAGGCTGCTCAGTTGCAAAACTCTCTACCTCGAACTGGCGCCCGAAACTGGGATGATGCTTCCAGTTCCCTTTACAAGTAACAGATTCTCCCGGCTGCAACCCAGGCATCTTCCCCACAATCGTGGTTAAATCTTCCTGCTTAGGCTCCTTTAAACGCGCAACAATAAAACCAGTATCTTCGCTTCCAAAAACAATGCGTTCAACAACGCCAATAACCTGTTCTTCCATTCCCAAAACAATAGCACCATTTAAAAGAGAACAATAGAGAAAAAAATATTTTAAATCGAGAATCTTAAACCGTTGCAAGTAAAGGGTGAAATAGAGTAAAATGATAATTCATGTTCCGGATTAGCTCAGCGGTAGAGCAGTGGACTGTTAATCCATTTGTCGCTGGTTCGAATCCAGCATCCGGAGTCCTTATTCCTGCCCCTCAGAAGAGGGGCTTTTTTTTGGAGTTGATTGTGAAAGAATCTCTTTATAAAATTCTCTCTTTAAAAGCATGGCAAGAGAGCCAAACTCAAGAATTTTTGACCCTTTCAGAAAACGACAAAAAATTTATCCATTTTTCAACTAAAGAGCAGCTGCCGAGAATTTTGAAAAAACATTGGTTAAATGAGACCGAGTGTGTGATATTAAGAGTCGATCCAAAGCAATTGCTCGGAAAACTTGTTTTCGAAAGTAACCCGGGTGGTACAAATCAATACTATCACCTCTACGGGGGTGCTATTCCCCTAAAGGCAGTACATGTAATTACGGAGCAAACTCTATCATTGCTCAAGAAGCAGGAATCATCTTAAGATCTTTAGATGTTTCTTCATTAGACCTTCGTCAACCAGACGCTCTTTTGACAAAGGGAGTACTCCTCACTAGTGATCCTGAAATTCGTTTGGAATTTCTTAATTATTCATAATCAATTGGTTATACTTTATTGAGTTATAGACTTCTGTTCTATAACTCATGCCTTGGAATTGGCAATTAGAAAAGTGGCCGCGATTCACTTGTGATTTAAATCAATTGATAGAAACAGAGAAGAAATTTCTCTTAGCTGCTGGCAGAGCCTTTGCATATATCAAAACTTTGGATAAGGAAAATGCTCACCGGATCATTGTAGAGATTTTAAGTTTAGAGGGGATTGAGAGCTCAAAAATTGAGGGCGAGTATCTTGATCGAGAGAGTTTGCAATCTTCCATTCGTGCCGCTTTGGGGTTAAATACGCAGCACAAGAAGCCGAAGAAAAAAGAGTCTGATATGGCAGAGCTCATGTTTGCTATTTATGAAACCTTTGATGAGCCGCTGACACATAAAATGCTCTTTAAATGGCACTCTTTGCTCTTTCAAAAAGAGTCCCACCTTTCAAATATTGGCAATTACCGAGTGCATAAAGAGCCAATGCAAATTGTCTCGCATAAGTGTGGCTCAAAAAAGATTTTTTTTGAAGCTCCTCCTTCCCATCGTGTGCGAAAAGAGATGGATGAATTTGTAAAATGGTTTAACCAAACGCGCACGACAAAATCGATCTTGGCAAGAGCAGCAATTGCCCATATCTATTTTGAAAGCATTCACCCCTTTGAAGATGGGAATGGGCGCATTGGGCGTGTTCTTGTAGAAAAAATCCTTTCTCAAGGAGTAGGAGACCCCATTTTGATTGCTGTCTCTCAAATCTTGGAAAAGCGAAAAAAAGAGTATTACGCGGAGTTACAAAAGTGCAATTATTCCCTGGATGCTAACGATTGGGTACAGTTTTTTTCCCAAGTCATTTTGCAAGCGCAGGAGTCCTCACTCAAACTGCTTCATTTTGTGATCAACAAATCCAAAACTCTCTCAGCGCTCTCTGGAAAAATCAACGGAAGGCAAGAGAAGATACTGCTAAGAATCTTTGCCGAGGGACCGAAGGGGTTTCAAGGTGGCTTAAGTGCAGAAAATTACATTTCGATAACAAAATGCTCGCGCGCCACGGCTACCCGCGATTTAAACGATCTTATTGAGAAAGGAGCCTTGCAAAAAACAGGCTCTCTCAAACACACCCGTTATTCATTAGTGTTATAGTTTTGTTTCAAATATTTATAACATGCTAAATATAAGAGCTTTGTAGACGGCTATTTTCTATCAATATTTAAAATGGTCACGACTATTTTAAAGATCGGCCCGGATTTCTCCTGCCTTGAAGTATTTTCAAGATGCCACAAATGCTACTCACGCGTTTCAAGTTGTAATTGATATGCCGTATGTGAATGTTGACTGCTTTTCAGAGACAGAGCCTGTGATTGTTCCTGCGAGGACTTTTCTTTCTCAGCTCGTTTAAATCCTGATCTTTATTTGAAAATGAGACTTGAAGAACAAATCTGTGTAATTTCCTCAGAAGTGAGGATCGTTGAGAGGAGTTTGAGATAGCGCGGGTAGCAGCTGCTGTTGTTAAATCCTGGGAAGAAGGGAGAGGGAAGGAGCCAGGGGAGCTCTAAGCCGCCGAAAAAGTCGGCGCCGAGGGCGATGTTTTCTAAGATGCCAAGTTCTTTGGCGTGTTCAATGTGTTTGAGGAAATAGTCGGGAGTAGGACCGACAAATTGACGGTAGAAGTTCATACCGATCAGGCCATTGCGTTTTGCAATTTCAAGAGCTAAGTCGTTGGGAAGGTTGCGCGGATTGTCGGTTACGCTGCGAAAGTTGGAATGGCTAGCAAGGACGGGTAGGGAGAGATTTTTTTCTTCGATATAGGAGAAAAGATCATAGGCAAGGGCGTCTGAGGTGTGGCTGAAATCCAGAGGAATTTGCAGTTCTGTCATTTTTTCAAGTAAGATTTTACCGTCAGGTTTCAGTCCGATACTGGTATAGCTGCCACCACCAAAGCGGTTTTCTTCGTTCCAGGTAAGGCTAATGTAGGCAAGAGGGCCAATCTCTTTTTGAAGGGTTTCAAGGCGAGTCAGGACTTGGTCTAGCGGATCCTTTTCTTCAGCAATGCCGCACGCGCTCTCTAAGGCGGGAATCAGTTGAAGATTGTCGGTTTGCGGAAGGGTTTTGAAAATTTTAGCTTGGCGTGCGCCGCATTTTGATGAGCCCGGCTTGTTTTCAGTGAAAATGACAAGAACTTGTTTTGTAACGCCGCCTTTTTGCATCTGCTCAAGTGAGCAGCGCGATAGGGGATCGTAGGGTGTGCGGCGCTCATCTAATTCAAGATAGGCAAGTAAATCACAATGTAGATCAATAATCATAAAAAAAATTATAGTGTGGTTGTGAGACTATTCTACTATTCATATTTTCAATTTTTCCATATTTTTGGCCCATTTTTTCCTCAATTTTTTCGGCCAACTTTTCAAAGTTTCCCTCAAAAATTGAGAAAAAAAGAGCAGAAAACTATAAAAAAATTTAGAAAACAGCAATAGCAGGATAGTCTCAATGAAACTCAAGACCTATTTAAAGAAAGATTTGCACCTCATCACACAAATCTTTCGCGACCACATGGTCATCCTGTTGCTTATTTTACTCTCTTATATTGCAACATACGCCTTAAATCTCTATCTGGCAAATTTGCTCAAACCAGAGCTTTATGGAAATATTTCTATTGTTTTCCAATTGCTTCTATTTACGATGCCGTTTGCGCTGTTGGGAACCGAGCTTTCTATGATGCACTTTTTGCCCAAGTATTTCCACGATCATGAATATCCGCTTGCTTCAGGATTTATCCGATGGAATTTTCGTCTTTTTGGTTGGATCTCTCTTGTTGTTTTGGCTTTGGGAGGGATGTGTCTCTCTATTGCTCTGATTTTAGAGGGGATTGGTGTCACCAAGTTAACAGAGTATAATGTGATTCTTTACTCGTTTTGGCTGATTCCACTTTTTGCTTTAATTGTTTTGCTTGCAACTCTCCTGCAAACGATGGGCAAATTTTACTTAGCGACCTCTTTTCGCGGATTTGCACTCTCTTTTATGATCTTGCTTGTGGTTTTTTTATTCCTCCATGTTTTTGAGACTTCATGGGTTGGGGGCTATCGCAAAACGGTTAGCTTGATTATCTGCTTGGCAATTGCCTACCTATCTATTATTGGTCTTGAGATCTATTTCTTGCGCAAGACGCTACCAAAAAAGATCTATAAGGTAAAACCGCACTACCAGAAGAGCCACTGGGTGCGCTACTCGATCGAAATGTTAGGAAGTTTTTTGGGGTATACAGCTTTAGCGGCACTTGAAATTTTGCTTTTACAATTTTTTGGAGCAAACCAAGAAGATGTCGGGCACTTTGCCTCTATTTTGGTGATTAGCTCTTCCATGATGGTGCTTGCTTTAGCAGTTGATATGTTTGTGAATCCGCTCATTAGCTCGCTCGTGCATAAAAATCGTCTGCACTTGCAGTCGGTTTTGGATATTGTCAATCTCTTCAAACTTGTTCCTGCAACGCTTCTGCTTCTCGTTATGATTTTCTTTGGAGAGTCGCTGCTTTCACACTTTGGAAAGTCATTTGAAGGCGCTTACCCAGCACTCTTAGTTTTGGCAGCTGGTTATTTTTATGGCCTAACACTCAATTCTGCAGTGCCTCTTCTACTCTACTCCGGGCATCATCGGCTCAATTTTAAGCTCTCTCTTGTACAATTTGCGTTTATTGTGATTGCGAGCGGAATTTTGATTCCCATGTACGCCTTAGAGGGAGCTGCCATCGCCCTTTCCGCAACAATTGTCTTTGCAAGCACGATGCGACTCTTCTTCATCCGCAAATATTTAGATATCAAATTGCTATTTATTGTATAGCATTTGCAATTCATGACTTGCACGAAATACGCATCTTTGTGGTTGTATGCTTTTGACGACGCTATCTAAAACCCCGAAATCAGCGAATGAATTCCTCATGAGCCGCTAGTACTCTGTAACAGAAAATTTTAGCATTATTTTTACGTCAAAGCCTCGGGATTGAACTATCGAAAATCACCTCGTATTTGATTAATACTAGGTGACTTGCGATAGCCCAATCGCGAGAGCTTTCACGTTAAAAAGAATAACAAAATTTTCTGTTACAGAGTACTAGGCGGGCAATGGAAGCCTGCTTTACTGGTAGCAGGGAATTTAGAATTTCAAGAAGGAGTTTTTGGAAACCGGAGATAACTGCAAGCAGTTATTGGAGGTTGAAAAAGCTCTTTATTGGAATTATGAAACCCTGGGATCGGTAAATGAGGGTTTCATTGCCCGCCAAAAAAAACCTTGAAAGGAGAGAGAAGAATATTGGTTGCCTGTCCCGATATGCCTATCACCATGTTGGTGACCCCTTCCATAAGGGTGATCTGCTCCAGTAGCTTTTTAATAATGACTTCAGTGATCTCTTCAATCGGCAAGCCTTTCTCTGTTCCGACGTTTTGGAATTCCATTTTAGGGATAGGATTGAGTTTACGTGGATTTCTCTCACCACTGAGGAGGATATCAACGTTGACGTTGTAAAGACCAAGGAGCTCAATTAAGACGGTTCGGTTGTAGCGGAAGCTAGTCTTATCCACTACTTCTTCAATTGGGTTTGTTGTTGAGAAGTTGCTATCAACATTTTGAACGATCTGGGTCCAGTTTCCCTGAGAATTATCTTTGTCGTTAAACTCAATACCTGCCCAGATGTTTTCAAAGGCAATTCTTTGGATATCAATGTCTTTTTTAAAGTAGTTGATTAGGGGGGCGTCAAAGGTGATTTTTCCCACTTCCATTGCTTTATCCATTTTATACCCCTTGGGGTTGTGGACAACGAGCTGGTTAATGGTAAAGGAATCCCAGTGAAGATCTATGCTTTTGATAGTCGTGTGGACGCCAAGTTTTTCAGAGAGGTAGTTGGCTAAGATTTCAGCGCGGTGAAAGTAGAAGTGACCAAGAAAGGCAGCAAATCCTACGACAAGAACAATCGCTAAAAAGCATATAATTTTCTTCATTTCCTCACGTTAAAGAAAAAAGGCTTTTCCCGAAAGGGAAAAGCCTTTTGCTTGTGTAGGATTGAGATGACTCTAGTATCCCATTCCTGGCATGCCGCCGCCTGCTGGCATTGCTGGTGCTGCAGCCTCTTCCTTCGGCTCATCTGTGATGATCGCTTCAGTTGTGAGGAGGAGTCCAGCAATAGAAGCAGAAAGCTCGATTGCTAAGCGAACCACTTTAGCAGGGTCGATAATTCCTGCTTCAAACAGGTTGCAGTAAACATCATTGCGTGCATCCCAACCTTCACCCTCTTTCATTGAGGCGACTTTTTGGACGACGATAGAGCCTTCTGAACCCGCATTTTCTGCAATTTGACGCAGAGGTGCTGTGATCGCTCTCATTACGATCTCAACTCCAAGACGTCTGTCTCCCTGTAGCTTCTCAAGAAGAGCTTTCAACTCAGGAATTGCGCGGATTAGAGCAGATCCTCCGCCAGCAACAACGCCCTCTTCAACTGCGGCTTTTGTTGCGTGATAGGCGTCATCTACGCGGTCCTTCTTCTCTTTAAGCTCAATTTCTGTTGGTGCTCCAACTCGAATTATGCCGATTCCACCGGAGAGTTTAGCTAAACGCTCTTGCAGTTTCTCTTTGTCATAGTCTGAGGTGCTATTTTCAATTTCGCGCTTTAAAGCAGCTCTACGCTCATCAAGGGCTTCTTTCTTGCCAGCACCTTTAATCACGGTTGTCTCATCTTTTTTCACGATGATCTTTTCTGCTTGGCCAAGCTGCTCAACTGTCGTGTTTTCTAGCTTCATTCCAAGTTCTTCTGTGATCATCTGACCACCGGTAAGAATTGCAATATCTTCGAGCATTGCTTTTCTGCGATCGCCAAATCCAGGTGCTTTTACAGCACAAACTTTAAGTCCGGCGCGAAGGCGGTTCACAACGAGTGTTGCAAGGGCATCGCCATCGACATCTTCTGCGATGATCATAAGAGGTTTGCCACTCTCTGCAACTGTCTGCAAGATCGGAAGAAACTCTTTCATGTTTGAGATCTTCTTCTCATAGATCAGAACGTAAGCATTTTCTAGAACTGCTTCTTGTGACTCTCCGCTAGTAATAAAGTAAGGGGAGAGGTAACCGCGATCAAAGTTCATGCCTTCCACAACATCAAGTGTTGTCTCAAGGCCACGACTCTCTTCTACAGTTACTGTGCCATCTTTGCCAACGCGATCCATTGCTTTTGCGATGATTTCACCAATCTCTTCATCACCATTAGCTGAGATAGTGGCAACTTGTGCAATCTCACTTTTGTCTTGAATTTGCTTGCTCTGGCTCTTCAGCTTTTCCACAATAACTTTTACTGCTTGCTCAATACCGCGCTTGAGATCCATTGGGTTTGCCCCTGCTGTAACAAGACGCAAGCCCTCTGTGTAGATGTTTTCCGCTAAAACAGTCGCTGTTGTCGTGCCATCACCCGCTTTGTCAGCAGTTTTGCTAGCCACTTCTTTGACCATTTGCGCGCCCATGTTCTCGTGCTTATCTTCAAGCTCGACCTCTTTTGCAACAGTCACACCATCTTTTGTGATGTGGGGGGCGCCATATGATTTATCAATGACAACGTTGCGACCTTTAGGTCCCAAGGTTACTTTTACTGCTTTTGCAAGCTTCTGCACACCGTTTAAAATTTTCTGACGTGCATCTTCTCTATACTTAATATCTTTAGGTGCCATAAACTTACTCCTCGATTACTGCGATGATGTCATCAGCTTTTACAATGATGTACTCTTCGTCATTTTGGGTTACTTCTTGAGCGGCATACTTGTCCATTAGGATGATATCGCCGACTTTTACAGGCATAGGTTGAATGTTGCCATCTTTATCCGCTTTTCCAGTACCTACAGCTAGTACTTCAGCAGACTCTTGCTTCTTTTTTGCGGAGTCGGGAAGAATAATTCCCCCTTTTAGGGTCTCCTCTTGTTCCAGGCGTTTTGCAATGACGCGATCACCTAGGGGACGAAGAGAAATTTTCTTCTTGGTCTCTTGTGTCATATTTCTTTCCTTGTAAAAGTTTATACAACCCCATTATGACGGAAAAGTGAATTTTTGGCAACAAATTTAGCAGTTTAAGGTGCTAAGTGCTAGGTGTGTAAAATCAAAATTTTAATTTTTATATATTGACTGTTTCGCTCGAATTGCATACTCTGAAGCGCATGGTTATAGAACGTCATGAAGTTAAAAAAGAAGATAAGTGGGATGTAGAGGCTCTCTACGCATCCATTTCAGACTGGGAAAGTGAATTCAAAGCGATATCTGACAAAGGTTGGGGGAAGATCCTTCAATACAAGGGGAAACTTGGTGAAAATTTGGGCGCAGCACTTAGAGAGCGCTTTTCTCTTGATGAGACCATAGACAAACTTGTTGTTTACGGCCACTTGCGCTACGATGAAGATCTTACAAATGCCGAGCACAAGTCCACCTACGATAGGGCAATGAGCCTCTATTTTGATTTCTCTGCTAATGTAAGTTGGTTTGAACCCGAAATTTTACAGCTTCCAGATGAAGTTATAGAGAGTGCATTGAACGATAACTCTCTTTCTGATTACCACTTTTTCCTCTCTTCATTAATCAAGTTAAAACCGCACACTCTTTCTCCCAAAGAGGAGAAGATTTTAGCTCTATCAGCTGAATCGATGCAGACAGCAAAGCGCACTTTTTCTCTTCTCAATAATGCGGATTTCAAATTTGCTCCAGCAAAAGATGAAAATGGAGAGGAGCATGAGATTACTCACGCGCGCTACTCTACGATTTTACACAGTAAGGATCGCACACTACGCATCAATGCCTTTGAAAATTTGCAAGGGCGTTATCGTGAGTATGGCAATACGATTGCAGAGCTACTAGCTGGACATGTAAACACGCATATTTGTGAGGCAAAAGCGCGAGGATACAAATCTTCTTTGGATGCAGCCCTTTTTCCTAAAAATATAGATACGGAAGTTTATCGCCAATTGATCAAAACTGCGCATGAGAATATTGAGCCTTTGCACCGCTATATGGCGATGCGTAAGGAAAAACTTGGTTTGGACAAACTGCGCCTTTGCGATCTCTATGTTCCTCTTGTTGATGAGGTGGATCTGCATTACACCTATGATGAGTCAATTGATATGGTGGTCGACTCATTAAAGTGCTTGGGACCAGAATACCAGAGACAGCTAAAAGCGGGTCTAACAACAGATCGTTGGGTGGATCGTTATGAGAATGAAGGGAAACGCTCTGGGGCCTATTCAAGTGGCTGCTATGGCTATATGCCCTACATTTTGATGAATTACCAGGGACAGATTAATGATGTGATGACACTTACGCATGAAGCGGGTCACAGCATGCACTCATTCTACTCTCAAAAAAATCAGCCCTATCCGAAGGCGCAGTATACAATTTTTGTGGCAGAAGTAGCATCAACTTTTCATGAGAAACTTCTTTTCCACTATTTGATGGAGAGATTGGGAGAAAAAGAGAAGCAGTTCCTTATAAATTACCGCTTAGATAGTATTCGTGCAACGTTTTTCAGGCAGGCTCTCTTTGCTGAATTTGAATTAAAAATTCACGAGCTGGCTGAAGCGGGGAAGCCTCTGACACAAGAGCTTTTAAGCGAGATTTATGGCGAATTAAACCGCGTCTACTACGGTCCTCACTTAGAAATTGATGAGTATTTAAAAGCAGAGTGGATGCGCATTCCGCATTTCTACAGTAACTTTTACGTTTACCAGTATGCAACGGGAATTAGTGCGGCAACAGCTCTTGTAGATCGCGTGACAAAAGAGGGAGCAAAAGAGGACTATTTGCGTTTTATCTCCTCTGGAGGAAGCGATTATCCATTGAATGAGCTTCGCGATGCTGGTATTGACATGACAGATGAAAAACCGATAAAATCCTTGATTGCAGATTTTGAGGAGTTGCTCGATGCGTTTAGGAATTAAATTTTTTCTACTGCTTCCTCTCGTTTTATTTGGTAAAGTAATTGAGGTGCAGCATTTCAAAGAGCTTCTTACACACATTTCAAAGGATACTCTTATTCTACTTGATATAGATGACACTCTGCTGATACCAAAACAGATGCTGGGCTCAGATATATGGTTTAACTACCGTTGGCGAGAGTATCAAAAAATGGGAATGAGCCGTGGAGATGCTTTAGAAAAAAGTTTAGCCGAGTGGAATGCGATCCGTCATCTAACAGAGATGGAGATTGTAGAACCTGGGACAAAGGAGATCATCAGCCAAATGCAAGATGAGGGGTATACAGTCATGGGGTTGACAACCCAGGGAATCGCAATGGCTACGCGCACCTCAATGCAACTAAAAGATCTTGGGATTCACCTGGTACGCACTGCGCCTTCAAAAAATGGGCACTACCTTAACATCAACGAGCACGGAGTTCTCTTCCGTGAAGGAGTCCTTTTTACTTCAGGAACCCCTAAAGGAAAGGCTCTTTTTGCGCTTTTATACACGCTCGGTTATTACCCCAAAGAAATCGTTTTTATTAATGACAAGTTAGCTCATTTGCACGATATAGAAGAGGAGGCAGAAAAAAATAAGATCAAATATTGCGGTTTGCGTTATGCTTACTCTGACGCGCGTAAGAAGGCATTTCGGGTAGATGTAGCAGATTACCAGTTTTGCCACTCAACATTTGATAGAATTTGTTCCGATGAGGAAGGAACAATTGCGACGAATAAATCATTATGACGAAAGTAAAAGACTCTTTTATTGTTTGTAACGAACAAGGGCTACACACGCGCCCTGCCACAGAACTTGTAAAGTGTGTTTCACGCTACCGCGCTCAAGTAAAGCTTTTTTATCAAGATTTGGAAGTAAACGCAAAATCCCTTCTTGGGATTCTCATGCTTGCAGCGGAGCGTGGTGCCAAAGTGCGCATTGAAGCTGAAGGAGAGGATGCACAGGAGGTAGTCAGTGAGCTTATTGAGCTCTCCAAGGACAAATTTCACATCCGATACTGATAGTAGTAAAGGTTCTTACCACTCTTTTGGTCTTAATATAAGTTTTCAAGACGAAGAAGAAAAGGCTATCGAGACCGCTAAAGAAGAAGAGCGTTTAATCGACCGTTCTGGATCTTTTATTGATGATAGCCGTCGTTTTGAGTATTGCTATTATGAAAAAATTTGCACCCCAATGCAATACCGAGTCGCCTGTGCAGCCCTTACGATTTTTTTATTTGGGACCCTCCTCGTTCCGATTACCACAATTGTTGCTCTTAACCTTCCCATAAGCACTGTGGTGAGCTTAGTTATGGGTATTGTCTCAGGCTATTTTTTTGCGATGTTGATCGGCATACCTCTCTATTCTGCTTATGGCTATTCCCAATGGAATAAGCAGTGAAAAAACTTTTCCTTTTTTTTCTAACTTTGCCTCTCTTTGGTCATCTAGAAGAAGATGTAGGACAACTGTTAATGACCTACACCTATCCAAGTGAAGAGCAAGCTTTGGTTCAAGATCTTCATATTGGAGGAATTATTTACTATTCCTGGGCTAATGAGCTCTTATATGAAGAGGAAGTCCGAGATTACTCCGCCTACCTGCAATCACTTGCCGAAACCCCTCTTTTTATTGCTGTTGATCAAGAGGGAGGAAGAGTGAGTCGTTTGCAGGGCGAATTTTTACAAATTCCTAGCGCGCAATTTTTTGGAGAAATTGACGATCCCTATTTTCATCGACTTTTGCTCGATGGGATGACAGAGCAGATGTGCGATGCGGGTATTAATTTGAATTTTGCACCCGTTGTAGATGTAAATAATAATCCAGAAAATATTGTCATCGGCGATCGCTCCTTTGGAAGTGATGCTAAATCAGTAGTGAGTTGCGCTAAGCAGGTCATAGCTTCTCATCTTTTAAACGGTGTTTTCCCTTGTTTAAAGCACTTCCCAGGTCATGGTGACACAAGCGTTGATTCACACTTTGAAGTGCCAGTTGTAAGAAAAAGCCGCGAAGAGTTAGATCGCGCGGAATTCTATCCCTACTTTGCGCTTGCTAAAGAAGTTCCGTTCATTATGACCGCGCACATCCTTTTTCCAGAACTCGATCCCGATTATCCCGCGACTTTTTCCAAAAAAATTCTCACAGGGCTTTTGCGAGAGGAGATGGGGTTTGAGGGTGTTATTATTACAGACTCCTTGAAAATGAAGGCAGCAGGAGAAGAAATTTCAATGGGGGAAGCGGCAGTACGCGCTTTCCAAGCGGGGGCAGATATTTTGCTTATTGGGGGAAAACTTTTACTTGGCGAAGATGATGAGGAGCATTTGCTTGAAGTAAGAGGGGTGCGTGACGCGCTAGTCAATGCAATCCAATCGGGAAGGATTTCTCAAGAGAGGCTCCAGTCTTCTCTTGATCGTATTGCAAATACAAAGGCTACTCTTCGTAAGGAGTGACTTTATCGAGCACTTGCTCTTCGACAAAGAGGGGAATATTTTGCAGCATGACAAGAGTTAGGCAGTCACTGGGGCGTGCTGCAATTTCTAAAATTTGTCTTACATCCTGATTTTCCTGCTCTACAAAAAGTTTTGAGCTGTAGATAGCTTCTTCAACGTCATCAATGACAACTTTTAACGGCTTGACCTCCAGGCCATGAAGAAGAGCTGAGACTAAGTCATGAGCTGTTTTGGGACGTGCAGAACCTTTCTGAATATTGGCTCCCACATGAGGCTCTGTAAAAATGGCAAACCGCATTGTTTCTGACTGCAGGATGAATGCAGAGTAGGTTTTGCCTTGCAAGATCTTTTCTACATGAATTGGAATGAGCCCGCTCACTGCCAGACCTCTGTTGTGCCATCTTTTTTTCCAATGATGACGCGCCCTGCAATATGAAAAAAGAGCCCCGTTTCGACTACTCCAGGAAGTGTAATAATTTCAGAGTGCAGTTTAATCGGATCGTCTAGAGGGGATTGCAATTCAATATCATAAATATAGTGGCCGCCGTCTGTTGAAAAGGGTGTTGTCTCATTTGCCATTCGAATTGCGCCTCGTAACCCATGCGCGTTCAGCTTTTGAACCGTTGATTGGTAGCAGAAAGGAACAATCTCTACAGGAAGCATTGCATTTCCTAGTTTCTCAGAGACCTTTTCACTATCGATGATTACAATCATTTCACGGCTGCATGAAGCGATAATTTTCTCGCGCAATAGTGCTCCTCCACCTCCTTTGATCATTCTCTTTTCTCGATCAATTTCATCAGCACCATCTACTGTAATATCAAGTGAGGTGACTTGACTGCTTTCAAGTAGAGGAATGTTGTGCTTTTGCGCAAGAACAAGAGATTTTTCTGAGCTAGAAATGGCTTGGATTTTCAATCCCTTTTTAACACGCTCTCCCAACTTTTCAATAAAGTAGAAAACTGTTGTGCCTGTCCCAATCCCAACAAGCATCTCTTGCTGGATACACTCTGCTGCGGCAAAACCTGCCGCTTTTTTTTCGTCTTCGTTCATACTTGCATCATGAAGAGTTGCCCTTTTCCTCTCAAGAGAATTGACGTATAGGTACCAAAGATTTAAGATGTAAGAGATTTGAACGGAGGCACGAATGGCTAGTAAAAGGGAAAAAGAGCTTTTGAATGAGATTGCTGAAGAGAGTGAAAAGACAAAGCGCGCCCGCGAGAAACTCAAAAAGAATCTCACAAACGAACAGACAAAAACCACAAAAGAGGCTTTAGATCGAAAAAGTGCAGAGATTAAGGTCTGGATCGGCCGTCATGCCAAAGATCGTACTGTCGTTCCTGGAAAGGGGATCTCTCTTTTTGATAATAATGAGAACCCTGCGGATCCAAGTGAAAAAATTTCTGGTCATCGTGAACAGTTAGAAGATCTACTTGGAAAAGAGACTAAGGCGAACTAGTACTCCGTTTTAATTAAAAAAACAGCCAGTAGAAACAGTCGGGCAAATCCCGGCTGCCCTAAGAGAGGGTTTACAAATTCATTCCGCTGAAAAAATAAAAGCAATTTGTAAACTTTCTCTTGAGCTTCATCTTGGCATGCCAAATTGCGTTTTGTCGGAAAACCGTGCAGAGCACTGCTTCTTCCTCCTGCACCGCAATTTTTCAAAGCCGGTAAAATGACTTTTCCGTATAAAGACTTGACTAGAAGCAACTTAGTCTGCTAAACTTTTGGTGAATGAAAAACGTCTTAACCTTTCTTAGAGAGAGAGATTTTCTCGACCAGGTCACCCACGAAGAGATGGAAGAGGTGCTAAATAGCCCTCAAAAAATCTATCTTGGATTCGATATGACAGCTGACAGTCTCCACCTGGGAAACCTTGTGGGTTTAATCCTTCTGCGCTGGTTTCAAAAATTTGGGCATACTCCTGTTGTTCTCTTGGGGGGAGCCACAACTAAGATTGGAGACCCTTCCGGAAAGAGCAAAGAGCGCCCGCTGCTCGATCCCGAAGAAGCAAAGAAAAATTTTAATAAGATCAAGGCACAAGTTGGTAGGTTTTTTGATGATAAAGGACCCAAACCCGTTATTCTCAATAATGATGACTGGTTAGCAGAGATTCCCATCATCGACTTTATGCGCGATGTAGGCAAGCACTTTCGCATGGGGACAATGCTAAGCAAAGAGAGTGTGAAGTTGCGCGTCAATTCCGATGAAGGAATGAGCTTTACAGAGTTTTGCTACAGCTTATTACAGGGATACGATTTCTACTACCTTTCAAAAAATAAAGGAATCCTTTTTCAAGGAGGCGGATCAGATCAGTGGGGCAACATTACTGCTGGGATTGAGCTCACAAGGAAAAAATCTGGTATCTCGGTATTTGGGATTACCTTTCCTCTTTTAACTCGCAGTGATGGCAGAAAATTTGGAAAGTCTGAATCAGGTGCCATTTGGCTCGATCAAGAGAAGACTTCACCTTTTGCTCTCTATCAATATCTCTATCAACTGGCTGATGCAGATGTAGGCAAAATGCTTCGCATGCTTACATTTCTTGATACAGAGAAAATTAGAGCCTATGAAAAGGCTCTAAAAGAGGGGAGTGCTCAGCCCAATGAGGGGCAGAAACTTCTTGCTGAAGAGGTAACAAAATTTGTTCACGGAGATGTGGGACTAGAGGCTGCAAAACAGGGCACAAAAGGTGCCGCCTTTGGACAAAAAATTGACGCAGAGTCGCTGCGTTCGGCGTTAGGAGCAATGCCAACTGTTTCGATGTCAAAAAGCGATGTTGTGGGAAAGCGTTTTACCGAACTTGTAGCATTTGTTAAGCTTGCTTCAAGTAAGGGCGAAGCGCACCGTTTGGTGAAAAATGGTGGGGCCTATCTCAATAATGAAAAAGTTTTAGACCCTGCAAAAATCATTGAACATAGCGACCTTATCGAGGGGGAATTTCTGCTGCTTGGGAGTGGAAAGAAAAAAAAATCTGTCATTCAGATCGATTAACCCTTGCCGAAAATAGGGATAAAAATCCAAAATAAAATTTGATAGTTTATGTTTCGGAGAAGGTATTATGGCGACAGTCACAAAAAAGAAACTCATACAGAAAATCGCGAATCGAAAGGGTATGCACCCAAATGAAGTTCGCGGTCTTTTGCAAGAGTTTCTAGATGCAATGACCGATTATTTGGCGGAAGGAGATCGACTCGAATTTCGTGATTTTGGGGTTTTTGAAATCGTAGAAAGAAAGCAAAAAATTGGGCGTAACCCCAAAAATCCAGGTGTAGCAATTGTAATTCCAACGCGCAAGGCGGTGAAATTTACTCCTGGGAAAAAGATGAAAGGGTTGATTGAAGAGGGCAAAAGCAGCTCTGCAAACTCCTCTTCTTCTATGCAAGGACAGTTTGCATAAATTGTTGCTGTGCAATGGCACAAAATGTGCTGTTGCACACTCTTTTCAAAGAGTGTTATATTGATTGCTTATGGGTACATTGATTGCTAGCTCACTTATCGATCTTCTCGACCTTTCAGCAACAACTGATCCTTGGAAATTAGCACTTGATTTTCTGATTAAACAGCAAAAGATAGATCCATACAGAGTAGAGAGTTTGATTGCTCCATTGAAGGCAAGCACCCCTTCAAAAGAGGAGTTTTTAACAGCTGCTGCGTTTTTATCCTTAAACGAGACTCTTAAATATGAGCTAAAAGGAGATTTGATCGCGCTTTGTGATGGAGTTGACCCTGCAATACGTGAATTGATTTTTACTCTGCTTGGACACTCATCGCATACCCCTTACAAAGTCTCTTCACCAAGTGACCTGCTCTATTTTGGACTTGCTGCACTCTTTCAAAATTCTACAGAAAAAAAGCGGACGTTTTTGCAGAAAGTTGGGGAGATAAACCAATTTCTTGATCGCAAGGGAAATCCGTTCTTTGGACTAATGAGTGATGAGAAGCACTTCTGTTTGGCTACTCTTTTAGCGATTTTTTTTCTTATATTTTCTTTAGCCAAAGAGTTTTCCAATAAGAAAGAGTTTGAGACCATCGCTAACCATCTATACCATAGGCTTGGCCTCCTTGAAGGCTATTTTTTAGATGCAATTCCCTCTCATCTGCTTCTGCTTTCTTTGCTACTTGAGAGATGTGAATCTGGAGAAAAAAGCAGTTATCCTATCCCTTTCGCACGCGGTTTCTCTCGAAATTTGGCACTTTGGCACGAGCAATTAAATAAGATTGATTTTACTTGCCAGTTTTCGGGTGTTGGCAGCTCTTTTGCTGCTGCTTCAAAAGGAAATGTTGAGATTGTGGCGATGGCTCCGCAAAAGTTGCCCCTTGGCGTAATGGAAAATTTTGGCCTCTTTCGCCTGCCTCCAAACGATGCGGGGGAATTTTCCGATCTCAAGTATGAAGAGGATTTTTTGGAAGGTTGGATCAAGCTCTGCCAGTACGGAACAGATCATCCAGAACCAGGGAAAGACTGGATCTATACAGAGGTTAAAACAAAGCCTGACTATCTAACATTTACTTTTACACCGCAAAAACCAGAAGTAGATTACTATATAGTGTTTTTTATAAAGGCAAAAGAGGCAAAGGTTGAAGGCCGTCCCAGTCTTAAGCCGAAGTGCCTTGAACGTCTCCGGGGTGAAGTAGGTGAAATTTTCTTTAAAGATGCAGATGAGGTTCTCTCTCTGCGCACAAAAGAGCCTACAAAAATCGAGGTGATCCCTTTAGCAGGCGGCAACCATTTTTGGTCAGCCCACTTTCTCGTCGCCTTTCCGATAAATGAATCTCTTTCCATTGAAATTTCTTAAAAATATATAAAATTTATTTTATTCAGCGATATGATATAATGTTCAAATCGCAGGTTGATATGTATTCGCTCTATGAAACATAATGAAGCGAAAGAACCTATCTCAATTGTGTATTAGAATAGGTTCAAATATGTGGTGGTTATGAAACGATTTCTTATATTTGGAACAGTCTGCTTATTTGCTGGAATTGGCGCGATGGGGTGGCTCAAGAAAAAAAATGCCAAAGAGGCAGATAGTTCTGCCACAGTGCAAGTTTTAGAGGACTACGAACCTCTTTATGTCGAGACTAAGGAGCCAGTAGTTGCATCTACAAGAGTAGATTTGACGCCCCAGAGTGATGATATAGAAAGCGTTGATCAAATTTATCGTCTCTTTACCGTAAGCTCTTCTCGATATCCTTTTGTCGAGACGATTACCTACACGCCGCGTGTTGACTGGCTAAAAGGCCGCGCAGCTTGGATTAGTGATTACGCTTCTTACTTCCACACTTCAAAACATTTTATTGCACGCTCACTCAATGGAAAGCCCGATTACTACGCGCAAAAAGTAAAGAGTGGTGATCGTTTTAATGTTTTCAAACCAGACTGTGAATTAACTTTTCATTTAGTTGTAGATCTTTCGCGCTGCAAGATGTGGTTTTATGCTGTCGACTTAGATGCAAACAAGCGCTACTTGATGAAGACCTATGTAGTCGGTGTGGGCAGTCTTGAGCCAACATCTCCGTCAGGAACTCTTACGCCAACAGGAAAATATCTATTGGGAGACAAAATTTCTGTTCACAAACCTGGAACGATGGGACTTTTTAAAGATGAAGAGTCTGAGTTGATTCAAGTTTTTGGAACGAGATGGATCCCATTTGGGGCAGAGATCGAAAACTGTTCTCATCCTTACAAGGGGTATGGGATTCATGGAACACCGTGGCTTTTAGATGAAAAGAGCGGTGAACTGATTGAAGATCGCACGATGGTAGGCAACTACAATGGTGATGGGTGTATTCATCTTCTCAAGGAAGATATTGAAGAGCTCTATGCGATTGTTGTAACTAAGCCAACTATTGTGGAAATTGTAAAAGATTATCGGGATGCAAATGTTCCCGGAGAGGATTAAAAAATGTTAACTCATGAGAAGCAGATCAAGGAGTGCGAAGAAGCACTTGAGCGATTAAGAGAGCAGAACAACGCCTCAGATGTCTGGACAGATGAGGAAATTGTGCGTCTAGAATCACGTCTTGAAAAGCTAAAGGCAAAAGTCTACTCACAACTCTCTCCTTGGGAACGCGTCACGATTTCTCGCCACCCGGAGCGCCCACAAGCTAAAGATTATATTAGTCATATCGTAGAAGGTTTTGAAGAGCTTCATGGAGATCGCCTCTTTCGCGATGATCCCGCAATCGTCATGGGCATTGGGCGTATTGGTGGGGAAAAATTTATGGTAATTGGTCAGGAAAAGGGGAAAGATACTGAAAGTCGTCTTCATCGAAATTTTGGTATGCCGCACCCGGAAGGGTATCGGAAGGCGCTTCGCGCAATGCAGCTTGCTGAAAAATTTAACATTCCTGTTCTCTGTTTTATTGATACCCCAGGAGCTTATCCAGGTCTCGCTGCTGAAGAGCGCGGTCAGGGATGGGCAATTGCAAAAAATTTAATGGAGATGGCGCACCTAAAAACCCCTGTGATCGCTGTTCTCATAGGCGAGGGTTGCTCTGGTGGCGCACTTGGGATTGGAATTGCGGATCGTGTTGCCATGTTAGAGCACGCTTACTATTCCGTAATTTCTCCCGAAGGATGTGCCTCAATCCTCTGGAAAGATAGCACAAAACAGGCTCAAGCAGCAGAGTGTTTGAAGCTCACCTCTGATGATTTAGCAGAGTATAAAATTGTTGATCATATTATCGATGAGCCTCTTGGTGGTGCCCACTATGACCCACAAGTTGTCTATAAGGCTGTAAAAGAGTATGTCACCCGTGAAAATGCAACCCTAAAACAACTTCCTCTTGAGACTCTTCTCAAGGAAAGGTACAATAAGTTTCGTCAACTAGGTAAAACTGACCACGATGAAACTTCTTTTAAAGGCAGCTCTTAGAACAAAACGCCATTTCGGAATTGTACTTCTTAACTTAGTTTTTTGCTTAGGGCTCCTCGTCGCCAGCCAGATGGAACTCTTCGGTTTTGGCCTCATTACACGCACAGATATCGATTTTTTTAAACTCTTTGGTGATGGAAACAAAGTAACCGAGCAGCAGATTGAAAAAAAGTGGCCTAAAATCGCTGAAGATGGCGTAATCACTCGAAGAAGGGCTTCTGCCTATCTACTCAAGCGCAAACAAGAGCGCAATCCTCTCACACAGATTATGATCAAAGCGCACAACTACTTCGAAAACTTTTCGCGCATCGAGTTACTAATTGGGCTTTTAGTGGGGATTGCAATTTTCAAAGCGCTAATGCTTTTTTTCTCGCGCTACGTGTCGCAAGTACTCTCTATCCGCATATCGAAAGATTTGCGGCAGCAATATTTTGAACACATTCAAAAGTTGCCTTTAAGTTTTTATCAGAAATTTAATATCGGCGCTCTTTCTGCTCGCGTGGGAGGGGACGCCTCGCAAATCGCGCTCTCTCTTAATTCAGCAATTACGAACTATTTTCAAACACCTTTTACCATCCTCTCTGCCCTCTCTGTCTGCCTCTACATCTCATGGCGCCTCTCGCTTGTTATTTTTATCGGCCTGCCACTGATCGTTCTTCCTGTTGTATTTGTTACGCGCAAAGTGAAGCAGATCACCCGTCGTTGGCAGAAGCACCAGGAGCGCTTCTCCTCTGTGCTCATCGACTTTCTCTCTGGAATCAAAACGGTAAAAATCTTTTCAATGGAAAAATTTTCCATGAAAAAATATGAAGAGCAGAACAATGAGATGGCGCGTTTAGAGACAAAGACGGCAAAGTATGATCTGCTCACGCGACCGATTCTCCATACCATTACCATGATCTGTTTAGGGGGGGTAATCTTCTACGGCCTCTATATTTTGAAGATGAATATCTCCGAGCTCCTTATCTACTGTGGCATGTTGCACCTCTTTTACGAACCGGTGAAAAAGTTTGCAGAGGAGAATACCAACATTCAAAAGGGAGTTGTCGCAGCAGAGCGTCTCTTTGAGGTCCTCAATATGAAGGTTACGACCTCCTCTGAAGAGCAGCAGAAAGAGGAGCTCACAGCTTTTAATGAAAAGTTGGAATTTGAAAACGTCTGGTTTCGTTATGACGATCGCTGGATTCTCAAGGACCTCTCCTTTACCATTCATAAAGGTGAAACAGTTGCCATTATTGGCGCAACGGGAGCGGGTAAGTCGACCATTGTTGAGCTTATCCCTCGCCTTCATGAGGTTCAAAAAGGGGAGATTCGCATTGATGGTAAACCTCTAAGTGCCTACTCTCAAAAATCCATTCGCAAACAGATCGCTTTTGTCTCACAAAAGCCTTTCCTCTTCTTTGATTCGATTAAGACAAACATTTCTTACGGCAAAACTCTTCCGGAAGAAGAGGTGAGAGAAGCAGCAAAGAGAGCCTATGCAGATGAGTTTATTGAGAAGCTCCCGCAAGGTTATCTTACTCATCTGGCAGAAACAGGAAAAAATCTCTCTGGTGGCCAGCAGCAGCGCCTTGCTATTGCGCGCGCGCTTGCTAAAAAAGCGCCTATCCTCATTCTAGATGAGGCAACAAGCGCACTAGACAGCCTCTCTGAGCAGCGCATCCAGCAAGCGATTGAAGATTTGCACGGAGAGCATACGCAAATCATCATCGCACACCGTCTCACAACGATCGAGCATGCAGATCGTATTATTTTCTTAGAAGATGGGACAAAGATTGCGGAAGGAACAAAAGATGAGCTGCTCGCTTCTTGCACTCCCTTCCGTCTCATGTGGGAGACACATTTTTTAAAGGAAACACTGAACAAGCCAGACTTTTCGAAAAAATTCTGAAAATTGGCCCAAATCGGTTTTTCGAACTCGAAAACTCTTATGGAGTTACCTCTGTTCTCCAAAACCAATTTTGTCTCAATTTTTAAAATATTTTTGAAAAGAGCACTTGTTCAGTGTTTCCTAAAAGAGTCTGTAAAGCAAACTTTAGAGCATTCCCAATTCGCCAAAGCTTTTTTTAAGTTCCTCATTCCCTGGTTTATCAAATGCACCGCTCTTATTGAGCCACTGCACGTAGTTAGCAGGCACGCTCTTCAGCGGTTTGCCCGCATGCTTGCCAAATGGCATCACGCGCACCTTTGGCGGTTTTTGTGCGAGTAGGTGCATGACCATTTCAATAGAGAGGTCGTCAATCATCTGCATAAAAACTTTATGCAGAATGATCACATCATCTAAAGCCCGGTGGGCATTATTTTCTTCAAAGCCAAAAACTGCGCGCAAATGCTGCAAGGTGTGACGTGGCAAGTCAGGACGATAGCGGCGCGCCCATTTGAGTGAATCGATGTAGCGCCACTTTGGAATCTCTACTCCATGCCTTGCAAATTCATTTTCCATTAGCGGCTTATCAAAAGAGTCATTATTATGCGCAATCAGCACCATATCCTCGCCGCAAAATTCGACAAAATCCTCTGCTACTTGAGCAAAGAGCGGAGCGTCAGCGACCATCTCGTCTGTAATATTTGTAATCGCAGTCGATTCGGGGGGAATCGGCATCTGTGGATTGACAAACGAGACGAATGTACGATTCTCAACAGGATCATATGCTGCAATCTCTACAATGCGGTCACGATCAGTGCGTATGCCAGTTGTTTCTGTGTCGTAAAAAATAGGTCGCAATTTTTTTTTATTCATGTCAAACTGGTCTCATAAAACTTTACTTGAGGGGTTTTTATGAAGAGAATACTACCGCTTATTTTATCATTTGGAGTGCTCTTTGGCACCCCGCAAGTCTTCTTCTCTCCACAAGACAATTTAGCAGATCGTCTGATTGAACTCATCCAAAAAGAGGAAAAATCGATCCGCATTGCGATCTACTTTATCACCAACCGCCAAATTGCCAAAGAGCTCATCGAAGCAAAAAAACGTGGTGTGCACGTAGAGATGATTTGTGATCCCGGAACTTATAAAGAGAAATCGGCTGCGCAGTATCTTAAAGAAAATGGTGTTCTTGTCTCTCTCTTTGATCCCGAGAAGGGAGCCAAGTACAAAAAAGGCAAGCCAATTATGCACAATAAATTTGCCATTTTTGAGCGCAATAGCGATCAAAAACCGCTCCTCTGGACAGGATCTTTTAACTTTACCTATGCAGCCACTAATAAAAATAAAGAGAATGCGCTCGTCATTGATGATCTCGATACCATTCACTTTTTTGAAAAAGAATTTGACGAGATTAAAACAAAATATACTGCTGCGCCAAAATAACTTAAGTAGTAGAATGAGGGCATGAAGCGCTTTGTAACAATATTACTTTTGGCTTTTGCAGGTTGTGCTCAGATCCAACCTGAAGATACAGAGCTTCGCACAGTGCCAGTGACAAACAATCCCCACATCGTGCCACAAGGATCACCTTTTCCAGGTGCTCCTATGCCAAACCGCCCTATCTAATAGCAATTTTATTAACTCAATCCTCCAATCTAGAGAGGATCCTTTTAGTGAGATAGTGCCCTGGAATAGAAAATTTTTATGCTTGCGCCCTTCGTGTGATTTCAGTATTTTGCTCAACAGATAAAAATTTTCCGTTTTTTATGATTGGCTGAATGGACTCATGTTCGTATTCATTTTTTTCAACCCACAGATCATATGTCTGTTGTAAATTGAGCCAAAGCTGTGGAGTTGTATCAAATGCTTCCGATAGGGCAAGTGCTACTGCGGGTGTTATACTTGCTCTTCCGGATCTAATCTTAAATAGTGTGTTCCGTGCAATAAGGAGTCTGTCAGCAAGCTTTTGCAGATTTAAATCAAGGGGCTTAATGTAAAGTTCATCAAGAATTTTACCTGGATGGTTTGGTTTTCTTTTACGACTCATAATTAAACCTTTCCTAATGATAATCAATTAAATTTACATCGTGTGCATCGCCTTTTTCAAAGCGAAATATGATCGTCCAGTTTCCATTCACATGTACTGAATAGAAACCCTTTAAATCTCCTCTTAAGGGATGGAAATTAGAGCCAGGAAAGTTCATGTCTTTTGCGTTTCGTGCCCCATCGAGTAAGTCTAGAATGAGACCAACCCTCTCTGCGTGAGCCACCTGAATGCCTGCCTTATTTCCAGACTCAAAAAACCTCTTCAGTCCTTTGTGTTTGAACTTTTTTATTGCCACACGTTTTCTTTACTGTATTGTAACCCTTTTGATTACATATTGTCAAGGGTCAATTCTAAAACTACCACAAAGTGTTTATTGTAAGCAGATTGATACGTGGTATTTGTACCTGCTTTCACCCGGCTTCGAGTATAAGTAGGTACAAGTTTTAAAGAAAGTGTTTTCTGTTGCCTTGATTTTTAATTCTATTCCGTCCATAGTGTTCATAGGGTCCTATGGATAAAAAAGTAAAACACAACTTCCTAAAGTCTGATAAAAGCTCTTGGCTCAAGACGTTGGGCAAGGAAAAGCTGCACGCCATTTTAAATCAAATGATTTTGATTCGCCAGCTGGAAACACGAGCTGAAGCGGGCTACCAGCAGGGAAAAATTGGCGGATTTTTCCACGCTTACATGGGACAAGAGGCGATTCAAACAGCCGCTGTGAATGTAATGGGAATTGAACAGTGGTGGATCACAACCTATCGCTGCCACGCTCTAGCGCTCTTGACGGGCGCCACTCCAAATGAAATCATGGCCGAGTTTTATGGTAAAGAGACTGGGAATGCGAAAGGCCGCGGTGGCTCGATGCACCTCTACACTGATACCCTTCTCGGTGGATTTGGAATTGTCGGAGGCCATCTACCGATTGCCACCGGTGCCGCTTTTTCCATTAAGTACCAGAACCAGAAAGACAAAGTAGCCGTCTGCTTTATGGGAGATGGTGCTGTAGCGCAAGGCGCTGTCCACGAATCGTTAAATTTAGCTTCACTTTGGGATCTGCCCTGTATCTACGTTATTGAAAATAACCTTTGGGGTATGGGAACCGCTGTTGACCGTGCGCTCGCTGCACAGCCCATCGCTGAACACCTAGCCAAGGCATATGACTTAGAGAGTATGACCCTTGATGGAATGGACCTCTTTAACTGCTATGAAGGTTTTTCTCAAGCCTTTGAAAAAGTGAAAAAAACCTCAAGGCCCATCATCATTGAAGCAGTCACGGAGCGTTTTCGCGGCCACTCAATCTCCGATCCTGGCCTCTATCGCTCAAAAGATGAGCTAGAGGCAGCTAAGCAGCGCGATCCGATCAACCGACTCTTTGAAGAGATGAAAGCAGCTGGTATGATTACAGATGAAGAGTTTGACAAGATGAAAAAGGCAGCAACAGAGATTGTCAAAGAGTCGATGAAGTTTGCAGAAAGCAGTCCTGATCCCTCCCTTGCCAGCTTGGAAGAGGGTGTTTTTGCTCCGGAGGATAGCGATGGGTAAGCAGACTGTTGAGTTGCGCGAAGCGCTGCGCCAAGCACTCGATGAAGAGATGACTCGCGATGATAAAGTCTTAATTATGGGCGAAGAGGTTGCGGAGTACAATGGCGCTTACAAAGTAACCAAAGGCATGCTCGATAAGTGGGGCGATAAGCGCGTCATTGATACCCCGATTTCAGAAAATGGGTTTACAGGCCTCGCAATTGGTGCGGCGATGACAGGATTGCGACCTGTTGTCGAATTTATGAGCTTTAACTTCTCCTTTGTTGCTGCTGATCAGATCATCTCCAATGCAATTAAAATGTACTACATGTCGGGAGGACGCTTCTCCGTACCGATTGTTTTTCGTGGTCCAAACGGGGCCGCTGCACAAGTCTCTTGCCAGCACTCACATTGCGTTGAGGCGCTTTACGGCAACCTTCCCGGCTTATATGTCGTCGCCCCAAGTAATCCTTACGATGCAAAAGGACTTTTAAAATCAGCGATTCGCTGTAACAATCCCGTTCTCTTTTTGGAAAACGAGCTCGACTACGGCATGAAGGCAGAAATTCCGGAAGAGGAGTATCTCGTTCCTATCGGAAAAGCCAAAATTGTCAAAGAGGGGAGTGATCTTACCCTCATCTCCTACTCTCGTATGCTAGGCGTCTGCTTGCAAGCAGCTGAAGAGATGGAAAGGCGCGGAGTGAGCGTTGAAGTGATCGACTTGCGCACCGTTAAGCCCATCGACCTGCCAACAATTTTAGGCTCAGTGAAGAAAACCCACTTTTGCGTCCTTGTCGAAGAGGGCCATCTCTTTGCTGGTATCGCCGCAGAACTAGGATTTCAGATACAAGAGCACTGCTTTGACTATCTGGATGCTCCGCTCAAGCGCGTCTGCCAACGCGAAACACCCTTGCCCTACGCCAAAGGGCTTGAGGCAGAAACCATTCCAAACAAAGCGCGCATCGTGCAAGCCATAGAGGAGACACTCAACTAATGCCTTTTACGCTTACCATGCCCAAACTCAGTCCCACAATGGAATCGGGGAACATCGTCAAATGGCACAAAAAAGAGGGAGATGCCGTCAAAGAGGGAGACCTCCTCTTCGAAGTAGCAACCGACAAAGCGACCGTGGAGCATAACGCGCTAGATGAGGGAGTTTTAAGAAAAATCCTTGTCCAAGAAGGATCTGAGGCAACTGTCAATCAAGCTGTTGCTATTTTTACAGAAAGCGCTGATGAATCGATCGAAGGATATGAGCCTGAAGGTTCTGCACCAACTGCAAAATCTACCGTAGCTGAAGAAAAACCTGCTGAAGGAGCAGCTGAAGCAGCAAAACCGACAGTGGCAGATGGTCTTGCACAGCCCGCCTTTGTCCCTGAAGCGCCACCTGAAAATTACCGGTTCGCCTTCCCTACAGGTCGCGCTGGTGAACGCATCGCTGCTTCACCGCTTGCGCGCAAAATCGCTGAGGAAGAGGGCATCGATCTCACCAGTATCAAAGGCAGCGGACCAAACGGACGTATTATGAGCCGCGATCTCAAAAATGCGCCACGTGGCACCGCCCAATTTGGTACCACAGCTCTGCCGACAAAACCTGCAGGCAGCTACGTAGAAGAGCCGCTAACGCCCATGCGCAAAGCGATTGGCTCACGCCTCCAAGCCTCCAAAACTTTCATCCCGCACTTCTACCTGCAAGTAGAAGTGGATGCGACAAACATGATGCAAATTCGCGAGCAACTTAAAGCTGGCGGTATCAAAGTAACCTTTAACGATTTTATCGTCCGCGCCTGCGCAATTGCTCTTAAAGAGCATCCCGTGATCAATTCTGGATTTAACTCCGAAACGCAATCGATCATTCGCTTTCAAACCATCGACCTTGCCATCGCTGTCACAATTGATGAAGGCTTGATCACCCCCATCGTTCGCCATGCTGATCATAAAAACATTAGCCAGCTTTCGCAAGAAGTGCGTGAGCTTGCCACCCGTGCCAAACAGGGAAAACTTGCTCCTGAGGAGTATCGCGGAGGCTCATTTACCATCTCCAACCTTGGCATGTTTGGTATCCACGACTTTCAAGCCGTGATCAATCCTCCGCAAGCGGCAATTCTTGCTGTCGGCGGAATCCTCGATAAGCCTGTCGTAAAAAATAACGCCGTTGTCCCAGGAAAAGTACTACCACTTTCCCTCTCTGCAGATCACCGCGTTATAGACGGATCTGACAGCGCCCGTTTTATGAAACGCCTGAAAGAAATTCTCGAAAATCCCTCTCTGTTGCTAATCTAAGTAGCGTTTACTCTTTTTAAATTATTGATTAAGAGTTTGCAAAATTTAGAACATTTGATAAGCTGCATCTTATAAAAAACAAAGAACATGTCTAACTAAACGTTTTAGTAAGATGGTTCAAAACAAAAGAGGTTCTTTTAATGAATAATTTTCAAGCAGCTCCAAGTGGACTTAGTCTTGGTTCTATAACAGCAAATGCAGGAATGTTTTTTGCATCAAAAGCTAAAGCAGGTAAAACACCAGCACCAGCAATTCCAGCGGTACCAGCGGTGGCTAGAGAGGTAATAGACTCAGCATCAAAAGCAGCAACATCCCCAATTAGTGGAGCTACTTCTGTCTCTGACTTAGTTAAAGACAACAGTATATACGCAGTTGTAGTGCTCGTAGCCGTTGTAACAGTCGGTATTTTTGTGATTGTAAAAAATAGTAAAAAATCTAAAAATTTGGAAAATCAATTAGCAGCAGAAAAAAATGCAAAAGAAGCTGCAAAAAAACTAGCGAAAGATTTGCAAGCTCAGCTAGATCAAGCAAGTGAGACGAAAAGAGCTACAGAAGACCAAACAGCAGCGCAAGAGCCAGCGAAAGAAGTTGAAGGCTTGGAAACAAAGCTAGCAGAAGCAAAAGCAAAAGCAGACAAAGTTGAAGGCTTGGAAACAAAGCTAGCAGAAGCAAAAGCAAAAGCAGACAAAGTTGAAGGCTTGGAAACAGAGCTAGCAGAAGCAAAAGCAAAAGCAGACAAAGTTGAAGGCTTGGAAACAAAGCTAGCAGAAGCAAAAGCAAAAGCAGACAAAGTTGAAGGCTTGGAAACAGAGCTAGCAGAAGCAAAAGCAAAAGCAGACAAAGTTGAAGGCTTGGAAACAAAGCTAGCAGAAGCAAAAGCAAAAGCAGACAAAGTTGAAGGCTTGGAAACAAAGCTAGCAGAAGCAAAAGCAAAAGCAGACAAAGTTGAAGGCTTGGAAACAGAGCTAGCAGAAGCAAAAGCAAAAGCAGACAAAGTTGAAGGCTTGGAAACAGAGCTAGCAGAAGCAAAAGCAAAAGCAGACAAAGTTGAAGGCTTGGAAACAGAGCTAGCAGAAGCAAAAGCAAAAGCAGACAAAGTTGAAGGCTTGGAAACAGAGCTAGCAGAAGCAAGAGCAAAAGCAGACAAAGTTGAAGGCTTGGAAACAGAGCTAGCAGAAGCAAAAGCAAAAGCAGACAAAGTTGAAGGCTTGGAAACAGAGCTAGCAGAAGCAAAAGCAAAAGCAGACAAAGTTGAAGGCTTGGAAACAGAGCTAGCAGAAGCAAAAGCAAAAGCAGACAAAGTTGAAGGCTTGGAAACAGAGCTAGCAGAAGCAAGAGCAAAAGCAGACAAAGTTGAAGGACTGAAAACACAGCTGGCAGCAGCACAAGAAAAGCTAGCAGAAATAACTGAAGAGACAGAAAAAAAATCAGCTCTGGCCGAAAAAAGCTCTAAAGCAATGGGCCAACTATCAGACAGATCAAAAGAAAAAGAGCAAAAACTTCTAGAAAAAATTGCAAATCTAGAACAACAAATAAAATTAAATGAAGCTGCATTAGCGACTGCAAAAGAGGTGTCTGCACAAGAAACAGATGAATTAAGAGCGGAGTTAGATAAAGCTACAAAAATTTCTAGTGCAGTTATGGCTCATTCTGATGAAAAAGAAAAACATGGAAGATATGTTTTAAAAGCAGCAGGAGCTTATGGAAGAGAAAAAGAGAAAATTGATGCCTTAAAAGATGTTTCTGGAAAAAACCTTCTTCAAAGAGTTGAAAATGCACCAAAAGCTACATTAAGAGCAGCTATGGTGGAATGGGCAAAAGCGCATATGAATGCAGAAAATGCACGAAAAGAAGCTTTGCGTAATAAGAAGCCGCTACCCAAAAAAGCAGGTGATGTTAAAGAGCCGCATATAAATGTAAGCGCAGTTACAGGGTTAGCAACACCAGGATCTAAGGAGAAACCTGCTAGCAGACTAAAGCAAGAAAAACCGGAAGAATAAAAATAAGCCAAGGGGCCTTGAGAAAGGCCTCTTTTTTTTGCTTATTTGAGTTAATCTTTTTTTAAATTTAGGAATTTTTCAGGTAGGCTTTTAGAGCCACTTTTTGCGCTGGAAGAGAATGAGAGCTACAAAAGAGCAGAGCACCGTAAAGAGCATGATGCCGGAGAAGGCAAAGGGGTTTTTCTCGAAAGGAAGAGCTACGTTCATGCCGTAGAGCGAGGAGACCATTGTTGGGATAGAGAGGATGATGGTTAAGGAGGTGAGGAGTTTGATTGTTTTGTTTAACTGGTTTGTGAAGATAATTTGGAAGGAGTCACGAAGACCTCGGATAGTGCGCAGGTTGATGGTGCAGAGGTCCTCAGATTGGATACTGGCGTTGAGGAGATCTTCGAGAAGGTCTTGGTCTTTTTCATAGAGAAGGGTATAGCGGCCAGAGGTAATAGATTCGAAGACGTTACGAAGGGGTACCAGGGAGGAGAGGTATTGGCTGAGGTTCTCTTCGTTAATGGTGAGGGCAGTGATGTCTTCGCTTTCAACACGGCTGAGCTCTTTCTCTTTCTTCAGAACGTTTGCACGGATTTTTTTAATTTGTAAGGTAAATTCTTGGGTGACTTTGAGGAGGATGTAGAGGAGAAATTTGGATTTTTGGGTGGTGAAGAGGCGTGTTTTTTGGGAGAGAAGGTTTTTCACCAGGTGGCTTTTTTGTGGGCAGATGGTAATGAAGTATTTTGGTGTGAGAAGGATACCGAGGGTGGTCGTGTAGAGGCCCATCTCTTGATTTGTGGGGTGGCGTGTGAAGATGAGGACGTTTTTTTCGTCTAAGCGCTCCACACGGGGCAATTCATGTTTATCGAGGCAGTCGTGTAGGTCTGTATATTCGTTCTCAGTTAGTTTAGCTATTTCATTAAGGTCGGATGGAGTCGCTTCATCGATGTGGATCCAGCACCCCTCTTCAGGAGTATCAATTTCTCGGAAATCCTCGTCATCGTTATTTTTTATGTAGCACTTCATGTTACGATTCAAGTTGCTCAATTCGGCTTTCTAACTCTTTAATCTTTTTTACATGTTTTTCGATATTGCGCAAGAGGACTTTTTGCTTATTGTATTTGTTTAAGTCGGTTACAGGGGAGCCGCGGTAGGCTCCCGGTTTTGTGAGTTTTTTACTGACGCCTGAGCGAGTGGCAATTTGTGCGCCGCTTGTGATCTCTACGTGGCCGGTAATGCCGCACTGCCCCCCAATAATGACGTGTCTGCCCGTTTTGGAGGAGCCTGCGATGCCTGTTTGTGCCACGATGAGGTTATCCTCTCCAATTTCTACGTTGTGACCAATTTGGACGAGGTTATCAATTTTTGCACCGCGTTTGATAATTGTAGCTTTAAAGCGCGCTCTATCGATGGTGGTATTGGCACCAATTTCAACATCGTCTTCTAGGATAACGATGCCGAGTTGGTTGAGTTTTTGATGGTGGCCTTTTTCGTTTGGCAGGTAGCCATAGCCACAGGATCCGATTACAGAACCGGGCTGCAGGATGACGCGGTTGCCAATGAGTGTGCCTTCGCGGACGGTGACGTTGGCATGGATGTAGCACTCTTTGCCAACAGAAGCGCCTGGGCCAATGAAGGTGCCAGCAGAAATGGTGGTGCCGTCGCCAATTTTTGCATTTTGATCAACAACAACGTGGGGGCCAAGAGTGACGTCATTGCCAATTTGCGCGCTATCGTGCACGACTGCTGTGGGGTGGATGCCCGTGAAGCCGCTTCTCTCTTGGTGTTCGCGCAAGAGGAGTTCTGCAATTGTTTGAAAAGTATGTGAGGGATCATCTGAGATGAGGAAATTGCGATTCTCTTGGAGTTTTGTGTTGCGGTCGATACAGATGATTCCGGCGAGGGATTGAGGGAGAAGTTCTTGGTAGCGCGCGTTAGAGAGGAAGGAGACGTCGTGCGGCCCAGCAGATTCTAGACCGTCGACGTTTGTTACTTCATGTTGGGGATCTCCAACGAGCAGGGTTCCCGTGAGCTTCGAGAGCTCTTCTAAGGTGTATCCCTTTTTTTTCACTGAACGGATCCTTTTGGTCTGTTTAGTTCAAATTCTTTATCCATCTCAGCTACAACTTCGTTTGTAATATCAAGGTTGCTGGCACAGTAAAGGATGCTCTCTGTTGGGATGATGTAGTCAAGTTTGCGTACGCGTGCAATTTTTTCAGCTGCAATGCGCGCATGTTCATGAACGTTTTGCATCATTTTCATTTGTGCCTGTTGGGCGACTTGCATGTACTGCTGCTGGTAGCGGCCATACTCTTCTTGCAGAGCCTGATATTGACCTTTCATCTCTTCTGCTGCTGCTGGATTGAGGCCGTCCATATAGTCAGCATCTGTAAACTTCTCTTGCAACTCTTTTAGGCCTTTTTCACGATCTTGAATCAGCTCGCGCATATTAGCTAGAATCTGATCCATTGCTTCTTGTTCGTGCTTCCCAACTTTGGATTGCATTTTGCAGTTTGTAAAATTGACAAAGCCCACCTCTTTTGCAGTCTCTTCTGCTGGCAGGGTAGCCATTAGAGAGGTTGCTGCTAATAGTGTTGCAATTGTTTTTTTCATCATAAGTCTCCTGTTAAAATTGTCCTCCCATCGCAAAGAAGAAGCGTCGCGCATCTTGCTTTCGATCAAATTTGGGTTCTCCGTTATCTTTAAAGCCCTTAAGTCTTGGCGTTGGGTTGATGGGGAAACCTAAACCGACTGTGAGAGGAAGCCTTTGACCAACGTTGAGGCGCAAACCAAAACCATAAGCCATATTGAGATCACCGATGTTAAAAGCCCTATTGGAAATTGAACCTGCATCGTAGAAAGTAAAGACGTCTGCCATGGGGAGAATTTGTTGGTTATATTCAAAAGAGAGAAGGAAGGAGCTAATGCCCCCAGTTGGATCGTCTGTATCCGTTCCATCCGCTTTCTTAAAGTGGGGACCTAAAACAAAGGGTTTGTAACCGCGAACGGTGTTTTCACCACCCAAGAAGAAGAGTTCACTAAGAGGGATATCTTCTGCTCTGCCGCCTCCAAATGGGTAGAGGAAGAGTGCATCGCAACGGAACTTAAAGGTTCCGAGGCGCCAAACAGGGTAGTAGTAGCTGTTTAAGTAGGTCAGCTTAGCAATGGGAAAGTCTTGTGGGCCAGATTCACGTCCTGAGCGACGGTGCTCCCAAAGAAGTTCTGCTTCTCCACCAGCGCGCAATCCTCGATGAGGCTTGAAAGGATTATCAATGGAGTTAAAGTTTAGCGAGAGGCCAAATCCTGTCACAATCCCGCTATTTTGCTCCTGGTTTTGTGCTTTTGGACCAGCACTCTTATCGACATCGATGTCACTCCAGCGCAGGCGATACTTCGATCCAAAGGTCCAGAAGTTTGTAATTGGGTAACTGGCGTAGAGATCGGTACCGAATGTGTCGATGTGGTAGTCGCTTGAGGTTAGCTCTGAGTGTGAATAGTTGAAATCAAATCCCACACGCCACGGAGTGTCATTAAAGTAGGGATCCAACCAGGAGATGACATAGTTGCTCTGCTTTTTACCAAAGCTGATGCGCATATGAGCAAACTCTCCATTTCCACGGACGGCTTTTAGTCCCTCTTTATGAATGCGACCAAGGCCTGCAATATTAAAATTGTTTTCAGTTAGATCAAGTCCACCGAAGATACTATCAGTGCTACTAAAACCTGCAAAGAGACTGGCGCTTCCTGTTGTGGTCTCTTCAACTTCAATGTTGACGTCGCGGTAGTTGGGGCCTAATGCTTGGTCTTCTGGCGAGCGAACGGCGTAGACATTGACACATTTGAAAAAGCCAACAGCTTCCAAGCGGCGTTTTGTTGCTTCCAGTTTGCGGCTATCAAAAATAGCGCCAGGATCAAGCAGCGATTCGCGCAAAATGACGTTGGACCCCGTTGCAGTATTTCCTAAAACGCGAACTAAGCCGACGTGATACTGCTCCCCCTCCTCAACTGTGAAGTGGACATCGTACTTTGGCTCAAACGCAGAGAGCTGCATGGTGTATTGGATATTGGCTTCGATGTACCCCTTAGATCCATATAAATTTTTCAATGCCTGTACGCTCTCTCGTACATTGTTCGGGGAGTAATCATCACCCGATTTAATAAGAAGAGCTTTTTCAATCTCCTCATCACTAAAGAGCTCATTTCCTTTGAATGAGACATCTCCAAAATGGTAGAGCTCGCCTTTGCTTGCAGCGATTGTAATGATGAGACGATGAGTCTCAGGGTCTTCAGAGGTCTGAATGTCAATGTTCGCATCGGCGTACCCCTGATTTTGGAGGTAGTCGATGATCATCAAACGGTCGTGATCGATATGGTCCTGGTTGTAGATGCCCTGCTGGGTCAAAAAACTGGTGAAGAGATTGTATTTTTTAGTTGCAATCATCTTGAGGATGTCGCTCTCTTCTTTCTTTGTTAGGCCTTCAAATTGTACCTTGCTAATTCGCCCAGAGCGTCCCTCACAAACAATAATATTGATGAGAACTTCATTGTTTTCCGGTTTTGGAAGGATAGTGTATTGCAGTTCTGCTTCAAAGTACCCTTTCTTTATGTAGAACTCTTTAATCTTGTTAAAGCCCTCATTAAAATCGGCTCGATTGAAAATTTGACCCGGTTTAATGGCGAGTTTTCTCTGCAATTTTTGTGTAGAGAAGCACTCATTTCCAAACCACTTAATATTGCTAATGACAGGTTTTTGCCAGAGACGGATAGTAATAAAAAGTTCTCCACTGCAAACCTGAATTTGCGGGTCTACGCGATCAAAATCACGGCTGAGCGCTTTCAAATCTTGGTCGAAGGTAAGCTGTGAAAATGGATCGCCCTCTTTGGTGCGCATCGACGTCATCAAGGGAGTACAATCGTAGTAACCTGCAGGACCAAGTGTTTCAATTTCAATTTGGATGCGCGCGACTTTTTTCTGCTCGTATGACTCAACTGAAGGATACGGATTGTAGTCTGAAAATGCAGGAGCAGAAGTAAGCAAAATTGTGGAAACAAAGAGCGGTAAAGTTCTTTTCATATATCTGGTCCAAATAGTAGGTAAGTACTTGAGTATATGTGTTAAACTGTATTTAGATCAACTCTTGGCGGCGGATAATCGATTGACCAAGCGTTCCCTCATCAATCCAATCAAGAGAACTTCCCATGGGAAGGCCGAGCGCGAGGCGTGTTACTTTAACATTTTCTTTTGCAAATTCTTGTTTGAGAAAAAGGGCAGTTGCATCTCCTTCAAGTGTGGCATCTAATGCGATGAGCAGCTCTTTTACACACTCTTTTTCAATGCGTTTTTTTAATTGCTCAAGTCCAAGTGTATCAGGTGTTTTTCCTTCAACAGGTGAGAGAAGACCATCAATCACGTGGTAAGCCCCTTTGAATGAACGGGTCGCTTCAATGGCAAATGCATCTCTTGGGCTTGAAATGATGCAAAGTATATCTTTTTCTCGATAGGGAGCGTGGCAGGAAAAACAGCCCTTTTCACTTAACATCAAGCCGCACTCGCTGCAATGCAAAATCTTTTCTTGAATTTTGGCAATGGTCTCGCCAAAATCTTTGAGCTGGGTCGCATCTTCCTTTAATAGGTGAAAGGCGAAACGTTCAGCGCTCTTCTGTCCAACGCCGGGAAGTCGTTTAAGATGGGTGATTAAAATTTTTAATTCTTGCGGATAGTTCTGCATCTCCTCCCAATTATGACAAGCTTTTCAATATTTCGCAATTCGGGTAAAATAGTCGGATATGTGTTCTACAAAAGCGAGAATCGTTGCCACGGGCGCCTATCTACCAAGTAAAATTTTGACTAACTGTGATCTAGAACAGATGGTTGAAACTTCAGATGAGTGGATCACAACCCGCACGGGAATTAAGGAGCGTCGTATTGCTCATAATGAAGAGTTTACCTCTGACATGGGGCTTAAAGCGGCTCAAGAAGCAATCGAAAAATCAGGGCTTTCTCCTGAAAAAATCGATCTCATTATTCTGGCTACGCACACACCGGATCACTTCTTTCCTAGTACTGCCTGTATGATTCAAAAAGAGCTTGGTGCTGTGAATGCTGCCGGATTTGATATTCAAGCGGCGTGCAGTGGCTATCTCTATGGGCTCTCTACAGCAAAATCATTTATTGAATCAGGCGCATATAAAAACATTCTTTTAGTCGCTTCAGAAAAGCTCTCTTCAATTATTGATTATGAAGATCGCAACACCTGTGTCCTCTTTGGTGATGGCGCTTCGGCTGCTATTATTAGCCATGAAGGGGCTGGGTTACAAATTCCTCACATCTGTCTCGGCTCTGACGGCCAGCAAGAAGACCTCATTAAACTTCCTGCTGGTGGTTGCCGCAAAGTTGCCTCCCGTGAGAGCATCGAGTCGCGCGAGCACTTTCTCCGCATGGAGGGAAGAGAGGTATTCAAACACGCTGTGCGCCGTATGGAGCAAGCGGCAAATGAGTGTTTGGAGCATGAAGGACTCACAGATAGCGATGTCAATTGGCTTATCTCACACCAAGCGAATATTCGTATTATAGACGCAATGGCAAAACGTTTTTCTATTCCTGCTGATCGCGTCTATAAAACCGTTCATAAGTATGGAAATACTTCATCATCTTCAGTGGGGATAGCCCTACATGAGCTCCTGCAAGATGGCGCTGTAAATGAGGGAGATCGTCTCCTTCTCGTCGCTTTTGGTGCGGGATTAACCTGGGGCGCAGCCCTACTTGAAAAGAGGTCAAATGGGTAAGAAAATTGCCTTTATTTTCCCCGGACAGGGAGCGCAGTACCCAGGTATGGGGCGCGATTTTTATCACCAATTTCCAGAAGTGAAAGAGATGGTGGACCGTGCAGATGAAATTCTCGGTTACTCTCTATCGGAAATGATTTTTGAGGGTTCGTCTGAAGATTTGAAGCAGACACGCTACTCACAGCCCGCGATCTTCATCACAAGTCTTGCTATTCTTAAAGTTATTCAAGATAAGTTCCCAGTACTTGTTCCAAGCTATACTCTCGGGTTGAGTTTAGGAGAGTACACAGCGATGGTTGCAGCAGGCATTCTCCCATTTGAAGAGGGACTAAAGCTTGTTCAAGCGCGAGCAGATGCAATGCAGAAAGCCTCTGAAGCAACACCCGGAACGATGGCAGCAGTGCTCGGATTAGATCCCGATTTAGTCGAAGAAGTTTTAGAGAAGATGCGTCCTGACAATGCGATCTGGATTGCAAACCTGAACTGTCCCTCACAAGTTGTTATAGCGGGAACAAAAGAAGCTGTTGAAGCTGCTAATGAACCCCTCATAGAAAAAGGAGCCAAACGCGTTGTTCCTCTTAACGTCTCTGGAGCTTTTCATACGCCACTTATGCAGCCAGCTGCAGAAGAACTTGGGCAAAAAGTTGAATCAGTCACCCTTCATCAAAGTGAAACGCGCCTTCTCATGAATGCGGCGGGTGATTTTGTTGAAGACCTCGATGAAATGCGCAAACTCCTTCTTGAACAGGTGATGCAGCCCGTTCTTTGGGAAAAGTCGATTCATGCTGTGATGGAGCAGGGGATCGATCTCTTTTTAGAAGTTGGCCCTGGTAAAACTCTTTGTGGTATGCTCCGCAAAATCAATAGAGAGCTCAACACTCTCAATGTAGAAAATATCGAAGATCTCGATCGCCTAGAAGAGTATTTAATCTGTACCGTGGAGAAACAATGAAGAGACTTGAAGGAAAACGCGCTCTTGTTACAGGCGGCACCTCTGGAATTGGCAAAGCGATTGCCTTAAAATTTGCAGAAGCTGGTGCTGATGTGACAATCTTAGGCACTAATAAAGAGCGTGCAGAAGCGACTCTCAAAGAGCTAAAAGAGATCTCTTCAACTCAAAATTTTTCTGCAAAAATCGTCAACCTTTCCCAACCCGAAGAGATTCGCGCCCTTGCAAAAGAGATTGAAATTGACATCCTTGTCAACAATGCAGGCATCACTCGGGATAAACTCTTTATGGCGATGAAGGAGGATGACTGGAATGAAGTGATCAACGTCAACCTCAATGCAATCTACCACCTCACACACGCCTTTATCAGACCTATGTTGAAAAACAAGGGAAAAATCATTAACATCTCCTCAGTAAGTGGATTGAGTGGCAACCCGGGACAAGCTAATTATTCAGCTGCAAAAGCTGGTCTGATTGGCATGACACGTACACTCGCTCGCGAGTTGGGAGGAAAAGGCGTTACAGTCAACTGCATCGCTCCCGGTTTTATCACAACGCCGATGACAGACAAACTTAATGAAGCGCAGCAGCAGGCAATCCTATCGAGGATCCCGCTTAAACGCTTTGGAAAACCAGAAGAAATTGCCCAAGCAGCCCTTTTCCTTGCGACTGCTGACTACATTACTGGTCAGACACTTGCAGTAGATGGAGGCATGCTGGCCTAAGCTATTATTGATAACAAAGGAAAAACCTATGTCCATGGAAAAAGAAGTAATCGACATCGTAGTGGAACAACTTGGTGTTGAAGAAGCAGAAGTAAACGTTGAAAAGCGTTTTGTTGAAGATCTGAATGCCGACTCACTAGATCTTACAGAGCTGATTATGACTTTTGAAGAGAAATTCGGCCTAGAAATTGCTGAAGGTGAAGCTGAGAAGCTGAAGACCGTTGGCGATGTAGTGACCTTCATCGAGTCAAAAAAGGCTTAATTTAAATTTTTTATTTTAAAACCCAAGTACGAGCTGTGCTTGGGTTTTTTTTGAATTGATTTTTTAATATAGTCTTGATAGTATTGTCCGAAAAATAGGAGAATACTATGGCGAGCTCGGTTCATTCAATAAGTAATTTAACATCATCTTTCAGAGGTTCTCAAGGACTTTTACCCCTCTCAACTTTGCAGAAAGCTGTGCAAGTGGCACCTGTAGGAATCAACGCAGGTCTTACCGTATATAACCAACACAAAAGTACTCGGTTCTTTGTTTTTTCTCTACTTACAACGGTTGTCTCTTCACTAACAGTCTCCTCAAACAATACTTATGCCATTGGCGCTAAATTTACCTTAACAGCTGCAAACATCGCCCTCACAGTCCTTACAAAAAGTTCTCCAGTTAGAAATAAGAACCTAATTTCTCAGCAACTACCGCCACGTATCGCAAATACCGCAGAGATTCCAAATACAGCTAGCGGGTCAACTCAATCTACAGAAGTGTTGGCGAGAAAACTAGAAGAGTTTTACTCTTTTGAATATGGTGACTCAGGATTCGAATTTGATAGGTGTAAAGCTGAACTCCAAACATTCATCGAAGGCCTCTCACCTAGGATGAAATTGGAATATTTTGCGGCAGCTCTTTATGCTCCTAATACTCCTATGATCAAAACAGCAATTGCAATTATTGGATATGAGAACAAAGACACTATTGAAGTTGATACTTATGGTACTGATATTCTAGCTCCTATTCCTAATAACAGAAGAAATACTCTTTTCACACTTCTGGATTCTATTGCCAGAGGCAATCGGTTTAACGGACAAGGTGAACAAGTAGACTTTGCTCTTGTTGGTGAACAAGTAGACTTTGCTCTTGTTGAGGATATATTAAAAAGCCTTTTTGAGCTGGAAAAGCAGAGTGGTCAAAGATATTTTAATAGAAGTTATTGCAGTGTCTCATTGCTTGAAAAACTGAATGGTTTACCTCCTCAGCTTATTCTTTCCTGTCTTGAGAATGAAGATTTGGATCTTTGCAACCCTCAAGATCTATTTCCACAATCAGTTGCAAAGTTATTAGCTTATCTTCTTTCTCAAACGAGAGGAAATGTGGCTGAAGAGGTCACTAATCTCTATTCGTGTATAGAAAAATTCATTCAATTAGGCCTTGTTGAGTTTCTTTCTAAACAACAGCATGATAGCAGAGCGGTAATGGAGGGGTTAGATTCTGTATTTTACGCAACAAATGCTTCGTTAACCGCTTTGGATACTCAAAGTTTTGAAAAAATTATTTTGGAACTTCTTGATCTAGCTAAGTTTAATAAAGATTATTGTCATAATTTTATGTTGAACTCTCTTCGATACAAAAAAGAAAACATTATAAAAGAAATTTTTAATCAAGAACCAGATAGTGTTTTTGGATTAGATATAAAATATTATATTGAGCAACTAGAAGATACTCCTCTTAAGGCAACTATGCTTGAGCACTGGGAAAAGGGTACCGATGATCAGAAGAAACTAGAGAAGGGTTTTCTAGGTGGTTGGGCTGATGATTCGGATGGTGATTCGGATATGTAAAAATCCCTCTTTCCATATGAGGAGAAAGGAGGTAACAACTTAATTTTTAAAATCTGAGTGCAAGCCGTGCTTGAGTTTTTTTAGGTAGTTTTTTTAATAGAATCCTGATAAAATCATTTGCTAGACAGGAGAATACCATGTTAAATCCGCTAAAGTTAACAAATGATTTTACTCCAGCCCTTAAAAAGCCTTTGGAGTCTTTTTTTCCAACTTTTCTCAAGACAGCTAAAGTGGCACCGCTTGTAATCAACATAGGCTTTACAGGTCTTAACTTGTGTAGTCAAAGTAAGCAAATTTTCGCGTTCTCTTTAGCTACAACTCTCTTTTCCTCATATGCCATAACATCAAAAAACACTTACGTAAATGCGGCAGCAGTTACTCTCACAATTGTGAATCTTGCTCTTTCCTGTTTTCCAAAATCTTTCGGGGTAAGTCACCAGCCACCAAAAAATAGGCAAATAGAAGATCAGCAAACTGAAAACCAAATGAGAACAACAGAAGGGTGGTTTGCTGATATTGAGGAATTTATGCCCAAAGGAGAAAACATAGACGAAGGAAAAGCTGCAAAATTTCAAAAGTTTATCAATCGCCTCAATCCAACAGAGAAGTTAGAATATTTTCTAGCAGCATTGAGTAACGGGTTTGAAGAAGAAGCAGTAAAAATTCTTGGGGTTGATTGGTTTGGGGATGAAGAGAACGTAGCCGATCTATTTACTCGCCTCTTAGATAAAGCGTATCAAAGAGAACACAGCCTGGAAGTCATCACTTCTTCTATTAAAACAATATTGGAACAACTGGTTTCTAATAAAGATTCCATTTTCGATATTTTGAAGAATAACGAAGAGTTTTGTAATAAGTTCCATGGATTGATAGAAGAGCTAGAAATAGATTGTATAGATGGAAGTGGTACACGCAACTTAAGTGCTAAAGAAATAAAAGAAAATGAAGATTTCGTCATAAGCTCTTTGAATCTCTTTAAATTTAAACAAGAGGATTATAAATTTTCCATTGTTAAAGCTGTTCTAGTGCATAAATGGAGAGTGCTAGAAAAAATCTTTGAACTTAAGCCAGATTTAGTTTTTGAAAAAGATGTTCTTAATATATTTTTTCACCTTGATGAAGATTCTGAGTTGAGGCAGAAGGCATTTGCTCATTGGGAAAAGGGTACTGATGAGCAAAAAGAATCGTCGAAAGAAATCATGAATCGCCGTTCTAAAAAATAAAGTTTTGCTACTCATTTTTTAGAGATTGCTGAAGACGAAGCTGAAAAGCTAAAGATCGTTGACGATGTAGTGATCTTCATTAAATAAAAAATGTAAACTTATTATTTAAATCTGGAAAAAGCAATTTTTAGGAGGGTATTTCTTGTTTTTTTAGTATTGTCTTGATATAATATTAATATATTTAAAATTATATATGATTGATTCAATAAGTTTGGTAAAAAATTATTTAATTCGTTGGATTCCTTCTCCTACCACACATCTAACATGTGCGGTATTTAAAAAAGTGGCAGAAACATCACCACTAATAATTAATGGTTGCATCTCCTGTAAAAGCTTAGATAGTAAAAAATTTACTTTTTCACTCTTTTCTACTCTTGTTTCGCCTCTATTTTACTGCAATAACAGCTATGCAAAAGGGTTTATTCTCCTGCTGACGGTAACGAATCTACTGTTTCATAATTTTTTTACAGGTAGCCAAGCAAAAACAAATTTTGTCTCTAAACCTGCGGTTCCTAAAAAAAATGAGGGGATAGGACAGGCCGGTGTAGATCAAATAGGCACTGTTGGGGTAGTCAGACTTTCTCGATCAGAAACGAATTCTGTCTCTAAACCCGCGATCCTTGAAAAAAATGAGGGGACAGATAAAAATTCAGAACCAAATAAGGGGATAGGACAGGCAGATCCAAAAGATCTTTTCTCTGAGAGTGAGAAAGAAATTTTGAAACAGATTGATCCGTCACGTTTTGAACAATTTTTTAATGGTGAAATCACCGAGGCTGAGAAGCAAGTAGTTTTCGATTTTAATAGAAAAACAAATAATGCTTTATTCAATCGATTTTTAGTTCAACTTTTCAAGTATAGAGATGGGTATCCCTACCAAAATAGTTTCAGCTCAGAGTCAGAACTTCCTACTAATTTAGATAGTTTGATCTGTTCATACGATCACGACAAATTTGCCACAGAAGAAGAGCGAAAAAGAATCTTTAGCAATACAAGATCCTTTGTAGAGAAATTTATTCACACTCGACTCAAAGGGCTGGATGACTACGAAGAAGTTATTGCTCAATCAGTAGAGAATGCTGATTGGATGGAACAGCTAATTAAGTGATCATTGACAAGGCCAACAGCCTGCATAAATGAGTAAATTATAGTGGGTCCAACAAAGGCCATACCGCGCTTCTGTAAATCTTTTGCTATCGCAGTGCTAATGTCTGTTTTGCAAGGGACATCTTGAGAGTTTTTCCACTTATTGACAATAGGTTTATAGTCGACATACTTCCATAGATAAGAATCAAATGAGCCAAACTCTTTCTGAATTTTAAGAAAAATTTGTGCGTTTTGGCGAGCACTAAAGATCTTTCGTCTATTGCGAATAATTGCAGGATTTAAGATGAGGTTCTCAAGATCTTGATCAGACATTTTTGCTACAGTTTCTGGATCAAAGTTATGAAAGTGTTTCCGGTAAGCTTCTCGTCTTTTCAGTATGAGTTCCCAGTTTAAACCTGCTTGAGCGCCTTCTAAAACTAGCATTTCAAAAAGGTGTCTGTCATCGTGAACAGGGATACCCCACTCTTCATCGTGGTACTTGGCGTACAATTCTTTTCCGGGGCCATCCCCAAAGCATCGTTTTTTCATCCTTTAACTTCTATCCAGAGTTTACGGCTCTCTTCTTCAGGCATAAGGTTTTGTATAAAGTGGAATTTTTTCCCATTCCGTTTGTCAAGCTCACTCATCAACCAGTGGTAGCGATCAGAGAACTCTAAGTCCTCAACGATCGTCTCTGTAGGCGGAAGGTTACACCACGTGTTGCACTGATTGATGAGATTCTCTTTTTCATAAAGATGGTTTATGAAAGCGTAGGTAAGCTCTTCCTTGTCACTTTTTTGTGGTAAGGCAAGACTCTCTATTGAGGTAAAGATGGGACCTTCAGGAAGGACAAAGTCGACATGGGGAGCATCTTTTTCCATACGCCAAAGGTAGTAGTGTTGGGCAAGGGCAAGAGAGCAGTTGCGTGTTGCTAGGAGATAGTCGGCTCGCACTTCTACGTAAGCCTCCACAAACTCTTTTTGCGAGAGAAGAACTTCTTTGACTTCGGCTATTTGGTGCGGAGTCAGAGATTTTACTGGCCCATAGAGGTAGAAGGCGGCAAAATTAATCGCTTCGATGGGATCGTTGAGCATTACAATTCGCTTCTCGGAGTTAAAAATTTGGTCGTAGGTAAGGTGGGGCAGTGGAAGATCTTCTTTGTTAATTCCAAAACCGTAGACAACCCATTGAAGGGGAATGGAGTAGTTGTTTTCTGGGTCAAAGGCGTGTCCAAGAAGGCGAGGATTGAGGCTTTTATAAAAAGAGAGTTTACTGCGGTCAATTTCTTTGAGTAAACCCTCTTTTTTTAGAAGCGGTATTGCGTAGTCAGACGGGATAATCAGGTCAAAACCTCTTCCTTTTGTCGCCTTCATTTTCGTGAGCATCTCTTCGTTCGAGCCATAGCAGTGAAGACGCACCTTTGCATGATACTTTTCTTCAAAGGAGTGAATGGTTCGTTCATCGATAGAGTCAGCCCAGCCAAAGATGTGTAGGGTGTTGCTACTATCCCCTTTAAAAAGGAGGATCTTGGGCCATGAGAGGAGGAGAAAGGAGGCGGCTACCCAGGCAGTGATGGAGAAAAATTTATAAAAACCGCGCATCAGTAGATCCTCGTTCGTATTTTTGGAGAGAAGAAGAGAAGCACAAGGAGGGAACTAAGAAGCAGCAGAAGGGTAGAGAGGGCGTTTACAACGGGTGAGATGCCTTGGCGGATCATACTGAGAAGATAGAGAGAGAGCGTTTGTATAGAATTACCAGCACAAAAATAGGAGAGGATAAAGTCATCGAATGAGATGACAAAGACAAGCAGTCCAGTAGCGATAAGAGAGGGACGTAAAAGGGGTAAAGTAATTTTGAAAAAGGTTGTCCAAGGAGTAGCACCGAGATCAAGTGAAGCCTCTTTTAGCTTGGGATCAAGATCGCTATAGCGAGTGTAGAGGATGGGGATAGCAAAGCCGAGTCCTAAGATTGTATGAGAGACGATGAGTGTGGGCATGCCGAAAGGGATATCAAGCAGAGAGAAGTAGCTAAGGAGACTAACAGCAAGAACGGTCTCTGGAACGATGAGTGAGCCAAAAAAGAGGGGGAGAAGGCGTCTCCCTTTCTTACTCCCACTATCCAAAAAATAGATCAGCAGTGTGCTTAAAAAAAGACTTAAAAGAGTGGTGATACTAGCAATTTTTAGAGAATTAAAAAATGATTCCCAAAGGTCGTAGGAGCGGAAAAGTTCACGGTACCAGTTCAGTGTAAAGCCGTGCCAAGGTGCTGGAAAAGTTTTTGTGTTAAATGAGAAGGCCACAAGCACCAAGATAGGGAGATAGAGGAAGAGAAATGTTCCGAAAACATGGAGTTTGTGAAGCGCCTTTTTCCTGATCATCGCAACCTCACAATAGTTTTATTGATTTTTTTAAAGAGGATATAAAATCCGCCAGAGAAGAGAAGAAGAATAATCGAGCTGACAACAGTGAAAGCAGCACCCATTCCTTCAGTATGTTCTCCTAGAATATATTGTGAGATGACGTTGCCAACAAAGTAAATGCGGTCGCCTCCCATAAGTTCAGGGATCACAAACTCACCAAAGGCAGGAATAAAGACGAGGAAAAAGCCGGTGCGGATGGCGGGAAGCGAGAGGGGAAGCATGATGCTGCGAAAAGTTTGTTGAGGGGTAGCGCCAAGGTCAAGGGAAGCTTCGATAAGTTTACTGTCGAAGCGCTCTAAGCTAGCGTAGATGGGAAGGACCATAAAGGGGAGATAGTAGTAAACCATCATGAGCATGGTTGCAAAAGGAGAGTTGAGCAGGTGAAGGGGTTCAGAAGTGATCCCCAAATTTAGTAAGAGGTTGTTGAGAAACCCTTGACGTTCAAGAACAAAAAACCAGGCGTAGATGTGAAGCAAAAAGTTGGTCCAAAAGGGAACAATCAACATGAAGAGAAGGAGGCTTTTGATTTTTTTGGCGTAGAAAGCCATATAGTGGGCAAGGGGATAGGCGATGATTAAAGAGATCCCGGCTGTTAGAGTGGCAATGCCAAGCGAGTTCCCAATAATTTTAAAATAGACAGGTGAGAGAACGGCAGAAAAATGGCTGAGAGTGAGCCCAGCAAAATAGCCTTCCCCAGATAAGCTCATAACACTAGAAAGAATCAAAAGAAAAAGAGGAATGTAGAAGAAAAGAATTTGCCAGATAAAGGCGCCTGAACCGAGGCCGAATGGAAGAGTGCTGCTTTTTTCCATGCCTCAATGCTCCAATAGTACGACATTTTCCCGTTGCCAGTAGAGGTAGACCTTATCGTCATAATCGATATCCTCATGCGGAAAATGCTCTTCATTCTGTTCAAAAACTTGCAGCATTGTACCGCTTCCAAGCTTCACGTTATACTGCGTTGATCTGCCGTAATAAACGATCGACTGCACACTGCCTTCAACTTGATTGGAAAAATCTTTTGCGGGCTTTTTAGAGATAAAGATTTTTTCTGGTCTCAGGCTCATCACTACGCTCCCTCCATTGGCCATCCAAGGTTTTTTCTGCGGTACATAGACCTTTAAGCTACCGAGTCCCTCTACCTCAACTTCAGGGTCAAGCTCAATATTGCGCATAACCCCGTTTAAAATATTTGTTGTTCCAACAAATTTTGCAACAAATGAGGAGACGGGAAATTCATAAATCTCTTTTGGTGTACCAATCTGTTCGATTTCGCCATCAGAATTCATAATGGCCATCTGATCGGCTACAGTGAGCGCCTCAAACTGGTCATGGGTGACGTAGACAAAAGTTGTTTTGAGCTTGTCCTGCAGCTCGATTAACTCAACAAGCATCTTCTCGCGAAGTTTATAATCGAGTGCTGCAAGCGGCTCATCGAGAAGAAGAACATCGGGCTCGTTGATGATGGCGCGACCAATCGCCACTCGCTGCTGCTGGCCTCCTGATAGCTCTGATGGAAGTTTCTCTACCTGTTTTTCCAAGTGAAAAGCGCGCACAATACGCATCACTCTTTTTTGAATTTCATCCTTGGAAAGTCCCTGAATGACAAGGGAGTAGGCGATGTTGTCAAAGACGTTAAGGTGCGGGAATAAAGCATAATTTTGAAAAACAATATGAATACGACGTTTATTGATCGGAAGGTGTGTGATCTCCTTTTCTCCAATCGTAATCGTTCCGCTATCGACCTCCTCAAAGCCGCCAATGAGGCGCAAAAGCGTGGTCTTACCGCAGCCGCTTGGGCCGAGAAGAGCAAAAAATTTGCCAGAGGGGATAGTTAAGTGAATTTTTGAGAGGATCTTCCCGCTGTTGCCGTACGATTTTGTTACATTTTTCAAGTTAATGCTTCGCATTCTGCTATTTTACTCTTTCAAGGCAATTTTCATAAACAGTAAATATTTTCTTACACGTTTAATATTTGTAAAATGTTTTATTTGTTTTTTAATCTATTAAGATGGTTCGTTTTTTTGAAAAATATATAGGTTTCTATGTTAAAGACTGTCTTTGAATTAAATGCTCAAAGTTCATTCGTTGGCAATGAACCTATCCAACTAAACATGCTTTTGCCTTTTTCCAGATTTTTGGCTGGATTTTGAGCTATTTTTTCAAACAACTTAATTAAGTTGTTTTCAAAAAGATCCCAAAATCCTTCTCAAAACTGAGAAAAAATTTCAAAAGCAGCTTTAGTTGGATAGGTTCATATTTTAGGGAGGGTTGAATAAACCCTTAGTTATTGCATTTTACTCGTGATTCCCAAACAATGTGGGAGTAATGGAAAAGTACAAACTCATCATCGTGGGATCTGGCCCAGCTGGACACACTGCGGCAATTTATGCAGCACGTGCAAACTTAAATCCTCTTCTCTATGAAGGTTTTTTTTCAGGAACACCTGGAGGGCAGCTCACGACAACAACAGACGTGGAAAACTACCCTGGATTTCCGGAGGGAATTACTGGTCCTGCTCTCATGGACAACTTTCGCAAACAAGCGGCACGCTTTGGTACGACGATCTTGACAGAAGATGTGGAGTCCATTGACTTTTCCAAACGGCCATTTGTTGTGAAAGGAAAGAAGACTATTGCGGAAGCTGAGACAGTGATCATTGCCACAGGAGCAACAGCCAAGCGCTTAGATATTCCCGGTGCAGGTGAGGGAGAGTTTTGGCAAAAAGGGGTAACAGCGTGTGCGGTTTGTGACGGTGCGGCTCCCATTTTTCGTGAAAAGGATCTCTATGTAGTCGGGGGAGGCGATACCGCAATTGAAGAGGCGGTTTTTCTCACCAAATTTGGTAAAAAGGTCTATATTGTTCATCGCCGTGATGAACTGCGTGCGTCAAAAATTATGGCAGAGCGCGCTCTTAACCATCCTAAAATTGAGATTGTTTGGAACAACGTTGTCGTGAACGTCGCAGGTGATGATGTTGTGCGTGAGGTAACGTTAAAAAATACACAGACAGGTGAGGAACAGAAACGCGAAGCAGGAGGGCTCTTTTTTGCAATTGGCCACCAGCCCAATACCGCGTTTTTGGGAGGAGCTTTAGCAACGGATGAGACGGGTTATCTAAAAGTAGAACCATTTTCTACAAATACTTCTGTAGAAGGTGTTTTTGCTGCAGGAGATGTCTCAGATCATAAATATCGTCAGGCAGTGACTGCTGCTGGCTCTGGTTGTATGGCGGCTCTTGATGCAGAGAGGTATTTAGTTTCAAAAGGATTAGCATAAGTGCTGCGTCGCATTTTTTTTATCCTTTTTCCTTTAACTCTCTTTAGTTTGCATTACGATCCTTGGTTTGGACAGACTTGGCTCTTCTACCTAACACCCTCTTACACCTATGACCACTATCCAGATGTTGACAATGGGACGCGGAAATACTCCTCAGATGATAACCTTATAAAAGGAAATTTAAATTTCTCTTTTCTCCCGCAATGGGATATTCAGTTTGAGGGAATTTTTGCTTCTACACAAAAGCTCTCTTGGGGCATGCAAGCAATTGGCACTTCGCTGCGCTATCTCCAGTGTAACGATGTAGAAGGGGATCCAGTGAGTTTAACCTTTAATGGCTCGCTTTTTTATGTTCCTGTGCGTTCACAAAAAGATCCCAGCACTCCCTTTCATGCAACGCTTAACTTAGAGCTCGGAGCCGCTCTTGGAAAAGAGATCGATAAAATTTATAATTGGCGCTATCGCTTTTGGGGTTATGGAGGAATAGGGGTGGCTAATCGCGGTGCTCCTTGGGCGCGCGGAATTCTTGCGCTCGATGCGCGTATCTACACCCAGCATCTCTTCCGCCTCTTTGGCCATGGCTATTTTGGTATGGGAGGTGTTGAGGAGGTCAACATCGATCGCTTGCGCGGTTATGCTAATATTGCTCACCAGTCCGTCGACTTAGGTCTGCGCTACGCTTACGAATTCGAAATTTGGGGGAATTTTTCCGTCGAGTATTTTTATCGTGTTTTTGCGCATAGTTTCCCAGAATGCATGCATTCTATCACTGTAGCTTATACCCTTCCTTTCTCCCTTTTCTGATTCGTATCCTTCTCGCTTCGCAAAATCGAAAAACGTTCGCCACGCCGTGTTATCTACACTGTCGCGGCGAACGTTTTCCGATTTTGCTTTGCGATAAGAATCCGCTAGGCCGCTTCGCGCATGTAAAGGGGAATTATTTTGAGTTAGTTGAAAAGAGTGAATACGTTGCGATTGAGATCATCAATAATCTCACGATTCATCACTTGCATGTTCATTTCTAGCGCTCGTGTGCTGCTCTTTGCATTCTGATACCAGACATATCCATTGTCTTCAGCTGTACGATATTTTTTTTTGAAAATAACTTTACCATCTCTTTTGACTTTAATTTTTAGGGTCATACGGCCGTTGTAATGCTTGCCCGTATCACAGTAGAGATCGTAAATATTTCCTTGTATTTCTGTTTCTGCATTGCTCCCAGAGCCAGTGACAGTGTAGCCAGAGCGCTCTAACTCTTCTCGAAGGGAGCTTGTGGCCCACTTGACTACGTCATTTCGAGCTACAAGTTTTACTGTCGGGATATTGTAATCGTTGCGGAAATGTCCCACGAGGTCTTTTGCGTGGCGTGAGTCTTTAAAATCGAGAAGTTTTATAACAACGGAATTTTTTGGTTGCTCTTCAAGTAGAGGTTCATAAGTAAGGGTTGTTCTGTTTGTACTGCAGCTTGTAAATAGTGTAGTTATCGTTCCAAGGATTAAAATAGTACTTTTCATACAAAAATAATCGCATGATAAAGGGGTTGTTGTCAATTACTTAAGGAAACAAGGGGGTGCCAACTTGAATATCAATTAACCTAGAAGTAATAAAAGTATTCGAGAATAGCGCTGACAAAAGCTTCCGAGTTGCGGCCAGCAACTGTAAACCAGGCGCCACCTGCCATACTCATGTTTTGATTAAAGTTGTATTCTAAGCTAGGAGCTAAACTGAGTTGTTCGGAAGAGGGAAGCCCTACTTTTGCAGGCAAGCCATCGAGAGTCACACCGCGATCTCCCTTAAAAGAAGCGCTGTTTGTATGCAAGTAGAATACATTTGTACCTATTTCCCAATGTTTATCAAGAGTCACTTCTACTCCAAGGCTGGCGACATACTCCATTCCAGGGTTGACCCGCCCCTTTGTTTCAAAACCGCCACCGTAAACGTTAAAACCACGAACGGAGAGCTCATTTGGAAAGAGTGTCCAGATATTGAGATTAATGTTGAAAGGGTGTTTCGGAAAGGTATAGAAGATTTTTTGCCATACTGCTATGAGATAGGTGGTAACAGAGCCACTCCCACTTGCATCACTTAAGTTTTTTTCGGGGTTTAGTTTTTCAAATTTTCCTGTAGGATAAGTCTGCCCCACTACGATGCGGAAATCGGGTATCCATGTATCTTTGATATCACTTGAGATTTGAAAGCCAAAGAGTGCCCAAGTATCTTCATAACGCCAAGAAGAGAAACCATCGATATGAGTGTAGAATCCTCCAACAATTAAATTGAAATCGATAAAATCCGTAATTCCTGTTTCTAAACTTAAAATAAGTTCAACTTCATTGACATTTTTCTGGTTTTGTTTTTTCCAGTTGCTATCGTAGGCACCGTAGAAATGTGTAACAAAAAATAAGGGTTCAAAAACAAGGCGTCCAGGCGCTGCATTTTGCGAGTAAAAATTGAGGAGAGTGCCCGCATAAATCGGCTTATACTCCTCATCCTGATCAGCCATTAACTGCAAACTAAAAAAAAGAAAAAAAAGCCACTTCTTCAACTGCTACTCACAAAGAATTTATACGGACTATACACGATTTGCCTATTTGTGCTACAGTCTCGCAATTACAATGGAGAAATTATGTACTCAAGGTTAGTAGCAGGAGCTGGATCTCTTCTTTTAGGGGGTGGGGCTGTGTTTAGTTATACTAGAAAGTCTCATAACTCAAAAATGCAATTGATTGCTACTCATGCTATTGAGCTAGCAAAAACGCACTTAACAGAAGATCCTAATGCATTGAAAGAGTATCGTCGGATTTGTAGTAAAGTGTTAGAACAGAAATTGGAAGATGGTAAAATTCCACAGCGAGGTGTTGAAGTTAAATTACCGGATAATAGTGAAAACATTTCCTATTTTTCCCTTGTATTAAGGAACGAATTTCCAAAAACAAATAGTAGCTTATGCTGCTTCTTTTTACAAACTGGTCCAGATACTTATCGTGTAGCAACAGATTATGATGGTGAACCTTGTAAAAGAGTGGAAGTTAAAGTATGAAAGCTTGATTAAAATTTCGTAAAGGAGTTTGATGGAGCGATGTGCATAGAAGTTGTTGACGGTGATGTTGAGGATGGAAGTTTCATTGTTGGGGATATTGAAGATGAAGAGCTTTCCGATGTTTCTCTAATTTTTTGTAATGGTATCGCCAATACAAGAAGTGATGCCATTCGAAAAGCGGGGTATATCTCTGAGGAATTTAGAGGTAAACATGTCTTTTGTCGCTACAATCCTACTGAACTACTTTCGTGGATTATCACGCGTTTTTGGTCTTCACTTAACCGATTGAAAGAGACAAAAAACGATGAATCTAACGCGATCGTTCAAAATCTTGCAGATCGTATTTTTAAAGAGCTGCAAAAAGAGAACAAGAGAGTCCTTTTGATTGCTCATAGTCATGGAGTTTTTATCGCAAACCGCGCGTTAAAAGATAAGCGTTTAGATGCAGTGAGAGAGCGCATTGAAGTGCACGCTTTTGCAGGCGCTAAAATCATGAAAAGCGACCGTGCAGGTCGCGTGTGGAACTACGTTTGCGGATCGGCAATCATCTCCCACTTTGCTAACTGGATTTATCACAAAAAAGAGACCTTCGAAATTATCAAAGAGCTTCGCCTGGGGCGCACTTGTGAAGAAGCTGCGCGCAATGTAGTTGCAAAGCGCAATTCTGCTGACGGTATTGAGCCTCTATCTGAATACGAAGAGTGCCTACGCAAAGCGAAAAAATATAATATTTCAATTCTCCCTTCGCGCAATTGGCTCTCTTATCGCGACCACTCACTTGTGACCTTCCTTCCTGAAATTCGCCGCATTGCACAAGAGTGTTTCCCTTAAACATTTATTTTGCAATAGTGAGGGCATTCCAGGGAGGAATTTATGGTTATGTATTTCTATCTAGCGACAGCACTGCTTGCATCACCCTTGCTAGCTCTACCACTTAGCAATAAAACGGATAGTATGGTCTACCGTTTTTTAGATCGCTATGACAATCATGTGCAAAGGGAGAAGCTAACCTATATCGGTCCCATGACAAGTTGGGGGTCACAAATTGGAAATTTTGGGGTTCATGTAATGTCTCGTGAGTATTTGAACGAGGATCAAGCGCGTGAGCGCTTTCAAAAAGCTGTAGAGGACTTTGTTGACCAAGCGAACCGTGACCCTAAAATGAAAAATTTGATTAAGCCTTTTCCACTTACAGTTGATCGTGTTGAATTTAAGCTCAGTTTTTGGGGTAAAGAGATGGAGCGTCCTGAGCGTCCTCACGTGGCGCAGATGTTCATGAAAAATGGGCATGTAGAAATTTCATACAAAGAAAATGCGAGTGAGTTTTTAGATAGTGAAGTTGTGAGCGAATCGTATGAAAAGATGATTGAGAAGATTAAGATCTTTACTGCTATTCCTGATCAGAAGGAGGAGCGCGCATCTTCTTGATGCTACTGCGCTGGTGCTTCTCTTCTAATATTTTCTCTTTAGTGCGCCGCGAGCGGCGCTTTTTTTGTTTTCGAATTTTAGCTATCTCTTTGGCAGCCGCTGACTCTTTTTCAAAGAGGCGATTTTCCATCTCCTCACAAAGTCGCTTACGTGCTAAATAGCGATTTAAAGCGCGCGAGCGCTCTTGCTGGCACTTCACCTCAATCCCTGATGGGAGATGTTTCAAATAGACGCATGTGTGGCTTTTATTGACTTTTTGGCCACCAGAGCCCGACCCCAGAATAAACTTCTCGACAAGGTCATCCTCTTCAATCCCTAGCTTCTTCATTCGCGCTGCAAGCGCTTCTTCTTTAGATTTTTTTGTTGTCATACAGAACTTTGCCTCTTTTGACTATTTTGCATGCTATTGCAAAATAGTCATGACTTTTCCGCAATAGCTTGCGGAAAAGTCAATTGAAAACATTTGGTTCAGAGTTCTAAAAAATTCAAGTTACCACGAAAAATCGATTGAATTTTAATTCGAAGACATTCTCTAAACTTAAGTTCTCTAAGTTTCTAAAAAGAAAAAGTCATGTTTTTGATGAAATTCAATATACTTTTCCTCATAAGGTTTTCCTTCTGACTTGTTTTTAGATTCAGCAAGGACTTTTGTTTTGAATTTGGTAAACACAAGAACTTTCTCTAATAGATTAGCTGCCTCACAGACCAGGCCGGCTCCAACTATAATCTCAAATCTTTTGGTAATACCATTATAAAACGATATTAATTCATCTTTTTGAAGTGGTTTAGCAAAAGCATGAACGTTATTCATAGTGTTGCTAATTACATAATCACAATACTGTAATAATGAAGAGTCATTACGGTAAGTCTCTTTCCATTCACACTCTTGCCAAGGAGAATATACAATAGAAATGGCTTTGCTTTTTTCCCATTGTTTTACATCAAAAAAATAGCTGGTATCAGGCTGAGGTATTGTTTCACATTTTATCCATTCAGTCCACGTTAATTTATTGGGTTCTACTCCATGTAATAACCATATTTGATAATCTTCAGTGATCATTATTGCCTGTTCATCCACCGGAAAAACCTTCCATATAAGTTTTTCTTCTGCCATACTCCGTCTGCAGACTAATACTAAAAGTAGGAATATTGCACTTTTTACGACTTGCCTCATTTTATACCTCTTTTCAGTCCGTCCGTTATTTTAGTGGTTGTTCAATACTATGTGTAGGTATTTATGAAGACCAGAAAGCGATAGCTGTGGCAAAAGTCTTGCAGTGGGAGATAGAGATTTGGAATTGGGGGTTTTGAAAGGTTTTCTTGGCAGCTTCGGAGAAGTAGAGGAGAGGTTTGCCAGAAGGGGAGGGGAGAATTTCCATATCAAGCCAGGAGAGGTGCTCACCGATTCCGCAGCCGAGCGCTTTGGAAATGGCTTCTTTTGCAGCGAAGCGACCTGCAAAACTATTTGAGGAATTTTTTTGACTATTGCAGTAAGCGCGTTCTTTTTCTGTAAAGACACGTTTGAGAAAGTGATCGCCGTATTTGTCAATTGATTGCCTAATGCGCACAATTTCAATAATGTCGTTGCCTATCCCTTTCATTGTGAGCTGTCTTCAAGAAGGTTACAGAAGATAATGCGGCCGGAGGTGGTATGGTTAACAGAGAGCACTGTAACATCAATTGTTTGGTTGATAAAGTCGCCGCCTCCATTGACGACAACCATGGTGCCATCCTCTAGATAACCGACACCTTGACGAGGCTCTTTTCCTGGGCGCTGGATTTTGATTTTCATTACCTTACCGCTTTCTGTCAACGGTTTTAAGGCGGTAGAAAGAGCGTGCATGTTGATAAATCGTGTGCCATTGGTTTCAGCATTCTGCATGCGCGTGATGTCAGCTGTAATGATATTGGCATCAAGTAGTCTTGCCAAGCGCAAAAGTTTTAAAACAATTTGTTGCTCTTCAGGGAAGTCGGTGTCGTTATAGCGAAGACTAAGGTTAGGAAGGTCTTCCAATTTCTCTATCACGTCAAGAGATCGCTTTGCACTCTCTTTTGCCGCTTCATCATGTCCTTCTGTGTCTGCGTAAAGCTCTTTGATTAAAAAGCGGGGAAGGATGAGCTGATGGTCAAGGAGTCCTGTTGTACAGAGATCGATAAGGCGTGGATCGGAAAGCACGGTACTATCAAGCAGGATGTCTTTTTTCTTTTCAGCCTTTGGGGTGAGCTTAACAAAAGGAATGCTAATGTAGATTTCATCTGAAGAGCGCAGAGTCATAATCGTTCCTAGGTAAATTCCAAAGAGAAAGAGTCCAATTTCAATGATTTCTATTGTTCTGGGACCAAGAGTAACTGAGGCAGCACTTATATCGAGAATTGCACTAAAAATTAAGGTAAGTGCCAAACCCATTAAATACCCTACAAAGAGTCCGATAATGGAGATATTGAAGGCGCGTAGATTAAAGCGCCTAAAGAGAACATCAAAGCCAATGAAAAGGGCGGTCAGTAGCAGGCCCATTCCAGCACCGATTGCAAAATTCAGAGGGATCATAGCACCCTCACCTGAGACCATATAAACGGTCATAAAAAATATGCTAAGGATAGCAAAAAATATTCTAGTAAAGATTAGCGACAAATTCACGGCAGGTGTCCCTTATTAATCCATTATTTATTACTATGCTATAGAAAGAGGTTTTTTTAAGGAAGGACTGAACAATCTGGTTCAGTCCTTCCTTATGAAAGTTTCTAAAAAAAGCGCGATCAAGATTTGCTTTGCAACTTGGTTTTTAACAGGAACCTTACTGCTTTGGAAGGGATTAAGGTTTTTATCGGTAGAGGTAAAATTTTTAGGTGCAAAGCAGCTCCCTCTGCTGCGTTTTGCAGCTCGCTACTCTCGTGATTTGGAGCAAGCGATCTTGCTCCTCATTGCAACGGCATTAATTGTCGGATTTATTAAGGGCAGAATTGCATTAAGAGGGGTGGTAAATCGCACAATTGCGCGCATGAACGATAAAGTGCAATTACAAAGTGTATTTGCCCCAAGAGAGCTGATTTTAATTGGGTTTATGATCGCACTTGGAGTCTCCATGCGATTTCTCCCTATTCCAATTGATGTGCGTGGCTTTGTCGATGTTGCTATTGGTTCCGGCTTAATGAACGGTGCCATGCTTTTTCTTCGTAAACTTATTTATGATAAGGCCGGCCAGAGTTAATCATGATGGCCCGGTAGATTTGTTCTGCGAGAATGAGCCGCGTCATATGGTGAGTAAAAGTCATTTTACTAAGTGAGATGAGCGCAGAGGCGTTTTTTTGAATGGTGGGAGTAAATCCCTCATCGCCTCCGATTACAAAGACAATGTTAGCGCTTTGGGTCTCAAGAAATTTAGCAAACCCTTCGCTTGAATACTGCTTGCCTGTAGGATCTAGGCAGATATAGCTTTTCTCTTTAGCAAGAACTTTTTCAAGTGCAGCAAGATCCTTTGGGTAGACCCAAAGGATTTGCGCCTCAGAAGTAAGGCGCTTTGCATACTCGGCTAGCTCTTTCTCGAAGGATTTTTTGCCTGGAGTAAAAATTTTGATCTTTCTCATCCACCTGCGACATTAGCACGACCTGTAAATATAAGTCTGCGGTGATCAGAAAATACGCCCTTGGCTCCTACACGGCTGAACTTTGTGCGATCAAACTTCTCTTTCCCAAGTTTGTAATCAACCTTCTTTAAGAGTTTATTCCAAAGGGCGCGATCCAAATTACAAGGCTCTGAGACTCTTTTGGGGATGATTTTTTTCTCTTCCCAATTAAATGTGGGAGCGATCCAGTTGAATAGGGTATGAGCCATTTTTGTAATGGGCTGCCAATTCACATACTCAACGCAGAGTTGGTCTCCCAACCAAGTATACTGTTTAACTCCATCTTTTACCCACTCTCTTTGTGTCTCAAATTTTTCAAACCAGTAGTCGTACTTGTCAAATTCCTCATCATCACAGTTAAAATCGCCCATGATGAGGGTAGGCAACTGCTCTACTTTATGCACTGCGTGATTAAAGAGAGTGCGCATTTGCGCTGCTCTTCCAGTGAGCTCCTCCTCGTCTGGAAATTGAGGCTCTTCAGAGTGTTGCGGATGGGTAAAGCCTACTCTTGCAAAGATCTCTCCTTCTGAGGCAAGTTCACCAAAAAAAGTTCCTTTGATGCAGTGGTCTTTTGTGCGACCTGCTAAAGTTTCATTATCAAATCGTACGAATTCAGGGTTTTTGATTTCATACTTGCTAAAGACAGCAAGGCCTGATGGGCTCCCAAATCCTTTCTTTCCAACATTCCAGTAGATGTAGCGGTAGTGCTTTTTAAGGCGCTCAACAACGCGTGCATTGAGCGTTGTGTCGTTCATTTCACAGAGGCCGACTACGTCTTTGTCCTCTTTTATGATTTCATCAATAATGTCTTCTATACGATCTTCAAGGTTTGAAAGTCCTCCATCGGTGTAGTTGTAACCTGCGCGCGCGCCACAGATATTCCAGAACATCACAGAAAATGTGCGATCTGCAGGAAGTACTTTTGCGTCAGCATTTCCTAGAGTGAAGATGTAAGGGTGATTTTGAATTACATTTCCAAAACGTCTGAGCGCGATCCCTGGCCCTGCTGTAACGGCCCCAAAAATCGAGTAGGCGATAACACGCATGGCTAAGTTTGCTCGCTGAAGGGCAACCTCGAGGTTAGTTGCTGAGGGGTAGAGCTTGTCATAGAGCCAGGCGGTATGCAAGCTTTCACGCGCTTTGCAGACGGGGGTTGTTAGATGGGAGGCTAAATAAAAACTTTGTTCTGCAATCCAGTCACAGCCCCACCAGCCTTCTGCTACTCCTTCTGCATCTGCGTCAACTTCGCTACTCATAAAAACTCCTTTCGAGCGGCAAATGTAAAGAATTTGTGAATTTGTTGTCAATAATGGTTTTTTTAGCGAAAATGGCTACATGGGATATGTATACTGGAATCCAAGCGGAGATCTATTCACTCTGCCTTTTTGGCCCGTACCGATTCGCTGGTATGGTCTCTTCTTTGCATTGGGCTTTTTGCTGGGGTTTCAAGTTTTTACTAAAGATTTAGAAAAAAAACTAGGTAGCAAGACGCGAGCCAAAAAATATGCCGATCGCTTTATTCTCTTTGTCATCATTGGCGTAGTTTTGGGAGCGCGTTTAGGTCATATTCTTTTTTATGAACCTCTAGGGCCCTATTTGCACGATCCGTTGCGTGTGTTGCGCATCTGGGAGGGAGGCTTAGCCAGCCATGGCGGTGTAGTTGCGGTGCTCTTGATGCTGGCACTTTTTTTGCGAAAAAGTCGCGAGCTTTCATTTCGTGCTCTGCTTGATTTGATGGTCATCCCTTCTTGTATTTTGGCTGGATTTATCCGTTTGGGAAACTTTTTTAATCAAGAAATTTTGGGTAGGGTGTGCGATCTGCCTTGGGCAATTTATTTTGGCAGCCCTGCAGATGGGAGTTCGCCTGCACTGCGTCATCCCGCGCAACTCTATGAGATGGCCTTTTATTTTTCTCTTGGAGCCATTCTCTACTTTATTAAGCGAAAGGTGGAGTGGCCAGCGGGGAAATTGACGGGAGTTTTGTTGACTTTTCTTTTTAGCTTCCGCTTCTTGATTGAGTTTATCAAAGTGCCACAGAGCGCTCTGGTGAATGGCGGTGGCTTGCTGATGGGCCAATGGCTCTCACTTCCTATTATTGGAATAGGGCTCTACTTATGGCAAAAGAGGAAGCCGGTCGCTCAGACTTAAATCAGGATTTAAGGCTTTGTAGCGCTCTAGAGGGGTCCCGTCTGCTTTTCGATAGTTTCTGTAGCGCTCGTAGATCCATTCACGCTTCTTGATCTCGTCCGCAAATGAGAGGAACTGTGTGGGGAGTTTCTTGGCTTGCGGCTCAGGTAGATTAAGTTCAAGAAGAACAAGCTCATTTTGCAAAGCCCAAAATTCAATTTTCTCTTCTAGACCTTCTTGGTTCTCTAAACTCTCTTTAGCTTTTTTAAAGTGAAGTAGAGTCTTCTGAACTAAGGCCCAAAACTCTTCAATATTGCTATTGCGGATTACGCTGACAAGCTCACTATCGATGAGGTCTGAAAGGATGGGTGAAGAGGGGATTTGTAATTCTGCAATCAGCGCCCAGATCAGAGCTTTTGTGTCACTTGCTGTTAAGCTTAAAAATCGCGTTAAGTTGCTTACTTGTTCAATCTGATGCTGCGTTTCTGAGTGCCCGTACTCTTCAAACTCTAACAAAATTTCATTTTGATAGAGGTCGAGAAGTTGAGAAGGTGGATGATCGCCATAGCAACTCTTTGCCATCAGTACGATCATTTCAAAGTGGCGAGCGATTTTGGAGGGAGAGTTTCCCTCTTCAGCCTCTTTTTGCACTAGCTCCTTCAAAAGGTGGAGCTCATTCTCACATAATTTTGCTTTAAGAGTTGCGCTCCACTTTGTCCCGAGATGGCAAGCGATGGCAATTTCTAGTTTGTTATTCTTATGAGGTGCAGGAATCTCATACAGCATGGAGAGTTTTTGCTCGATAACAGCCTGTAGCTGATAAAATGTGATTTCTGGGTAGTCGCTGATTGTTTCAATTTGCGTCTTGACAATGAGTGCATCACGAGCATCACAGGAGTAGAAGGGATTTTGTGGGGGAACTTCAGAGAAAAGAGCTTTCAAACCACTATAGGTTTTGGCCATTAAGCCAACTAAATTCGGTTTTCTTCCTTGGAGTGTTGCAAGACACTCGCCCACGTTTTGTGCAATTTGCTCGCTCTGCGCTTTGATGGAGTTGTAGATACCAATTTCAAGTTGGTTGCGCAAATTTTCGCGGATAAGGGTATTCGCATCTAGGTTTTTATGGCCATAGAGCTTCTCATAAAAATAGGCGACCTTTTCAAAAGCTTTTTTTAGTGCGAAAAGCCCGAGGCGGTAGCGCGGGAAACGCGCTTTGAATTCAGGCAAAATTTTACGAAGGAGGTCTTGCTCAATCTGTGCCGACCACTCTTGTGTTGAGCCGTGTGCGGTGATTTCTGTTGTGATTTTTTCTGAGAGAAAGAGGCTGATGTCGGAGAAGGGGTCGTGGAATTCGTCGAGTTCGTGCAGGGAGTTGTCAGAATAAGAGGAGGGAAGAGAGTGGATATTTTTTTTGATTGTTAGGTCTTCAGGCTTTTCTGCCGACTCGCCCATATGATGGTACTCCGCATCAATTAGTTAATTTTCTTTATATATATAGTATTATTTTTATACAAATAAAAATTTTTAATGTTTAGTTTGTATTAGTTTGTTTGTTGTAAAAAAAACTGTTTGAGAAATACTTCAGAAAAGGAATGTGCTATTGTCTTTTAGCTGTAAAAAAGGTATCTTGAGAGTTATTCGAAATACTTGGAGTACAGGATGAATTACTTGATGATTGCCGGCCGTTTAGGAGCCGACCCAGAGGTGCGCTTCACCTCAAATGGCCAAAAAGTGACCACCATGCGTGTGGCTGCTAATACGCGTCGTGGCAAAAATGAGGAGACAATCTGGTGGCGTGTCACAATTTGGGGCGACCAATTTGAAAAAATGATGCCCTACTTAAAGAAGGGAACAGCTGTCATGATTTGGGGAGATATGGCAAAGCCCGAGATGTTTACTGATCGCGAAGGTAAAAATCAAATTTCAATGAACATGACTGCGACAAACATTTCCTTTAGTCCCTTTGGCCGTAGTGATGCGGAAAAGCAGCAACAGCCTGCCATGGCAGCAGCGCCGAAACCACAACAACAGCAGCCTCAACAAGCAGCTCCTAGCCAAGAGCAGACTTTTGGTAGCGGTGATTTTGGAAGCTTTGGAGGTAGTTTTGGTACAGGCGAAGCGGACAATACACCTTTCAACGATGAGGAGATTCCCTTCTAATGAAATTCTCCACAAGCGCTGACTTAAGCAAGAAATGTGATCTGGTCATTGTACCGTTTTTTGAGGGGCCAAAGCTTGGTTGCAAGGCCTCACTTTTTTCTGCAAAAGATTTAGGACCAATTAAGACAAAAGATTTTAAAGGCAAAGAGAAAGAAATTTCCCTTGTTTATGATGGCGATAAACGGTATTTGCTCCTTGGGCTTGGTAAGGGCACTTCAGTTCGAAGATGCTACGCCGAGGCGGTAGGATTTTGTCATAAGAAAAAAATCAAAAACATTGCAGCGCTTGTTCCAACGAAAGGTTCTATCTACGATTTGGCAGACGGCTTGCTTTTAGCTAACTACGCTTTTGACAAGTATAAAAAAGAGAAGAGCGTACTGCTTACAAGTTGCCTATTAGTTGGAGGGACAAAAACCCACCTCAAGGAGTGTGAGCATGCAGCAAAAGTGATGCAGGGTGTCTATCTTGCACGCGACTTGATCAATGGGAATGCAGATGAGGTAACTCCTGAGCGCTTAGCTAAGGAAGCAACAGCTCTTGCAAAAAAGTATACGGATGTCAAAACAAAAGTTCTAAACGAAGCAGAAATTAAAAAAGAAAAAATGGGCCTTTTCTTAGCGGTAGCGCAGAGCTCACGCGTACGGCCTCGTTTCATTGTCTGCGAGTACCGTGGCGCTCCGAAATCAAAAGAGCATACGGTAGTTATAGGTAAGGGAGTGACCTACGATACTGGCGGTCTTAACCTCAAGCCCACCGGCTATATGGAGACGATGAAGGCCGATATGTCGGGATCTGCAGCGGCAATTGGTCTGATCAAAGCGGCAGCAGAAGCGAAAATCAAGGCGAATGTCACCTGCGTTGTAGCAGCAACAGAAAATGCAATTGATCGCGATAGTTACAAGCCGGGTGATGTCTTTTTTGGAATGAATGGCACCAGTGTAGAAATTGATAATACTGATGCGGAAGGACGTTTGACAATGGCAGACGCTCTTGCCTACTCTGTGCGCAATCTTAAGCCGACCCGCATGATTGATATGGCCACACTTACAGGGGCAATTGTCGTAGCACTTGGAGAGGAGCGTAGCGGGCTGTTTACGGAAAATAAATCTTTAGAGAAAGCCCTGGTGGAAGCAGGGGAGGCAACTGGCGAAAAAGTTTGGCCTCTTCCCATGGATAAAGAGTACCGTGAACTTTTAAAATCGGGCGTTGCTGATATAAAAAATTGCGGTGGTCGCCAAGCCGGTTCGATTACGGCCGCTATCTTCTTAAAAGAGTTTGTAGGCAAAGTGCCATGGGCTCACCTGGATATAGCAGGAACTGCCTACCTTGATAGCGGAAAGTTTTTAGGGACGACTCCTGCTTCAGGTGTTGGTGTACGCTTGCTCATTCGACTTCTTGAGGGCAAAAGATGAAACCCAAGGCGCGTCGTACTTTCCATGTAGGCCGCGAAGAGGCGGGAATGCGTTTGCTCAGCTATTTAAAGAGCAAACTCTCTCCCTCCTATTCGGCCAAAATGGTCAAGCGCGCCATTGATCGCCACGCCTGTATGGTTAACGGCAAGTCGGAATCCTTCTCCACTTATCGTGTCACGTTTCGCGATCGCGTTGAGTTCAATGAGAGCCGTATGCTCAAGCTCACTTCATGTGAAATGCAAAAAATTTGTATTCTTTACGAGAATGAGGAGCTTTTGATCATTAGCAAGCCTGGTGGTGTCACTAGCGATAATGGTGAAATTAAAAATCATCTCCCAATTAAGTATCCCTACTTAGAACTTGTGCATCGTCTTGATCGCAATACATCTGGAGTACTTGTTTTAGCGAAAACGCCACGAGCAAGACGTGAGATGGAAGATCTTTTTCGCAATCGAGAGATTGAAAAAGAGTATCTTGCCATTGTAGATGGCAGTCCGAAGAAGCCGAAGGGAAGTATAGAAAATTATTTGGGAAAAGTGAGCACTTGGGAGGGACAATCTCTTTTCGGAGCTGTACCTGAGTCTGAGGGTCGCTACGCGCTAACAGAGTATAAGACCCTTGCAACAGGCGTAGGACTTTCACTTTTGAAAGTCTCTCCTCAAACAGGGCGCACGCATCAAATCCGCACGCATTTAAAAAGCATTGGCACACCGATTCTTGGTGATTACCAGTATGCTCGTTCATTCCGCTCCTCTTTTGAAGTAAGCCGACAGATGCTCCACGCTCACAAACTCTCCTTCACTTTCCAAGGGGAAAAAATTTACGTGACGGCCCCACTTACACGTGAAATGCGCGAGCTGATCAATGAGATCTACCAAGTATCTGATTGTTAAACTCTCCTCACTTGGAGATGTAATCCAAACCCTGCCCTTTGCTTCCTACTTAGATGGTCATGTAACTTGGGCAGTCGAATCAGAGTATACCCCTCTTTTAAAAAGTGTTCCTGCGATCGATGAGATTCGCCCCATACCTTTTCGTAAATGGCGAAGCAAAAAGTGTTGTTTTTCTGAACTAAAGAGAAGACTTCAGGATCTTGGCAGTTACGATGTCGTTTTTGATTTGCAGGGTAACTGCAAATCGGGCCTTGTAACCAAATTTGCAAAAGCTAAAGAGAAGGTGGGGTTTGCTAAACCGGTTGAGTGGCCCAACCGTCTTGTTACAAATCGAAAAATTGTCCTGCCTGAACACTTCTCAATACGTGAGCAGTTGCGCCATTTGTATACGAGCTATTTTGGAAAAGAGCCAGAGGAGCATCCGCTCAAACTGGTTGGCGAAGAGATTCCTATTCCCAAACCCGTTTTTATGGTTTGTATGGATTCGCGTTGGAGGAACAAGCAGCTTACCAAAGCCCTTTGGAGAGAATTTCTTGCGAAGCTCCAAAAAGAGTATAAAGTGCATTTTCTCTTTGTCTTTGGAGAAAAAGAGGAGCCAATTAGCAAAGAGTTTCCCGGTTCGGTTACGATTCTAAAACCAGAATTTGGCACTTGGCAGCGGCTAATGCACGAGGTTGATCTCATTTTAACCGTTGACTCTGCAAGTTTGGCCCTGGCAAACACTACCAATACTCCTACATTTGCCCTCTTTGGGCCCTCAAGTGCAAAAATTTTTGGACCATCTGCACCTGGTAGTGGAAACTTTCAAGGAGTTTGTCCTTATGGAGAGACGTTTGTAAAGCGTTGCAGCAAATTGCGCACTTGTCCTACGGGTGCCTGTTTGCGAGAGGCGACACTTAAACAGCTTTTATTATCCTTTCAAAATCAATGTGGTTTTCCACAAGCTCAATCGCCTCATGAATCTTCTCCTTGTCCTCTATCCGAATCTTTACCGTGTACGAAGTGATCATCTTTGTGACTTTATAACTTGGAAGAGGGGCATAAAGCATAGGAATAGAGGCTTCACGCAATTTTCCTACCATCTTTTCATTGGGCTCTGTGCGCCCTGTTAAAATGATCGCAACATCGAGCTCCTCTCCTCTTTTTTGATACTCCTTAAACTTTTTAAGAGTGATGCGCAAAATATCATCTCGTGTTGCCGAGGTGATTAAGAGAGTAGAGGGGACGATCATCTTTGCAAAATCTCCCGCGGAAGTAGAGATAAGACGGGTGTGGCGGTAGTGAGAGAGGCGCCTCTCTTCACCTGAAAGAAGTGTTGTACGGAATAGGGACTCAAAATCGTTTAATGAGGGGTTGCTTAAAAAGGGATCAAAAGGAATGCAACCCAAAATAGGAAGATTCCATCGCTTTAACGCTTTTCCCATATAATTGAGAATCATTTCGCGCTTATCAGGCAGTACGCGATTCAAAATGACACCTGCGACCTCTACTCCTTGTAGATCGCAGCAGAGCTTGTTTAGGGCGAGTGCATCAAAAGAGGAGCCTAACCCACCAGAAGCGATAATGACACACTTGAGACCTAACAGCTTTGCGACCTCCGCATTGTTGAGGTTAACGATAGAGCCTACGCCGATGTGACCTGTGCCTTCAGCCAAGACAAAGTCTGCCTCTTTTCTAATGGCTTGGTAGGAGTCTGCAATTTTTTTTTTAAGGTCTTTAAGATTCCACTTGCCATCCAGATATTCGCGCGTAAATCCACGAGGGAAAAGAACGGGGCTCATCGTCTCATACCCTTCTGGCAGGCTAAAGTGATCTTTGAAGAGAACAACATCTTTGTCTGCATGCGCACCTTCTGTAGTGATGACATGCTCCTGACCCACAGGTTTAATGAAACCAATTTTTGAAAAACGTTTGCGTAGGCCTGAGAGCAACCCTAAACAAGTAGTTGTTTTCCCTACATGCTGTCCTGTTGATGCAATGAAGACTCCCGAACTCATACCAATACTTTTCCTAATACTTTTAGAAATACCTCTCTAACATCAGGAAAAAGATCGAGCTTCTCTACTTCTTCAAATGTGAACCACTCAAATCCACACCCTTCGCGAATTTTGGCCCCCTTTTTAGGATTTGCCATATAGACAAAGTCCATATGCTGGTGAGCAGGAACATCCTTGTAGGTGGGAATGTTTTCCATTAAGCAAAAGGCCGGTCTCTCAAAACTTGAGGCGTTGGGTACCTCAATCCAATACTTCTCATCGCGAATAAAATCGATCTCAAGTCCGCACTCCTCCATCACTTCACGACGTGCAGCTTCAGCAGGGGATTCATTCTCTTCAACGTGACCACCTGGTGGGAGCCATCTCTGTAATTTTTTGTGAAAATGGAGGAGGGTCCTGTTTCCTTCAAAAATATAGCAAGTTGCAACAAATTCTTTCTGCATAGATCCTGCATTATCCCTTGAAAAATTGATAAAAAACAAGTATAACGTCCTCCTATGGCAGAAGTAGATCTATCAGAAAACTCTATTCATTTAAAAAACCCTCCTTTTTGGGAACAAGAGAGGGTGAGCATTTATACAGAGAATGAGTGGAGGGTTGTTATAGGAGCAATTATTTCACTATTTTCTCTTAGTATCAGCGGAGCGAGTTTCTATAAGTATAAAAAAACAGTTCCTTTTCAAAATATAAAATATTTATATATATCTATTTCAGTTATAGCACTTATTTCGTCACTCTCTGTTGCTTTGATTGCAGCAATCAAGTTTTATACATTAAAAAAATGGGAGAGTGAATCAACCAGATATTTAAATAAATATTCTGAATTGGCACGCACGATTTCATTTGTAACAAAGAACTCTTATAAGGGCATCTTTGATGAGTTACATAAATGTAATTTCGAGAAAGAAATTCTCTATGCCAATGAATGGGATCTCAAAAATAAAACACAAGTTGGTCCCTTTCGCCGTTACTGGAATTGGATAAATGCCAGGCGTTATCCCTACCACACAGGGAGACCAAGCTGGGGGGAAAATGGAAGCGTTTAAAAAATTCATCTCTGTTGCCAGGACTTTGAATAGTCCAGGTGGCTGTCCTTGGGATTTAAAGCAGACATTTAAATCTCTGCAAAAGCATTTGATGGAAGAGTCGCAAGAGCTTTTAGAAGCAGTTGATAGCGATGATGATAGCGAGATTATTGAAGAGTTGGCAGATGTTTTCTATATTGTAATTTTTTACTGTCTGATTGCTGAAAGAGAAGGACGTTTCACTTTTGATGATGTATGCGACCATGAATGCGATAAGTTAGTTCGACGCCATCCCCATGTTTTTGGCGAAAAAAAGGCAGGAGATGCGGAAGAGGCAGTAGAGCGTTGGAACGAAATGAAAGCGCAAGAGCAGAAACAGAAAGCACGAAAAAGTGCTCTTGACGGCATACCCAAGGGCATGGACTTGCTAATGCGTGGTCAGAAAGTGATGGAAAAAATTACCCGTCACAATTTAGAACACCTTCTTCCGAATAAAGAGCCAGATGAAGTGACAGAAGAGGGGATTGGAGAGAGCCTTGTTCGCTTGGTTTTTCTTGGTCATCGGCATGGGTTTGATGTGGCAAGCAGTATGAGGCGCGCACTAAAAACTTATGAAAATGCATTTAGATCCTGGGAAGAAAATTCTTGATCGATTACAGTCTAGTCATGCGCCGCATTCTATTTTTGGCCCTAATTTTTGCCGTTCCTATTTTTTCAAGCCAGCATGGTGATCTGCCCCATCATGTTCTTTTCGAAGCTGATGTTGTCTACTTTGAGCGGGATAATGTACCGCCACGCTGCTTTGTTCAGGAAGAAAATAGCGGCCAGTGTGCCATCTCTGCAGATAATCTAGTTGATGAGTTTGGACACAACCCCGGCCTACGTGCCCTTATGAACATCATGCCCAACTTAGACTCTACTTGGCAATTTGCTTTTCTAGGATTTTTCCGTTGGGACCGCAATAAGGGTACCACATCAGTTGGAAATCTGGAAATGCCGCTTAACATTTCCACAAATGATTATGTCGATGCTGACTCTGCTAATGTTCGTTACTTGAGCAAACTCGACACAGGGGAGATCAACTACATACGTCACATCACCCCACAGCGCATCAATTACTTCTCCCTCTCTTACATTGCTGGTTTGCGTTTTGTCTACGAGAGTGAATACGCGCGTATTCGCTTTAACAAAGATGAGCGCACAAGTGAGTACTGGGCAAAGACTTGGAATCGCCTCTACGGTTTTCAGTTTGGCGGACTCTTTGAGATCAATCCTGAAGATTGGATCACCTTTGGCTTGCGTGGCAAGTGGGGGTTAATGGGCAACTTTGGACACCAAAACTCTGTGATGCGCGACTTCAATGACACAAAGACCTTGCGCGATCACGATCATGGCGCTTTTAATCTCTCCTGGGAGGGAGAGGGAGCCTTCGATTTGACCATCTACTTCTTTAAGCGCATGCGTCTCCATGGGAGCTGGGAAGTATTCTATCTCTCAGATATCGCAACAGCTTTCAGCCAGTTTGGTCAGACTTCTAGCGGCAGTGACATTAAAAACAACGATGATGTGCTCTACCACGGCTGGTCGGTCGGGTTAGGCATCGAATTCTAAGAAGATTTTTTTCGGGTCCATCTCGCTGCGCCAAATCAAAAAACAGTCGCTAAGCCGTGTAATTACACTGTCATAGCGGCTGTTTTTTGATTTTGCTTTGCGATATGAACCCGCTAGGCCGCTTCGCGTTGCTTTTTGGGGAAGCTAGTACTTTGTAGGTTTCATTTTAACATATAGATGTAACTTACTACCATCAGCCTCATCACGCTTTTCATACGCTCGTTTATAGTCATTTCGAATCCAATTAAACATATTTATCAAAAAATAATCATAATCCCCGTATTCAAGAACCATATCTTTTGTCTTGTCTTTACCAAGGATTGTGACTGTTTCAAAAACTTTCCTGCTCTGGATACAATAAGAATTTGTTGGAGGTGGCATTCCTAGAAACCTAGAACCCGCTTCTGTAGGAGCTTTTGTTAGCAATAGTTTTTCTGCACTAATTTTAAATAGATAACCTAACTGCACTATCTTGAATTCTATTTCGACTTTGTTGTCTCCAAGGTCTTCATGGGGTTTAGTAAATGGTTTTGTGTCATTAAATAGTTTTGTGGCATTCATGGCTTTCCCTCCTTTGCAACATCTTAATAAAAAAATATATCAAAGTGAGAGTTTTATAAAAAAGAAAAAACCGAGGAGAGCTTAGAGCAATCATCATTTTCCTTAAGGCTGCTGCCTTCCGGCTCTGACCTGGTTCGGAAATGATGACCCTCTAAGGTCCTCGGAAAAGACCATTTTATCACATACACGTCTCTTTTTCTATTAAAATATTTCCTCTTCTTTAAAGTTTTCTTAAAGAGCGGTATGATACCTGAAGGTTTGGTGTTTTTATGGAAGATACAGTTGTAACAGCTTTAAATTTAGCGACATCTGCTGCCGCATTATCGCAAAGTAAATATTTGAATAGTTTTCTTCGGAGTGAGCCAAAAGCGCTACTTTATTTAAATATTGCGACTTTATTAGGAAATACCTATCGCTGTATGCGGTCACGAGATGGCTATCCTCTTAAATTCTCTCGTAGATCATTTAACTCGATTAGGTTTCAAAGTGACGAGTCTCTAAATAGAGAAACAAGGGGCTTTTTTGACCGTCCTATTCCGCGGTTCCTGGCTATTATCACGGGGTTTGCTGTAGCAGGTGTTGCATTAAATCGCGTTTTTGTTCCAAGTAAAAGTGTTCTTCCTACAATTGAAGGAGCAACAAATATTTATTGGTCTGTGCCGCGCTCCCAAGACTTGATGCAGTTTGTCACGATTTGCAACCTTGCTATCAATACTTTTATGGCCAGATGTGCTAGAGATTCAACTGTAAGATACCAAGGGGCTATCTCATCTCTTGCGAATGTGGCCACTCTTGCGTCTACGGCTTCTGTTAGAACTATTTGTGTAGAGACAGAGAAGACTTTTCTACCATTACCTCTTAGAAGAGTTACTGTCGGTTATGCTATTCCGGTTCAAGGGCGTGAAAACCTTCAAGCGCTTAATGAGTTCCACTCTTTAAAACCTTTTTCTGAAGTAGCGCAAGGGTTTGTCGATGCGGTAAAAGAAGCTGGGGGTAACGATGCAGAACTTGGGATTTTCAAGAAGGTTGGGCTGGTCAGCTCTCTTTTTGGTCAAAAAGAGAGCTATATGCTCACTATAAGGGGTAAATACTTTAGTCATCTTCAATTCTCTGGTAATGAACTTTTTGGCTACAGTACCTACTCAGGACTTTTTGGAACGTGGAAAGGCGCTGCTAAAGTTATTCTCAAAGGCACGCGCTTTTTTGATTAAAAAATGGAGATATTATGAGTAATTCAATAGATCGTTACGATGTTGCAACATACGCACTAAATCTTGGTTTTGCTGCCGCGTCTGCTTGCGAGCACTCCCGTATAGGCAATGTATTAAGTAAATGGCGTATAAGTTTATTACTACTTGGAGCAACAACCTATGCTTTTAATTATGTCCAATTTATTAGGACATTGTCCGATGACTTAAAAGATCAATTTAATCCTCACAAAAGCGAAGTCGATAACGATTTTTTTAAGTTCTCGCTTGCAATTACACCTATTTTTGCCGCTTTCTTGCTTCCAGTTGCTTGCCATTATTTGGGAAAGAGAGTAACTCACGCATTTCCTAGGGTTCAGTTGCAAGCGCCTAAGGGCTGTACTGCAGAATGGCTAGCTCCCTCTACATTTCACAACTTGGTTCAAGGATTTGCAGTGTCAAATGCACTTTTAAATCTTGCTGCAACTTTTGGTGGAAATGCGCACTCAAGATTATCTACAGGAGTTTTGTCTCTATTACACTTTGGCACAATACCTACACTTGCAAGTGGAAATCTAATTGAAGCGACTACCACAAGAGATCATAGTGATGGAAAAACACAGTTCCTTTTCAGCTATATTTTTCGAGTAAAAAAACCTACTGATCCCTTGACCATAAGTGAAAGTGGTACAGTTTATTCCTATTCAAAAGTTATAGAAAATTTTTATAAAAATATTCAACAAATTAAACTTGATGATAGCACAGTTGAATGCTCTGAAAAAGCGATACCAATTGTTGTTGGTGTGAATCCAACAATCACTAAAATCGTGAAATTGATTACCTATCACTTAACAGTTGCCAAAGACCTTATACCTGAAAAACTCAAAGGCTTTTCTCAACTCACTGCTTTTGTAAAAGATACGGGGCCCTTTGTTCCCAACGTCATCAAGGCAGCATCTATTGTGCCTTTGTAGGTGAAATGATGTTTACTACCTTTCCACCTTTCTCACCAGCTCCAGGCCCTAGCTCGATTTGGTAGTCAGCCGATTCGATGATATCGGAGTTGTGCTCGATCATAATAATGGTATGACCGCTATCGACAATTTTATGGAAAATTTTGAGGAGTTTTTCGATGTCGACACTGTGCAGGCCGATAGTCGGTTCGTCAAAGAGGTAGAGGGTGTGGCGTTTGGCTGGACGGACGAGTTCGCGAGAGAGACGCAGGCGCTGCGCTTCTCCGCCAGAGAGCGTTTGCACGCGCTGGCCTAAGGTGAGGTAGCCAAGTCCCACTTCTACTAAAACTTTTAGTGTCTTTTGAATTTTCGGAATTTTTGGGAGGAAGTCAATCGCTTCATTTACGGTGAGGTTGAGCAGTTGCCCGAGGTTTTTTCCTTTGTAGGTCACCTCAAGGGGAAGGGGAGCGAGGCGATTGCCATTACAGCTGTCACAGGTGATGGTCACAGCCGGCATTAGCTGTAGCTGGATTTTGCGTGTTCCCAGGCCCCAACACTTGCGACACATGCCTTTCATGTGGTTGTAGCTAAAATGGTAGGCTTTCAGGTTGCGCATGCGCGCTTCGGGTAGTTCAGCAAAAAAGCGGCGCAGAGGTGTAAGAAGATCGGAATAGGTGGTGATGTCAGCACGTGCAGTGTGTCCAATAGGAGATTGGTCAAGTGCAATGCATTTTTCGATTTGCTTAAGCCCTGAGATTTTGCTTCCATGAATGGTAATGGTGTCGGGGGGTTGCCTATGCGTAAGCGCTTTTTCGACAGCTGGCCGTAGTAGGTGGTGCATCAGCGTCGATTTTCCCGATCCTGAGACACCGGTAATGCAGGTAAAAATGTGCAGGGGAATGTCTAGAGAGATATTTTTAAGATTGTGCAGCGAAGCGTTTTCAATTTTTAAAACTTTTTTGGTAGGTTTGCGGTATTTGCAATCCACAGCGCTCTTTTCTCCAGAGAGGTAGGCGCCAGTAAGCGATTTCGGATCGCGTTTGATTTGCGCAATAGAGCCTTGTGCAATGATCTGCCCCCCTTTTTTTCCCGCTTCTGGGCCAAAATCGATGAGATAGTCGGCTGTGTTAATAGTAAGAGGGTCGTGCTCAACAAGAAGGAGAGTATTGCCGCTTTTACAGAGTTTTTTTAGTGCGCGGTTGAGTAGCGCGTTATTTTGCGGATGCAAGCCGATAGTGGGTTCGTCTAAAACATAGAGGCAGCCAGTTAGACCAGATCCAAGCTGACGCGCTAAATGAATGCGCTGTGTCTCCCCACCTGAAAGTGTAGGTGCGCTACGAGAGAGCGCGAGATACTCAAGTCCGATTTCCATCATAAATTTTAGGCGATGATCGATCTGCGAGAGCGTCTCATCGAGAAGGTTTTTCTTCTCTTTTGGAAGGGAGAGTTTTTTCAAGAATTGTACTGTTTGTGAGATGGGAAGCTCACACACCTCTGGAAGGGTTTTTCCTGCAACTTTTACCCCTCGTGCAAGGGGATTCAAGCGCGCTCCGTTGCAGCTTGGACAGGGAGACTCGTCCATGTGTGGCAAGATCTCTTTGCGTAAATTATTTTTTGCCGCCTTTGCTCGCTTAGCAAAGAGCGTTTCAAAGCCGATCCATTTAAAAGAAATTTCTGCAAAAGTAAAGCTCTTTTCGCTACCTCTCATTAATAGTTTTTGCTGCTTATCTGAGAGGTCACAGAGAGGGGTGTTGGGATCAATTTCTTCTTTTTCAAGAAATGCCTCAAAAAGCTCTAAAGCTTCATCAGAGAGACGATCTTTGCAGAGATAGTAGAAGAGTGTGATGGGAGGGCAACGCATGATTTTAGGAAAGCGAGTAAGATCTGCGCCCCACTGAATGCCAAGTCCCTGACAGTCAGGGCACATGCCCTCTTCAGAATTGAAAGAGAAGGTGTGGGGTTTAATTTGGGGGTAGGAGCGTCCCGTTGAAGGAACCGCGAATTCTAAGTTAAAGAAAAGATCTTGATCATCAAGGGCTGCAATCAGTTTTCCTTCTCCACGCTCGCTCGCAAGGGAGACGGCCTCAAAGAGGCGTGGAGTGATGTCAGGTTTGATTACGATCCGATCGATGACAAGATGGAACTCCTGTTTGACTCCGCGTGAGAAGGGGATTTCATCTTCCAAATCATAGGTCGTGCCATTGAGCCGCACGCGGCGAAACCCTTCTGCTTTGAGTCGCATAAGAAGAGAGGAAAAGTCTTCTCCATGCCGAAGAGTGAGTGGGGCTAAAATTTGCACACGCGTCTTTTCTGGAAGCTCTTGCAACTTCTTGCAAACAAACTCTTTGGTAATTGCTACAATTTTTTCACCCGTCTCAGGACAGAATGCTTCACCCAAATGCGCGTAAAGCAGGCGCAAATAGTCATAGACTTCTGTCATGGTCCCAATCGTTGAGCGTGGATTGCCTGCGTGGCGCTTCTGTTCAATAGAAATTGCTGGAGATAGGCCCTCAATCAACTCTAATTTTGGCTTGGCCATCTGCTTGACAAACTGGCGTGCGTAAGAGGGGAGAGACTCAATATAGCGACGCTGCCCTTCAGCATAAATTGTCTCAAAAGCAAGCGAACTCTTCCCCGACCCAGAAGGTCCCGTACAAACCGTCATTTTGCCGCGCGGAATTGTGAGATCAATTCCTTTTAAATTATTTTGTTCTGCTCCCTTCACTACAATCTCTGTATGCTTTGAGACTCTCTTTTTAGATGGTGCGCTGACTCTCTTTTTCTCCCCCAGCGCAATCCCAGTTGCCGTCTTTGCTTTGATGATCTGTTCCGGTGTGCCCTCAGCAAGAACATTTCCATCCTCCAAATCGATGACCCAATCGGCTACCTTGATCAAATCCAAATTGTGCTCAATAACAAGGACTGTATTGCCTTCGCTCACAAGTCGCTCCAAAATGCGCAGCAAGCGGTCAATATCGCGAAAATGGAGACCTGTTGTCGGTTCATCTAAGATGTAAAGAGTTTGTCCCGTCGAGGGGCGAATGAGCTCTTTGGCAAGCTTGATGCGCTGCGCCTCCCCACCAGAAAGCGTGGTGGAGCTCTGGCCGATTTTCATGTAGCCGAGACCCACGTCGTTGAGAAGTTGCAATTTTTTGCGAATATTAGGAATTGCATCAAAGAACTCCAACCCTTCTCGCACACTCAAGCGCATCACGTCGTAGATCGATTTTCCCTTGTAAAGAACAGAGAGCGTTTTGGGATCAAAACGACGCCCGTCACAGAGAGGACAAGTTGCAAAACTATCCTCTAAAAAGTCCATATCGATACGTATCTGACCCATTCCAGAGCATTTAGGACACGACCCCTCGCGCACATTAAAACTAAAACGACCTGAAGAAAACCCTTGCGCCTTAGCATCGGGAAGCGAAGCAAAGAGATTGCGAATATCGTCGAACAACTTCACATAAGTCGCAGGATTGGAACGCGGCGTGCGGCCAATGGGCGTTTGATCGATTGCAATAACCTTGTCCAGATGCTCGATGCCCTCTAATGCCTTGTGCTTGGCGGGGCGTAGCAGCGATCGCTGTAATTTATTGGAAAGAGCAGGGTAGAGCGTATCAATAATCAGCGAAGATTTTCCCGCACCTGAGATTCCTGTTACTGCAACAAAAAGTCCAAGAGGAATTTCCGCATCCATCTTTTGCAAATTATTCGCCTCAGCGCCTCTGATCACTAGCCTTTTTTCTGTAGGCTTGCGGCGGCTTTTCGGAGTTGCAACTTTTTCTTTTCCCGAGAGGTAAGCACCCGTAACAGAGCGCGGGCTCTTGATCAGATCAGCCGGCTTGCCTTGTGCCACAATCTCACCGCCTTCAACACCTGCACCAGGACCCACATCGACAATCTCATCGGCCGCATAAATCGTCTCCTCATCGTGCTCAACCACAATCACCGTGTTGCCTTGATCGCGCAAGTTCAAAAGCGTGCGAATGAGGCGCTCATTATCTGTCGGGTGCAAGCCAATTGAAGGCTCATCTAAAATATACGTAGTCCCAATCAGCCCCGCTCCAATTTGTGAAGCGAGGCGCACACGCTGCGCTTCGCCACCTGAGAGCGTTGCTGAAGTCCGCTCTAAAGAAATATAGTGCAGGCCGACATCAAGGAGAAAATGCAGACGCCTCTGCAACTCCTTAATCATCTCAGCCCCGACTTTTTTCTCCATTTTGGAGAGCTTAAGCGCATCAAAAAAATTTGCCGCCTCAGCAATTGTCATACTCGTGATATCGTGAATTGTCTTTTTTCCAAGCGTTGTCACCCGAGGGTAAGAGCGAATGCGCGCGCCCAGGCAGTCAGGACAGACCTGTTCGCTCATCATCTCTAGCATCCGCTGCTTGTACTTTTCGCTCTTAGCTTCATTAAAGCGTTTTTTAACCTCATGTAAAACGCCCTTCCACTCCACATATTCAATCCAGCGCTTCTTAGACTTTGGATGGACAAACGTCATCTTCGTCCAGCGCTCCTCCGTCCCATGCAGAAAAATATGCTTGGCACTCTTTGAAAGCTTTTTCCAAGGCTTCTTTACATTAAAATCAAAAATGCGGCCTAAATTGCGATAGATATTGCCCCAGAGTACCGTCTCAAAACTGCCCGCAATTGCGATGCAGTCCTCACTAATACTCTTCTCTTCATCGATGATTTTTTCCTCATCAAAGACAAGAGTCGTGCCCAAACCCGAACAAGCCGGACACATGCCTTTCGGATGGTTAAAAGAGAAATCTTGCGGTTCAAGCGGGGGATAAGAAATTCCCGATTTAGCTGAATGCGCATGCGTAGAAAAAAGATGTTCCTTGCCACTCTCCACTTCAAGACAGCTCATCACACCCTTGCCTAGCTCAAGAGCGCTACTTACCGCCTCTTTCAACCGCCCACGGTTTTCACGATCAACCTTCAATCGATCAACCACTAGATCGACATCGTGTGAGACACTTTTTTTAAGCGACATACCCTCTTCTAGCTCAACAATCTCGCCATCGACACGCACCCGCATGAACCCTTTGCGAAGTAGCTCCGCAAAATCTTCCTTAAACTCGCCCTTTTTACCCTTTGCAAACGGCGCCAATACAATTAGCTTTGTACCTGCCTTCAACTCACTAATCTGCTCTAAAATTTGCGTATTGCTCTGCGGCGTGACACGCTCCCCACTCTCCGGACAGTGCGCCACACCAATCCGCGCAAAAAGTACCCGCAAATAGTCATAAATTCCCGTAATCGTCCCGACAGTTGACCTCGGACTCTTGTGCGTGGTCTTCTGCTCAATGGAAATTGTGGGAGAAATCCCGGTAATCAGCTCCGCATCAGGCTTAGGGATATCGCCCATATACCGTCGCGCATACGTAGATAAAGATTCAATATAACGGCGCTGCCCTTCAGCATAGATCGTATCAAACGCCAGCGAGCTTTTGCCTGAGCCAGAGACCCCGGTAAAGACAATCAATTGTCCCGGCTTTAGCTCTAAAGAAACTTTTTTAAGGTTATGTACAGAAACTTTTTGAAGTTGGATCTTAGGACTTTCGCTCATAGGGGGAAGTATAAGAGATTTCTGTACTTTTATGCGAATTTAGATTATATTACTTCTTATGAATATCGTGCCAGTAAGTCTAGAAGCAACTAAAAATTATTTTAATATAGATCGCGCAGGATGGAGCCAAACAGCAGGGAAGGTGAGTTCCTTTATCTTCTCACATAAGAGGGGGCTGTTGGGGTTGACTCTTATTCTCTTCCCATTTGTACTTGTCGCAAAGAAATATTATAACATTACAGACGTGTGGCCTCATCAAGTATTAATTGCGAATATTTTATATTCTTTACGTAATTATGTGCCGGAAAATTATCGCGTAGGGATTGAGCGGTATGTTGGTGAAGTCTATCCGGCAAATAAATTCTCTGAAGAAGATAGGGAAGAATTACAAGAGTGGGTTAATCAAGCACAACCTAGGCAAGCACAAGCTAGAGTAATTGGAATAATTGATTCTCAGGAATCACGTCAGAGACTTATGAACTGTTTGCTACGAGGTAGTAAGGAACTGGAGTATGCACCTTCAAGTTTTTTAGAATTAAACGTTTTTGATAAGCTTTCGCACCTCCAGTCAATAGAATTTAATTCAGATGAAAAACTGGATCTTCCAGAGAAGATTCTAAATTTAAAAAATCTGCGTAGTTTGCGACTTGAAAATTTTAGAATTCCAGAAAATTTTGAATTTGAAAGACTTTCTAAAATCCAACAGCTTTCTCTAATTAAGTGCGATATTTCAAATGATGTACACTTGGAAAAACTCTTTTTTTTAAAAAAACTTCGTATTTCCGAATCTAAACTTGAAGCATTACCTTTTTTACCATTAAAAAATTTAGTTACATTAGATCTTTATTCCCTTGATCTTGCTGTTATTCCTGAATGGATCGGAGGTTTATCAAAATTAGCTAGTTTAACATTGACTAAATGCGCAGCTTTAAAAAGCCTACCAGAAGAAATTTATCGGCTGCCAAAGGGATGCAAAATAAACATATGGGCTTCTGGACTGGCTCATGCCCCTATTTTTGAGCAGACGACAAAAGAAGGTTATTCAGGACCTAAATTCTCTACAGAAAGTAGGACTAGTTCTTTCCCTTTTAGAAAGACTCCTTTTTTAAGATTTGGAGCTAGCTGGCTTGATGTAGTCAAAGAGCTTGACAAATGGATTCATGTAAATAAGGAGAATTCTCTTAGCCGTATAAGATTTCGAGATGAAATCATAAATAGAAGTTTTATTTTTGAGAATTTTAGTCAGGGTGACGAACTAGAGAATAAAGCATACATTGACATGTTGGCATTTATTTTGAAAAAGAGTCGAGACACGGGTAAACCTTTTCAATCTTATTTTGAGTTTTGCCCAAGAAGCGTTGTTGAGTATGAAAGAACTCTCGAAATATTGGAATATATAGCAGATAAATATGCAGGCTCATACACAATGGCATTTTATAACTATAATCATCTGCCACTAGAAATAGATTTTGAAAAATTAGGAGGGTTGCTTTATCAAAGAGAACGTTGCAGTAGGTTGTCGATTGAAGGATTTACCTTACGAAACTTCGGTTATCTCGATAGTCTACCGATCGAAAAATTATCTCTAGAAAATTGTGAAATTTTGTAATTTTCAGACTTTTTCAAAAAAAATATTATAATATCCCTAAAGCCAATCAATTGTCCCATTTTTAGCTGCAAATAAATTTTTTTAAGTTGGACCTTAGGACCTTCGCTCATAGAGGAAGTATAAGAGATTTCTGTACTTTTATGCGAATTTAGATTATACTACTTCTTATGAATATCGTGCCAGTAAGTCTAGAAGCAACTAAAAATTATTTTAGCATAGATCGTGCAGGATGGAGCCAAACAGCACGACATGTGGGTTCCTTTGTGTTAAGCCACAAAAGGGAGCTGTTGGGAATTACCATTGCTTTCCTTGCGGTTGCTGGGGCTGCATCATTCGTTTATCAACAATATACAGATGTTTGGCCGCATCAACTGTTTATTGCAAATCTCTTGTACCCCTTACGCAATTTCGTTCCGCAAAAAATAAAAGGAGGAATTGAAAGGTATAACAGCGAAGTCTATCCGGTGCACAAATTTACAGAAGAAGATCGACAAGAATTGCAAAATTGGGTGGAAAGAGTTCCCCTTGGTGTACATCACATGGGCGGAGCTAGAAGGGAGATCCGCGAAACTATAATGGAAGAGGTTCTTGCCGGTAAAAAGAGCCTGTCGAAGGAAGTTCCAGTAAATTTTTTACGGCTAAACGTGTTTGATAAACTTTCCCATCTTCAAAAAATAAAAATTGTTTCGGGAGGAACGAAAATCGATCTACCTGAAGCGATCAAAAAATTAAAAAATCTCCAAACCTTACATCTAAACAAGTTAATAATTCCCGAAGATTTTCAATTTGCAGAATTTCCTAAATTGGAGTGCCTTTCTTTAGAATTTTGTGACGTTCCGTGTGGCCTTCAACTAGAGAATCTTAAGCATTTAAAGAAGCTTAGTCTTAGTTATAATTGTACACTTGGTGCACTCCCTTCAATTCCATCGAAAAATTTAGTATCGTTGGAGCTTTGTTGCACACTTTTGGCTTCTGTTCCAACTGCAGTCGGGGGCTTCTCAAAGTTAACTTTTTTAGATTTGAGCCATAATAGAGAAATGAAAAGCCTACCTGAGGAAATTTATCAATTATCAAAGAAATGTAAAATATTAATAGGGTGGTCTGCTATTGCTCTTGCGCCTGTCTTTCAAGAGATAATAAAAGAAGGCTATTCAGGGCCTCAATTTTTTGTTAATAGCACGCCTATTGATGAAGGCGATTATCATCTTCCTTTATCTGAAAATAAAAGTCATTCATTTTTGTCATTGGGATCTAATTGGCTTGAAATAGTCAGAGAGCTTGATAAACTTGTTCATGACAACGTCCCTCTTCATAGATCTTTTCGAGAAAAAATTATACATAACAAATTGACCGATTATAAATTTAGGCTAGGGGAGCATATGCGACAAGATAAGAAAGTTATCGACATGCTGGTATATATTTCGAATAACTGCGAAGCAGGAAGCCCAATACGTAACTGTCACTTTCAATTTGAACCAATGTGTGTTTCAGATACGGAACAATCCATTAAAATAGCAAATTATATTATCGATAATTACAAAGAAAAATATTCATTCTCATTTAGGAAGCTTGGCCCCAGACCTCTAGAGATAAATTTAAGAGAATTGGTGGGCCTAGCGAATCAAACAGAACTCTGTAGTAGCCTGTCGATTAAAGGATTTACCTTGAGGAATTTTGATTATTTGGACACTTTATCGGTAGAAAAGCTTTCAATAGAAGATTGTGAAATTTTGTAATTTTCAGATTTCCTAAAAAATATTTTAATATCCCTAAAGGCAATCAACTTTCCTAGATTCAATTATAACGAAAGTTAGTGAATTCAGATCAGAAGAGCTTTAATCCTATTGGAAGTATTGGGAATCTCTATACTTTATTACAAGTTCATGTTAAAATGTTCTCTATGAATGCTACAAATTTAACTGAAACAAGTCTAAAAATATCAAAAAATATTTTTAATTTTGATCATGCTGCATGGAGCCAGACGGCAGAGAAAGTGGGCTCTTTTTTCCATTCACACAGATTTCTAATGGCTAAAATAGTGTTGGGAGTGACTCTTTTAAATATTGTTACTATTATGGGCGCTGGATCTCTGATATATAGAAAAATGCGAGGTGTTTGGCCACATCAAGTACTTACTGCAAATATTTTATATCCTCTTCGTAATTATACACCTGAAAGTTGGAAAACAATCATTGAGAACTATAATGACGAAATCAACCCGGCAAATAAATTTACAGCAGAAGACAGAGAAGAACTACAAGAGTGGGTTGATCAAGCAGAAGAGCGACCTGATAGAGGTGCAGGGATTCCTGATTCTCGGGATTTACGCCAAGGACTCATGAATCGTGTGCTAGAAGGAAAGAAGAATTTAGATTTTTATTTACGTAGGCCTTTAAACTATTGGGAGCAGGGGGGGCTTCCTGATGAAAGAGAAATAGTTGTTCCTCTAAGTTTTTTAGATTTAAAAGTATTTAATAAATTATCTCATATTTCTGATATTAGCATTAAATCAAATGAAAAACGCGATCCACCAGAGGAGATTTTAGATCTAAAAAATCTTCGTAGTTTGACTCTTATAAATTGTACAATACCAGAAAACTTTGAGTTTGAAAAACTCCCTAAATTGGAAAAACTTTTCTTTTGGCGGTGCGATATTCCAGATATTTTGTATTTGAAAAAGGTAAGCAATTTGCATCAAATTGGTATTGCAAATTGTACAATACCAGAAAACCTTCAGTTTGAAGAACCCTCTAAATTTGAAAAACTTTTCATTGTTGATTGCAATATTCCAGATATTACGTTTTTGGAAGGGTTAAGCCATTTGCGTGGAATTGATATTGAAGATTGTATAATTTAAATTGCCATTCTGTAACCTAGAGGATCTTCCGCTTCAGATTACAGTTTTTTGTATAGTATTTGTTAGTTCAACTGAAGTTGCTACCCAGTTTCTCCTATAGAGAGGGGGATTTTTTCTTTGCATATTCTCCGCAGATAATTAATCATATTAAATAATTGAATTCTTGTAACTTATCGCTTTTTTAGTTAAAATATTCCCATAACAAGGTTACTCCTATGCTAACTGTAAATGAATACTTTAATCACTCTTGTACGCTCGCCAACGCAGGAAAAGAGCGCCTGGTCTCCTATTTTAAACCTGTATCAAGCTATGCAGAAACGTTTTTTAGTGAAGGAGCGAAAGAGACAATTGCTAAAAATCGCGTTCTAATTATAACAGTTCTTTCAATTACAGCCCTAGGATTAACAGGGCTATCTGTTTATTACATTGCAAAGCGGGTCTTCAGTAAAACAACTTCCGATGCCAAACCTTCTCTTAAGAGGAGCCCAGAGTATGACAAAAATACAGGCAGGTATTCTAGTGCCGGGTGCTCTTTTGCTCTTCCTAATGGAATAAATCCCAAAGAGGAGGAGATAACATTTATCCTTCCGAGTGGTGTAAAGCTGACGTTTTTTCAATATAAAGACCGTACAAAGTCCACAATTGATGATGACTTGAGCGCGTATACTACTCATTATCAGAAAGGCTTGAATCAAGAACCCAAAAAAGGTTCTCTTGATAACGGACTTAAGTATCTCGCAATCTCTCCGATTCATGTTGAAGGAAATCCCTATTTAAAATCCTATACTATCTACAACGGAGAGGATAGATATAGGTTTACGGCGACTCATATAGAGCAAGCAAAGATAAAAGAGAGTATTGAAATGAATGCAATTTTAGAATCATTTACCCTTACTAAGGAGAGCTAAAATGGCAGCTATAGGAACTACACTTTCCATAGCAGGGAGCGCTGCTCAAGCTTTACCTGGAGCAAACACTAACCAAGCAAAGACAATTGCTAACAGATTCTTCAACAATGATATAAAAAAAACATTTGTGCAAAACCGCACTCTTATTTTCGCTACTCTTACAGTAGTAACTTTGTCATCTACTGTACTCGCTATCTATTTTGTTTATCAAAAAAATGTAACCCTCAATAAAACAGATAAAGAAAATGAGTTCACGATTCAAATCAGTGGAAATCGTGTTTCTGTTTCTCCCTCAGGTTTTACTTTTCAGATTCCTTCAAGTACAAAACAACACGCAAATCAGAAATTTTTGCTACCTGAAGATTTAACACTACAATTTTCAGTCTCTAAGACGAACAAGAGCATTGGTGATTATGTGGAAGAATTTAAAGATAATGCATGTTCAGGAAAGACGGAAAAACCGATAAGTGTAAATGGAAGATTAAGAACTTCATACGCAGGAGAGTTTGTTCCACAATTGTTTAGCGTTAATGGGGTTCAGGTTCTAGAACGTCGCCCTAAAAAAGTGCTTGAGGGAGTGTTTGAGCGGAGCTATTACATAGTAGGTGCAGGTCGCCTCTACCTACTAAAATTTTCTCACGAAAGTGATCCGTCAAAACTAGAAACTTTACAAAATGTTTTAAAATCAATAGTTTTTCATAATTAGAGACTTAAGGTGACAACTGTAGGAAATATTATTACAGAAGCAAGCAAAGCCACTCAGGGTTTACCTGCAGCAAAAATGGACCGAGCGAGTTTTGTTGCTAGTACGTTTTTTAGCGGAGGTATGCGCAACTTTATTGCTGAGAATAGATCATTCGTTATTGCGCTTTCTGCAGCCACGCTATTTGGTACAGCTTATTTAGTTCATAAAATGATATCTGAAAAAACTGGAGTTAAGTATAACATCCAATTTGACCTTCCTGACGGAGTAAAAAAGGCTGATTTAGAAAAATCTATCAATCTGGAAGTGGCCAAAGAGAGTGCAAAAAAAGAAATTACCGCTCGTCAAAAAGATGGCATTGTTTTTACTGATGAAGAAATAGCCTTTCTTTGTGCCGATCTGATAGAAATACAGCTATTTAAAAAGCCTAGTGCAAAAGAGTTATATGTATTTTGTTCCATCCAAAGCAGAGATCAAACGTTTGATTTTTCACAAATTCATACTGTTTGGACGAAATTCTATGGAAAAGATTTTGTAGAATCAACGCTCTTAACTTTGACAAGTGGGGAAAAAGCCGTCCGTTTTAGGGTGTCAGGTAAAGAAGCTTCTGAAATTGTCATGATTGAGAAAGGGGGGTTCTTTTACGGGCTCTGTTTTCCTTCTTCTGAAGTTCAGCTATTAACGTTTCGGGCTGATGTAACAAATCTGATCAATTCAATCACATTTCCCGAATAAAATTCTGAATAGAAGCAAAAAGCGTTTTCTGTAATTAGCTCAAAAGTCTGTTTAGGGGTGTTCTCTTAATTTATGAATTTGAGGGGTGGTTTTCTTTTTAGAAGAAATTTATTATAGAGGGTAAAAGCAGCTTGATAAAACTCAAGTTACTACCTAGTCTCTCCAGAAGGGGATGGGGGTAGCAACTTGAGTTTGATAAAATCGGTGAAATCTGAATAGCAAATCTACTCAGAAAGAAAACCGAACAGCAAGTTCAAAAATTCAGAGAACACCTCAAATGCACCGTAGAACAAAAATTGTTTGTACTATAGGCCCCGCCGTCAGCAGCGAAGAGAAGATCGATCAGCTGATTTCCGCAGGAATGAATGTGGCGCGCTTAAACTTTAGCCATGGGACCCGTGAGGATCACGCGAAAACAATTGCTAATTTAAAAAAACTGCGTAAAAAGCGTGAAATTCCTCTAGCTATCATGCTGGATACGAAAGGACCTGAGATTCGTGTAGGCAAGTTAATCCAAGAGCAGCTTGAGTTAAAGAAGAGAGACAAACTTAAGCTAGTAAAAGGTGAGGCAAAAGAGAGCTTAGAGGTGCCAATTACGCCCGCTTCTGTTGTAGATGATTTAGAAGAGGGAATGCATGTACTCTTTGATGATGGCTACATCAGTGCAAAGGTTATAGAGAAAAGCAAAGACTTTGTAACAGTTCAAATAGAGAATCCTGGCGTTCTGCTTAGCAATAAAGGAATCAATATCCCCCATGAAAATATTGATTTACCTGCGATGACAGAACAGGATATGGCAGACATTCGGTTTGGGTGTGAGCAGGATGTGGATATTATTGCCGCATCGTTTATTCGCTCTGCAGAGCATATTCTTGAGATCAAACAGCTGCTGGCAAAAGAGAAGGCGCAGGATATCATGGTCATGGCCAAGATAGAGAGCGCTGAGGGGGTCAACCACTTTGACTCTATTCTCCAGGCAGCAGATGGAATTATGGTAGCAAGGGGCGATCTAGGCGTAGAATTGCCTCTTAAAGATGTGCCGCGCTTGCAGAAAATGATGATTCGTAAGTGCTACCATTCAGGCAAGTCTGTGATCATTGCGACGCAAATGCTAGAGTCGATGATCACAAATCCAAGACCGACGCGAGCAGAAGTCTCTGATGTAGCCAATGCGATCTATGATAGTGCATCTGCTGTGATGCTCTCAGGAGAGACCGCTGTTGGTAAGTACCCAATTGAAGCGGTTAAAATGATGCGCAGCGTAATTGAAGAGGCTGAGAGCGATTTTGACTACCGCAGTTTTTTCTACAGTGACACAAGAGGGGATTTTTATGATGTGGCGACTTCTGTTGGCTTAGCATCGGTAAAAACAGCCTATGCGATCGATGCAAAAGCTATTTTTGTCTTTACTCATAGTGGTAATGCGGCGCGTACTATTGCCCGTTTGCGACCTTATCAGCCGATCATTGCACTCTCTCCTACACAGAAAACTTATCATCAGATGGGCGTAAATTGGGGGGTCGTCCCATTTTTTGGTGAGGTTAAGGATTTGAAGAGCGGATTCGCCACTCTGAGCTGTTTTGCACTGAAGAAAAAGCTTACGCGCTATGGAGATTTGGTAGTCGTTTCAGCAGGATCGCCCTTTGGGATTTCAGGAACAACTAATACAATGATTGTGGAAAATATTGGAGATGTTCTAGTGCGTGGGTACGCGACAAAAAAAGGCAAACGCACAGTTGGGAAAGTGCTCATTGTGCTCTCTACAGAAAATAAAAGACAGTACCATATACAAGGCAAAGTTGCGGTGCTCACTGCTTGTGATACAGAGTATGAGAAGCTTCTGCATGGAACAGCTGGAATCATTTTACAGAATCATCCAGACGATTTAGAGTCGGAAAAATGTGCCAAGGCACTGGCAAAAAACCTTAATGTTCCTCTGATCACGCGTGCTGATAACGCCTCCACAATTCTGCAAGAAGGACAACTGGTCACTCTTGATCCGCAAAAAGGTCTTGTTTTCAAAGGATCGTTTTCAACAGACGATGAGATGATTCATCAAGTTTGTTGTGATGATTGATTCTATTTGTTAAGCTAATTGCATGTTTGTACAGTCGTATGTCGAATTAAATGAAACAGAAAGTCTTGTCTATTATTTAAAAACAGCAGATGATTTTGATCCCACATCTCAAAGTGCTGTAGCGGCACTTTGGACTGCTTTCGAAAAGAGTTATTTTGACGTTCAGGATGTTTTAATGAAGCAAGGCGTTGCAAATGCTGATTATCGAGATGATGAAGGAAATCACCCTATTCATCTTTTAGCAGAAAAGGGCAATACCTCTGTAGGCGTCTGTTTACAAAATGGAATTCCTATAGATCTTGAAAATAGTGCTGGAATGACACCTCTACAATTGGCTGTTGCCCATAACCAGAAAGATATGGTTCAGTATTTGATTAATAATAAGGCGAAGATTCCTGATAATGAGACAGATCAAAAGATCCAAGAGCTGCTTCAGGAAAAACCGCATCACTTTTGTTGCCACCTTTTATAAAAATTGTGTAGAGTGGCCCTATAAATCTAATTTTTCCTTATTACTTTCTTTTATGGGATTTGCAAATATACAGTCACTCGTTTTAGTTCGTCACGGTGAGGGCGAGCATAATGTAAAAGGGATCTGGTCGCAAACGGCCCCTCTCACAGAGGTGGGTGTGGAGCAAGTTTTTCAGACAGGTAAAGATCTTTTGGAGCAGGGTCTCTCGAGTGAAAAAGTTTCTGTTGTCTATGTTTCACCTATGCCTCGTACGCGTCAGACAGCGCAGGCGCTTATTGATTCTGGAGTCATTCGAGAGGAGCAGCTTGTTTTTGATGAGCGGCTGGCTGAGATCGATGCTGGCTCACTCGAGGGAGAAAAATTTCGCCCTTGGGGAGATGCCGATCTTTGGGATTTGCCTTTTGCTGAAGAGGTCGGTGGGGAGACGCTAGCGCAGGTGCGCGATCGTATCGGAAGTTTTCTTTCTGAGCTCTCTAAGCAGGAATTTGAACACCATGTTTTTGTGATTTCTCACGGCTCTCCGTTACGAGAGTTGCTGGGGCTACTTGGGCATGAGCGCATCAAGTTGAATACAGCAGAAGCCAAAATCATCCCAAAACCGCCAAAGCACTAATTCCGGCTGTTTCAGCTCGTAAAACATGCCTGCTCAGGCGCACCCCTGTAGCAAATTCACGAAGTTGTGTAAGTTCATTTTCAGAAAAACCTCCTTCGGGTCCGATGTAAATCGTCGTATTTCCTTTGGCAGCAGTGAGAGGAGGCGCATTAGGATCGAGATCACCAAAGAGTGCTTTGCCTTTAGCCTCTGGAAAGGTAGAAAAAACTTCAATTTTGGGAAGGTAGAGGCGCTTGCACTGCTTAAGTGCACTGATGGTAGCGGTTTCAAGTCTCGCAAGATGGTTAGAGGAGAGTTTTTGTCTTTCTGAGTGATCGGAAGCAAAGAGGTGAAAAGCAGTAGCCCCGAGCTCTGTTCCCTTTTCAATGAGCCACTCCAAGCGGCTCTGTTTGATGAGGGCTGCTGCCAGAACAATTTTGGGTGCGGGTTCCTGCTGCTTTTCGCAGGCGGTAATTTCTACAATTGTTTCGTGTTTATTTGAGGAGAAGAGAGTGCCTTGCGCGAGAGTTCCTTTGCCATCAACAAGTTCAAGATGATCTCCTTTTTTGCCGCGCATCACACGCGTAAGGTGATGAGCTTCTGCTCCCGATAGGATAGACTTTCCCTTCTGCAGTTTTTCTGTCACATAATAGCGATTCATATATGTTCTTCCCTGCATATTGCGAGTTTCAAGATCTTATCAAAGGAGGGCTCTTGTGCTAAGATGAGTTTGGGGGTAGCAAGTTCTATTAAATCTTTTTTTGTTAGTACTTCAAAAGCCGCTTGGCGTTTCCAATGACGTGTAATGTTTTCTTTAGAAAAATTAAAGACAAGTTTAAATCGGTAATCTTTGCGGTAGGGATCGTATGCCAGGTGTTCAAAGCCGTTTTGAGGTGTGGGGCACATAAGAGTGAGAAAAGCGCGCGGGTAGATGGTGCGAAAGGTTTGCATCCAAGGCTCCCATTTAGGTGCAATGATGAGAATGGAATCGTGGCGAAAGCGGTAGTAGACGTTTTTTGGGCTCTCTTGCTTCCAGCGATTGTGTTGCCAGAGCCACTGCTCGGGGCAGGTTTTGATAGAAGTTTCAAAGATTTGTAGCGCCTCCTTCATCATGCGCTCAGTCTCTTCATTCATCGGTTTGGATTTATCAGGCCAAATAGGATCACTGTAGGTGATTTCGTAGGTGACGCCTACGCGTTTTGTAGTAGCGACCATGATGGGGCAACCGGTTTTATAGGAGAGGAGTGCGGGCGCTGTTGAGGTAAAGGCGCGTCTGCCAAGAAAAGAGCTGGAAAAGTCGCTATCGGGAAAGCCTTGGTCACCAACGATTCCAAGGAACTTTCCAGCTTTTAGACCGCGCAAGCCCTCTTTGATCGCAAGCTTAGGTGGGACAATTGTGCCGCCAAACTTTTCGCGCATCTGTACGATCCACTCATAAACTTTTTTCTGTTTAATAGGCCTTCCAATAGCAACACCGGGCATGCGTTGGGTACCTTCTAAAAAAAGAACTTCCCAGTTGGCTTGGTGACCGCAGAAGAAGATGATACCTTGCCCTTTAGCAATGAGCGCAGCAGCTGGTTCTGGATTTGTGCAGCACGCCCACTTAAAGCTTTTTCTATGGGCAAATTTGGGATACTCAAGAGCGCAAGTGAGGAGGTTGGCAAAGGAAGCTTTGGCTATACGTCGAATCTCTTTAGGGCTCAGCTTAAGGTCTGTAGCGAGGGCGAGATTGGAGAGTGCGCGCTTGCGCCACTTAGGAATGGCGCAGTAGGCAATGGGGGCGAAGCCGTGGCTTAAAAGATTGATAAGCCATTGTGGGGTAATCGCAAGAGGTGTGGTTAGGAGTTTAAACATGGTAGGGTAAAATCGATTCTACCCTATAGGCAGTTCTATTTTCAATGGATAGAATACAAAACAAGGGAGTGTCTTCGAAACTCAAGTTGCTACCCCTTTCCCCCTTTGGAGAGACCCTTTTTGCGATCTACTTAGTTTAAAATTTCAGAAATGCTTGATAAACATTCCTTCAATTTGAAACGAAACATCTCATCAAAAATCCCTCTCTCCATAGGAGAAACTGAGTGGCAACTTGAGTTTCGAATTAAAATAGAGTCCAAAAATTGGCCAAAATAATTGAAAATCTTTCTCTTGATGAGGAGTCTAGTACTCTGTAACAGAAAATTTTAGCATTATTTTTACGTCAAAGCCTTCGCATAAAAATGGATCCCAAACGTGAAAAGTAAAGCGATTGTATGTGATTGAAAAAGCTGTCTAGACCTTGCAAAGTTTTCTGCAAAACAAAAAAAACAGCCGCGCAAGCGACGTGAAAGGGGCCCCTCCCGAAACAAAGTGGAGGGTGGGGAATGAACGCGCGATGCGCTCGATGGCTTCAGATTGGCTTTGAAAAATTGCGGTGCAGGAGGAAGAAGTAGTGCTTTGCACGGTTTTCCGACGAAACGCAATTTGGCATGCCAAGATGAAGCTCAAAGGGCAGCGGGGATTTGCCCGACTGTCTCTATTGGCTGTTTTTTTAAATTAAACACTAAGATTTTCTGTTACAGAGTACTAGGTTCCAAAAATAAAATCATGTTTTCGAAAATTAAAGATTGTTGATAAGATTGAGCTGATCAAAGTGGAGGTAAGCATGAAAAAGAAGATTACTGTAGCGGTACTTTCAGTACCATTTCTATTTGTCCCTCTTGCTGCGGATTCCGTACCAAGTGAAAAAAGCATGGTAGAAAACTTTTGGGAGCTTATTGGTCTTCAAACAGAGAGTTCTAAAAAGGAAGTTGGGTTGCTCATTCAAGAAATTGCTGAGCTGAGACAAAAAAATGAGAAGTTGCGCATGCGTGATGAATGGTTGCGTAATCGATTAAAAGGATTTGAAGAGGGGTCTTGTGAAGCGCTTAAAGAAAATAGGTCTCTAAAGACCCGATGTGGAGAATTAGAAATGATAAATGCAGACCTTATAAATCAATTACATAAGCAGGATCTTGAACTTAACAAATTGAATTTTATCGGTTGCGAGATAGGATCTTCTTCTGTGGAAGATATGACAGATGAAGAGCTTGAGAGGGAGTGTAAAGAGCTTAGCAAGAGAAGAAGGGCGCTTATCGGAAAGCACAAGGAGATCTGGATAAGGCATAGGGATATCTCTAATGAGTTATTTTTAAGAGAGTGTGAAGATATGGATTTGCAAGAGGAGCGCGAAGGAATGAAAGAGCAAATCAAGAAGCTAGAAAAGAAAATTGCAAAGAACAAAGCAGTTTATGATACGCAAGAGGCCTTGTTTAAAGGCGAGATAGAGAGTCTTCAATCAAAGCTTCAGGAGGAAGAGACGCAGTAAACTTATCTCACAAATTGAAAACTTGAGTTTTCTAAACATATTTTAGTTAATGCGCTTAACTGGTTTTCGAATGTATACGATTTCACTGTATTACGGATCTTTTTGGCGCGCTCTTCTGTTTTAGGACGGGTAAGAGCTTTCTGTAGGGCTGCGAGAAGAGAGTCTTGTGAAGTGAGGTCCTCAATAATAATCCCTGTTTCTGGAGTGAGGACTTCATGACCACCATTGGTTTTTGACGTTACGACAGTAAGGCCCATAGCGAGGGCTTCGACGGTGGTATTGGCGAAGGGGTCGTAGAGTGTGGGAAGAACGAGGCAGTCAGCTTTTTGGTAGAAGGTTTGGATGTCAACACGTTTTCCAAAAAATTGGACTTGGTTTTGAATTTTTAACTTTTCTGCGAGTTGTAGGTAGTGAGTGAGGTTGCGATCATAGCCAACAACTGAGAGTTGCCAATCTTTTTGGGAGAGGTGGGCAAGTGCGAGCAGAAGCAGGTCAAGACCTTTGCGTTTAAAGCCAGAACCCACAAAGAGAAAATGAAACTTTTCATTGGATTTATAGGAGGGAGTCAGCTCGTTCCACTCAACTCCGTTGTAGATTACACTGATTTTTTCCTCAGGAATACTGTAGTGCTGCAAAATCTCTTGTTTGACCATTTGTGAGTTTGTAATGAGTCTTTTCAAGCGGGGATTTTCAAACGATTTTTTCTCAAGATCTAGTAGTAGACGATGGAGAGGGTTAAGAGGAAAGGTAAGGGTTTTGTAGAGGGGCTCAAAGCGTTTACGATGATTCAAATAGGCGGCATGGCAGCCGTTGCCTGCACGAATATGGGTTGCCATGCGAATGCGGTCCATTGTGAAGATGCAGTTGTAGCTGCTTCGGGCAAGATGGTCACTGCAGGCGCGGTCAAAATTTTTGATATTTTGGAATGAGAGAGGTTTTCTTTTAAGGTGCAGACTATCTGCTGTAATGAGGGTAACACGGCAGCCTGCGTCTTCAAAAGCTCTCTTGATTCGCCGCGCTTGCTTTTCTAATCCTCCTGCAAAACCAAAAGAGGTTTTAATCAGTGCAACAGAGGTCTTCATGAGCTTCGTTAATCGTAATCATTTTTTCGTGTTGGTAGATGTCGAGTTCAAATTTTGAGCTGTCAGCTCGGTAGAGCTGGAAGCGGTTCATGTAGCTGCGAAAGCGATTGCGTAGATACTCCTCGCGCATTTTAGGGTTAGCAAAGCCACCCTTGTCCTGCATGCTATTTCCCATGGCCAGCGTAATGTAGCGGTTTTCTAGTTCACGCGGGTTGATGAATTGTACACTCCAATCAAAGCTATTGTGGTGGCCGGGACCAACAATCACGGTAATTTCAAGGTGGTTTTGTACAGTTTGTAAAAAGAGTTCGCTAACCCCTTTTGTATACAAATCTTCTTTGATCAGTTTTACCCCATTGACCTCTTTCACAAGTGGAGATGTTGCAAGTTGTAATTTCCCTTTTTTCAAGGTACGTGCAGAGCGCAGGGGGTAATAGAGATTGATCTGAATAGGTGCTTTTACAGGAAGGAGTTCGGTGCGTATGAAGTCGATGTGTAGAGCTTCATTTTTTTTGTCAGCAATATCAATAGGGGCAGCTGAGACATCAGGAAGGTAGATCTGTTTCCAGTGTTGAGGTATGTCAAAGGAGATAACGTCAGTCTGGCCATTATGTTCGCTCACTTTTAGCTCATCGAGCTCACCATGAGTGATATCCCCTAAGTTAAAGGTAAGCTTTACACCGCGCGATTTGTAGCGTGAAATGATATCTTCAGGTCCGCGCAACATAACATGGGCGCGATAGGGCCAAACATCAACAAATTGGTATCCTTTCGGAGAATCTCCCTTTGGCTCTGTAATGACTACCGGAATTTTTTCACGGATAAGCCTCTTTGGTTTCAGGGCAAGTGTAACGGGGTTTACGCGCTTGATTCCTGTGAGGTTGGAGTTGGGATCAGTTGCTACAACATTTTTTTTATTGATTTTTTCAATCCACTCAGAAGTATGGCCATGCCCATCAATAAGAATTTCTAGATCTTGCTCGCTGATTTTGTCTAAAAGTATCCTGTTACCAGTGATATTTAGATCTAATCGACGAGAGAGTACACCTCCAGTATTCATTCCTTCGACTGTGATACCTTCAGGCAAGTTGACAATGCGAACACCAACATTGTGAAGCATTTTTGTTTTCGTTAGCGATTGGTTTACCACGAACCAAACAATAACTGCGAGAATAAGGGAGAGGATCTTTCTCTGCCAATTAGCGATAAAAATCTTATTACACAACTCTTTCATCTGTTGAGGAGTGCCTTGAGTTTAAAAGTTGCTTTTGTTTTTGGTTTGACCGGAGGATTGAATACGCTTCGTATAATTCCGCTAAAACGATCAATTTTTACACCGCGGGTCATAATGCCGTCACGCGCAATGGAGACTTTTCCTGTCTCTTCAGAGATTACGATAACAAGAGCATCACTAATTTGGCTAATACCAAGACCTGCTCTATGACGCGTTCCCATCAAACGCGAGAGGTGTCCAATATCTTCTGCAAGTGGGAGGATTACAGCGGCAGCAACAATAGAGAGATCGCGTACGATGATCGCTCCATCATGTAAGGGGGTTGTCGTTTTGAAGATGGATTCAACTAATTCTGATGAGAAGGTCGCATTGAGCATCACGGCTTTTTGTGCGTATTCATCTAAAGTATCTTCATTTTCAATAACAATAATCGCACCAATGCGTTTGTCTGCCATGCGATAGGTTGAAGTAGCAAGCTGGTCTAAAAAACGGTCAAACTCTGTGATCTCTTTGTAACGTTTCCCTTTGAGACTTAAGCGAGATAGCGCAACGCGCAGTTCGGGCTGAAAAATAATGAGTATGGCGATAACGGCAACACTAGAGACGTTGATCATGAGTTGATGAAGAACAGGGAAATTCAATAGAGAAGAGAAAGCATAGACACTTAAGAACGCAAAAAGACCGAGAATAAGGTCCATCGATCTTGTATTCCAAAAGAAAGAGAGGATGTAGTTGATCATGACTGCAATGATCAGGATTTCGATGAATGGAGTAATGTGGGTGTAGAAATACATCTTAATTCGATCTTACATGAAGCTGTAAAAAAAAACATCATTTGTGCATGATGGAAAAAAAATTTTGGTACTACTAATGGACGTTGTAATTCTAGCTCGAATTCAATTTGCGATGACGATCGCATTTCACTATCTTTTCCCCCCATTAAGCATTGGCCTCTCATTAATGCTTGTCATCATGGAAGGGCTCTATCTCAAAACAAAGAATCCTCTTTATAAACGGATGACCCAATTCTGGATGCGCATCTTTGCTATCTCTTTTGCGCTCGGAGTTGCGACAGGAATTGTCATGAGTTTTTCTTTTGGAACAAACTGGGCTCGCTATTCGCGTTTTGTTGGAGATGTCTTTGGAAGCGCCTTGGCAGCAGAGGGAGTTTTCGCCTTTTTTTTAGAGGCTGGATTTATTGGTCTAATGCTTTTTGGTTGGAACCGTGTGAAGCCAGGAGTGCACTACTTTTCGACAATTATGGTCAGTCTGGGGGCACATTTTAGCGCCGTTTGGATCGTGATTGCTAACTCTTGGATGCAAACACCCGCTGGATTCAAAATTGTGGGTGAAGGACTCGATGCAAAAGCGATCATCACAGACTTTTGGGCGATGGTCTTCAACCCCTCTTCTATGGAGCGGCTCTTCCACGTAATTATGGGTTGTTGGCTTACAGGAAGTTTTATTATTGTCTCTGTCGCTGCTTACTATATTATCAAAAGGCGCCATCTTGACTTTTCTCGGGCTACAATGAAAATTGGGTTAATTACAGGGATGGCCGGACTTTTGTTACAGCTCTATTCTGGAGATCAGACGGCTCGCGGTGTAGCAAAGAACCAGCCAGAGAAGCTCGCAACTCTTGAAGGTGTTTTTAAAACAGAAGAGTACACCCCATTTAATCTGATAGGGTGGGTCGATATGACGAAGAAGAAAGTTTATGGAATTAGTGTTCCTGGTGGCTTAAGCTTCCTTGTCTACCATAAATTTAAGCCAGCTGTTCCAGGACTTGATAATTTCCCAGAAAAGGATTGGCCTAATGTACCGGTGGTATTTCAAACTTATCATATTATGATCATGATGTGGGGAGCGATGTTTTTACTCGCAATGCTTGGCATCATTTATTGGAGAAGAGGGACCCTTTGGAATTCTAAGTGGACGTTGCGCGCTATGGTACTCTCTATTGGTGCCCCTTATATCGCCAATCAGGCGGGTTGGTTTACAGCAGAGATGGGTCGCCAACCATGGATTGTTTACCACCTACTCCGTACAGCTGAAGGAGTTTCAAAATCTGTTGCTAGCAATCAAATTTTGGGATCGATCCTTATGTTTATTGTGATCTATTCGTTTCTTTTTGCCCTTTTTATCTACCTCATGGACCACAAAATTAAAAAAGGTCCTGATGAAGAGGGAGCTGATGAAAAATTGTATTCTGATCCGATTCTAGAAGGAGGAAACTGATGAGCTTAGAACTCTTACAAAATCTTTGGTATTTAGTGCTCTGTGGAGCTGTGGTGTTGTACACAATTTTGGACGGTTTTGATATGGGAGTAGGTGCTCTCTATCTCTTTCCAAAGGCTGATCGAGATCGCCGAATTTTTTTGAATGCGATTGGCCCTGTTTGGGATGGCAATGAAGTCTGGCTTGTCATTGTAGGGGGAGGTCTCTTCGCTGGATTCCCCGCAGTCTACGCTTCAGTCTTTTCTGGCTTCTACAACCTTCTTATGCTCTTTCTAGCGGGTATTATTTTTCGCGCAGTGGCGATTGAGTTTCGATCTAAACACATCTCTAAACGTTGGCGTAGCATGTGGGACTACTTCTTTAGTTTTTCGAGCATCGTTATCGCTTTTGGACTAGGAGTTGTTCTCGGAAATCTGATTCTTGGAGTGCCTCTCGATAGTAATGGGGACTTTATTCAGGAATTTGGATACATTGTGCGCCCATACGCAATCTTAGTGGGTGTTTTCTCAGTTGCTCTCTTTACCATGCATGGTGGCATCTACCTTTTAATGAAAACAGAAGATGAACTGCACGAGCGCCTGCGCTCATGGATGCGTTACATTATTCCCGTGTTTTTTATTTTGTACCTTGCTGTCTCTTTCATGACCTGGATTGAAGTGCCTTCGATGGTACAACCGATGTTTGACCATCCCTACCTTTTTGCTGTACCTACTTTGACACTACTTCTTTTTGCTAACGTTTGCCGACAAGTGTACAAGCGCAATGATGGCTGGGCCTTTCTCTCCTCATCTGGAGCGATTGCGACCTTTTTTGCTCTTTATGGGATTGGAAATTATCCTGTCATCATTCGCTCAACTGTCGACCCAGTAAACAATAGTTTGACAGTTTTTAACGCCTCTTCATCAATCGAGACGTTAAAAGTGATTATGATTGTGGTGCTCATTGGCTTGCCTCTTGTCTTTGCTTACGGCATTTGGGTGTACAAGATTTTTAGAGGGAAGGTTAAGCTTGACGCCAACAGCTATTAGAAAAAAGTTATTTGGACTCACCTTGACATGCCAAATAGCGTTTCAGAGGAAGGCCGTGCAGAGCACTGCTCCTTCCTCTTGCACCGCAATTTTTCTAGTAGTCAATCTGAGCCCACTAGTCGCTTTACGTAGAGAGGATTTTTTTGAAAATTATAGGGACTATTTCGTTGGATCGTGAACTGTAAGCAGTTTACCTTTTCCATATTCGAGTATTTTATTGTCACATGTTACTAAGGCTGCGTTTTGTTCTTGGGCTGAAGCCATAAGTATTCTATCAACAGGATCACCGTGAACTTCTCCGGCTAGGCGCGTGCTTTGTATGGCAATTTTTGGAGTTAGCTCACAAATGTTAATTCCAGCTGAATCTAACGCCTGGTCAACCCATTCCATAGGGTCCATATCTAAGCTGAGTCTTTTTTTCTCGACGAGCATGCCTATCTCCCAGACAGACATAGGAGAAACAAGTACTCTTTGCTCTAATAAAGCAACTTTTAAGCTATCCCGAAAATGTTTTTTAAGCATGGAGTGTCCTGTCATTGTCCAAATTAAAATGTGGGTATCCAAAATAATTTTATTTTTTTTGATTTCTTTAATTACTGGCATCCCACACCTCATCAATTGGATTAATGATATCGCCATGATAATGGACCGTTCCCTTCAGTTTGCCAAATATTTCTTCTTCTTTTTCGTCGATTGGCCCGATTTGAGCTATCGGCACGTTTCGTTTTGTAATCACAATTTTTCTACGAGTGCGGCTAACTCTATCCATCACCTTTAAGCATTCTGCTTTAAATTTGCCTGCTGGCATTTTTTCTGACATAATATAAACCTTTTTTAAAGACTATGGTCATAATACCATGGTCATGAATAAAAAATCAAATTTTTAAAACTCACTAATTATCAAAACCTTAAATGTTAAGGAAGGTTTGAATAACTGCTGTACTGATAGCATGAGGCGAAAATTCTAAAAAAAAGTTATTTGGAGACCGTAAATGACTGGATATAGTTATTAGAGGTTGAAAATAATCTTTTCTAGGATTTTTCGGCCGTAAGATCTACGGATGAGTTGTTTAGACCTTTCTTAAAGTGGAAATTGTTGTAGAAAAACTGTTTTGTTTAAAAGAGGTTATTCAATACTCAAGTTGCTACCCAACTTATCCAGAAGGGGAAGGGGTAGTAACTTAAGTTGGGTAATGATTTCATAATTTAAAAAAAGTGCAAAGCTCCATAGAAAATACGGGCAGCTAAAAGAACAAAAAACACACTTACAACCCTTCGCACAGAAAAGAAGGGTGAGAGTTTTTTAAAATCAAAAAGCTGGATGCTTAAACACAAAAAAATGGACGATAGCAACAGCCTAAAAAAGAGCACAAGGACCATACCCGGAATACTTACTAGAAAACCTCCAAACAATTTCTTTTCCTCTTCAACCTTTTGCAAAAATAGCGCACAATGTTTGACAAACTAGCACGGCAAGGGGAGATACATCTGGGTTTTCATTGCACTTATTCATGCAGTCAACAAAAGTCACAGCTTCTGCTCCGTTAATCATAGAAGTCGCAGCAATTGTGATAGCTGGAACAGCATAAGTTCCTACGTTTTTAATTACTTGATCTTTTGAAACAGCCGGAACGTAACTTCCTGCTCTTTGCACATAACCTGATAGGGCGTCAAAACTCATTTCGAACCTCCTGTTTTTTCCTTTTAAACGAAAATGTACAAAAAATACCACAAACAGTCAAGTGATTTTAATTGAATCTTGATCTGCAGTCATAAAAATACATTCACGATCATGTCTATTCGAGGATTTTGCTAAAAGCCAGAGGCTCTGAGGCTAAAACAAAGGCTGTTGGAGGAAAGTGCTCTGTACGTGTAAGAAGTTTTTGGTAGTACTCTCCATAAGATTCCGGGGTTTCATCTAGGAGAGGGGGGCGCAGACCAAGAAAAATAAGATCAGCACCAGAGGAGGACTTTCGCATTGCTTCGGCAAAGAGATCGCCTTGAGCAAGGATCACTTCAGGTGTCAGAGGCAGGCGGCCATTGCAGGAGAGTTCGCGCAGCTTTTCTAAACTCTGCTCGCGGCTTTTTTCGTTGAAAATGGCGGTTTTCAGGTGGAGTTTTGCTCCGCGCCATTTTCCACTTGTGCGAAGCATGTGTGCAAAAAGAAGCATCAGTTCAGAGTTTTGCGGGTTAAGGCCTCCCCACCAAACATCAATCTGTTTTGGCTTTAAAGAGAAGGGGGAGCCTTCTTGAACAAGAATCACATTTTTCTGTTCTCTGTAGGCGGTTAAGATTAGCTTTCCATACTCGGTAAATCGGCTCTCTTTGCGAGTTGTACCAAGGACAATGGTGTTAGGAGTGAGTGGACCAATACCTGCTGCTTGCGCTAGGCTCTTCATTCCATCAAAGAGGTGTGTTGAAGTAAAGGTTTCAACAAGCCCTGAGATGCGCGCCTTTTCCAAGTAATCTTCCATTTTTTTCTTAAAATTTTCTGCTTTCTGCTGCTCTTCTAAAATAGAGGCAAAGATGAGGAAACCTTGTCCATGGGTAAGGTCGTGAGTAAGCTCCATTAGGCTTTGGCGCGAGAAGGGATCTTCTAGAAAGACAAGTAAGTTGGGGCGCCACGACTTGGTCGATTTTTTCATGCGAGCAAGACCATAGATGGAGAGGCGCGAGAAGAAGACAAGTAGCGCTTCTCGAAGATCATCGAGTTCAAAAAGTGTTTGCCGGCGCGCAGCAATGAAATAGATAGCTACCACACTCATGAAGGCGAGTAGGGAGTGACTGGCGTCGATAAGAAGCATTACAGCAACCGCTAGCAGGGTGCCAAAAAAGGAGATGTACCATGGAAAGCGGAAAGTTGGCCGCCAGCTGGGGCTATCAAGTATTCCTTCAAAACTTGTAGCGAGGTTGAGCATAGCGTAAGAGATGAGGAAAAACATGGAGAGAACAGGAGCAATTTGATCGATCGATCCAAGAAGAAGTCCTGCCATGACAAAAAGAGCTGTGATAACAATTGGCAATCTAATTGAGCGTCCTGCCATCCAGCGGGGTGCGATGCCATCTTCAGCAAGCGCGCTAAGTGTTCTTGGAGCGCCAAGCATACAGGAGAGAGATGAGGAGAGTGTTGCCCCCCAGATTCCAATCAATATGAACTCTTTGATTAGGGCAATCTCTTCCATGATCATGGGGTGTGAGATGAGCAAATCTGCAGAGACGCGCGAGGAAAGAAAGAGAGCGAGGAGAAGGTAGCTAATGTATCCAACCACTACAGCTGCAATGGTTCCCATAGGAAGCGAACGCGCAGGATTTTTTAAGTCTCCCGACATGGAGATTCCCGCCTCTATTCCTGTAACTGCAGGAAAAAATAGGGCGAAAAGGGGCCAAAAACTAATTTTTGGTATCTCTACAATTTCTGTTGAAATGGGTGTTGCGCGGCCCATAGCAAGTGAGAAGAGGGAGATAATGATGAGCCCGAAAATGATCAGCTGACTTTTCAGAGCAATATCTGTGGAGATAAGGGCTAATGTTGTGATCAAGCTGAGCGTTGCGATCTCAATTACTTTTGGGGAGAGAAAGGGAAGAACCCCCGTAACCGTTTCGACAAAACCTGAAATGTAAAAAGAAATAGATAGCGCCTGAGCTAAAAAAAGGGGAATACCAATAGCACTCCCAATTTTAATTCCAAAAGTGCGCGAGAGAATGTAGTAGACGCCTCCTGAACCGATCCGCATATTTGTTGCAATAGAGGAGAGGGAGAAGGCGGTGATGAGAGTAATAAGCGAACTTAAAGAGATGATTCCAACGGTCATCCAGGGGCCTGCTACACCTACAATCCAGCCAAGTCTCAAATAAAGAATTACCCCAAATATCGTAAGAACGCTGGGAAGAAAGACACCGGTGAAGGTACCAAACTTCGGAGAGGTAGTAAGGGTTTCTGTCTTTGTAGTCATTCTAAATATTGAGTTTTCCTGCCCAGCCAAGCTTGCTTCTTAGGGTAGAGAAGTAGTCTCTTCGGTGGAGGTTTACTAGTTTAAACTTTCTTGCACTTTTACTCACGCGATATTGCTCATTTTTTTCTAATTCAAAAGTTTTTAACCCATCAGAAATAATTTCAATTGGCTCATTTGTACTTAGATATTCAATACTTAAATTTGAATTTGTCGGAAGAACAATTGGCCGATTTGAGATGGTGTGAGCAGAAATGGGGGTAATTACAAGAGCATCAAGCATCGGGCTGATAATAGGGCCGCCAGCAGCAAGGGAGTAGGCTGTAGAGCCGTTGGGAGTTGCGATGATTACGCCGTCAGCTTTAAAGTTTGTAAGATAGACATCATCGATATGAATAGATAGTTCAATCAAACTGGGGTTACGAGCCCGGTGAAAGACGATATCATTTACAGCAAACGACTCCTCTCCGCGATTGGATTCACCGCGTAGAACGGTGCGCTCTTCAACGGTATACTCTCCCTTGAGAAGGTCATCCAAACTGGGAAAGAGATCGGGAATAGGAACATCGGCCATGAATCCAAGCTGACCCAAATTGATTCCTAAGATCGGCGCTTCGATATCAGCATACTCATGATAGATTTTTAAAATGGTACCATCGCCGCCAAGAGTGAGGATAAAATCAATTTCTGAATTTTCGACATTAGAGAGCATCTCGCAACCAAGCTCTGATGCTTCTGCATCTTCTGCAACGACGGTCACGGAGTGCCTTGCAAAAAACTCTAAAATTTCTTCACAAACCTCTTGAAAATCGGGTTTGCTTTTATTGGGGAATAAGAGAATCATCATGGGAGACCACTCTGTTTGCTATTTGCTCTGCTGTTAATTCTATCTCTCTCAGCAGACTTTTGCGATCGCCATGTTCCACATAGCGATCAGGCACACCGATAGTTTGGAGCTGCACATTTTTAACCCCTTCACGCACCATCCAGTTCGATACTTCGGCACCGAGGCCACTGTTAACAGCGTGCTCTTCAATTGTGATGAGGCGCTTATGAGTAAGCGCAATGGAGTAGAGCATCTCCTCATCAAGCGGTTTGACAAAGATGGGATCGATAATTGTGGGTTCATATCCTTGCTTGCGCAAAATCTCTGCCACGTCAAATGCGGTGTCGACCATATGACCAAGAGCAATAATCGCAATCTCTTTTCCGGCAACAAGAACTTCACTTTTTCCCAATTTGCGTTTTTGTTTAATTTCTCCGCTCTCTGTCAGCATATTTGGATAGCGAATCGCAACAGGACGCTTCCATTCGAATGCGACCTCCATTAGCTCGCGTAAAACTTCACCTGAGCGTGGCACGGCAATGACCATATTGGGCATCGCGCGTAAGAATGAGAGGTCATAAATTCCATGGTGGGTGCAGCCATCTGCGGCAGAAAGTGAGCTACGATCAATTGCGAAAAGAACAGGTAGGCGTTGCAAACAGACATCGTGAAAGAGATTGTCAAAGGCGCGCATTAAAAAAGTGGAGTAGACAGCGACAACAACTTTGCGATCTCCCTCTTTAGCAAGACCGCCAGCAAAAGTTACTGCGTGCCCTTCAGCAATCCCCACATCTTTGCAGCGGGTAGGAAATTTTTCAATCATCTCAAGAAGTGCTGACCCAACTGGTGTAGCGGGGGAGACTACATAAATCTCTGGATCTTTCTCCGCCATCTCTACAATTTGTTTTCCAAAAACTTTTGGAAAGCTGGGGCTCGATGCTTTTTTTGCATTTGTCGGTTTGACCCCGTGGTAGGTGATCGGATCCTTTTCCGCTTCGTAGACGCCTTTTCCTTTGGTTGTGTGTAAATGGACAATCGTCGCTTTTTTTGTATTTTTTAGTTGCTCAAACGTCTCAATCATCTGTGGAATATTGTGCCCATCAATGGGACCCACGTAGGAAAGCTCAAACTGTTCAAAAAAGAGGGCAGGGCTGACCAAATTTTTAATCGACTCTTTGATTTTTCGCCCACCACGCATCACTTTTTCACCAACACCTGGAATCGCTTGAAGAGCTTTTTTAATTCCTTGGTAGGTACTGTTGGAAGTAGGGTTGTTGAGAACGCGACTTAAAATTTGTGTGATGGCTCCCTGGTTTTCATAAATTGACATCTCATTATCGTTCAAAATTGTAATGAAGCGGCCCAATTCTTGAGGAACGTTATTGAATGCTTCTAAAGTCAATCCGCAAGTCAAATTTCCATCACCTACAATGGGAATAATGTGCTCTTTGCTGCCTCGTAAATCGCGCGCTGTCGCCATTCCGAGCCCAAGAGAGACCGCCGTACCTGCATGACCGGCGTAAAAATGGTCGTGAGGGGACTCATTGGGGTGAGTAAAGCCGCAAAGACCTTTGTATGTGCGAATCGTGTCAAATTGCTTGTCCCGGCCAGTAAGTATTTTATGTGGATAAGATTGGTGACTCGTATCAAAAATAAACTTATCACGTGGAGAGTCGAAGACGTAGTGGAGGGCAATAATAAAATCTACAGAGCCTAGGTTCGAGGCTAGATGACCCCCATTTTTGCCCATCACATCAGTGATGCGTTGACGAATATCTTTAGAGAGTTCTTCAAGCTGTCTGTAACTTAAATTTTTAAGAGAGTGGTTGTCCATTTTGTGGCTCGTAGGGAGTAAGTTCAGGTTCACCTTTGCGGTTTTTGATTAACATTTCAATTTTTTTCTCCGCTGTTGTGAGCTTTCCGAGCGCTGATTTGATTAACCCGTCTGCCTCTTCATAGAGTTTCAAAGAGTCATCAAGGGGAGTTTCTCCCGAATTGAGTTTATCTAAAATCTCTTCTAATCGTGAGTAAGCCGTTTCAAAAGAAAAATTTTTATTTTGCATGTATCTCCTCCACAGTGGAAATCAATTCGCCGTCATGAAAGAGAAGTCTAACTCGTTCTCCTACAGTGGCGGATGAAGAGTTCATCATAATCGAATTTTCCTTTTGCGTAAAAGGAATGCAGTACCCTTTTTGTAAAATGTTCTTTGGATGCATCGCTTTGAACTGCAAATAGAGTGCTCGCAAGCTCTCTCGACGCTTTTCAAGATAAGTTTTTATGCATTGATCGAGCGCTGTTTCATATCTTGAAACCTCTTTTTTGTGGAGAGTCACTTGATGACTCGGTTTGAATCCTGCAAGCTGGCGCTGCATGCCATTTAAGCGAATTTTTTCTTGACCTAAGGTGTTTTTGGCCCACTGATCAAGGCGAAAGTTGATCTCATCAATTTTTTGAGAGTAGATTCCCAAAAGAGCAAAAGGATCCCGCATCAAAGGCTGAGATAAAATCTTTTCTAAGCGCAACTGTAAACTTTTATGTTGATGCAAGATATGAGTTTCCATCTGCTTTTTCATTTGTAGCAGTCGATCGATCATTTGCTGCTTTTCGCCCAATACAATTTCGGCAGCAGCTGAAGGAGTTGGGGCGCGCACATCCGCTACAAAGTCACAAATAGAAAAATCAGTCTCATGGCCTACAGCGGAAACAACCGGAATTTCTGAACGGTGGACAGCTTCTGCAACGCACGCCTCATTAAATGGCCAGAGATCTTCTAAAGATCCTCCTCCGCGCCCGACAATCATCACATCACAAAGCTTTAAGTGATTTAAGACATTGATGGCACCTGCAATCTCTTCAGCAGCGCCTTTTCCCTGCACTCTTGCTGGCACTAAAACCAAGCGAAATCCACCATGTCGCCTGGTAAGCACGTTAATAATGTCTTGGATGACAGCGCCTGTGGGACTTGTGACAACTCCAATGACCTTGGGAAAAGGAGGCAGAGGTTTTTTCTTCTCTTTGTCGAAGTACCCCAAACTCTCTAGCTTTTTCTTGCGCTCATGGAGCTGCATGAGCAATTCACCTACGCCTGCATACTCAAGCTTGCGCACAATCAATTGGTAGCCGCCGCGAGGGGGGTAAATATTGAGTTCCCCGTGGAGAATTACTTCATCACCCGGTTTCGGTTTTTTGCCAAGTTTCTCTGCTGCACCGCGAAAAAGCACAGCAGGAAGTTGTGCTCCCGCATCTTTTACACTAAAGTAGATGTGACCCGAAGCCTGAGCGCGATAATTTGTAATTTCACCCTTTACCACAACGTTAGCAAAGTAGGGCTCTAAGCGATTTTTAATCGCCTGCGTCAGCTGAGTGACAGAAAGTGGAGTGCTCAATCGTAACCTCGTGATTTGTTCTTCTTTATTTTAACTCGATGTTTTAATGATTTTTCTGTCCTGTTTTGAGGTGGTGGTGGGACAGCAAATGTTTTACTTGGAACTCCACTACTTTTTGGGTTTTTCGGGTGAAATCTTGAGCAAAAACAAGCTAAAGGGATTGCAGACTTAGGAAGAGGGCATCTTCTCATTGCACTTGCGATCATAAAATTTCTCCACGTTGAAACTAACGAATATAGGGTTTTTCCCTTCTATGCGCAAGCAAACACTGAAGCGGGTGCTTTGCCGATAGGTGGAGCTGAAAATTCTAAAAAAGAGTTTTTGCAGTATCATTAGCCCATCAACATGTTCTTGTTCAGGGGAAGACTCACGCTGAAATTATAAGTATTGATACAGGCCTTTCTGACCATCGCGCTCTTAAGGCAAAAATAAAATTTTAATTCTTCTCCATATTTGGTGATTGAAAACTTAATTACTGAACGCTATACTGGGGCGTGATGGAACCGATCATTATCGCAAACTGGAAGATGCACAAGACCCATGAAGAGGCGCGCAGCTTTATCGAGGGATTAAAACCGCTTATAGCTGGTAAAAAAGCGTGGATTGCCTCCCCTTTTACGGCTATCTCTTCTGCTGTTGTTGCTGCGGAGGGGAGTGAGATTATGATTGGTGCTCAGAACATGCATGATGCGCTGCAGGGCGCTTTCACAGGCCAGATCTCAGCATCTATGCTCAAGGCCCATGGAGTTAAATTTGTTTTATTAGGTCATTCAGAGTGTCGCCATATTTTTAACGAGTCTGATGATCTTATTCGTCGCAAGCTAGAGCGCGCGTTGATGGAGGGACTTATCCCTGTGCTCTGTATTGGTGAGACTCTTAAAGAGCGGGAATCAGATCAAACACATGCGGTTTTGAGAAGACAGTTAATGAGCGCTTTAGAGGGCACTACAGATTTTACACCTCTAATTGTCGCCTATGAGCCCGTTTGGGCAATTGGCACAGGAAAAGTGGCGAGTCCAGAGCTGGCACAGGAGGCGCATCTTACGTGCCGTAAGATTTTAGCAGAATTAAGCAGCGAACAGGTCGCTGCAAGTATCCCGATTCTCTATGGAGGATCGGTTAAACCAGAAAATATTGCGGGACTGCTTGCGCAGCCCGACGTTGAAGGAGCCTTAGTTGGAGGCGCCTCTTTGGATGTAAATAGCTATCACCAACTGCTTTTGGGAGGAACCACATGACCATTTTATTTTTTATTGGAATCGCACTCTTTTTGCTTTTAGCTTTTGTGCTCTGTGCTGTAATTCTTATTCAAGAGAGCAAGAGCATGGGACTTGGCGCTGCTTTTGGTGGCGATAGTGGAAATGCGCTCTTTGGAACCGACACAGCAGATGTGTTAAAGAAGTTCACTGCAACGCTTGTTACGATTTTTATGATCTCTTGTATCGTATTGTCACTTTGGTCATCAGCGATGGGTCGCAAAGCTCCTGCGCCGATTCCCACTACAATCGAGCAAGTCCAAGAGTAGCATTGGATAGATTATCAGGTTCTATCTAAGGCTTATTTTTTGAAGTAAATTCTTTTACTAGTGAGTTTGAAGCTGAGTAAAGCTTTCCCTCCCAGCTGTTAATATTGCGAGTTTCAGAAGAAAAATTGACTCCAAGAACAAGCGTATTTTTTTCGCTTTGTACAAATCGTTCTTTGTATTTTTTTGTCTCTGCCTGAGTAAGAGCAATCTCTGCTGTTTTATCAAGTTTAAGTTCAAAGATACAGATTGCTTCGGGTGTTTCTGTCATTAAATCAATACGCCCAATATTGGTTGCGATCTCAGAGCTTGTTCTGACACCAGCAGTTTCCAAGAAAGTGAAAAACACTGCTTGGTAAAATCCCTCTTTTGCGCTGCTAAAAACATGGTAGGGCATTTTGGCAAAGTGCGTATTAATTATGTTTATGAGGGACGAAATGTCTAATTTTTCTAGGCTTTTTTTAATCTCTAGAGCACTGCGACTAATTTCAACTGGATCGATTTCCGTAAATTCTTGTAAAAGAGAGTTAAAAAAAGCATTTTTAACTTCTTTATTGGGAAAGTCAATTTTGTAAGAGCTCTCTTCTGGGTTATATCCTTTAATTGTTAAATACCCTGCTTGGAACATCAGGGCCGCCAGGTTAATTCTGTCTACTCTGCTAATATCCGAGAGCGTGCTCTCTATTGCAGACTTTCCCCTAAGAGGGATAATTGATTGGGGTTGGTTATTGATTTGGTCAATTAAGAATGAAGGTGTCCCAGAACTGTACCAGTAAGTTTTTGTCTCTTTTTCATCCATATAATTTAAGGTAGAAAAAGGATTGTAAACATATGTTTCGGCACGAGAGAATCTATAGCCGTTGTACCAAACGCGCAGCTCATCTAGTATTGCACTTTTAGTGACTTTATACCCCTGTTTTTCTCGGCTTGCAATGACGGATTGGATATGTTGGGGAAAATAGCTTTTAAGTTCATCTTCGGTGTATCCCATCATCCCAGCGTATCTTGAATCCATAGTGATATCTTTAAGATTATTAGGACCTGAAAAAAGGGAGACTTGAGAGAATTTGCTCACTCCTGTAACAAATGTAAATTTTAGATAGCGATCTAGACTCTTTAAAGTGGCGAAAAATCCCTTTAGAATATCTCGGTTTTTTTCTGCTGTTTCTGGATGCTTAAGGTTATTGATAATTGCGTTGTCGTACTCATCAACTAAAACCACCACACGGTTTTTTCGAGATAAATCCTCAACTAAAACTTTTAATTGAAACTGTAGCGATGGCCCTTCTACAGAAATCCCGTACAATTCCCCCATTCTCTTTAATTCTGCTGCTAACCCAGCTTCAAGCTGATCTGATGTGGTATTTAAAATTTGAGCAAAATCAAAATGCAAGATTGGATATTTTTCCCACTTATAATTACTTTTATAGATTTCAAGGCCCTTAAAAAGTTCTTTATTTCCCTTAAAAATCTCTTCTAGCGTATTGAGGAATAGTGATTTTCCAAACCTTCTGGGGCGAGACATAAAATAGTGCTTCCCAATAGCTATTAAATCTCTAGCAAACCCAGTTTTATCTACGTAAATACAATCTTCTTCTAAGATCTCACGAATAGTTTGGATTCCTATGGGTAGTTTCTTCATTGGTTATCAATTCTTTCTGTTGCCCTTTTATTATAACTCATAAGTTAAATCGACACAAGGAGATATGTTGTAAGTTGCTTATAATCATAATGATGAATAGGGAAGACTTCTCTCAATTATCTAGATAGCGTCGTCAAAAGGTGCCGCTTGTCTCTAGGGTTAGTTCATCGATTCGTTGAACAAGGCCTGCTACTGACTCTTCAACTGTGAGGTCGCCCTTTCCGCTTGTCATATCGGTTTTGACATAACCTGGATGAAGAACTGCGACTGCAATCTCTTGCTCTTTTAAGTCTTTTGCTAAGATTGCAGAGACCATGTTAAGCGCGGCTTTTGAGGGGCGGTAGCCGTATTGTCCTCCGCTTGCCAAGTCCCCAATTGAACCTGCCCGCGACGAGATCATGGCAATTTTCCCTCCCTTTTTTAGTAGCGGAAGAAAAGCTAAGGAAGTTTTTAACGGGGCAAGAGTATTGACTTCAAACTGCTCTTGAATTGCATTAAAGTCGATATTTTCAAGGGTCATTCTTAAGTATATCCCAGCGTTGTTAATAAGAAGGTCAAACTGCTTATCAGAGTGCTGCTGTTTTACCCTTTCAAGGGATTTTTCATCGCGTACATCAACGTTCTCTTCGATTGTTACATCTAGACTTTTAAGATCTTGACTTGCTTTGCGGCAGAGAGCGAGTGCTTCCCCAACCTCTCTTTTTGTAAGCTTTAGCAAGTGCGAGTCCAATGCCTCTATTTGCGCCTGTGATAATTACTCTCATTTTAATGCACCATTTTTAGTGAAAAAGTAAACTTGTCGGCGCGCACGGTGTGAAGATAGGTGAGCCGCAACCGCCAGTTTGCTGTTACCATTGTATAAATACTTCCTTTATACTCAAGATAGGCGGGCTCATTAGCGCGGCCCCAACCTGAATGTGTTTCAAAGCGCACGGTCCAGTCGGGTCTTGGATTGATCTGGATGCGCCCCAAAAAAGTGTTGCGACCATCTGAGAGAGGAGAGTCTTCGATCTCATCAATCGATCTTGTGACATCTAAAATATAATTATTATGATCGACTTTGCGCCAATCAAAACGGCTGCGGTGACGAAACTCAACTGAAACAGCGCAATCGGGGTTAACAGTAAAAAGAAGTCTAAAGTTGGCGCGATCAAGTAGATTTTCATTGAAATTCCAGCCTAGGTTAGCAAAGAGTTGCACGCGAGAGAGATTCCAGTTTAAGTCGGCATAAGCTTTGGGAATGGGGGTAGAAAAGGGCGTTGAGCCGAAAAAAGTGATTGCATAGAGATCGGCTGTAAAGAGGGGAGTAAGTTCCCATTTGTCACCAAAGATATCGCTCTGCGCTCCCCATCGTAAGAAGTTGAGGCGGTTGTAGCCATCTGCTAAATCAAAAATAAAGAGACTGTCGGGTGAAATCGTAGGGTCTGTGATGCCGCGAAATTCCGCGTAGGGGCGAAGCAAGTGAGAAAAATGCGAATAATTTTTACGTAAGGTTGTCGTAAGATGGGCGCCGTAGCGAAAGAGAACTTGTCCCACGTCTTCGCTGCTTGGGCTGTTGTTGTAATAAATTCCTGTAAAACCAATGTCGGGAGTAAGAGTTGCATATTTGAAATTGAATGGCCGGTAGAGGCGTTGATCTGTTTCAAGTCGAATTGCATGAAAGTCGCGCAGAAGGTTGTCGATATCATCGGAGAAAGAGTAGTCGAGGTAGGAGGTTTTTACGCGGTTATCCATAACAATCCCGCTTGAGCCAAATGTAAAGGGCCGAAGGGAGAGAGCTGCGCTAGGCAATTCTTGTTTAAATCCTTGGAAGGAGTTAATCCGCGGGTTGGCGTAAATACTTGCAATGTGCCGATCTTCAATTTGCCTCACCCAAAGGTAGGAGCGCCGCGCTGTGGTGAGCTCGAAGTCGGAGCTTCCAAAATCACCTGGCATGTTCTTGTCATTGAATTTATCCCAGATCGCATAGGATTGGATCGTGCTCTTCTCGTTGCGCGAGGTGTAGCGTCCTTGGAGGCGAAATCGCGTCGACTTTTTTTTGGGATCGTCATCATTATAAAAAGTGTCATAGCCAAGATAATTTTTTGTTAACATGCGTGTGAGACCATCTTCACTGTGATAGTCACTCTCAACTGCTCCGCCAACTCCTCCTGTAAAAGGGCGTAGATCAAAACGAGTATAGAGATCGAGCGTATCCCAAGAGTAGATGCGGTAACGCATGGAGAAGCGCGGTCCCTGTGCAGTTGCCCAATCGATTTTGTAGCGTACAGGTGAGTCGCGAAAATAGCGGAGGTTGCTCTTGAAACGTGGAAGGTGAAAGAGTGGGAGCTCAACAACGCGAAAGCTCACCCCAGAAGCTTCAACTCTTTGCTGCTCTTCGATTGTAATCCCTCTTGCTGTGATACTCCACTCGGGTTTTGCATTTTCACTTGTTGTAATGAGAGCTTCGCGAATGGATAGAGAGCGATCGCAGTTTAGAGCAATCTCCTTACCGGAGATAAACCACCCTTCAACCATTGTGCGGCCTTCATAAAGTTTTCCTTCCTGTGTTGTAAAATTATAGATTAAACGCTCTCCACCAAGGTAACGACCATCGTAATCAATAAGGAGATCGCCACTCGCATCGATTGAATTTTCCTCTCGGTTATAGGAGATGTTTTGTGCCTGAATACGAATACCGTCAGACGTAATCACCCCTCCCTTTTTTGTTTGCAAAACTCCTTGCGAGTAGGAGGGCTCTTGGAGATCAATTTGAATTTGCTCCTGAGCAAATAGCAGTAGTGGAATTAGCAAAAAAAGAGTGCGCACTTTGGTGATTATATCCTCAGTACTGGACAAAAATTTCACCAATGGGAGAGCTGCACCTTCATCAAATCGATTCTCCTCCTTATCCATAGCGCTATGGGCTATGGATTCGTCGCTCGAATCGCTGCCGCTTCGATTTGATTTTGGTTCGCTTTGCTCCCCTTGGCAAAATTTTTGTCCAGTACTGAGGATTATATCACTGAAGTGCAATCAAAAGAAGCCCTGCTAAAGCAAAACGGTTTTGTTCATTCCCGTAGGCCATTGCATCCAAGAGGAGGTCGATCGCATTTGGCTCATGTGCAGTAGCAATTGCTTCATAGGTCTCAAAAAGAAGTTGAGATGTCTCTGCAGGTGCAAGTTCATAGGAAGTGAGTGCTTTTTTCTTTCTCTTCCACCCACTCTTTTTTTCAAATTGAATGAGATGTTTTCCCTGCTCATTATGAATCCAATCGATAAAGCTATTTTGATCAAAGCCATCTGCTTTTAATCGATAAAGTGCGAGGTTGCAGTACGCACGTGTGAGGGGCATTCCCATCTCTTTGGAGTAGGAGCGTAAAAGTTCGAGAGAGCAGGGGCTATTTTGATTTTCAAGTAGCCGAACAAGAGTAGGAATTAGTTCGCGGTGCCTTGTGTAAAAGATTTTACGAGCAATATGCATAAAGATTTTTTCCCCCAACTCCATCGAGTCTACAAGGAGTTCTTGGCGAAAACTACGAGTGATCATTGCAAGGCGTTCCCTCTCTTCTTTGGGTTGAGCTGAAGCGAGCCTTTTTACTCGCCAAGCGCGTAGTGAGCTTCCCGCAGAGAGCTGTGGCTCAAAACCAAGATCGCTCGGAGTTTTGAGCAGAAACTCTGCAATGGCGCCTAAAGCGCGCACCTCTTTTAATTTTAAGAGAGCTACAGTTGCGTTTAAACGTACGTTGATATCGCGATCGTGAACGAGTTTAGCAAGGATATCCTTACCGCGCTCCCATTTGTGGAGCAAGTAAACGGCAAAAAGGTTTTTTTTCTCTGCCATTTTGACGATCTCGGAAAAATGCTGCTCCTCCCCAATCTGCATTAGAGCATAGAGCGCGGCAAGTTTTACATCATCAGATGGGGACTTTGCCAGATGCTCTAACTGTTTTTTTGAGCCAATATCTCCAAAATGACCGAGAGAAAAAGCAGCCATCTCCTGCTCAAATGGATCGACATGAGTAGAAAGGGCGCGAATGCTGGGAAGAAGGTCATCGCGGCCAAATTTTGTAATGGCAAAAAGAGTTGCTAGACGCACTTGCAAAAGTTGATGATTTAACAAGCTTTTTAAAAGCGCGCGCGCATCGCTTGTTTCAAGTTGTGCATAGAGCTCAGGGAAATAGGCCCAAAACTGTGGCGGTAGCTTGCGCATGAGTGATTCGATCTGTCCGCAAGCACCTTTTGCTGCACGTTGTGCCATAAAGTAGGCTGTCTGCACACGGATCATTAAAAATTTTGAGTGCATTCCTTCTAGAATTAAATCATCCGTGTAGTCTTCATGCATCTCAGCAACTGTACCAAGAGCTGCTGCTTGCACATAGGGAGATTGACTATTTAACCCCTCTTCAAAAATGTGTAGAGGGCAGAGAACTTTTGCCGCTTTAGCGCCAAACATGCTCATCATCTGTACATCGGTATTGGAACTTGTAATGCCCTCATGTAAAAGCGAAATTGCCATCTCTTCAAGCAATTCTGGCTCATGATGCCCTACCTCATTCCGATGGTGCATATACTCTTTGATAGCGCGCTCTGTCTCTCCGCGTTTGATTAGAAATAGGATGTGAGAAGGCTCTTTTGAAACTAAAGTACCGCAAAAAAAGCAGAAGAAAAGCAGACTGCGCATACAACAGATTAGAAGATATTCTGGTATTTCTTGGAAAGGGAATAAGTACGATTTTTATTTGATGGGTTTGCAATTTCAAAAAAACCGGTCTCTACCCACTTCTGACAGAGTTGACGTGCGGTTCTAGGAGAAAAACTGAATAATTCAGCAATTAAAGAGGTTTTGACCTCTTCTGATGTCTCAAAAAGTTCCAATACTTTTCTTTGCTTAGGATCGAGTTTTCTTAATATAGGAGAGTGATCAACTTCGTTTTGCAGTAAGCTTCGCTCCATTTCTCTAATGACATTTTCAAAAGCAAAGGCCATGCCTTCGCAGAAATAGGAAATCCAGCCTGTGATATCAGCCTCAGCTCTACCCAAATAATAATTATGAGAAGGCCCGATGGTGATTGCCTCATAATATCTGGGAAGATTTTTGGCGTAGTACTCTTCAAGAGAGTAGAGCCCTTTTAGATCGTATCCTCCAAGATGGAGAACAAGTGTTGTTAGGAGCCTTGCGGTACGTCCATTGCCATCAAAATAGGGGTGAATTGTAGCAAATTGGTAGTGCGCAACTGCAGCGAGGACGGGGCAGGGGAGATGTTTGTTTTGATTTAGCCAATCAATCATTTGCTTCATCAGATTCGTTACATCTTTTGCCTCAGGTGGCATATAAACGATTTGTCCAGAGTAGCCATCACGAATGACATTTTGTCCATCACGATAAGGCGTAGGTTGCGCTTTTACTTTACCATCACTTATAACAAGCGCATGGAGAGTTTGAATAATTTTTTCTGTAATGCTGTTTTTTTCCTCTACATACATCTCAAGTTTTGCAAGTGCTGCGTAGTAGCCTTTCACCTCTTGTTCATCTCGCTCTCTTCCGGGGAAATGGCCGTTATGCTTAAGAACTTTTTTTACTTCCAACGGTTCCAGTTGATTGCCTTCAATCATTGTGGAGTAATGTGTGGTAAAGAGCTTGGCAGTTTGGCGTAAAGAGGTAAGAATCCTTGGATTTAGGGGGAGTGAGATCGATTTATTCTTGGCGTTTTCAATGCGAAGCAGATAGCTTGTAATTTCTTCTGTAAGGGTATAATTAGGAGTAAACTTCTCATTCATACACCCCTATTATGCCGATAAACCGCCGATAAGTCAAGGTGGAATGCCGATAAACCGCCGATAAACCGCCGATAAAATACATAAAAGATTAACTATAAAGGGATTATTGTGTATCTTTATTGCAGCGTTTTTTCTTGCCGCAAGTAGGGCACTCCTTGTCTTCAGGGCGGCCACAGCGGCGCAGATGAAAGTGATTTTTTCCTGTGAGCCACTTTCCTATTGAAAGAAGAAAGACACAAGCAAGCAGAAGAAGCGCTGCTATTAGGAAAGTCACTTCTTCTTAGCCTTTGAAGGTTTTGCTGTTTGCTTGGAATTCTTTTCCTCTAGATCGATCCAAAGGGGAGAGCTCCAAGCGATATGACCATCTTTTTGCATTGCGCGCACGTAGTAGTAGCAGAAAGGAGAATGACCTTCAGGCTTTAGAGCAACTTTATCAAGAGGGTCGGTATCATCAACAGCGAATTCTAGTTTGTCTTCTTTAGGCTTGAAGGTTTTGTAGATTTCTCCATTACGAATTAAAAGAACTTCTTTGAGGTCGGTTGTTCCTGCAATAAATCCTTGGATATGGCGATTGAATTGTAAACCGGGGCGATCTTTTAAAGAGATTTCTGCTCCCATATTCTCTTCTGCAATCAAAAGGCTTACAATCATGCGCTCACCAGTTGTTGCATAGCAAGATCTTTGGCTCAGTGCCTGCATCATGGCGTCACGCGTGTGTGTTTTTGCAATAATGGCAGTAAGTCCAGGAGAGTACTGGACTTGATCGGATTCGTAGAGGTGGTCAAAGGTTCCTCGATCGTCTAGCCCACCAGCAACAAACCCAAAGCGGCAGCCTGCGTTTAGTGCGGCACGGATGGATCCCTCTTTTGTTTCAGTATAGTTTGTTTTAGATTCAATTGGGCGCGGGTTTCCTTCAGCCTTTGTACATTCAGATGAGCCCCAGCTATTATAGATCTCTACAACACGTTCGAACTCCGGATCGAATTCCTTAAAATCGTAGTGAACACCCTTTCCCATTGTGAAGGTTGGTATGGAAAGGATCTCTTTTGGTGTATGAGATTTATAAATCTTTTTTAATTGGTTGGATTTTGGATCCTTTTTTCGGAGTAGGGGTTTATTATCTTTTGCATAGACGATTTGTCTTAGCCCTTCGGAACCTGCTGACCCGCTCCAAGAGAATCCAAGCATTGTTGAAAAGCGATCCTCTTCATTAAATTCTGCAACCTGTAAAGAGATGTTTTTCCAGATAGGGTTTGGGGTTTCTGCTTCGCTTTCAAAGTTTGAAGTGCCAAGAAATTGAAAAGCCTGATCGTCACGAAAGTAACGAAGCGCAGATTCAATGTTTTCTTGTGAATCGTAGCGTGTTGAGTCGCCGTGTAAAGATCCCCAGTAGAGACTCTTTTCTGAAGAGGGAACGCATTGAACAGGAGAGGAGTAAAAAATTTGATCTGTGCCTAGAATTTGCATTTTTAACTTGTAGATTCCCGGATCTGTAAAGTAAAAATTCGGAAGGGTGATAAAGCCCGTTTCTGGAACAAAAAGCTTCCAACTCAAGTTTTCGCGTTGTTGCTCATAACTAAGCTCTACAAGTGTTCCTTCAGGTGCTAAGTTGGTTAGGTTGTTGAATTCGTCTTCAAAGCGGACAATAACATCGAAACGCTGCGAGCGACCAACTAGTGCAGGAGTAAGCATGCGCAAGTGGTGCAGTTTTTCACCGCGAACATCGAGAAAAAAAGATTCGGGATCTTTGTAATCTCCTTTGCCTTTTGTGTCGATATAGAGATGAAAAGGGCGACGTCTTTGCGTATAATACTGAGCACGATTGCTCGCTTTGTCGCCAGTTGTAGTACCGACATGAATGGCAATCTCTTCACCAGCCTTAATCTCTTTTGGGAGTACAAATTCATACTGCAGAGAAAAGGTTTTGGGGATCTCAATAGACTTTGCAGCAGAGACGCCACCATCAGGAAGGGAGAGCCATATCGAATTATTTTTTGTTTTTGGTCCCGTCTGCGGCTGCTGCCAATCGATGTCTCGCCCTTTTGAAAGGGGATCGAACTTGAGCTTTGTACCTTTGGGGAGATTATTTGAAGGAGTATAAATAAATTTCCAATTTCCTTCACTTCCAACACGAGCGAACTTAGGATCGCAATAACTGATAGATCTACGCATAATAGGGGATTTTACATGACTTTTGATTCTTAGGCAAGGCTGTCGAAGGGTTTAGAAAAAAAATCTTTATGCAGACTTTCGTGGAGTAATACGCACCTTGTCGATTGAGCGCTCATCAGCACTCTGGACTTCTAAATCAAAATTATCATGGTGGATTTTGAAACCTTTTTCAGGAATTAACCCACAAGACTGAACAATGTATCCTCCAAGGGTGTCGTAGTCGGGGCCCAGAGGAATTTGTATGCCAAGGTCGCGTTTGATATCAAGAAGACTCATCTTGGCGTCGACAATGTATCCTTTTTCGGGGTGGGGAGTGAAAGGAATTTCCTCATCTGTATCAAACTCATCTGCGATTTCTCCGACGAGCTCTTCTAAAATATCTTCGATAGAGACGATTCCTTCTGTGCCTCCATATTCATCAACAACGATTGCCATATGAATCTGTTTGCTACGAAATTCTTGAAGAAGTTGTGAAATACGCTTTGTTTCTGGTGTGTAAAGAATGGGTTTGATTAGCTTTTCAAGTGGAATTTGATCAGGAGGCCCAAAGGTTTTGGGGTCAAGAAACGTCTCAAGAAGATCCTTGTAGTGAAGCACCCCGACGATTTCATCAACAGAATCTTTGTAAATAGGGATCCGAGAGTAACCCTCTTTAATCAAATCAGAACCTGCATCTGCAATAGTAAGGTCTGCTGGAAGGCTAAAGATATCGACACGCGGAACCATCACTTCTCGTACAATGCGGTCTTTAAAGGTAGCAACAGAGCAGATGAGTTTTTGTTCTGAAACGGATAGTTCTTCTCCCATCTCTGTTTCATGAACCAGCTCTAAAATCTTTCTTTCAAGCTTTGGACCGCGCTCTGTCTCTTCGCGGTAGCGTGGAAAAAAGAGGCGTTGCACTTTAAGCAGCAGCGCTGTCAGAGGGAAAAAGAGAAGGAGAAAAACTGTGGCAAAAGGGTTGGAGAAACGTAGACAGAATTTTGGAGCGCCTTTTGCAAGCAAGCGTGTACCGAGGTCGAAGAGAAGAGAGAGGGCAATCAAAATAAGAAGAGAACCAAATCCAAGAAGAGAAAAAACACTTTCCAACTGATCAAGGCTACTGAGGTAGAAAAAGCCTAGAATCCCGTAGCAGAGCCTGCAGATCTGCTTACTCATACTAATCACAAAAAAGAGGTTTTCCCACTCCTCTTTGGGGAAAAAACGCTTGAGCAAACGAGGCAGAAAGTAAAATTTGGGTCTTCTGGCAAACTCTTTTTTCGACTCAATAAGGCCAAAGCGGTGCATTGCAACCGAATAAGCGGTCAGAGCGGTTGAGCCAAGCAGAAAAAGAATTGCAAAGAGGAGCCATGCCATCATATCCGCATTGTAGCAAACTTATAGAGTAGAGTACTAGTACTTGTAAGAGAAAAAATCGATTTTAAGCTATTTAGCGCACGATGCACTCACTTCCCATTCTCTACCTTGTTTCGGGAGGAGCTTTTTATGTCGCCTGCGGGGCGGTTTTTGCAGAAAAGTTTCTTAATTCCTGCATCAGAAGCTTATCTCCGTGCGAGAGGTCTGGTAATTTTTCGAAAAAGAGAAGGGAACCTAGGGCCTGTATGTGCGCTTTTTGCGTGTTGCCTTGCTTATAGTCAATGATTGTGAGCATCGCATAACTTTCTGCTTTCTCTCTTAAGTCTGTTAAATCTGTGCTAGACTCTCCTAAATTTAGGAGTGCGCTTACCAAGTCAACTTTGGCTTCCCTATACTTTCTCTGTTCAAATTTCATTTTACCGCTGTAGAATTTGAAGGATGCAAGAATTACCTGCTTGTTTTTTTCTAATAAATTGAGAGGAGTCGAAGAGTCTGGCTGGGAGGAATCCAGTATTGAGGTTACAGGTAATAATATTTTTAAGTTTTTTATTTGCAGTTTTATATGCTCTTGCTTGGCAGGAGAACAAAGAGGCGCAAGCTTTGAGGCTTTTGTGATAAACATTAGTGCTCTATCTAGGGCATTGTCTAACGTATGAATAAGTGAAAGTCTAAAATAGCTGTCAGCTAATTCTTTTGTTTTTACTCCCGACTTTTCCCACATTGATGTGGCATGTAAAAAGTATTTGCTCGCTTCTACATAATTTTTAGCTTCAGAAAATTTGATAGCTTGATGGTAAGATCGATCTGCTTCTTCAGCTATATTTAGAGGCTCTTTAGAAGAAGAATCTGAATTGGATTCTTTTAAACCTAAAAAGTTAGGATAATTTTCTGATATTCTTTCTGTTTTCATAATAAAAAACGTTTGTTTTAATAAAATTATACATTAAAAGGTGATTAAATAACAACTAAAAAATAATTTAAATAAATGTTTTTAATTTTTCTGTTGTTTGTGTCTTATGTTTTTAAGATAAAGGTGCTTAAGCGCTCATTTTGAAACTCAATAAAGAACAAAAAAGATCTGTCTGGAGAGAGACTTGAGTTTTAAAGCCTCTATTTCACAAAGTATATATTTCAATCTTGTTCGATTAACGATTTTGGAGAAAAGTGGAGCCCAAACGTGAAAAATAAGATGGTTGTATGCTTTTGACGACGCTATCTAGCATCTCTTAAAAGAGCGTCTTTTTTTGAGAGGTAGTCGAGAGCTAGACGCTCTTCCGCGCGCATCTGTTTTTGTTCGTCTTCGGTTCTATCTTTGAATCCCAGAAGATGGAGGAGGCCATGAACAATGTAGAGAGCGCACTCATCAAAGGGGTCTTCACCGATTTCTTTTCCTTTTTCAACGGCGACTTCTGGACAGACAAAAATTTCCCCTAAAACAATGCAAAGTTTTTGATCGGGGGGATCGATAGGAAAAGTCATGCAATCTGTTGGAGAGGGGTCTGCAAAGTATTTTGCATGCATCGTGCAGATGCTGTTTTTATCAACAAAGTGCAGAATTACTTCTTGGCAGAAGATTTTTTTCCATTTAAGAAAAGTTTTCACAAGGCGCTCAATTCTAGTGTGGTCGAGATCAAGCGCTTGTTGAGAGTCGTAAACCGTGACGTGCAATTATTTTGCAACAGGGGTTTTAGGAAGATTTGTTACGCGCTTGTTATCGCCATCTTTCCAACGACCAAGTGAACGTAACACATCAATGCGCTCAAAACGCTTGAGAACGTTGCGTTTTTTCCCGCCTTTTCCACTCTTTCCGTAACTGCGGTGTCTAGACATCTTTGCCTCCTGGAATAAAGGTAAGTACTTCACCCTGTGTGGTGATGTTATTTGTGTGTTCGCGGTATCCCTTTGGGAGGTTGTCCTTTTTGGGTCCTGTTTTCTCAGCAGCGTTATAGTGACGCTTGCGAGGAGAGCGGTGACGTCGCTCGCCCTTCTTACTCATGCGTGTCATGAAATTTCTCCAATCTTTCAGCTAATTATAGAGAAGATTAACAATTCGTTCAAGAGGTCAACGTGATTTGAAAACCTTTTTCTTTATAGGCTTTATAACGGGATTTTGAAACTGCAGGCTGGGTGCGATCATCAAACTCATAGACGGTAGTGAAAGAAAATTTAGAATTGTCAATGGGGTGAGCTGTAAGGTTGAAAACTGTGTGCGCTTTATTGGGATTGCACTCTAAACAAGTAATTGCAATTAACTCCTCTGTAGGACGGTCTGTTGCTACATGAGGAAGAAAAGAGCCAACAGGCTCTTTCCAAAGAAGGGTGTCAATATACTCTTTCGCCTTTTCGTTAGGAGCTAAAAAAAGCAAAGGCTCTCGCTTTTCAAAATGTTTATATGAAACCTTAAGGATACCCTTTAGCTTTTCTTGTGGGTTTTGAATCGTAATGAAAACTACTTTCACTCTTTCTCCTTAGGGTCAAAAAGTCCGCATGAAACTAAAAATTTCAATACTTCTTCGCCCTTCATATCGACTTGCGAAATCTGCTCTTGTTCCATTAGCAGTAAAAATCCGGAAATAGGGTGGGGCGCTGTTGGGACAAAAACGGAGTGAACATCCTTGCAATCAGGAAGTTTTTTCTCCACTTCTTTAGGAGCTTTTGCTGTTTTAAATCCGAGGGCGTGCGCTTTTGAGTGAGGGAATTTTACCAGTACACAATTTTTAAAGACGTTTTCTGTCTTTCCGAGCACAGCTTCACTCACTTCCCTTGTCGTTCTGTAGATGAAGCGCACAAGGGGGATGCGCTCGAAAATGCGATCGGTTATGCGGACAAAATAGCCAAGGAAGAGTTTTTGTGTGCAAAAGCCAAGAACGACAATGAAAATCACAAGAAGGATCAGAGCTATAATACGTGAGGTCCAGAGAAAGAGTTCTCTATGAGCGATAAATTTATAAATTTGTGCATCGAATTGGTGAAAAAAGTCTTCTACTAGGCCGACAAACGGAGCCGTAAGGAGCTTGATGATCCATATAACAATGATTGCAGTGATAGTTAGCGGTAGGAGCGTGGCAAGACCAGTAATAAAATACTTCTTCATGTGTTTACAGGCATATGTTCAGGTGTGATGACACCGCAAGATACGATGTACTTGATCGCTGTTTCAGGCTTCATGTCCAAAAAGGTAATATCCTCCTCTGCATACATTAAGAGAAAACCTGTGGTCGGGTTGGGGGTTGTCGGAATCAAAACAGAGAAAAGTTTTTTGCCCGCCTTTTCTGAACAGGTTTTTGGTGACTCCCGTGATACAAGGCCTAAGATATAACTTCCCTCCTTAGGAAAGGGAACCATCACAACTTGTTTAAAGCTCGTCTTATCTGTGACAAAGAGCGTTTTGATAATCTCTTGCGTGGTCTTATATACTTTATTCACCAGCGGAATGCGATGCAAAATCCGATCGCTTAGACTGATAAGCGACTTAAAGAAAAACCAGCGAGCGATCATTCCTAGTAAGATTGTAAAGGCAAAAATTCCTAAGAGAATGAGCAGTTGAGAGCCGTAGCGAATTAGCTGTTCAGGAGAAAGAAAGAGAAAACCTCGGTTAGCAATTCCTGTATTTCGTAAAAAGTCTGTCATTGCCCCAATAAAGGGTTGTGTCAAAAAGTTTACGATAAAAAAGATAATCGCAATCGTAACAGCAAGTGGGAGAAGAATGACCATCCCCGTAATAAAGTACTTCTTCATTCTTACGAGTATAGCTTACAAAACATTACTTGCAAGGTAGGCATTGATTTCATTAATTATTTCTTCGATGATTTTTGGTAGATCTAGATCATAAGCTTGATTTGCAACTGACAAATAATGCGCGCTCCATAATCTTTGTAAGCTCTTAAGTGCACCATCCGAGAAATTTACAAGACCAGCAGCTGTTTTTCTTTTAGAAAAAGTTTTATGCACCTGCTTTCGTAATTTTTCCGTATTCAGCCTCTCTTTGTTTTTCAGAATTATAAATAAATCGTGATAATCTTTCATCCTGCTGTTTAATGAACCTTTTGAAATCACTGTTTCAACTTTTTCTGAAAAAATAGCCCCGATTGGGTAAGTTTTTAAAACAATATCTCCTAGAAATAAAGGATTGTTTCGAAATTTCACTTGTGGGATTTCTCTTTCTGTCGGTTCGACAAGATCTCCAATGCCTATATCTAATCGAATTTGGTCTCGCATGGCTCCAAAATTCGCAGATAAAAATATACGAAATCCAGGGTATAGCATGTGCCTTTGCATTAACGATTTAATTTTAACTAAATGAAATGCAAATCCATCTTCAAGTCGCATTGAAGCAATTTCTTCGAAAACATAGTATAGCCTTGATTCTTCTGCATCAATTTGTCTAAGTAAAAAACTCAAGTTGCTACCCCCTTCCTCCTCTGGAGAGACCCTTTTTGCGATCTGTTTAGTTTAAAATTTCAGAAATGTTTAACAAACATTCCTTCAATTTGAAACGAAACATCTCATCAAAAATCCCTCTCTCCATAGGCGAAACTGGGTAGCAACTTGAGTTAAAAAGTCTAAATCGACAGTTTCTCGACCAATTCTCAGCAGGTAGGAAAGAAGAAAACCACCTTTAAAAACAAGCTTTTCACGATAGGGAGAAAGCGAAATTCTTGCTAAAAATCGTTCAAGCAATAGTCTCTTCCAACAATAGTTGAAAGAGACGTTGTTTCTTGCTGCAATGATCCTAATGCGATCTTTTAGTGTTTGTTCATTCAATTACCAATGCCATGAGATAGGGTTCGATTCTTACCCTAAACTTTTTAGCATATGCTTGTATTTTTGGAATACTAATGGGATCTTTTTTGTTTTCTAGTGCACTCTTCAGCGAAGAAATAGCGATTTCAGGTCCAAGAAAACGAAACGTATCGATAATTGTACGTTCACGATCAAAGATAGGAATTTTTGTTCCCATGAGGTCAATTTCAGTTTTTCCAAGCTCAATGTTTCGAGTGCGCGTAAGGCGCACTTCAGGCTTAACTTTTATCGAAGTATTATGGTCGATCGCAATCCAGTGTTGACGAGGAAGCTGGTCAGTAATTTCATAAACTGCAAGAGCTGATGTTAGGCAAATAACCCCGCTTTTAATGGAGAGGGCTGTTTCAATAAGATCTTCCCACTGAAAAAAGGGCTCTTCATAATCTGAAAATTTATATACCCCATGCCGAATGCGTTGGATAAGTTTCAGCTTTGCATAGTAGCTAAGTTGTGCTGAACTGATTCCATGAGCATGGGCATCCTTTGTAAAAAATACTGGAGTAGCTCGCAGAGCTTGAAGTTTTTCAATAAGTTCCATGTCTGTATTTTAATATTAACACCCAATAACGTCAAATGGGTGTTAATATTAAAATTTTAGAAGAAATCGGTAGGGGAGTTTGGCATCTTCCCCTGCATAATCCACACCAATACGGGGCGTGGTTTGAATTTCTCCAACTAGATTCGGATTCTCTTGTAGAAAGATCTGGTTGCGGGTGAGAGAAAGTCCTGTATGAGAGGTGGTGATCCCAAGTGCTTGGGTAAGGGTGCCAGGACCAGAAGAGAGGGGGCTGCGATTTTTGCGACGCTCTCTCATGATGGGTATTCCGTGCGTAGGATGAATTGCTCGGATGAGAATGGCGTGGGGTGTATCTTTTTTGTGCGTAACAATATTGAAAAGGTGATGCATGCCGTAGCAGAGGTAGACGTAAGCGATGCCACCGGCTGCGAACATAGGTTCGGTTCGGTTGGTGCGACGATTGCCAAATGCGTGGCAGGCGCGATCAGTGGCACCAAGATATGCCTCTGTTTCTATAATAATACCACCTGTTAGTTGGTTGTTAAAATTGGTGAAGAGTGTTTTTCCAAGGAGAGACTTTGCAAGAGCTGTTGTGTCTTCTTGTCGAAAGTAGTCGAGAGTTAGAAGATTCTCCATCTCTAAATAGTTTATGCAAGAATAAGAAGGTAGTCAAGTGGTGGGACTTTCTTACGGAAACTCTGAACAACTCATCCACCGATATCTCGGCCGAGAAATTCTAGAAAAGATTATTTTCAATCTCCAATAACTGTATACAGTTATTTACGGTCTCCAAATAACCTTTTTTAGAATTTTCGGCTCGACCTATCGGTACAGCAGTTGTTCAGTGCTTCCTTACCGAAAGCTTGAATCTTAAAATCAAGGTTCTGTTTAACTGTACCCAAAAGCAGTACAGTAGAAATTGTTAACTCTTGTATTGCAGTCCGCTCTATGCTTTAAGGATGGTTTTTTCAAAAGGGGCATACACGAACTCTTAATTTTGCTACAATTGCTACCATGGAAACAAACTTTGAAGAAAATATCTACGATTTGATAGAGGAGTTGGCACATTTCCAATATTATATCGAATCTGTAGATCGTATTTGGGATATCTTATTTCCAGATAACAAAAACAAGTATCATCATATCAGAATTTCCCACTCGTATGATCTCTTTTACCTATTCCATATGGATGGCAATCTTTGCAATTTAGAGGTTGAAAAAAACAAGTGTGTGCGGGCTGGATCATCATTTGGTTCTCGCTCGTGTGATGATGGGAGTGAGTTTTTTGCCAAGGTTTGGAATCCTTTAATTACTTCTGCTCTAAAGTGGCTTCGCTTTGCAAAGAAAAATTGGATTAAAGCTGCCAAAGAGGTATATGCGTCTTATCCTCTTAACCGCCGCTATGGAGTCGTTTCCAACTCTTTTGTAAAAGCTTCGCTACAAAATCTCTATCATATTGACAAAGAGCTAGGAAAAACAAAAACGAAAAAATTTATTCGTTTAGTTGAGCAAGGATATTTTCATAAAAGCGAAAATACAACTCGAGAAACAATGACAGCCAATGATTTTTTTGAGTACTGTAAAATTGCCTACATAGCAGGCAAGCGAAAAGAGGACTATGTTGATGAAAATTTGACAGGGCGCGAAATGTATGAGCGCTACGCTGATGGGCGTGATGAGGGTCTTTTAGAGATTTCCCCCGATTCGAAAATTGAATTTGCCGATTGGATTGATGGTAAACATCCGAAAAAATCGAGCGGTGGACATCCTTGGGAAATTAAACGAGGTGGCAATACTACCCACATTGATCTTTCCGTCTCACGCCCTTTATATTATCGAGATGAGGGTTTTACAGTCTCTCTGTGTGGGGCTTCTGCTGGCCGACTAAAGGAAACAGTTTGTATGTTTTTGGCTATTCAAAAAGCAGGTCTACCCATTACGATTCATGATCCAGAAGGAATTCGAAAGAGGCTTCTTGCTCAAGACAATATTGGTATTATCCCCTGTCATCACTCGCTGCATCGAGCAAATCAGCATTTTCATGAGCATGAAGATGTCTATGATGTTCTCTACTTTGATGATTTAGGAAGATTTAAGCAGAGGATCAAACCCTTTGTTCTTTGGGAACCGCTGCCAATTCTTAAACCTTTAACTCTGTGAGCTATGAAAGGATTTTCCAGTCGGTAGTTTGCTCGATAAGGTCGACGTGTTCGAGTTCTACTTTGAGGCGGGTGCCTGGCGTAAAGTGGCGGCCAGTGCGCTCGCCTAAAAGATCGCCCTGTTTAGGGTCAAAAATATAGTAGTCAGAGCCTATTTCTGAGATGTGGACGAAGGATTCGATCATGAGAGGTTCGATGTTGAGTATTAAGCCAAAAGGTTTAATTTTAGAGACGAGGGCTTCAAAATGCACACGCTTTTTCTTTTTTTGTAGGTAGTTAAGGAGACGAAGCTTTTTGAGGTTGAGGACGCTGGATTCGGCGCGGAAAGAGAGACGCTCTTGCTCAGAGAGGTGAGAGGCGATTTGTTCGATGTTTTCTGAAGGGATTTTGTCGAAAAGAAGACGGTGGACGATGAGATCGCTGTAGCGGCGAATGGGACTTGTAAAATGGGTATAATGCTCAAGGGAGAGGCCGTAATGGCCAACGTTTTCGGGTGAGTAGGTCGCCAATTTCATACTGCGGATAAAGGCGACTGAAATCTGCTTTTCGTGTGGTGTGCCGCGCGCGCTATCGAAAAGTTTTTGGATTTCAGCGGGAGTAGGGTTCGCTGTGAGAGGAAAGCCGAGGAGGCGAGCAACAGCGTAGAAATCTTCCAAATTTTCTTCTGCCGGTGTATCATGGATCCGAAAAATTCCTTTAACACCACGCTTGAGAAGTGTACCAGCGACGATTTCATTCGCTTTAAGCATAAATTCTTCCACCATCTGGTGGGTGATGTCATACTCTTCCAAGCGGTAGCCTGTGGGGACGCCTTTGTCGTTGATTTCAAGGATAAGTTCCGGCATGGCAAGATCGACGCTGCCGCGCTTACGACGTAAGTTTTTGAGCAGGCTACAGAGCTTGGTCATTAGCTGTAGTGTTTTTTTGTGTGGGCTCTTTTTTTTATTTTCTAAAACCTCACGCGCTTGTGAGTAGGTAAAGCGTTTTTTACTCTGAATAACTGAGCGGTAAATTTCATGGTTTTGTAGGTTGCCGTTTTCATCAAATTCCATCTCAACGGTAGCTGCAAGACGATCTACTTTTTCTTTGAGGCTGCAGAGGTTGTTGGAGAGCTCTTCTGGCAGCATGGGGATACAGCGTTTTGGAAAGTAGGTGGAGTTAGCGCGTTTTTTAGCTTCAACATCGAGAGGAGAATCGGGGAGGACATAAGCAGAAACATCCGCTATATGGACAAAGAGACGGTAGCCTTGTGGGGTGGTTTCGACAAAAAGGGCGTCATCGAAATCTTTGGCAGTTGTGGGGTCGATGGTCACGCAAGGTTGATCAGTGAGGTCGCGACGGTTTTTTTTGTCAGAGGAGCTTACCTCTTTGCCATACTTTTTTGCGTTGCTGACAACGCTTTTGGGGAAAGAGGCGCTCAGTTCGAATTCGAGCAGGGCAACATCTACATCGATGGCAGCGTTTTTAATCGATCCTAGATTTTTTTTAAGACTGCAAGTAATAAGATCTTCATTCCAATCTGTGACGGTGATGAGAACTCGATCCCCTTCCGAGAGGTTTTTTGGCTTTGGAATGCAAACATATTTCTCAGGGCCAAGAACAGGCACGAAAACTTCGGCCTCGTCGCGGTCGACATCGCGAACGATCCCGATCAGGTCTTTGCGATTGCGTTTAATGATTTTGAGAACGCGCCCTTCTGGACCTTTACTGCTCAATTTTGGTGAAATTTTAGCTAGGACGGTGTCTCCATCAGCTGCAGAGGCGATGTGAGGCTTGGGTATAAAAATGTCATCTCCGCCTTCTACAAGAACGAATCCAAATCCACGGGGGTGAACACGTATTGTACTGATGATTTCATTGCTTTTTTTCATCCTCTCATTGTACCACAGGCGAGCTCCTTCGACAAACGAATTGGAAAAAGAAAAAACTTCATCAAGGGTATTGCAAAGGAAAAATAAGATTTGTTAATGTGTTTTCATCGATATTGTAAAGTAAAATTAGAATTGTGAACCCAGGAGGAACGCATGAAAAAAATGGCAATTATTGGGCTGTTTTCTCTCTTTGCGATAGGAAATATCCAAGGAGAAAACAGAGAGGATCTACGCGGGTTGCGTGGTGACACTGAGAGAGTGGAGGTCGAAGAGCAAAACGAGCACTTCTTCCTTCTCGAAGATGATGCGATCATCGAGTATGATATTTTTGCTCTTGCTAAGGGAGAAACTCTCTCGTTTAAGCAGAAGAGCCAAGATTCCTGGGGGCTTGTGCGTTTTACGTCGAAGGAGCCTGTAAAGATTTCTGGGAAGGTTGTAGCAAATGGAAATCTGCTTCTCTGCTGCCCTGCAGGTTTTGTGATTGATGGAACAATGAAGAGCGCGGGTATGATTCTTACAGCAAAGGAGATCACAGATAGGAGTTTTCTTTCTGATGATGCATGGCAATTTGCTGAATCAGGTGGAGACATTTATGTCAGCGGAACAATTGAGGTAACAGATAGTGATCTCTATCTATTTGCTGATAAAATCACAAACATTGGTGACTGGGCAGGTCCTGATAAAATGTGGGCAGCAACGCATAAAAAAATCACCCTCTTCCCTAATCAAGGGGTTGGAGAGGCTTTGGGCTCTGTCCATAACAATGGTCAAATAAGAGCAAACTCAATCAAGATAGATTCTAAAGAGGTTGTCAACACAGGGGTTGTTGCTGCGCTCGGACTTGAAGGAAGTGTTGAGATGTTTGCTAAAAACGGTGAGCTCATTCAAGAGGGTGTAGTTAAAGCTCGCTGCGGTGATCATGGAGGAAATGTTGTCATCTGTGGACATGAAGTGACTTTTACAGCGGACTCAATGGTCGATGTGAGCGGAGATCTAGGAGGTGGTCACGTTTCTGTTCAGGGAGATAAATGCTTTCTTGCTTCAGACGCTACAGGATTTACTTTAGTTGAAGGTGGCGAGGTGGTCTATCGGGGGCCAGCCCCAACGTCTGAAGAAGAGATGCGCGAAATGCTTGAAAGAAGAAGAAGCAATGTAGGTGTTTTACAGCCACTTTTTAATGCAGATGCTCTTATTGAAGGAGATGGGGGATCTATTTCTATTCATTCCAATCATGAGCAAATGTTTGGGGCACAAATTCTTGCAAGAGGAGCCGGTAGTAGAGGAAATGGGGGGATTGCAGAAATTTGCTCTAAGGGTTCTCTAAGTTATACTGGTTCGGTGGACATGATGGCACCAGAAGGGAGGTCGGGTCATCTTCTTCTCGATCCTAAGTATGTAACAATTGGAGTACTGGGTAATGATCCCGCAACAGGAAACTCTTTCGCTTCGGATGCTTCAGGAACAGTCACAATTTCAGGAGCAGATCTTGAAGCGGCTCTCAACTCGGCTTCTGTAACAATCCAGGCAAATACAGATATCACTTTTGGAGACACGGTTGTTGCGACTACAAGCGGAAACGGACTTACCTTACAAGCTGGTCGTTCGATCTATTTCACTAGTGGGGGAGACTTAACTCTAAATAATGCGCCTTTTTTAGCGACAATTAACGATGCAGCGGCAGTTGCAGCGGATCGTGAACCGGGAGACGCTGTTTTCCAAATGTATGATGGTACAAGGATTTTTACTCAAGGTGGAGATATTACTGTCAGCCTAAGTAATTTTACGGGAAACTTTGAAGGAAGAGTTATTCTTGGGCAGGCAATTGTAGAGGCCGTTGGGGGTACGATTACAATGACGGGTACAGGATTTCCTGGTCTTTCAAACCAAAGCGGTATCCGTTTATCTAATACTATAGTTTCTACAGTAGGCGATATTAACCTATTAGGAACAGGCGGTGCAGGTGTAGACAATAACATTGGTATCTATGCTACTGGAAGAGAGGCTCATATTTTGGGGGGGGCCGGTTTAATTACGATGAATGGAACAGGGGGCAACTCAACGGGAAGCAGTAACCAAGGAGTTCGTTTAGAAAGTGGAGCCTCAGTTCGAACGACAAGCGGTAGTATCAATATAAATGGGAATGCAGGTGGGGGTACAGACTGGAATATGGGTGTTATTCTTTCTGGGACGGGCTCAAAAGTAACATCTACAGATGGGGATATCGATTTGACGGGGGTTGCTTCAGGTACAGGGCAGATGAATCAAGGGGTTCGTCTTGAAATTGGTTCATTTGTAACGTCAACAGGAACCGGATCAAATGCAGGGATAATTAACATTGATGGAACAGCTGCACCAGGTCTTGCTAACTGTACAGGAGTCTGCGTTTCTGGAGATGGGTCTCTTATTAGTTCTGTAAAAGGTAACATTTCTGTAACGGGGGTTGGTGATAGTGATGGTACAAATATTTGCGATCAGGGTGTTCGTTTAGAAGCGCGCGGAAAAATTGTTTCTACAGGTTTAGGAACAGATGCGGCAACAATAACGGTTATAGGGAATGGTGGTGCTGGAACGGACCATAACGATGGAGTGATTCTTTCTGGTGGTGGTTCAGTAATTACATCTGTTGATGGAGATATTAGTGTTACAGGAATAGGAGCTGGTACCGGCAGTCAAAACCAAGGAATTCGTTGCGAAAGCAAGGGAAGTATTCTTTCTACTGGTACTGGTGTAAACGCCTCAAATATTAATTGCATAGGCACGGGTGCAAATGGCACTAGTATGAATAATGGAGTACTTCTTATTGGAGTAGGTTCCATGATTGACGCAGTTGATGGTGATATTGGTGTAACAGGGACGGCTCAAGGAGGAGGACCTACAGAAGGTGTTTCAGAGCAGGGGGGAACCATAAACTCTGCAAATGGAACCGTTTCGATTACAAGCAACGATGTACCTTAAGAACATCGTAGAGGGGCTGAAACCCGGTAAAATGGTGACCATTTATACCGGCTCTTTGAGCCCCTTCAATATTCTCTTTTAAATCATCAATAAAAAGACATTTTTCAGGGCTTGACGAGGCTCTCTTAAGCGCGTGCGCATATATTTTAGGATCTGGTTTTAAGACACCGACTTCGTAGGATAGTACAAGTTCATCAAAGTGGTGAATAAAATTAAAATAGTCGCGATTAAAGTGAAAATGAATCTCGTTTGTATTAGAAAGGGCAATAAGTTCAATATCTTTCTTTTTAAGTTCGACTAATAGGGAGACAAGCTCCTCTCTTGGATAAGAATTTTCGTGACTCATATGGTGTTTAAGTTCAGCAATCTCAAGATTGCGATTTGATAAGTGGCTTAGGTGTTGGCAGAGTTCATTAGTCGTTACTTTACCAGATTCATAGAGATCTAAAAGTTTTTCTTTGAAAAAAAGTTGTTGGATTCGCTCCTGACCAAGCCCTGTAAGAGTTCCTAAGTTTGCGCACATTTTTTCAGGGAAAATTTCAAGAACTACATTACCGAGATCAAAGAAGATTGTCGTATACATAAGTTTCCTCATATTGGTTTTGAACATTTTTTATAAATTCTTTTAATTCCTTTGGATTGTCGTAGAGCATAGCAGCTGTAGCAATTGCGTCAGCAAGAGCGCAACTCTTTGCCTGTACTGTGACGCTGCGGATTGTCTTTTTGCACCGCAACATTGCCTCTGTTTTGGGGTTGTAAATATGTGTTTGATTCCCCCAGCGCTGAACGCTATCCCCACTTGTTGCAAGAGAAGAATCTGTAATTTCAATAAGTTGTGATCCTGAAGCAATTTTCCAAGGGCGGTTAGTAGGGTGTTGTCCCACACAGCGAATTTCTCCGCCCCACTCAACATAAAGAGAGGTATACCCAAGCTTTTTTAATTTTTTTGCTATGCGGTCGACGGCAAAACCTTTAAGTATCCCATCAAAATCAAAGTAGTTTGCCGTGTGTGCAGCGGTCAGCTCACTTTCGCTTGGAGTTGTTTCTACATTAAGATGATTCTTCCAAAGCTGAATAAGGGCTCCTTTTGAGGGATCAAATCTTCCGCCAGAGAGCTTTTGGATCCTGTTTGAGATCGCAAGGAGCTTTTCTACTTCTTTGGGGAGAGTTTTGAGAGTTCCTTTGTTGTACTGTGAGAGAGAAGATTTTGGGTTCCAGTGATTACATGTGCTATCAATTTTGGAAAATTCCCTAGCAATGATCTGCTCTACGCGCTTTTTTTTCCACGTATTCAAGGGCTCTCCAACCTTCACTTGGTAGGGAATCGTCATTGCCATCCCTGTGAATGTAGAGATCTTCTCTCCCTTTTCACACGCCGTAAAAAGAAAAATTAGAGCGAGTGCCGTCTTTTGAAACTTAGCCATGTGTTTTTTAGTAACATTGCGATCGTCATGGGACCAACACCACCAGGAACAGGTGAGATCGCAGAAGCGACTTTTGCTACCTGATCATAGTCCACATCACCAATCAGTTTTTGATCTTTTGTGCGGTTGATACCTACGTCAACCACGACAGCTCCCGGCTTTACCATGTTAGCGGAAATTGCCTTAGGTTTTCCCAGCGCTGCGACAAGGATGTCTGCTCGCTTGCAAACCTCAGCGAGGTTTTTTGTGCGGCTGTGAGCAACAGTGACCGTTGCATCGCGCCCCTTTTGCATTAAAAGGGCTGCCAAGGGCTTTCCTACAATGTTGCTCCGTCCCACGATAACGACCTCTTTTCCACTCGTAGAGATCTTGTTGCGCTCAAGTAGTGTCACAATTCCGAGGGGGGTGCAAGAGATCAAACCGCTCTCATCACCCAATAAAAGTTTTCCTATGTTTTGGGGGTGAAAGCCATCAACATCTTTGTAAATATCAACAGCTCGAATAACTCGTGTGGAGCAGATGTGGGCAGGTAGAGGCTGTTGCACAATAATCCCATCTATTTCAGCTTCTCCATTTAGCTCCTCGACTTTTGCGAGCAGCTCTCCTTCGGAGATTTTCTCACCTAAACGGCAATCAAAAGAGGCGATTCCTACTTTTTCACAAGCAAGAATTTTTCTTTTTATATAAGCCTCAGACGCCGGATTTTTCCCGACAAGAACAAAAGCGAGACCTGGCCTCACATTGTGAGAGGCAATTTCTCTCTTAATCTCATCTAATATTTGATCTGCAACGATCTTGCCGCTAAGAGTCTTCATAGGTTGTTTTAAAGTGTTCAATTAGTTGGTTGTGAACTCTACCATTACTCGCTAAAATAGGGCCCTCTATAATTTCTTCGTAGCGCTTTCCCAAAAAGTCTGTTACGACCCCGCCCGCTTCTTCAATGAGAAGCATACCGGCAGCATAGTCCCAAGGCCTTAGTGAGACCTCCCAAAAGCAATCAACACGTCCAGCTGCCATATAGGCTAAGTCAATAGCAGCAGAACCAATTCTGCGCAGAGGAATTCCGAGCTTTGCCATGTAAGTAAAATGGTCAATACAGTGAAGAGGGTTTTCATACGTATTGTAGGGGAACCCTGTTGCTGCAATGCAGTCAGACAGAGTCTCTGTCTCTGTCACTTTTAACTTCGATCCATTGAGATAGGCGCCATTACCCTTTTCAGCTGTAAATAGCTCTCCAACCATAGGGTTATAAATCGCAGCGCTTAACACACTGCCCTCAAAGACTGCAGCAATGCTCACTGCAAATATAGGAATGTTATGGGCAAAATTGACTGTACCATCGAGTGGATCGATTACCCAAGTAATCACATCTTTGCGACTTCCACTTAAGCCGCCCTCTTCTGCAAGGAAGTTGTGCTCAGGAAAAGTCTTGCGAATGAACGCAACGATGAGCTCTTCTGCTAGCATATCGTATTCAGTGACAAGATTGTGCTTTCCCGACTTGGAAGAGATCTCAAAGCTAGAGCCAAAACCCTTTTTTAAAATTTCTCCTGCACGCAAGGCCGCCAAAGTAGCAACATTAGAGAGGCGTGAAACTAAGGATCCAGGAATATTTAACGGTGTTTCCATCTTAAAAAGTATTTATCAAAATTCTGTGCAAGGTATAGAGGCCCCGTGAAAAAGATCAGCGCATAGAACCCATCTACTATAGACATGATCATACACTCTGAACAGATTCCTTTCCAATCGAATGGAGGGAGGGATGCAAAGATTGCGAGGCTGATAATTTCAAAAACTGTTTTTGCAATTGAAAAAAGTGCTGTATAAAGAGCGAGACCCCAAAGTTTATCTGCAAAAAAACTGTGACGTTGTGAGTGCACAACCCACGTAGCAAAAAGAGAGGAAAGAGAGTAAAAGCCAAAATGTGTATCACTACTCAAGAGATCAAGGAGCGCTCCTGCTAAAAGGGAACTCCGGTAAACTTTTGGAACGGGGGCTGAAAGAGCTGTTAGCGCAAGCAGGGGAGCGATATAAGTAATTTTTAGTTTAGGAAAAAGGTGCGGCAGGAAAAGAAGAACTAGTAGAGTCATTCCGAGCGGCAAATATTTCCTTAGCATCAATAGGCACCTCTAGCTGAGAGCATAACAGGAATTGTTTTTGCAACAAGAGCAAGATCGAATAGAAAGGAGCGTCTACGAACGTAGCAGAGCTCTAAAGAGCGCCGCCTTTTTATGGTTACGCAACTTCTTCCAGAAGTCTGCCAGAGCCCTGTAATTCCCGGCTTTACTGAGAGGATCTCATCGCTTGAATCGCCTAAAACCTCTTTTACTTCCTCGTTTGATTTTCTAACAGAAAGAGGTCGAGGTCCAACGACACTAATTTCACCTCGGAGGCTATTGATAAATTGGGGCAGCTCATCAAGTGAAGTTTTGCGCAAAAAACGTCCGAGGGGAGTTACACGAGGGTCGATCTTAAATTTGCGATAGCGCTCCCACTCTCTCTTTTTTTGCGGATCTTGCAAAAGCTCCTCAAGGCGCTCTTCAGCATCGACATACATTGTACGAAATTTAAAGCATAAAAAGGGCTTGTAGTTGCGCCCTAATCGAGAGCTTTTAAAAAAAACAGGGCCATTTGATGAAACCTTAATTGCTAAACCTATAAAGAGAAAAAGAGGCGCTCCGAAAAGGAGAACGGCTAAGCTAAAAAGAGAGTCAAAAATCCGTTTATTTACTCTGTACATATTGAGGAATTTTAAGAACTTGTTGAATATTTTTGAGTGGGGAGATTTTTGTAATAAAATCCTTTAACTCCTCATGCATTTGGTAAGAGGTAGCGTCACCATCTTCTAAATCATCAAACCACTGGTAGAGTAGCCCATACTGCTCTCCCAAGAGATGAAATTTTTTCTGCGGCTCTCCTGCTAAAACAGCTGCAAACGAAAAGGCACAAGCAAAAAGAGCGCCAGTTTTTAAGCGATTGCAGTTAAGCCAGTCGGTTCCGCCCTGCAAATCGATCATCTGGCCCTCAACAAGCCCCCTTGCTCCAGAGGCTTCGCTTAAAATCTGTATGAGCAAAATCTTTTTTTCAGCTGGCAGTTTGCACTTTGCAAGAATTTCAAAGGCGAGTGTAAGAAAAAAATCGCCAGTTAAAACAGCTGTTGCTTCTGGAAACGCTCTATGTAGTGAGGGCATGCCGCGGCGAAAGTCGTCATCATCCATACAGGGCAAATCGTCGTGAATAAGAGAGTAAGTGTGGACAAGTTCTAAGCTGCAACCTGGATCTAGTCCCGTCTCTAAATTCAGACCAAAATCTTCTAAAAGCGCAAGTGTGCATAGAGGGCGAATGCGCTTACCGCCTGAAAAGAGCGCATACTCTGCCGCTCTCTTTAATTCACCACTGGCACCGGACTTTTCGATCCAGCTTTTAAGGCGCTGATCAACTCTTTCGGATCTTTCCATCTTCCTACCGAATAATAGGTAAAACCGCTCTCTTGCATTGCTTTGGGATCGTACTGGTTGCGACCGTCAAAAAACGCCTTACCCTTCATGTTTTTCTTCACTCTTTTTAAGTCGACAAAACGAAACTGGCGCCACTCTGTAATGAGCACAACTGCCTCAGCATTTTGTGCTGCTGCATACTCATCTTCGCAAAAGGTGACACCGGATAGCAGCTTTTTTGCCCCCTCCATTGCTACAGGGTCAAAAACTTGCACAACAGCCCCAGCTTTTTGCAGCGCCTCAATTAATACAAGAGATGGCGCCTCGCGCAGATCATCTGTATCGGGTTTAAATGCTAAGCCCCAAACGCCAATGACCTTTCCCTTTAAAGCGCCAAAGTGGGCCTGCAATCGAGTGAAAAGAAGTTTTTTCTGCTCACAATTGACCTCTTCAACAGCCGCAAGCAGGGGAGTCTCTACTCCTTTCATTCTAGCAGTCGCCTGCAGTGCGCGAATGTCTTTAGGAAAACAGGAGCCGCCATAGCCCGCACCTGCGTAAAGAAAACTATTGCCAATGCGCTTATCTGAGCCAATGCCTTTGCGCACAGCACTAATATCAGCGCCAACTTTTTCACAAAGCCGCGCCATCTCATTCATAAAGGAAATTCTTGTCGCTAGCATTGCATTAGCCGCATACTTTGTGAGCTCGGCAGAGGCAACATCCATTACCTGCAAGCGCTCATGATTCATCATAAAAGGGGAGTAGAGCTTGCGCATAAGTGCAATTGCGCGCGCGCTTTCTGAGCCAATAATCACGCGATCAGGCTTCATGCAGTCTGCAACTGCGCTTCCCTCCTTTAAAAATTCAGGATTGGAAACAACGTCAATTTGCGCCTCAGGATTTTCTTCTAAAATTGCCTCACGCACGGCCTGAGCCGTACCTACTGGTACCGTCGACTTATTGACAATGACGACATAACCACCTAAAAATTTGGCTAGCTGTTTGGCAGCCCGAAGCACAAACGCCACGTTTGCACCACCCATTTCATCAGATGGAGTAGGAAGAGAGAGAAAAATTGCCTCAGCGCCAGCAACGGCTTCTTGATAGTCTGTAGTAAAACTCAGTCGATTTGCTGCACTATTTCGCGCAACCATCTCTTCAAGTCCTGGCTCATAAATGGGAATCTCTCCCTGCTTCAGCAAAGAAATCTTTTCTTGATCGATATCAAGACAAGTCACCTCATGTCCCATCTCTGCAAAGCAGGTTCCTGTTACAAGGCCAACGTAGCCCGTTCCAATCACTGTGATTTTACTGCTGCTCATAAGATAAAAAGTATAATGAATTTATGAATTAGAGTCATTCTCTGAATTTCTGGATTTGAGGAGCTGATTTCTTTTTAGAAGAAATTCAGAAGTTTAGAGAAGGACTCTTAGGTGCGAGTCGTATGGTGCGGTCGCACTTGAGGGCAAGCTGCTCGTCATGAGTCGCGACAATTAAAGATTTTTGCATCTCACGACAGAGAGTTAAAAGGAGATCTTGCACTTGAGATGAGGTGTGTGAATCGAGATTTCCAGTGGGTTCATCGGCAAGAATAATTTGAGGATCATTCATAAGAGCGCGGGCAATGGCAACGCGCTGTTTTTCTCCGCCAGAGAGGACTTTTGCAAGGAAGTTTGCACGCTCTTCTAAACCCACTTTTTCTAAAAGCATGAGGGCGCGTTTCTCATCAGGTTCACCAGCAATTCGGCCAGGTAGGAGCACATTTTGCAGCGCAGTAAATTCTTCAAGCAGATGAAAACGTTGGAAGATAAAGCCGATGAGGTGGTTGCGCTTTTTTGAGAGGTCACCTTTGAGAGCGTTTTTTCCTAAAATTTCCAAGTAACCTGATGTCGGTTTTTCTAAAGTTCCCAATATAGAGAGAAGTGTGCTCTTTCCTACCCCTGAAGGTCCCATGATTGCAATAGTTTCTCCACGCTCAAGAGAGAGAGAGAGGCGTGAGAGAACCTCGAGTTTTCCTGAAGGGCCTTTATAGATCTTTTTTAGATCTCTAGCTTGAAGTAGGCTCATTTGAGTACCTCAGCTGGTTGCAATCGGCACGCTTTGAGTGCGGGGACAAGTCCTGCAACTAAAGAGATAATTGGAGTAGAGATGAGCATAAAGAGCAGAGCACTTTTTGAGAGCTCATTTGGGAGTGAGGTTCCGTAAAAGGCGCTATTAAAGGCATCATGTCCTTGAAAGAAGCTCAGTATTTGGGCCACGTGATCGATATTGTGAAGAGTCAAAAGAGCAAGGGCTGTTCCTGCAACGCTGCCGATCAAACCAAGGATCACTCCAGAACCTGCGAAGATGGTGGCAATATGCCCTTTTGTCGCGCCCATCGCTTGGAGTATGGCAATCTCTTCGCGTTTGTCATTCACAAGAAGAGAGAGCAGAGAGATGATATTGGTGCAGGCGACAACCAAAATAATAATTCCAATGAGAGTAAAGAGGTATTTATCACTCTCAAATTGCTGCAAGAGATCTTTTGCAAAGTCGTACTGGCGAAAACTCTGTACTTGCCAGAAGGCGCTAAGCCCCTTTTCATCAAGACGTGTGCGAATGTTTTCTGCAAGTTCTTCTGCTTGGCTTAAGTCCTGTGTCCAGACTTGAATCCCTGTTGAAAGCGATCGGTCAAGAGTGTAGGAGTGGTTGGCGCTGCGCATTGCTGTTACAAGATCGCTGTCTGTGAAAATGCACTTATTGCCGATCGACATAATGCCGGGATCGTAAAATCCTGCAACAGAGATAGGAATGCGCTGCTCTTGTACACCGCTTGTTGTCTGTGCGCCATAAGAGAGGTAGCCGAGGTCGCCCACCTGCACACCGCTCTCTTGATAGCTCTTTGCAATGACAACAGCAGTTGCCTCGGTAAACTCAGGTAAAAAACTTTTTCCTTCTACCTGGTAGGTCCAAGGTGGGGCTACTTTTGGCTCTGCGTCAAACTTCTGTTTAGCCTGCACTTTTTCTAATGAGAGGTTTTTGTAGGGAATGGAGCCGCTAAGATCTTTCCCCTGCAGAACTGTTTTGACCCGAAGTTTCAGATCGACAATGTGCTTGGCATTCTCGTAAGAGATCTCTTTAACGGAGAAATGGAGGGGGTGTTCAGGATATAAAACAACTTTTTGGTGCAATTTTTTTCCATCTAAAAAGAGGGATTTCCCTCTGCGATGAACAAGAAATGTTCCCTCTTTTGCTAGAGTGATTCGTTTAACTCTGCCACCATGTGAGGAATAACTTGCATGGAAAGGCACCCCTTCAGGTAGGAGAGTGATCGGAAATTCCCAATCATCATGAGTTACCACTTCATCAATAGAGAGGTTGTCTAAAATTCGCTCAAGCTGATCTTGAAAAGAGTCGCGAGAGCTTTTCTTAGCAAGACCCGCCTCATCTTTAACGATTCCTTCACCTGAGATTGCCGCCATGTGAATAAGGTGATCTACTTCGGAGGCTTTTGGTGAAAGTAGCAGTTCGGGCAAACTGGGATTTTTTTCAGGAAACGAGCTGATGTAGGTCACCTGTGTTAAATAGTTTTGCTGCTCCTCGCCTGGCAGATCAAACTCAGGATGAATCATGCGCAGTTTCAAAAGGCCGCCTGTCATCTCAAAAGCGGAAGCTGCCACTTCACTTGAACAATCTCCAATCGCAGTAAAAGTCTCTTGAACAAGATCGACAACACTCCCATCTGCATTTTTCAAAGGTTCAGGCATGAAAGCGGGGAGTTGTGAGTCGACATCGGGATCGTAGGGGTCAGCGTTAGCTGCCAAGCACTTTTCGCGCAAAGATTTTGTTTGATACCCAGAGGCGTAAGAGAGCTGATCAATTAGGTGATAGTAGCTGTGATAGTATTTGGGAGTAGGAGTAAGGCGAACCGGCGCGTTAAGCGAGGTAAGCTTTTTGAGCCAGCCGCGCTCCATTCCTTCCGTCACTGATAGGAAAACAAGAGTTAGCCAAACAACAAGAGAGATGACGCAGATCGACATCATTGCAATAAGGGATACCGAGAGCTGCTTGCGGCTAGGAACTAAATATTTTCTTATAAATGAAAACGCAAACAAGTTACTTTGCTTCTTTAAATACGACGTGACGTTTTAGGCTTTTTGTCATACTTAGAGAGTTCAAGTCTGTCTGGTGTATTGCGCTTATTTTTACGGGTCCAGTAGACCTCTTTACTCTCAGTACTTTTTAATTTAATGATCTCGCGCGCGCCTTTTTTCTTGGCCATTGCAAATACCTCTATTTTGACGAGATTATACCGAAAAAGACTCTTCTCTAACAAGTAAAAAGATCTTTTACACGAGGAGAAGCTGCAAGATGTAAAGGATTAATTTCAGGATTAAGATGATAAGCAAGGCCGGCGATCATTGCTGCATTGTCAAGGGAGAGTCCTTTTGGAGGAAAAAAAGCCTTTACGTTTTCTGGAATTAGGGAGCGAAGGTACTGGTTGTTGCTAACTCCTCCGCCAAAGTAGATGGCCTGGCAGTCGAATTTCTCTGCTGCGAGAAGAGATTTCTCAACTATATCTGAGAGCGCTGTATGCTGGAAACTGGCTGCCACATGTGGCTTTTCTCCATTTGCAAGAAGCGTGGGGGCTGATTTTTGACAATCCTTTCCTTTAATTGTGTAGAGTACATTTGTTTTCAAGCCGCTAAACGAAAAGTTCAAGGGATTTTTCTTCACAACACCGCGTTTAAAGGGATATTTTGTGCGATCGCCTCTTTTAGCAAGCTTTTCAATTTCTGGGCCTCCCGGATAAGAAAGATCCAGGAGCGCAGCAACTTTATCAAAAGCTTCGCCAACAGCATCATCAACGGTTTTTCCGAGCAGCTCATATTTGCCAATTGCATCCATTTTGAGCATATGAGTGTGACCACCAGAAATCACAACACCAAGTGAAGGAAAGAGCTGAGGTGCGTCCATCATAGCAGCGTAAAGATGCGCTTCGACGTGGTTGACGCCAACAAGAGGTATATTCCAGGCAAAACTCAAACTTTTTGCGCAGGTAACTCCAGTGAGGATCGCCCCCATCAAGCCAGGATTTGAAGCGACAGCAATGCGATCGAGATCTTTGGGTTTTACTTGAGCTTGATTCATCGCCTCTTCAATAATCGGAAGCATTACGTCAAAATGTTGGCGACAAGCGAGTTCCGGAAAAACTCCTTGATAGGGCCGGTGCGTTTCAATCTGCGAGCGCACAACATGGGAAAAAATTTCTTTACCATCTTTGACGACACTTGCGGCCGTTTCATCACAGGTAGATTCAATGCCAAGGATTAACATGCAATTGATTTTAGCAGATTTACAGAAATTTCGCAGCATTAGAATCTGTTACGGAGAGCTAGGAACTAGTACTCTGTAACAGAAATTTTTAGCATTATTTTTACGTCAAAGCCTCGGGATTGAACTATCGAAAATCACCTCGTATTTGATTAATACTAGGTGACTTGCGATAGCCCAATCGCGAGAGCTTTCACGTTAAAAAGAATAGCAAAAATTTTTGTTACAGAGTACTAGTACTCCGTAACAGAAAATCTTAGTGTTTAATTTAAAAAAAAACAGCCAATAGAGACAGTCGGGCAAATCCCCGCTGCCCTTTGAGCTTCACCTTGGCATGCCAAATTGCGTTTCGTCGGAAAACCGTGCAAAGCACTACTTCTTCCTCCTGCACCGCAATTTTTCAAAGCCAATCTGAAGCCATCGAGCGCATCGCGCGTTCATTCCCCACCCTCCACTTTGTTTCGGGAGGGGCCCCTTTCACGTCGCTTGCGCGGCTGTTTTTTTTGTTTTGCAGAAAACTTTGCAAGGTCTAGACAGCTTTTTCAATCACATACAATCGCTTTACTTTTCACGTTTGGGATCCATTTTTATGCGAAGGCTTTGACGTAAAAATAATGCTAAAAATTTCTGTTACAGAGTACTAGTACTTCGTAACAGAAAATTTTAGTATTATTTTTACGTCAAAGCCTCGGGATTGAACTATCGAAAATCACCTCGTATTTGATTAATACTAGGTGACTTGCGATAGCCCAATCGCGAGAGCTTTCACGTTAAAAAGAATAGCAAAATTTTCTGTTACAGAGTACTAGGTTGAGGATTATTTTAAAGGAGGGGCGGCAAAGTCAAATTCGTGGGTAATCTTGCACCCGTCCGGTAAATACTTTTTGATAAACTCCTCTTTTTGAATGCCGCAATAAGCAAAAAAACTTTTTGCAACATTAAAACGAGTAAGATTCGGTAGTTTTTTAAGTCCTTCTAGGTTTGGTATGAGGGTCGATTTAAGACTAAAGGACCAACAAATAAGATCAAGGCACTCTAAACTTTCTATATTGAAAACCCAATTCGGAAAAGTGCAATCTATCCCATTAGGTCTAGATGTCAGTATAAGGTTTTTAAGTCTTTTTGGTAATTTCGTTGGGGTAGTATTATCGATATAATTGTACTCACCAAGATAAAGTGTTTCTATACCCTTAGGTAACGCGTCTAGACTAGCTTGTTTGAAGCGAGTTTCTTCATGCTTGTTATGAGGTTCTATACGGAGGTATTCTAGATTGGGGAATGCTCGGCAGACATAATCGAAAGTTTTTTGTGTATAGCGATGTATGATGAGTGTTGAAATGTTTGGGAACTGATTTGTGGAAGTGCCTTCTATATGGAGTGTATCAACTAAGGTTACTCTTTTTAGTTTTTTAAAATCATTTAGAGTAGGTTCTATATATTTTTTTAGGTTAAAAGCAATAATTTCTAAATTAGGCATTGCATCTAAAACTTCTTTTAAATCAATAGGTGGAAGCTCTTCAGGTAAGGAATTTTCAGAGTAAGCGAAGCCTTCTATTTCTCTAAGATTGTAGGCAGAAAGGGGGGGGAAGGTCTGGATTTTTAAATTTTTAATCCTTAAACGGTTATCTCTTTTTGTATTTTTTAGGGCTCTCGCAAGTCGTTGAGCCTCACTAAGATTTTTCGGAATCTCGAGCCACTCTCTTACACGCTTATTGTCAGAGCTAGATATTGTGCTGTTCATTTTCTGTAATGCTGAATCGATTTTACGCTTGTGGAGTGTGGATCCAATTTTTTTGACAAGAAAAGCTGTTCCGCAAAGAGCAGCAATTAAAACTACTTTACCCCTTAGTGAGAGATTATTAAATTGTCGAATTGGAGAAAAAAAGACCTCTGTAAATTTTTTTTTGCAGGAAGGGAGCGGAATAGAGGGAAGTGGGCCGCTTTTTATATTGATTTTTTCAATCATGTTATAACTCGCTTAAATTTGGATCTTAATTTTAGTAGAAAAATACAAAAAAAACAAGAGCTATTTTTCCAATAAACCTGCAGCGGCAAGGTCGAGGATCCAAAGAGCTCTGCTCTCAGGAGTACCGATGAGCTGAGAAGGAAAGTTGTGCTCAGGTTCTGTAAAGACTTTTTTTATCATCTCTTTTTTTGAGTCTCCGAGTACATAGAAGACGATGTTGCGAGCTCTGTTAATGCAGGGAAAGGTGAGAGTCATGCGCATGGTCTCTTTTTGCGGCACGTGATTGGGAAGAACTAAGCGCTCTTTTTCATTTAGTGCAGCAGTATTTGGAAAAAGGGAGGCGGTGTGACCATCTTCCCCCATTCCAAGCATTACGAGGTCAAGTGGAGCTGCTTGCATAAGTTTTTCATAGGCACGCGCGTTTGCTTCAATCTCTTTTTCTGCGACCATACGGTGGATTTGATTTTCTGGGATTGGGAGTTTGCTAAATCCTGCGTCCATGGCCATTTTGTAATTGCTGTCAGGATGATCGGGAGAGACGGTGCGTTCATCCCCCCAAAAAAGGTGAACTTCAGACCAATCAATTTTATCTGCAAATTCTGTAGAGAGTTTTTGATAGATCGCCTTCGGTGTGGAACCACCTGAAAGGGCTACGCGAAAGCTGCCCCTATTTTGAATCGCTTCAGTTGCAGTTTTCACCCAATGCTCTACAGCAAAAGCTAGAGTCTCTTCTTTATTTCCTGGGAGGGTAGTGGTTGCATTCATAAAAGATCTTGGGGGTTGAGATGCTGAATTGCTTTTAGCGTGCGGAGAAAATGTTCCGATGTGCCATTGTGGCAGATTTCGCGAACGAGTGAGAGACCAGAGGCTTCACGCTCCATCAGTGTGTGTGTGGGCATTTCGCAGAGAGTTTCTGTTGAACATTCGGACTGGACTTCGTGAGGTTTGAGGGGGTTACGAACAAGGGTACACTGCTCTTTATTGGCAGTGGTGACCTCTATATTGATAATTCTTCCAGGCGGAAGCTCTTTAATGGTTGTGGGGTGGAGATAGATTTGGATCGGCCCTTGACCATTCTCGTATGTGAAAGCAGCTTTCTTATCCTCTTTTGCTACTTTGACAAATTTCCACTCTAATTGGTGTGCAAGCCATGCTTGAAGATAGACTCCTTGTGTCTTATTGTGAGAAAAGCAGTCTGTTTCATAGCAGTTGTAGTGGATATGGATGCTATTAGAGCGCTTGAGCATCTCAAGCTTTTCTTGTGTGTGGAAGGTAGCGGCAAGAAGGTTGCGCCACCCTTCTAGCCTTGCCCAGTTGAGATCTGCAACATCTGCATCAAATTCTTCATGGTGAGAGAGAAGAGTTTTAGCAAAAAAAGGAAGATTCTCTGAGGTTTCAGAATCAAAGATGATGCGGCTCGAGATGTGCTCCAATTCTAGGCAGATGGGATCTTCTTTAGTGGGGTCATCACCGCGTACAAGGTAGACGGGGAGATCGGGCAAGATGTGTGGGAGAATTAAAAAGGGAATGCGCTCTTTTCGGCTGCGTGAGACTTCAATACGAATCAAATCACAAACAATTGAGCACTCTCCTTCATTGGCTGTTAAAACGGAGACGGAAGTTTGGAGTTTTTCAGTTTGATCTTCAGGGTCAAATTCTACAAAGATGATGCGTGAGGGGAACTTCTCAATAACTTTTTTGGCAACATCTTTGATATACTCTTCGCGCCGATTTTTCTCGCTGACAATGATGAGATTGAAAAGGCAAGCGCGCATCTTATTTGTGCCCTGAAGAGAGTCCCAGATTCTGGTGAGCTCGTTCTCAATTTCGCTTGGCGCTACTACTTGTTCTGTACTCATATCATCCGCCACTTTCTTCCATCTTGTTCTAGCATTTGATCAGCTGCTTTTGGTCCCCAGCTGCCCGCTTCGTAGTTAGGAAATTCTTTAGGAGTTGTCTCTGCCCAGTAATTGAGCAGGGGAGTGAAGAGTTTCCACGACTCAATCACTTCATCCTGTCTTGCAAAAAGCGTATTATCTCCTAACATACAGTCACAAATCAATCTCTCATACGCTTCCGGTGGAGCCAAGCCAAAAAATGAGCCGTAACGAAAGTCCATCGTAACCGGTTGTACAGGACTTGCTGGTCCGGGAACTTTCGTATTAATTTTTAGCGCAATGCCCTCATTTGGTTGAATACGAATAGCAAGGACATTAGAGCCTGTCATCTTAAATAATGCACCAGGCGGATCTTTAAAAGTTACAGCAATTTCCGTGCAGCGCTTTGGAAGACGCTTGGCCCCGCGCAGGTAGAAAGGAACTCCGGACCAGCGCCAATTTTCAATTTGAAAGCGAATGGCAGCAAATGTCTCTACCTGCGAATTAGAGTTGACATTATCCTCTTCACGATAGCCTTTGACCTCTTCGCCACCAACAAAACCTCTCCCATACTGCCCACGCACAGCATATTTCTCCATATCCTCTTGGGTAAACGGACGGATTGATTCCAAAACTTTTACCTTCTCATCATGAATTGAGGCGGGCTCTAAGTTAGCAGGAGGTTCCATTGCAACAAGAGAGAGCAGCTGCATCATGTGATTTTGCATGATATCGCGCACTAAACCCTCTTCTTCATAGAATTTCCCACGTGTACCAATGCCTATATCTTCACTCACAGTGAATTGAACATGGTCGATGTAGCGATTGTTCCAAAGATTCTCAAAAATAGAGTTAGCAAAACGAAAGACAAGCAAATTCTGCGCTGTCTCTTTTCCAAGGTAGTGATCAATGCGGTAGAGCTGTTTTTCAGATAAATTTTTCATCAATTCATCTTGCAGAGCTAATGCTGAATCTAGATCGTGTCCAAACGGTTTTTCAATAATCACGCGTGACCATTTACTCTTCTCTTTTTTCTCATCGTAGAGAAGATTGTGCTGTTTTAATTTAGCAATGATCTTTGGAAAAAAGTTGGGTTGGGTGGAGAGGTAAAAAACGCGATTTCCCTTTGTCCCATACTGCGCATCAAGTTGCTGTAAAAACTCCCCAAACGCTTTGTATCCTTCATCATCATCAAATTCTGACTTGTGATAAAAAATCTGTTTCTGAAAGTTTCCCCAAAGATCCTCATCAATCGGCTTAACCCGTGAGTGTTTGGCAATGCCCTCTTTCATCTCATCGCGAAAAACTTCATGCGTTTTTTCACGGCGCGCAAATCCTACACAAGCAAATTGAGCGGGTAGTTGGCTCTCACGTTTCAAATTATAAATAGCTGGCATGAGCTTGCGAGCAGTTAAATCGCCCGTTGCTCCGAAGATTACAAGGATACAAGGGTCCAAGCTTTTGCTTTGCTGGCCCTCCTCCTCTAAAGGGTGGTCTATCATAGCCCCTTTTTACCTTCTGTAAGGGATTAGTTTCAAGTGATATAGGAACCTTTTAAATAAGCGAAAATTACAATTAACATTTAATTAATATTGTGGTATAATATTATTAATTATATTTTATTTTATATTAATTATGAGTTTAGAATTAAGTCTTTGTGGAACAAAACGACCAGCAATAGCAGATATTTCTCCTGCTCCTAAAAAAGAAAAAAACGATTTTTTGAAGCGAATATCTGCTCTTGTAGCAACGGGAATTACACGGATCGAAGAACTTAGGGGAGAGAGAATGCCTCTTAACCAAAAAACCATTTTTCAAATTTTAAGCAGGCCCTGCGTTGATAAATTTGGCCCTGAACTAGCATGGATGAATACAAATGCGACAAATCTATGGGAGCTCTTTGAAGAGGTTCTTATCGATCAAAATCGAGAAGTTGCGTTGTTTATGGTGAACAGCAGCAACACTATACAAACTGCGATTAGCTCAGAGATTTCAAAAGGAAATCAGGAATTGTTGGATTTATTTATAAAAATGAAGTTTTTTCCGATTGATTCGGTTAATTCTAGAATCACTTTACTCCACTCTGCAGCTACATGTGATGAAACAGAAGGAGTAAAAAAACTTCTTGAACAAGGTTTTGATATCAACGCGAAAGACGAACGGGGAGAAACAGTTCTTCACTATGCAGTAAAATCATGCCAATTAAACACAATACAAGTCTTGATCAGCTCTCTACCGGAACTCGACATCAACGCAGCTGATATTGACGGAAATACTGCTCTTCATATGGCTGTTTTTGGAAGAGATTTTCAAACTATTAAAGATCTACTTCGCCACGGTGCAGATCCATCACGTTTCAATAAAAAGGGAGAATCTCCACTTTTTCTGGCGATAAAAAACCAAGATAGACAACTAATGGAGGCGCTTTTTCACAGCGGTGACGAAAGAATTTTAGTAAGCCGCTCTGATGATCTGATGACTCCTACTCAATATGCGGTCTTAGTTAGATCTCTTCCTGCGCTTGTTTTTCTAAATGATTATGGTCTGGTTGATCTCTCTTCTTGCCAAAGTGGATGCGACCCTCTTTATCAACTTCTGATAAGCGATTATTTTTCAGAAGAGTCATTTTTTCATCTTTGGGATGGCAAGTTTGACTTAACAAAAAAAATGCCTGTGAGTTGGAATGATGAAGAGGAGACAACCTATTTGCATCAAATTGTTAAAAGGCGATTTACCAAAGTTTTGGAGCTCTTCTCTATGGAGAGCAAAAAGTCAAAACCGCTCTTAAATTACCTGGCAAGGCGAGAATTAGGAGAAAAAAACGCATTTAATCTTGTAAATCCGTTTTCAATTCGAAATGAGTGGGGAGATACCCTTCTACATACAGCAGTGCGTACTCGTGACAAAGCAACAATCGAAGTGGTTCTTCGAGCTAATAGAGATTCTGCTTTTGTAAAAAACTCTCGTAGGAAGAGGCCTACTGATCTATTGGGTCGAAACTATGAGGAGCTGAAAAGTTGGCTTCAAGCCAAGATTGAAGGATGACAACAGCACTAAGCGCGTCTACGTTTTGCGCGCGCTTTTTGCGATTGATTCCGGCACGCCCCATCTCTTTTTCTACAAGAGTTGAGGTTAAGCGCTCATCAATAAGATGAACTCTCTTTCCTGAAACTTCCTCTAAAAGTTTTGCAAACAGGCGCACCTCTTTGGACATCTCGCTCTCATTTCCTGAGAGATGGAGAGGTAGACCAACAACAAAAGCTTCAAAAGGATCTTCAAGAGAAGAAAGAATTTTTTGAATCGAATCCTTATGCTCCTTTTCTGCTTTGATTGTAGGAAGAGGGGACGCAAGAATCCCCATTGGATCGGATTTGGCAATCCCAATTCGCGCTCTGCCGTAGTCAATGCCAATGTATCTCATGGCAAAAAGTCTAACACACTTATCAATTTTTTGCTACAATTCGCAATATGGGTACATTTGAGAATCAAAGAAAAGAGTATAAACCTACTCTTCCTGCAGTATTAAAAAATTTAAAAGAGCTTCACTTCAAAGAGGTCATGAATGTCGACCACGACGAAGAGATTAAAGAGCGTTTCCCACTCAGTAGCCATGATGCCCTTTTAAGGGCAGAGGTGGGTGATGAGACCAAAACAAAAAGTTTAAAAGTTGGAGTAGTCTTTTCAGGTGGTCAAGCATCAGGAGGACACAATGTGATCACGGGTCTCTTTGATGGTCTTAAGAAATTGAATGAGAACTCTGAACTCATCGGATTTTTAGGTGGTCCCAGCGGTATCATAGAAAATCGCACAAAAAAGTTAGATGAGGAGTTGCTTCAAGAATTTCGCAATATGGGCGGATTTGACCTCATTGGATCGGGGCGCACAAAAATTGAAACAGATGAGCAGTTTGCCAGCTCCCTTGAAACAGTTAAAAAGCTAGAACTCAATGGCCTTGTGATTATTGGCGGTGATGACTCCAATACGAATGCAGCCCTACTTGATGAGTATCTTCGCAAACATGAAATCGATTGCAAGGTTGTGGGTGTGCCCAAAACCATCGATGGCGATCTGCAAAATGAGTGGGTCCAGATCTCTTTTGGATTTGATAGTGCCTGCCGCGTCTACAGTGAGATGATTGGCAATATTGAGCGCGATTGCCTCTCTGCAAAAAAGTATACGCACTTTGTAAAATTGATGGGACGCTCCGCTTCTCATATCGCTTTGGAATGTGCGCTTGCTACACAACCTAATAAAACCATTATTGGAGAAGAGGTAGCACGAGATGAAAAGACACTTTCGCAAATCACCTACGAAATCGCCTCCCTCATTGAAAAGCGCTCAGCCAAAGGCAAAGACTATGGCGTCATCCTTATCCCAGAAGGTCTCATTGAGTTTATCCCAGAAGTTAAGGCTCTTATTGCAGAGATCAATAAATTGATCGCCTCAGGGGAGCAAAATCCGGAAACCAAACTTTCTGAAAAGTGCCAAGCTACTTTTTCCTACCTTCCGGAGCGCATCCAGAAACAGCTTCTGTTAGAGCGTGATCCTCATGGTAATGTGCAAGTCTCTAAGATCGACACACAAGAACTTTTAATTGAAACCGTTACTAATGAAATAAAAAAACATCGCGATTTTAAAGGAAAATTTAACCCTGTAAGTCATTTTTTTGGCTACGAGGGCCGCGCAGGCTATCCCACGAACTTTGATGCAACTTATTGCTATGCATTGGGGCAGACAGCCGCTCTTTTAATCGAGGAGGGTCACTCTGGTTTTATGGCGGCACTTGGCGGGTTGACCAAACCTCCAGAGGAGTGGGAACCTCTTGGAGTCCCTATCACAAGCTTAATGCACTTTGAAATGCGAAAAGGCAAAAGAAAACCTGTAATCTCAAAAGCATTGGTTGATCTTTCAGGAAAAGCCTTCCGCCGCTTTGCAGAAAAACGCTCTGAGTGGGCGATGAACGACGCGTATCTTTTTCCTGGGCCGACACAGTATAGCGGTGATGAGACCCTTTTGCCGCCCCACATTATCGAATAAAATGTTGACTTTCTTACGATACCGCTTAGGAGAGCTTGTGCGCGAAAGACAAATTCGCAAGCTCTATCCGGAGCTACCTGCATTTGCAGCACTTGATCGCAAACTCAAACGCGCCTACCGCTATCGCAACTCCTTTGCAATTGCGCGCAAATTCCACGGCACCCCCTGCTATGGCGAAACCCCATTGCCCATCCTAAAAAATATTGCAAAGAGGTGTGGCTTGAAAAAAGAGGATCATCTTTTTGAATTAGGAGCGGGGAGGGGACGCGGCGCTTTTTTCATAAACTCCCTGACTGGCTGTCAGGTCACGGCAGTGGAAATTGTTCCCACGTTTGTAGAGATTGGGAAAGAGCTTGCCCCCTCATCTGTTAACTTTATCCAAGAAGACTTTCTTGACTGCGACTTTTCGGAAGCGACCTGTATCTATCTGTCAGGGACTATGCTTACGCGAGATACTATCCGTAGACTTTGCAAAAAACTACAAAATAGCAAAGCAAAAATTATCTCTGTGAGTTATCCGTTAAAAGCTTACGACTCTCGCTTTACAACCTTGAGCAGTTGGGAAGAAAAATTTCCTTGGGGTAAAACAAAACTCTATCTTCAAAAATCCTCTACTTGATACTTTTTAATTATGGCGAAAGTAGCAGTAATTCTCTCAGGTTGTGGGTATCTTGATGGAGCGGAGATCCATGAGTCTGTTCTCTCCCTTCTTGTTTTGGAACAGAAAGGGCATACCTACCAATGTTTTGCACCTGATATTGTGCAAAAAAAAGTAATCAATCACCTTACTCAAGAGGAGGTGCTGGGGCAAAAGCGCAATGTCTTAGAAGAGTCGGCGCGCATTGCACGGGGCAGAGTTCTGCCTCTTGCCGATTTAAAGGCGGACAGTTTTGATGCGGTGATGTTTCCTGGTGGATTTGGTGCAGCGCTGAACTTAAGCGACTTTGCTGAATTGCAAGAGAGTTGCTCGCTGCATCCAGATGTAAAAGTTTTATTGCATCAGTTTCACGAAGAGAAAAAGCCTATTTTAGCTACATGCATTAGTCCAGCTCTGCTTGCGCGTGCATTTTCAGGAAAACAAGAACTAAAAATGACTTTGGGTAGCGATCCGAGCAGTTGTGAGCTTCTTAAGAGGATGGGGATGAAGGCAGAGAGAAAAAAGATAGATGAGGCATGCTTTGATGAGGCCAACCGTATCTACACAACTCCTTGCTACATGGAGCCAGATGATCTAACCGGCTTGTACAAGGGTATTTGCTTAATCGTAGACAAACTCTAAATAGTTTGTTTTCTAATCTCAATTTTTTCGCAAAAATTGGGAGTTGAATTTTGCAAGTGGTTAAATATCAGAAAGATCAATAGAAAAGCAATTTTTGCAACCACCAAACTCTTCGACAGGGTCGTCTTCACCGACCATTTTGCAAGGTGTACAACCAAGAAATAATAGAAAAAATAGGGCTAATCGCTTCATGTCTTCTACATAGCTTTTATTTGGATTTAATTAAAGATTTGTCGGTTGATTGCGGTTGAAGAAATCGTTACAATGGTTGCTATGCGTAGGAAAACAAGAGAAATTTTAGTAGGCAATGTGGGTGTTGGAGGGGGGAATCCTGTCCGCATTCAGTCGATGACAACCTCCCCAACAGATGATGTTAAGGCGACTGTTGATCAAATTTTGCGTCTTGAGGAGGTAGGCTGTGAGATTGCGCGGGTCACTGTCCAAGGGAAGAAGGAGGCGCGAGCTTGCGAGAATATTAAAAATTCTTTAATTCAAAAGGGGTCTCGTATCCCTCTTGTTGCAGACATCCATTTCTATCCTCCAGCTGCGATGCTAGTTGCGGACTTTGTTGATAAGGTGCGTGTCAATCCGGGTAACTATCTCGATCGGCGTGCTACATTTAGAAACGACGCGGCATTTGATGATCAAGCATATATCGAAGAGGGGTTTTCTCCGCTGGTTTTAAAGTGCAAGAGTTTGGGGCGTGCAATGCGAATTGGCACAAATCACGGCTCTTTATCTGATCGCATTATGTGTAAATATGGCGATACTCCTCAAGGAATGGTGGAGTCAGCTATCGAATATGCAAAGGTCTGCCGCACGCATGACTATCATAATTTTCTTTTTTCAATGAAATCCTCAAATCCTCTGATAATGATTCAGGCGTATCGTCTGTTGGTACAGAGAATGGATGAGCTAAGTTGGGATTATCCTCTCCATCTGGGCGTAACTGAAGCTGGTGATGGTGAAAATGGACGTATCAAGTCTGCTGTTGGAATTGGCGCGCTGCTTTTAGAAGGTCTAGGTGACACAATTCGTGTTTCTCTTACCGAAGATCCTTGGTTAGAGATCGATTCCTGCAAACGGCTTCGCGATTTTGCAGAAAAATCGGAAAAAAGACGCGCAAAGTGGGGTGAGATTCCTGTTCGTCAAAAATTAGAGGATCCCTACCTCCATCCTGATGGCTCCGTGGTTGCGCATGTTTCAAAAGAAGATTTAGAACGCCCCGACTTTTTTGAAGCGATTGGGTGTGATCTCTATCTAGGGCGGCCGCAGAAAGGAGAGTTTTGTGCAGATGCGATCTATGTTGAAAAGATTGATAAGGAGAAAAAGACGTTGCTTGAGACAGCAGGTATTGGCGTTTTTACGACTCCTCACCCTGCGATTTTGCACTACGCCTCTGACGTCTCTTATGAGGATTTGCTAATTCAAGCAAGCGCGAAAGTGGGCGCTATTTTAGCTGATGGCATTGGACATGGAGTCTGTATTGAAGGCTCTTATCCTCTCGAAAAAAAGATCGATTTTTCTTTTAAACTCTTGCAAGCGTGCCGGATGCGCGCCACTAAGACAGAATTTATCTCTTGCCCAAGTTGTGGAAGGACACTTTTTGACTTGCAGGAAGTGACACAGAAGATTCGCGAGCGTACAGACCACTTGCCAGGTGTAAAAATTGCAATTATGGGCTGTATTGTCAACGGTCCTGGTGAGATGGCAGATGCGCACTTTGGCTATGTTGGCTCCGGTAAAGGAAAAATTGATCTCTATGTGGGTAAAGAGCGTGTAGAGAAGGGGATTCCAGAAGGAGAGGCTGTGGATAGACTGATTGCTCTGATCCAATCGCATGGAATGTGGGTGGAACCCCTTGTATTAAATTCTTGAAAATCGCAACTTTGGGAAAAAGGAGTTCCCATGAGTAGTGAAGTTTCAGGTGCAGGTGGCTCGCAAGGCCCACAAAATATTAATCAAAACGAAGAGCTGTCCAACAACCAACCTGTTGGAACTAAGGAGGCTGCAACTGCTGCCACAGTTATTGGATCAGCAATTGATGCTTTTATTGCTCCAATGATGGAAGCAAAAGAACAATTATAATAAGTTTTATGTTATTGTAATTATGTAGGGGTTGTAAGAACTACTTGTTTAGTTCCGCTCTGGTTGACCCGTCTTCTAATTAGAAGCGTGATTGGAATTTTCTTTCCTATCTATTTTTGCTAGAGTAATTAAGAACTTCCCCTACGCTTTTTTCTAAAATATTCCACTCTTTTTTTCATCTCTCGCTCAAAGCCGCGTTCCACAGGTTCGTAGTAATTTTCGCCTTTTATTTCGTCTGGAAAATAGTTTTGCCCCGAGCAGCCGGAAGCGGTATCGTGATCATACTCATATCCTTTTCCATACCCAAGATCTTTCATGGTTCTAGTTGGTGCGTTCAAAATGTGTTTTGGGGGATTGAGATGAGAGGTCTCTTGGGCAGCTTGTTTTGCTTTGTTTAAGGCAATGTAGAGTCTATTGCTTTTGGGAGCAAGTGCGAGATAGACGGTAAGCTCTGCAAGGGCAAGTTCCCCTTCTTTGGGTCCTAGTTTTTCATAAATATCCCAGCAGGATGTGGCAAGTGATGAAGCCTGCGGGTCCGCTAAGCCAATATCTTCAAGTGCCATTCGAGCAAGACGTCTCAAAATATAGCGAGGATCTTCACCAGCAATCAACATTCGCGAAAGGTAGTAGAGGGCGGCATCTGGATCTGAACCTCTCACGCTTTTGTGAAGAGCGGAGATGAGATTGAAGTGTCCGTCGCTTTTGCGATCGTAAAGAGGAGCGCGTTTTTGAATCAGCTGCTGAAGTTCTGTTAAATCGATCTCTTTGCTGCCTCCATAGGTCAAAATATTTTCAACCATATTGAGTAAATGGCGCGCATCACCTCCAGCACAACTGAGCAGTGCACTCTGCGCTTCCGGGGTAAGAGAGAGGGGAATTTTTGATAAGATTTGGGAGAGTGCGTCTTCAGCAAGAGGCTTGAGTTCGACAACTTGTAATCGGGAGAGGAGCGCGTTATTGAGAACAAAAGAGGGGTTTTCAGTTGTAGCCGCAACAAGGGTAATCGTGCCATCTTCTAAATAGGGTAAAAAGAGATCTTGCTGCGCTTTATTGAAACGGTGGATCTCATCCACAAAAAGAATCGATTGGCTAGAGAGTAGAGGTTGGCTCTTTTTTTCTGCTATATGTTTTTTGAGGTCAGCAACCCCATGAAAGAGGGGAGTAAATGAGTGAAGGTCGCAACCGAGCGTTTTTGCGTAGAGTTTTGCTAAGGTAGTTTTGCCACACCCAGGCGGTCCCCAAAGAAGCAGAGAAATGGGCTTTTTCGTTGAAAAAATGCGATGAATGAGCCCTGTTTCTCCCGTAAGATGCTCCTGGCCAACAAGATCTTCAATTGAGCTAGGTCGCATGCGATCAGCTAATGGGGAATTACTCATTCAGGCAGTTTAAGCCACTCTGGCTTTTTGAATCTATGGAAGATAAATGGAAGAGCAACCATGCTCAAAACTCCTAAAATAATAAAAGATTCGTAGAGTAAAATATTTCCTGTTGGAATTTGCGAGGGAGGGATACAAGTCAGGGTAATTCCTAGAATAGATCCCAAGACACCTACAGAAGCAACAAGCCAAATCCCCTTATGTGGGTGGGGAATTTTGTAGGGGCGCGGAACATCAGGACGAGCATAGCGCAATCGTATTGCGGCAATGAACATCATCACATACATGATGAGATACATCTGCGCTGCTATAGCTGTTAAGGCCCAGTAAGATGTACTTACAGAAGGTAGAAAAAGAAAGATAAGCGAGACAAAGGAAACAATAATTGCTTGATAAAAGAGCAGTCTCGTTGGCACCCCGTGTGGGTTCAATTTCTGAAAGTAGGGAGGTAAATTTCCATGAAGTGAAGCCATATGGAGAGCTTTTATTGGCCCGATAATCCAGGCATTGACTTCGGCGATGGCCCCTAAAATGAGCAAACTCCCTATAACAGGAAGAAGAAAGCCAAGGTGATAGAAATCTAAAAAGGTTTTAAATGCCTCCATAAGCCCTGTAACGAGCTGAATCTCTTTTCCTGGAATGACATAAGCTACAGACAAAGATCCAAGCATGAAGAGGAAGAAAACAATAATTGCAGCGATTATAATGGCCTTTGGAAAGTTTTTTTGTGGCTCGTGGACTTCACCTGCATATCCGGCTGATACCTCAAGACCTGCAAAAGCGAGAAAAAATCCCCCAAGAAAAACAAGGTTTTGAATGCGTGTAATGTCCGGAATTAAACTTTTGGCAGTAAACTGGATCTGAACTGGGTTTCCCGTTGTTACATAGTAAATAGCAAGAAGAATAATAAAGACCCCAGGGAGGATCGTTCCCGCTACTACACCAATGCTTGAAAAGAGGCCTGAAGTCTTGATTCCCCTATAGTTAAGATAGGTCATTCCCCAGTAGGAGGTGAGCACAATCGCAATAATGAAAAGAGGATTATCGGCCAGAGCGGGGTTCATCATGTAGGCGAGCGTAGCAGCAACAAAAGAGAGAATTGCGGGGTACCAGGTTAAATTGTGGGCCCATTGCATCCAGATAGCAAAAAAGCCCCACTTGTTTCCAAAAGCCTCACGCACCCAGATGTAGATTCCCCCCGATTTAGGCCATCCTGTTGCAAGCTCAGCTGATACAAGGGCTGATGGCACAAGAAAAAGAATCCCTACAACGAAAAAGAAAAAGAGCGCGCTGTAGCCATATTCTGCTACAAGAGGAAGATTGCGCAAACTGGCCATGATTGAAACATTGAGCAGGACAAGCATGGGAACAGTGATGGTTCTGCTAGAAGAGAATTCTGCCATTAGTAGTTGTTATCCAAGTACTGAAGAATAGCGGACGATTCATACATAGGGCGTCCATTAATGAAGAGGCAGGGGACCTGCCCTTTTCCGCCTTTGCTGATGAGCTCGCGCTTAGCAGACGGATCTGCAGAGACATTTTTTAATGTTACAGGTATGTTCTTCTCTCGAATCTTATTTAGTACGGGCTTGCAATAGGGACAGGTTGGCATGTAGTAGAGGACAAGCTGCTCGCTTTTCACCTGAATTACAGGGGTGTTGCAGTCGGCTTGTAGAGATGGCGGGAAGAATAAAGGGCCTAGTAAAAAGAGGAGTTTTCTCATAAATCACTCATAATTAGTGTTGTTTATATATTCACAAAAGTAACAAATTTTTAGCTAAATATTCAACTGTTTTTAAGCTGTTTTTTTTGATGTAAATTCAGTGTTTTGAACATCAATTATTTCGAAATTTTCTTTTTTTTCGTTAAAAAAGAAAAATATTTAAAAAAAAATTTCAAATGAAAAAAATGCCGTTTTACTAGGGGAATTGCGTTAATTGATTAACTGTTTTGATTTTAAATAATAAAAAAACTAAAAAAATTTTTTATTAATTATTATAAATATAGTATATTGAAATTAAATAGAGAGAATATTAATTAATTGCGGCTATAAAAGGAGAAGATAGTTATGGCTACAAAGCGAAAGAAGTCAACGGCTAAAAGAAAGCCTGCGGCTAAAAAAACAACTGCGAAGCGTAAGACGACTCGCAGAAAGACAGTGGCAAAGAAAAAGCCAGCTGTGAAAAGAAAAACAGCGGCAAAGAAAAAGCCAGCTGCGAAAAGAAAAACAGCGGCAAAGAAAAAGCCAGCTGCGAAAAGAAAAACAGCGGCAAAGAAAAAGCCAGCTGCGAAGAGAAAAACTGCTGCTAAAAGAAAGCCAGCAGCTAAGAAAAAAACTTCTGCACGTAAGAAGACTACAGCGAAGAGAAAGACTACAGCTAAAAGAAAGCCAGCTGCTAAGAAGAAAACTTCTGCACGTAAGAAGACTACAGCGAAGAGAAAAACTACAGCTAAAAGAAAGCCAGCTGCTAAGAAGAAAACTGCTGCACGTAAGAAGACTACAGCAAAAAGAAAGACTACAGCTAAGAAAAAGCCAGCTGCTAAGAAGAAAACTGCTGTACGTAAGAAGACTACAGCAAAAAGAAAGACTACAGCTAAGAGAAAGCCAGCTGCGAAAAGAACAACTCGCAGAAAAACTACTGCAAAGAGAAAGCCAGCTGCGAAGAGAACAACTCGCAGAAAGACGACTCGCAGAAAAACTGCTAAAAAGTAAGAACTTTCTTACCTTATCTTTCTAAAAAGCGGGATTTACGTCCCGCTTTTTTTATACTTGCCTTTCATAGCAAAAGAATTGATGGGATTCCGATCAGACATTTTTTCCATTTTTTGCATATCTTCTGGTAAAGACTCTTTTAGCCCTGGTCTGCCCACAGCAATCATCATTTCGACCTCATACTCATCTGGAATTTCTAGAATTTCACGGGCTCTTTTATAGCTAAACCCCTCCATTCCATGAACAACAAGATTCATGCTCACACCTTGGATAGCAAGCCCCATCCAAGCAGCACCCGTGTCAAAACTGTGCGTTTTGCAAGGCTTGTCGTTGTGAGTAAACGTTTTACGTGAAATTGTGCAGATGATAGCCCCTGCATTTTTTGCCCAATTTTTATTAAAGTCAATGAGCAGGTCAAGGAATTGCTCCCATTCAGGATCTTCACGTTTGACATAGATAAATCGCCAAGGTTGGCCGTTATAACTTGATGGAGCCCATCGAGCTGCATCAAAAAGTGTCATGAGTTCTTCATCTGAAATGCTCTCTCCGTTCATGGCTCTTGAATACCAACGGTTTAGTATTTCAGGCAAGATAAGATGTTCGGGTTTACGTTTCATGTATTTTCTCTAAAAAGAATTGAGTATAAAGCCAGTGTGCTACAACAGCAACACTAAATCCTAAAATATTTCCCGCAACTACATCGCTTAAAAAGTGGGAATTCAGGCCTACGCGGACCATTGTGGTGAAAAAGAGTGTTCCAATCAAGTAGGGCACTTGTTTTGGGTAGCGCATTGCAAAAAAACCAAAGAGAGTCGCAATAGTGGCAGCATGTCTTGAAGGAAAAGATTGAAAGTTTGAGTCTAGGCAGAAAAAGGAGGGGAAGTAAATCCCTTCAGAACAAAAAAGTTTTGGCCGCGGTCTTCCTATAATGTATTTTAAAAATGTCACTAAAGTGTTTGTTGCGAGAATATTAAAGTTAATTAGCAGCAGTGAGTTTCTAACAGATTTTATCTTCCATAAGGTGAAAAGAAGCAGAGGCCAAAGAACAAGGTGGAGGAGGGGAGAGATTAAAAAGGAGATGGAGCGACAACTACTACGAAGTATCTTAGTAGAATTTTGATCGATCCACTCAGAGAGAGGGAGGTCGATCAAAATAGTACCAAGAAAGAGTAAGGAAAAGAGAAAAAGTGATTTACGCAAATTCATTTAAAAGAGCTACTATGAATCTGCTAATTTGAACTTTACAAGGGTCATATTTTGTTGATCCTCTTTGATGTATAGTTCAGCTGGTTCAGAAACATCTAGAGATCGAAATGGTTCATAGACAACTTGTTTTGCTCTCTTTTTTGACCAAGAGTCTGTGCACCACCCCTCTTTTTTAATTGTTTGCGTCTCTGTGATAGTAAAGTTGATTCCGCCACCCTCTACATTTTGAGCAGAGACGTGGAAGGAGACTGTGTGGGGATTTCGGGAAGGATGGGTTGCTAGAATTAGATTGCCCTCTATCTCTGTGTGATCTTCTTCATTTGAGGGTGCATACTCACTGCAAAAAGCTAGGTGTTCAGGGGCGCTTGTGATCAGATAGATGACTCCATCTACTGGATTGGCGCAGATTCCCTTGACGTGCAGAGAAGGCGTTCCCTCTTCAACTTTTGTAGAGAATGCGGAGAGCTCTGTAGAAAAAATTGTGAAAAAAAATACTAAAAGAAACGCTGAAATTTTACGAGCCATGATTACTCCTTTGTCTTTAATCTCCCATCCTACCAAGGAGTTTTAAAATAACGCAAAGAGATTATTTTTGAGTTTGTATTTTTTCTCTCTGTACTGGACAAAAATTTTGCCAATGGGAGAGCTGCGCTTTTATCAAATCGATTCTCCTCCTCGTCCATAGCACTATGGGCTATGGACTCGTCGCTCGAAACGCTGCTGCTTCGATTTGATTTTGGCTCGCTTTGCTCCTCTTGGCAAAATTTTTGTCCAGTACAGAGATTTTTTCTGATCTAAAAGACAGTCTCTAAACTTGCTTGGTGGTTATTTAGAAAGAGAGGAAAGTCGTTTTATTCTGCCAATAGATTATAGTGGATGAAGCCTAAATTTTGGCATGCTTGTGTATGAACCATTTCAGCTTTTACTTTTGTATCTAAGGTACGGTTTTTCACGTGAATTCTGCGAGATGCTTTTTTGCGAAAAGAGCTATTAGTACAACAGCTTCCTTCTTCGAAGATTTGTGTTTCGTTTATTAAAAAGTCAATTCCCTCATCTGTATTTTGGGCTGAAACAACAAAGTTGATCATTTGAGGGTTTTTAGAAGGGTATGTTGCAAGTATAAAGTCTCCCTCAACTTCTAGACCATCTTCTTGAAGAGAGGAAGAGTACATTTGATTTATTGTTAGATGGTTTGGAGCTTGCATAATTAGACTCAGAATTCCATTCTCAAAGCTCCCAGCTCCAACAATTTTGATTAATGGGATCCCTTCTTCAATTTCGTCATGAAAAGCAGACAATTCAGATGAAAAAATTGCGGAAAAAAATAGTAGAAAAAATGTTGAAATTTTACGGCCCATAAACTGCTCCTGTAGATCAATATAAGAAGCAAGTCTACCAACTTGAATTATTTTAACAAAAGCAAGAAGCGCCTAGATAGCGTCGTCAAAAGGCTATAATCAGATTATTTTTCATGTTTGCAGCTTATTTTTGTACGGAAATTGAAGCTGAATTTGTAAATTCCGCTTCATTTGAGCACAAAAATGGAGCCCAAACATGAAAAATAAGATGGTTGTATGCTTTTGACGACGCTATCTAATACTCTGTTATGCTGAGGTTTTCAGAGTCTCTTTGCTGTACTCAAAAAAGATAGAAGAGTCGATGCCCTTGTACTTAAGGTAAGGAGAGCCAAAAAACTGAATCGCTTTTCGACCAATTTTGTATCCTACTTCTGGGATGATTTTTGATGGCTTGCATGACCAGCCATCTTCATTAATTGTGGTCTGAAATAAGAAATATTTAATTGCCCAGCAAGCAGTTCCAACTAAACTGATTGCAGTTGCAGCAAGGGAAATGCTCAAAACAGATGTAAAAGGGAGCAGAACCATATAGGTAAAGGAGAAGAGAACACCAACGAGGGAAATTGCGCCAATTAAAAGCCGTTTTTCGCACTGCTTTTTCACCTTTAACATCAGCTCATGTGCCTCAGCTTTTTCAGCTTTAGAACCAGACTTTGCATAGTTAATTAGAATAGGAAGATCATCGCAAATTTGTTTAGCAAGGCGAGGGCGAACCACTCTTGAGAGTTGGCGGACTTTTTCGGTAAGAAGGTCATCTTTTAGCTCTTTAATTCTTTCAGGAGAACCTAAACCTTTTTTCTCAATTTTGGCCAATTCATCTTCTGAAAGAGAGAGATAATTATCGCGAATTGTCTTAAGATCCTGCAATACAAAATCTTTGTCATGCGTAAACTGTTTATGAAATTTTACTGTTCTATAAATCCATCTTCCTTGAATCAAAAATTCAAGAGCACAGAGAAGAGATCCTGTAAGAGAAAGGGAGTTAATCATAGAAGCTGTAATCGAAATAGGAATGAAAAAGAAAGTGATGAATTCAGTAGCGTATTTCCAAATGTTGATTGTGGCGTAGTAGAGATACCCAACAAGTTGGGGAAGAGTTAAGACGAGTTCAGAAACAGTTTGATAGTCTTTTCTTTTTACTTCATCCTTAGTAAAGCTAAACCACTCTTTAAGAGCGAGAAGATAGGGAAGAACTGCAGCAACGCCAAAAGTACCGGGGAGGTTACTGGCTCCCGTCCCGTCATAAAGCTCTTTTTCAGGCACCTCAAGCTTTTTACTCTGAATATGCTCTAATCTTTTCTGTTCTAAAGATGTAGCAGTGAGTATCCCACTGGGTACGTAAGTGCCCATATCGATGATAGGAGTAGAGGGAGAGAGTTGTCCCAGATCCTCTAGGCCGGGAGTTGTAAAACCTTCTTCGATGTTATTCATTACTTAATTATATAATATTAACAATTTATTTACAATCGCATAAGTTGTTAACAATTAGCATCTTAAAATGTATAGAATCTTTTTTCTTAAGAGGTTATGCTGCAATTATGAAGAAATTTTTCCTTATCCTTGTCATTTTGGCCCTATCATCTAGTGTTTTTGCTGATTACAAGGCCAAAGACTATTCTTACCTTTTAGGTCACGTAAAAGGGCTAGATGACTCCCTTCTGAAGATGCATTTTACTCTCTATCAAGGCTATGTAAAAAATACAAACAGTCTCCTTGCAACTATTGAAGAGCTATCAAAGTCGGGAAAAGATCGCACAGCTGCCTATGGAGCTCTTAAACGTCGTGTTGGATGGGAGATGGACGGGATGCTTCTCCACGAACTCTACTTTTCAAATCTTGGCGGAAAAGGGAACCTCGATTCAAATTCTCCACTTTATAAAGCGATTGTCAGCGATTTTGGCAGCTATGAAAGTTGGAAAAAAGACTATATTGCAACCGGCATGATGCGGGGAATCGGCTGGGTGATCCTCTATCGCGATCCTAAAAACAGACGTTTACAGAATATCTGGATTGAGGAGCATGATCTTGGCCACATCGCAGGTGGAACTCCAATTCTTATTATGGATGTTTGGGAGCACGCCTACATTACCCAATTTGGGTTAGATCGCGCCGGCTACATCAACACTTTTTTTCAAAATATCAATTGGAAAGAGGTTGAGCAGAGAGTAAAATAGGTGTTTTTTTTGAAAACCTGGAGCTGTTTTGTCTCTCTGTAGGAAAAATCGGGTAGTAACCTGAGTTTAACAAATTCTTAAAATCTGCAATAATAGCGACATGGATTTCATTAAGCTTTTACAAAAAGGGGAAGTGATCGGTTTTCCCACGGATACAGTTTATGGTATTGGAGCAGCCTTCAGCCAAATATCTGGAATTCAAAAAATTTATGCAATTAAAGGGCGTCCAGAAACAAAGCCATTAATTGCACACGTAAGCTCTTTTGAAATGGCAGAAGCGCTTTTTGAAAGCCCCTCTAAACGCTTTTATGAGCTCGCCAAAGAGCATTGGCCGGGTCCTGTTACACTTATAGATAAAAAAGCATCCCATGTTTCTGATCTTATTACGGCCAATTTGCCTACGATCGGTGTTCGCATACCGAATTGCCAGCAGACTCAAGATTTAATTGAAAAGCTAGGAGAGCCTCTTATTGGCACTTCAGCAAACTACTCTGGAGGCGACCCCCTCTTTTCCCATATAGAAGCAGAAAAACTCTTTGGTAATAAACTGGCAGGGTACTTAGAAGGGAGTGCTTCTCTAAAAGTACCTTCAACAGTTTACTCTCTTTTCGATGGGCAGATCTTACGAAGAGGATCGACTCAACTTACTGCAAAAATCAGTACTGATCTGTAAAACAAGATGTTGTTCATTCTCTTCTAAAGTGGGTATCCCTCGTGTAATAATATTTTCTGCGTGAATCAAGTAGTCCTCTTTATCAAAAGTGCCATCGCTTTTTACAAATAAGGCTTTTGATTTTTCAAGCTCTTCAAAGAGTGCCCTTACATTTTGAGATGCAGATTCAGGGACATCATAGGTCAGAGGTTTTTTTTGAATGTATTCTACTATTCTACTCATGATATCGGGGAAAAATGGAAAATAGGGAGAATTGAGAACTTCTGCTGGAAGCATATCTGTCTTGTTTTCTAGATTGGCTAGTTTACAGAATATCTCTACATATGCATTTGAAGCTTCAGCGGTAACTTGAATCACTTCTTTTTCGCGTAACTCATGAAGAGTTGAAATAAATGTTCTGACCCCTACTGCTTGCATACAATCTATTGAATTCTGTTAAAACTATATTAATACTAGTAATAAGTTTAATATAACTCAAGTCATTACCCAGTCTCTCCAAAGGGGGAAGAGGGTAGCAATTTGAGGTAACGATCGAGAGCAAACTTGAATACACCTTAAAAGCCCTAAAAATTAAAAAAGGCACGAGACAAGGTAGAGAGGAAAATTGGCAATTTTGCCATCAATTTTGAGATTCATCAGCGTCGCTCTGCAAAGCCTTTCTGGAGCGTACTTGTCAGCATACACAAGCAGACTCTTTTTCTTTGGGCTCGTTCCGGACTTGACTTCAAGGGGATAAATCTCATGGTCGCACTCGAGAAGAAAATCAATTTCTGCTGTGCCACTACTTTTCCAATAGTAAAGATTGTGCCTGCGGCTAGGTATGAGCTCTTGTGCAATGAAATTTTCTGTTAATGCTCCCTTGAATTCTGTGAACATCCGATTGCCATCTAAAATTGTTTTGGCATTGAGATTGCTTTGTGCAGCAAGAAGGCCTACATCAAGTGAGAAGATTTTAAAAATATGCTCTTCAGAATAGGCACTTAAGGGGAATTTTGGTGTTAGGACAAGAGAGCTTTTATGAATAAGACCTGCATCTAAGAGCCACTGAATTGCTTCTTCGTAGTCTCGAGCTCGTGCACTTTTACGAATGGTAGAAAAGATGAATTTTTTGTTTTCTTTGGCAAGTTGTTTGTGAATGAGCTTCCAGACCGTTGTGATTTTCATCACTTGATTGGGTGGAGCGTGTTTTGCAAAATCTTTTTCATATGCATCTAAAATTTCCTCATGCACTTCGCGAGCAGTAGATAAATTTTGATGTTTTCGGTATTCACTAACCGCTTCGGGCATTCCTCCGACAAACATGTAAATCTTCAAAAGTTTAGTTAGCTCATCATGAAAGGTGATTGATTCAAAAGATTGGATGTTTTCTAAGTAGGTTCGCTTTTTTGATTCGCCCATTGCTGAGAGGAATTCAAAGAAGGTGAGGGGATAGAGGTGTAAAAAATTAACTTTTCCAACGGGAAAGCCCTTTTCTTGTGTGGTTTTAACCCCAAGAAGCGAACCAGCTGCCGCAACATGGTACTCTTTTGCTTCTTCGCAAAAGTATTTTAAGCAATTGAGCGCTCGAGGGCACTCTTGGATTTCATCAAAGATAATCAGAGTATTTTTAGGCTCTATTTCAACCTCTGCATGAATTGCTAAAGTTTTGAGAAGCTCATGGGGATCTAGAGTTGTTTTAAAGTAGGAATGGAGTTTTTCACTTTTTTCAAAGTTAAAATAGACAAATTTTTTGTAAGCTGTTTGACCAAAATGCTTAAGAGCATAAGTTTTACCAACTTGTCTAGCACCATTGATAATCAGCGGCTTACGTCGAGGGGATTTTTTCCACTCTTCTAAAGATTTATAAATATCTCTTTTCATACCTTAAAAATAACCTTTCTTCCCTTAAAAAGCAATTATTCCTCAGGAAAACGTGGTTGAATTTCGCTTTATTCGTTGGAAAAACGTGTTATTTATGCACGTTTTTCCATGGAAAAGCGTGTTTTGAGGGTGGACTTGCTGGGGCAGTTGCGTCAGTGATGCCGCTGAAAAGCTGGCCCCAACCGCCTAAGCTTGGGATCGCTTGCTTGCGAGCGATCAGCCAGGCTATTTTTTTTGCTGCCGCACCTGAATCGAGCTCTACGTTTCCAAATGGTCCTTTAAAGGGAATTTGTAGTACGTAGCCTATTGGAAGGTTTGGAATTGAGAGGGTTTTTTCGAGGGTTTTGGCAGGGATACCAAAGATCATATTGACTTTGCGCTTAGCGAGGTCAATTGTCCCCCAGGTGGCAAAGTGATAGGCTTTTTGAAAGAGGAAGTCGGTGCGCTCGATTGTGATTTTTCCTTTATGAATCGAAAAGTCTGCGGGAGTAAACCAGAGATGAATGCCCCCAGAGGATTCTGCTTTAAGGAGCCCTCCCAAATTGGAAGTAACGCCTATGTTTTCAACAATGATTTGTCCGATTTGTAGCTGGCCGCTTTTTACTTCAAATTTTCTTAAATTAAGAGGGTATAAGGGAAGAGAAAAACCTTTTTTCGAGATGGTAAGAGTGATGGGTTGGGAAGCCTCTAAGAGTTGTACGTCAAAATTTTTATAAAGAAGTGTGGCGAGCTTTTTTGAGGGAGTCAGTTGCGCTTGCAAATCCTTGCGTAAAGTTAGAATGTTTTGATTGAGGCTTCCTGCGATATTAAGAGTTAGCGCTTCTGATTGTAGTTGGAGGTCAAGTGTACCTCGGCCATTTTTAAGTTTTGTTTGATAAGTTCCTTGTAAATCTGAACTTGTTAGCTTGGCGTCGAGACCATTTTCTGAAGCTGTTCCGGTGAGGCTGAGGTTTTCAAGAGGGTAGCCGTCCAACGAAAATTCTGGCAGTGAGAGCGAAAAGGTTACAGGTACTTTAATTTTTTTAGTAAATGAGTAGGTAAAGGGCTGAATTTTTCCTGTAAAATTTTCTGTTTTTGTAAGAGTGATCGCATCCCAATTGGTAAGTTTTTGAAAGGTAAGAGGAGTGAGGCTTCCCTCTATTTCAATTGGTTTTTTTACTTTGATTCCTTCTAGGCTCGCTTGCATTTGTGCGTTTAAGGTAAAGGGGCTTGTAAAGAGAAACCCGCTTGCCTCAAGATGTTTTCCATCCCATATCCCGGCAAATTTGTTGATCTGGATATGGTCGTAGAGAATTTTTTCAAACTGGAAGGAGCCCGTTTCAAAATTCCCCCTTACTTCTGCGGAAAACGTTTTTTCATCCTCCAAGGGAATCTCTTTGATTGAGGCTTGAAAGGTGTTTTCTTTAGTTGCAAAAGAGAAACTTCCCTTGCCTGCTCCGCTAATTTTTCCATTTTCTAGGGAAGTGGTCTTTGGAATCTGTCTGCGCAGCAGCGCAATAAAAGTATCACCATAGGTTATTGAGGAAGCGCTTAGCTCAATTTCTTGATTTTTGTATTGAATTTGTTTAGCTACTTGTGGACCTGTCCAGCTAAACCGCATTGATTCAGCTTTTAGGTTTCCACCAAAACGTTTTTCTACATTTGATGTGATGAGCTCATTTCCCCAAGAAGTTGAGAGAATCATCGGTGTAAAACCTATGATGAGTAAAAGGAGAATCAGGAGAGTAATGAAAAGTTTTTTCATTCGACGGTAACAGACTTGGCTAGATTGCGGGGCTGGTCAATCTCCGCTCCTCGTTCCAAGGCGATATAGTAAGCAAAAAGTTGCAAGGCAATCGAGTAGAGAATGGGCGCTAGATGGTCGATCACCTTAGGCATAAAGAGCAAATCATCGGCAATTGCCTCCATTCTTTTTGTTCCTTCAGGAACTAAAGCGAAAATAGGAGCGCCGCGCGCTTTGACCTCCATCAAATTGCTCTCCATCTTCTCAAGTGTCAAAGAATTTCCTAAGAGGGCAATTATAGGTAAATTTTCATCCAGAAGCGCAATCGGACCATGCTTCATTTCGCCACCAGGATAGGCGCTTGCCTGCAGATAACTAATCTCTTTTAATTTGAGTGCAGCTTCTAGAGAGGCTTCAAACATAGCTTGGCGCCCTAAAAAGAAAAAGCTTTCATATTTCGCATACTTCTTTGCAATTGCGCGAATTTGGGAGTTGAGTTGCAAAACGCTATCTGCCAATTTTGGTATACGATCAATTTCATGCAGAACTTTTCCACTTAACTTGCATGTTAAAAGAGTGAGAACAGCAAGCTGTGCGGTAAAAGCTTTGGTTGAGCAGACGCTAATTTCTGGCCCTGCACGCAGCATTAAAGTGGAATCCGCCTCTCGAACCAGTGTGCAGTAGGGGACATTACAAATTCCCAGTATTTTCGCTCCGCGACTCTTTGCAAGTCGTACGGCTGCCAAAGTGTCTGCTGTTTCACCCGACTGACTAATTGCGACAACTAAACTTTTCTTATCTACAAGAGGGTTTGAATAGCGAAATTCTGAAGCGACAACTGCTTTAGCAGGAATGCGCGCCATCTCCTCAATTAAATTGCAGGCAACAAGACCTGCATGCCATGAGGAACCGCAAGCAAGAATGATGACATTTTCAATATTATCAAGAGGGAAGTTGAGCTCTTCAAAGAACACTTTTTCGCCTTGAATGCGTCCTGCAATTGCCTGTGTTAAACTCAGTGGCTGCTCAAAAATCTCTTTAAGCATAAAATGCTCATAGCCACCCTTAGAAATTTTTTCGTTTTTTGGACAGAAGAGCTTTCCTTTTTTTTCAATTAAAGCGCCAGTTGCGTCAAAAAAACTGAGACCATCTCGTGCAAGACGTGCTCCTTCGCCTTCGTGTAAAAAAAAGAGCTCCATCTTTTCTAAGTCGATCGCATGAGGATCTGAGGCGATAAATATTTCCTCATCTTCCCTTGCAATTACTAGAGGGCTCTCTTTAGCGATAGCTAAAATTTCATCGGGGTGATCTTTGTGAAGCACAGCGATTGCAAAGGCACCACGCAATTTTTGCATTGCTGCAATCACAGCTTTTTGCAAATCATCCGAATAGTGGTGTGCGATGAGTTGCGCGATTACCTCAGAGTCAGTCTCAGAGTAAAATTTTACACCCGCTTCTTCGAGCTCTTTACGGATTTCTAAGTGATTTTCAATAATGCCATTATGAACAATCGCAACAGAAGAGTTTTCATCAAAGTGGGGGTGGGCGTTAGATTGAGAAGGTTTGCCATGAGTAGCCCAACGAGTATGGCCAATCGCGACATCTACTTCAAGAGGTGAGCTTTTGAGCAGTTGATCGAGAACAGCAATTTTTCCCTTCTCTTTTCGGAACTCAAGCTTGCCGTTTTTGACACCTGCAATTCCCGCAGAGTCATAACCGCGATACTCAAGTTTTCGTAAACCTTCTAAACAGAGAGCCACGCTCGATGAGCGTCGCTTGCCGACATACCCCAAAATCCCACACATAGCTTGATCATACAAGACTATCTCGCTTCAATCAACATGAAGAGGGGAAATTCTTTACGCGCGCGGTTTTCCATTCGTGACTTACCACCCGTACTTTTCTTCGGTGAGCAGAGCTCCTGCAAACCGGTGATCACAAATCCAGCTCCAACCAAGTGATCTACAATTTTTGAGAGCGGTAAATGGTAGGAATAGGTCACAACCGATTTTTTTCCTTTGCTTGGCTTTTGTTGAATCGGAATTTCCATTTCACTCATGTAGGAATCAATCCTGCGAAACTGCATCTTCTTTTTTTCATCTACGCTCCAGCTTGATTGGCGAGGGATGCGAAAGCTGGGATGGTTGATCACAAGAATGAGCTTGCCACCCTTCTTCAACCCCTTCCTTGCATTGTTAATTGCAGCCGGCATATCTGCCATATTTTGAATAGAGAGAAGAAAAACACAGTGGGTAAATTTCTTTTCAATCTTTAGAGGCTTTGTTAGATCGCCGACCTGAAATAGGTGGCATTTCGACCCCGCCCGTTTTTGCGCAGCTACAATTAAAGATTTGGCTCCATCAATCCCGAGATAGTCGATATCTTTCGGAATCTGCCGCTCCAAAATTCCTTGCCCGCAGCCAAGGTCTAGTACCGCCGCATCCTTCTCCTTCAAAAGAGGAAGCAGCACCGGCAAAATTAATTCTTTATGATAGAAGTGCCCCTCCGCTGCTACGATCTGATCGTACCAGCCAGAGACGCCTTCCCAGGTTGTCTTACTCACTCTTATACTTTAATAGATCTAGACTTTTCTGTATCGTGTGGCTATGAGCCAAAAAGACTTTGCAAAGCCTGTTCTTGATTTTGTCAATCCCGTTCAAACAGTTGTGCATCCCGACCAGACCATTGAAGAAGCTCTGATGACGGTGCGAGAAAAGGACATACATGAAAAAATTGTATACTTCTACGCCGTTGACGATGAGGGGAAACTTGTTGGCATTGTTCCGACTCGTCGGCTTCTTTTGCGCAGTCCGAAAACCTTAGTCAAAGAGGTGATGGACACCAAAGTTATTTGTCTGCTCTGTACACAGAGTCTTAAAGAGGCGCTCACTGTTTTTGAAACCCACCACTTTCTCGCCTTGCCCGTTGTTGATAAAGAGCAACACTTTCTTGGCGTGATCGACGTACAGCTCTATTTAGAAGAGAGCGTTGACGTTGTGAATTCTCGCCGTCGTAGCGACATTTTTCAAATTATTGGTTTTAATTTAGAAGAGGGGAAACGCGTCACTACCTGGCGCAGTTACCGCACACGTATGCCTTGGATTTTCTGCAATATGTTTGGGGGTCTTGCTTGTGCGATCATCTCAAAATTCTTTGAGCTTATCCTCACTAAAGTGATCATACTCGCTATGTTCATTCCACTCGTTCTCTCCCTCTCTGAATCAATCTCCATGCAATCGATGACGCTGAGTCTTCAGCAGCTCCAAAACAATGGCGCGCGACTCGGCTATCTCATCCGTCGCTCGCTCCGCGAATGGAAAACTATTGTCCTCCTTGCTCTTACTTGCGGGGCTGTTGTAGGATCGATATCTATTTTTTGGGGGGATGGCATTGCACCTGCTCTCACCATCGCTCTTGGTATCTTCCTCTCCATTTGTATCACTGGTACTATCGCATCCATTGTTCCGCTCGTTCTTCATGTACGAGAATGGGATCCCAAAGTCGCTGCTGGTCCAATTGTTCTGACCTGCGCCGACGTCATCACTACCGCCATCTACCTCTCTCTAGCGACATGGTTCCTTTTGTCAATTTAAATATTTAATAAATACTTGGTTTTTATTAAATATTTTGTTAAGGTGTTGGTAATTAAATTAAGATTTAGGTTTTATGTTAGTTAGTAGACACCCAGGAAGCAGCTCTTCTGCACCTAGAGTAGAGCGAGATTCACGTGAGCAGAGTCTAGAGACTCTCCTTAAGGGAGTTGATAATAGCTGTACCATGCTTGGTCATTTCGAAAGAGAGTTTCAAGTTTTAACGTTTGATTATGGCAATGGTGAGTTTGATAGATGTTTCTTATAGGCCTTGTTGCGTAAATAGCTGCGGATACGGAGTACTAACTCTGTAACAGAAATTTTTATCATTATTTTTACGTGAAAGCTCTCGTATAAAAATAGACCCCAAACATGAAAAGTAAAGCGAGCGTATCGGATTGACGAAACTGTCTAGACCATGCAAAGTTTTCTACAAAGCTAAAAAAACAGCCGCGCAAGTGACGTGAAAGGGGCAGCAGGGGCTCGCTCGACTGTCTCTATTGGCTGTTTTTTTAAATTAAATACTAAAAAATTAATGTTACAAAATGCTAATAGGAGCACTAGATAAAATGCTGGTATAAAAGTTGAAAAAAAGATAAGGTATAGGGGAGAGAAAACTAGGAAAAAAATAATGAGCAGATACTTAGATCCTACTAATGATGTGGCATTTAAGAGACTATTTGGAACAAAAGAACACAAGCCATTACTAATTAGTTTTTTAAATGCGATCCTAGACCTTAAGGGTAAGCGCTCAATTCAGCAAGTAGAGCTTCTACCTAGAGAACAAGCTCCCTCTATAAGTGGAGCAAAGACCAGCATTTTGGATGTAAAGTGCACAGATGAACGTGGTTATCAATATGTTGTGGAAATGCAAAATAAGAAAGTTCCAGGGTTCATTAAAAGAAGTCAGTATTATGTAGCACATACATATGTCAGCCAATCAATGAAAGGGATTAGCCATTTGGAGCTAAAACCAGTCATTTTGTTGGCAATCGCAAATCACACCCTTTTTCCCAAAAAAGAGGAGACTGTAAGCTATCACAAGACATTAGATCTAAAGACCCATGAAAACGACCTTGAAGATCTCTCCTATGTATTCATCGAACTCCCAAAATTCAAAAAAACTGAACAAGAACTCAACACGACCCAAGACAAGTGGATCTACTTTTTCAAAAACTGGAGTAAAAGTAACGAGATCCCTAAAAATGTGGATGAACCAGAGCTTATAGAAGCATACAAAGCAATGGAAGAATTCAATTGGTCACTTGGGGAGAAAGAAGCCTATATGAAAGCAAATATTGCACTAACAGAAGAATTTGCAATCAAAAAGGAAGAGTTCGAAAAAGGCGAGAAAAAAGGGTTAGCAAAAGGGGTGGAAAAGGGAAAGTTGCTACAAAGCTGCCACCTAGCCCGCGAGATGCTAAAGAATGGGATCTCCAAGGATCAAGTGAAAAAAATTACAGGTCTAACAGAAGAAGATTTAAGAAATTTTTCTGAAAAAGAGGAATAGCCCTTTCTTTTTCGTAACAATCTTCTCAGTACTGAGAACAATCTTAAAACTATTTTTGATTCCAAGAAGGGCGCTTAAATTTTAAGATAATAAAGGGCACAAGGCAGAGCAGTAGTGTCCCTAGCAGTAAAAATGATTCGTAGAAAATAATATTTCCTGTATCTAGCTGTTCAGGTGGGAAGAAGCCGATGATCATGGCTCCTAAGCAGGTCACAAACCCTATTCCAGAAACAGCCCACATGCCAAGTTTACCTCCCGGTACTTTGTAGGTTCTTTTTACATCGGGTTTTTTGTAGCGCAACACAATAGCCGTAATGAAAAGTAAAAAGTACATGACGATGTAGAGCTGTGAAACGAGTGCAAGCAGCATCCAGAATGAGGTGTTCACGTTTGGCATAAAGAGAAAGACGGAAGCGAGGATGGTGACAATGACAGCTTGTAAGATGAGAAGATTGACAGGCATGCCGTGACGATTTTCTTTATGCAGGGCTGGAGGAAGTTCTCCGGCTTGCGCTGCAGCGAGTAGACCGCGGCAGGGACCAACTGCCCAAGAACTCATCTGTCCAAGTGCGCCGATGGTGACCAGGATGGCAACGAGCGGCACCATCCAGCCGATATTCCAATTATTTAAAAAGATGGCAATTGCTTCCATGCCACCGGCAACAAGGCTAATTTTTCCTTGCGGGATGACCATGGCAATCGCAAGTGTTCCAAGAGCGGTGAGGGCGACAATGATCGCGCCAGAGAGAAAGATCGCGCGTGGATAATTTTTTTGAGGATTGATCACATCGCGTGCGTGTACGGCGCTCATCTCCATCCCAGCGTAGCCAAGGACGATACCGGCAAGAAAGACAAACTGCTGTGGCCCCTCAAATTTGGGAATAAAGCTTCCCCAGTCAAATGAAATTTCCATGGGATGGCCAAGGAAGCCCCAGAGCAGGCCGAGGACGATAATCAATACACCAGGAATAAGCGTTCCAAAGACGGCACCCACAGTAGAAATGAGACCAGAGGTTTTCATTCCGCGCATGTTCACAAAGGTCGCGGCCCAGAAGGTGACAAGCATCACGCAGTACATGTAGAGTTGGTTTTCTGCTAAAGCAGGATTAAAGCTAAATGCGAGGGTGGCGGCAATAAAGCTCAAAATAGTCGGGTACCAGACCACATTTTCAATCCAGAGCAGCCAGATGGCCAAAAACCCCCATTTGTGACCGAGGGCCTCTTTAACCCACGCGAAGATTCCTCCGTGCTCTGGCCAGCCGGTAGCAAGTTCTGCTGAAACAAGCGAGACCGGGACAAAAAAGAGCAGGGCGCCCATAATTAAAAAGAAGAGTGATGAGAAGCCGTACTCTGCAGTTAAAGGCCAATTTTTAATGCTGGCAATCACGGCCACGTTGATCATGGCCAGTGTAAAAATTCCAATGATGCGGGGAGGTTTTTTAGTCATTCCTCACAGTATAGAAAAAATGGTGTCAAAATGCGAGCCCTGATCACAAGAAAAATCCCCTCAATTGCTAAGGAACTTTTAGAAAAAAAGTATTCTGTTGATGTGAATGAGAGCAACAGACCTCTTTCAAAAAAAGATGCAATAGAAGCAGTACAAAATTATGATGCGATTCTCTTTACTGTTGCTGACTCTTTTCCTGCAGATGTCATCGAGCAGAGCAAAAACTTAAAAATTCTTTCAGGGTATAGCATTGGCTTGAATAACATCGCGCTCGATGCCGCAAAGCAGATGGGTATTGCTGTCTTTAATATCCCTGATCTCATCACAGAGCCGACTGCTGATCTTACTCTGGCACTCCTGCTAGCCGCTTCACGCCGCATTGTGCCGGCAAATGCCTATGTAAAAGCGGGGAAATGGGGAGAGTGGGACCCAGCGCTTTTTTGCGGTGAGGGGTTGCAGGGAAAGACTCTTGGAATCATTGGCATGGGGCGGATCGGTCAGGCAGTCGCAAAACGCGCTGAGGCATTTGGGATCAATATAGTTTTTACAAGCCGCTCTGAAAAGAAGATCCCTTATGAGCAAGTGGGTTTGGAAAAATTATTACAAGTTAGTGATTTTATTACTTTACATGCTCCGTTGACTAAAGAGACGAGAGGCTTGCTTGACTTAGCAAAAATGGAAAAGATGGAGAAAAGTCCTATCTTAGTCAATATGGCACGTGGTGAGCTGATCAAAACTGCTGATCTGGTCACAGCACTAAAAAAGGGCTTTGTGCGTGCAGCTGCACTTGATGTGACCGATCCAGAGCCTCTCCCAGGCGATCATCCACTTGTCAAACTCGATAATTGCATTATTGTGCCACACATCGGTGGTGCAACTCTTGAATGTCGCGAATCGATGGCGCGCCGTGCTGCTGAAAATATCCTGAATCACAAATAGATTTTGGGGAGCTGCTCCCAGGAGGTGGTGAAGCTTCGGTTGATATGAGCAGAAGCGGTGCGTTTTTCTGCACCGTAGTAGAGAAGACGTGTGCCGTAGCGCCGATTGATCTGATCAAGAGCTTCCATCGCGCGCTTCTCCTTTTCTGTGCTGGGATTTTGCGCTAGCAAATCAAGTTGCTTCTCATGCGCACCTGAAAGCTCTGTTAGCAGGACCCCTGCACGCTTGTACTCATCCCCATCACGGTAAATTTCTTTTAGCATTTTTTTAGCATACTCAATGAGAGTAGGCGTAAAACTAGTAGCAAGAGGGAGACGGCAGGAGCAGCTGTTAGAGTAAAAGCTCTCTTTTTTAAACCGGTTTGTTGAGATGAAAATAGTAATAAAATTTGTTTGCAGCTGCTTGCGTCGCAATTTTTGACTTGCTTTGGCAACAAATGTCGAAAGGCTTTCAGAGACATCTCTATATGTTGTAAGAGGTTTTGTAAATGAGCGCGAGCTTAAAATGGACTTTGCACTTATATACATCTCATTTTCCGTTCTGCACGCAATCCCTTTTAATTCTAAGAGTGTGCGTAAACCCGCTACGCTCAATTTTTTCTTCACCCAAGTCTCATCAAGGTTGCAGAACTGCTTAGCTGTTGTAACTCCATAAGAGTAGAGCGTTTTTTTCATGCGCCTGCCAATTCCCCAAATCTCTTCAACAGGAAAATCTTTGGGAATACTCTGAAAAATGTGCGTACCACAGTGATGATCTTTGGCAATGCGATTGGCCAGTTTTGCAAGAGTTTTAGTAGGCCCGATCCCAATAGAGGTGGGAATACCAGTCCACTGGTAGACCTGTTTTCGAATTTTTTCTGCAAGAGCGATATCTTGACACTCTAAAAAACACTCATCAATTGAATAGACTTCAATTGGAAGAGAAAACGTCTCAAGCGTTGCAATGACGCGCTGTGACATATCTGCATATAAGGGAAAATTTGAGGAGAGGGAAATCACGTTGTGATGCAAAAAATGCTCACGCCACTGATAGACAGGTGCACCCATGGGGATACCCAGTGCCTTTGCCTCTTTTGATCGTGCGACAACGCACCCATCATTATTAGAAAGTACAACAAGGGGGCGATCTCTGTAGGCTGGTGTGAAAAGCTGTTCACATGAAGCATAAAAATTATTGCAGTCTATGAGAAAGTACATTAGCTTGCCTTGTGTACGATAAAGGTGACAACGCCCCAAACTTCAAAGTCCATCTCTGGTGTGATTTGTAGGGGAGAGAAACTAGAATTTTCAGGAAGAAGAAAAAGCTTACCACTCTCTTTGCGAATCCGTTTCACCGTGAACTCTCCATTAAGAATCGCAACAACAATCTTATTATCACTTGGCGTAAGCGCGCGATCAACAATAAGTAGATCGCCTGATTGGATTCCAGCATTAATCATAGAATTTCCCTCAACACGAACAAAAAAGGTGGCTGCAGGATGAGCAATAAGTAGCTCATTAAGATCGAGCTTTTTTTCTACATAATCATCGGCGGGCGAAGGAAATCCCGCCTGCACACGCGCAGAAAAAAGTGGAAGGCTTAATTTGGACTTTTCATCTGCTTTATAAAACTCTAATTTAACCGAATCTGTCATAGTTGTAATAACTATAACAGGAACAATTAATTTAAGAGAGTGTCTTCGAATTAAATTTCGTCGAGTTTTTGGATTATTTTGGCCGATTTTTCGGCTCAAAAAAACCGAAAAATCGACTGAATTTAATTCGAAGACACTCTCTAAGCTGCAGGGGGATTAGATTCTTTGTGCATAAGTCTTGCTGCTTCTATGAATCGTTTGCGACTGGGCTCGTAGGCAAGGTTTGTATAGCGATTTGCAACCTTTTTACAAGATGTACTGGCTATCTTTCGTACTCCATCACCAAGCCAAAATAAGGTGATGAATTGATGAATAACTAATTGCTGAAATTGGAGTTTATTCATCGAAATAATGTCTAGGCTTATGAATTGTGCTGCTCTCCTAGTAAGATCTAAGGGAATCAAATTAAGAACGAACTTAGCAAATAAAATTCCAAAAATAATTTTGATGGAATTGTTTTTCATATAATCAAAACTTTTCATCCCCATATTCACCATTCGAACAGCCTCGATAGGAGATTTGTTTATAAAGAAGGGAACGATGTATTGAGGAATAATTCTTTCAGCTAAATAGTAAAATTTATAAGTACTATAGATGGCCAAGATTACAGTGGCAATTGCGGTTGCAACTTTTGTAATGTCATAGTCTAGAACATCTGAAATACGTGATGGAGCATAACAGAGGGTGATCCTCTTCCAGTCAGGATACTCTTCCTCAAGTAATCTAGATCTATTCTGTTTCCACGCTTTTTTATGTATGCTGGTCAATTTGCTTATCTCATAATGGCTATCATCTAGTAGCTCGACCCTCTTATTTTGGAGAGTTCCGTGCGGTAACTTTTTGCCCTTTTTAGTGTAATCGGAAAGTACTTCAATGGTGTTTGGTTTTGCTGATACACCGCAGACGATATCCCTGTCTTTTGATGTAACTTCTCTTGTTGGTAGAGGAGGAATTTCAGAGCTCGATTGGGGGAGAAAAATCCCTTGCGAAACAAGGATCCATTCAATGATCTCTTTTGATAAGCCTTCATCTTTGATCTTTGTTAGGTCAATAGCAAAGAGAAATTCAGGTTTTCTTTCATTTTTTAGACATGTTGAAACAATTTCTTGAACTTCTTCCGGTGATCCATCAAGCATTCTTTTTGCTTGCGCATGATCTATACGGATTGCTTCTAGATTAATCATTCGAATTTTTTCTTCTTGAATAAGGTCACTTTTGAAATCTTTTAAATCAAATGTCTTGTTTACTTGAATGAGTGGAAAAATTTTATCCGAGAAGAGCTTGAAGGTGTCGGATAAGGAAAATCTTTCGGCTGATTTATAACCTTGCCCTTGAAGCCATGGTACTACTTCATCTATTTCCAAAAGTTCTTCTATAAACTTTTCAGCTTTATCACAAGAAGGGAGTTGAATGTTTTTCCCTCTCAGATATACCAGAAGACCTAATAAGGTCTCTAAATCTCTCTTTTTTGTTTTGTGTTCTTCAATATCTGAATTATTTTGAATTTCAGAAATTTTTTCTGCAATAGCAATAGGATCATCGTCATCATCTTCAGGCTTCCATTCACCCATTTGATCTGTAATCCAGTCGGTAATTTGATCCCGAAAGGCTTGACTAGCTTTTACTCGCTCTTGAACAACTTCGATGATGCAGTCAACTGTGTAGACTTCAAAAAATAGGGGCAAATATTTCCCGGTATATAAAGTGGATGAGAGATGTTCAATGATGTTTTCTGTACCTGGAAGTCCAAGAACTCCACCGAAGGATTGCATGTAATTTGTATAGTCATGCGTATCACGGCCTAAATGTTTGTTGACTTGACCTTTGGCTATTTCAAGGCGCTTCTTTGCAAGAGCATCTTCTAGGCTATTTTTAAGTGTTTCCCCTTCAATCTCTCCTTCACCACAAAAAGTATAATAACACTCCATTGCTTCACCCATGAATCTAGTTGCGCAATGATTCCCAGATCCAGCGAGATCAACAACAAGTCGAGAGCGATCCTCTAAAACATTTTTGTATTCATTTTTGTTTTCTTCAGTCCAATTTTCTGGGTTGGGATTTTTTCTATTGAATTCTTCTAGTTTACTTTCTACTTCATATAAAGAGGCGCGAACAGCATTCTCAATTTGGAGGTAAAAGGCGGCGACTTTAGGGGCGTCATAGGCGGGAGGAGCACCAAGAATAGCGATGCGATTCTGTACACAATTTACAAAGCGTGTGATGCCTTCTTTTAACTTTGCTTCAGATTTGCCTTCGGGAGCAGAGACATATCCTGGCTTAGATGGATCACTTAGGTTGACTGTCTCAAATATTTTTAACAAATTTCCAACTTGTATCTTTTCAGGTATGTGACTAACATCAATTTCTCTTGAAGAACTTCGCATATGAGAGAAGTTGATTCCACTCTCACCATAGAGAGATAGATCGGTTTTACCCTCGTGTATGTAGATTTTTCTTAATTCATGAAAATTTGTAGAAACAAAGCATCCAGCAAGCGAGAGAATCCAGTTTGCAATTCTAACCAGTGCGATAATAGGATTGGCAGGTATTGTGTAGGAATAATGATTGAGTCCACTCCATATTGTATTGACAGTCATTGGAGTGAAAACAATGTTGCGAAAAGAGAGGGGTGAATAGCGTAAGGTGGCCCAAGCAGATTTTAAAGGGACTGTGGTTGTTTTGAAGATGACTTCGAAGCAAGACTCAACAGTTGAAATAATATCTTTACCTTCATTTAAATCTTTAGTTGGTTTAATGCTGTATTGGGATAAATCTACCGAGTAAGGTGGATTTTCAATAAGTTTTAATGACATTTTTGAACGGATTTTGTATTTATTTGCCAACATTCTAGCAAAATCTCAAATGAAAATCAAAGGTTTTTGCTATACTCGGTTGGATGAAACGTGAAGAGTGGAAGTCCCGTTTAGGGTTTATTTGGGCGGCTGTTGGTTCAGCGGTCGGGTTAGGAAATATTTGGCGTTTTCCCTATGTTGTGGGAGAAAATGGTGGCGCTCTTTTTGTGCTCCTCTATCTACTTTGTTTGGCGGCTGTTGCATTTCCTATTTTAGTTGCTGAAATATTGATTGGTCGCAAGGCTAAAAGCAGTCCATTTCAGAGTTTTAAAAGTTTGGGGCGCTCAAGAATTTGGGGATTAGGCGGAAAATTAACTATTGTAACTGGCTTTTTAGTGAGCTCTTTTTATGGGGTAATTGCAGGTTGGACACTGGGCTATTTGGTTCAGGCCTTTTTTGGAAATTTAACAAATTTCACAAGTGGTGCTGAAGCTGTTTCCTATTTTGAAAAAGTGACGAGTTCACCATTCTGGTCAATTGGGACTTTTTTCCTTCTAATGGGCTGTTGCTATTGGATTTTATCTAGCGGTGTGAAAAAGGGAATTGAAGGGGCGAACAAGGTGATGATGCCTCTTTTGATGTTTGTTCTTCTCTTGCTTGCTTTCCGCGGTCTTCTTTTGCCTGGTGGGACAAAGGCATTAAAATTTCTCTTTTCTCCCGACTTTTCACAGCTATCCGGAAAGGTGGTTTTAATGGCGCTTGGGCAGGCCTTTTTCTCTTTGAGTTTGGGGCAAGGAACGATGGTTACGTATGGGAGTTATTTGAGTCAAAAAGAGAATGTAACCACAACAACCCTCCCCATTGCACTCTTTGGAATTTTTATCTCTATTTTTGCTGGAATGGCGATCTTTTCAATCGTCTTCACTGCTGGCGGATCAGTCTCATCTGGTGAAGGTCTAATGTTTGAGACTCTGCCTGTGATCTTCTCTAAAATGCATGGAGGATATTTCTTCTGTTTGCTCTTTTTTGGGCTGATTTTCATGGCGGGATTGACATCGCAAATTTCCGCACTTGAACCCCTGATTGCCTATCTCGTTGATGAGAAAAGGTGGAAGAGAAAAAGGGCAACACTTACCGCAGTGATCGCTTCGTTTGCTGTGGGAATTCCTAGCGCGCTTAGTTTTGGCCCCTGGAAAGAGGTTCGGTTTTTTGGAAAAAACTTTTTTGAAATTGTTTCAGGAGGTGCGGTTAACCTTCTGATTCCTATCGGAGGGCTACTTGCAGCACTTTTTGCTGGGTGGCGCTGGGGTTTAAAAAAATCTATGGCGCACCTCCACGAGGGAGCAGATGAGCTTTTAGAGCGAAAGCCATTCATCGAAAGTTATTTACGTTTTACAATAAAATATCTGGCACCCCTTATTATTATAATAATATTATTTGATCAATTAATCTAATTAATGTAATTAGGAATTAAGTTTAATATAATAGTATTGTTGTGTGATAATAAGTTACTTAACACCGCTCCTCCTTATGGTGTTGCCCTCGATCTGGGTCAGATGTTTTGTACTCCAACCCAAAATCATTGCCGGAAAGAGGGCCTTTTTTCCCGCGCTTTCTCTACTTATGATCGGCTTTGCTGCCGATCTCTTTGTCCTCTTTGAACAGCTTTTGATCTCCTGGCTTCCCATCCCTCAATCGCGTCTTCTCTTCCTCTTGGCGGTGATGATCATGCAAGGTCTAATTATTTTTGATGGGTATCTAGTAATGACTTCCAATATCCGCATGGAAGTAGGCTACCTTCACTTTTGTCGCGATATTGGCTCTTTTTGGGACTCCGGCAAAGATCGCAGTGGTTTTACAGCCCTTCTTCCTCTGCTCTTGCTCTATATGGGATCTCTTGGCTATTTTTTGATTTTTCATCCGATACCTGAGCCCTCCTTACATGTCGGTGTTGTTGGTGCTATTTTGGGATTGGTCGTTATTTTTGCAGGAACATTTTTGCCCATGTCTCTTCTATGTGATGCAGCTCCCATCTCCTTGCGCCATCAGTTCTTTTTTCTACGTAGAGGAAAGGAGATGTTGCTTTCTAAAAAGCGTGTGCGTCTTGATGAAGATGTCTTTTTTACCCGTTTTGAAGAGGCGCGTTTTTTGGATCCTGCTTACCCTCTCTTCCGTAAGACAAAAGGCTTTTCTGGTGATGAAATATTTTCTATTCGAATGGAAAAAGATGAAAGACCCAATATTGTTTTCCTCTTTTTAGAGTCGATGCGGGCACGAGATATGGGGGCGTATGGTGCCAGACACGGTGTAACCCCAAATTTCGACCGCTATGCAAAGCAGGGCGTTCTTTTTGAAAATTTTTATAGTAACTCGGTTAAGACGTCGCGTTGCGCTATGGCGGCCCTTTTTGGTATGGCATCAGATAGCGACGGAATGGGTGTGCCTGCAAAGATAGAAAACTCTTTGATTAGTATGGCTGATATCTTGCGCGATGAAGGGTACGAGACGGCTTATCTACACAACGGCGCGTTAAAATTTGAAAATCAGCGCGATTACTTCAAGCGACATGGCTATGACCATGTGATGGGAAAAGCGGAGATTCAAACTCTATGTCCTGGCGCTCCTGAAACTAGTTGGGGAGTGCATGATGAGTATATGATGCGCTACGGAATGAAATTTTTAAATGAGCGGAAAAATAAACCTCTTTTTATGACCCTCTTTACGATTTCAACGCACCATCCTTGGCGCCTTCCTCCAGGCGTCGCAGCACAGCCACCCCTAACAAATGCTACTTCGTATGAGCGCTATTTGCAGACAGTTTCGTATGCAGATAGCTCTCTTGGTCTTTTTTTAGACCATGCGCGCCGCACAGGACTTTCAAAGAATACGATATTTTTTATTTTGGGAGATCACGGCTTTGCGATGGGGGAGCACGAGAAAAATTTTAACCAGCAGCGTGGCCTTTATGAGGAGCAAGTCCACGTGCCGCTCCTTGTCTATGCCGACGGCCGCCTTGAGGGAGGGCAGAGGATTGCGCAGCTTGGCTCGCAACTCGATCTTTTGCCAACCGTTTGCGATCTTTTAAACCTCTCTCCGATTCACCACGCGATGGGAGCTTCTTTGTTGCGCGTTTACGAGAAGAAGCCCGTGTTTTTTCATAATCCGTATATGTATGGCTACTTTGGTGTTCGTCAGGGAGAGTTGAAACTAATTTATCTGAAGAAGACACGCCAGGTCGAGCTCTACGATCTCTCTTCCGACCCCTTTGAGACCCGCGATCTCGCCTCTTCTCGTCCTGATTTGGTAGCAGAACTTCTTCCGAAAGCGAAGGCTTATGAGAAAGGGCTCTCTTCACTCTATCTCTCTCGGAGGGTAGCCCCCCTCTAAATTCCTGTATTACACGTAGAGCAATTGGCCCCGCTTTAACCCTGTCATCGTTTGCAAGGAGTATTACTCCCAATTCTTCTTCGGGATCAATTGCAATAAATGAGACAAATCCCTCCAAACTCCCTGAATGAACAAAGTAGCAGCTCTCCTCATTGCAGTAGTGGCAAAACCCGAGAGACCATCCTAAATTTTTCCGTTTGTACTGGGGTTGCATCATCTTTTGAATGGAACTCTGGCGCAAGATTTTTCGATTGCTATAGCCTAAAAACATCTCTACAATTTTTGATAAATCATAAAGATTTGAGTAGAGACCAAAAGCACTTGTCATCCCTTTAGTAGCAATATGGCAATTCTTTTCTCGAACGCCCTCTTTGTATCCCCAGGCGTAGTGGTTAGGAATCTTTTTTGGAGGTTTACAAACCGTGCTTTGCATTCCAAGAGGTTGGAAAACCTTTCGTTTTAAGTATTGTGGATAATTAAGACCAGAAGCCTTTTCTACAATCCAGCCTAAAATGACATACCCTAAATTGGAGTAGAGGAGAGCTTGACCTGGTTTGTAGCTCATCGACTCTTTTGGCAGGTGTCTCTGCAAATGTCCTTTCGTTGGGTATCCTTTTTTAACTCTGCCATAAGCAAAATAGGGCTCTCTCTTTATTCCTGAGCTATGTGTAAGCAAGTCTTTGATTGTCATCGACTCTCTGCGTGAGTAAGAGTGCATACGAAACCAAGGAAGGTGCTTTTCAACTGGGTCGGATAGGTTCAATAATCTCTTTTCTGCTAATTGTAAAATTGCAATTGCGGAAAAAATCTTTGTAAGAGAAGCAATGCGAAAAATTGTATTTTCTGTAGCAGGAACATTTTTTTCGTGGTTAGCTAAACCCTTGGGATAGGTCCAAATTAATTGGTTTTTTGATACAACGCCAATTGCAACACCCTCGTCATGGGGAAAGTGGTTGGAAAGCCATCCTTCCAAGTGTTCTTGATTGGCTATAAGTGAGCCACAAAAAATGAGAAAAACAGTGAAAATACGCCACACGGTAATGCGTCACTATACACGAATTAATGGTAAAAAGCGAGAAGATTTCTGTCTCTATGTAGGACGTCTACCAGAGGTACTCCAACTTGTTGTTGCAGGGGGCGCGCCACTACCAAAATAAGAAGTTTGTTGCGGAGGCCTTCCTAGACTGGCCCCAGCGCCGGCTCGCAGTCCGGTTGTTCTATACGTAGTGGTCGCAGGGGGCGCGCCACTACCAAAATAAGAAGTTTGTTGCGGAGGCCTTCCTAGACTGGCCCCAGCACCGGCTCGCAGTCCGGTTGTTCTGTACGTATTGGTTGCAGGGGGCGCACCACCACCAAAAGAAGTTTGAGAAGATATGTGTCTGTAGGGCGTGTGAGAGTATCTGTTGCTTGGATACCTTCGGTGTCCTCCTCCTAAATCGAAAGAGAAGATAGGTCGTATAGCGATTGAGATACGACTAAAGTTATCCAAAAAGAGATAAACAAGAAAAAACGTTAGAGCAGTGTAGGTATAAGATTTTGTTTTTTTATAAGTAAATACTGAAGCAGCGAGTGATATTGAAGCCTTCATTAAAAGTAGGATGGGATCATTCTTAGAAACATCAGGGTTCTGTGGAACTTCGCGTAAACTTTGTGGGTTGAGATGGTTTGGATCAACTTGGGGCATTCTTTAAACCTCAGTTTAGTTTTGCTGCAGTTCCATTTTTGGTGTTCCAGCAGTACAGGTAATATTTTGGTCCGCCAGCGCAACACTCTTGTCGAGGATTATTGAGACCAATAGAAATAATGTGTCCTGGTTCCCAGCTATGCATCTCTTTTGAAAGAACAAAATTGCAAATTTGTCCCGCGTTCGACTGAATGACTGCGTATGTTCCTGCGTAGTCAATAGAGCGCAAAACAAAAGTTGGAGGAATATCAACAAAAGGGCCATTAGCCGGATCCACGAATACGTGGCCGTTTGTACGATTATTTAACAGAATAAATTTTCCTCTATTCCATGTGGTATTGGGACAAAATGTAATGAGATCACCTTGCATCCATGTTTTTAGGACATATCTCAACTCCGGTTTAACAGCCCAGATGCTTGTGTCGTCTAGCTCAACTGTAATACCCTCATCGCCAATGCTGCGGAGGGAGCGCGCTTCGGGAGCATAAAAATATTGTTGTTGAGGTGGATAATGGTACTGATTTGAGAAGAGGGGGAGAGCTAAAAAAAGAAGAAAAATTTGAGTAAGCTTTTTCATATACATCCTTTAATTGGGAGGGGCAAATGGAAATTTGCCCCTACTCGTTTTCTTTGCTTTATGCAGGGAGGGTTTTGTGTGGCCAAGCGTGGAGCTTAAGCTCATCTGTAAGCTTTTTTTCGCTATCATCGGATGCGATTGGCTCTTCTGCATTACACAGGAATTGCAATGTACACTCTTTTTCTTCTTCTGCTACTGTAGTTGATGCAATATCATCGGTTGTTTCTGTTGCAGCACTTAAAACTTGCTCCTCATTCACAACTTGCGCTGTCTCTTCTTCTACAACTTGTGCAGTCTCTTCCTCAGCATAAGCTGCAGAAATGAGTCCCAAAAATGCAAAAGCAGTCATCCATTTTTTCATACCTATCTCCTGGTTAATAATGAAAGAGCTATGGTAGCTTATCGGGAATTTAGTGAAAAGAAATAATGCAGAAATTGATGATAATCAGGTAAAAATAGGTGATGGCACTACACCCTATATTAGCTGAAATTATCGCACAAACCGAAGCTGCTCATCTTCCACCTCTTTCTGATCAATCAATAGAGCAGGTACGAAAAAATTTCGCTCTTCTAACACGTTGGCAAGGGGATCGCGCTCCTCTTCCAAAGGTAGAGAGCCATGTCATTAAGGGCTCTTCTGGTGATCTGCCGTTGCGAATTTTTTATCCTGAAGTGGATAAGAAACTTCCTGTCTGTCTCTATTTTCACGGGGGATCTTATGTCAAAGGAGATTTAGAGACGCACGACCCCATTTGCAGGCATTTAGCAAAAAATTCAGGGGTTGTGATTGTTGCTCTGCAGTATCGTCTAGCACCTGAATCGACTTTTCCTGCTCCCATTGAAGATGCTCTTACTTTAATCAGCTGGATTGAGCAACAGCAAAAGCAGCTACAGATCGATCCTTCACAACTTTGCGTTGCTGGAGATAGTGCTGGCGGCAATCTAGCTGCACTACTTACTCATAAGTTGAAAAATCGTTTTAAATTACAAGCTCTGATCTATCCGCAGCTCGACTTCTCTTTTAGCCTGGAGTCACATAAGAAATTTGCTAAGGGCTTTTTGCTTGAAGAAGAGTCTTTAGTCTGGGCGCGAAGCCTTTATGTCCCTAAGGGGATAGATTATCAAGATCCTGAACTCTCGCCACTTTTTGCTAGTGATTTCGGCGGACTACCCCCAACCTTTCTTTTGACAGCTGAGTATGATCCTCTGCGCGACGAGGGTGAGCTCTACGCGAAGAAATTGATAGAGGCCGGAGTTCCGGTCACCTCTCATCGTTTCGAAAGCATGACGCACGGTTTTGTCGGTTTAAGTCTACTTTTAGAGCCAGCAGAGCAAGCTTTGCTTGATGTGGCAAAAGCAATCCGCGAGGCAGTGTGAAAAAATTCCTTTTTCTCTTTCTGGCCCTCCCTCTTTTTTCTGATCATCCCAAACTCTTGATGATGGGAGCTGGGGTCTTTGATGTAGACCGGAAACACCCCTTGTTCCAATATCAACTAGAATATCGATCTGATTATGAAATTTTCCTTTCAGACCCTCTCTTTATTCGTCCACTTGTAGGATTTATGGGGACAACTAAGGGAGCTCTTTACCTCTATACAGGTATCGCTTTCGACGTTTTTTTAGGCAAGAGTCTTGTCTTTACTCCTAGCTTTGCTCCAGGCCTCTACTACGACGGGGGAGGGAAGAGCTTGGGGTTTCCTTTGGAGTACCGCTCTACCGTAGAGCTCGCCTATCGTACTGAAACAGAAGCGCGCATAGGTTTTCAATTCTATCATATTTCAAATGGCAGTGTAGGTAGGAAAAACCCTGGTACTGAATCTCTTGTATTTTTTCTTGCTTTTCCTCTTTAAAATAATAATCGATTCTATTATAAAATTAAGTTGTAAGAATTTTGATTTTTAATAAAATGATTGAGCGAAAATACAAATTAAATCCTTTTCCCCTCTTTCGTGGTTGCCATGAACAGACAATTTTCGGTTCTATGCTCAATTTTCACCCTGAACCGAAATCTCGCAGTCTCTATGTCCCTTTTGATGATGGAGATACGATGGTATTGAAAGTATCTACGCCCAAAGGGTGGAAGCGAGGAGGTCCAATTGTGATGATGGTGCACGGCTTAGCAGGCTCTGATCGCTCTGTCTATCTGATTCGCATGACCCGTAAGCTGATGGCAAGAGGGATTAAGACTGTTCGAGTGAATCTTCGCGGTTGTGGAAGCGGAAGGGGGCTCTCACGCTACATGTTTCCCCATTTTAGCGATAAAGATCTATGCCGTGCTGCCCAAGCTGTAAAAGCTAGTTCACCTGACTCTACTTTGCAGCTGGTTGGATTTTCTCTTGGGGGCAACTACGCCTTAAAAGCAGCAGGTAAAAGTTCGCGTAGAGGCGAAAAACTCTTTGATCAAGTGATCGCTGTAAGTCCCCCAGTCTATGTTGAAACGAGTTCCTCTCTTCTGGGTAGGCCAGAAAATCGCATTTATGAGCGCTACTTTACCAAACTTTTGCGTGATGAGGCTCTCAGACGCATTAAAAGCATGAAACTAACTGATGCCTCCTACATCCCTGAAAATTTGTCGATACGTCAATTTGATGATTTTTTCACCGCGCCACACTTAGGACTTAGCTCTGCTGAGGAGTATTACGCTCGATCGAGCTCAAAGAAATATCTTTGTCACGTCAAAATGCCCGTTAAAATCCTTTACTCGCTAGATGACCCCATTATTGATGCATCAGCTCTTGATGACCTTACCCTTCCCGATCATGTTGAGATTCACAAGACAAACAAGGGGGGGCACATGGGATTCTTAGGCACACCTTTTTCGAATCGGGGGTTTCGTTGGATGGATTCGATGCTCCTTGACTGGCTCTCATTGTAACAGATTATCTTCTGATACAGAGTAATAGTCTCTGTTGAGGAATTTTCTTTAACTGGGATGAACCTCGGTAAAATGCAAAAGTGCTAGAGAGGTCAACCTTTGTCTTACTGCGGGAATGATGTCATCTGTAAAACTCGTACCACTGCAACTTTCAAAGCAGAACAGCATTAGATTCTTCTTTGTTTGCTCCCAAAAAAGCTCTTTCATACGTGCTTGCTCAGGAATCACACAGTCAATCTCATGGTAAAGAATCAATATTTTCACTCCACGTTCAGCCAATTTCTTCATTGGGGTAGCTGCATCTAAACTCCCTTTAACCGAAGAATCAGCCCGATCTGCTACCCAGCCTAAGTTTGGCAAGTAAACAAGAGGCGTTATGGTAAAAGAGTCATGATTGACAACCGTAATATTGGCCCATTTATCCGGATGCTTTTCAAGATACTTTTGAGTAGCGCAAGCCGCCACTCCGCCACCTAAAGCAATCCCCCAATTGATTACCTCTTTAAATCCAAGATCAAACGCATGAGAAAGAGCTCCCACTCCATCAACAACAATAGACTGATAAGTAGCACTTGTTTTCAAGCTCGTAGAGTCATCCCTGGCCGAAACATCATAATTAAGCCCTGACCCAGCATAGTCGTAGAGAAGAACCGGGCACTCAGCAACCTCTGCTACTCGAGCTGCCGTCCAGTGCCCATTGTCATTAAATTGTTGTGCAATCGTAAAATCGCATCTGGTGTTGAAAACAACGCATTTTGACTTATTCAATCGATCCCAGCTATCTGGGTAGAGAAGATAACCAGTCAAATCACGGGAATTACTAATCTTAATTTTGCATTCTTCAAGCTGACTTCTCCAGTCCTCCTGAACTCGACTCATCAGCAGGCAACTTTCTTTAGCGCTCGATTCTAATTTGATAGCCTCAGAAGGAGTTAGCATCTCCCAGCTACCAGTAGGGGTAACACCAAGAGAATACCACGTATTTCTCAAAAAATCTCCTATTCCAGTAGTAGCACTAGCCATATCGCACTCCGATTCAATGTTTAGAATATTAATCAACCAAAAGAAAAAAGACAATTGAAAAGCCCAATTTGGAAAGTCATTCTCGAGTAAGTTTAATAACCCGAAAAACACTTGCAGTTCCCCTCAAAATGATTGATCGATTACGGGGCTTTTTAATTTAGAATACTAGATAGTGTCGTCAAAAGGCTATAGAAATAGTTTTTTTACAATTGGATAGCAGAGGCGCGAAGTGCTGCGATGAATAATTGTATAATGATCGCGAAAATAGCAGCGATTCTCTTTGCGATTATGGACCCCTGCTTTCTGCATGTGCGGTTTTGCAAAGAGCAAATTGGTGTGAGCTGTGATAGGTGGAGGGAGTTTGCGCTCTTTTAAGATAGTTGTAGGTCCAAAAAGACGACCAAATTTTGAGACGAGATCCCCTAGACAAGCAAATGATTGTGAGGCGGGAGGGCTCTGCATTTGCTCATATTTGTGAAGTAGATCAGAAGAGACCCCAGGTGAGTGAAAGAGATACGAGGGACTAGTTTTACTAAAATATTCTGCGTCAAGGATAAGGGCGAAACTTGCGAGGGCTCCACCTAAGCTATATCCCATTGTCCGAGCGGGCTTTTTCTGCTTTTTAAGCCAATTTGTGATCTCTTCGCGCGCTCCGTTGTAAAGATCGTGACCAGGACCTTTCGGATCAAGATCAGCAACAATTGAAGCGCGACCGCTACGGATAAAAGGGGAAAATTGTGTTCCACGAAAGAGGAGAATAGGAGCTTCAGTTTCGCTTAAAAGCCCAAAGGCTGGAATATGTTGCCAGAGATCAAAGACTCGATCTATACGGTATTGGTGCATCTCTTTTTGAAATGGAACTTCAATCTCTACCCCTTCGTTCAAGTTGCGGTAAGCAAAAACTTTAGTTAGAATTTCAGCTACAGCGTGGTCGGGGGCATCCTTCATTTTGTGCAAAAGCGACTGAATAGGAGTAATATCGCTTTTTGACTTTGTTACTTTCCCAATTAACGGCTGTTTTGTAGAGAAGTAGTGGTATTTTTTTGCAAAATCAACAAGATCTTGGGAAGGTTCTGCGATCGGAATAAATTTCTCTTTTGGCTCTAGAAAAAAACCTTTTGGTGGCAAAAACAGAGCAAGAAAGTGCTCCCAGAATCGGATAAATACATTGCCAATATAACTCATTAGAATACCAAATTTGTAGAGAGTACGTATGAAATAAATTCCATACTATTTTTTGTTGCTCCTGTGAACCAAACTCCTCCAATTACTCCAAACCAATCATTAAAATTGTACTCTAAGGCTGGGGCATAGCTCCACTGTACGGATTTTCCACTTCCTAAGCTAGCTGGAATTCCAACCCGGTTGATTTTACCATTTCCATGCGCTGCTGTTCTTCCCACAATATCGATCCCCCTTCTACCAGAAAAGGTTGTTTTACTAGCATAAATGGCTTGAATATCAAGAGCCCAGACCCAATTTCGCGTCATTGAGTACTCAAAAGCTAAAATTCCTGAAAAAGTGTTTCCAGGGTGTACTTTTCCATCGGTTCCAAAACCACCGCCGTATGTATTGAAATCATGGACAGTAACAGGGGAAGGGATTGTGTAGCGCAAAAAGAGCCTTGGCCTTAGCCACTGAACACCTTTGATATGAAAAAGTTTTTGAAAATTAAAGCTTACGGCTGTTTCAAAGGAGCCAGATCCTGTAGCGTCAGCCCCCAATTTATTGGGGTTGAGCCTTTCAAATTGTCCGGTTGGAAAAGTCTCTCCTAATGTAATTCGCAGATCTGGTTCCCACCCATCTAAATTATCTTCCATGGCCTGAAAACCTAAAATTACAGAAAAATCAGAAAGACCAGATCCTATCTGATCTTCTTTGAAGGTAAAAAAAGCCTGTGTTTCAAATTTTAGATCGATGTGTGAAGTGATGCCGCGAGTGATTTGAACAAACGGATCAATAACCCAAGACTCTTCTGGGCTGTAATTATTGGTAACAAATAAATAGGGTTGGTAGTTGGTTTTCCCCGGAGCAACTGTGTGTCCAGCTGGAGCTAAAATGGGGCCAGTAAACCACGGCCTTTCAAATTCCTGACAGAATAGCCCTGTAGAAAATATTAGAAAAAAAAGAATACCCTTCACAAACAAAATCATAAGAAAAAAAACTCTAAAGTCAATATAATGGTGCTTATGAAGATTACAGAAGAAGTAGAGAGTCAAGTTAGTCCTCAAAAAGTATGGAGTACATGGCGTGCAAGTAATTATTGGGATCTTGATAAGTCTTCCTTTACACAAGGACAAAAAGGTCGTGTAGTGAGTGGGAAAAAGCGCGGGCCTGCTTTTGTAGTCTCTGCAATTGAAGAGGGAGAGTCATTTACTCTTTCCTGGAAAGCTCCGATGGTTAAATTTGATATGCGTCACGAGGTTTTTCCTACTGCGACTGGTTCAAAACTTGTCTATACTATGACACTACGCGGATTGATGGCTTATCCTATGCGTTTTTTACTCGGAAGGAAGATCAAACGAACTCTTCGAGAAACGCTCCAAGCATTTGTAAAACATGTGGAATAAATCCTAATACTAATCTAAAATCACTAGTATGAGCAGATATTTAGATCCAACAAATGATGTAGCGTTTAAAAAACTCTTTGGAGCAAAGGAACATGAACCTCTCCTAATTAGCTTTTTAAATGCAATCCTCGATTTAAAAGAAAAACGCTCAATTAAGCAAATTGAGCTTCTTCCTCAAGAACAAGCGCCTCAAGTAATGGGGGGGAAGACAAGCATACTCGACGTTAAGTGTACAGATCAGAGGGGAGTGCAATATGTTGTTGAAATGCAAAATAAAAAAATCCCTGCCTTCATCAAGCGCAGCCAGTATTATGCTGCGCATACATATGTTTCACAACCACTTAAAGGTGTTAGTCATCTAGAACTTAAGCCCGTGATTTTACTGGCAATCGCAAATCATAATTTGTTTCCAAATAAAGATTCCGTAGTGAGTTATCATAAAACTTTGGACATGAAAACTTATGAGAATGATCTAGAGGATATTTCTTATGTTTTTGTGGAGCTTCCAAAGTTCAAAAGAGAAGAGGGAGAACTCAAAACGGTTCAGGATAAATGGATCTATTTTTTCAAAAATTGGAGTGCAACCAATCACGTTCCTTCTGATGTACAAGAGTCTGAGATTTTAGAGGCATATAACGCAATGGAGCAGTTCAATTGGACTGCACTTGAAAAAGAGGCCTATTTAAAAGCTAATATAGCGCTAACAGAAGAGTTTGCTGTGAAGAAAGAGCAGTACGAAAAAGGGCTCAAAGAAGGACGTGAAAAGGGACGCCGGGAAGCGAAGCTGAACATGGCAAAAGACATGCTGACACTTGGCCTTCTTAAAGAGCAAATTCAAAAAATTACGAATTTGACAAGTGAAGATCTTGCTGATCTATGAAACTCTTTTTTTGTCTGCTTCTTTTCTCTGCAGGGCTACTTGCAAACGATATTGTTGTTACTGTTCATGGGTATGCGCGTACTCATAAATCGATGCACAAAATGGGTCGTGCTCTTCAAAAAAATGGTTACAATTTATACCATTTTGATTACCTCTCACGGAGCCAATCAATAGAGGAGAGTACAGAAGATTTCGTTACATTCTTGAGAGAGATATCAAAACAGCATCCCGATTCGCAAATCAACTTTGTTACCCATTCACTTGGAGGGATTCTTCTACGAGCTGCTGTAAACGATCCGAACTGTCCCAAAATAGCAAAGCAAGGCAGTGCCATTCTACTAGGGCCTCCAAACAGGGGAAGCCGGCTTGCGAAACGTATAGCATTGATTTTAAAATTAATGGGAAGGGGAGCAGGGAATGATCTCGCTAAAAATCGTGATTTTTCCTACTTAGGTGACTTTCCTGAGTCGATGAAAGTGACTATTATAGCGGGAACTTTTGGTTGCAATCCCTTGATTCCATTTCCAAATGATGGCAAAGTAGCTCTTAGTGAAACGCTTTTAGATACACCACATAAATTTTTTGAAGTAAGCGCTTGTCATAGCATGATGATGAGCAATTCTAAAGTGATTACGACTATATTGGAGGAATTAAATGCGCAAAATTATTCTAGGAACACTGCTATTCTGGGGAACCCTTCAAGCGGGTGAATACTGGGGCTACCACCTTATTTTAGATTGCAAAGCTTGTGATATTGAAGCGATCACAGATCGTGAAACAATCACTTCTTTTGTAAAGACACTTGTCGAAGAGATTGATATGAAAGCGTATGGTGAGCCGCAACTAGAGCATTTTGCGACTCACGATCCTGACGCTGCTGGCTACTCTCTTGTCCAACTTATTGAAACAAGTGCCATTACCGGGCACTTTGTTGATAAAAACGGGGATGCGTATATTGATATTTTTTCTTGCAAGCCCTTTGATCAAGCCCATGCAAAAAAAATTGTGGAGCGATTCCTCACCCCACAAAATATCAAGTCGCAGTTTTTAAAACGTCAGGCCTAACTCATCTAGACGATCCAAAATTCCCGAATCTTTGGCGTATTGAACCATCTCTTCGCTAGCAATTCCTAGGTTCATCATGCGTACAGAAAAGAGCTCTTGCTCTATAGCATTAGGATAGCGTTGAATTCCGCCTGTCTTCTCAATCGCTAAAGGAAGAGGGGATACAGAACACTCTGGGCGCGGATGTACAAAATAGACAATGGAGTAGCGGTCTTTATTTTCCCCTTTTTCAACAACGCGGTGCACAGCGCTTCTGTAATGACCATTGGTCAAATTTTGCAGCATGTCCCCACAATTTACAATATAAGAGCCGCTTGGAACGATTACATCAATCCATTTACCGTTCTTCTCTTGAACTTGTAAACCCGCACCTTTTGAGCTGGGTAAAATCGTAAAAAGATCGATATCAGTGTGCTCTCCTGCCCAAATTCCTCCTTCGGGAGTCCCTTTTGGGTAGTAATTAAGCCTTAAGATTATATTCGCATCTTGAATTTTTTCTAGAAGGAGATCGGGAGAGATCTCCAAAGATTCAGAAATCATGGTTGTAATCAGTTTTGCCTGGTGACCTAAATTATCGTAGAGGGGATCAAAGCGCTCTTTGAATGAAGGGTCTAGAGGCCAAATGTTTTCGATTTCAAACTTATCTGGACCGATATGGTAAAACTCCTTAAAATCTTTCTCTTTACGTCTTCTAGTACTCTGTAACAGAAAATTTTAGTATTATTTTTACGTCAAAGCCTTCGCATAAAAATGGATCCCAAACGTGAAAAGTAAAGCGATTGTATGTGATTGAAAAAGCTGTCTAGACCTTGCAAAGTTTTCTGCAAAACAAAAAAAACAGCCGCGCAAGCGACGTGAAAGGGGCCCCTCCCGAAACAAAGTGGAGGGTGGGGAATGAACGCGCGATGCGCTCGATGGCTTCAGATTGGCTTTGAAAAATTGCGGTGCAGGAGGAAGAAGTAGTGCTTTGCACGGTTTTCCGACGAAACGCAATTTGGCATGCCAAGGTGAAGCTCAAAGGGCAGCGGGGATTTGCCCGACTGTCTCTATTGGCTGTTTTTTTAAATTAAACACTAAGATTTTCTGTTACAGAGTACTAGCTGTTTCACTTGGAACAAACCCTCGACGACCACTTAACTGGGGATCGTAAAGCGATAACTTTTCTGCCATGGGAAGAGAAAAAAGGTCAAAGCTTGCGCGATATCCTTTATCCAAAATTTCCTTTTCTATATCTGTGTTGATAAGAGCAAAAAAACCAATCTCATGAAAAGCTTCCGATAGCTGTTCTAAAAAGAGTTCGCGATTTTCATAGTAGTCGTTCATATCGAGCACAGGTATTGTGCTCTCAAATGCAAATATACTTGTTGCTAAACCAAATATTACCAATATTTTTCTCATTCTCTCCTCCATTTAGAGTTTTTGAGAGTATAGTGAATTGCACGAATATAGATAAATACGTAATTTAAATTTATGCAGTGGTTATTTGGGAGAGTTTTAATGAGTACGATGGCAATTACTATGCCAATACAAGTGGAAAATGCCCTAAAAGAGATAGATCCAGGTTCTTTGCATGCAACTTTAATTCATAGAGAGAAATATGAGGAGAGTGACAGCGTCGGCCCCAGAGATTTTGAAGATATAGTATTAAACACAACAGCAGGAAAAGCGCGCATCACGATTAGCTATCCGAAGCAAATTCCAGAGGGAGGGCTTCCCTGTATTTTTGTCATCGGGGGGTTAGAAACAGGACGCAAAAGTCTTAACCTAGTTCCCGATCACGGTTCCTATATTTTGATCTCTTACGAGTATCCCTCTGTGATTAAAAAAATCAAAAAACCTTATGGAATTTTCTATTTACCGCGCATTCGTCGAGCTGTTTTAGATGTAGCAGGACAAGTAAACAACTCTTTAAAGTGGTTACAAACACAAAATTTTTGTAAAAATCAACCTCCAGCCATGATTGGCGTGAGCTTTGGCAGTGTCTTTCTTCCTTCAATCATGCATTTAGGTGAGCAGTATGCTATGCAATATGGTCCTGCCGTATTTGGTTACGGAGGAGCTGGGATCAAGTGCCTCTTTTATGCAAACCTTCCCGGTCCTAACTTTTGGAAAGAGGGGATCTCGCGTTTTTTAGCTCGTATTTTTCACCCCATTGAACCCGCGCTCCATCTGCCCTACATTAATGGAAGTTTTCTCCTTGTTAATGGAACAGAAGATAAACAGATACCGGAACCTTGCGTGAAAAAGCTTCAGGAGCTTTGTCCCGATCCGAAAAAAATTATTGAGCTTAAACGCGGACACCTCCAACCAGACAACCCTGTTCTTATCGGAGAGCTTGTGGATATCAGCCGACAGTGGCTAGAAAACCAGGGAGTATAAAATGGATATTTATCTAATGCGGCACGGTGCACAAATGGCTAAAGAGCTCGATCCCAGTGAACCTCTATCCGAGCAAGGCAAAAAACAGATTGCTTTTACGGCAAGCGTATTAAAAAAAGAGGGAATTCTCCTTGATGGCCTTGCTGCAAGCCCCAAAATGCGTGCTAAACAGAGTGCTGAAATTCTTGCGAACACAGTCGACTACTCAATCGATCAAATTATTGAAGATGCAAGACTTAAACCATTAACGCCAGTAGAAGAAGCTCTTGAATTGCTTGCAACCCTTGGCAATCGCATCCTTATTGTCGGACACCTACCTTTATTGCAAAACATCGCCTCATTTCTTTTGACGACAGGAGCAATGATCAATTTAAACTTTCAATGTGGCAGTTGCGCAAAAATTTCGATTGATCACATCAATAACCGCAATGGCAGCTTAATCTATCTCTTCTCAAGTGATGTTTTCAACTAATTGAAAAACATTCTTATCATCATCAAGAAATGTTGCCATTTTGACCTGTCCGGGCACTTCCATTGTCTCTCCAACGAAGTTCACACCCTTCTTTTCTAGATTATTGCGCACTTCATCAAGATTATTTACAGAAAGAGAGATGATCGCATTTTGTCCTGGTTTTGTAGGAGCGCCTGACGGATCTTGATCGTTAAGACCTTCTTGTTTTGGGTTGGCGACTCCAATGCGAGAGCCACCCTCAATACCCTCAAGCTCCATCCATCCCCATTCTGGTTGTTCATCGACAACCTTCATACCAAGCAACTCAACAAAGAGTTTTTTGGTCTTCTGCATATTAGATACATTGATCCATGCAAGCTCAGATTTTTTTACTACCATTTTTTACCCTTAATGGAACGATTTCTAAAAGATTTCGATCAAAGCGAATACCAAGCCGATTTCGGGCTAAATTTCCTTTAGCCTGACAAGTATTATTTGGATCTGCATGTCTTATAAAAGAGTTGTAATCATCTTCAGGGATGGTCATTCCATTGAAGTGTTTTTCAAATGAAATCCTTACGCTCTCAAATGTTAATTCGCAATCTTCTTGCTGAAATGCAATAATGGCTGCTTCATGGTCCAGATCCTTGCTAACGGGGTAGTGAAAAGTCACTAAGAATTCGGCTAAATCTTCTAAATTTTTAAAGGGTAGTACGCAAGCCTCTTTTCTATTTAATGAATTTAGTGCTCCGTGGGAGTCAAAGAGGTAATAGCAGCCACTCTTTCGAACAATAGCGAATGAGCTGCAATGAAAGGTTGCCATCACTCCTAAATTGTCTACGTTCAGCCAGTGGGTCAAAAAATTTGTACACTCTTGAATTGGAGTATCATCCAGACTAGCATTAGTTGGCGCAATGTCATATCTAGTCTTAGCTCCTGGAATTTCTTCCAGTGAAGTACTAGTATTGTAATAATTTGTTACATCTTCTGCAAAGTAGATGGGGTCTGAAATATTTGCTGCTCTCTTATCTTCAGAAGCTTTTTTTAGCAGATCGTCAATCCACTCTTTGGTAATAGTTGGCTGGCCTGTTAGCATCTTTTCAATAAACCGATAGGCGCAAAATCTGCAAGGATTTTTGGTGATTTCTTGAATAGTGGGGTGGAATTGGTTCATCGAGCCTAAAACTATGTCTGACTGCCGATCTATGTAACGCTGCACTCTCGCCAGAACTTTTTCCAACTTAGTCGTTAAATCTGATCTTTGCAGTTCTTTTGTTCGAGCTAGTACAGACTGAATGTGTTCTAAATTATTCTCACCACTAGCAAAAATCTCATCCACTTCAGCACGAAGCGCATCTCCAGTTAAAATACACCTTGGGGGTTGCGGGATTCGGCTGCGAGCAAGCATAAGAAGCATAAGAGATACGGCTACTGTCGTACTGGCTACAACAATCTCATTTTTTGTAAAGTTATGAGTAGGAACGTCTCGTAAAAGTTTTGAAGCAACCTCTTGTACTTCGGTTAAAGTGGGAGATAAAAGAGAAAGTTCAGGCGCTCGCCACGCATTTGCTACAACTCCAATTGCCTCAGCCATACATCCCTCCCGTTTACTTCTGCATCTATAATAACATAATTACTTGAATTATCCAAGGGGTCAAATAATTTGTTTATGTTTGGCTCGGGGTAATTAAAGGCGATACTGTGGTTAGCAAAGAGCGCAATACACACCCTCTCTGTAATTAAGTTGGATATCTTTGATATAGAGAATTTTGCCCAGGATAGGACTCGAACCTACACACCTTGCGGCACCAGAACCTAAATCTGGCGTGTCTACCAATTTCACCACCTGGGCAGGAGATGAATTACATCCAAATATATACGGCTTAGGACTTTTCCACAAGTAGTAAGCAAATATTTGAATTTGATGTTTTAAGGATTTTATGGTAGAATCTCTCCCTTATGAGCGCAATGCTATCGAGGTGGAAGCGATATGGCTTCCCTCTAGAGATCTATTACACGCACCCCGATTTTGCAAAATTTCTTCTTGCAACTCCCCTTGGTTCACAAATACGTGTGACAGGTGACCCTATTTGCGTTGAAAGGGGAGTACCGAAAATTTTAGTCGAGGGAGAGTGGCATTCATTTGAAGAAATTTCTCAGCGTTTTTGCGTACGAAGCTGTAAGCGTTACCGTCAAAAGTTCATCTACGATAGAGAGACAAATAGTGTCTTTACTTACCTTGGTGGAGGAAAAGGACTTGTCGAGCATCACCCTTACAAATCACACCTTGCCCTGAAAACAGTCTCAGAAGAGGAGTATGTTAAGGCTCGTAGTTTAGCCAAAAAATTTAATGGCTGTGATGAAGAGGCTATTTTGCAAATTGTTTCTACAAATGCTCCTGGTAAACATCGCTACTTCAGCGCAAGGCACATCTATCTGCGTTTTATTGATGCCGGGCGAAATCTCTATTCCATGGGTTTTGGTTACGATGATCCAATTCGTATTCCCCTAAAATCGGGACGAGGTCTTTTGCGCTCTCCTGATTTTTGGGAGTACAAGAGAGCTAAAGCACGTACAGTCACAAATATTCCTCTTTCTAAAAGTGGAGTTCGCCGTTTAATCCATTTTGCAGAGCAGTGTCAAAAAAGCGAATCCTACGCCTTCCATATCTTGCATCACAACTGCGCCGCTTTTGTGAGTGCGGCAGTCAAATTTGCGACGGGACTCAATATCCCGACCAGAGTTCGCTTGAGAGATTTTTTAAGTAAGTTAGTGCCAAGATGGGTGCGCATTCCAGGGAAAATCTTTTTAGGTTTTTTTGGTGCAATTTGCACCTCTTTTATCGCTTTTGGAAGTCTGCTTTTAGGCGAGGGATCGGGTCGCGGTGGAAGAAAATTTGGCTCTTTGAAGAAAAGAGAACTTTTTGCTTCTCCTGTATTTAACCTTGACTATTGGTTTGATTTTTCAACACTTAGCTGGCATGATCCTCTTGTTGCAACACAGTGGCAACTTAAACAGCCTTCAACGCAAGTGTTAGCGCAATAACTATGAAACCAAACGAATTTCTTTATCCATTTAATTGGGAAGAGCGTCGCCCTCACCTTGATGGCAAATTGCTCTTTGTTCCAGAGTATTATGATCAACATGAATCTTTTGGGCCTCTTGATTTAAACACTATTTTTGGAAATAAAAATCCTGTTTATATTGAGTATTGCAGCGGCAATGGTCAGTGGATTATTGGGCGTGCCTTAGAAAATCCAAACGTAAACTGGATCGCTGTTGAGAAGCAGTTTGGCCGAGCTAAACAGATTTTTAAAAAAGCAAAATCTAACAATTTGCAAAATCTATTTATCGTTACAGGAGAAGCGCTTACCTTTACACGTTACTACCTCCGCGATAACATAGCTGAAAAAAGTTTTGTAAACTTTCCCGATCCATGGCCAAAAGATCGTCACGCCAAGCATCGTCTTATCACTCCCTCTTTTGCAAAAGAGTTAACGCGAATTTTGAATCCTAAAGGAATTTCGCTCTTTGTAACAGATCACCCCCTCTATGCGGAGCAGATGGTTGCCGTAATGCAGGGAGAAGAAAAGTTTAGCGCATGCCATCCCGCTCCCTATTTTGTGATCGATCGCAAAGGTTATGGCGCCTCATTTTTTAAAGACCTCTGGAACGATCTAGGGCGTACAATTCACTATATTGAGTACTCTAATGGATGTTGAAACATTTCGTTATACGCTAGAAGATCAGCTTTTTGTTCCCAAAATTGCAGAGAGTCTGGACGCTTTTGATCCCGCTCTTGGCTACAATGGTGCGATTGTAGAGCTTAAAGCCGATCTCAGCTCTGACTTAAATTGGGAGCTGCCCGAATTTGATGGATACATTCTTTGGAAATTGCATTTTCAAATTTCTGAGCTTAATTTACAAGACTCCCTTGCCATCAATTCATACAAGAGAGCTTTAGAGCATTTTTGTGAAACTGTGTTGCCAAAATTTGAAAAAAGTATTGGGGTTATTCTCTACTCCGGATCAGCTCGTGTGTGGGAAAAAATTGTTTTTACCGAAGATCTAAAAGAGGAGATAGGCGATGAGCCAATTGAGCTCTTTTCATTAACGCTTTTTTCAGAATTTTTGCACACACTGGGAGCTCTATTACCGGAAGGGATTCCTCCATTTGCCCTTTTTGATTGTAAGGGAGTAGAGCATCCTCTTGCACTATTCAATAAAGAGCGTTTTCCCCATGTTGAGCTAGGGTTAAAAGATGTAGCATTTCCTATTTTTGGGTTGCGTTGGCAAAGCGGAGAAGCGATTGGGGGATATATTGGGGCGGGTGAAATTCCAGAAACTGCTCCTTCTGATACTAAAATTGGGGTTGTTGTTCCTGAAGGCCCTTGTAACTTTCTTGAAATTGAAGAAAAAATTCTAAAGATTCAAGAAAAATATCGATTGATTTTTGAGTCAACAATTACAACAAGTTGGGATGAGCTTGCAGAGCTTAAATGCTTCAACTTATCTGAGATGGGAAAAAGAATGGTAGAAGGGTTTGTCGCTGCTGGAGGAAGAACTTCGGGGTAGAGGGATTTGAACCCCCGACCTTCTGGTCCCAAACCAGACGCGCTAGCCAAGCTGCGCTATACCCCGAGTAAGATAGAGTATATCTTTACAACTCATTTTCTTTCAATTATAAAGAGGGAAAATTTTAGAGAAATATCTATGCGTGAACTTAGCTCCTTTGAAACTATCAAAAAACTTTCTGAAAACCCCTTTGATTTAACAGAAAAAGGCGCATTAAACTCTAAGCGATTTGAGGAATTTCAAGCATCAAGTGCGGGTTTGAAGTTACTCTACCCAACAGAGCGTGTTGACCGAAAAACTATGGAGGCACTTTTTGCTTTAGCGGAGGAGACCAAAGCTGTTGATCAATTAGAGCAGATGCAAAAGGGAGCTATTCTCAATAAAATTGAGGGGTATGAGAGCGAGGAGCGCATGGTTCTTCACACCGCAATGCGCGATCTTTTTGGCAATTCACCCAAAATGGAAGAGGCAACAAAGGGAGCCTACGCTGAACTTGAAAAGTTAAAAGCCTTTTTGAGCGAAGTAGATAGCGGAGAAAATTTTACAGACATTGTGCAAGTAGGAATTGGAGGATCAGATCTCGGCCCGCGCGCAATTTATATGGCGTTAGAGAGTTTTAAGCGCCCAAATCGTCGCGTCCACTTTGTCTCAAATGTTGATCCTGATGACGCAGTTGCAGTACTTAAAAAATTAAACTTAGCAAAAACTCTTGTCGTTGTGGTCTCAAAGTCAGGGACAACACTTGAGACGCGCACCAATGAAAATTTCTTTCGCAATCGCTACATGGATATGGGACTTGATCCCAAAGAACATATTGTAGCGGTAACAGGAAAGGGGAGTCCGATGGATGATCCTGAGCGTTATAAAGAGAGTTTTTACATGTGGGACTACATTGGAGGGCGCTATTCAGTCACTTCGATGGTAGGAGCTGTAACGATCGCTTTTGCAATTGGAATGGAGAAGTTTTTAGAATTTCTGCGTGGAGCTTCAGCAATGGATCAAACAGCACTTGAACGTGATCCTAAAAAAAATCTCCCTCTTATTGCTGCCCTTTTAGGGATTTGGAATCGTAATTTTTTAGACTATCCCACACTTGCTATTATTCCCTATTCACAAGCAATGATTCGCTTTACAGCTCACCTTCAGCAGTTAGATATGGAGTCCAACGGCAAACGCGTTGATCGTCAAGGAAAGCCTGTTGATGTCAATTCAGGGCCTGTTATCTGGGGCGAGCCAGGAACCAATGGTCAGCACTCTTTCTATCAGCTCATCCACCAGGGCACAACAATTGTTCCTGTTGGGTTTATCGGATTTCGAGACTCACAGTATGAAGCGGATCTTGAGGTTGAAGGAACACTTAGCCAAGACAAACTTCTTTCAAATCTCTTTGCGCAATCTCTTGGGCTTGCTACAGGGCAACATAGCGATAATCCAAACAAAACTTTTCCAGGAAACCGCCCCAATCATATTCTTATGGCCAAGCAGTGCGACCCCTACACTCTTGGCGCAATTCTTGCCTACTTTGAACACAAAGTCGCTTTCCAAGGATTTATTTGGAATATTAACTCATTTGATCAAGAGGGCGTGCAACTCGGAAAAGTGCTAGCAAATCAGTTCATTGAGCTCTTTGCAAAGCGTCGGAAAAAAGAGACCATCGATTCTAAAGAGTTTCCATTAGGTCAGGCTTACTTGCGCGAGCTCGATACACTTTGAATCTATAGCTATTTTTTCAGGGACTGTGAGAAAAACCTGGTTTAAAGTCTGAATTTCTTCTAGTAGCGCTTCTTTTCGTATTTGATCTAAATGCACACCAAAATCATCGATCCCAAAAATTGCTCCACTTTTGACCTCAGCTAGCTTTAAAGCAGCGACAATAGAGCGTTTCTGTCCCTCACTTGCAAATCCTTTTGCCTCTTTTTTTGAGAGCTGAATCGAGAAATCATCGCGATGAGGGCCATAAAGCGTTGTTTTGGCCTCCAACTCTTTTTTACGGCTCTTAGCATATCCCTCTTTAGCAATTGCAGGGTGGTAGCGCAAACTCAGCTCTTCTGAATCGGGCGCAAGGCGTCTAAGGAATCCTTCTGCCTGAGTCTCGATCGCCTGAAGAGCTTTTTCTCGCTCACCTGTAAGAAATCCTGCAGCAACAGCCATCGGTCCCTCAAAAGCCTCTACACCACGAGTTTGTCCCATTTTTAGTAAGGCATTCCTCTGTTTTAGAGCACGCGAGTAGCGAGCGAGGTGATAGAGATAGAGAGGCTGTTGCTGAGCGAGGTAGAGATTTAAAAAACGTCTACGGTAACTCGGGCTGCCTGTAATTAATTCACTATCACCAGGAGTTAAAACTGTAGAAGGCAAAAGCCCTAAAAGAGAGGAAAAATTGTGGTAAGTAGTCGCATTGTGGATAACCTTGCGCTTGCTGCCATCATAGCTAACTTGCAGAGAGCTTGTAACACCATTTTCTAAGAATTCTGCCTCTAAGAAAAAAGAGCTCTCTCCATGCCGTATCAACTCATGAAGGTGGGGTGTACGAAATGAGCGGCCTGTACTTAAAAAGTGAATTGCTTCTAGCAAGCTTGTTTTGCCAATTGCATTGGGGCCGATAATTAAGTTGATTTTCGAATCAAAGGCCGCTTCAAAGGAAGAAAAGTTTCTGAAATTATGAAGTCTTATTCTTTTGATCATCGCACTCATGATGATACAACAGCCTCTAATTTAACATAAAAGCTCTCGCGATTGGGCTATCGCAAGAGCTCTGACATAAAAATAATGCTAAATTTTTAAATAAGCTTCCTCAGCAGCGATGCGAAGGGCTGTGAGTTTACTTAATGAAATCTCGCTTGGGTTTGCCGCTTCTTCATTAAGCAAGTAGGCCGCAACTTTTGCTTTTCCTTGTGATACTGCTATTTTGTAAGAAGTTTGAACAGCTTCACCTCTTTTGGAGGTGGGTACTTCGCTAAATTCCTTTTTTAAGGTACTTAGGTCACCACTTCTTATAGCTTTTCTCAAAACCCTATCGATATTTTTTTGAGTGTGGGAAGAGGATGCTTTTTTTGCTATTCGGCGAACCGGAGGATGTATGTTTTTTGGCTGCAATGCCGATTTTTTCATCTCTTCCACACGAGGAGTGGTGGGCTGATAGCTATTCTGTTGTATTTCTCCAAAAGCTTCTCTAAGTTCTGGATTCCCTATAAAGTTAGTTATGTGTATCAAAATTTCACCTTTTTATATTAATTCGAATTAATATTATAACATATAAATAAATAAAAAGAAATATTTGCTTTAATAAAAATAAGAAAAAATTTAAAAATAAAAAGATAAGGATTCGCTTAGTATTTAATAATCAGGTGTTTACGCTCTTCTTTTTCTGGAGAGATCTTTTTTGCGAATCGTTAGGTTGAAATTTCAGAAATGTTTAACAAACTCTCCTTTGCAAAGATTTTTTTAAAAAAATCATTAAACATAAAAATAATTTTATATTTTGGTGTTTTTTTCATAATTTTGTAAAATACTTGCATAATTTACGAGGTCGGTATGCCAGGCAGAATTGGAGAGTTTGTAAGCGGGTTCAATCCTGTAGGCTCTAGCTCCACATTTGTATCAAGTGATAAAATACGAATGGTATCAGAAAATATTTTTAACTATCTTAACATGGAGACAAGAAGCGTTACAAAAAGAGAATTAGTTTTCCTTGGAGTTATTTGTGCGCTATCTATCTCTATAATTGTTCTGGTAAACAAAAAGCTCGGTACGCATCCAACTAATCCAGAGAAGAGAGAAGATCCTCCTAAGATAAGCTCATCACCTAAGAAAAATAAGAAGAAGCCAACGGACCCCAAGATGAAGGAAAATCTTCCTGTAAAAGCTGATGCACCCTCTAAAGCGAAAGAGCTCTCTCCTCAAGCTTCCATAAAAATTTTGAGCGAAGAAGAAATAAAACAGAGCCTCTTAGCTGATCAAGCTAGCTCGACTGCCAAGCTACAACACCGATTAGAGCGAGAAAATTTCTTGGAAAGCTGGTCTAAAAACATCACATTTGCCCCCATTAATCAAGGCGCAGAAGCAATTTATTCAATTTGTGGAAACCCTTGCATGGCTTGTTCGATAACATTTTTGGAAAAAATCCCTTATATAAGTGAAAAAGATCTAACACCAGATTGGCTTGTGACTATCCTAAATATTGGGGCAATCCGAAAGGCTGAATCTGGACATGGGGCTAACCTTATTTTTTTCGAGGATATTCCAAACACATCTTTACAAAGAGAAGTTGAAGACTCTAAGTATCTTCCTTTTGAAAAAGATCTTGCTTATGACAATATTTGTATTTACTTTCTTCCGAAAATTGCCTACCAAAATAAGTTGATGGGTTGGTTATCTGATGATAATACTCTTGCATTGCTCACGCATTGTGGAAAAACTTTCGCCGTTGCAAGGGTAAATTGGAATGAAAAAACTAAGTGGCTTGTTTTTGATTCACACGGGATGACTCAGAAGAAAGTTAAAAATAATGGAGCGTTTGTTGCAAAATTTGATAAAGTAGGCGATCTTGCACTATTTCTTTCGGGGTTTCATTATCCTAAAAAAGATTCTGATTATGAAGATCAAATTCGTCAATTTTCCCAGGAAAAAACCGAGCAAGATTACCAGTCAATTAAAGAGAGTTTCAAAAAATACTTCCCTCATATTGCATTAACAGAAGAGCATTACAGAGCGTTTTTTTCTGATTTAGTAGAGTATCCCGAGAGGCAAAAAAGACGCGCTTGCAAGAGATCGCTTAGGAGCACTGGGTCCTGCAAACTCGCTAGAAATCATTCCAGTAAAGTTTAAATAGATATTCTTGCTCTCTATGTATTTCTTACTAGAGAGGGGAGGGCTAAATAGCGTCGTCAAAAGCATACAACCATCTTATTTTTCATGTTTGGGCTTCATTTGAGCACAAAAATAAGCTGCAAACATGAAAAATAATCTGATTATAGCCTTTTGACGACACTATCTAGTACTCTGTAACAGAAAATTTTAGCATTATTTTTACGTCAAAGCCTCGGGATTGAACTATCGAAAATCACCTCGTATTTGATTAATACTAGGTGACTTGCGATAGCCCAATCGCGAGAGCTTTCACGTTAAAAAGAATAGCAAAAATTTTTGTTACAGAGTACTAGTACTCTGTAACAGAAAATTTTAGCATTATTTTTACGTCAAAGCCTTCGCATAAAAATGGATCCCAAACGTAAAAACAGGGTGATCAAAAGGATTTAACGACACTGTTTAGAACATGCAAAGTTTTCTGCAAAACAAAAAAAACAGCCGCGCAAGCGACGTGAAAGGGGCCCTACCCAAAACGAAGTGGAGGGTGGGGAATGAACGCGCGATGCGCTCGATGGCTTCAGATTGGCTTTGAAAAATTGCGGTGCAGGAGGAAGAAGTAGTGCTTTGCACGGTTTTCCGACGAAACGCAATTTGGCATGCCAAGATGAAGCTCAAAGGGCAGCGGGGATTTGCCCGACTGTCTCTATTGGCTGTTTTTTTTAAATTAAACACTAAGATTTTCTGTTACGAAGTACTAGTACTCTGTAACAGAAAATTTTGCTATTCTTTTTAACGTGAAAGCTCTCGCGATTGGGCTATCGCAAGTCACCTAGTATTAATCAAATACGAGGTGATTTTCGATAGTTCAATCCCGAGGCTTTGACGTAAAAATAATGCTAAAATTTTCTGTTACAGAGTACTAGAAAGATGCAGATGAGTTCTGAAATTGGTCGCGAACTCCATCAAAATATGGATGCTCTAGTGCTTGTTTTAGACCAATGCGATCCTCTTCTGAATAAGCGGTTAGCTTCTCAAAAAGATCTTGTGCATTTTTGTCTTTAATCGGTGTGAATTCAGGGGTTTGGCTAGGACCGATTTTTTTGTTACACATTTCACTGCTTAATAATAACAGATCAAAGTCATCTGAGGCTGGATATGAGAAATAACCCGTTAATAAACTATAGAGAATCTGCCCAATGGAAAAAATATCTCTTTTTGAGCTGTATTCGGAATTAGTATTAAAGATTAATTTAGGCGGCATATAAAGCTTTGTACCAACAAAAGATCTTCTTTTTTTATTTTTTTCTATTTTACCTGAGGCTCCAAAATCAATAATTTTGATATCTCCATTTGGTAAAAGCAGAACATTATCCAACTTCAAATCGCAATGCATCACTCCCTTTTCATGCATAGCAATAGTGGCTAAAATGATCTGATAAACAATTTTAGGTACAGACTCTTTTGAGATGAGTCCTTCTGCTAGTGAATTCATTAAATCTTTAGTTTCTGAATGGTATTCGGAAAGGGCGCCTAATAACTCGAAAGTATTCTTTCCAAGCAAAGAGGGATCTTCATAAAATTTTTCAATTTTCTCTGCATCAATAACACAAACGTTACCATTTTGATCTCTTGCGATGGCAATATACGCTTTATTTACATAATTGCCATATTGCAATAGCGAATTCCACTCCCTCTCAATTCGCTTTTTACTCAGTTTATAAGAGCTTGTATTTCGCTCACTTACTAAGTCTTTATAGGCGTAATACTTAACGCCATTTTCTGTATTGTAACTACATTTTAAGACATTAGATTCACCACCATCACCTAACTTTTCGTATGTCTGAAAGCGAGAAAAGAACTCTTTTAGATTGCGATGAGTATAGATGGAAAACGGAGGTCTAGAGGAGTAGCGAATTCCTAAAAATTCATTAAACTGAAAAAGACTGTTACTAAGTCGATTTACTCTTGCCTGCGGGCCTTTTTTACAAAGTTTTTCTGCGTTTATTCTAATTTGTAGTGCTTCTTTTGGCGATTCTCTTAAAAAATCAAGTACGCTTCGATCGCTAAATATATCTTGAAGCGTTTCTGTCTCTAAGATTTTTCCATCGTGAATTGCAGCTAATTGAATAAATGGATTTACTTGATTTATCATAAATTAGTTTGGTTTATGGACTTAAATAGCAATTTGTAACAGAAAATTTTGCTACTCTTTTTAGCGTCAAAGCTCTCGCGCTTGTGCTATCACAAGAGTTTTGACGTAAAAAACTAAAATTTTTTGTTACAAAGCACTAAGGAGGTCTATAGCTTTGGTTTTTGTTATGAGTTGGATAATCATGTTTAGTGATTTGTATAAGATTAACATCCTATGAAAAATTCTTAAAGTTGTCGAGTGGGAATTTTTAAATAGAGCTATTCTTCAAGGTTCTCTTCAAAAATTTTAAGAAACTGATCTTCAAATTGGTGGCCATAGCGATGAAAGTCTTCCATAAGATGGGAGAGGTCGGAGTTTTCAGGCTCTTGGTGCTTAAGACTAAGGGCTGCATCAAAGAGAGTAAGATTAGAAGCGAAAGGAGCCCCCCAGGGTGTCGAGATGAAGTGGTGAATGAGCTCGCCATCCTCTTCATTGTAGGATGAGTCGCTTTCAAGGGTCATAATGTCGTTTGCGAGAGTTCCTAAGAATTCGGGATCATGTGCAAGCTCCTCATGAGCTGCGAGATTCTCCCAATCTTCTCGAACTTTTTTTAAATCTTCTTTAAGTTTTTGATTAGTAGTGGTTTTCTTTTTTTTCTTCGACATTCTAATTAACCCTCAAAACTAATTTTATAGGATTAATTAATTATTTGAAGAGATTAATTTTACTAAATTTGTAAATACTTCCTCTTTAGAGGTTTCGCATGACAAAGTTTGTAATTGTCCCAACTTTTTGAAAAATTCTAAAAGGGGGATTGTCAGTTCTTGGTAGACATTAAGGCGGTTAAGGGCGACCTCTTCTGAATCATCTTCCCTAGTGTAGAGCTCACTCCCGCAGATATCGCAAACTCCTTCAATTTGAGGCGGAGCGAAGCTCTTATGGTAGGAGGTGCCACAATTCTTGCAAAGAATTCGACCCAAAATTCGCTTTAAGAGGGTCTCTTTTGAGACATCAAAGTAGATGGCGCGAATTTCGGCATCATTGCCAAGGCGCTTTTGTAGAATCTCGCCCTGAGAGAGCGTGCGCGGAAAGCCATCTAGAATAAATCCGTGAGAACAATCGGGCTCGCTCACTCTTTCAAATAAAATATCTACAACAAGGGAGTCAGGGCCGAGTTCTCCTCGATCTATATACTCTTTTGCTTTCAGTCCGAGTGGTGTGCCCTGTTTAATATTTTCTCTGAGAATATCGCCTGTTGAGATGTGAGGGATTTTGAATTTTTTCTTTATTAGAGCTGCTTGGGAACCCTTCCCACAGCCAGGCGCTCCAAGTAAAATTAGAATTTGTTTTTTAGTGATTACAGAGGTCATAATCGACTAATTTTAAAGGAAAAAACGGGAGAAGTCAAATTTCGACTTCGGCTGCTCCACTCTGTAAAAGTTGTAGTAAAATTATCACTGTTCTCTCTTACATATGTATAGAATTGTTTTAAAAAAATGGCGCGGTTGAGTTGGTGTTGGTACTTCCATTTTGATGGGCTACAGATGTTTATTAGGTTGATTCCACCAAGATGCTGTTGCCGTGTAATAATTTCTTCAAAAGAGACGTTATTTGCGTTTTTCATCATGTCATAGAGACAGAGAAAGGTCGTCGCACGCCCGACACCTGATGAGCAGTGAAAGTGCAGGTGGCTCTTTTCTGGGAGGCCTTTTGTAAATGCAATAAAGCGATCGACCATCTCGTTGGATGGACGGATATGATCTGTAACAGGAATTCGAAAATAGCCGAGATTCAGTTCATGGCAGAGCTGCTCTTCACTGCAAACATAGTGAATGGCTGTTGGCAGCTTGAGCATAGTAATGTAATTTTTTCCTGTATCTTTTTCTAATATTTTGTGGAGATTGAGTTTTTTTTGTAATCGAGTGCTGCTAAGGCGCTATTGTTCATCGCGTATAACATCGTGAATACTTAACCCCTGATTGATCCAATTTTTCGCTACGTACCAGCTTACGGCGTAATTGTTAATAAAACCGTGAGACTCTTGGCGCAGGTCGATAATGACTAGGTGCTCGTTAGAAAACTCTGTTTTGATTGCGCGCAGCTCTTCAATCGAGAATTGAGAACTTGCCGAAGCGTGCATCTCGCTTAAGCCCTCATTTGAAATCGCAGATAGGCTCGGGTCAAAAAAAGAGAGAGGTGCTACATTGCGAAATCGGTTAGGAAGAGTAGATGAAGTCGTTAAAGAGTTAATAATTAGTAGCGGTTCAGCTGGGAAGAGAGGAAGAGAAAAAACAATAGATAACACCAAAAGCGCTAATTTACCCATAGTTTGGACACTACTTAGGAAATCTTATTTTTGCAAGCGCTTCTCAGGCACCACAAAGAGGGCGAGGATATAAACAATAATTGCAGGGAAAAATCCCGTAAAAATTCCAATGACTACTGTTGCTAAACGAATGATGTTGGCATCGATCCCAAAATACTCTGCAAAACCTGCGCAAACGCCCCCGATCATCCGATTTTTCTTTGAGCGGTAGAGCTTTTTACATTTGGGGGCAACATAGGCTTTTGGGCCTTCAGGAATCAACCACCAAGCGAGTAGATAGAGCAGGAGCATAATTCCAAAGGTAGGAAAGAGCAAAATAAGAAAGGCGATGCGAACAAGTGTGGGATCAATTTTTAAGTAGTGACCAAGCCCACCACAAACTCCCGCAATTTTACGATCCCAACGACAACGAAAAAGCTTCATACTCCTAGAATATCCCATGGAATGGGAGAAGTAAAGAAGATCTCTTTGCCTTTTCTAGGATGAAAAAACCTAAGGCGTTCAGCATGAAGCGCTAACCGTTTTAAAGGGTTGCATATCGATCCATATTTACGATCGCCTACGATAGGGTGTCCCTTTTCGCTTAAGTGAACGCGAATTTGATTTTTGCGTCCTGTTTCAAGTTTTACACGAAGGTAACTCAAATTTTTGCTCTCTTTGAGTACTTCATAGTGCGTAATGGCAAGTTTTCCATTTTTACCACTGCGAACAAAAAAATTCGTGTCTTCACTTAAGTAACTTTTGATTTTACCCTTTTTTTCTTTCAGGTGCCCTTCTACAACAGCGTAGTAAATTCTCTCTGGTGCATGAGCAGCGAACTGCTCTTTTAGCTCCTCTTTTGTCTTCTCATTGCAAGCAAAGACAAGAATTCCGGAGGTATCGCGATCGAGGCGGTGAACGGGGAAAATGCGTCGAGTAGGGTAGTGACGCTTTAAAATCGAGTGGACACTTGGATTCAATCCTTTTGTATCATCAACAGAGAGAAGACCTATCGGTTTGTCGACAACAACAAGATCTTGATCAGAAAAAAGAATTTTTAAATTATGGTCGAGGTAGGTTGCGCGGGGGAGTAGATCAATTTTTTCCTTTTTATCAACTGGAGTAGAGGGGTTTTTTACTATATGCCCTGCAACAACTACGCGTCCAGCTTGAATCATCGAGCGGAGTGTACTTTTTGAGCTGTCTGGAAACTCTTTTTCTAAGGCTACTAGTATATTCATATGTAACATTATAATTGACAAATCATTAAAATTCCATTAAATTCCAATAAACATTAAATAAATTTCTTTATTTATTCTCGTGCTCTCCTTTGCTTTATTGGGAGAAGAATATGCATTTAAAGGGAAACACTTCATTGCTAGCTATTACGGGTGTAAACTAAAACCTCTGTGCGATCTTGAAAGGCTCAAAAAAACATTATTAGAAGCGTCAAATGAATCAGGTGCTTCTGTCTTGAATCATATTGATCATCAATTTGAACCGAATGGATTAACCATGGTGATACTCCTTTCTGAAAGTCACGCCTCAATCCACACCTATCCAGAGCATAGAGCTTGTTTTATCGGTCTTTTTACCTTTTGGGATAAGTATTCAGCGGATTGATTTGATCAGCATTTGCAAAGATATTTCAAGCCTGAAGATGTTAATAAAAGCTAACTGAGCGATTATGAAAACTCAAGGTCTTTCTTATAGATCAAAGTGAATCGTAAAAAAAATCGACCGAATTTTTATTCGGAGGTACTTTCTAAAATTGACAAATCGCTAAAATTCCATTAAATTCTCTTTTTTAGATTTTAAGTGGGATTATATCATGTCTACAATTGGCTTCACACCTCAACAAGTTGTCGACCAAAATTTTTACGGTACATGTCCTAAAGTCGATATTTTTGATCTTGCCAAACGTCTTGATTTTTTTGCGTACTTCTCTTTTTCTAACTTTAGTCAAGAGGAAGTCAATGAAAAATCAGTACGGGGGCTAACTCCTTTACATGTTGCGGTAATTACAGAAAATTTTCCAGCTGTTGGGGAACTCCTGAAAAGAGGTGCTGACCCTACAGCCCAAGATAATGAGGGGTGGACCCCAAAACACCATGCAGCACTAATTGAAGATTCAGCTATTCTTAATCTACTTCTTCCCAAAGGGGGAAATGAGGTCAAAAATAAAAATGGGGGCACGTGGAAAGATTTAAGAGAGCTTGCTTTTCCCGAAAATCAAGAGCCACCAGAAGATCAGAACGTTTTTTACTATGAGTTAGAAGGGAGAGTTGTACCGGGGACAGCAAAAAAATTTCAAGAGCTTACAGGGGCTAAGTTTGCTCACCAAATGCTTGCGAATCCTGGCTTTTTTAACCATCAGTGGAGGCAGGTGAAGGAAGAGCACTCTCTTTCAAATTTATGCCTAAAAATTCATGACAGAACCCACCCGGTGGTACTTGAAAAGTATAAAAAATTTATGCAAAAACCTCCAAACCTCTACTTAAAAAAAACCCGTGCAGGATATGGGGTTTTTGCAAACGAAGAGATTCCTTCTGGATCCATCGCTCTTACTTATTTTGGGAGAGCTCTGATCGAGGAAAATAGTTCTGATTATCGGATGGACCTATGCGATGGAAAGGAAGAAGGTAATTTAGGTACAAGAGTCAATGATGGTCAACCAAATGTCACGCCTTTATTTTTAAAAAATTTCGCAGGTTTACCTAGTCTTCGTCTCTTTTACACAATAAAAAAAATCTTTCCTGGTGAGCAACTACTTTTTAGTTACGGTGAAGGTCACACAGTTAAATATGAAAGGTACATCAATATTGCGGGAATAAAAGCAGCGATTAAAGAGTACAGGGACGAATCTTTAAAGGAAAAAATTTCTCTCTATAAAAAATTTTATGACGAGAGGAATGAAATTGAGCTTCAAGGACAGATGGCGACTCTTGACTACCTTTTTTCATCTCCATTATTGCAACTAAAACTTCTTCTTAAGGGGGTTCTAACAATCAATGTTTTAAAGAGTGCAGAAAAAGAAATAAAGTGTATCAGCTACGAGGATGCTGTTAGGCTTTCTTCAAGTATTGCAAAAAATGTTTCGAAGGCTTGTGCTATGGCTCCTGACCCACAAGCTGCAAAGAGCTCTTTCACTTCTTTTTTTGAAGATCTTTCAGTAGAACTGCCGCAAAACTTTGCGCTTGGATGCTTTGACAAGATTGTTAGGAATCATTTAAAGATACTAAATATTCCTGGAATCCCTTTTAATCAAATGTGTTTCAGTAAAATGATGTTGCGCAGTTTTTGTGAAGAGGTTATTCACGATTTCATAAGAGAAAAATTCACTCCGAAGGAAGAAGAAAAGTTAATCTCTTCCGAATACGCCTTAAGAAGAGCTGCTTTTCAAGGAGACCTTTATTCAGTCACTTTTTTAATTGAGAAAGGGCATGTAGAAAACCCGTATTCTAAAGATCCTAAATCTGGAAAAACTGCTCTTGATTTAGCAATAAAGAAGGGACATACAAAGATTATAGAGTACTTGAGGGGGGGGGGGTAAGAAATGACAGGAGAGCTTAGAGAGTGTCTCCAAATTAAAATTGAGTCGATCTTTTGATTCTTATGAGCCGCCTTGCATGCGCACACTTGGAAATCTTACCTTCTTGTATGAAAAGCTTTGGTTGCAGATTAAATTTTTTTTTGCAAATCTGCAGAAAAAGGTTTATCTATGGCAAAGCGGATTAAATTTGTGACATCTCTTTCAAACTTAGGTTATGTAGTAGGATGTATTATTCTCTACCTCATAGCCCTACTGATCATTACAAGTTCATGCGTCACAATTTTCCAAGATGTCTTTTCTCCTGAATTTAGTGTTTACACAATCCTTGATGAAGTGGGACTTATTGTTTTCTCAATTGCGGTAATTGATGTAGGCAAATATTTAATGTTGGAAGAAGTGATCTCACGTTCAAGAGAGAAAAACGATCCTAGTGAAATGCGGCGTACGCTGACAAAACTTGCTGTAATTATTGCAACAGCTCTCTCTTTGGAGGGGCTAGTTCTTACGATTGAAGTGGCAAAAACCAATATTCAAAATATTTTTTATCCAGTTGCAGTGCTCTTAACCGCAACACTTTTTATTGTAGGGCTAGGGGTCTATCAGAAACTGAATGCTAGTTCAGAGAGGGAGTGATCTCTTCTTCTACTTCTGCAAGAGCAGCACTAATTTGATCGGTATCGGTATTAAAGGAATTGATAAACGCAGAGATTTTCTCCTGCATATGATCTCGCTTTGCAATCGGATAACTCACCTCTATTTTGTAGAGAATGCGATCGCGTACAAGCAAGCGTCCTTTGATCTCGCGATCACCAGCTTGGTGCATTGTGAAGTTTAAGCCAGAGAGGTTTTGGTATTTAACAGTTTTTTTTGAAACAATTTCTGTATGAGGGAGGTGCGCGGCAATCGCTTTAATCGCTCCCTTTAAAAGAAGACCATTTCCCCATTGTAGCCAGCTATTAGGCAATTTAGAATAGCTTACCGAGTAAGTAAAATCCCCCTCTTCGTGGATGTACTCAGAGTAATCAAGAGGTTTTTTACCAGGAATCGGAAGAGGTCTCTGTGAAAATTTAGGATTTTTAGGGAAATCAACAGCGAATGAACCATCAGTATGAGTCAAATGGTACCAATCTTTATTGCCTCCGAACATGGACATGACTGTTTTGGGATTTTCAAAAAGCTGCTCTTCAAAGAGCCAACCAGTAAAGCAAGTCATCAACAGAACTGTGCCAATAACAACTCTTCGGCTCTTTGGAATGATTTGAATTTCATGGATACGATCAAATTGACTCTCTGATTTTTTTGCGAGAAAAAGGATGGGGTAGAGCAGGTTAACAGGAGAGAAGATTTTGATTCCTAAAAGGAGCGAGCGCTTTAGTGCAGTTTTCCACGAGAGCCTTTTTCCTTCTTTATTTGCGACTTCTACTCCAAAAAGCTTATATCCAAGCGTAGCCCCAAATGCTTTAAGCATAACTGCTTCTACAGGAATAAAGAAGAGAGGAAGAAGCAGAGAAAAGAGGATGGCACCAAATGCGCTTAAAGGAATTCCTATTACTTTAAAGAAAAAAGTAACTGTAAAGTAAAAAATAAAATAATCTAAGGTACGGCCGGCTAAGCGGGATAGTGCTTTAATTTTCATGCGAATTAGTATAACTTAATTTTCTTTATTATTCAAATAAAACTATTATTTTACACAAGGCTTAATTATAGCACCGCCGAGACAGCGGGCTCCATCGTAGAAAACGATAGATTGACCAGGAGTAACAGCTCTTTGAGGTTTTTCAAATTTTGCAATAAGTTGCTCTCCGCTAGAGTCTAAAGTACAGGGAGAATCTTCCTGGCGGTAGCGGATTTTTGCCGTGCAGCTAAACGGGAAGTTGGGGGCTGTGCCAGCGATCCAAAAAGCGTCACTTGCGACTACTTTGCTTTGGAAGAGGGCAGGATGATTTTCACCTTGTACGAGATAGACAGTATTCTCTTCGTGCGCCTTATCGGCAACAAACCAAGCCTCTCCGGGTCCGCCGATGCCTAACCCTTTGCGCTGGCCAATTGTGTAGAGATGTGATCCTTCGTGCTGACCTAAAACTTTTCCTTCTAAAGTTTTAAATGGTCCCGGCTTTGGTTTGAGGTACTGAGAGAGAAAGGGGCGAAATGCGCGTTTGCCAATGAAGCAGATACCGGTGCTATCTTTTTTCGCATGGGTGTAGAGATTATGCTCCCTAGCAATTTTACGTACCTCAGGCTTTGGGAGGTGGCCAATAGGAAAGAGAGTGTCTCCTAATTTTTCATGGGAGACAGCGTGTAAAAAGTAGGATTGGTCTTTGTTGGGGTCAAACCCTTTTAAAAGAGTGGTTCTGCCATCTGTTTCCCCAATTTGACAATAGTGACCCGTAGCCAGTTTATCAGCTCCCAGACGTTTTGCCTTTTCTAGAAGATGGGAAAATTTAATTTGGCGATTGCAGAGAATATCTGGGTTAGGAGTGACTCCTTTGGCAAAGCCATCAAGGCACTCAGAAAAGACTTCATCCCAGTACTCTTTTGTAAAATTTACTGTATAGTAGGGAATGCCAATCTGTTCACAGACGCGTGCCATATCGGCGTAATCTGCCTCTGCTGGGCAATCTTCGCCCTCTTCCCAGTTGCGCATGAAGAGACCAAAAACCTCATATCCCTGCTCTTTTAAGAGCAAAGCGCTAACTGAGGAGTCAACCCCACCAGACATTCCAACTGCTACTATTGGTTTTTTCATTCCAATATTTTACACGTGATACTCTTTCCAAACAAACAGTAAAATATTATTTTAATTTTATGGCTCCATTCGTCTCTTGCTACCGCCTTCAGCTCAATCCCTACTTTCCATTTCGAAAGGCGCAGCACTACTTGCCCTACTTTGGGGCTCTTGGCGTCGATGCTCTCTATCTAAGTCCCATCATGCGCCCGATGCCAGGTAGCATGCACGGGTATGATATCTGCTCGCCTCATGAGATCAATCCCGATCTTGGCACAGAAGAGGAATTTCGCAATTTTGCCACCGAATGCAAAAAACGCAACATCAAACTTTTGCTTGATGTTGTAGCCAACCACATGTCTGCCAGCTCCTACAACCCGTGGTGGCAAGATGTTTTAGAAAAAGGTCCTGACTCTCCGTTTGCCAATTATTTTGATATTAATTTTTCGCCCTTGCGAAAAGATTTGCAAAACAGAATTCTTCTTCCTATTTTGCGAAGCTCATTTGAAGAGGCTTTAGAAAAAGATATCGGGTTGCGCTATCGCGATGGCTGTTTTTTTATCACCGTCTACGAGTATGAATTTCCCATGCACCTAAGCTGTTATCAGCAATTTTTGCCTTGCGAATTTACAACAAAAGGTGATCTCAATCGCCTCGTACTACGCAAGCCTGATCTCTATGAACACATCGTGAACGCTCTCGCTTCTGCTGATAAGGAAGAAATTCTTTCCAAACAGGCCTATCTTTTGGCCATTTGGCAAGAGGGTCCGCAAGACATTAACTACCGGCGTTTTTTTGATATTAACGAGCTCGCTGCTGTTAAAGTTGAGCGCGCTGCCGTCTTTGATGACATACATAAAAAGCTTTTGGGATACCTCGATGAGGGAGTTGGGGCGGGGCTACGCATTGATCACCCCGATGGATTTTACGATCCCAAAGCCTACTTTAAAAAATTAGAAAAGTATTTTGTTGTCATAGAAAAAATCCTAGAAGAGGGGGAGGCACTTCCTAAAGAGTGGCCGGTTAACGGGACAGTTGGATATGAATTTTTAAACGACCTTAACCATCTTTTTATTGATTGTGAAAATCGGGAGATTTTCGAAAAAATCTATCAGAAATTCACTGGAGAGAAAAAAAATCCCAAGGAGATGTTAATTGAGGCCAAACGCGAGTTTGCTCTGCTCTACATGACAAGTGAAGTAGACACTTTTGCTGCTCGTTTGGAGGGTGATACTACTCAAATCAAAAAAGAGCTTGTTGAGTTAATTGCCCGCTTTCCCTGTTATCGCACCTATGTTGATGAGGTGTGGCGTGATGAAGATCGCAAAACATTTGAGAAAATTTTTTCGGAAATCGATGCTCCGCTCTTGCAAAAGATTTTGCTTAACCCAGAAAATAGCGAGCATGTGCGTCGTCTGCAGCAATTGACACCTCCTATTGTTGCAAAAGGGCTTGAAGATACATTTTGTTATCGCTACTTTCGCTTCATCTCTGCCAACGAAGTAGGTGGGAATCCCACTCGCTTCGGTTTATCAAAAGAAGAATTTCATGTGCGCAATCAAAAACGCTCTATACAAGGGCTGCTCACTAGCTCTACTCACGATACAAAGCGCTCAGAAGATGTACGTTACCGTCTTGATGTCTTATCCGAAATGCCAAAAGTTTGGGAAAGAAAGGTTACAGAGTGGTCTAAAATCAACCAGCAATATAAAAGTGTTCTTGGTCCTGAGCCTAATCTAGAATACTTTATTTACCAGACGCTTGTTGGCGCTTGGCCTCACGGCGAAATGGACGATCCAGAAGTTTTTCTCACTCGCATGAGGAACTACTTTTACAAAGCGATTCGTGAAGCCAAAATTCACACCAACTGGATCAATCACAACGATAATTATGAGAATGCGATTACCAATTTCCTTATTCACATTTTGGACCAAAAAAAGAATGGGCGTTTTTTTAAGAGCTTTATCCCATTTATAGAGATGATCCGGCCACTTGGTCAGCTAAATAGCCTTTCAGCGCTTGCTATCAAAATTGCGAGTCCGGGCATTATGGAGACCTATCAAGGCTTAGAATTTTGGGACGATAGTCTGGTTGATCCCGACAACCGCCGCTTAGTGGATTTTTCGATACGCCAAGAGACCTTGCAGAATCATCCGCCTCAAAAAATGCATATGCTTCGCTGTGGGCTTCATTTGCGAAAAGCAGCACCTAAACTTTTTACAGAGGGAGAGTATATCCCCATTGCTATCAGAGGTCCCCTTGAAAAGCACCTCATCGCCTTTAAGCGAAAATACCAAGAGAAGGAGCTAGTCTGCATTGCAGCCCGTTTTTTCCATGCTCTCGGTAAACCTCCTGTTGGCGCAACTTGGGAAGAAAATTTCTTGCAATTAGATTCCCCACTTGCGGGAAAAGAGCTATTTACTGGTAAAAGGAAAGAAGGAACCCAAATTCAAACCCTGCTTGCTGAGAACTCAGTAGCACTGATCCCAAATTTTGAGGTAAAAATCGCGTGAAAGAAGTGACGATTAAAACAAAAGAGAGTTCTATTAAGGCCTTTTTTTCAAACCCGCCTCTTTCGCGTGGTTTAGTTATTTTCATTCACGGTAAAGGGGAGTCGCGCTTTTCTGAACGTGAACAGTTTATGGCGCGCACTCTAGAAAAGGGGGGGATCGGCTACCTTCTCTTTGATCTTCTTTCTGATGAGGAAGAGCGAGAAGATATGGAAACAGAAAAATACTCCAAAAACCTTCCATTTCTTACAGAGCGTGTTCTTGCTGCTACTCGGTGGGTGAAAGAGCAAGAAGAGCTCAAAAGTTTGCCGCTTGGATATTGCGGGATTGGATCGGGATCAGCTGCAGCCCTTTGTGCTACGGCGATCGAGCCCTCTATTAAAGCTCTTGTTCTTCGAGGTGCGAGCAGCGAGCCTACTGAAAGCGTTCTTGAAAATATTCACTGCCCAACTCTTTTGCTTGTTGGAGGTAGAGATGATCAAAACCGCCCCCTTAATGAAAAAATATTTGAAATCCTCACTTGTAAAAAGGATTTAAAGCTCATCGGAGGGGTAGCAGGCAAGTTTGAAGAGATGGGGGCGATCGAGATTGTCTCTCTTCGCGCGTATAACTGGTTTGTTGTCCACTTTGGTATTCCGGGATTAGGGAGGGACTGAACAACTCAGACTTTTCGATTAAATTAAAAAAACACTTACCTTTTTCCTTAACTCTTTTTCATGTAAAATAAAAACAAATAAATTCTAAATGGATATAATTTTTATTTATATAAATTGTAATGTCTATTTAGCTTCTGTGAGGTTTAAGTAATTATGATAAACTCAACATTACAATTTGCGAATCAATATAGATACTTCATTGGTGGTTCTGCTTTTGCAGGCACTCTTTTTGGAATTAAGCTGGGATTAAAATCTGCTGAAGGGAAGCTCGCTGCTGGGAAAGAGGTTTTTGAAAAATTCTCTCATATTAAAGAAATTTCTTATCAAAAACATGTTGCCGATAAATCAGGAATTTTGGGCCATAAAACTAAGATCAAGCTTACAGAAGTAGCTCAATGGTCTGCTGGGGCTACAGCAGCTGGGGCTGTTGTAGGGGTTGTAGTCTCTTTAGCGACCCATGCTTTTAAAAATTACAAATAATAATTATAATATTTTTTGTCTTTTATTTTATTAACAATCATTGTATAATTAGTGTATTATTAATTTAACCTTATAGGTAGAACAATGATTACGGAGTTTAGTTGGACAGAAGTTGCAAGAGGGATTGTAACAGACAAGTTTAATACAGCAAAAGAAGCTGTAATGAACAACAAAGGAAGAGTAGCAGCAGCTGCAGTAGCAGTACCATCTGCAATTTTTGCAACAGTGGTTGGAGCAAGAGAAGTCAGTTCTTATAGAGCAACAGGCAGCATGACTCCAAAAATGAAAAGAAGTATTCAACTATTGCAAAAAGGTTTTCAAGCAGCAAAGAATGTGGATCCAACAACAAGAAATGCAGTATTAGCAGGAACAGCCCTGGTTGTAGTCCTACTAGCAGGGGTGATGTTGATCGAAAACCATTTCTCAAAAATAGATTTTAGAAATGATATGCCGAGTAAGTAAATAAGAGTTAAGTCTTCTAACGTTGAGTTAAAGCACGTTGCAGAGACTTATTTAAAATAAATAGTAAACTCTATTTATAGAATTTCAGAAAAGCCCTTAGATCTTTTGATCTAAAGGCTTTTTTTATGTTTTAGATAGTGTCGTCAAAAGCTCTGTACTGGACAAAAATTTTGCCAAGAGGAGCAAAGCGAGCCAAAATCAAATCGAAGCAGCAGCGTTTCGAGCGACGAGTCCATAGCCCATAGTGCTATGGACGAGGAGGAGAATCGATTTGATAAAGGCGCAGCTCTCCCATTGGTGAAATTTTTGTCCAGTACAGAGCGTCAAAAGGCTATAATCAGATTATTTTTCATGTTTGCAGCTTATTTTTATGCGGAAATTGAAGCTGAATTTGTAAATTCCGCTTCATTTGAGCACAAAAATGGAGCCCAAACATGAAAAATAAGATGGTTGTATGCTTTTGACGATGCTATCTAGGGATCGTTTTTTTTGTAATGATTGTGATGAGCCCCATAAGTATGAGCGCAAATCCGACGTAGGCGATTGGGCTAAGGATTTCGTTTAGAAAGATCACACCGAGGTTAATGCTGATGATGGGGAAGATGAGAGTGCTGAGGGAGAGATAGGTAGCACCCGCTTTTTGCACGAGCTGGTAGTAAAAATAGAAAGCAGTAGCCGTTCCAATAACAGCGAGTCCAAGGACGCCGAAAATGCTGATGGCAGGAGGTGAGTGGGGCAAAGGAGCGAAAAGGAGCGCAAGTGGCAAGAGAGTAATTGAGGAGAAGAAGAGTTGCCAAGTAGGGGCCACAAGGCCAGGAACGCGCGTAAGGTGGCGGCGGCCATAGACCATTCCTATGGCGTAGCAGATGGCAGCGCCGATCATCAAGATGACTCCAAATGTAGAGCCGTATCTTGCTTGCAGGAGACTGGGCAACATGACCAAGACTAGACCGATAAAACCTAAAGAAATTCCTAAGGTTTTGACCCAGCTAATGCGCTCATCGTGAATGAAGAAGTGCGCAAAGATGGTAACAAAGATAGGAGCAGAGCCATTAATAATCGCAGCTAAGGAACTGGAGATGTAAATTTCGGAATAGGCAATAAGAGAGAAGGGGATTGCATTTGCAAAGAGCCCCATAATAAAAAAATGTTTCCAGTAGCCGCGCCACTCCATGAGGTTGCGTTTGCGAATCCAAACAATTGGCAGAAGGAAGAGGCAGCCAAGAGTCAGGCGGAGCCAGACAATCATAAAGGGATGAAATCCTTCCAGGGCAAATTTAATGAACATATAGGAGGGGCCCCAGCAAAAACTGAGCCCAAAAAGTAGGAGTAAATGTTGTACTTCGATGCGTCCTTTCATATCTCTAGCGTGATAACAGCCCTCATGTTAAAAGAAAACTATGAATCCTGAAGAAAAGCGACTCGCCGAAAATCAAGGCGAAATTCCCCCGTGGCACAAATGGGGTCCCTATGTCTCAGAGCGCTCATGGGGCACAGTCCGCGAAGACTATAGCGAAAATGGCGACTCGTGGAACTATCTCTGCCATGATAAGGCGCGCTCCAAAGCGTACAGATGGGGCGAAGATGGGATCGCCGGCATCTGTGACCGCTATCAGGTCCTGGTTCTCTCGTTTGCCTTTTGGAATGGCAAGGACCCCATTTTAAAAGAACGCCTTTTTGGTCTCAATACAAATGAAGGAAATCATGGAGAAGATGTAAAGGAAGTCTATTACTATTTGGATTCTACTCCCACGCACTCCTATATGAAATTCCTTTATAAGTACCCACAAAGTGAGTTTCCCTATAAAAAATTATTAGAAGAAAATCAGAAGCGCGGACTTGAAGAGCTCGAATATGAGCTTGTTGATACGGGTGCTTTTGATGATGATCGCTATTTTGATATTTTTATTGAGATTGCCAAAGAGAGTGAAGAGGATATTTGCTACCGTATAGAGATCTGCAATCGCGCAAATGAAGAGGCGAAGCTGCACTTTTTACCCCAGCTGCTCTTTCGTAATACCTGGAGCTGGCACAAGAAAAAACCGCGGCCCAAAATTGTGTGCGGAAAAGAGGGGGAGCTTGTTGCTGATGACTCTGCTTGCGATCCGCTACCTCTATTAAATTTTCCCTATAGTATTGGTAAGCGCTTCTTGGCAAGCGATGGAAAAGCTACCCCAATTTTCACGCATAATGAGACGCATGAGGAGCTTTTTTCTGGAGGGCAGAGCGCAAGTCCCTATGTTAAAGATGCCTTTCATCGTCACATCATTGATGGGGAGGCGTGCATCAACCCTAAAAAAGAGGGGACAAAAGCAGCTCTTCACTATGAAGAGATCTCCATTCCAGCGAAGGGGTCGAAAGTTCTCTACTTTCGTTTAAGTGATAAAGAAGGTGCTGGAGTTGCCGATGTAGAAAAAATTGTTACGATGCGCAAAAAAGAGGCGGATGAGTATTACGAAAATATCCATCCTCAAGGCGCTTCTGATGAAGAGAAGAGTATACAGAGGCAAGCCTTAGCTGGCATGTCGATAAGTAAACAAATCTATTTACTTGATGTGAACCGCTGGCTTGTGGGGGACGATCCTAGTCACCCACCTCCTGATAGCCGGAGATCTATTCGTAATATTCACTGGAGACACCTGATTTCCAAGCGAATTCTTTCGATGCCTGATAAGTGGGAATACCCCTGGTTTGCAGCGTGGGATCTCGCCTTTCATACCATAGCTCTTGCCCTTACCGATATGGAATTTGCCAAAGAGCAGCTCTGGCTTCTGCTCTTTGATCAATTTCAACATCCCAATGGACAGATTCCCGCCTATGAGTGGGAGTTTTCTGAGCTCAACCCCCCTGTTCAAGCGTGGGCTGCCTATAGACTCTATAAAATGGAAGAGAAGAGGACGGGAAAGGGCGATCTCTCATTTTTAAAAAAGTGCTATCACAAACTCGTGATCAACTTTGTTTGGTGGGTAAATCGCGTTGACCGCCTTGGGAATAACGTCTTTGAAGGGGGCTTTTTAGGTCTCGATAACATTACCGTAATTGACCGTAGCGCAGAAATCCCCGGTGGTGGACGAATTGAGCAGTCGGATGGAACGGGCTGGATGGGAATGTTCTGCTTACTTCTTATGCGGATGGCCTTAGAGCTCTCAAAAAATGATTCCGATTATGAAGTGATGGCAACCAAATTTTTTGAGCACTATGTCTATATTGCAGCTGCGCTTGAAGCGTCTGAGACACGTGAAGTGCAGATTTGGAGTGAAGAAGATGGCTTTTTCTACGATGTAATGAGCTATCCGGATGGCACACAAAAACGGATAATGGTCCACTCTCTTGTCGGTATCATCCCGCTCTATGCGATGGATTTTCTCTCAACAAGTGAGCTTTCCCAGTACAAAGAGTTTTCAAAAAACTTTCACTGGTTTATGAAAAATCGCAGTGATCTTACCTCTCGTTGCGTGACAGAAGTTGAAGTGAATGGAGAAAAAAAATATCTCCTTGCTCTAACTAAACTCGATAAGATCAAGCGCGTACTCTCTCGTGTTTACGATCCAGAGGAGTTTCGTTCAAATTATGGTCTGCGCAGCCTCTCTAAGTACCATGAAAAAAATCCTTATGAGATGTTAGGTAACTCGATTACCTACGAGCCAGGCGAATCAATTGCGCGACTAAAAGGAGGCAACTCCAACTGGCGTGGTCCTGTCTGGTTTCCCACAAGCTTTCTTCTCATCGATGCATTAAAGATACTTGATGAACTGCTTGGTGATCAGGAAAAAGTCCCGTGCAAAGAGGGTGAGGTCTCTTTTCATGAGATGGCAGGAACTTTCTCAAGAGGTCTTATCAACCTCTTTCGCCGCAACAAACAGGGTAAACGTCCGATTTATGGGGATTATGAGCGCTTTCAAAACGATCCACACTTCAAAGATTACCTGCTCTTTTTTGAGCACTATCATGGAGATACTGGCCGCGGTTTGGGTGCTTCGCACCAGACTGGCTGGAGTGGCCTTGTTGCCACCTTGATCGATGAATGGTGTTAAAACTTCTTGTGTAATTGAAGAGTTTTTTCTACCCTTGTTGTCAGAGGTCTTATGGAAAAAGTTTTAGAAAGAAAAACTGTTGGGAGATATCTCGACCCAACAAACGATTTGGCATTTAAGAAAGTCTTCGGAACAGAAGAGCACAAGCCATCTTTGATTAGCTTTTTAAATGCGGTACTCAGCTTGGATGGTAATAAGAAAATTACGTCTGTAGATTTTCTTCCAAAGGAGCAAATCCCCATTATCTCTGAAGGGAAATTTTCAGTTCTTGATGTAAAGTGTACAGATGAACTCGGGAATCAATATATTATTGAGATGCAAAGCAGAGCAGTGAAAGATTTCACTAAACGCTCCCAGTACTATGCTTCCCATAGCTATGTGAGCCAAGGATTTTCGGGAAAGAGATTTGGAGAGCTAAGACCAGTTGTTTTTTTAGCAATTTTAGATCACCTTCTTTTCCCAGAAGATGATCATGTGATTAGTTGTCATCATACACTTGATGTGAAAACAAATTGTCATAGGCTAAAAGACATACGTTACTATTTTATTGAATTGCCGAAATTCAATAAAAATGAAAGTGAACTTGAAACGATTCAAGATCAATGGATCTACTATTTCAAGAATTGGAACTGTGTTCGCGAAATACCTCCTTCTATTCATGATGAAGCTTTAATCGAAGCGTACCGTACTATAGAGAAATTTAACTGGACAGTTGCGGAAATGGATGAATATGTCAAATCAAATTTGGCACGGGCAACTTACGAATATGAATTAGAAGAAGTTCGAATTAGGGAAAGGTTGGCAATTGCAAGGAAATTATTGAAGCTGGGTACGGCTATAAAAGATATAATGGATGCGACCGGCCTTTCTGAAGTGCAAATCAAGGAACTCTAATTTCGCTCAAAATTCCGTGGTGGTCGGAGAGGGCGTGCTTGGAGTAGCTATCTGGTTGAAATTCTGTGTCGACGAGTATTGTGGAGAGAGTTTTGGCCTCTCCTTTGGCTACAAGAATGTAGTCTAGGTTGAGGGGATTGGAGATTTTTTTCCCCATGAATTTTGCGAAGTAGCGATCACCACCCCACGTCTTTTTAGGAAGAGGTAGTGGTTGTTCAAAGTGATTTTTCCAGGAAGAGCGCCCATATTCTTCATCATCTAGGTTGAGATCTCCGGTAAGAATGCTGTTTCTGCCCTTATCTTGTGCCATTTTCATTAAAATGTGGTCCATTTGGGCAGCGCGTGCCTGCACTTCTTCTGGTGTCGGATGCTCAGGCTCTTCAGAGTGTTGCAGGTGTGTGGTGTAGATACGAGTAAAAGTTTGGCCATTACTGGTAAGATCAAAGGCAAAAAAGCCTTTGTTGGCTCCTTTGGTTCTGCCAACAAGGGTCTGTTCGGGGAAAAGAGTAAATTCTGGATTGCTAATTCTGTATTTACTCGCAACAAGTATACCAGAAGAGACTCCAATCGCTTTTGGGCCGATATTGTAGTAGATATGAGCATAGCCATGCCTTTTGAGTTTTTCAGCAAGATGAAAGGCGCAAGTAGAGTCAAAAGTCTCAAGAATACAATTCACATCTGCATCTTGAACGAGAATTTTATCTGTGATTGCGTCAATGCGCTCTCTCCAAGGTGCTACACCGCCATCACTAATCGAATAGCCTCCCGCGATCCCGCAGATGTTCCATGTGAGAAGGGAAAACTTACCACTTTGCGGAAGGTTTTTTTCAGCGGGTAAGTTGGAAATATGGATGTAAGGAGTAGGAAGGAGAGTTTTGGCATAAGAGCGCAAAGCAACTCCTGGTAGGGTTGTGAAGAAGGCGAGGGTAGTATTTGAGATAAGGGCCAAAGCTAATATACTTTTTTTGAAAAGCAGACCTTTTTCTAAAGTGAAGAGGCGAAAACTCTCGTGAGCCTTGCAGATAGGGTCTGTCAAGCAGGAAGCGATCTTGAAGAAAAGTAAAGAAAATTTTTCCTTTACATTATCAGGGATAACCTCTTTTAAGAAATAACCTTTCATAAGAAAAAGATTATATCATAAAAAAGATTAACTATTAAGTGATAAATTTTTCTTGAAACGCTTCTAAGCTCCCTTTAGAATCAGGAGTAATAGAAAAAATAACTTTTTTAAGGCTGTTAAACCTTAGTGTTTCAAAGCCGCTAGAATAGCATCCTGCAACTGTTTTGGGTGAGTTATTAAATTCCCCGCATCCAAAAGCGCCTGTAATCAGTGTAGTGTATTCACGCTCTTCTGCAATTTTTAAATGGTCCCAAATTTTAGTCAGCATTTCATTCAATTCTTCTTTTGTAGCAGGTTCATTTGCTGCAATATGGGAACGATTTACAGCTGTAGAGTATAAGATATCAATTTGGAAGGGTTTATCCAGGCGTTTAAAGTTCTTCTCTTCACTATCTTGAAATACAGTTACATTAGGGACAAGAAAATGATGATTATAAAGGCAAAAACTGCCTTTTTCTGGATTATCTTGTTTTGTAAATAGATCGCTATCTCTATTTACAGCCTCCTCTAGCATACCTTTTACATGATCTGTCCAACCGGCCATTGTGCTACGTCGGCAGATGTCTTCTTCTTGTCCACCGTTTTCATGCAAAAAGCCTCCTCCTGGCTCCTCTGGACTTCCAAACATGACAAGAAGAACTCTACTGCCCTCTTTACTAGCCTCTTCTTGAGCTTGAGAGAGACAGTCGTTTTCAGACACAGTTATGTCTTTAAGCTTAGTTCCATCAGGGCAGCCAACAACACCTTGGTAAATGACTTCTGTTGCTCGAAAATGGTCGGCACCAGATGGATAGGTTTCATCTCTAGTTAAAGCGAGTGCCTGCTTTCCTGCTTCAGAGCGCGGCTTTTTTTGTTCGAAAATTACGTCAGGCTCTTCTTGAATTGGGTCAGCTGGTTGGACTTGTAAACCAGAAGTTGTATCTGGCTCTTTAGATAGCGGCAAATGTGTTTTTTGAGAAATGGAATCCAAAGGGGAATTAGGATCAAAAATCAACTTTGCTGCAACAAGAGTCAAAGAGAGAACATTTAGATAGGTGGATTTGACTCTTAGGTTGAGCAAAGAGATAGTTCCTGGGATCAAGCAGTAAAGTGCTCCTTTACGATTATTGCTGAGGGCTCTTTCTAGGGCCCAGAGAAGTGACGTTCCTCCAATCGTGCATGTACCGCAGGTTCTCCAAGTTGGGGGAAAATAATTCCTGAGTCTCATTTGAGGACTTCCGTTAAATGATTTTTGTATTCGTCGGATAGATAGATATGTCTGTGCGCATATCCTTCGATGGTTGTAAGAGAGGTCTCAAGACGTCCCTTTACAAGGTCAAGCAATCTTAGAGAGGAGTCGTAGGCAATCACTTCATCTTCGACTCCATGAAAGATGTGAACGGGGCAGCGCACGCTTTGGATCCAGTGGTTAGTAGGAAAAGGATATTTTAAGATTACTTTTACCAGGGCAGGAGGAATCCACTCTTTTGTGTTGCAGGCAGAATCAAGAAGGCTATAGTAGGGCGATTCGAGAAGAAGCATTTGGGGATTATGTCTTGCGGCAATGTAGGTGGCGATGCCCGTGCCAAGAGAGCTCCCATAAATAGCGAGGCGCTCTTCACCAAAGCGCTCCTTTGCGTAAGAGTAGATAAGTTCAGCATCAGAGAGGATAGCTTCGTAAGAGAGTTTCCCGCGACTTTTACCGGAACTGCGGTAGTCCATCATGAGGACATCGTAGCCACGTGATGTGAAATCAAGAGTTGTCTCACCCCAGGGAAACTCTAAGTTTCCTCCGCGTCCTTTGTAGTAGACAAGAACGCCTTTTGCATTTTTGGCTGGTGTGTAGAGCGCGTGCAGCTTGACTCCTTCTTCTGGTGTTAGCGTAATCTCTTCGTAGGGGAATTCAAAAGAAAATTTATGGTCATTCGAAAGAGGAACGGGCTTAAAGAGTTCACGCTCTTGCGTGAGATAGATGTAGCTAAAAGGGGTGCAGAGGATGAGTGCGAGCAGACTAATTGAGTAGAGTTTCCATCGTTTCATGTACCCATTTTAAGGCGCGTGAAATCAAATTTCAAGTAGTGTTTCACAGAGGTGGTAAGATTCTGTTTGAACTTGTGCACTCTTTTCTTGCATGTGTACTTTTGCTCTTCCTGGACGGTCTAAGAAATCTCCCTGCTCTAGAATAAGAGTTTGAGGATTTTTTTGAATCCAGCCACTTTTATGCAAAAAGTGGGCAATGCCTCCAGGAAGTGCGCCTAGATAGCTCTGCTCTTGAGCACTCAACCACGGCGTCCAAGAGCGGGTATGAGCGTGATGCCCCTTTTCAAAAGTTTCAGGTGTTACAAAAGAGACAGTAGCTAAATTGTTTTCTCGCAGGTAGGGAAGGGCAAACTGGGCGTCGAGTTGTACCTCTGCAAGGTTTTCTAAATTATTTGTTGGCAAATAGAGGTGACGCGCCTTTTTTTCAATCATAGGCAGATGCTCAGGGTGAAGCAAATGAGAGGGGAGTCCAAGTCGCAAAGAAATTTGATCGAGGCGCTCGTGACTTGGTTCTAATTCGATATTTGCCATTTCGTAGCTAATTTTAGCCTCTTTTTCTCCCTTCATCTCCACATGAAAGGGGTAGAGGTTCTTTCCTGCCTCAATTTTAAAGGGATAGCTTTTGCCTTTTTTCACGCCAAAAGCACCAGCTTTTGCAACGCAAGTAAGTGCTGCTAGGGCTGAACTTACGCAAAATTTAATCTCTTCTCCCTTGTTTGTAAAAAAGCGGAGAGCAAAATCGCCTTTTTTGCCTGGATAGAGGTAAGCGATGTTTGTGGGAGCCACCTCTTTTGCGACCATTTCTAGTTTCTCATCAGAGAGTCCCTCAGCACCAAAAATGACTGACGCGGGACACCCCTTGAAAGGGGTGGCTGTAAATGTGTCAACTTGATGGATATGAAGTTTTTTATTTTTCATGAAGCGCTTCTCCGAAAAGTCCTTGAAGAGGAGATAATCTCCCATTGCTATCGAGTCCTTGAATGACTCCCTGGATCATATTTTGCAGATTTTCAATACTGAAGATTTCATCTAACATTTGCTCAATCACAATATCCATAATCACCGAGCTTGGAATGCCCCCTTCGCTACTCACATTGTTGAGTGAAATTTTATCGATAGGTTTTAATCTTTTGACTTTTCCAGGCTCATTTGTGTAAGCAAGATCGATGATGATATTGCGCAGGCGCAATTTTTTAATTAAGACGGTTTTTTTTGTCTCTTCGCTGTTCAAACTGTTGCGTTTGATGTTTCCCATAATTGTTGTCCAGTTGCCGCTGCTACTTCCTTTGCGGTCAAACTCCACACCAATGTAGATGTTTTTTGCCTCAACGCGGTCGATGACAATATTGTCATCAAGGTATCGGGAGAGGGGAGCGTCAATCTCCGCTTTTTGGATTCCAAGGGCTCGAGAAAGAGTGCGACCAGGAGGATTTCCCATCGCAAAGCGGCGAACACTAATTTTGTCTAAAGTTGCTCCAATATCACCAATTGATACCGTTACACCCGCCTCTTTTGAAAGTTTATTGGTTACCCAGGAAGGGACCATATTCCATGCAAAGAATCCTGCTGCAAAAAGGAGGATCACAATGATGATAAAGAACTTAAAAAATGTTTTCATAGCTTGTTATTCTGGATTGTCTATAAAACTTCATTAATTGGGTAGAATTTTTTTTTGAATTCTAGTTTAAAGGGGGTATGAATCGCAACCGCATTAACTACCTTTTTTACGCTCTTTTTTTTATTGCCCTCTATGCTTTAACTGCTTTTCACACTCTTTGGGTTCACCATCTCTCTCCAGCAGCGCGCACCTCTTTTTTAATGGTTGCCTTCATTCAATGCGCTTTAGAAGTACTCGCATTAATTTTGATTGGGAATTTGATTAAGCGCTATCTCCCCAGAGCTTTTTACTCTATTTTCATCTCACTTGTCTTTCTCTGGCTCTTGTTGCACGTTGCCGATTTTATTGCGATGCGAATGAGCAACTTAAGTTTTTGGTATGCAGTTGATACATTTGTCATGCGCGAGCGGTTTTCCAATTTGGTTGAGCTTTTGCACCAGACTGGAATTGCGATCTCTCTTTGGGTTGTTCTGGTTTTAGGAATTTTGTTGCTCCCACTTTTTGGAGTTTTTCTCTACCGGTTAAGCGATAAAGTTTCTCAGAAATGGCAAGTCGCTTTTTCTCATAAACATCTCTTTTCTATGATGCTGCTCTTTTCTGGAGGAATGATTCTTTGGGATGTGACACACTGGGGGTTAATTCATGCGGTTGACTACCAACGCTTCGCTAGGGTTTTACCTTGGAAACGCACGCTGATCACTCCTAATCGAGAAAATCTTGTTTTTCGCCACACTCTCTTAGGACCTCAAGATGAACAAGAGGGAAAGCTCTTTCTGGCAAATATGAAGCCAAAACTTGAGCGGAATCCCAATATCTATCTATTCATTGCAGAGAGTTTGCGAGGAGATTTTCTTACCAACCGGGTATCTCCCCATCTCTCAAAATTTAGAGAGGAGAGTCTCTCCGCAGAGCTTGCGCTGAGTAATGCAAACGCTACACATCCTTCTTGGTTCACGATTTTTCATAGTAAATACCCCTATGAGTGGGTTGAAATGAAAAATCGCAATTGGGAGACGGGAAGTCTTGGGCTGGCAATGCTGAAAAAAATGGGATATCAAATCCGCCTTTACAGTGCAGCTCAACTCAACTACTACCAGATGGATGAGCTCATTTTTGGAAAAGAGAAATATTTAATCGATCATTATGAATTTTTTCCTCACTACCCCCCAAAAGAGGCAGCAGAATCCGATCAGGAAGTAATGAGCGCTCTTTCACGTGACCTAGAAGATCCGAGCTTGCGCGAAGGAAATCTTTTTATAGTTTTCTTCGATTCGACCCATTTTAATTACTCTTGGCCCAAGGAGATGGCGCCCCCTTTTACTCCCTATGCTGAGTCAATCAGCATGCTGACATCGACCATGACAACTTCAGGAGTAGAGGAGATTAAAAATCGCTACCGCAACTCGATCTACTACATAGATAGCCTCTTTGGAGCATTTACACAAAAGCTCAAAGAGCAGAAGCTTTACAAGGATTCGGTGATTGTGTTTACTGCCGATCATGGAGAAGAGTTTTTTGAGCGCGGTCACCTCTTCCATGCAACAGAGCTCAACCGTGAGCAGCTCGAGATCCCTCTCTATCTTAAAATGGGGCTGTTTAAAGGAAAAGTTCCCATTGCTTCGCATATGAATCTTATGCCAACACTTTTGGACTATGTAACCAGAGGCCAAGAGTACCGAGCGCTTGTTCAAGGGGACTCTCTTATCCACTCTCATCAGCCTCCCTATGTTATCTCGTTTATGAATAGCTGGAATCGCGATCCCATTGAATTTCAGATTCACAACGGCCTGCAATCCCTGCACGCCCGTTATCCAGAAGATCTCTACAACTCCAGCTCTGTAGAGATTCTTGAAATTCGCGACCTAAAAGGGGAGAGTCTCTATTACGGCTCTAAAGAGGAGCAAAAAGCAGCTGCTGAGACCCTCTTCCATCGCGCATTCGAACCTCTCTTTGGTGAGTAAATCCTCTGTACTAGTACTCTGTAACAGAAATTTTTAGCATTATTTTTACGTCAAAGCCTCGGGATTGAACTATCGAAAATCACCTCGTATTTGATTAATACTAGGTGACTTGCGATAGCCCAATCGCGAGAGCTTTCACGTTAAAAAGAATAGCAAAAATTTTTGTTACAGAGTACTAGTACTCAGTAACAGAAAATCTTAGTGTTTAATTTAAAAAAACAGCCAATAGAGACAGTCGGGCAAATCCCCGCTGCCCTTTGAGCTTCACCTTGGCATGCCAAATTGCGTTTCGTCGGAAAACCGTGCAAAGCACTACTTCTTCCTCCTGCACCGCAATTTTTCAAAGCCAATCTGAAGCCATCGAGCGCATCGCGCGTTCATTCCCCACCCTCCACTTTGTTTCGGGAGGGGCCCCTTTCACGTCGCTTGCGCGGCTGTTTTTTTTGTTTTGCAGAAAACTTTGCAAGGTCTAGACAGCTTTTTCAATCACATACAATCGCTTTACTTTTCACGTTTGGGATCCATTTTTATGCGAAGGCTTTGACGTAAAAATAATGCTAAAAATTTCTGTTACAGAGTACTAGACAAAAATTTCCCCAATGGGAGAGCTGCGCCTTTATCAAATCGATTCTCCTCCTCATCCATAGCACTATGGGCTATGAACCTATCCAACTAAACATGCTTTTGCCTTTTTCCACATTTTTGGCTGGATTTTGAGCTATTTTTTCAAACAACTTAATTAAGTTGTTTTCAAAAAGATCCCAAAATCCTTCTCAAAACTGAGAAAAAATTTCAAAAGCAGCTTTAGTTGGATAGGTTCATGGACTCGTCGCTCGAAACTCTGCTGCTTTGATTTGATTTTGGCTCGCTTTTTCTCCTCTTAGCAAAATTTTTGCACAGTACAGATGAGTAAACCATTCAAAATTAGTTACTTAAATTTTATACTTTAAAATTAATTAATTTAGTGTTAAAATAGTTTTTGCAAACAATAAACAATATAATAAAAAGTAGGTTTAAAATGGCAAGCATTAAAAAAAGCTCAGCATCACCTTTAGGATCAGCTGCAGCTAATGATTTTTTAGCCTTTGGAAAGAGAGCTAAAGAACTTCAGGCAAGTTTAAAGCAGATGCCAACTTCTAGTATAACAACAACTTTTGGGAAAGTATCAGTAAAAGCCGAGGAAAAGAACTCCCTTTTTTCATCTTTTTTAGATGTATCAGGAAAGACGGCACTCGTTGCGGCAGCAGCTTTATCTGTCGGTGTTATTGGAGTCCAGCTAACCTCTCTGCTTGTAGCACTGCTACTTGTCGGCTTTTTTATCCGTAAGCACGGAGTTACAAGTCCAAAAGAAGTAAGTGAAGTCATACAAAATGCGATTCCAAGTGCACCAGAAACACCGGAGTTGCGCTTCTCAAAAAATCTTGAAGAGCTAGGATTTCTTCGAACATTTGATTTTAAAGCAGATCGTAAAAATGTTTTTAGTGCGGTGGCTCCAAATGGTCTCACCGTTTACAAATACGAGGAGAATCCTTTGAAACAGCTCTATTTGATGGAAGTTGTAGGTGCTAAACGGCTATCTACAGCAGAAGCGAATAATGGCCTGAGAAAGAAAAGGCCGAATCCATTCTTAGCTTAGTTTTAAGAATATATTAAAAATAATAAAGATAATAATAAGATAATAAGAGGTAAAATATGTTAATTGACCCAAGTCCAAACACGAGCCCATTTGATATAGCTCAACTACATGGAAGCCGATCCGTATTTGATTTATATAAAGAAGGCTTTGCTCTTCAGATTGGTCCCCATGAAGACCATCAAAATGTTTTTTTTCAGGTAACACCTGATAGCCTTATCATGTATAAGCATGAAACGGATCCTATTCAGCAATTATATTTGGAGTCAGTAGGAGCTAGACGCTATTCTGATGTTGAAGCAGAAATAGAAGCAAAAGAAGCTGCTGAGGTCTCCCCTAAACTGAGACAAAGAACAACTATCCCTGTTAAATCATTTGAAGATCTTAGTGTAGAAACTTCAGAAAATACCGGAGCAGTACGTTCTACCTTTAAAGGCATCCTGAAAACGATTTTATTTGCTCCATTACTTTTGGGAATTGGTGTTACCCTTGCAGTGGTAGTGCCATTTCTCTTAGTCTTCGGGATTCCAACACTCTTAGCTATTAGCCTTGTGGTGAAAGCAGTCTCTTTTATTGCGCAAAGGATCAAAGCTGAAGGCACAAGAGAGCCCGAGGAGTTATTAGCTCGAGCAAATGATACAGCAGAAGAAGCTCATCTCACTTTTGCTGAGCAAGAACCTGTAGTTGAAGAGGAAGTTCCAACTCAAGAGGTTCCACCAGAGCCTGCTACTGTAGCAGATACAACGCCTGAGATGATGGATCTGATGATGGATCTGATGTATTAAAGAACGTTGCAAATACCGAATGTTAAAGGGAGGGTGTTTTCACTCTCCCTTTTTATTATCAAGAACTTACGATTCTATTTATCAATAAATTAATATTATGTTAAAATTATTTTTAATATTAATAGGTTGATTATGGATGTATTTGAAGCGGCACCCAAATTATTTAACACTGAATCAGAAGCATTTTTTCAGGAAGGAACAAAAAAAACTATCCATCTAACTCCTCAACCCACTACTTCTGCAAAAGTAAGTTTAGAGGGAAGAGCTTCTAAAACAAATTATAGCAAGGTAGTCGCCTATATTATTGGCGCTATTGCTGCTACTCTCCTTTTGCCAGTGACGCTTTCAATTGGAGTTCTTCTTTGTTTTTTCGCAATGCTAAGTATCAAGATAAAAGAGGAGATGATCGGCTAGCACAATTGCTGCCATCGCTTCGACAACTGCGGTTGCGCGAATAGCCACACAGGGATCGTGACGAGATTTGAGGGGAAGAACCAAGGTTTGGCTTTTCCCTTTTTTTGTTACAGTTTTTTGAGCAATGCGAATCGAAGAGGTGGGCTTAAAAGCAACTCGAATAGAAATGGGCGCGCCGCTTGCCACTCCTCCTAGAGTACCACCCGCGTTGTTGGTAGCAAGGCCGTTTGGAGTAAAAGAGTCATTGTGTTCACTTCCGCGCATTGCAGAGCTTGCAAAACCGCAACCAATTTCAAAACCTTTGCTTGCAGGAATGGAGAGCATGGCTGTTGCCAAGTCGGCCTCTAATTTGCGGTAGACAGGGCCGCCGAGAGGAAAGGGGATAGGGGAGGTGATTAGCTCAATAATGCCACCTGTTGAATCTCCCGCAATTTTTAACTCTTCCAGATAGGCAAGCATCTCTTTTTCTGCTGCGCTATCAAGGCAGAAAATTTTACTCTCTTTGCGCTCTTGTGTTTTGCCTTTTGCAGGAATGCCTCCTAGCTCAACAAGGTGCGCTGAGAGGGCAATCTCATGGGTTTTTAAAAGCTTTTTTGCGATGGCTCCTGCAGCAACGCGAGCCGCGGTTTCTCGCGCTGAAGCCCGCCCGCCCCCGCGATAGTCAAAATTGCCATACTTTTTCTCCCAGGTCGCATTGGCATGTCCCGGTCTGAGTAGTTCTTTGATTTTTTCGTAAGGCTCTGAGTTTGCATCTCTGTTGGGAATAATAAGAGAGATGGGTGCTCCTGTAGTCTTTCCTTTAAAGACTCCTGAGTAAATTTCAACCTGATCGGGCTCTTTTCGTGGCGAGGTGTAGGCAGAATAACCTGGCCTTCGCAGGTCAAGCTCTTGCTGAATCTCTTCGCAAGTAATGGGTAAATTGGAAGGGCAGCCATCAATGACAACACCGATCGCTTTTCCGTGAGACTCTCCCCAGGTTGTGATACGAAAATTGTGACCGAAGGAGTTAGATGCCATAATTTATTTCAATATGAGCCGCTTTGCGGCAAATTTCAACTCGTAGCTGATAGTAAGCCTCTTTTGAAGGGGTAAATATTGGTGAATCTACCATTTCAACTCGCTTAAGCCAGCTCTTTTTATCTACATGAATATAGATGATGGTGCCGCGCTGACGCAAGTATTTGCGATTTTCTGGAAGAAGAAGCGCTCCTCCACCAAGGGCGATGATGCTGCTTTCAACCCTCTTTAATTTTTGTAAGGTAGATTTTTCCAATTCACGAAAATTTTTCTCTCCCAGCTCAAGATAGAGTTTTTTTGAGTCACCAAACATCTGATCTGTATCAAAAAAAGGCCTCCCAAGTAACTCTGCAAGCTTTTTTCCAAAGGTCGTTTTTCCCGCTCCTTTAGGACCACATAAAATCAGATTACTCAAGATTTGCCCCTAATTTTTTGAAATCTTCACAAAAAGTGGGATAGGTTTTTTGATGCACAGTAAACCCTTCAATGGTCGTTTCTCCAGAAGCTCCCATGGCAGCTACAGCTAAGGCCATTGCAATGCGGTGGTCGTGGTGACTCTTGAGATTAGCCCCCTTTAATTTTGCAGGTTGGATCAGTAGACCATCCGATTTCTCTTCAATAATGGCCCCCATTTTTCTAAGCTCCTGCGCAATTGCGTGAATGCGATCCGACTCTTTCTGTCTGCAAATGGCACCATTAAAGAGTCGTGTTGGTTTTTTGGCATAGCAGGCGAGGGTTGCGAGAATGGGAAGTGCGTCGACAAAAGGGCCCACATCAATCTCTCCGCCAGAAAATTCTTGGTTCATTTTGACGTAATCAAAGAGTTTTTTATCTCCCTGAGAGTCAGAAAAGTCTAACCCTTCAATTGAAATTTGGGACTTCGTAACAATTGACGCAGCGATGGGGAAGGCTGCGGAAGAGAAGTCAGCTGGTACGGTGTAGTTAAATGGTTTGATTGTAGTTGAGCCTGGAAGAAAAAAGCGCTTGTAGCCCTCTCTTTCATAAGGAATTTCTAGAAAATCAAACCAGCCGAGGGTCACATCGAGCCACTCTCTTTCTTGCGCATCAACGACCTCAATCTCAAATGGGCCTTTGCTTATAGCACAGGCAATTAAGAGAGCCGAGACGGGCTGCGAATCTTTTCCACAAATTTTTACTTTTCCTGGGCGAAGCGGTCCGGAAATTTCTACGCCTGGCAGAGCCGTTCCTCCAAGGCTGTTTACTGCATTTAAGAGAGGTTGAATAGGTCTGCGCTCTTTAATAGATTGATCTCCTGTGATGCGGACTCTTTTGCTTGTTGTTGCGGCAAGACCTGCGAGAAAACGGTAGACGATTCCAGAATTGCCACTATCAATTAGAGGATGATCTTTTTTTAATTCGCAAAGGGCGCGCCGCATGGTCTCGATGTCGGGGGATTCTAGCGCGTTTTTAATAGTGCAGGGGCCACTTGCGAGGGAAGCAAAGAGCAGAGCGCGGTGCGTATGCGACTTCGATGGAGGAATTTTTATTTTGCCGCTAAGGTAACTCTTTCGAATACGCATAAATCTTTTTCTTGAATTGGAGTTAGTTCTCGACTCGCTCTTCCTATTCTTTCAAGCTTTACCATCCCCTTTTTCTTATCTTGCGCAAGTGCGCTCATCCAATCTTTTGTTGGAATCGAAGGGAGGTAAGGGTCGAAATTCCATTTTTGTAGAATCATTTCAATGCGTGATAGACTTGTCTCATCAAGCCCCGAAAGAAGCGCCTCGGCATAGAGACCTTTTGCGACGGCTTCCCCGTGCGGCATTCTATAGCCAGAGAGACGCTCTAATGCGTGACCAATTGTATGACCAAAGTTGAGAAGAGTACGCAGACCGAGCTTTTCAAAAGGGTCTTTTTGACAAATTTCAGATTTAATTTGTGACGCAATACGTAGAGCGTGAGCCAAAGTTTTTTGCTCCTGCCAAAAGAGGGGAGAGTCCTCTAAAAAACGAAAAAACTCCTCGCTATAGATCAGAGCAGCTTTTAACACCTCGCTTGCCCCATGATGCCACTCTCTAAGGGGGAGTGTGCTTAAAAATGTGGTATCGGAAAAGAGATATTGAGGAGGGTAGATCGTACCGATTAAGTTTTTTCCTGCGGATGTATTCAGACCGTTTTTTCCTCCAATCGAGGCGTCAATCATGGCAAGAAGTGTAGTGGGAATTAGGGTGAGCGGCACTCCTCTGCGATAGGTAGCCGCCACAAAACCCGCCATATCTGTCACGACTCCACCTCCAAAGCCAATAATGTGTGTCTTCTTTGAAATGGAACACTGACCTATAGCTTCTACAATCTTGTTGTAGATAGAGAGGTTCTTATTTGACTCACCAGGCGTAAATGCAAAGAGGTGTGTGAGGTAACCCGACTCAGTAAGATTATGAAGAAGTTTTTCACCCCAAATCTGTTTTACATTCTCATCAGTTATGACAATAAAGTGGGTTTCTTTATGATAGTTTTCGAAAAACTTTTCTAAAAAAGGCAGCATGGCAATCGCACTTATTTTGAACGCACACACTCATCGTAGCGCAAAAAAGGCTTTTACAGAAGCGGATTTGTTGGAGTATCGGTTAGACGAGATAAGAAGACCTAATCTGCCCGAAACCAATGCGATTTTCACTCATCCCTCAAAAGAGGACTTAGCTCTATCTCCCGCCTTTGTAGATCTTGACTACCAATCTGAAAGCATTTCCTATCTCTCTCCCCATTCAAAACTAATTGCTTCCTACCACAATTACGAGAGCACGCCTGACTTAGAAAAGCTTTTTAACCAAATGCAGAAGGTACAGGCAGACTTTTATAAAATTGCAACTTTTGCCAACTCCTCTCTCGATGCGCTACGTATGATGCGTTTTCGGAGAAAACACCCCAATGTGATTGGTATTTGTATGGGAGAAAAAGGACTTGTTACTCGAGTGACAGCCCCAATTTGTGGGCAACATCACACTTATGCAAGCTTAGAAAAAAATGATTTGGGAATTCCGCTTTTAGAGGAGTTGTTAACCGTTTACAACTACCGCCATCTCAACCCTCAAACAAAAATTTTCGCCTTAATTGGAGATCCCGTATCGCTTAGTCCATCGCACATTACCCACAATCAAACATTTCTTTCTAGAGGACAAAATGCTCTCTACGTTAAAATCTCGCTAAAAAAAGAGGAGCTTTCAGAATTTTTCTCTTACAGCAACTTTTTCGACGGTCTTAGCGTCACACACCCTCTCAAAGAAGCGGTACTACCCTTTTTGCAAAAAATAGATCCTGAGGCGAAATCGATTGGGGCAGTCAACACAATATCCCAAGGGTGTGGCTACAACACTGATGGTAGAGGGGCATGGGATGCAATTGGAAATCCTCCGGGAAAGAGGGTGGCTATCTTAGGAGAGGGCGGAGCAGCGAGAGCTGCGGCTTTTGAAGCAAAAAAGCGCGGATTTTTGCCTACAATTTACTATCGTACACTTGACCTTAAGCCCTACGATATTTTGATTAATGCTACGCCGCTTGGGATGAGGGGGGAGCTAGCACTTCCTAAAGACAAAATTCTTGAAAGAACAACTCTCTTAGATATGGTGATGGCAGACACACCTCTGATCAAAATTGCAAAAGAAAAAAAATGTCGCGTGATTACGGGCAAAGAGATGTTCCACGCACAAGCAAAACATCAATTGAAATTTTTTAAATGACTGTATACATAGCGAACGGGGAGCATCGTCCCGTAGAAATTCAAGAAGAGAGAGTAATTGCTGTAGATGGAGGGTTACAGTTCTGTTATAGGCTGGGGATTGAGCCAATCGCAGTTGTTGGGGACTTTGACTCTTTAGATAAAGAGTTATTAGAGCAGTATCCGGACGTAGAAAAGGTTAAGCTAGTACTCTGTAACAGAAATTTTTAGCATTATTTTTACGTCAAAGCCTCGGGATTGAACTATCGAAAATCACCTCGTATTTGATTAATACTAGGTGACTTGCGATAGCCCAATCGCGAGAGCTTTCACGTTAAAAAGAATAGCAAAATTTTCTGTTACAGAGTACTAGATCGCGCTAAAGATGAGACTGGCCTGGAAGTTGCAATAAAAAAATATGGTGAAAAAGGAGTTGTTTACGGAGGTCTGGGAGATCGCTTGGATCACACGATCTACAACCTCTTCTTAGCACTTCGTTATCCAGGAATACTCCTTTTTGATTTTCATGGCGAGACGATATTTGTAGTAGAGGATAGAGAAGCTTTAGAGTTTTATAACGGATATAAAATTGTCATCGAAAACAGCCAAGAAAAATTTCAAAAAATTGTAGATCAGATAGCTAAAACGCCTCTAGTACTTCGTAACAGAAAATTTTAGCATTATTTTTACGTCAAAGCCTTCGCATAAAAATGGATCCCAAACGTGAAAAGTAAAGCGATTGTATGTGATTGAAAAAGCTGTCTAGACCTTGCAAAGTTTTCTGCAAAACAAAAAAAACAGCCGCGCAAGCGACGTGAAAGGGGCCCCTCCCGAAACAAAGTGGAGGGTGGGGAATGAACGCGCGATGCGCTCGATGGCTTCAGATTGGCTTTGAAAAATTGCGGTGCAGGAGGAAGAAGTAGTGCTTTGCACGGTTTTCCGACGAAACGCAATTTGGCATGCCAAGGTGAAGCTCAAAGGGCAGCGGGGATTTGCCCGACTGTCTCTATTGGCTGTTTTTTTAAATTAAACACTAAGATTTTCTGTTACGAAGTACTAGTTACGCCCGAAAATCCGATGATTATTGCTACTAAACGAGGTCAAACTATCTCTCTATTTCCCATTGGAGGAAAAGCGACTGGTGTGAATACAAAAGGCTTAAAGTGGGAGTTTGGTGAAGAGTATAATGAGATGGATAAAGACTTTGTCAGCTTATCAAATATAGCTATTGGAAATCGGGTAGAAATTTCAGTAGAAGCAGGAAAAGTGGCGGTTTTTATTAGCGAGTTAATTGATAAGGAGATGTTGGCTTTATAAGGAGGGGCGGAGCTGTTCCAACCCTCCCAAAATTCTCCGTTTACAGAGTGCTATTCTACTGCTCTACAAAAGGAGCTGTAGCTGCTTTTACAATGTCGGGATCGACATTGGCAAAGATTGCTTCGATTTTGACCTGAAGAACTTTTTGCGCGCTATGCTTTTGTAGGGCTGGAAGCGCTTCTTTAGAATGAATAAAGAGGCGACTATTGATTTCTGCAAGAGCTGCTTGCGGATCTTCAAGTTTCTCTTCTACATCGCCCGCTTTGATTTGAACAAGGCGTTCAAACTCGTTGATTTGTGCAATTTGAGCCGCTTCTAACTGTTTTGAGAAAATTTCCTTCGCTTTTTCAGGGCTGACATTGTGCTTTTTTGCCTGGATGACAATGTTTTGCAAGAGCTGCTGCTCGTTATCAATTTCAAGGATAGGCTTACCGCGATTCCACTTGTAAGCAGAGACGTGCTCCATAATATCAATTCTCTCTTTGATCGTGCCAAGGAGATTTTCGATTGATTGGATGTCTTGGTCAGTAAGAAGGTCTTGGTAGGCAAGCTCTTGTTTAGGAGCCGGCTCTGTAACATTTTGATTTGCACTCATTTGTGGGTGGAATGCAAATGGGAGACCGAAGAGCATAATACTAAGTAGGGTACGTTTAAATCCTTTAAATTCCATTGTTCACCTCGTAATTTCGGCTCTATTATAGCAGTTTTTTAATTAATTGTGAATGTAAAATTATTTTTTGATTTTAAAGAATTTGCAACTATACAGCTTTTTTGTGCATCTGTGAGCAGCGCGTGCGCTTTTTCTTCGTCCGTTACACCTGTCAAAGAGAAGTGCAGGTGCACCTCAGTTACAGAGACAACCTTTTCTTCGTTGCGATCAAGAAAGATTTCTACATTTCCTGAAAGATCAGAAAATGAGAGACCACTCTTCTCTGCAAAAACCTTAAATGTCCCCATAAAACAGGTCATAACGGAGAGTCCGATTAAATCTTCCGGGGAATATCCTGCACCTGCACCTCCAAAAGCTTCTGGAACATCACAGGTAAGAGAGGGCTGTCCATGTGCTGTTGCGGTCCAACCACCATTCAATTTTGCTTCTGCTTTAAATTTCATCGGATATTCGATCATTGTAAACTCCTTTTCCACAATATAATTTGCATTGCATCAGAAAGCAACTTTCCGATAACCTAGAGTTTATTTTTCAACATTTGAGGGCCTATGTGGCAACAATTCCAACCAAAAAAAGTTTTTCTCTTTATGCTCAGCGTGATTCTGGGCTTAGTTGTTTGGCTCTTGCCAACACCTGAAGGGGTAACAGACCAAGCGTGGCAGCTTCTTGCCATATTCGTCTTTACCATCGCAGGAATCATTAGTAAACCTCTTCCAATGGGGGCCATGGCATTTATCGGTTTGATGCTATTGGTTGTGACAGGTACGTTAACATTTGAAGAATCTTTTAGCGGATTTAACAACAATATTGTTTGGTTAATTGTCTTTGCATTCTTCATTGCACGCGGCTTTATTAAAACAGGGCTTGGCTCTCGACTCGCGTTTCAAATTATGAGATTGCTTGGCAAAAGCACCCTCGGAATGGGATATGGTCTTGTTGCAACGGATCTGCTTTTAGCCCCTGCGATCCCAAGCTTAACGGCAAGAGCGGGGGGAGTCATTTTTCCAGTTCTTACATCCTTAGCAAAAGCGTTTGGATCTGAACCCCACTCTCATCCAAGAAAGCTTGGTTCTTACTTAATGAACACTGCTTTTCAAGGCTCTGTTGTAACTTCAGCAATGTTTTTGACGTCGATGGCAGGCAATCCTCTTGTCGCTGATTTGGTTGCAGAGGTAGGTGTTACTCTCAATTGGGGTACATGGGCTCTAGCAGCTTGTGTTCCCGGTATTCTCTCCCTTTTAGTTCTTCCCTACGTGATGTATAAAATTTACCCTCCAGAAGTGAAGCAGACTCCTGATGCAAAAGATTTTGCTTGTAAGGAACTGAAAGCGATGGGACCGATTGGTTTCCAAGAGTGGGTAATGCTCTTTACTTTTGTCCTTCTTATTACTCTTTGGGTTTTGGGACCTGTCATTCAGATGAAAGCAGCAGCAGCCGCTCTTCTTGGTCTCTGCTTACTTCTGCTTACCAAGGTCATCTCATGGGATGATATTATCAAAGAGAAGGGCGCTTGGAACATTTTAATTTGGTTTGCCACTTTGATCACTATGGCAGGAGCATTAAATAAACTTGGATTGACAAAATGGTTTTCTAGCCTTGTTGTAGGAAACCTTGCGGGCGTAGACTGGATGGTAGGATTTATCGTTCTTGCTCTTGTCTACTACTATTCTCACTATTTCTTCGCTAGTAATGTTGCCCACATCGGTTCGATGTTCCCTCCATTCTTAATTTTAAGTGTTGGCCTAGGAACTCCTCCTGCACTTGCAGCGCTCACTCTAGCATTTTTTAGCAGCCTTTTCGGCGGCTTAACGCACTACGGTTGTGGTCCAGCCCCGATCTTTTTTGGAGCGGGTTATGTTCCGGTAACTACTTGGTGGCGCAACGGTTTTGTGATGAGCGTGATTTACATTCTTATTTGGGGTGTACTTGGTGGTTTCTGGTGGAAGGCTCTTGGACTTTTCTAAGTTTTCTAAGGAGCGCAAGCGAATTGAAGCGATCACAAAAGAAGAAATGGAGAAGAAATTCTCCTTTTCTTTTTTAAATGAGTTGCAATTTTCAAGCCCTAGGATTTTGCGGTGGGTGAATAGCAAATGTGAAAAACGTTTGAGAAGTGAAAATTATCGCGCACAAAACAGCTGGATGCACTCACTCTACCTTGACGATTTTAAGAAAAAACATCTACCTAAACTCTTTATTAAACATGTCAACCAGCTAGTTGGTTACGGTCTTTTTGCAGCTGATGATCTTGCTGAGCTCTCCCTAATTGGCGAGTATACGGGTATTGTTCGAAGGCGACGACGATGGAGCGATAGGCAAAATGCCTATATTTTTGGCTATGTTGTTGGGCCACACGACACGCCATATGTGATTGATGCCAAAGAAAAGGGGAACTTAACAAGATTCATTAATCATAGTGAAACACCAAACTGCATTTCGCGCTGGATGATTGTAGATGGAGTTTGCCATGTGATCTTCTTTACCAATAAGTTGATCAAGGCGGGCGAGCAGCTAACCTACAATTACGGTCCTCATTTTTGGAAGAACCGCATGTATCCCCTTGAGTTATAGAAATAAATTTAATAACCTCCAAAAGAGAGGAGTAGTCTTATGGGAAAGAGTGTCGCACACAAACTAATCGAAAGTCATTTACTTTCGGGAAAAATGGAAGTAGGTGAGGAGATTGGCCTGAAAATTGACCAAACTTTAACACAAGATGCAACCGGTACAATGGTGATGCTTGAACTTGAGGCGATGGGGCTTGATTGTGCAAAAACAGAGGTCTCTTGCCAATATGTCGATCACAATATTATCCAGAGTGATTTTAAAAATCCTGATGATCACCTCTTTTTATATAGCGCATGCCAAAAGTTTGGTATTTGGTTTTCGCGTCCAGGGAATGGTGTCTCACACCCTGTTCACATGGAAAAATTAGGTATTCCTGGGAAAACTCTTCTTGGTTCTGATAGCCATACCTGCGCTGCAGGGAGTCTAGGGATGCTCGCAATTGGAACAGGGGGGCTAGAGGTAGCCCTTGCCATTGCTGGAGAACCCTTCTATGTAAGCATGCCAAAAATTATGGGCGTGAAGCTCACAGGTGAGATGCCAGATTGGGTTAGCGCTAAAGATATCATTTTGGAAATGCTTCGCCGCCATGATGTTGCTGGTGGTGTGGGAAAAATTATTGAGTACTACGGTCCTGGAATTGAAAAATTGAATGCGATGGAGCGTCATGTGATTGCAAACATGGGCGCTGAGCTTGGAGCGACAACCTCACTCTTTCCCTCAGACCATATGACGAAACATTTTCTTACGCAAATGGGTCGGGGAGCGGATTGGATAGAGATCAAAGCTGACAGTGATGTTACTTATGATGAGCATGATGAGATCGATCTTTCTAAATTAGAGCCACTTATTGCATGCCCAAGCAGTCCAGGAAATGTTGTTCCAGTAAAAGAGGTAGCTGGTCGCCCAATTGTGCAGGCAATGATCGGTTCCTCTGCCAATCCTGCCATGCGTGACTTTGCCGTTTCAGCTATGATGGCAGAAGGAAAGCAGGTACAGCCTCACGTCTCATTCGATATTAACCCCGCATCTCGTATCGGTTTAGAAAATATTACGCGCTATGGTCATCTCTCTTCATTAATTAAATCGGGGGCGCGTATCCACCAAGCGGGCTGCAATGGCTGCATTGGAATGGGGCAGGCTCCTGCAACAGGAAGAATCTCCCTACGAACAGTCCCTCGAAATTTTCCTGGTCGCTCTGGAACAAAAGAGGATCAAGTCTATCTCTGCTCTCCAGAAGTGGCAACAGCCTCAGCTCTTAAAGGAGAAATTACAGATCCGCGCGATTTAGGTATTCCTTATCCACGCTATACAGAACCAGATGAGCTCGATGTCGTAGAACACCTTACTGAGCCTCCACCAAAAGGGGAGAAGCATGAGCTGATCATGGGACCTAATATCAAACCTCTTCCTCCATTTTCTACGCTGAGCGACCGCATTGAGGGCCCAACGCTCTTAAAGATGGGAGACAATATCTCAACAGATGAAATTTCACCGGCAGGAGCTAAAGTTCTTCCTTTCAGAAGTAATATCCCTGAAATTAGCAAGTTTGCTTTTTCTCAAATTGATGAAGGATTTTATGACCGCGCTATCCCTCATAAAAAGAGCGGGTTTGTCCTGGTTGCTGGAGAAAACTACGGCCAAGGCTCTTCGCGTGAACACGCTGCGATCTCTCCACGCTTTTTAGGATTGCAGGCAGTGATCGCAAAGGGTTATGCCCGCATTCATCGCAAAAACTTGATTAACTTCGGTGTGCTGCCGCTTGTTTTTCAAAATCCGGAAGATTACGAGACGATTGACCAAGAAGATGTTTTAGAGATTGTAAATGTGCGTGAGAGTCTAGAGAAGGGGACTCCTATACAAGTGCAAAACAAGACAAAAAATACGACGTTTACAGCCCTTCAAAATTTAGCAGAACTTGAGAAGAAATCTGTTCTAGCTGGAGGCTTAATTAATATTATTCTTGCGAGGAAAAAATGATTCTACTACTTGTCCGCCTTATCATCACAACAGTTGTCGTTGTTTTAGTTGCGCACATCATCCCCGGTCTAGAAGTAAAAAACCTTACCGACACCATATTTTTTGGTTTGATTTTAGGACTTTTAAATGCTGTAGTACGCCCCATACTTACCTTTCTAACCTTGCCGATTACGATTATTACCTTGGGACTTTTCACACTGGTAATCAACGCATTCACATTTTGGCTGGCGAGCGAGATTGCTTACGGTGTACACATCTATACCGTCTGGGGTGCTGTCATTGGAGGAGGAATTATTTGGCTTACCGGTCTTGTGACGAATCGTTTGATTTGGAAGGTGGACCTTTATTAGATAGCGTCGTCAAAAGCATACAACCATCTTATTTTTCATGTTTGGGCTCCATTTTTGTGCTCAAATGAAGCGGAATTTACAAATTCAGCTTCAATTTCCGCACAAAAATAAGCTGCAAACATGAAAAATAATCTGATTATAGCCTTTTGACGACACTATCTAGTTTCTTTCAATTCTTCATTCTTTTTGATAGCAGTAAAGTAAGCCAGTGCGATTGACGCAATAATTCCATTGATAGAGAGTGCAAGCAAAAAGAGCGCGTTTCGCCTCTTCTGGGCATAGTGCGTATAATTCAAGTAGAGTAGGCAAGTAGAGAGGTTCACAGAGAAGACTGCTTTGGATATTGCAATTCTCTCCCAGTTCTTAGCGTTTAGAGAGTAGTAGCTCCCAAAAAAAGAATGTATAACTTCCGAGCCGAGCTTCCCTCTTGTAAGAGTTTTTTGTGAGAAGACAAACCAAGAGGGGACACCACCTCCGTACTTATTTCCAATCAATAAGATTGCGAAAGTAGTTTTTGAAAACGAAAGAATATTTTTTACGGTTTCAATAAAGCTCAATCTAACAAAGGTTGCCTCACAAACTTTTTTACCTTCAGCATAAATTTTTTGCATTTTTGATAGTGAATTCAAGTCTTTTGTTGCCGCTGCAAGACCATCTCGTCCATCACCTTCAATGAGATCAAGTGCGCTTAATGAGCCTGTAACAGATGCAGTTGAGTACTTAACAAAAGAGGTGTTGGTAGTCCAAAGATTCTTTGTGGATTTTGCAAAAATCTTTAGTTTGGATTCACAGTAAACTTCCTTCTTCTCTTCTTTATTCTCTTTCTTGTTCCAAGCATCAATACCATCAAAAAAGAGAATGGCAAGCTTGCAAACATAAAGGAAGTTTCTGGACTTTTCAAATTTAAACACAAACGCAGTAACACGGTAGCTTTGGGAGATAAAACGAGTGGCTTGCCCACACATTTTCACGGTCTCATTTTTTTCAAAGCTTTTCCACGCTTTTAAAGCGGCTTTAGTTCCGCTAAATACGCATTTGGTATTTGAGATGATTTTAAAACCGTAAGAGTCAAGGCTTAAAACATTGATCCCATACATCTCAAATACAGCAATTAGTTTACATACTTTTGCTGCAACTTCTGAGAAGTGGATAGAGATCGTTCTAAATGAGCGGTTAGAATTTCCAAGCTCCACAAAAAGTGCTGTCAACGTTTCAGGTGTTGTTTGGATAGCGGAGATGTTCTTTAAATCATAAGTGGCACGAACCCAGCCTCCTGAACTTTTGCGGTCTACTAAACTGCTTGCATGCAGGGCATCAGCTCCAACATCCGCAACCTTTGCAAAAAAAGAGGGGGAGGTGCGCATTTTTTCTTCGAGATTACCTAAGCCTGAAAAAATACTATCTTTGAGTGAAACTTTAGATCCATTTGCCATACCGGACAGTATGGCAAGGCCTCCATTTTTTTTAAAGGAAAATTTAAGAATTTCAACTAATACAGATAAATAATACTTTAGTTTTATTTATTTAGTTTTTATTAGTTAGTTATGAGGATATTGGTTTTATCCCTTATACTTTTTGCATCTTGTTCAATTCCATCACGCACAACTTTGCGCGGAGCTGGTGGTCGCAGCTCTTATAATGAGGCGATTCAAAGAACATCACGTGAGCAAATGCTCTTAAACCTCGTTCGCTTGCGCTATTGTGATACCCCCTTTTTTCTTGATGTCTCTTCAGTAACCACCTCTTTCTCTTACGGAGCCAAAACTACCCAGAGTTTACCTATCCCTGGGTTTAGTACAACAAACCCCTTTATTCTTGGAGGGGAGCTCTCGTGGAGCAACACCCCAACAATTCAATATAGCCCTTTAGAAGGGAAGCAATTTGCCGTACAACTTCTCCAACCTATTGATTTGATCATTATTCAAGGACTTATTTACTCAGGCTGGGATATTGATCGCGTGCTCAAGCTTACTGTTCAGCGGTTAGGAGAGCTTGTGAACGCCCCTAACGCTTCCGGTCCTACCCCTATGACTGTTCCACAATATAAAAAATTTTTTAGAGCAGTCGAGCTACTGCGCCACTTTCAGGTTGAAGATGAGTTGCAAGTGGGGGTTTTAATTAAAAAGAACAAGATGGGTGGTGAGAATGGGACAGAAGAATTTGAATATGATGGCACCGGGTTGCAAATCAGTTTTCCCGATGGCTCACCTGAAGCCGAGGAGCTCGCAAAGCTATTAGATTCAAATAAGCACCAATGTGGTCGCTACTACGCTGAACTGATGGTTGGTTATTCCCAAGAGCTCCAGTATGGGGTAAACTCTCGCTCTATTCTTGCGTGTATGTACTACATGAGCCTTGGAATTAAAGTGCCCCCTTGGGATATTACCAACCAATCTGTCATTATTACGAAAACCAAAGAGGGAAATTTTTTCAATTGGGAAGAGGTGCTGGGAAATCTTTTTCAGATCAAGTGGTGCCAAGATTATCCCGACCATGCCTACGTGGCGATTCAGTATCGCAACCATTGGTTTTACATTGACGACTATGACAGCGCATCTAAGCGCACCTTTGTTCTCTTGATGCAGCTCTACTCACTCCAATCAGGAGAGGCGAAAACCGAAGGTCCTGTCCTGACTATTCCTGTAGGAATCTAGCACTCTGTAACAGACTATTAGATAGTGTCGTCAAAAGCATACAACCATCTTATTTTTCATGTTTGGGCTCCATTTTTGTGCTCAAATGAAGCGGAATTTACAAATTCAGCTTCAATTTCCGCACAAAAATAAGCTGCAAACATGAAAAATAATCTGATTATAGCCTTTTGACGACACTATCTAGTATTCCCTAGTTGATAGCTGGAATCAACTCGAGATTCATAGAAATTACCTCACTGCGTAACCACTCTAAAATAGAGGTCTCTCCATCGGCAAGATAAGTTGTAAGAGCAAAAAGTTTTAAAAAGTGCGCACCGAATCGCCTAGCACCTTCTAAGCAAACATTGAGGTAGCTTTGATGAGGGAGCGCATTTTTCTCTTCATCACCTTTGGGAAGCATCAGAACGTAGGCTTCCTCTACTTTTGGCAATTTTCCATAAACAGTTTCGACATAGTCAACAACTTGAATTTTTTTCCACCCATAGCCCTTCTCTCGCTCGGCTAGACTCTTGAGATCTTCTTTATCCACTTCATAAACTGCCCCTGGAAGCAAATCCTCAAGGTTGTC
>JAXCHI010000005.1:0-5175 GCA_033977065.1 Candidatus Algichlamydia australiensis
TAAGAGGGAGTGGAAGCTGCCATTGTTTTGGATGAAACTCCATTTTATGCTGAGAAAGGTGGACAGATTGGTGATCGCGGCGAATTAACACACAAAGGTGCCCAGTTTTCTGTTCACGACACCCTCTCACCTTACCCAGGTCTCACTCTCCATCGGGGAAAACTCGATCGCGGGGTGCTGCTGCAGGGAGAACCTGTCAAGGCAGAAGTCGACGCGCGCCGCCGCAAAAGCATTGCTGCACACCACAGCGCTACACACCTTGTCCACTGGGCCTTGCAGCAAGTTTTAGGAAGCCACGCTGAACAAAAAGGCTCTCTTGTTGCTCCCGACCATCTGCGCTTTGACTTCTCCCACCACAAGCAAGTAACCCAAGAAGAGCTTCGTATCATCGAGGAGCTAGTGAATGCCAAAATTCGCGAAAACCTACCTGTAGAAACAAAAGAAATTTCTTTTGATGAAGCGCAAAAGCATAAAGAAATTAAGCAAATTTTTGGCGAAAAATATGGCAAGAGTGTGCGCGTTGTCGGTATGGGCGAGTACTCAAAAGAACTTTGCGGAGGTACACACACCGACCGCCTCGGCTCACTTGGCTACTTTCGTATCACAAAAGAGATGAGCGTTGGAGCAGGTGTTAGACGGATTGAGGCCTCATGCGGCCTGCTTGCTGAAAGTTTTGCTTACAATAAAGAAGATAGACTTGCAGATCTTGCAGAGAAGTTGGGTTGCAAGCCCGAAAAACTTTTCGAAAAAGCGGAGAATCTTCTCTCAGAGCTCACCACGTTAAAAAAGAAGTTTAAACAGATGCGTGCCACACAGATCAAAGAGCTGGCAAAAGAGTTAAAAACAAAAGTAGAGTCTGCAGGTCGCATCCGCCTGCTTACCGCAAAAGTCGACCTTACCCCAGATGAGATGGCCACTTTTGGAAACGACTTGATGGGGCAGATTGAATCGGGAGTGATCCTTCTCGCCGCTGAAGTCGAGGGACGCTGCCAACTTCTCTTAAAAGTCTCTTCCGACTTGGTTGGAGAGGGTGTGGATGCCAAACAGTTGATTCGTGAGATTGGTCCCTTGATTGGCGGCGGTGGTGGTGGTAGACCTGAAGCAGCACAAGCGGGTGGAAAAAACCCTGCAGGTATTACAGACGCCTTTGTAAAAATTAAAACGCTTCTCAGTGAAAAATAAAAATCTTATTGAAGGTCTTTGGGATGCTCCAAAGGCCTATCTTCTATCAAAAAAAGAGGTTCCAATCCTTCTCATCACAGGCGGTGAGGAGAAAGTGCGCATTAGCGATGACTTAGCCACACTTGCCCCTAACCGCACTTTAGAACTCCCCTCTTGGGAGACACTGCCCGGTGATGAGATTGTGCCAAGTCGTGACCTGATGGGCAAACGCTTAAGCGTATTGCTACAGCTTCCCGAAAAGGAAAATCCGATTATTATCGCCTCGCTACAAGCGTGTCTGCAAAAAGTGGCGCCGCTAGATTTTCTACAATCCTCGACTCTTAAGTTCATAACAGGAGAGGAGTTTGCCTTTGAAACTCTCATTCAAAAATTAGAAGAGCTGGGGTACACACGGGCAAAAATTGCAGCTGAAAAGGGGGAATTTGCTGTACGCGGTGGCATCATTGATCTCTTCCCCTGTGATGCATTTGACCCATGCCGGATCGAATTTTTTGGCGATACGATTGATGAGATCCGTCTCTATGATCCCACTACTCAAGTCTCTACTGAAAAAATTTCATCCATCACCATCGCTCCTGCTGACGAGCAAAAGCTTGTAGAAAAATCGCAATGCACCCTCTTTGACTACCTGCCTCCTGAAACCCTCATTGTTTTTGATGACCTTATTGCCATAGAAGATCTCTATGTACAACTCAAAAACCTACCTGGAATTCACTCAAAGCTAGTCTTACCTTTTTCTGATTTTTTTGCGCAGAGCCAGAACTTTTCTCACCTCTATTTTTCCCAGGAAAAAGCTGAAGCTCTAAGCGAGACTGAGCGCCAAAAAGGGAGCGTTACGTTTGAAATTTTTGAAGAAAAAATTACTGCAAAACGTAGACAGCACCCCTTTCTCTCTTTTTCCGAAGAGGCCTCTTATCCCGATTTCAAGACCATCCTCTACGTCACAAGCGAAGCAGAAAAAGAAAAAATTGGAATCGATGCCACAATATGTCGCGGCTACCTTTCAGCGAGTTTTATCGATACGGAAACCAAAGAAATTTTCCTTGCCAGTGCGGACTTCACTGGCCGTCATCACATAAGACGTGAAAAGTGGCGCTCATCGCATCCTGTGCCTGCAAGCGAATTCCATGAAATGAAAGTGGGGGATCTTGTCGTACACACCACAAGCGGTATTGGCCGCTATCTTGGAATTGAAAAACAGAAAAATATTGAAGGCGCAACCGAAGAATTTTTTATTATTGAGTATGCGGGTAGCGCAAAGCTCTTTGTTCCCCTCTCCCAAGCGCATCTCATCTCACGCTACATCGGTGTACATGAAGAGAAACCGGTTCTGCATAAAATCGGATCAGGACGCTGGGCTCAGCAGCGCCAACGTACGGAAAAATCTATTTTAACTTACGCGCGCGACTTACTTACCATGCAAGCCAAGCGCATTGCTAAAGGGGGTTTTTCCTACCCTGTCGATAGTGAAGACTTTCAGCTCTTTGAAGAGGAGTTCCCGTTTACAGAGACCATCGACCAACGCAACTCCATTGCTGCAATCAAAGAAGATATGCTCTCAGATAAAGCGATGGACCGCCTCATCTGCGGTGATGTGGGGTATGGTAAAACAGAAGTTGCCATGCGCGCGGCTGCCAAGGCCGTTCTTGATGGAGGAAAACAAGTTGCTGTTCTTGTTCCAACAACAATTTTGGCCATGCAACACTATGAAAATTTTAAAGAGCGCATGCAGAGCTTTCCGATCGAAATCGCCACACTATCGCGTATGGCAAAGACAAAAGCAGCAAAAGAGACTCTTGCTCGTGTGAAACGGGGGGAAGTTGACATCCTCATCGGCACGCATCGTCTTACCTCATCTGATCTTAAATTTCGCGATCTAGGCCTCTTAATCATTGATGAGGAGCAGCGCTTTGGGGTGAAAGTCAAAGAACATTTAAAAAAAATGAAAGAGAGCATCGACTGCCTCACGCTTTCTGCAACACCCATTCCCCGCACTCTCTATCTCTCTCTTGTTGGTGCACGTGACATGTCACAAATTCATACACCACCTCTCGACCGCCTTCCAATTAAAACAATTATTGCAGAGCAGAGTGACAAACTTATTGAAAATGCCTTTCTGCGCGAAATTTTACGCGATGGACAGGCCTACTTTATTCACAACCGTGTAGAGACCATTTACGAAAAAGCGGCTCAACTAGAAAAGCTTCTTCCCAATGCACGGATTGCTGTCGTGCATGGTCAAATGAGCGCAACGGCTATCGATACCGCCTTCCACCGTTTTAAAAATCATGAAATTGATATCCTTGTTGCTACAACCCTTGTTGAAAATGGCGTTGATATTCCCAATGCTAACACCATCCTAATTGATCGAGCGCACCACTTTGGCATGGCTGATCTCTATCAGCTGCGTGGCCGTGTCGGCCGCTGGAATCGTCCCGCCTACTGTTATCTTCTCATTCCCAAAAAAGGCATCTCAGAAACTTCCCGTGAACGTCTTTCCGCCTTGATCGAGTCTTCTGGGTTTGGTGGAGGTATGAAACTCGCTATGCGCGATTTAGAGATACGCGGAGCAGGTGATATTTTGGGTACAAGCCAAGCAGGTTTTGTCTCCTCTGTGGGCTTCCACCTCTATTGTAAAATGTTAAAAAAAGCGATAAAAGCGTTAAAAGAGAAGCGCTCTATCAGCTTCATTGAAACAAAAATGGAGTTTACCTATCCGGCATTCATTCCAGAAACGTACATTGAAGATAGCTCTTTGCGCCTTGAAATCTACCATCGCCTAGGTGATATTTCTCACCTTCAAGATATCGATGCTATTTACGCTGAGCTGCAAGACCGCTTTGGCAAACCGCCAGAGCCTGTGACTTGGCTCTATCATATGACGCGCCTGCGCCACCTTGCAACCGAGAACAAATACACCCTATTAAAATTTGAAAAATTCACCCTGACCGCTCACAGACAGGGAACAAAAACCTTAGAAAAACGAAAACTACCGCTACCTAAAACAAAAGACCCTGCACAATTTGAGAAGAGCGTTGCTGCTCTTCTTTGAGACTGTCTATCTAAAACTCCGTCGATTTTTCGGTTTTTTTAAGCCGAAAGCTCGACGAAAATTTATTTGAAGACACTCTCTTATTTAGGTTTATGCTGACCTGGAGCGTGACAACACTTGCATTCGGAACAAGGTTCAACAGCGTAGGGTTCTTCAGGTTCACCAATTGTGGTTGGACGCCTATAGTCTGCAAAAGTATACGTGGAAAGCATGCATAAAAAGATAAACAAATACCGAGCCATAATTGCCTCCTTAGTTGCGAGAAAGCCGCTTTTTGAGCGACATTTCCAATGACCTCAAAGTCAAATTAATGATTTCCTAATATTTAGGCAATATATTATTCTTTTTACTTTATTTTTTCAAAAATGATCAATAGGATCGTACTCGGAACAATAAAGCGCATAAAAAAGCGATAAGGAGTCCAGAGCCACTGCGCCCCTGTTCCCTCGAGAAACTCTTCCTGACAGACCTTTCGATTGAGCTGCCAGCCCACAAAAAGAGCCGTTAGTAGCCCGCAGAGTGGAATTACCCAAACGGAGACAAAGTTATTGATCGTATCAAGAAAGTTGCGGCCAAAAATGTGTGTCCAGTCACTAAAGAGTGATCCAGAGCCAGCTAGCGCGCTAGGAATCCCAAAAGTAAAAGTGGCCAAGCCAACACAAAGTGTGGCAACTTTTCTTCTAATCCCCCATAACTCCATTAAATTTGTTGCGACAACTTCTACAAGAGGAATAGCAGAAGTTAAGGCCGTGAAAACAAAAAGCGCAAAGAAAATTGTAGAGAGGACGAGTGATCCTGGCAGTTGAGCGAATAAAAACGGCAAGGTTTGAAAAATCAGACCGGGACCTGCTTCGGGCCGAAAATCAAAGGTAAAAACAACGGGAAAGATCGTCAATGCTGCTAAAATAGCAACCACAATGACACCTAAAGCGACAATTCCT
>JAXCHI010000006.1:0-48532 GCA_033977065.1 Candidatus Algichlamydia australiensis
GGAGATTGAAAGCGGGAATCTCACCTTTGTAGGAACTGATGGCAAACGCCTTGCTAAAATTTTTACCGCTGTTCCTGATGCAGGCGAATTCACGACTAAAATGATTCTCCCCCTCAAAGCTGTTGAAGAGATGAGCAAAATTCTTGACTTAGGAGATGAGGCTAAACTCACTATATTCTCTGATCGCGTTTCACTTGAAGTGGGTCACGCAACTCTTATTACGAAACTCATAGCAGGCGATTTTCCAGACGTTGAGCGTGTGATCCCTGAGCAAACCCAAGCGAAAAAGGTCATTTTGCACCGCGAAGAACTGATGACACTTCTTCGCCAAACAGCCCTTTTCACCTCAGAAGAGGTCAACTCTGTGCGTTTCCACTTTTCAGATGCTGAGCTCGAACTCTATGCTGCTAGCGGAGAAATTGGTGAAGGTAAGGTAAGTATGCCTGTGGACTACCACGGTGGTAAAATTGAGGTTGCCTTCAATCCTCACATTCTCCTCAATATTCTCCGTCATCTATCGGGTGAAACATTTACCTTCAGTCTAATTGACGCTTATAACCCAGGCTTATTAACAGACAAGAGTAATGCGCTTTTTGTTGTAATGCCGATGAGACTCTCTTAAGTCGCAATTCAGCCGGGCGTAAAAGTAGGAAGAATAGGACGCAACGACTGAAGAGAAGTTTGGCAAAGCGGGATCGAGCCAAACGATTATTTTATGCTAGAGAAATACCTTCACATAAGTACACGTCTTGAATAGTATGAAGTAATTCTACTCCCTCTTTCATCGGTTTTTGAAATGCTTTTCGACCGGAAATAAGGCCCATTCCACCGGCGCGCTTATTAATAACAGCCGTCGCAACAGCATCCTGTAGATCATTCTCACCCGAAGGCCCACCAGAGTTAATAAGGCCCATACGTCCCATATAGCAGTTAGCGACTTGATAGCGTGTAAGATCGATCGGATGGTCGCTGCAAAGTTCTGAGTACATCGCATCAGTCTGCTTGCCAAATTTTAATGTTTTAAAGCCGCCATTATTTTCAGGAAGTTTTTGCTTGATGATATCGGCTTCAATAGTCACGCCAAGATGGTTTGCTTGACCCGTCAGGTCTGCCGCCACGTGATAGTCTTTGTGAGGAGTTTTAAAATCAGAGTTACGGAGGTAACACCAGAGAATGGTCGCCATACCAAGTTCATGCGCAGCATGGAAAGCCTCTGCAACCTCTACAATTTGGCGATCGCTCTCTTTGGATCCAAAATAGATTGTAGCTCCAACAGCGCGACACCCCATGCTATAGGCAGCGTCAATGTTTGAAAAAGGGATTTGATCGTAGGTATTAGGATAAGTGAGCAGTTCATTGTGATTGAGTTTAAGAATAAAAGGAATTTTATGTGCGTACTTCCGCGCAACCGAACCGAGCACACCAAAAGTTGTGGCAACGGCGTTGCAGCCACCTTCGATCGCAAGTTTAATGATATTTTCAGGATCAAAGTAGAGCGGGTTTGGCGCAAAGGAGGCGCCGGCTGTATGTTCGATTCCTTGGTCAACAGGAAGAATAGAGAGGTAGCCAGATCCGCCTAAGCGTCCATGTTCAAATATACTTGAAAGGTTTTGCAGAGTACGGATATTGCGATCGGAAGGAGCGTAAATTCGGTCAATCCAATCTTTGCCAGGATGGTGAAGAAGGTCTTTTGAAATGGTCTTACAGGTGTGACCTAAAAGTTTTTCTGCCTCTTTCCCTAAAAGTTTTTCAATTTCTGCCTTTGCCATACTCTGCCTCTATCTCTTCTAATGTTTTACCTTTTGTCTCCGGCACGAAGCGGTAGACAAAGAAAATTCCTATAATTGTGACGATACCATAAAGCAGAAATGTTCCCGACAAAGAAATTGCTTCGATCATGTGTAAAAAACTTGACGAGACAAAAAGGTTAGCAATCCAACTTGTAGCAAGAGATAGAGACATTGCCCGTCCACGGATGCGCAAAGGAAACACCTCAGAGATGATGACCCAGGCAACGGGCCCGATCCCAATCGAAAAAAAAGCCACGTACAAAATCAAGTTTACTGCAGTAAGAAGAGGCATTGTTTGCGCGTTTACAAAGAGGCTTACAGCTAAGGTAATGAGCGTAGAACACATTCCAGTAAGACCAATGTAAAGAAGCGGCTTTCTTCCCCACTTATCGAGAAAAAAGAGCGCAATCAGAGTAGCAAGAAGATTTGCTATACCAATGCCAAGTGCAGCGGCCATAGCATCAGATCCGTTGGGAAAACCCGAAATTTGGAAGAGATGAGGAGCATAGTGGATCACAGTATTAATACCTGTGAACTGAACGAGCAGTGCCATACCTACACCTGCAGTCAAGGCTAGCAAGAGTGGTTTTTGAAAAAGATCTTTCCAGCATACTCCTCCGCTTTCTGAAAGAGCCTGTCGGATCTCTTTTTCAATTTTTTCATGCTCCTCTTCACGTCCTAAACTCTTGAGGGCACGTTTTGCTCCGCGTCCTTTTGCCAAAAGAAAACTTGGGGAATCAGGACAAGCGAGCAGAGCGATAAACTGGATGAGGGCTGGAATCGATGTAAGTCCAAAAACCACACGCCAACCTGCACTTTCTGCGAAAAAATAACTACTAAGGTAACCGTTAAGAATACCGATTGTTATGGCTACCTGGAAAAATGCGACATACGCTCCACGATTTTTTCCAGGCACAACCTCTGCAATGTAGAGCGGTCCATTTAGAGAAGCGAGCCCCATTCCTACACCTACAATCACTCGTCCCATTAGAAGTCCTAAAAGAGAGGAAGCAAATAGAAGAAAAATCCCACCAAATAGGATAAAAAAAGCCCCAATTAGCATCGTTTTGCGCCTTCCAATACGATCTGCTAACTGTCCGCCAAGAAGTACACCCGCAAAAGCCCCAAAAATTGCAGAGGATACAGTTAGAGATTGCGCACCTAGGGTAAGGGGGATCTCCTCACGTATAAAGAGAAGCGCTCCGGCAACCACGGATGTGTTGTAGCCGAAGAGAAAACCTCCAATAGCCGCAACAATAACAATAAAGGTAAGATGGATCTTCTGCATTCTTCGCCTAAAATTTCTACAGCTCTTTCTTAATTTGCTTGCCCTTATTTAGATAGCGTCGTCAAAAGCATACAACCATCTTATTTTTCATGTTTGGGCTCCATTTTTGTGCTCAAATGAAGCGGAATTTACAAATTCAGCTTCAATTTCCGCACAAAAATAAGCTGCAAACATGAAAAATAATCTGATTATAGCCTTTTGACGACACTATCTAAAAACTCACCAAATCACCTTAACGAAAAAATAACAAAGCTGTTACAATGGGCTCATGCTACGTTTTGTGCTGCGCAAAATTTCTAATATCTTCTTTTCCCTCTTCTGTGTGGCTACCATCACGTTTATTTTAATGAAGGTCATCCCTGGTGATCCCTTAATGAAAGAGCAAGCTGTTCCAGAAGAGATTATGAAACAGCTCTATGCCCACTACGGACTAGATCAACCTCTTTATATTCAATACGGAAAATATTTGAAAGGTGTAGCTACATTTAACTTAGGTCCCTCTTTCACTAACGAAGGTCAAACGACTGGCTCAATTATTAAACAAGCCCTCCCCTACTCATTCGCCTTAGGTATCCAAGCCCTTATTCTCTCGATCACTTGCGGCATTACTCTCGGAAGCTTGGCTGCCTGCTATCAGGGAAAATGGGTGGATCGCCTAACAATGGTGATTGCCGCTCTCGGGATCTCGATTCCCAACTATCTAATTGGAGCTCTAATCCAATACCTCTTTGCAATTAAACTGGGATGGCTCCCAGTTGCGCGAATGAGCAGCTTTGCTCACACAATTATGCCCACATTAAGTCTTGCTGCACTTCCGACAGCCTACATCGCTCGATTAACACGTGCGCAGATGATCGAAGTACTTTCACAAGATTACGTGATGACTGCCTATGCCAAAGGACTCTCAAAAGCGCGCGTCATTTTTCGCCATGTCTTAAAAAACAGTCTTACTCCTGTTGTTACCTATTTGGGCCAGCTAATGTCTCTTCTTTTGACAGGAAACTTTGTCATCGAAAGAATTTTTGGAATTCCAGGCTTAGGTGGCTGGTTTGTAAAGAGCGTAATTAACCGCGACTACACGGTAATTATGGGGATTACGATTTTTTACAGCGCAGTTCTAATGGGGTTTATTTTTTTAACAGAGATTCTCTATCTCTATCTCGATCCAAAAGTGCGTGCTGAGAGGTTGTATGCGCATAAATAGATCTCACTCTTTTGCTCTTACAGGTTTGATAATCCTCTTTTTTTTAATTCTCTTTGCGATAGTTGCTCCTCTTTTTTCTCCGTATACTTATCACGAAATTCATCTCGCTCAAAAGAATATGGCTCCTTGCAGCGCCCACTGGTTCGGTACAGATGAGTTAGGCAGGGACCTTCTTACGCGCCTCGCCTTTGGAGCACGGATCTCTCTTTTTGTTGGAGTTACAGCAGCACTCCTTGATATGATTTTTGGAGTAACATATGGCGCCATTGCCGCATTTTCACCAAGGAGAGTTGATGAAGCCATGATGCGGGCAGCAGATATTATTTTCTGTATTCCCCACGTTCTTACTACTATTTTGCTTCTAGTTGTTCTTGGCGCAGGTCTTGGAACAGTTATTGTAGCCCTTACCGTAACTGGCTGGATCAGCATGGCTCGCATTGTGCGAGGAGAAATTTTACAAATCAAGCAGCGCGACTACGTTCTCATTGCAAAGGCGCAGGGCGCCTCTGCTACAAGGATTCTTTTCCGCCACTTGATTCCAGGAGCTACAGGAACAATTTTAACAACGGTAATGCTCACAATCCCAACTGCAATATTTATGGAGGCTTTTTTAAGTTTTTTAGGACTTGGAATCCAAGCACCCATTGCAAGCTGGGGTACAATGGCTTGTGATGGCCTCACCGCCATGCGCTATTTTCCCTGGCGCCTCTTTTTTCCAGCAGGCTTTATTTCTCTCACTATGCTAGCCTTTAATATGGTCGGTGATGGTTTGCGTGATATTTTTGACCCGAGGTATCAAAGATGAGTTTGGATCTAAGCCAAGTATCTGTTACGTTTCTACAAGGTAAGCAAAAAATATCTGCTGTACGCGGCGTCTCTCTATCTCTAAAAAAAAGAGAGCGCATCGCACTAGTTGGAGAGTCAGGATCGGGAAAAAGCGCGCTTGCAAAAACAGCTCTGAAGCTACACTACCGTCATAACACAAACATTACAGGTGAGATCACCCTTGATGGAAAGCCCATCTTAGAAACTGATCGCGGGAAAAAAATTGGCTTTGTGTTTCAAGATCCGATCAATGCTCTTAATCCTACGATGAAAATAGGAAAGCAGATCGCAGAATGCCTTCCTAAATCGCGAAGAGATGAAGTCGTTAAACTTTTGCAAGAGGTAAAAATTTCAAGACCTGAAGAGCGAGTGCGTCAGTATCCCCATGAACTTTCTGGCGGAATGTGCCAACGAGTTATGCTCGCTATTGCTTTGGCTTCAGAACCCGACTATCTTATTATGGATGAACCGACAACTGCTCTTGATAGTCAAACACAAAAAGATGTTTTAGATTTGGTTCTGCAAATACAAGAGGAGCGAGGTATGGGGATTCTGCTCATCACTCACGACTTAAATCTCGCAGCAACCTATACAGAAGAGATTTTAGTGATGTACGCGGGGAAAATCGTAGAGCGTGGACCCGCAAAAACGATTCTTTCCCACCCAAAACATCCGTACACTATCTCTTTAATCGGATCCATTCCAAAAAAAGGTCAAAAGCTCACTCCTATCCCCGGAGAACCTCCAGACCCTCGCTATCTACCGCAAGGCTGTGCTTTTCACCCGCGCTGCCCCAAGGCCGCCCCAACTTGTAAATTAAAGGAGCCACCAGCTCATGGAAAAAAACAACTCATCGCCTGCTACTTCCCTGATCACGATAAAAAACCTTTGCAAGAGCTACAAGAGCAAGAAGTCCCAGCACTTCGTACTTAAAAACTTTTCTTTAGATATTTTTTCGGGAGAAACACTTGGGATCGTAGGGCGCAGCGGCTGCGGTAAATCAACACTTGCTCGTATACTTCTCGGTATAGAAGCAAAAGACTCAGGAGAAATTATTTACAACTTTCCTGGTAACCCGGCGCGTGAAATTCAGATGGTTTTGCAAGATCCTGCAAGCTCTCTAAACCCGCGCATGCGTGTAAGAGAGCTACTAAAAGAGCCTCTTATTATCCATAAAGAAAAAAATGGTGCCCCTGAAGAGATTTTAAAAATGGTCGGATTGAAATCCCACCACCTTGATCGCTATCCACATCAGTTTAGTGGTGGCCAAAAGCAACGTATTGCAATTGCACGCGCGCTGATTTTAAAGCCACGTCTTGTCATCTTAGATGAAGCTCTTGCTTCATTAGACGTTTCCATACAGGCGCAAATTGTCAATCTTCTGCAAGATTTACAAAAAGAGTTTCGCCTCACCTATCTCTTTATTTCACACGACCCCATTATGGTCGATTATTTTACAGATCGAGTTGTTCTGATGGAAGCGAATTCACAAGTACCAGGCAAGGTGCTGACTTAATCATTTCCTCGCACGTAGAACCTATCCAACTAAAGCTGCTTTTGAAATTTTTTCTCAGTTTTGAGAAGGATTTTGGGATCTTTTTGAAAACAACTTAATTAAGTTGTTTGAAAAAATAGCTCAAAATCCAGCCAAAAATGTAGAAAAAGGCAAAAGCATGTTCAGTTGGATAGGTTCGTAATACCAAAACCACTTCCATAGTGGTAGGTCTCTGCGCTTGCTCCAATCATAAACAAGTCAACAACATTCGCGAATAAAAGGCCCCGATCAAAATAATCAAAATTTGCGTGCTAAGAGTCAATCCTATCAGTCAACAGCAGAGAGATCGCGCACACCAAGCACACACTTCATCTCCCCCTTTTCAATATGGGTAACAGTTGTTTTAGATAGCGTCGTCAAAAGCATACAACCATCTTATTTTTCATGTTTTCATCCTATTCAGTTTTTAGGTTGAATCCAAATAGTTTTTTGATAAACTGAGAAGAATGAAAAAATTGCTCCTTACATTACTCATATCAGTCTCGGGCTACACTTACATCATGCCGGAGACAACCGAAGAAGATAAAAAATCTCCTCAGCAAGGCGATTTCGATTACGATCTCTACTCCCGAGATCAGCGCGCCTATTTTGTCGATGCTGAATTCCTCTACTGGACCGTTTTGGAAGGAAACTTAGATTACTCTCTGCGCATGACAAAAGCAGACTGGGGCCCCTCTGCAGCCCTTGCACAAGGTGACTACCAGTGTGGACAATTTGATTGGAAACCGGGCTTTCGCGTGGGTCTTGGCTACTTTAACGCCCCTAAATTTTGGGCCTCATGGGCCAATTATACCTGGATTCATATTCGAGGAGATGACAGCGCTCACGATCCAGAAAAAGCGGAGAAATTTTTAATCGCTACCTTCCCTCAAGTTTTTTCCTCCCCACTTGATAAAGCGACAAGCGAAATCATGCTGCACTACAATATGGTTGACTGGCTCTTTGCTCGAATTTTTAACCCCAATCCTCACCTCCGTTTACGCCTTTTTGGTGGTTTAACATTTAGTTGGATGGATCAAGAGTGGAAAGTGCGCTACTTTGGCTTTAATGACGAGTTAACCTTTGTAAAGAATACATGGAAATTTATGGGCGGCGGACCGCGCCTTGGCTTTGGCATGGACTGGTACTGGTTTCAACACTTCTACTTTTCAACGCGCACCTCATTTGCCATGGCAGTTGGACGCTATAAAAACAACGCCTTTCTGCAAACAAACATTGCACTTGCTCCTGGAGACAACCCCAGCATCCCACTACAAGATAGCAACTACAAAGACTGGCGCTCCGCCATAAGCTTTAATTTTGCACTTGGCCCCTCTTGGCAAAAAAGTTTTACTAAGGGACGCGCAGAGATCTTTGCAGGGTATGAGCTCACCAACTGGTTTAACATCCAAGAAGTCTATCGCTCAACAGCAAGCGGACCAGGACTGCCCAAAGAGACACGCCAAGAAAATGGCCTGCTTACCCTGCACGGCTTCACCCTGCGCTTCACAGTTGATTTTTGATGAAATCGCGCTTGCCAAAAAATTGCACTAATAACTAAAACCAAATTGTCATAAACTCGGAAAAGTAGAATGAATAAATGTGTAATTGATTATATTAATAGCTTAGGTTCGTTTAAGTTAGAGCTTAATTTTCATGATGGTAAAGTACATACTATTGATTTTTCCGAAGTAGAATTAGAACAATGGCAGAAAGCTCTGGAAAATCTTGAGTATTTTAATCAAGTTTCGATCGACGAATCTGGTTATTTAGAGTGGCCAAATGGAGAAGACTTTCCCGCAGAACATCTCTATTTATGGGAAGAGTACAAAGATACATACAAAAAAAGGTAGTGCGCAAACAAAAAACCGCTATACTTGCTTTATGATTTCTTATCTTAAAAACGAATTCTTAGAAAATGCTGCTGAAGAAGAGCGCAGTGGAATGGAAGCTTATTTGAAAAATCACTTTCCTTTTTACGGGATCAAAAAACCACTCCGAGCTATCCTTATGAAGGAGACTTGCAGAAAATTTCCAATAAAAACCCAAACCGATCTATTCAAGATCATCAAGACGCTATGGGGCGAAAAAAAGCGTGAACTTCACTACGCTGCAATCGATATTGCCGATCATAACCATAAACTTTTTGACCAAAATGCTTTGGGGATTTTTGAAGAGTTACTGCGAAAAAACTCTTGGTGGGATACTGTTGATCGTATCTCCTCAACTCACATCGGCCCTCTTTCATTGAAGTTTCCTAAATTGAATTGCGAAATTGACCGTTGGATCTTAGACAAAAATATGTGGATCAGACGATCTGCCATTATTTATCAGCTAAAGCATAAGGAGAAAACAGATGAGCAGCGCCTCTTCTCCCATTGCAAAAGTTGTATGCACGAACAGGAATTCTTTATCCGTAAAGCAATTGGGTGGGCATTGCGACAATACTCAAAAACTAATCCTGAGTCAGTAAAAAAATTCATCCATAAATTTCGAGAAAAACTCTCACCACTCTCTTTAAAAGAGGCTTCAAAATATTTAGTTTAAGATACGGTTTTTAAAACTTCCTTAGGTAGTTGAAAAAAGACATTCTCTTCTGTATGGACAACCTCTTCCTTCTTTGTAACGCCAAGCGAGTAGAGATGTTCGATGCACTCCTGAACTACCTCCTCAGGTGTTGAAGCGCCAGCAGAAAGGCCAATTGCCGAAATCCCTTCTAGCCATTTGGGATCAATCTCATCTTTGCTATTGATCAGGTAAGCAGGAACATTGTGCTTATCGCCAATCTCACGCAGACGATTAGAGTTAGAGCTCGTTGGATCGCCAACAATAAGAATCAAATCTGTTTTATGCACGATCTCTTTTAAGGCCATCTGACGATTTGTGGTTGCATAGCAGATTGAAGAGGAGGGAAGTGTCTCGACCTGCGGAAATTTTTCCTTGAGCGCTTTGGTGATTTCAGCTACGTCCAGAAGGCTAAGCGTTGTCTGTGTTGTATAGAAGAGTTTTTGATCTGGAGGAAAATTTAGCTTCGCTACGTCTTCAACGGACTCGACAACGGTCGTTTGGTCGGGAGCTTCTCCTTTTGTACCGATAATTTCCACATGATTTTTGTGGCCAATCAAAATAATATGATACCCTTTAGCGGCAAAACGTTTTGCTGCTGAATGCACGCGCGTGACAAGCCCGCAAGTCGCATCAATTTCAATAAGTTTGCGTCTTTTTGCTTGCTCTCGAACTTGTGGTGAGACCCCATGAGCAGAGTAGATAAGTCTTTTACCAACAGGAACTTCATTGAGATCTTCAATAAAGATCGCTCCGAGTTTTTCAAGTCGCTCAACTACGTGGCGATTATGCACAATCTGATGTTTGACATAGATGGGAGCACCCCAAAGTTCTAAAGCTTTTTCTACTGTTTCAATTGCACGAACAACGCCCGCACAAAACCCTCGTGGATTTGCCAAATAAAGTTTTACCATGGGTGCCAGTATAGCAGTATTTCAGTTAGCTAGCAACATCAGCTGCACAGCGGAAACCGTAAGTTTTATTTACAGTACCCGGATTGTTACGGTGACGCAGAGGGCAGCGTAGATCATCTTTTAAACTCTTCCAGCAGCCACCTCTTAAGACGCGATAGACTCCCGTTGTTGGACCGGTAGGATTTTCTTCAACGGACTCATCATAGCGATCATACCAATCTTGGCACCACTCGTAGACATTGCCAGCCATATCATAGAGACCATAGCTATTAGGAGGATAGCTTCCTACCGCAGTCGTGTCTGCGCTAAAGAAATTCGCTTGCGTGCGATCGATATGACCACCTGTCGGATAGATCGCTTCCGGAATACCTCCGCGTGAAGCGATCTCCCACTCTGCTTCTGTTGGCAAACGCTTGCCTATCCACTTTGCATAGGCCATCGCGCCATACCATGTGACCCCAACAACGGGGTGCTTAGCATACCCCGACTCAATTGTAATACGGCCTGCAATGCGCTTAACTCGCGATTCACGTAAACGAACAATATCATTGTTATTACAATCTTTTTCACCACCCATCGTCTCTAAAAAGCGCACGAATTGCTCATTTGTAACAGGGTAGACATCTAATGCAAAACTCTTGAGACGTATGCGGTGTAAAGGTCTCTCATCTCTACCCCCCTCATTACTACCACGGTAGTACTCGTCTCCTTCAACAACAATCATATCATTTAAGAGTGGCTCGACCTCTTTTACAGCCGCTTGCTCAGGCTTGTAAGGAGCTACATGGGCATCCGATTGGAAAATTTTTCCCGGATCAGGATCGTAGGTTGGGCGATCAACAGCCTGAGGTTTGATCACAGGCTTCGGCTTTTCCATCTCCTGAAACTGGCTTGTCTGAGGAGAGGTAACCTTAAAATACGAAGGGATCGATTCAACCACCGTTTTTGTCTCCTGCTGTGGCTTCTCAATTGTTGCTGTTCCTCCTGATGAATCTGCTCCTGTGTAAGGTGGCGTGTAAGGAGTAGCTTTGGTCTTAATGGGCTCTTGCATCTCATCTTTTTTTTCAATGCTATCAAGAAGCTCACAAAGTCCTGTAGGCCGAGCTAGAGGATCGGGGTTTAAACATTTGCAGATAAGCTCATCCCATTTGCAGGTGAAGTCGCGTAAAAATGTAGATGGAAGCGGGAAGCGTCCCTCAGGAAACGTACGCATGAGCAAGTAGTAGGCGAGCACACCAAAAGACCAGATGTCCGCTTTCATATCCACTGTATCTTTTTTATGCGCAATCTTCTGCTCGGGTGCCAAAAAGCTATAATTTTGCAAAAATGAGAGGTGCAATTTCGTCAATTTTCCAGTGTCAGAGACATCACTGACATACTTATCCGATTTCATACCGGGACGTTCAGGACCAATCTCAATATTTAAAGAGTTTGCCAAAGATTTATACATTTTGGTTAGAAGAACTCCCTCTCCAATAATCGAGGAGAGTCCGAAATCAGAGAGAAAGACATCCTCTGCATTTTTACCAACTAAGATATTATTCAATTTAATGCCGCGATGGGCTAAGGCCTTTCCATCAAGTTGCTTGCCGTGGGCGTAGTCAAGAGCCCCTGCCACCTGGCGTAAAATACGCATGACTTGCATTTCAGGCAAGCGGCGCTCATTTACGGATAGGAAATGGGCTAAATTTGTTGTCTCCCCAACCTGGTCAACAATGCAATCGGTAACAAGAAAGTAGTAGCCGTCAGCAAAGGAGATATTATGCACTTTCACAATGTGAGGATGATCAAGGGAGGCCAGTGAAGAGATCCACTTTTCAAAACGTTGAATGAAGTTGCGGTCCGTAGAGAGTTCTTCGGGGAGAACCTTCAAAGCAAAACGCTTTTTAATAAAGCGATGTTCACCGAGCAAAACAGCACCAAGAGGGCCCTGTCCAATTTGCTTTACAATGTTGTAATCGCCAAGAGTTTTTTTCTCCATTTTTTCCTCTTAAAAGTTTCCTCCATCATCTAGACTCAGAGGGGTTTTTGTCAATGGCGCGAATGAAAAGAAAAGAGAGAATAAAATGTATGAGTTCACGGCAGCGAAATAGATACGCGAAAACCGAGATGGCAAGAGAAAAAATTCCAGCTTGCAAAACAAAATGGCCAGCTGGAACGCAGACAGAGGCAGCCAAACTCACTAAAGTCAGTCTAAACCAGAGTGTGTTTTGCACCCGCCATCCCTCCTTCCACAATTTATGGGCAAAAATCCCCGCATGAATCCAAGCGCAGATCGATGTAGCAATTGCAACACTCACAGTTCCTAGCTGTAAACCCATCACAAAAAATGCGTTCAACCCGATATTCAATCCCATCATCCCAACTGCGAGCAAACTCGGATAGAGCGCGCGATTTTTAGCATAGAAAACTGCTGAGTAAAGCATGACAAGTACCGTGGGAATGATCCCGAATCCATAACCAAAGAGGCAAAGTGCTGTCTGACCTACATCAAAAAGAGTGAACTTTCCGTGCTCGTAAAGCAGGGATACAGCTGATCTACCTAAAATGCATGTTGCAAATGTACATGGAATTAAAATTAAGAGTAGACGCTTTAAGCAAAATTCGAAAATTTCTTGGGCCTTCTGGATCTGACCACCTTTTACTGCGCGCGTTAACTTTGGAACAAGTGTGCTCACTGCTCCCATTCCAAAAAGAGCCAACACAAATTGCTCTAACCTTAAAGAATTCCACAAATAAGTCACACCACGCGGGTCGGCCTTTATCGCAAAAACTGTGTCAAATAGAGTATTAATCTGTACAGCACCAACACCGATAATTGTCAGAGAAACAAACTTCAAAAACTTCCAAATCTCCGGAGAAATTTTCCATTCAAACCCACCAGCTCTCTCTCTTAAAATTAATGGCAGCGTAAGCAGCCACTGCCCTAAATAACCTAGAAATACCCCTTTTGCCAAAACACTCATTGCAAATGGTGCCGGCTGATCGCGCATCAGTAAGATCACTCCTATCCAAATAAAATTACAAATGGCAGGCGAAAAACTTGGGATAAAAAATGAGTGGTGGCAGTGATGAAAAGAAATATTTAATCCATAGAGAGAGATAAAAAACATTCCCGGAAGAAGGAAACGCATCAGTTGCAGCATCTCAATTGTAAAGCTTGAAGTTGAAGGCAGCGAGCTAAGTACCCCAACTAAGATCTCCCCCCCCACAACAAAAATGAGAAGAACGAAAACAAATAGGGCGTTCATTTGCCTAAAGAAATCTTTTTCTCTTCCAAGAGTTCGCAGCTGTTCAAAATGGGGAATAAAAGCCGATTGAAACGGCCCCTCACCCAACAATCTTCTTGCTACATTGGAGAAGCGAAAGGCTGCTAAAAACGCTGCTACCGAAGGGTGCGCACCAAAAAAATAGACAGTTGTCAGATCGCGGACCATTCCGGTAAGTCTGCTAAGAAAGGTACCAGAAAAAAATTTACGGAGATGGCGCAAAGAAGAGGCGTGCATGGGCTCAGTATATCTGTTGGGTTCTTACCCAGTCAAATGGACTAAATCTTTCCAACTAAGTACATTCGCCTCTTTACGTTTGTAACTTTTATCTCCGCCATAGATTAAATAAGAATTTTTGGGATTTCCATTGGCTAGTTGGTTCCAGTAATTCAACCCTTGAAAAAAATCTTTTACTACAGTTTTTCCCGACTTCACTTCAATCGAGAGCAAATTACCGTCTTCTTCAACAATGCAGTCAATTTCACGCCCTTTATGGTCTCGCCAAAAATATATTGGATTTAGTATTCCTTGGTTGAACCTAGCTTTTAAAATTTCAGAAAAGACAAATGATTCAAATATTCCCCCCTTGAGATAATGCGTTTTGAGTTGGTCTGGAGATTGAATATTCAGCAAATGGCAAAGCAAACCCGTATCGTAAAAATAGAGTTTAGGGTTTTTCACAAGACGTTTATTAAAATTTGAATAGTGCGGTCTGAGGAAATAGACAATAAAACTCGCCTCAAGGAGATTGAGCCATGATTTTACCGTTGTATGTGTAATCCCACAGTCATTTCCAATTGAAGTATAATCTACAAGTTGTCCGGTTCTTGCTGCACACATTCGCAAAAAACGTTGGAAAGTTCCCAAGTCATGAATATTTTTAATCGTCCGTAAGTCTCTTTCAACAAAAGTTTGAATATAGTTGCTATACCATTTGTTAACTTCTACCTCTTTTGTAAACAAATTGGGATAAAACCCTCGATACATCCCTTCTTCTAAAGTGAAGCTATCAAGATTCACGGCTCTGATTTCCGATAAACTTAAAGGCAACAGATGGAGCATAGCAACACGTCCTGCAAGCGATTGCGTAATTTTTTCAAGGAGAAGAAAGTGCTGAGAACCTGTTAAAATGAATTGCCCAGGCATTTGGTCTTCATCTACAACTCCTTGTAAATAAGAAAAAAGCTCTGGGACTTGTTGGATTTCATCAAAAATTATTTTTGTGCGGTATTCTGCCAAAAATCCTCTGGGATCTGTTTTGGCAAACTCTCTTGTATCAAGATCTTCTAGAGATACATACGTGTATACATCACCAAAAATCTCTTTTACAATCGTACTTTTCCCCGATTGCCTTGGACCTGTAAGCGCAATAATGGGAAATCCTTTCATCAGCTGACGGATCTCTTTTTCAATTTGTCTTGGAATCATAGAAGTTAGCATATACTTAAGGGGTACAATTTGCAAATTCAATTTGTAAATTGTACCCCTTTATTTTCGTAAAAAACTAACCTTTAGTTATATGAGCACTTATAGAAAGAGGTGATTTTGCGGTCTTCATTCCACTCAGGCAGATCGCCCGTAAAAAAGACACAAAGCCCATGGAAAAGGGTGTGCTCATTCCCTTCGCTATCAATGATTTTATCCGCTAAGCCGTTTGTGTAAAAAAAATATTCAATATCCTCACTCAAGGATGCGATTTCAAAAGCATCTTCCCACGTGTAGCAGTACGTTTCTAAAACAACATTGTCCCAATTTGGTTTATGTGGAATTGACTTTAACTTCTCATTAAAGTTTGAAATCTCGTTTCCAAGCCTTGTTTTATGTGCAATCACCGGATGATTTTCCATAAAGCGATCTGCTAAGGATTCGTGAGCAAAAAATGAAAAAATTGCTGCCAAAAATAGAGTCACAGTACCCCCATCTGTTTAGCAAAGAGATAAGCTAAGAAAAGCACGACTGCTGAAGCTCCGATCCAAAGCAGGTTAGGGAACCATTTCACTCCCCCACCCTGACTTCCGCGCACTTCTAAGGTGCCAATTCCATAATTGAATTCATGATTTTCTTCTGGGAGACGAAAAACTTCAGGATGATCATGCAAGATTTTTTCCGCATCAAGTCCCAAAAAGTTTGCGTACTGTTTCATAAACCCAATTGCATAGACAGAGGATAAAAATTTATCTACTTCTCCTCTCTCGATCGCCTCAAGATTGCTTGAAAGAATGGAAGTTGCATTCTCTACTTCTTTAATCGAGAGATTCATCTCATTTCTCTTCTCTTTGAAGATCTGTCCGATTTTCTTAATATCTTCGCTCATACCGATCACCTAGATTTCTTCCCATAGTACGTCATTGTATAAAATGATACCAATGTTAAAATAGCCCAAGATGGCATGTTTTGTAACCAAACTTAAAAAAGAGCTCTTTGACAAGCTACACAGTGATCTCCAAGAGAGAGGATTTGTATTTACAAAACCTCCTTATACAATTTTTTCTGCAAGAAAACCTGGCTTGATCGTAAATCTATACGAATCGGGAAAGCTGACCGTACAGGGTAGAGAGCAAGAAGAATTCATTCGCTACTACCTAGAGCCGGAGCTCTTGCAAGATTTTTCTTTTACCCAAAACCTCGATAATCCCGACCTCTCTGCACGGATTGGTATCGATGAAGCAGGAAAAGGCGATTTTTTTGGCCCCTTATGCATCGGTGGAATTTATGCAGATGAGCAGACAATCTCTCAACTCATAAAATTGGGCGTGCGCGACTCAAAACGCATGACGGATCCCAAGATTATGAACCTTGCTACCCAAATCAAAAAAATTGTTCCTTACTCACTTATCCGCATCTTTCCGACCAAATACAACCTTCTCTATGCAAAATTTCGCAACCTAAATGAACTTCTAGCTTGGGGACACGCCAGCGCTATTGAAGAACTTGCCACCAAAACAGGCTGCAACAGTGCCATCATCGACCAATTTGCCAGCGAGCATGTAGTTGAGCGCGCGGTTGCAAAAAAAGGTTTAGAGATGCAACTGACTCAACGAACAGGTGGAGAGTCTGATCCCGTTGTCGCAGCCGCCTCAATCCTGGCGCGTACAGCCTTTTTAGAAGGGATGCAAACATTGAGTAAGCAAGTCAACTTAACCCTACCTAAAGGCGCGGGGCCGCAAGTAATTGAGGTGGGTCGCTCCCTTGTTGATCGCGATGGCAAAGAAATTTTAGGCGATGTGGCCAAGCTCCACTTCAAAACACGTGGGGTAATCCTCGGTGCTTGAGAAACTTTTTTTACGCAACATCGCCCTGATTGATGAAACGGAAATTTCCTTTACACGAGGACTCAATATCCTCACAGGAGAGACAGGGGCGGGAAAGAGTGCGATCATTTCTGCCCTTGGCCTCCTTCTAGGAGAGCGCGCTGACACCAAAATTATCCGTAGTGGTGCCGAATCTGCCACCATCCAAGGGATTTTTTCGCCCGAACTTCTCACCCAATTTGACCTGCCTCAAGATGACGCTCTCATCATTCGACGGGAAATCTACTCTTCTGGCAAAAGTCAGCTCTTTATTCAAGATCGCCAAACCACCCTCAACTTTGCCAAAGAACTGGGACAGCACCTCTTTGAAATCGTCTCCCAACACGCCCACCTAAATATTCGCAACCCATCCGAGCAGCTCAAAAATCTCGACTACTTTGCTCAACTCGACCTCACACCATTTGCAGAAAACTTTGCCGATGAAAAAGAGTTAGAGAAAAGACTCGCTCTACTTCAAGAGCAAAAAAGCGAAGCCGCACACAAACTTGAGCGTCTCAAATGGGAGCTTAATAAGCTCGAAGAAATTGACCCCAAACCGGGCGAAGAAGAGGAGCTCTTTGAAGAGTACAAAGGCTTAAATGAAAAACAAGAACTGGCGGAAAAACTCTCTCCCCTCAATCATCTTCTTAACGAAACCCTCCTTCCAGCACTCTCTAAGCAAAAACTTGAAGAGTCCCACGAAATCCAAACTCACCTCAAAACCGCAGAAAATGAGCTCCAAGAAGCCGCCTTTCTCACTAGCCAGACCCTCTCTAATCTTGACTTTGACGCACAGCGTCTTACTCAACTCGAAAATCGTCTAGCCACACTTAACGACGCAAAAAAACGCTTTGGCGATCCCCTTGCTTACCAAAATCAAGTCGCCCAAGAAATCAGCGAGCTTGAAAATCTTGATGAAGAAATCCTTAACCTCACAAAAATCTTAACCACTACAAAAGAAAAAACCGACCAACTTGCTGCCGACATCACAGAGAAACGGCAAATCGCTGCAACCAAACTCGCCCAGGCCCTAACACAACTTATTCAAGAGCTTAATATGCCTGAGGCCATCGTCACCATCATACTTGAAAAATCCCCTCGCAGCGCTACAGGTGATGAAAAAGCGCACATCTTGCTCCAAGCCAATCCGGGTGAAAGAGCGATCTGCATTAACGATGGCGTGAGCGGCGGAGAAATCTCTCGCCTCTATTTCGCTCTTGCCACCCTCATTAATAAAAAAACGAGTCTACTTTTTGACGAGATCGATGCCAACATTGGCGGAGAAACTGCTACCCTCTTTGGGGAAAAACTCCATACTCTCGGACGAAACGCTCAAGTGATCGCGATCACCCACTTCCCCCAAGTCGCCCGCTTTGCTGACCACCACCTTAAAATCCTCAAAAAAATTATTGACAATCGTACCCATACGCAAATTATCCCTCTTTCCCAAGAAGAGCGCCAGCAAGAGCTGCTGCGCATGCTTGGCGGCCAGGCTGCCCTCCTCAATTAAAATTTTTATTTAATCTTAGTTTTAATAATAAAATATGTTATAATCATTCCAAATAATGAGGGGAAAATGTTTGCAAGTGCATGTAATTCATTAAGATCACCGAAGGTTTTGTGTCCTGCATATACTGTTGGTTCTACAGTTTTCGCGCTTTTTGCTGAGAAAGTCTGCCGAGAAGATTTTGGCACAAAAAAAATGACGGGAGTCGTTGTTTTAAACAGCGCTCTCATTTTTGCTCAAGCCAGTACAACAAGTAAAAAAGTAAGAGAGTTTTCTACAATGGTTGCCTTAGCCCTCTCTTTTCTATCAATGTGCCATTCCGTCGATGTGAAAACTTATTGCAAGGAATTATTCTCCCGCCCTGACCCAGCTTTTGGAACAGCCTCAACTGAGCTGGAACAAGCTCTTAATGAATTCGAAACTGGATCAATCGAAAATGCGATTAATAAAGGCAACGTAGTTACAATTGGTTGTTTCAGAAAAATCGTCGATGTTTTTAATACAAAGTTAGAAGAAAATCGTGATCAACAAGCTGAGCTAACCAAGAAATTTGAAGAAATTTTTTTCGTTTTATTTGACAACAGCTCCCCATCATTACAAACAGAAAAAAACAAAATTTTGCACGAGATTGCACTTGATCATAAGAAAGGAAATGAAATTGCATCCTACACTCTTTATGACTTCCTAACCGAGGAGTTTACAGATGAGCAGAAAAGTGAATTCGTAAAAAAAGCTGTTTTTAACCTCTTATCAATTTTGTATTACGCGGACTGGAGTATAGAATCATTTGAGCAATTTGTTGATGAAAAAGAGATTGAATTATCAACGATTTACGATAAGGATGATTTCTTATTCGATCTACTTCCCTACGTGCTTGAAAACGTTAGACAGCAAGACGAAAGAAATAACCAACTTCGAGAAAAATATCTTCGACTCCAAGCGGTCTTTAAAAAACACTTCTCAGAAGAGCAAATCGCTCAACTTGCGAGACCCGCAAATAAAGAGCAAAATCTCTATGATGCTGCTCATGAGCGCGGTTTTACCGAAGAACAGTGCATCCTAATGCTTGATTCTCTCGGAGTACCACCTACATTAGCAAAAAATCCTAACGGGTAGTCAAAGCTCAAGCCCAAGTATTTTGCCACTCTTCAAAGAGTTTTGGTGTGATGCGATAGCGTGCAATATTTCCTTCGTGAAGGGCCATCAACTCTGTCTCAACCATTTCTACAAATTTTTCTTGATCCTGAGGGGCAGCTTTGACTCTCTCTTTTTCAATATATTGATGAGCCCTTAGCTTATCCAATTTCTTTTCAACAACCTTAAAAATTATCCTATTGATAGCTTTATGATATTTCAACCTATTTGGGTCAGGCTCTCCTGCTATCCTACTAATTGCGGCATAACGATGACAGGAACGTGTATAAGCCCATACAAAAACATCTCTCATCAATTCAATGCGATTAAGCTCATAAATACCGAGCAATCCACTAATATAAGCATCTTTCGGTACATCTACAAAGGAAAGAGGGGATAGATTTTCCCGGATAAATGGTATGTTTGCAGAGATCCTTGATACACGCTTGTTAACATCTTCAAACGGCTGTAAATAAGGAAGATGGACCATAAGAAAAAAAGCCTGCTCAAAGGGGTTTTTTATCGCATCTGCTTTGTAAATAATTTGGTCAAAGCATTCCTCTAATATTTGAGGAATTGAAAGTGGCATGTAGACACTCTTTCCAATTCCAACCGGGATTGTTCTTACCCGCCCACATGCTTTTGGATTACTGATTAGATTTTGCGAAAGCAAAGCATGTAAATTTAAAACTGTATAGCGATTGACCGTAATGTTTTCTCCAAGACTAATAAGAAACTCAATTGCTTCCTTATGATTTAAAATCATCTGAGTATCTTCAATATCTTTCCCCTTCACTGGTTCATTCAGTTTTAATAGGCGATCTGTTTCGAGTAAGGAATATGTATTTCCTTCTAACCTGCTAGAATTCCAAGAAAGATCAATTAATAAAGGCTCAAAAATTTCACGTGCAAAAGTTCCAGCAGGATAATATCCATCTTGAGATCTTCCTAAATCATACAATTCTTCTCTTGTTAATTCATCTAAGTAAAATGTTTTATTAGGAATATAGTCATCTAAAAATTTACGATTATAGTTTGTGTAATTTCTTTTTTGAATAGGAGACCTTACATGAGCCTCAATTTTTTTTCCTTCGGAGGAAAGAAGCACCGTTATACTTGTTTCTAATTGCTTTTCTAGTGATGTCTTTTTAGTAATACAGGGAAGCTTATATCTGCGAGCACGATTCCTCCCCTCTGCAACTAATCTTCTATCTGACAATAAATTCGCAATTCGTCTTTGAAGAACTCGTTTGGACAAGCTTAAATTAATTTTTGATAGAATGTCGTCTACTTTTGCCCCATCAGGAAAATCTTCAAGGATATGCAAAATCTGTTGGTAGTCTTTTTCGTAGTTTTTTTTGGGCATTTGTCACTCAAAAGGCTGTTTTGTCACTCAAACCTCTATTATGTCACTCAAATCCGTTTTTTGTCACTCAAATCCGTTTTGTGACATAAAAAGTGGTTTTTATGTCACAAAAAGGCCTGTTTTGTCACTCAAATTAGTTTTTTGTGCCAAAAAGCTCGAAGAGCATAGCGGCAACGATGAGCCCGCGTACGGTCCAGAGGATCACGCGGATCCAGTTGGTTAGCAGAAGAAGTTTGTGTTGGTGTGTCGAGAAGCGAATGGCGAGTTTTTGGTGCTGTGAGATTTGAAAGAGTAAAGTCGTAATCCAGATAAGAATGAGCAGGATGAGGTTGTAGGCGGCAAGCTGAAGGATAAGACCAGAGGGTGCGATGCCGATAAGGAAGAATGCGGTGACCATCTCTATAATGAGGATTGGTGAAAGAAGAAGGCTCGTGCGCTTGAGGTGCATGCGCTCATAACTCTGGAAACCCTCTTTTATTTTTTTATAGAGCGGATAGTGGACGACCTGGACAAACCAGATCACGCCCACCATCGCCCAGGTAGCGAAACTATGTACAAGGAGAAGTAGTTGAAAATCGCTATTCACAACTACTGCAATTTAAATGAGCTAATAAAGCGCTTAAAGCTTTGCTCAGAGTAATTATTTGCTTCACACTCCATAGCAAGAAGGTAAAGACTATTTTTCGCCATAACAGCGCGTCCCATGAAAAAGACATCTTCTGTTTTTACAAAGAAATCGACTCCTTTATGCCCTTGGACATTAACCATATCTGCGGAAACAAGCTGGTTCGAAGGGTGCTGCCCAACAATGCCGTTAATAAAACTCTCTAGACTCAGTTCTGCATAAGATTCATCTACAAACGAAGGGTACTCGGCAATCAATACCATATAAACAGCTTTGTTACCTTCAGCAGCTACATAAACGTCATAGTTCAGATCGACCTGCTCTTCTGGTACGTTCATCGTTTGACGGATGTGCTCAGGGGCTGATGGGAAAGCCACAGAGCAACCGCCGTTTACAGAGTGAAACTGTCTCCAATCTGCCTGAAGTGGCAAGTTGACGCCTAAAAAGGCTACAAGTGCAATTAAAGCACCTTTTTTAAATCCTAATTGCATTGTCTATCCTCCTAACCCTATCCAGGCTAATATAATTTTTATTATGTAACTAAGCAGGATCAGGACAATAATACTCAAAATTACATTGAGTAGACCCATCCAGCTGGAAAATTTCTGCACAGCTGCAACAGCGTGCACCAAAATAACAAGCGACCAGATCATCGCAACCAGCTCAATTCCTGAAGTAATCATTACGACCATGCGCTCTGTACTTGTAAAGTCGTGAGAAGTGAAGTAAGAATCAAAAAGATGAATACCAAAAAAGCCTAAAAGAACAAGCCATAGGGCAATTGTCACAACATTAGGAACATTGGACCAAGATACGGCCGCTCTTAAATTGATAAAGCTCGATTGCCCCTTAATCAACTTTCCAGTCCAATGCAAAATGACTGCTGTAAGTGAAAAGGCAATCGCTCCTACTGGTATGGCAAGCACTATGGCCAAGATCAAAAGAAATGGCAGTGACCAACTCATCCCAATGGAGAGCGATTGCGCAAATTGCAGCATCCAGGGAAAACCGTAGATGAAGGAGAGAACAAAAAAGCGCATACGCGGATTTTTGTCCGTTATTTCTTGAATGGTCTGTTTGGGACGCACCCAAATACTAAACCATGGATTTGAAGTACCTTGTTGTTCCATAACTGTAATTAAAATATGTTATTTACTTACAATTACCACTTATTAATTAACTTTTAAACAAAATAATTAATTAATTGAAAAAACATTTAGAAATATTAATGACTTAGATCAAAATAAACGATTTAATATTTTGTTTTTTAAAGAGATTTTAAATTAAGTTTCTGTTAAGATTCTTTTCATATGAGAATTTCAATGAACCAAGTAACTATGGCATCGAATCTAGTATTCGGAGCTTCAATTGTATCGCAAAATTCAACAAATTCGCTTATTTCAAAAATTCCCTATAATTATCATGCGACAATTGGATTAGGAGCCCTGTGTACCGTTTTGAACATAAACAAATTTGCTTGGAGTGCTGCTAAAAATAATTTATTGAGATCATGTGATGAATATTTTGAAGTAAGGAAAAACGGCAGAACAGAAAAAACCTATTTTTGTTCTGCAATGATAGCTCTTGCAGCTACCGCAAGCATCATTGCCCTTACCGCTTTCTCTCTCGTTAAACTCCCCACACCTCATCCGAAGCTCTCTCACAAACTTTGTTCATTAACTTGGAAGTTTACTTTATACCAAGGTGTATTGAATGTTTTTACCTCAGCCAACATTGTTTTTTCATCTCTCTCATTCATTATTAATCCTGAATTTTCCACACCAACTTCTGTACTCATAAATGCATTTGCCCTTCACCACATGAGATCCTGGAAAGCACTTGAAGCGTCTATTTTTGTACCCGTTCAATATGGAGATTTTGCAAAGGGTTTCACCCACCAATACACTTTTCAAGTATTTGGAGACTCCCCTGAAAATTATCACAGCATCTCATCTGATTTTCAAAAACTCTCAGTCACAAAAATAGTCGATGATTTTTGCAAAAAAATCCTAAGCTTTGATGATTATCCATGGGAAATTGAAAACAATTGGAGTGGCCTTAAAGCTGGAGAATTAACAGGTCTTGCCCTACCTAAAGAGAATCTTCCAATTAAGCTTCTCCCATTTTTCTCAAACCTCTCCATGTATTTAGAAACTATTCACGGACCAGTCATATGTTTGAAGTAAGGGGGTTATGAATCTTGAAATAATCAGAACCGGAATAAACGCCGCATTCGCTGGATCCGTACTCTACCAAAGCAGTCCCGAACGAATCAAGCAAATAGCTAAATATCGTTTTGCTACAGCACTGCTCGGATTAGGAGCTGTGCTAATCAACACAACTCGTCTTGGCTTGACTCCCTCTGGAACACTAGCCGAAAAATACACTGCTATTTGTAATCGAATTTTCGGTGATAATGGGATCTCGTTAACTATTCAAAAAATTCTTCCTCTATTGATTATTTCTATCGCCACTTTTCCCTTAGCTCAAATGGTTAATACTCGCTATCTCCCTACTCAATCTCTCCCCGAATCTTGCCGATGGACCGTCTCTTCTTATCAACATCTGATGCAACACTACTGTTTAATAAACTTTATTTTTATTTCTTTGGACTCCCTTCTGATACACAACAATTCAGGAATGACGATCAATCTGCTTCTTCAAATCCTTTTGACTCTTTCTAGTTTTCAAATTCGCAATTGGAAAGAAGTGACTTCTACAATCTTTATTTCGCATACAAATACCCCCTCAAAATATAGAATTATTCCGAAAGTAACAGGATTTGAGTTTAGAAATGAAATTGATGCGTTTATCAAACCAAATGGAAGCATTTTTTCTTTCAATGAGAGAGGGGAAGAGATTTTAATCAGTAAGATCGCAAACCAAATGGAGAGAATTCGCAATTTTTCAGAATATCCAAAAGATCTCTCGTTTGGATTTATCAACTACACTTTTCCTTCATTTTGCCTCTTTTCCCTTCCTGAACAATATCTTCCCGCTCCCCTCTATTCCGGACTTTCCGCTTTTGAAGTGTTTGTTAAATCAAATAGAGGCTATACTCGCTGTTTAGGATTGTGATTTATGAGAACGTATAAAGTTTTACATTATGGACTCAATGCGGCATTTTTTGCTTCAATCCAGTTACAAAGCTACAACTCTACGCTAGAAAAAATTGCTTATCTTAGACCTTGGACCTTTCTTTTTGCCTTTGGCTCTAATGCAATAAATATTTGGCGTCTTATTCCTGAAGGAAAAAGTTCCAGGACTGCTGAAGAAAATGAACGTTGGGAGAACCGAGGAACCCTAAGTAAAATTTTCTTTACGATTCTAGGTGTCTTTCTAATTTCTTTTCCTTTGGGTTTACTCATTTTCATGATTCCCTATGCGCCCACTCTCGCTCTTGCAACCCAGGTAAATCACTATCTCTTCCCTCCAAAATTTGCCCTTCCTCTTCAAAATGATGTAGAGCTCTCCATCTCTCCTTCATTTGGATACAAAAATGCTATGCTCGCTTCAAGCATGCTAAACTCTTTTCTTTCGATAGCAAGCATCTTTTTTTCTGAAGACCGCTATGAAAAACAAGATAGCACCATTATTCTTCTTGCAAATGCTCTCTCCTCATACAAAGCCACAAGATGGCAAGCAGTAACAGCGACAATCGTACAAAAAATCCCTGCGTACAATTTTGGACTTTTTAGTTGGTACTCCACAGATAAAGTAGATCAAATGAAATACAATTATACTTTTCAGGTACTAACAGATGCTGAAGGAAATCTGTTTAGCTTGAAAGCAGATGGCTCGCGTTTTGGCATAGGTGCCATCCTTCAAGATTTTAAAGATAGAATTGCAAGTTTTACGGACCTTCCTCACTCTCTTTCGCTCAAAACCTCTGGAACTCCAAAACTTTTTGGATTTAGCGTCCCAAATAAACATAAACCAGAATCGTTAATGAGTTCTTTTTCTAGCTTTTCTGTACAAGCTCTTCTTAATGGGAAAAATTGGATTGATTGCTCAATCAGATAGGTTTTTTATTAAAATGAAACCCGGCATCTAAAAATTTTTTTGGATAAGCCCGGGTTGAGCTAAGCAGAAGTTCTTTACCCATCTGCCCAAAGAGTAGTTTTGCAAGAAAAGCTGGGAGCGGTGGACCAAGGGTGCGATTTACTGATTTTGCAACTCTTTCTGAAAATTCTAAATTTGTAAGAGGCTCTGGGCTGCAGAAGTTTACGGGACCAGAGAGTTCCTTATGCATAAGGACAAATTCAATAGCACGGGTGAGGTCCTTCAGCGTAATCGAACTCATGTACTGTTTGCCGGAGCCGATGCGGCCGCCAAGGCCGAGTTTGAATGGGAGCAGCATTTTTTTTAGAGCGCCGCCGGTTTTAGAGAGCACCATGCCAAAGCGCATGTGCACAAGACGTGCACCGTGTTTGGCAAGTGGTTTGGAGGCGTGCTCCCAACAGGCGCAAACATCTGAGAGAAAACCCTCCCCTTTCGCTGCGGTTTCATCTAAGATTTCCTCACCGCGGTCGCCATAATATCCAACAGCTGAGGCGGAAAGAAAGATTTTGGGCACGCGGTTTTGTTCAATGAGTGCGGTTGTGAGTTTTTCGGTAAAGTCGCAGCGGCTCTCTTTAATGCGCTGCTTCTTTTTTTGGGTCCAATAACCTGAGATGTTTTCTCCAGAGAGATGGATGATCGCATCAACTTCTGGAAGGTCGAGGAGATTGGGAGATTTTTGTAGGTCACGGGAAAAAAAGAGGAGTTCGTGGTGAGGAGCGAGGTGGTTGGTTACGGCCTGGCCTACGAAGCCATGAGATCCTGTAATGAGTATTTTCATAAAAAAAATACACAGGTGCATGCACCTGTGTAAAAATAATTTTGTTTACTGATCTTTGTTTTGTGTGTCACAAGATGAACTACAGCAAACAGCTTTGCAGCATTTACCGAGTGTACCGAGCGACCAAAGTCCCGCAATACCAACTAAAGCGTAAACAATACGTGCGATCCAGTTTGAATTTCCACCGAATAGCCACGCAACAAAGTCAAATTGGAAAAAACCCCAGAGTCCCCAGTTAAGAGCTCCAACGATTACCAAAATTAACGCAATCACATTGAGTGCTTTCATTTCTCTCCTCCAAATGAAGATAATACTATATTCTTCTCATAAAGAATAAACATTTTACTTGCAAGCGGCTTGAGTGGAGGCTCTTGACGCGAGAGGGTCTGCCGCTATATACTGCTCCTATAATGGAGAAGAACGATCTAAAGAAACTTGCGCATTTGTGCCGCCTTAGTTGCAGCGATAAGGAGCTGGATGAGGCCGCTGTTCATCTAGAAAAAGTTTTTGAACACGCAAACAAATTACAAGAAGTAGATACGGATGGTGTTGCACCTTGCCATGTTGTTTTAGAAGGCTTGCAGATGCCTCTGCGTGATGACGTAGAAGAGGAGTCGCTGACTCGCAAAGAATTTCTTTCCAACTCTCCAGAGGAAATTGGTGGCATGCTGCGCACTCCCCCTGTTTTAGCTAAGGAGGAGGAGTAGTGCTTTACAAATTAAGTGCCACACAGATTCGTGAAAAATTTCTTTCCGGTGAGCTCTCAGCTGAGGAAATTGTGCGTTACTTTTTAGAGCGCGCAAAAACATTTGATAAACAGGTTCACGGCTATTTAAAGCTTTATGAAAAGCGCGCAATAGCAAAGGCTAAGGCGCTTGATGAGAAAAAGAAGCGCGGCGAAAAATTGGGTCTTTTAGCTGGTGTCCCGATTGCTGTGAAAGATAATATTCAAATAAAGGGAGAGATCACGACTTGCGCTTCAAAGTTTTTGGAAAATTATGTCGCGCCATTCGATGCCACGGTTGTAGAAAATATTGAAAACCAAGATGGCATCATTATTGGGAAGACGAATTTAGATGAGTTTGCCATGGGCGCTTCTTGCGAGTATTCGGCATTTGGCCCCACGCATAATCCGTGGCAGTTAGACTATACGCCTGGCGGCTCGTCTGGGGGATCGGCTGCTGTTGTTAGTGCGCGTTTTGCCCCGATTTCACTCGGCTCTGATACAGGAGGCTCGATTCGCCAACCCGCCTCATTTACGGGAACTGTTGGATTTAAATCAACTTTTGGTCGCGTTTCAAGAAATGGTCTTGTCGCTTTTGGCTCTTCTTTTGATCAGATCGGTCCTTTTACTAATGATGTAGAAGATGTCGCTCTGATTATGGAGGTGCTAGGACGCCCTTGCAAAAAAGATGCAACAAGTATTCAAACTCCTGCGGAAAACTATTTTTCTGAAATCAAAAGCTCTATCAAGGGCAAAAAGGTGGGGATTCCCTGGGGGTTTGTCAAAAAACAGAGTGAAGAGATTCAGAAAAATTTTAATAAAGCACTCAAAAAGTTAACCGATCTCGGTGTTGAAACTGTCGAGGTTGATATCAGTCTGCAGCAATATGCAATTGCAGTTTACTACATCCTCTCTACTGCTGAAGCTTCTACGAATTTAGCCCGCTTTGATGGGGTGCGCTTTGGTAAGCGTGCTAAAGATTTGAAAAACTTGACGGATCTCTATAACAAGTCGCGTTGTGAAGGATTTGGCGCTGAGGTAAAAAAGCGTATTTTGCTCGGTACTTTTGTTTTGAGTGCTGGCTATCAGGAAGCGTATTACAAAAAAGCGCAAAAAGTGCGCACCTTAATGATCAAGCAGTATAAAAAAGCGTTTGAAAGCTGTGATGTCATCGCTCTTCCCACAACGCCAACCACCGCCTTTGAAATGTTTAGTATGCAAGATCCATTCAAAATGTACTTGCAAGATGCGTGCACGATTGGCGCCAATGTAGCTGGTTTACCTGCGGTTAGTGTGCCATCCGGCTACGCTGAGAACAAGTGCCCGCTCGGATTGCAATTTTTAGGCCCACAGATGGCGGACACTGAAGTGATGCGCTTTGCGTATAATTTTCAAAATTGTAGTGGGGTAAAAGGAGATGTCCCCCCCCTCTTTGACAAGGAGCATGCGTCATGAGTGAAACTCCTTACGAAGCTTTTGAACCGATTATCGGTTTAGAGATCCACACGCAGCTCAACACCCGTACAAAACTTTTTAGTGCAACGGGCTATCAATTTGGCAATGAGCCCAACAGCAACATCGGTGTAGTCGATACAGGTCAAGCTGGAGCTCTACCTGTTCTAAATGGCGAAGCGGTAAAAAAAGCAGTTCTCTTTGGTCTTGCTGTTGGCGCAAAAATCTCCCTTTGCTCTCGCTTTGATCGTAAAAGTTATTTTTATCCCGACTGCCCACGCAATTACCAAATTACACAGTTTGATGAGCCAATCATCATCGGTGGTGAGGTCGTAGCAGATGTTGAGGGGAAGAGCAAAACTTTTGCTATCGAAAAGGCACACTTAGAAGATGATGCTGGAATGCTCAAGCACTTCTCCGATTTTGCAGGCGTTGACTTTAACCGCGCAGGCGTTCCGCTCATTGAAATTGTTTCTACTCCCTGTATGCGCAGCCCCAAAGAGGCAACGGCTTACGCAACGGCAATCCGTTCTATTTTACAATATACGAATGTCTCTGATGGAAATATGGAAGAGGGCTCACTTCGTATCGACGTAAATGTCTCCGTGCGCCCCAAAGGCTCGACTACCTTGCGTAACAAGGTCGAGATCAAAAATATGAACTCGTTCTCCAATATGGAGCTTGCGATTGAAGCGGAAATTCGCCGGCAGATTCGCGAGTATTTAGCACATCCCAACATGCCGCATAAAGAGGTGGTACCGCAAGCAACCTGCCGTTTTGATTTGGCAAAAAACGAAACTGTGGTCATGCGAACCAAAGAGAGTGCTGCTGACTATCGCTACTTTCCGGAGCCTGATCTTCCTCCTCTTGTTCTAACAGAAGAGTATGTTGAAAATTTGCGCACTAAACTTCCCGAACTCCCCCACCAGCGCTACGAGCGTTATGTACAAAAACTAGAACTTTCTGAATATTTCGCCTCACTACTAGTAAATGATAAGAGATTATCTGATTTTTTTGAGCGTGGCCTGCAGACTTGCAAAAATGCTAAAGGACTTTGCAACTGGGTCTGTGTAGAATTTGTTGGACGCTTTAAAGAGAGCGGCACACACTTGGCACAATCTGAAGTTTTACCTGAGCGCATCGCAGAGCTTGTGAACTTGATTGAAGAAAAGGTGGTTACTGGCCGCATGGCCAAAGAGATTGCCGACTTGATGGTCAAAGATCCGGCTAAAACTCCTCGCCAAATTATTGATGAGAACCCGCACTTCAAGCCAATGGATGACACAGGTGAAATTGAAGCGCTTGTTGACCAAGTATTAAAAGAGAATCCTGACTCAATTGAAAAATTCCGTAGCGGTCGCGAGCGCGCTTTTAACTTTCTTGTTGGTCAGGTCATGAAGCTATCGAAGGGCAAGGCTGCCCCTCATCTTGTTCAGGAGATTTTAAAGAAAAAGTTAGCCTGAGTGAGGAAATCCCAGATCGTCTATAGCTTCTAGATAGTGTCGTCAAAAGGCTATAATCAGATTATTTTTCATGTTTGCAGCTTATTTTTGTGCGGAAATTGAAGCTGAATTTGTAAATTCCGCTTCATTTGAGCACAAAAATGGAGCCCAAACATGAAAAATAAGATGGTTGTATGCTTTTGACGACGCTATCTAGTACTAAAAAAAACTGTTCTTTTTTTATACGAACGCCATTAAATTTATCTTTCACAACTTTGCTCTCGTGTCTTGAATAAACAAACGATCCTTTTTTACCAGTAATTTCTTCTACACAAGAGATCGAAGCGCATTTTATTCGATCCAGACTTGCTTCGTAAGAGGGGTAAAAAATATGGAAAAAAAATATTGGCAACTCAAAAAAATCGTTTTCTCCTTTTAAATACCGTTCTGTTCCATTCATCTTTGTCATGACAAAAATCGTAACTTCTTTCATTGAAAAAGAAACTTTTCTCCCATTTACAAGAATAACGACCCTATTATCCGAGATACATTGGTAAAAATTTTTTATTTGTTGATTCGTTGCGCCACTTCCATTTATTTTGCGATAAACTAAAGTGATAACATCATAATAAATTAGAGGATTTGAATTAATTAGACCATCATCTTTTGAAATTCTTTTTATACTAAACATTGAAAATAAAAAATAATTATTTTTCCGCCATTATACATTGAGAGTTAAATAAATATCTACTGCAAAAAAATATGTACAGATAATTCTTTAATCAGTATAGGGAGGACGGGGAGTGTGTGCCGATGCGACATTTAGTCGTTACGATTTTATTACTATTTATTTGCACTGGATGCATCGATTTTAAAGGAGCAGCTGATCCTTTTAGCTACACTCCCCGCACGTCCCACACTGTCTGGCGCCCTCCCAATGAACCTCAGGTTTTAGACGGCTGCTTGCAGGAAGATTTTGAATTTCTGGAGAATGTAGAACCTCTCTCTCTAGGCGAAGTGCTTGACTTAGGCTTGTTAAACAGTCCCACAACAAAGGCGACTTGGGCAAGAGCTCGAATGAGCGCAGCCGAGTACGGCCAGACTCTTCAGCCCGACTTCTTGCAGATTCAGGGGGATGCAAGTTACACAAGACAGCGCAATGCGATCTTTGTCTTAGGACAGCGCGAAGTCATTTTCCAAACTGTGGGAACAGGAGATCTCAATTTTAACTACATCTTTCTAGATTTTGGGCAGACACGCTACTCCTCTCTTGCAGCCCTAGAGTCTTTGTACAATGCTGATTGGTTGCACAACAGAGCTATTCAGGCAGTTATCCAAAGGTTGATGGTTGATTACTACGATTATCTCTACCAGCAGGAGCGTTTGATTGCAGCTGAAGCAGATGTCAATAATGCGCAGACAACGCTCGATGCTGTAATGGCTAAGTTAGTAAATGGGATGGCTGATATTTCGGATAAAGTACAAGCTGTCACAAGTTTGAAGCAGACTCAACTCGCCTTAGTAGAGCAGAGACAGAAGCTCCACAACTCCTACACAAAGTTGATGGCAGATATGGGTGTACCCGCCAACTTGGATGTAAAATTTATTCGCTTTCCTAAGAAAATCACACATTTTGAGCCAGGAAAATTGAATGAGTTAATCTTAACAGCGCTGAAGCACCGTCCCGATTTGCAAGCAGCGGAGTCTGATGTAAAGGCGGGCGAAGATGCGGTAACCGCCGCCAAACGACTTTTCTTTCCTGTGATTGATGGTGCCGCTGACATTGGACGCGCCTACTTTGATATGAACCGCAACGATGGCTACCATTGGAAAGTCGCTGCATCACTGAACTTGCCTCTTTTTCAAGGATTTTATATTGCAAATACGGTTCGTCTAGCTGAGAGTGCCCTTGACGAGGCTAAGGCGCGTTTTGAAGAGCGTAAACTCAATGTTTTACAAGATGTTGTGAACTTCCGCGATGATGTGCTTTTAGCAAATGAAGCGACCACTTATGCCTATGAGTTTTTACTTGCAGCTGAAGAGGAGTACCGCGTGCTGCTCGATAAGTACAAAGTGGGAACGACCACCATTGTCGACGTCATCAAAGCACAAACAGATGTGGCAGATGCGCAAGCACGTAATGCAGAAGCGCAACGCGACTGGTACGTCTCAATTGCCGATCTTGCTTACGGTACAGGTATGTTGAGCTTGGAGTCAGCAGGCGAAATTTTTGAGGAAAATTATGAGAAAAAATAAATTCCTAATTTTAGTTTTAGTTTTTGGCTTTGCCGCTTGTAGCAAAAAGGAGGCAAAGGTCAAGCCCCCTCCTAGTGTCAATGTTGTTGAGGTTATCCAAAAAGATGTCCCTCTCTATTTGCAAGCCCCTGGACATATTACAGCGTTTAACTCTGTAAGTTTGCAAGCGCAAGTCGATGGCACTGTTACTGGTGTCTACTACGAGGAGGGAAAAGAGGTCTCTGAAGGCGAACTTCTTGTCACAATTGATGATCGCACGTATGAAGCAGCTGTGAAAGCCTCTGAAGCAGAGGTCGCTAGATCGATGGCAACTTTAAAGTATAACCAAGATACTGCGCGTCGCAACACGCCTCTTGTGCAAGAAGATTACATTTCACAAAATGATTATGACAATTTAGTAACAAATGTTTTAACAAGCGAAGCAACGGTAAAGGATAATTTAGCAAGGCTCGACCAAGCAAACATTGATCTGGGTTACTGTCGCGTTGAAGCGCCGATGACGGGTGTTGCTGGCGAGCGATTAATCGATGAGGGGAACCTAGTCTTGGAAGCGCAACAGACAACTCTTGTCACGATTAACCAGATCCAACCGATCTACTGTGACTTTGCTATCTCAGAGCGTTACTTTTCCATGCTCCATGAAATTATGAAAGAGAAAACTCTGCAAGCGCAGGTCTCCTATACACGGGACTTTAAAGAGAGCTGGTATGGTGATATCACCTTTATGGACAACGCTGTTGACCAAACAACGGGGATGATCAAATTCAAAGCGAACTTTCCCAACGATGATAAAAAGCTTTGGCCCAATATTTTTATTTATACCCGTCTTATTTATGGCGAAGCAAAGAACGCACTACTGCTTCCAACAGGCTGTATTGTGATTGGAGAAAAAGGTAAATATATCTATGTTCTTGATGGAGATATCGTCAAACAAGTCTATGTCACAACTGGACAGCAAGAAGGTGATCTGATCATTATTAAGACAGGCTTAAAGCCCGATCAAAAAGTTGTTCTAGAAGGGCAGCTCAATCTACTTGATGGCGAAAAAGTAACAGTGAAACAGGTCGTCAAAAATAAGGAGGAAGCTGGGATATGAAATCTCTCTCTGGCCCCTTTATTAAACGTCCAGTGATGACCTCCCTTGTGATGGTGGCCATTCTTTTCTTTGGAATTTTGGCCTACACAAATCTTCCAGTGAGTGACATGCCGAGTGTTGACTACCCAACAATTGAAGTGACGGTCGACTACCCTGGTGCCAGCCCCGATTTGATGGCAAACTCTGTTGCAGCTCCTCTAGAGCGTGAGTTTACTGCGCTAGAAGATATTTTAACGATTACCTCAACAAGCAACACTGGTCTTACTACGATCGTACTGCAGTTCCATCTTAATAGAAACATTGACGCCGCCTCAACAGATGTGCAAGCCGCCATTACAGCCGCCCTTACAAACTTGCCTGATAACCTGCCGAACAACCCTGTCTATCAAAAAGTAAACCCAACAGATACACCCATTCTCTTCTACGCGATTGCCTCCAATTCAATGAGAATGGCCAAACTCTACGATTACGGTTTCTCTTTTTTAGGACAGCGTCTTGGGATGGTCGAGGGTGTTGCGCAAATTCAAACTTACGGGGGACCATTTGCCGTACGTGTGCAGATGGATCCAGACCTTCTCTCAGCCAAGCAAATTGGCTTTGATCAAATAGCCACAACTGTTTCTCAAGGAAACCCTGAGCTGCCTACCGGTACCCTCTATGGAGATATGGTTGAGTACACGATTGATGTAGATGGCCAGATGTTTAGTGCTGATGGCTACAACCAACTCATCGTACGAAATAATGAGGGCAATATGGTGCGCATCTCCGATATGGGAGAGGCATTAAACAGCCAGCAGTATGACAAGTACTCCCTTAAATATATGAAGGGAGACTCTGTGAAAAACTGCGTTGTTGTAGCCATTCTAAAACAGTCGGGTGCCAACGCAGTAAAAGTCATCAATGGAATTAAAGAGTTGATGCCTCAGCTGCAAAAAGAGTTACCCGCCTCTGTTGAAGTTGCGACCATTTTTGACCAATCGGAATTTATTTTTGAGTCTGTTCACGATGTCCAGTTTACCCTCGCTGTCGCCTTTCTTCTTGTTGCCATCGTCATCTTCTTCTACTTAGGTAAAGTGATTGATACTGTCATCCCTATTGTCACCCTTCCCCTCTCTGTCATCGGTACATTTTTAGTTATGTACCTTTTCGGATTTAGTTTGGATATTCTCTCACTTCTCTCCATCACCCTTACCATCGGGTTCTTAGTTGACGACGCTATTGTCGTTCTAGAAAATATTGTGCGCCACATTGAAATGGGAAAAACACCCATGCAAGCTGCTATTGAAGGGTCAAAACAAATTAGTTTTACTATCCTCTCAATGACCCTCTGCCTCGCCGCGGTATTCATTCCACTTCTTTTTATGGCGGGAATCATCGGACGTATCTTCATGGAGTTTGGAGCTGTGATCATCATCGCCGTTCTCTTCTCTGGATTCATCTCTTTAACCCTCGCTCCCCTTCTCTGTTCGCGCTTTCTGCGCCCCCACCACGAAGGAGCAAAGAAAAACTGGCTCGAAAAAATTTCCGATAAAATTAACGATGGTCTTCTAAATATTTACAAAAAAGGGTTGGTCCGAGTTCTCAACCATAAAGTGATTACTGTTCTTGCAGGAATTGCAATGGTAGTGGGCACAGGGTTTCTTTTTACGATTATTCCCAAAAACTTTTTGCCTATGGATGATCTCGGATTTATCCAAGGTTACACCCAAGCCATCGACGGCACCTCATCCTATCGCATGATGGACTACCAAAAAGTGCTTCAAGATATTGCAATTAAAAATCCCAATGTAGAAAGTCTCGTCTCAGTTGGTGCGATTCCAATCGACAGCCAAGGACTCTTTTTCATTCGACTAAAGCCCTTTAAAGAGCGTCTTCCCATGCAGGAAGCGCTTCCTCAAATTTTTCATGAACTCAACCAGTACCCTCCTGTCAATACCTTCTTGCGCGCCATTCCTCTCATCAACCTCACCGTAGGAACCTCCTCTGCGCAAGGTAACTACCAGTACACCCTACAAGGTTTTTCGGACAAAGACCTCTACACCTCTGGCGAAAAAGTCATGGCGCAGATGAAAAAAACACCTGGATTTGCGCAAGTCTCAAGCGACATGCACATAGGACAGCCCCAGTTAAAAATTCATATCCTGCGAGATCGCGCCTTTGACCTGAATATTAGCGCGCAAGCAATTGAGCAGGCACTCATGTTTGCTTACAGCGGCGGTCGAGTCTCACAAATTAACGCCGTCCTCAACCAGTACGATGTAATTGTTGAAACAGTTCCAGAAGCCTATCACGATCCGAGCATGCTAGATAAAATTTATGTAAGCTCACAAGTTGTCTCTGTTGCCCCTCCTGAAGCTGTCTTCACCAATACACCCGCAGGACTTACCCAGCAACAAAACCAAAAACAACCAGGTACTGTTCAAATTCCCCTCTCTGCCGTTACTGAGTGGAAAGAGGAGCCAGGACCACTTAGCATTAACCACTTTGACACACTTCCTTCCGTAACCATCACCTTTGACTTAGATGACATTCCCCTCTCAAATGCACTGGAGAATCTGGAAGCAATCGCAGGAGATATTCTTCCAACAGACGTAAGCGGAAGCATCCAAGGGACAGCCATTGTCTTTAGACAAACCTTCCAAAGCCTCTACTTCCTCTTCTTTGTCGCTCTCTTTGTGATCTACATCGTTCTTGGCATCCTCTATGAAAACTTTATTCACCCCATCACCGTGATGAGCGCCCTACCTCCCGCCACCGTCGGCGCCCTTCTCTCGCTCATGCTCTTTGGCTATGCACTCGACCTCTACTCCTTTGTTGGCATTATGATGCTCATCGGAATCGTTCTTAAAAACGGAATTATCCTCATCGACTTTGCCAACGAGCGGCGCATCCATGACAACATGGGAATTGAAGAGTCGATGGTCGCCTCCTGCCACGCTAGGTTTCGTCCTATCATCATGACCACCTTCGCAGCGGGAATGGGTGCTGTACCTATTATGCTCGGAATCGGCGGTATGACCGCCCAATCGCGCAAGCCTCTCGGACTTGCCATCGTTGGTGGTCTTATCTTCTCACAGGTAGTAACCCTCTTTCTCACCCCAGTTGTCTTCATCTACATGGAGCGCATGAGAGAATTCTTCCACCGCAAAAAGAAGAAAGATGAGCCCACACCTTCACAGTGAATATAAATTTAATAAAAACTAGCCAATAGAGTCAGTCGGGGCAAGCCCCCGCTGCCCCTTGAGACTCACATTGGCATGCCAAATTGCGTGCTCGTCGGAGAGGCGTGCACAGCACTACCCCGTCCTCCTGCGCTGCAATTTTTCAAAGCCAAGCTGAGTCCATCGAGCGCTCGAGTAAGCTGCGCTTCTACTTGCGCGCGGCTAGTTTTTTTGAAAATTTTACTAACCAAATCATTTAATCACCTTGAGAAGATTAATAAATTAGCTCACAATCCATATGTAGAAAATAGAGAAGTAAAATGCCAAGAAGCATAAAATACCAAGAGTGGCTTATCAAAGAGTTACAAGATCACGACGAAGCCGTAGCCTATTTAAATGCAGCTCTGGAAGAAAGCCTCAAAGGAGATCCGGAGTCACAATACCTTTTTCTTGTGGCAATCAGAAACGTTGCAGAGGCTCAAGGCGGCATAGGATACCTAGCAAAAAAGGCAGGTGTTGGTCGAGAAAGTTTATATAAAACTCTATGATAATAAAATTTTACTAGCCCTTTCTCTTCGAAGACAGAGAGAAAAAAGTGGAGAAACTGTGCGAGAGGCTTCTGCTCGTTTGGGTTCAAAATCGCCAAATGCCTACGCACAGTATGAAAAAGGCAAAACAAAAATCCCTCTTGAGAAGTATGACCTGCTCCTAAAAGCTTCCAATCCACACATTCATAGCTTGTTACGCATTGTTTAAAAACAAAACTCAACCCTTTTCTGTAATTAATTATTTTAACATGCAATTAATCTAAGAAAGTATAGAATTTAGCTTCATAATTGGAGGAGTGAACTATGCATATTCAAAAGACTTTATTTCAGTCTTGGAGAAGCGCACTAGAGACCGAAACAAAAGGAAGTCAGATAGAACTGGAAAAACACTATGAAGAAGTTAGACTTCGTGCAACAGATTTTCTAAACGCGCCCTTGGTTAATGAAGCTCTTAAAAAAATAGCAAAATATATCTTAGAAAAACATCCAGTATTAAAAAATCTACGTTATACTACTCCAAATCCTGAACAAGTAAAATATAATTCCTGGAACTGGCCTAAGGCGTCTTATGAAGCTCTTGGAAGTAAGCTACCATCGCCTACATGCACTGGTGGGGACCAGGAATTTAAATTTCCTCACCTTGAATTTCTGAAAATAGCTGAAGAAGAATTCACGTCAACTCCAGAACTCACTGAGGCAATGCAGAAAATAGCTAACTTTATCGCTAGCAAGATTCAACGTGCTATAGAGGTTGAGAAAGAGAAAAGAAAAAAAGAAGAGCCCTGGCGCACGAATTTTGAGGAAGAATTAGCCAGTCTTTACGAGTAAATTAACCACGAGGGTGAAAGTTTGTAAAGGCATCCTCTAGTCGTGAACGGCTGATGTGAGTGTAGCGGTCGGTTGTGGCGATGTCGGCATGACCAAGTAGTTCCTGGATGACGCGCAGATCGGCGCCATGATCAAGAAGGTGTGTGGCAAAGCTATGGCGCAGAGTATGAGGAGAGACATTTTTTTGAATTTTGGCTGCCTTGGCATAAAAACGTACCCGAGAAAAGATCGTCTGACGGTCAATGCGTTTGCCTCCACGTGAGAGAAAGAGTGCTTTGTTCTCTCCTTTACGAAAATTATTGAGATAGTGATCAATGGCGTGAAGCGCCATTTCACCCACAGGGACAATGCGCTCTTTAGAGCCCTTGCCTAAAACGCGTACTTTGGTTTCGTCTATGTCGTGAATATTCAGAGAGCAGACCTCGGAAACACGCAGGCCTGAACCGTAAAGCATTTCTAGAATGGCGCGATCGCGCGCGCCAAGAGCTGAACGTGTATCGCAAGCCTTGAGTATTGCTTCGACTTCTTTTTCACTCAGTATTTCTGGGATAAGCTGCCAAAGCTTGGGGCTTTCAATTAGGGAGGTCTCATCTTCCTTTATAATGTTTTCTTTGCGCAAGAAGCGAAAAAAGAGCTTTACTGAGACAAGCATACGCGCAACAGTAGAGCTTGCATACTGTTTTTTTCTAAGTTCAGAGAGAAAGGGAACAATCTCTTTACCGCTGTTGAGAAAGAGCTCTAAATCGCGCTTGTAGGCTGTAATTGTATTTTTCGAGAGACCTTTTTCTGAGGCAACATAGGCGAGAAACTCAGGCAGGTATTCTTTCATGAGAGCAGGTCGGAAAGATCGAGCAAAATATCTCGTAGCACTTCTAAAGGACGCTGGTCAGCGTTAAAGCGCGAGACAATTGCTTGCGGATAGCAGCTTAAAACCTCTTTTGTCTCCTTCTCATAGACTTCCATGCGCGTCCTAAGTACATCGCGATCTTTATCATCTAAGCGACGCTCAATCATACCGCGACGCAGTAGGCGCTGAATAAAGACTTCAGGATCTTTGGACTCTAAAAGGATAATACGCTCTACTTTAAGAAATTGGTCAAGGTGCTCAGCCTGCCCTTTTGTGCGTGGGATTCCATCTAAGAGCAGAAGCTGCTCTTTGGGAAAGTAGCGGTTGGTACTAATCAATCCGTGGACAAAGTGATGCCAAATTTTTGAAGTTACTTCATCTGGAAGAAGGTGACCACGTGAAGCGTACTTATGAAACAGTTTTCCGGCAGCCGATTCAGGTGATAATCCCCGAAAAATGTCTCCAGAGGAGAGGTGAAAATGGTTCCCTGCACTGCTTAAAAATTTGCCTTGCGTTCCCTTTCCAGAGCCAGGCGGTCCGAAAATTAGGACGGATCGAAAGGGCTCTTCATGGGAAGGAATCAACTCATCTGTATCTATCATACTTAAAACCAGCTATTTGAGATAAACACTCTCTTACTTAATGATCATACCAAAAAACGGAATTTTTTCATTTCGAAGTCACTGAAAACCAGACAATTGTATAAATTTAACAAAAAGTTTATTAAGTTAATATAATTATGATATAATTAAATTATAAATAAATAAGTATTATGACAGAGTTCAAAGTTGGCACACTATCAGATGGGCGCATCCTCTTTGTAGAATTTACAGATAAAAGGGGAAAAGCTCTCCCCACGACTGCTGAAAAAACGCAACAGCTTGCTCAAGAGTTTTTCACAAATGAACGATTGGACCATTTTGAGTGGTCTCTCGACGAGAATGGTCGTTATCAGTCAGACTCAAAAAGTGAGATCGATTGCAAACTCCTTGCTGCAAGAAACGAAACTCCTGCTAAGGTCTCTTCAACAGATGAGGCTCCAGAAACACCGGATACTTCGGACGCAGATGAAAGCACTCCTCCCTCAACACCCGTTGCAAAAGAAGCAACAACCATTGATCTGCCTGCAAACCAATTTAACATAGACACGCTTACAATCGATGAAACAGTTGGAGATGGCAATTGCGCATTTCATAGCATTCTAGGATCCCCAAACAGCGATGGAAAATATGAGTACCAACCTCTATCGGGAAAATCGATTCGTCAAGAGTTTTTAGATAGGTTTGAAGCCGTTGAGAAAAAGAAAAATGAACCTATCTCTGCTATACGGTGGGACTCTTTTGAAAAAGTACTCCATACCGAGTTTGAAAACTTCTTGCATAACTCACTCACAGATGCGCGAAGCTCTAGCCAAGACCTCCTACTCGAAAAGAACAGAAAAGGATTAGAAAGAGCTCTTAAAGCTCACAACTCTAATCAGACGGAAAAGAACAAGCAGAAAGTTAACAAGGAGTTTAGAATTGCTTGGAAGCGCGCAGTTCTTGCACCGGAATACTACTTATCAGAAAATGAACTAGGTCTGCTTGGGAGGCTCTACGACAAACCTCTCACTCTGGTTTACAAAAACCCGCATGATGATACTTTTTTGTTAAATGAGATCAACCCAGGTAGAGCAGATAACCAAATCTTCATTCACCATAATGGAAATCATTATGAGCATTGCAACCGCACAGAAATTAAAAAAATTATTCCGCCAGAAAAATTTTATCCTCTAAACGAGCCTTGGAAAATCCCTCCACCAAAAGATGGCTCTGTAAGTGGAGATATACCTAAAAAGCCTGCATCAGCCCCCCCAACTCCAACTCAAGAGCGCAGTCTAGGTGAAATTTACAAGCGGAACAAAGCAGAAAAAAAGCATTATAAAGAGCTTCTAAAGGTTCACATTAAAAAAAATCCTAAACATCCTCTAGCTAAACTCTATCACGCTTTAGAAAAAGACTTATCCAATTACCACGGTGTCACCTCTCTACAAGGTTTTAGAACAACCTATGCCTCAACAAGACACTTTGTCAATGAAGAGGACAAGGTAGGACACATAGATGAGTTGGGAGTCCACTTACTTGATCGGTTGCTGACTCATGAAGAGAGTTTTGCAACCTCTGAAGAATTTTATAAATATATAGGAAGTTATGGCAGAATTTGAAGTTGGCCGCCATGAAGGTCGTATAATTATAGCTGAATTTTTCGATGAGAACGGAAATTCACTTAATCCTGGTACTAAAGAGACAGATCCACTTGCCAAACACGTATTTGGCGACCTCTCTTCTCTTATCACGCGTTGCCCAGACCTCAAGTCAAAGGGATCTTTTCGCGGAACAGATGAAGAGACGATTCGCAAATTTACTGAATACAAGCCTGCCGAAAAGAGCGCCTCTGCTCCTGCTGAGGCTAATGAGGCTGCTGAGAAACCAATAGAGAAAGATGAAAGCTCTGAAAACACTCCAAAAGTTCCTCAAGAGAATAAAACAGGAGAGAAAATTCCCCCACTTCCTAAAGAGGGAATCAACTTAGATATACCCTTCCTAGGAAGCGGTACCACTTTGGATTTTTCTACTGATGTATCTCCAGATTTAGAGATGCCTGACCTTAGATGGGCGCCTGTTAAAAAAATAGAGCAACCAAGAAAAGAGATTCCAAAACCTCTTCCTTCTCACATGCCTCCGATACTCGATCCTGTAGCTCCTAGGGCAGAAGAGTATGCTAAAGAGCGGGATCCATCCCTACCCCCAAGTTATACACTCACATTCCCTGATATTGAGGAAATCCCCAACCGCTCATATGAGGAGACCGTTGAAGCAGTTAGAGAAATGATTCTAAGGACAGAGAATCAAAACTCTGATGATTTCATAGAGGAAGGAGTGCTCGAAAATCTATTCAGAGAGCAAAACCCAGTTTCTGCTGAATTAAGTGAAGAGAGCGATCTAGATATCGACTTCGACAGCTTAGCAGATGATCTTCTAGCAAGCATTGCATCAGATGAAATTGTCTACCCTGACTATGATGATGAAATTGGGGCAGAGGGATTTGAAAAATTATTTCACGAAGAAGTAAAGCCTATCTCTACTCATTTTGAAGAACCAGTAGTGGAGGAAACAAAACCTGCGACTGAAAGGGAGCCTCAGCCAATATCTAAAGAAGAGTTGGATCTTACTGATGTAGATCTCTCACTTTATAACATGATGGCAGGAATTGAAGAACCAGAAGAGCTCATTCCGGGCGTGAACACCTACCCTCTAGATGAGCCTTCAATTTCGGAAATGCTCGATTTGTAATCGAACAAGTTGATCATTTTAATAATTCTGTGAGCTACCGCAACTACAGGAACTTTTGACATTGGGATTCGAAATTTTAAAGCCGGATCCCATCAATCCCTCTTGATAGTCAATTTCACAACCAAGCAATCTCTCAACCATCGTCTTGTCTACATGGATTTCAATACCGTGTGATGTAAAAACTTGGTCCGTATCAAGCGATTTTTCTGAAAAATCGAGAACATACTCATAGCCGCTGCAGCCTCCTGGTTTGTCACCAAAGCGCAAAGCCCAATGCTCTTTGTTCTCTTCTGCTAACACTTTGCGAAACTTATTCGCTGCTGCCTCCGTCATGGTGATTGTTGAATCATCCAGTTTTCCTTCAAGGATGGCGTTGAGTGCGGTCAAAAGATCTTGCAGATCATCCAGGCTTTTGCCGTGGCTAAGCACGCCTGCCTCGAGAGTCTCCCATGTAGCAGCAGAACAACCTACGCACTGCAGGCCGTGGCGTGTAAGCTCTTGCGCCAATTTTTGGCTTTTTTGCGGAAAGTTCTCAAAAATTTCCGCTATGGTCATCTCTTGCGTAATCAAAATGTTACCTTTATGCAGCCACCTTTGATGCGGCACTGGCAAGCGAGGCGCTCTTGCTCTTGCTCACCTAAAAAATCAAATTCTTCTTCGGTAAATTCAGTGAGGTTTTCCATTCCCTCTTCGACTTCTACGATACAGGTACCGCAGACACCCTCTTCACAGGCAAAGGGCACTCCCGCCTCTTCACAGGCAGCTTTGATGGGTGCTCCATCAGCTACTTCTGCCTCTTCGTCGTCATTAAAAATAATCTTAGCCATAGAGGCTTATTTTACATGTGAATCGCCTTTTTTACAATAGAGAGGGCTGCCTCTTTGATCGCTTCGGCAAGAGTGGGATGCGCGTGTGAGCAATTTGCCAGATCAAAGACTGTAGCGCGTTTTTCAATTGCAAGAGCGCCTTCATGGATGAGTTCGCCTGCATGTGGGGCGATGATGTGCATACCGAGCAGAATTCCAGTTGTTTCGTCTGCTAAAATTTTTACTAAACCTTCCTCTTCTCCAACAGCTACAGCGCGCGAATTGGCTTTAAGCGGAAAGCTCCCTACTTTATATTTTACTTGGCGCTCTTTGAGCTCCTCTTCGGTAAAGCCCACAGCAGCGACTTCAGGAAAGGTGTAGACAACACTCGGAATTGCCAGATAGTTGAGATGCGGGTTTTCGCCGGCGATGATTTCAGCAACAGCTACGCCCTCTTCTGAGGCCTTGTGAGCCAGCATCGGGCCATCCACCACATCACCTATCGCATAAATATTCGCAGCACTTGTTTGAAAGCGGCCATTGATGGGAATCATGCCGCGATTGGTTTCAATTCCCAAGGCTGCTAAATTTACGTTTTTCGTATAGGGTTTGCGACCAATACAGACAAGGACTTTTTCAGCAGTGACGCTTTCGCCATTTTCGAATTGCAGTGTGACCTCTTTTTCGACTTTTGCTTCTGTTACTTTTGTCGAGAGGCGAAACTTAAGTCCCTGCTTTTCAAGAATTTTTTTAAACTCTTTGGAGAGAGTTGCGTCAAGGGGCGGGCAGACGCGGTCGAGAAACTCTACAAACTCAACTTCTGTGCCTAAGCGCGCATAAACAGACCCTAATTCGACTCCAATAACACCAGCGCCTATCACAACCATTTTTTTCGGGACTTCAGTAAGTGCGAGCGCTCCTGTTGAGGAGAGAACTTGTTTTTCATCAAAGGGCAAAAAGGGCAGCGGTGTGGGCTCTGAGCCAGTTGCAATAAGAAAATTTTTAGCTTTGATCTCCTCGCCATTGACTTCTAAAGTATTGGCATCTTTAAAGCGCCCTTCACCAATGATTTTCGTGACGCCATTTTTTTGAAAGAGCATCTCAATACCGCGATTAAAGCGCTCCACAACGCCTTTTTTCCGCATCATCATTTTGTTAAAATCCAAAGTTGGCTTCGCATCGATACCGTGATCAGATGCGCCATGAAGAATTTGGTGGTAGAGCTCTGAAGAGTGCAAAAGCGATTTTGAAGGGATACAGCCCACATTTAGGCATGTGCCGCCAAGATTGGGATCTTTCTCTACACAGGCGGTTTTAAGACCTAACTGTGCTGCACGAATCGCTGCGACATACCCTCCTGGGCCCGCTCCAATCACTACCAAATCATATTCCATTAAAAATCCAGCATTAGCCTTGCTGGCTCCTCTAAATTCTTTCTTATATGCATTAAAAAGCTTACCGCTTGCTCTCCGTCAACAATGCGATGATCGTAACTTAGCGCCAGATACATCATGGGACGAATGACAATTTCATCGTCGATGACTACAGGACGCTTAACAATATTGTGCATGCCTAAGATCGCGCTTTGCGGCGGATTCAAAATAGGTGTTGAGCAGAGCGAACCAAATTTTCCCGCGTTGGTGATGGTAAATGTTCCCCCTTTCAGCTCGTCAATCCCCATTTTTCCCTCACGCGCCTTTTTTGCGTACTCAGCGATTCCTTTTTCAATCTCAGCAAAGCTTAAATTTTCGCAGTTGCGAAGTACCGGCACCATCAATCCTTTTTCAGTGGAAACAGCAAAACTTAAATTATAACTGTTATTGTAGACAATCTCATCGCCCTCTAAGTACGCATTGATTTCAGGAAAGGCTTTGAGCGCCTGCACACACGCTTTGGCAAAAAAGGACATAAAGCCGAGACGCACCCCGTGCTGTTTTTCAAAGTTCTCTTTTTCTTTTGCGCGAATCTCGATCACATTCTGCATGTCCACTTCATTGAATGTGGTGAGCATTGCCGTCTGATTTTTTGCTTCAACTAAGCGCTTGGCAATGGTTTTGCGCAGACCGCTCATTTTTTTGCGTGTCTGAGCCCCTTCAACTTTTGGAGCAGGAGCAGGTTGCGGAGTAGGTGCTGGTGCGGGTTTTGTTTTTTCTTGTTTTCCTAAATTTTGCAAGTAGTCATCGCCTGTGAGGCGCGCAGAGGGTCCCTCTGCTTTTGGGGCTGGTGCTGCAGCAGGAGCCTCTGCTTCTTCTTTTTTGGGCTTTGCAGGAGCTGGTGCAGCAGAACCTTCTGAGTCAACTGTTCCTACCACTTGTCCAATTTGCACGGTATCGCCCACAGCGACGCTAAGCTCAAGTGTTCCACTCGCAGGTGCATGCAGAACTTGATTCACCTTCTCTGTTTCAATCTCAAGAATTTCTGCATCTTTTTCGACAAAACTACCACTCTCTCTGATAATCGACGCAATTTGCGCCTCTGTCACTGACTCCCCAGCGGGAGGAACTTTGATTTTAACTTTCATGAAAATACCTTCTCAAGCCATTCTTTAAGCTCTTTTTTATGTAGGGCACTTGTGCCGCAAGCAGTCACTGCGCTGCGATCACGGCCACCGTAGGAGATCTTTTTTTGAGGGAAAAGCTCATGCAAATGGGGGCGCATGAACTCCCACGCTCCCATGTTTTCATGCTCCTCTTGTACCCACATAACTTCTTCGATTTGCGGGTATTTGTCTACAATTTTTTTGAGCTTTTCTTTGTGCAATGGGTAGAGTTGCTCCACACGCACGATTGCTATCTCTTGATCTGCACGCTTTTCAACTAGATCGTAATAGACTTTTCCCGAACAGAGCAGGATTTTTTTTGCGGCCCCTTTTTGAGCTGGATCATCGAGAATCTCTTCAAAACTTTCTGATGCAAACTCCCTCACTGATGAAAGAGAGGGCGCAAAGCGCAACAGCGCTTTTGGTGTAAAAAGCACCAAGGGGCGTTTAAAGGGAAGTTTTGCATGACGACAGAGGAGGTGAAACTCTTGCGCTGGTGTTGTTACATTACAGATAAAAAGAGAGTCGTTACTAGCAAGCTGCAAAAACCTCTCGATACGCGCTGAGGAGTGTTCTGGGCCCTGCCCCTCATAGCCGTGCGGCAAGAAAAGCACAAGTGGCGCAAACTGCCCCCACTTGCGTTCTGCTGAAGTAATAAATTGGTCGATGATAATCTGTGCGCCGTTGGCAAAATCTCCAAACTGCGCCTCCCAAATCGTAAGCGCGTTCTCTTTTTCTAAACTATAGCCATAATCAAAGCCCATGACGCCATATTCAGAGAGCGGCGAATTGAAGACAGCAAACTGCGCTCCCTCTTTGACAAGAGCTTGCAATGGGAAGTGGGGCTTTCCACTCTCTTGATCGATAAGCGCTGCGTGGCGATGCGAAAAAGTTCCTCTCCGCGAATCCTGACCTGATATTCGGATAGAAATCCCCTCGCTCAAAAGTTTTGCATACGCTAAGCACTCGCCCATCCCCCAATCAACTCTCTTCTCATCAACTTCTCCAGTTACCATTTCTAGCCGCTGTTCAAATAAACGTTTTAATTTAGGGTGGGGGTTAAAGTCTTGAGGTAGCACACAAAACTGCTTTGCGTAGTTTTCAAGCTGGTCAGCTGAAGTGGCTGTTGGAATCGCAACAAAAGGATCGATAGGAGCTGGCACTGGACTCTCCTCTTCGGGCTTAGAAAGCTCCTGCTCTAGCTCCGCTTTGAATCTTTCCCCATACGATTGAACCTCAGCTTCACTCATCGTCCCCTCTTCAATGAGCTTTTTAGCGTAGAGATCGCGCACATTAGCGCGCGAGCGGATCAACTTGTACTCTTTGGGTTGGGTAAAACCGGGCTCATCCGACTCGTTATGGCCATACTTGCGATAGCAACTCAAATCGATAAAGACATCGATGCCAAATTTTTGCCTAATTTCAGCAGCAAGCTTTGCCACTAAAATCGCCTTTTCAGGATCTTCTCCATTGACATGAAAGACAGGCGCTCCAAAAGATTTCGCGATATCTGTACAGTAAAGATTTGAGCGCGCCTCTTCAGTAGAAGCTGTAAAACCCACCTGATTGTTAATAACAATGTGAAGAGTCCCTGCAGTGGCATATCCCTCTAATCGGCAAAGCTGTAGTGTTTCATAAATAATGCCTTGCCCGGCAACGGCAGCATCCCCATGAATTAAAATTGGCAATACAGAATTTTTAACCTCTCGCTTATCCTGAATTGCACGCGTAGCTCCTAAAACAACGGGATCTACTGCTTCTAAGTGGCTAGGATTAGCAGCGAGCTCTAAAGAAAACTGGGACCCATTTTTAATTTTGAATGTCGTCTTATACCCCTTATGGTATTTTACATCACCACTCCCCTCATCAGGAGTAGGAAAATGCTCAGGAGAGAACTCATGGAAGATCGCACTGTAGGGCTTCCCGCAGACATTCGTTAGAACATTAAGACGTCCACGGTGGGCCATTCCCATGAGCGCATTTTGTACACCGCATGCTCCCCCCACCTCAAAAATTTCAAAGAGCATCGGAATAAGCGTCTCCCCGCCCTCCAATGAGAAGCGCTTCTGCCCGGGAAACTTCATTTGAATAAACGACTCAAACATCTCTGAGCGGTTAAGGTGGTAAAAGGTCGCCTCTTTCTCCTCTTTGGTAAGAGAAAAATTCTCGCCTTCAACTTTTTCTTGAATAAATGCCTCAAGCTCAGGATTTTGTAATCCCATATATTCAAATCCAATTGAGCCACAATAAATTTTTTGCAAGGTGACAATAAGATCTTTTAAAGGCGCTTTTTCTCTGCTGAGTAAACCACAAGTGGGCACTTGTTCATCGAGGTTAGAAAAGCCAAAGTTTTCAGGTTGTAGCTCCGAACAGACTTGCTCTTTCTCCATAGCTATGGGATTGATTTTAGCACACTTATGACCAAATGAGCGATACGTGTCGATCAGCCGTGCAACACGCAGCTCCTCCCCAGCTTGCGTCGGACCTGACACAGCTGGCATCTTTTCTGCAAATTGCATTCCCTCAAAAAACCTCTGCCAACTAACATCAACAGAAAAAGGGTCTTGCAAATAAGAGGCATAAAGTGCATCAATATAGTGCATACTTGAGAGGTTGGCGTAAGAAATTGGGTCATCCATTTGCAAATTAATTGGTTATTCTTTTAAAATGCTGTTTTTATTTAATTGTGTTTTCCTGAATAAATAGCATTATCCCTATACCTTTGTATAACATATTTTAGGGAGCGACAAAAGAAAATTTTTTGTTTGCAAATATTCAAAATTCAGGTAAACAGGTCAAAATAAAGATGTGTTGAAAACTATGAAGAGTGAACGACTTAAGAAACTAGAATCCGAATTAAACGATCTGAAAAACTGGCTTGACCTTGGTCTTGTCCCAAAAAAAGATGAACAAAAACATCAGGCAGAGATCGACGCAATTGCTAAAAAGATCCATGAAGAGAAAGAGCGACTCTCTTATCTCAAGGAGAATGGAGATCAAGAGGAGTACACAGCTCCTAAGCGCTCAAAAGAGGCGCGCTCTACAATCGATCAGCCCACAATCTCTGATGTAGGAGGAACAACCTCTGATAGCTCAGAAGAGTCAACAGAGACGGGTGTTGAGATGGAGACGTCTACTGGAGTGGCTGCAGAGACTTCTACTGGCTGGGATGAGAGTGACGAGACTTCTGAAGAGAAGACAATCGTTGAAGATGATGAAGATGATCCATTTAGCGATAAGAACCGCTGGCGCCGCGGGATACTTGCCGATCCTGAAAGCGATAGCTGGTAGTGCTCACCTACGTCCATATTCCCTTTTGCTCGAAAAAATGCCCCTACTGTCACTTCTTT
>JAXCHI010000007.1:0-20692 GCA_033977065.1 Candidatus Algichlamydia australiensis
TCCGCCTGACTGAAGAGTTTATTCCTTTAGATGTTGAAGAAGGTTCGATTCAAGAAGCTACAGAGAAGACAATATTTGGAGAGCTCTTAAGTAAAACCTTGGGTGTAGCTGCTGCAAAATTTAGCAGAACAGCTACTGAAAAAGATCGATTCGCTGAAGTGCTAAGGGTTTTTGAGCTTGATTCTACGCCTTCAGCTAAAGTTTTAGAAGCGCTTTTAGAATTAAAAGATCTAAAAAATCCATTGATTTATCTGGCTGATAATCTTGAAGAGCATACCAATAAGGTGCCTAACTACCAAATTTTGTTGGAATTGATCCAAACTGGTGGAGATATTTTGTCTGTGGGAGCTGAAGGGTCTCTTCTTCTCCATATTGTTCTCTATGACATTAGAAATTATAAAGGAAATCTGCCTGAGGGAGAACTAACCTTCACTAAAGAATTGATATTAGCACTTGTAGCAAAAGGAGTGGATATCAATGTCTCGAATGACCGTGGCTACACAGCAGCGCATTTTGCCGCAGCAGCGAAAAACCCAGATTTTCTTCGGTTCTTGGTTCAATACACTGATGTTGACCTGAAAAGTACTGCTAAAGATGGGGTCACACCGCTAATGGCAGCTGGTCAAAATGGCAAAAAAGAGAACGAAAATTACCTGCTAGATGTTCTAGCGAAAGATCAACTTACTCCTGAAGAGGAATTAGAGTATAAGCATGTCTTAGAAGTGTATGGTTTGACAGGCCATCCTTCAATCGCAGTTCTTGAGGTGTTAAAAGAGGCTCAACCCTCGTTAGTCGATCTGTTATACCGTTTAGATGAAAATAGAGATGGTGTTCCAAATTTACGTATCTTCAAAGAGCTTGTTGAGGCAGGTGTTGATGTTCATATAAGCGATAAGAATGGGAGAAATCCTCTCCATCTTCTTGTATCCTTTGCAAGTTTGCTTGATATAAAAGAGTGTATAAGCGTGGCTACACTGCTCATTAACAAGGGATTAGATGTGAATACGGCTGATAGTCAAGGAGCTACTATCGCTCACATTGCTGCATCTAAGCCACTTGAACTTCTAAAATTTCTTGGGACAAGAGTAGATATAAATTTTGATGAAGCAACAAATTTAGGTTGGACGCCTCTTCATTACGCCACATATAACGGGATGGCTGCTAACGTTAAGTACCTTTTAGAGACTGGGGTAAGAAAAAACCCGCTAAATAATGAAAGCCAACCTCCAATAGACTTTGTTAATGGTCCCAACTGGTCGAATGCTGACGAAAAAGAGGAAGTGCGTAGACTTCTAAATAAATAAACCTTTGTTAGTTTAACATAAGATACATTATCCGACGTTGCTACAATAGGTAAAACAAGGTAAGGTTTCCACCCTACCTTGTTTTTTTTAAAGCCGCATAAATTATCAGAATTTCAAAATTGCTGATAAATTCTTCAAAGAATAAGATGATTACATGCTTGAGACCATTCTTAGATACCCAGAGAATCTCCTTGAACCACCAGATTTTAAGAGTCTTTTCACTAGTGCCCAAGCGCTTCTAGTGCAGTTAGCAGACGTCCAGATTGAAAATTGCAAAAACACGATTATTAAAAGAATGCCTGCCAAAGAACCCATTCTTAACTTTGATGTCTGGTTTCCTAGCAAGATAAGAGATCTAGATATCCTAAGGGATCTAGAAAAATCTCTAACTGCTTTAACAAAACAAGAATTTGCAAAATCAATTGAACAGCTCGGATTAAAGATTTACGTGTCATTTAACTGGCCTCGTATTCGGTGGTCTAGATAATAAAATATTTTTCCAAAAATGCTGAATATTTTATGATGGGACCATGCCTCACCTATTTCTAGAATATACAGAAAACATCCAAGAAACGCCTGACTTTCCCAAGCTCTTTGATCGTTGTCATGAGCATCTTGCTCAAATTGCAGATGCTGATCCAAAAAGCTGTAAAAGTCGAGTTTTTAAAGAAGATGTCTATCATATCGGTTCTGGTGATCCAAAAAGTGCTTTTATCCATCTCTGTGTTTATATGGCAAATGGCAGAACACCTCAGGTTAAAAAAGAGCTAGTAATCCGTAACAGAAAATTTTGCTATTCTTTTTAACGTGAAAGCTCTCGCGATTGAGCTATCGCAACTCACCTAGTATTAATCAAATACGAGGTGATTTTCGATAGTTCAATCCCGAGGCTTTGACGTAAAAATAATGCTAAAATTTTCTGTTATGGAGTACTAGGTACTACCCTGCTCAACCTTTTGAAAGAAGAATTTGCATTGGCAATAGAGAAGTTCGATTTGCAGATTACCGTATCTGTTGAAGAATTTGATAAGAATTTCTATTTCAAGTTTCCTGGCTCTGTATAACGAGAGGCGCTTCAATGTTGTCTTATAATAATAGGCTCTATTTTTTTTAAGAGTTTTTTGTACATTTTTGCTCACCTTAGTTCCGTTTTATGCAGTTTCTTGATTAATTCAAGTCCAATTTCAAGGTAAATCCAGAAAATCTATTACGAAAACAACCAATATTTACGGAGGTAGTTGTAAACCGGAAGCTTTGCGAGACGTATCACTTTTAATTTTTTTTCAATTATATATTCAATTAACTATAAACTGGTTTTATGGAGCTTTTACCCTATATTCTCTTGCTGCTTACAGGTGTTTTAGCGGGTACCCTAGCGGGTCTTCTTGGAATCGGAGGTGGAATTGTTACAACGCCCTGCTTAGTGGCTGTTTTTTCACTTTTAGCTGTTGATCATACAGAGCTCATGCATCTGGCCATTGGAACTTCCCTTGCTTGTATGGTTTTAACTAGCGCAAGCTCAACAATTGCTCACCATAGAAAAAAAGGAGTGGTCTGGTCAATCTATCCCCGGCTAGGAATTGGGATTATTCCTGGGGCAATTTTAGGCGCTTATGTGGCCAAACTCCTCCCCTCCTCTACGCTCAGATTGATTTTTGGTCTTTTTGTTATTCTTGTGGGACTTCATTTTTTGCGGAAGAAACAGAGAGGCGAGGAGCATCCAAAAAGCAAGTCGCTTTGGTTATACACCTTAATTGGATTTGGTGTAAGCTCTGTCTCGGCACTTTTAGGAATTGGAGGAGGCTTGATTATGGTGCCTCTTCTCCATTTAATGGGTTTATCGATTCGCAGCTCAGTTGGAACAGCTGCTTCAACTGGTCTGTTGGTTGCAGTTGTTGGCACGATAAGCTTTCTTCTTTTTGGACTAAATGATCCAGTTGATGCATCTGGACAGCTAGGTTTTGTCTACTTGCCAGCTTTTCTTATTATAGGAATTGTATCACCTATTTTCGCGCCGATTGGAGCTCATTTCGCTCATAAAATCCCTACAAATACTTTACGAAAAATTTTTGCATTAGCACTTATACTTGCAGGAATTGCTCTATTTCTATAAACTAGTTGTATGGATCCCGGCGCTTATTACGCAGAACACTCAATTCACCAAAAACGATTCGCAAAAGAATTCCTTCAAAACCTTAAAGTAGAGCCGGGTTCGGTCTATTTAGATGTCGGCTGTGGTGAAGGAAAGATTACTTCTGATCTTACACGTAAATATCGTCTAACTTCTTTAGGTACGGATAGAAGCAATTCCATGATTGAGTATGCGAATAACCACTACCGCACAGAAAACCTTTCATTTATTCAGACTGACGCGGAGTGCTTTGTAAAAAACAATCATTACAACCTCATCACATGTTTAACAATGCTTCATTGGGTAAAAAAACCAGAAGTTGCGCTTCAAAACATGTACAACTCTCTTCAGGAAAATGGTTCTCTCTATCTCCTTGTTAACCCGAGAGAATCAGAGCTTTTTCAGGTCTATATTAAAACGCTTGAGAAAGAGAAGTGGGCTTATCTAAATGATAGAGTGATTGGTCTCGGACGTAAATATTCTGATGAATATTTAAAAATAATCCGTGAAATAGGTTTTGTTGTCGAAAGATCCTGTTTAGAAGAGGGCTCTCTCTACATGGATAGCTTTGACGATTATAAAAACCACGTAAGAGGTTTTGTTCAAAATATCGTCTCACTAAAAGAGAGTGAAATAGAAGAATTTATTGAAGATATGGTTAGCGAAGCAAAGAGCCTTTTCCATAGAAATCAAGAGGGTAAAATAGTCGTGAAGGGTCGTGTCCTAAGTGTGATTTGTACGAAAGTCCTTTCGGAGAATTGATGACAGACTTGTATGATGGATCTTACTACTCGAATCACTCTATCCACCAGAAAAACTTTGCTAAAGAGTTTCTTAAAAATTTAAAAATCGCGCCAAAGTCTCTTTATCTTGATATGGGGTGTGGAGATGGCAAAATCACATCCGACATTGCTGAAGAGCATGACTTGACTGCTTTAGGAGTAGACCGTAGCGCTTCAATGATTGCCTTTGCGAATGAGAACTACCACAAAGATAACATCTCTTTTTTACAGGATGATGCAGAGGATTATGTAAAACCTGAGAAGTTTGACCTTATTACCTCTCTAACAATGCTCCATTGGGTTAATAACCCTCAAAAAGCTTTGCAAAATATCTACAAATCCCTGAAAAAAAACGGGACGTTCTATCTTCTGCTTAGTCCAAGAGAATCCGAACTATTTCAAATCTATCTCAAAACACTAAGAAGGAAAAAATGGCGTGAGATTGGAGAGAGAGTAATTGGAACCAATCGCAAATATTACGATGAATACTTGAAAATTTTAAGAGAGGCGGGATTTACGATTGAAAACGCTTTTTTAAAGGATCGATTCGTCCTGATGAATAATCTAGATGACTATAAAAAGCATGTAAGGAGCTTTGTGCAAAATATCGTCCTATTAAAAGAAGATGAAATCGAAGAGTTCATCGAAGACGTTGCCCAAGAAGCCTCTGATTTTTTTGAAAAAGATGAAAAAGGGAGAATGATTGTAAAAGGGCGAGGCTTAGGCGTCATCTGCAGAAAGCTGTGACCAGAGAACATGGTGAGGTAGAGAGTGCCCTTCACCGTAGCCAAAAATAACTCTTGTTTTTCCACCGGAGTTGCACTTCTTTAGTCGCTCAGTGTAAAGGTTATCATCTCGATTAGAAAGAACCTCATCTGGAATTTGAAAATGCACAGCCACATTCATCGACAGATCTTTCAACTTTTTTAGAACTTCAATCGGCTCCATATCGTTTGTCTGATAGTGGTTACCAATCACTATTAGTTCCTCACTTTCTCCACGAAAATCAATGATTTCTGCAACAGATTTGAGTGGAGTATCGAGGATGATCTTTCCATTTCGCAAGAGTTGAAGGATCTTCTCTTTTTCTTGGCTGTGTATTCCTATTTTTTGAAGCTGGTCATCAAAATGATGAGAAGTGAGAGCGTGCAAAACATTGATGATCGCTCCCCCACCTGCTGAGTGCCCATACAAGCTCATCTCTTGTAGATCTTCAATTGCTAAACACTCCTTCAAAATGAAGAGAGCTGGGAGTATCTCTTTTGGAGTTCCAAACACAGTCTTATGAGGATCAAATGTTCCGCTTAGTTTCCCCGCATTAGGAAAGTTAAAACCAATAACTGTCTCTTTAGTTGACGATTGATCGCTTACGTCATGTGCAATAGTGGCATCACCTTCCATGCCATGAAAACAGATCATAATTCTTTTTGGGCTACCTGGAACTTCAATAAGATTCAAATCGTATTGAAAGAGGGCCAAAAACGGTGTAATGAGATGAAGTAAAATCTTGTTTTGCATTATCAGAATCTTATTGTAAGATATCAAAATATGAAGGTAAATTCTACTAAAATAATTTTGATCTTTTTGCTGGTTTTAATCACTTTAGGCCAGTTTGGAGTAGATCTATTTTTACCCTCACTGCCTCACATTGCAAAGAGCCTAAACACTGCCATTTCATCGGTAAAACTTACAGTTCCCGTCTATCTTTTAGGACTTGGAATTTCCCAGCTTTTTTACGGCCCTATTTCAGATTGTATTGGAAGAAAACCTACTTTGCTTGTTGGCTTAACTCTTTTTGGAATAGGTTCACTCGGATGCGCTTTAGCTAATGGTGCCGCGATTCTCACAGTATTTCGTATCATTCAGGGTTTTGGTGCTGGTGCTGCTATTGTACGAGCAATTATGCGGGACGCTTTTCATGGTAAGCAGATGGCAAAAGCATCTGCCTTAGTTGTAATGGTCTGGTCTGTAACTCCAATTGTGGCGCCTGTGATTGGAGGATACATTCAAACGTATTTGGGGTGGCGCGCGAACTTTGCAATCATGTTAATTTATGCTTCTCTTATCTGGATGTTTGTCTTTTTTCGTTTTCCTGAGACTCTTGATGACGATCACAAAAAAGACTTAAATATTCGACTTGTTCTCGGAATTTATAAGAAAATCTTTTCTTGTAAGCTTTTTTTAGCCTTCAGTCTTATGTCTTCATTTTGTTACGGCTATTTCATTAGTTTTGCAACAGCAAGCCCCTTCCTTTTTCAGAACCAGCTTGGGCTCTCCCCTGTTCAGTTTGGATGGACCCTGCTTGTCATTGCGTTTGGGACAGCTCTCGGATCGATTATTTGTAGACACGCAGTAGCACGCTTTAAAATTACACAAATCATATTTGCTGGTAGCCTCTGTACACTTATTGCAACCCTTGTGATGACTCTGCTTGCCTGGGTAGGAATTTTCAATGTTGCATCGGTGTTGATCCCTCCATTTTTTGGAAGCATTGGTGGTGGAATGCTTTTTCCAAACTGCACTACAGGAGCTATGACTCCTTATAAAGCAAATGCAGGAGCAGCTGGTGCAGCCCTTGGGTTTATCCAGATGTTTAATAGTTTCATTTTTACTGCGATTATTAGCTATGTTTCTGCCAAAACTGCCCTTCCCCTCTCTCTTGAACTCTTAGTCATCTCAATATTAATGTTTGTCTTATTTATGACCTATATTCGCTTCCATTTTGAAGAGGAGGAAGAAATCCATGCCTAAAAAAGAGTTGCCATTCGAATTGAAAATTCCAGTAATTCAGGCACCCATGGCTGGAGGGCACACTACCCCAGAACTTGTTGCAGCAGTTTCAAATGGAGGCGGCCTAGGCTCATTAGGAGCTGGATATATGGAACCTGAAGCGATACGAGAAGCGATTCAAAAAATTCGCACCTTAAGCTCGCTCCCCTTCAATGTAAATCTTTTTGTTCCTCCGCCCCAAACCTCTTCACCACCAATTGAACGAATGCAAAAGATTCTCGCGAAAATGTGGAAAGAGCTTAGTAGCGAATCTTTTGAAGTGCCCTCTTTTTCACTCCCCTCTTTTGAAGAGCAAGTTGAAGTGCTAATTGAAGAAAAAGTTTCGATTTTTAGTTTTACTTTTGGCATTCCTCCTTCGGCAATTTTGGATCAATTTCGTGATAAAGGAATAAAAATAGTGGGGACAGCAACAACACCAGAAGAGGCGCAAAAACTAGAAAAAGCAAACGTGAATGCGATTGTTTGTCAGGGAAAAGAAGCAGGCGGGCATCGAGGGAATTTTTCCACAGATGATCCATTTTACGATCTTTCAACTCTATTGAAACTAACAAAAGAAAAAGTTTCTACTCCCCTAATTGCCGCGGGAGGTTTGATGGATGGGCCTTCTGTAGCTCATGCCCTGCAACAAGGCGCTTTCGCAGCACAGCTCGGCACTGTATTTCTGACTACAAAAGAGAGTGGAAGCGCCCCGATTTATAAAAAAACTCTCTTACAAAAACCTCCTTTATCGACCGTTATAACAAAAGCATTCACAGGAAAAAATGCTCGAGCCGTCTCAAATGACTTTATAAACCGTTTAAAAGGATCAGCTGTTCCTGAGTACCCTATCCAGCATTTTTTGACTAAAAAATTGCGAACCCTAGCTACAGAGAAAGAGAAAGTAGATCTTATGTCTATCTGGGCAGGAGAAAACTACCCCCAGTGTCAAGACCTTACCGTTGCAGAATTACTATCTAAAATTATAGACAATCTATGATTCTAGTATTTCTATAGCTCTTTTAACCGATATTCTATCTTCAGGGTATATTTGTAGCAAACCTTTAGTCACTTCAAATATTTTTAAAATTGGAGCATGAAATTGAGTGTCTGTGCTGCTTGTAAGCTTATTAAAAAAAGAGGCATTTAAAAATCGATCTATTTCCTCTTGGGTTATTTCATTAATATCAGTCTGTAGTTTTGATCTGTCCTTTTGATTTAAAGTTTCTGTTTTTACATGTTTATTAAAAACACAATACAGGTAAATATTAAAAAAATGATGATATTCTAACCTTGTGGTTCCGCCACGATTGAGCTTAATAGGAATTTTTCTAAATAAAATTGATGCAATTACTAGGCCCAATGCCCAAAGATCTCTGGGTTGTCCATTTTTACACTCCTCTCGAACCTTATCTTTTGCTTCTTCTAATTTTCGCTTATACTCTAACCTGCGAGCACGCATCTGCGTATTTTCATGATAAAGGCCTAAATAAGGCATATAGGAAGATAGCTCAATAATACGTAGGGGAGAAAGTCGATACCGTTCAAACCCATTCGAAAAATCTCTAGGACGTTCTTTATTAGGAGCAAGATACGTAGCAGTATATGCTCCTGATAAGGCACCACTCTGAAATGAAATGTCAGTTAGAACACATTCTTTCTTGCCTGAAGCTGTTTTTCGAAATAATATGTTAGCTAATTTGACATCAAAATGAGATACTTTTAAATTTTCTACTTCTAATGCTCCTGATGAGATTGTATGTCTTTTTTTATGCAGAGCTTTTGTTGCATGCAACAAATCTAATACTATTGGAAGAACATCTTGATCAGAGATTTTATTATCTTCAATAGCTTCTGATAGAGTCATATCATATCTCGCTTCGAGCCAACTATGTTTTCTAGAAATGACATAAGGAACATGCCCCCGCATACCCACAAAGTCCTTCATAAATTCAAACTCTTCCTCATCTGTAATCTTCTTTTTTACCAGTGGTTGGCCTGTGAAGAAAGAATGTGCAGCTTTAACTTTTTGAAAGGCTCCTGTCGCGATTACTTTTTTTGTCATAAGAATAACATCTTGGCAACATGAACTTGGAATAGTTTTAAAAGGGAATGAAGACTCTTTAGATCCTTGAAAGAAAAGGCTTAAAGGCGATGTAAGCTTACTAATTATTCTAATTTCCTTTTTAGGGTTTTCTTCGTAAAATGTATAAATCCTTCTTTTCTCACCTGGAGAAATTTGTACATTCTTCAAAGTGAAAAAATAGAGCCCATTTGGATCTTTTACATTATTGAACAAATGACTCAAATTACGGAGTAACTCTTCTTTTTTAGTGGACGAAAGACCTGCATCATTTTGTGGAGGCATAATCACAGGAGTTATTTCAGGCTTTGTAAAAAAAGTTCCTTGATCAAGAGAGGAAGTATTTATTAGAGATGTATACCCAGGAGCAGTGGTTACACCCATTTTCAGAAAAAAGCTATCTAAAATCCGTGAAAACTTTTCAGCAGGTGAATTTGCAAAACCATCTTGCTCTGCAATAAAGGCAGCCTTTTCTAATTCTATGTGCTCAACTATTGATTCAAGCATTTCTTTCTCTGTTTGCGACCCAACTTCTTCTCCGGCTGCTCCTTTAAATTCTTGCAATGCAATTATTTTTTCGAGTCTAGATTTCGCAACTAGCAATCTTTCCTCTAATTTCTCCATTTTTGCTTTTGCTTTTGCTGTTCTCTCAGCTTCGACTTCTATAATTTTTCGAAGTCTTAAATCGCATGTGTCTAAGTGGTCATCGGGTTTAGAAGATCTAATCCATCTTTGAGAAAAAATACTTTGCAGTGTTAAAAATTCCCTGCTGAGCTGCTGTGATTCTTTTTCTTCACTGACTCTTTGAAAAAAAGCGTCTTGAACTTTTAAAAACTCCTCGAAGTGCTCATCATAAAATTGTTTATTTTCTTCGTAGAATTTTTTTGTTTTAACTGAGAATGATGCGCTAGAAAGATGATTTCCAGTCTCTAAATCTAAATAGGCAGAAGAATTTTTCTTTTTTTCTTGGGGAGGAGTTACGTCCAATGCATCAAAGAGAGTGCTTGGTGACTGTAAAGTTGTTTTTTTTCTCAGCTTAAGAAGAATAATGCTTATACTAGCTAGAGTGATTGCACCAATAAAGTATTTTTTATTTTGAAAAACAAAATTTACAATAGTTTCTACTTTGGTCCAAAGGTTTTCCCTAGGCACAGGGGAAATGCGATCGACTATTTTAGTCTCGATTGGTGAGTGATTCAAGTTTATTTTGCGCATAATAGAGACCATGTTATACCCAGGTAGCTTTTTTTACAACTGTACCTAGAGGCGGGAGACACGGGTCCGGCAGTCCGTTGAGCGGTCAGGATGCCAGGGTTGTGGCGGGAGCTCTTCTTTTTGTGGTTTTTCAGGAAGAAGGACATATTTATGTGTGCTCGACACGTGGTGAAAGCCTCCTATGCATTTTGACTGCTCTTCTACTTTTGAAAGGGGCTCAAAGTGGGTCACATTATAGTGGTTGATGCTCCCCTCTTTAGCTATTGCTTTAAGCTCCCATAAAGGATAATCCTGATTCTCCCAAAGCTTAACGGCTCGTTTGTCTTTTTTTTCCACTTCTTTGGAGGAGGTTGTGATGTGCCCATCTTTTTTTTGATTGAAAAAGCGCTTAAATAACTTGCCTGGAAGATGCAAGAAAAAGTGCCTTCTCTTTTGAGATGGTCTGCGGTTTTCAAAGTTTCTTTTTTCGTCGGTCAGCTTTGCAATGCATGACGCTTTCTTATTAAGATTTCCCATTCTTGATGAGATCTTAACAAAGTGGTTTTTTAATGCAAAGAATTATTTTTTTCTATGTAGTGGGACGTATTTGGGGAACCAAATGTTTTCTTCTACAGCTTTTTCTATGTCAGGAAGTTCAGCTGTAGCATGTCCCTGCTTTTTGGCAATCTTAGCTACCTCGATAGCAATTTTGCGTGAGATAGAGCGCAGGTCACTGAAGTTAGGGAAGAGATTTTTTGTTGGATCTTGCAACATAGGTGACTCTTCACTGATCATTTTTGCTGCTGCAACAAACATTTCAATCGTAACTTTTTTAGACTTAGCTGCAATCACTCCGAGGCCAACACCAGGAAAGATATAAACGTTGTTGCACTGTCCGATTTGGTAGGTTGTCTCTTGATACGTAACGGGTGGAAATGGACTGCCTGTAGCAACAATTGCGTTCCCTTCGGTCCATTTTAAGAGATCTTCTGGTTGAGCTTCTGCTTTTGCTGTGGGATTTGAAAGAGGAAAAATAGCAGGGCTATTGCAGTGTTTGTACATTTCCCGCACAGCTTCTTCTGTAAAAGCACCCGGTTGTGTTGAAACACCTATAAGAATGGTGGGGTGAGCGTGTTTAGCTACATCTGTGAGGGTAATATTGTCGGGATTTTCAACTTTCCACTCTGCAATTTTTTGTGCGTCTTGTGCGAACTCTTTTTGCGCAGGGCTCGCCTTTGCGATCTTTGTGTGGACAAGACCTTGAATGTCGAGAATATAAAATTTTTCACGGGCCTCTTTTTCGCTTAAGCCTTCGCGAATAAGCACCTGGTAGAGTAGATGCGCAATTCCCATTCCAGCGCTTCCCCCGCCTAAAATAGCAATACGCTGCTGTGTAATTTTTTCTCCTTTTTTGCGCACTGCAGCAAAGATGGCTGCTAAAGCAACAGAAGCTGTTCCTTGAATATCGTCGTTAAAAGAGCAAATTTGCTCTTGGTAACGCTCAAGTAGCGGGAAGGCATTGGGATTTGCAAAATCCTCCCACTGCAAGAGAACTTTTGGAAAACGTTTTTTAATTGCTTTGACAAAGCGATCGATAAACTCATCATACTCTTTTCCGCGAATCCGCTCGTGGCGGCAACCTAAATAGAGAGGGTCGTCAATAAGTGCGGGATTGTTTGTTCCAACATCAAGCAGTACAGGTAAGGTGCGCCCTGGATGAATTCCTCCAAAAAGGGTGTAAAGGGCAAGTTTTCCAACGGGAATGGTCATTCCCCCAACACCAAGATCACCAAGGCCGAGAATCCTCTCACCATCTGTAACAACGATTACGTCAACTTGATCGCGCGGGATTCTTTCTACCATCTCCTCCATGCGATCACGAAGTTGGTAGGAGAAGTAGACGCCACGATTTTGTGAGTAGATGTAGCTGTGATGAACAGAGGCCTCTCCAACTGTTGGTGTATAGATAAGAGGGAGACACTCTTCAATATGTTCGTATACAAAGCGGTAGTAGAGCGTTTCGTTACGATCTTGCAAGGCTGAGAGGTAGCGGTATTTACCAAGCATACTGCGCTTTTGGCAAAAATTTTCATAACGGCGTGCGAGTTGCTCCTCGATCGTTGAAATATGGGGAGGTAAGAGTCCCTCTAAACCGAGTTCACGGCGCTCTTCTGCTGTAAATCCTGTCCCCTTGTTGTAAAGCGGGTGGTATAAAATCGATTGCGGCTCTAAATCTGTTTCATTGTACATATTCACTCATAGTAGTAGCGGATTTTCTGCTTGTCAAGCCTCGGCTAATTACAAGAAGCCAGAATAAAAAGATTCCTACTAGTGAGCAAGAGAGGATCATTCCTGATGGAACGAGTAGAAGAATGAATGAGGCAAAGGCTTTGCTACTGCGGTAGGCAAAAACATCGATGAAGGCTTTCGCTTTAAATTTTTCTTCCACTTTCAGCGGCACGTAAAGCATCTCTTTTAAAATTGTGAAGAGCGAATAATCAAATGACTTGATCATTCCGTAGTTGTATGAAAGAAGAGCAAAATTGGGACTAAAGAGGTAGCTTATTGAACCAAGTCCTAAAATGGTAGGGATCATAAGATGAGCGCGTCGCAGTCCGATAAAGTGCACAACGAGGTAACTTCCAGCAAATTGTAAAAAAGTGTTAATGGTGTGTACAACGCTAAAGAGCTTACCAAGATAGGCTGTTCGAAGATCTTGAAGAGGAATTTGCAACTGAAGATTTTGATGAAATTGAAACTCTAAAAGCGTGGCACTTACTTGCATACAGACAACTAAAATCAAAATCACTTGTAGCGTTTTAGAGCGTTTTATTAACCCCAATCCCCCACCGCTATCTTTATGGTCTGAAGGTGTGAAATTACCACGCATTCGTAAAGCAATGCCATAACAAATTGTGAGCAGAACAGCAAAAGCTGGAGCAATGAAAAGAAGTTTTTCCGAACCGTAACGCACAGATAAAAATCCGGGAATAAGGCTTGCTAAAGCAGCACCAATTCCTCCTACTCCAAAGAAAATGCCATAGAGATATTTTGCACGATTTTGAGGAAAAGTAGCGTGAATAACAGACCAGAGTTGCTGAAAGAGCAGCATTATATAAATATCTTTAAAAATGTAGAGGAGAAAGGGCAGCCATACAATTTTAGCTAAAAATAAAGCTGAAAAAGAAAATACAAAGATTGAAAAAATTGTTGAGAAAAGAAGTGTGCGAAAGCAGCCCAGCTTAAATACAAAACGATTGTATAAAGAGACAACAAAAAAATTAACAGGAATAGCAATCAACCAGACAAGTGGGAAGAGCTTAGCTCCATAGGTAGCGATAAAAAGAGAGTGTGAAATAGGTTTTACGACAGCATACTCTGCTGTGATAAAGAACCCACAGAGCATTGCGAAAAGAACGAAAAGTCGCTCTTTAACTGAATAGCCTAATAATTCATTTTTTATTTTAGCAAACACAGACCCATTATACAGGATCTAAACTTTTTTGAGATTCCCTTTGGAAGGACTAGTAAGATGGTTGTATGCTTTTGACGACTCTATCTAAATAACTTTTTTTAGAACCTTTGGCTCGTGCTATCGGCAGAGCAGTTATTCAGATCTTCCCTTGGTAAATAGGTCCAACTGTAGCTAGAAAGAGGAGCAATAGCATTAGAAAAATCAGAGCCCACTCCAATGACCTCTCCTCCTCTTACCACAGGAAAATCCATGACCTGAGGTTTTTCGGCTCGTGCTAGATTAGAAGGAATAGCTAAAAAACGCTTGCTTCGATCAATAAATGGCGCTGCATGAGGATGGTCTCGCTCTTTCCAAATGAGGGTAATGATCCCCATATCGTGCAGATTCACATACTCTTCTGGCTCGTCAGGTACTTTAAGTAAGTGAGCACGCATAAATTCTGCCATATGATAGCCATACGCTTTTACAGATGGGTATTGATAAATTCTTTTATGCATAAAGTAGCGCGCTAAAAGCAGGCTTTCACACGCCTCGATCCCAGCAAGCTCCATGCCGATTCTTCCATCTGATGTAATCCGAAGCATTTCGATAATTTGCTCATAATCAAAAAGGCCATAAGGCAGACCTGAAGATTTTGCGTCGCGCAGAAGATAGTCGATTCTATCTGCTCCGAAAAAATCACCTGTGATGATTTCAGTGATCAGAAGATCTAAATCTGAGTAGTGCTCTTTACAATATTTGGGACCCACAGCTGCTTTCACCACATCTTTGGGGTCGATCTCAGCATTAGCAAAACACTCACCTAGCATTTCACTCTCAATTAATTTTGCCGTCCAAGCCTCGTGAGAGCTATCGCCCAAAAGAGCTTTCTCTGCTACATGAGAAAAAGGCAAGTGTCCCAAATCGTGGCAAAGGGCGGCAAAACGAACAACTTTGCGCAAATACTTTAGTTGAGTCTCCTCTTTCCCTAGAGAATTTGCTAACTGGTCAAAGGAGCGAGTCGCAACCTCCATTGTTCCCAAGCTATGTTCAAAGCGCTTATGCGTGGCACCCGGATAGACAAAAAGTGCGCAACCTAACTGGTGGATATAGTGGAGCCGCTGAAACGGCAACGAATCGATCAGTCGCAGCTCATCCTGCTCAAGGTGAATAAATCCGTGAACCGGGTCGTAAATCTTTTTCATTGAGAAATTTTTAAACTCAAGTTCCTACCCTCTTCCCCCCTCTGGAGAAATCCTTTTTGCGACCTGTTTCGTTTAAAATTTCAGAAATATTCAACAAACATTCCTTTAATTTGAAACAAAACATCTCATCAAAAATCCCTCTCTCCGTAGGAGAAACTGGGTAGCAACTTGAGTTTTTTAACTATTAATCAAGATTTTACCTGAACTCAAAAAAATTTCCAAACAGAATACTCCTTCTATCAGTTACAGAGAATTTCTCTTTTAGTACAATAACTCATGTTGCCACCCCCTTCTCCCTCTGAAAAGACTGGGTACCGACTTAAATTATGATAGAATCATGGAAAAAATAAGTGTTGTCATTCTAGCAAAAGATAATGAAAAAACCATTGCAAAAGCGCTCGCTTCTGTAGCATCTTTTGATGAAGTGCTACTCTGTGATACAGGCTCTACTGACGCAACAGTAGAAATTGCAAAAAGGTTTTCCAATGTGCGAATTATTAGGCGATCTCTTACAAATTTCGGGGCTCTGAGAAATGAAGTAGCGAAAGAAGCGAAAAATGACTGGATCCTCTCTCTTGATAGCGATGAGGAGCTCTCTAAGGAATTTTCACAGCCTGAGTTTGAATCTTCATTTGTTTACTCCTTCCCCTTTAAAAATTTTTTTCAAGGAAAGTGGATTAAAGGGTGTGGCTGGTATCCCGATCGCCATGTAAGGCTCTATAACCGCCAAAAAACTGCTTTTTCAAATGTTCATTTACATGAAAAAATTCAAACTAGCGGTCTACCCGTGAGAAAGTTATCCTATCCTATCCACCACTACTCATACCAAAATACCACGGACTTTTTGACAAAGATGCAGCGCTACTCAGAGCTTTTTGCCAAACAAAATGCAGGAAAAAAGAGCTCTCTTTTTAAAGCTTTAAAGCATGGCGCTTGGGCTTTTTTCAAAAGTTACATTATTAAGCGCGGATTTTTAGATGGAAAACAGGGGTACATTATTTCTGCCTACAATGGACAGACTGCTTACTACAAATACTTGAAGCTTGCGGAGCACCAATGCTCTTGATTCCTGTTTTTCACCGCGTTGGCAGAGGCAAGTGGGCAACAGAGCTTTCAATCTTAAAAAGGACTCTTTACCACCTCAAACGCTATCCTCATGTGCTACCCGGAGAAAAGCTACAGCGTGGCTGCAATATTTGCCTAACATTTGATGATGCAACGTGTGATTTTTACTACTTTGTCTACCCCCTTTTAAAAGAGTTGAACCTGCGCGCGTTACTTGCAGTTCCAACTGCCTATATCTTAGAAAAAAGTGAAGTTTCGTGGGAAGAGCGCCTGGATTTTCAAGATCCTTTTTGCTCAAAAAATCACTTTTGTACTGCTGAAGAGCTCTATGAAATGGAGAAGTCGGGCCATGTACAACTCGCCTCTCATACTCATACGCATCCCGATCTAACAAAGCTCTCAAATGAAAAAATAGAAGAAGAACTCACTCTTTCCGCAAAACTTCTTAGAAATCCCAATACCTTGATCTACCCATTTGGAAAAATGGATCGGAAAGTGCAACGCATTGCAAAAAAACACTATCCTTACTGCATGCGATTAGGCGGTGGCACCAATTTTTCTTGGAATTCACTCCTCTATCGCATCCCCATGGATGGCGGAGGTCAGCTTCGCCCTAATCCCAAACAATTTTTCAATTTTTTCAAAAATCGCTTACGTGCAAGATAGGTGCATGGACGAATATAAGAGACTGTATGTGAATTAGATAGCGTCGAGTTTTTGAATTATTTTGGTTGATTATTGGAGGTCGTTTCCTAAAGCCCATTTTAGAGAATAAAATTGCGACCCAACATGTCGCTAAAAAGTCTTATTTTTGGCAATTTGGGTCGCATATTTCACAACATGTTGATTATCAACTTTTTCTAGAAGGAAAAAAGAGGAGTAAACCGCCGAAAATTACCCCTATGATCCCACCTGTCATCAACCAATCTGCTAGCTTCTCATAGTAAGCTACGTCGCGACGTCCTTGATTTATCTGGCTCTGTCCCGATGCGGTTACTACATCACCAACAGGCTCTGTAGCAGAGGACATGCCAAATAATGCCTTTGTTTGGTCTACTTTTTTTTGACCACTGGCGATCTGCTCCTTTCCTTTGGCTACCTCTTTTTTGATATAAAGAGAAGTTCCGATAGAACCAAGACCAGAAACTAAAATAATTATTCCTAAAATACGTCGAAAACTCATAAAAACCTCGTTTTGATTTACTAATAAAGGTTTTTTTGGAAAATGTGTAGGAAAATTAGCGGCAGTCGGACTCGAACCAACGACCAATGGATTATGATTCCACTGCTCTACCAGCTGAGCTATGCCGCCGTAGAAAAAAAATAGCGGGAAGAGGATTCGAACCTCTGACCTTCGGGTTATGAGCCCGACGAGCTAACCGCTGCTCCATCCCGCGGTATGTTTAGAAGTCTATCAGAATCAGTTATTTTCGAACAAGTGATAAGGTTTTTTTTGTTGGGCCCTGCAAAGAGCGTAAAAGAGTCTGTCCAGCCTCCCCTTTTCCTTCTAATTTTTTTATCTCCATAACAAGCTCTTCTGCCTCACACTGCCTCCCTGCTCCACTCTTTTTTGCAAGCCGCGCCATCTCTTCTTGTCCCGACATATGCGGACCAAAAATTACAGGAGTACCGTAGGCAAGCGGTTCAAAAATATTATGCCCTCCAATTCCAGGAAGAAAACTCCCCCCCACAATTGCTATCTGGCTTTTGGCGTAATAGTCACAAAGCACTCCCATTTGATCAACTAAGAGAGCTTTAGGATAATTTTTCACAAGTTTTCGAACCTCAGAAAATCTTTGAGGATGGCGGGGAACAACATAAATTTTTGCAGGAAAATCTTTAAGGGCTTCCAGTAAGAGTCTCTCTTCACCTGGATGTGTTGAACCGAGAGTAATAGTAAACTCCTTTTCTTTTGGAAAAGTTTTAATGGCAAGGGCATCCCATTTTAAATTTCCTGTTACTAAAAGCTCTCCCGAAAAATAGGGCGCAAAGCACTTTCTATAGCTCTCTGACTGCAGGCAGATGTGATCAAAATATCCCATTTGTGATCTTGCAAAAATGGGAAAAAGTTTGTAGCGACGGTACGACTTATCCGACATTTTTGCATTAATAAGAGAGCAAGTCGTTCCATTCTTCTTTAAAAAATAGAGAAGGTTGGGCCAGAGGTCTGTTTCGACTAAAAAAAAATGGTTGGGGTTAAAGAGCTTTACAAGTGGCTTCATTAACCAAGTAGCATCTAAAGGCAAACGAAAGTGGGCATCTAGCTCAGGCAGACTTTTTTTTGCCTCCGCAAGACCTGTTTTTGTTCCGCATGAAATGACGATTTGTGCTTTTGGATCGCGTTTTTTTAAAGCAATGGCAAAGGGGGTTGCAGCCTTTGTCTCTCCAACAGAAACTGCATGAATCCAGAAAAGGTTTTTATTTTTTTTTCTCTCAAATTTAGGGATCTGAAAGCGCTCTGAATCAATTTTCCTCCACTTAAACAACAAGAGCAGAGGAGAGATCGAGTTATATATTTTGCGGATCATTTGACCACAAAATTCAAAAGTTTATCAGGAACGAAAACTTCTTTAATTATATTTCCTAAAAGATGTTTTTTAACCTGCGGATCCTCTTTAGCAATTGCAACAATCTGCTCTTTAGAGAGGCCTTTTGGCTTTTCTGTGCGCGATCGCACTTTTCCATTTACTTGAAAGACGTAGGTGGTCGAGTCATCAACCAAATATTTCTCTTCAACTTTTGGGAAAGGGGCAAATGTAATGCTCTCTTTTTCTCCGAGATGTTCCCAGAACTCTTCTGCAATATGTGGCGCAAAGGGGTAGAGCACCTGCACGGCCATTTTTAAAGCCGTTTTAGGATAACTTGGCAGTTTTGTAAAGGCGTTGATAAACTCCATCATTTTGGCAACAGCGCAGTTAAAGAACATTTTTTCAATATCCTCTTGCACTCCTTTCACAAGACGATGAGATAGCTTTAATGCCGCTTCAATCGGTTCGTCAGACACTTTTTCAGAAAAAACCATATCGTAGAAACGGTTTAAAAATCGCTTACAACCATTAACGCTATCCGTGCTCCAAAATTTCTCTTTATCAAACGGTGCCATGAACATCTCATACAGGCGCAAAGCATCTGCTCCAAACTCTTCAATTACTTCGTCAGGAGTCACACCATTGAGTTTAGACTTTGACATCTTCTCATGGTGCTCTTCGAGCTTTTTCCCCTCAAAGAAAAACTCATTACCTCGCTTCTCTACTACGTTGGGGTCTACATAATTCCCACCTGGGACTTTATAAGCCATTGCCGTTACAAGCCCTTGGTTGCGCATTGTTTGAAACGGCTCTTTTGTGGAGACAATTTTTAAGTCATAAAGAACTTTGTGCCAAAAACGGGCATAGAGTAAATGCAATACCGCGTGCTCTACTCCACCCACATACATATCAACGGGCATCCAATACTTTTCGGCGTCTGGGTTAAAGATGAGTTTATCATTGTGAGGATCGCAAAAACGCAGATAGTACCAACACGATCCTGCCCACTGTGGCATTGTATTCGTCTCCCGCAAAGCACGCTTTCCTGTTTTGGGATCTGTGATCTCAATCCACTCTTTTACTTTTGCTAGAGGACTCTGCCCATCTTCTGCAGGTTTATAGTCGGCAATATCAGGAGGGCTGAGCGGAAGCTCATCAAGTTCTAGTGGGCGCATACTCCCATCTTCTAAATGAACAATAGGAATAGGCTCGCCCCAATACCGCTGCCGGGAAAAGAGCCAGTCGCGTAAGCGATAATTTGTAAACTTTTCTCCACTCCCCTCTTTTTCCATTAGCTCAATGCTTTTGGTAATCGCAGCTTGATAGTCCAAACCATCGAGTTCGAATGAATTGACCATGTGCCCACAAAAAGAGCTGCAAAAATCTTGAGGATCCTCTGGGTTCCTTTCATCACCTGGATTTACAACTGTTGCAAGAGGAAGACCAAACTTCTTCGAGAATTCATAGTCACGCTGATCATGTGAAGGCACGGCCATTACAGCGCCTGTTCCATATCCCATGAGTACATAATCAGAGATCCAAATCGGAATTTTCTTTCCTGAAAGAGGAGTTGTTGCATACGCACCAGTAAAAACTCCACATTTCTCTTTAGAAAGTTCTGTACGTTCCAAATCACTTTTTGATGCAATCTCCTTTTGAAAGGCTAAAATGGCTTCTTTCTGCTCACCCGTTGTTAACTTCTCTACAAGAGGGTGCTCGGGAGATAAAACAAGGTAAGTTACACCATAAATTGTATGAGGAGATGTTGTGTAAACAGGGATTTCATGAGAACCTGATTTAAAGGTAATCTTGGCACCTACACTCTTGCCAATCCAGTTGCGCTGGATTCGCTTAAGATACTCAGGCCAATCGAGTTCTTCTAAATCATTTAAAAGCGCCTCTGCATACTCAGTAATTTTTAATACCCACTGCCGAAGAGGACGTCTCTCAATTGGAAAACCTCCCTCTTTAGACTTCCCATCTTCCACCTCTTCATTTGCTAAAACAGTTCGTAGCTCAGGACAGTAGTTAACGAGAACGTCAGCCTCGTATGCAAGACCCTTTTCAAATAATTTTGTGAAAATCCATTGCGTCCATTTGTAATATTTTGGGTCACTTGTCTTGAGTTCACGACTCCAATCGTAACTAAACCCTACCTCTTTTAGTTGCTGACGATATGT